>DCWN01000010.1:4160-69724 GCA_002328835.1 Acidobacteria bacterium UBA2161 | reverse complement strand
AGATCGATTTGACGACGTACAACTCCAGTCCATTGGCGTCTCCCGGACCTCCCTCACTGGTACAGTGGCAATGCGTGTGCCAGACCATCGGCGCGCGGCGCTGCGCGGAGGGCCGTCAACCGGCCGTTTCCGGCGCGAGCCGAGACCCCTGTTCCAGGGATCGGCGATATTTTCCGTGGCGACCGGAATTTGCCGCGGCCGGGGCCGCTACAATGCGGGGCTCGATGACTGATGCCGATGCCGGCCGCGGCGCTCCCAGGGGCCTCTCGACTCGCCGAGTGCTCTGCCACGTTGGCCTGGTCGCACTCCTGGTCGCTGCCGTGGCGGGATGTTCGCAACCACCGGTGGCAGAGGAAGCGGCGCCCGCCGAAGCGACCGAGGTCCGGCCGGGCAGCGGGGAGGTGGTGGCCGTGCGCGGTGCGGCGCCGCCGGTCGCCGGCGGTTTCCGTTCGGTCGTCTTCTTCACGCCCGAGGACGGCCACGAGGTCGCCCTGCCCGACGAGCCGCCGACGATGGATCAGTTCGGGCTGACGTTCGATCCGGGGGTGCTCGTGGCGCGTGCCGGCCAGGCGGTCGCCTTCACGAACGGCGATGACGTTCTGCACAACGTCCATGTCTCGGATTCGGCGACCCGCGAGACCGTCTTCAACATCGCGACCCCGATCGCCGGCGTCTACATGCATACGTTCGAGCAGCCCGGGACCTACACGGTCTCGTGCGACGTGCACCCGGCGATGGCGGCCTATATCGTGGTGACGGCAGCGCCCTACGCCGCCGTCGCCGATCGCGCCGGGCGCTTCGAACTGTCCGGCGTGCCGGCCGGGAGCTATCGGGCGACAGTCTGGAGCGTCGACGCCACGTGGCGCAGCGAACAGCAGGTCGAGATCTCGGCCGACGTGGAGTTGCAGCTGCACTCCGCCAGTTGATCGGCGAAACGCGGCCGCGACGGTCGACTGAGCCGGCGGGCTAGCCCGGCGGTAGTTGCTCCAACAGCAGGGCGATCCACTCGATCGGCTCGTCCGAGTCATTGCGCTCCGTGTGGACCGTGCCGCCCGAGACCCACTGCACTTCGCCCGGCTCCAAGATCTTGGTCTGGCCGTCCATCTCGACCGTCAGCCGGCCTAACCGCGGCATCAACAGCAGGTTGCGGTTCTCGTTGGCGTGCGGCTCGCGACCGGCCCCGGGATCGAACGTCACCCGGCGGACGGCGACCAGTTCGTTGTCGACGAGCGCGTGGCCGGTCATGCCGGGGCCCAGGTCGATCGGCTCGGGTTGCGAGATCCGCTGGCGAACGCCCTCGCTGATCTCCAGATTGACGAACTCCACGATCATCACGCGCACGGGCTGCGTGCCAACGCTACGCGGCTCATGGATCGTACCCGCACCCCAACCGACGCTGCCGCTGTTCATCCGCGGGTTGGAGACCTCGCCGTCTGGATAGGTGACGCGGAACTGGGCGTCGGTGAGAAACACCGTCACGTTCGGCGGGTGCTCGTGCATTTCCGACCGTTCGTCCGGTGGGTAGTTCACGCTCAGCACCCGCACGACGTCGTTCTCGAGTACGATCGTGTAGTGGCGCGGGTCGACCGTCGTGGCGCGCTGCGCCCAGACGGGGGAGGCCACGAGGACCATCGACATTGCGATCACGGAACGGAGCATGGCAGCCTTCCTGTCGGTTCCTTGCGGGGCCACGGTTCTCCAGACGCGAGAGTGTTGCGATTGTAGGTCCAGATCGGTGTGGATGGGACTCGCGAACAAAAAGCGAATCTCTGGGGGGCTGTTCCTGAGCGGCGGAGCAGACTATACTGTCCGGCGGCCCGGCCAGCCGGCGGGCCGCAGGGGCTGAGCCCCGCAGGACCTAAAGATATAACTTGCGTGTCATGAGAGGTTTAGCGTCGACCTCTCATCGAAAGACTCGAAAGACGCTGAATGTTTCGATGGCAACGCCCAGTCACGAACCGACCGGCTTCCAGGCCATAGGCCTGCAGAATGTCGCCAAGGCGCCGCAGTGGGCCGCCGTGCTTCGCGACGTGCGCGAGGGCGTCGAAGTCGTCGGGAACGTCCTGCCGTTTCGCACCAACCGCTACGTTCTGGAGGAACTGATCGACTGGTCGCGGGTCCCGGACGACCCGATCTTCCAGTTGGTCTTCCCGCAGCGCGGGATGATCAGCGACGACGAGTACGACGAGGTGGCGGCGTTGCTGCGGTCCGAAGCGCCGGCCGAGCGGCTGGCCGAGACCGTCAACCGGATCCGGCTCGGCCTGAACCCGCATCCAGCGGGGCAGCTGACCCACAACGTGCCGACCGTCGGCGACGAGCGGCTCGCCGGGATCCAGCACAAGTACCGCGAAACCGTCTTGTTCTTCCCGGCGCAGGGGCAGACGTGCCACGCCTACTGCACCTACTGTTTCCGCTGGGCCCAGTTCGTCGGGCTCGACGGGATCACGTTCCAGGCGAAGGAAACCGACCAGCTCGTCAGCTACCTGAAGGCGCATCCGGAGGTGTCGGACGTCCTCGTCACCGGTGGCGACGCGATGATCATGAAGTCGTCGGTTCTGCGGCGCTACGTCGAGCCGCTCCTGGCGCCGGGCCTCGAGCATGTGCGGAATATCCGGTTCGGCACGAAGGCCGTGGCGTACTGGCCGCAGCGCTTCGTGACCGACCCTGATGCCGACGACTGCCTCCGGCTGTTCGAGGAGATCGGCGCGGCCGGTCGCCACGTGGCCGTGATGGGGCACTACTCCCACCCGGTCGAACTCGAGCCGGAGATCGCCCGCCAGGCCATCCGGAGGGTTCGCGAGACGGGCGCGCAGATCCGGATGCAGGCGCCGCTCATCCGGCGCGTCAACGACGACCCGCGCGCCTGGGCGACCCTCTGGGAGACCGGCGTGAGCCTCGGCCTAATCCCGTACTACATGTTCGTCGAGCGCGACACCGGCGCTCGGAAGTACTTCGAAGTGCCGCTGCTGAAGGCCTACGAGATCTTCACGCAGGCCTACCGGTCGGTCTCGGGTCTTGCTCGCTCGGTCCGTGGGCCGTCGATGTCGGCGTTTCCCGGCAAGGTGCGCGTGCTGGGTGTGCTGACCATCCGCGATCTGATCGACTCGCACATCTACGAGACGCTGCGGCGGAGCGTCGGTTTCGACCTGCTCGGCGATCCCGATCAGAAGATGGTGCTCTGCGATTTCATCCAGGCGCGAGACCCGCGGCGCGTGAAGGTGCCGTTCCTGGCCGAGCTGGACGACGATGCGGCCTGGTTCGACGACCTCCGGCCGGCCCTGGGGCAGAAGCGGTTTCCGTTCGAACGCGACGACGATACCGACCGCGAGCAGCGTCACCCGCTTGCCTCCCTGACCGAACTCCTCCTTGAGTAACGCCTGGTGGCTAGCGCCGCCCTGTCGGCGCCGCACTCACTTCGGTTGCACGTCGTCGTAGTCCTTCCGCACCTTGGGCAGGTCTCGGTGATATCCCTCAGCGTCGCCATAATCGAAGAAGAGCCGGTAGCGGGAGTGCGGTGACGGCACGCGCCGGGCGTGCTTGATCGGGCACCAGAACTGCTCGGTGCGCGCCGCCACCTCGCGTACGTAGGCGAACACGCCGTTCGCGTAGCCGCAGTACATACAGTTCAGCTTCTCGATGCCGTTCAGATAGGCGAGATGATGGCGGTCCACGACCAGGAAGCGCGACCGGGGCACCCGTGGGATGCCGTACAGCGGGAAGCAGACCGTCTGGTAGAGCGTGAGCCAGAGGTCGATGAGAGCGATCGGGGCGATGGCCGAGTAGATGACCGGCGCGGTCAGGAGGTGCCGGGCGCGGCCCTGACGGATGAACCGCGGGATACTGTTCTTCAGCTGCCGATGCGCCGTGTGAATCTCTTGCTCGAACCGGATCTTCGTAGCCTCGAACCTGTAGTGCCACTCCTCACGCTTCTCGGCGAGTTCCGTTCGAGTTCGCTCTCGAGTTCCCAGATCCTCTGGAGGATTTCTCCCACCCGTGACGTCATCGGCGCATCCCTCCTCCGGCGATCGGTGCCACCTCGATCGTACCAGAGAGGGCACTGCTCTGGCCGGGCTCGCTTAGTCGGCCCGTTTCGGCCGCTGGTTGGCAGCCAGCGTGCGCTTTCGCAAGCGGATGCTCGCCGGCGTGACCTCGACCAGTTCGTCGTCGTTGATGAACTCGATCGCCTGCTCGAGGTTGAGCGGGCGTGGCGGGATGAGCCTGATCGCCTCCTCGGCGGTGGAGGCTCGCATGTTCGTCTGCTTCTTTTCCTTCGTGACGTTGACGTCCAGATCGTCGGGGCGCGCGTTCTCGCCGATGACCATCCCCTCGTAGACCTCCGTGCCCGGGTTGACGAACAGTTCGCCGCGCTCCTGCAGGTTGGACATCGCGTAGGCCGTCGCCGGGCCGGGCCGATCGGCCACCAGGGCGCCGGTCGGACGCCCCGCGATCGGGCCGTGCCACGGCTCCCAGCCGGCGAACAGGTGGTTCAGGATGCCCGTCCCGCGCGTGTCGGTGAGGAACTGGGCGCGGAAACCGATCAGCCCGCGAGTTGGGATGCGGAACTCCAGGCGGATCCGGCCGCTGCCGTGATTCACCATCTGCGTCATCATCCCGCGCCGGGCGCCCAGCGCGGCAATGACGACGCCCTGAAACTCCTCGGCGACGTCGATCACCAGCTCTTCGACCGGTTCCATGGTCTGGCCATCGACCTTGCGGGTCACGATCTGCGGCCGCGACACCTGGAACTCGTGGCCCTCCCGGCGCATCATCTCGATGAGAATGGCGAGCTGCAGTTCGCCGCGGCCCACGACTTTGATCTGGTCGGGGGAGTCGGTGTTCTCCACGCGGATCGAGACGTTGCCGACCAGTTCGCGGTCGAGCCGGTCGCGCAGATTCCTGGAGGTGACGTAGGTGCCGTCGCGCCCGGCCATCGGCGACGTGCTCACGCCCAATACGATCGACACGGTCGGCTCGTCCACGTGGATCGGCGAGATCGGGCGCGGGGTCTCGGGATCGGTGATGGTCTCGCCGATCGTGATGTCGTCGATGCCGGCCAGGCAGATGATGTCGCCGGCCGCGGCGTGCTCGACCTCGGTGCGGTTGAGCCCGTCGAAGACGTAGAGCTTGGTCACGCGCGTCGTGACCATCTGTGTGTCGAGCTTGCAGACGCCGATGGTGTCGCCGAGCGCGACCCGGCCGTCGAAGATTCGGCCGATCGCGATCCGGCCGAGGTAGTCGCTCGAGTCGAGATTGGCGACCAGCGCCTGCAGCGGGGCCTCGGGGTCGCCCGCCGGCGGCGGCACGTGGGCGAGCACGGCGTCGAAGAGCGGCCGCAGGGTGTCGCCGGGGGTGGCCAGATCGGTCGTGGTGGTGCCCGCCTTGGCGTTCGCGTAGAGCACCGGGAACCCGAGTTGGTCCTCGCTGGCGTCGAGGTCGATGAAGAGGTCGTAGACCTCGTTGAGCACGTCGCCCGGCCGCGCATCATGGCGGTCGATCTTGTTGATGACCACGATCGGGGGCAGGCCGGCCTCGAGGGCCTTGCGCAGGACGAACCGTGTCTGGGGCAGCGGGCCCTCGGAGGCGTCCACCAGGAGCAGGACGCCGTCGACCATGGCCAGCGTCCGCTCCACTTCACCTCCGAAGTCGGCGTGGCCCGGCGTGTCCACGATGTTGATGATGGCGTCCTCGTAGCGGACCGCCGTGTTCTTCGCCATGATGGTGATGCCGCGTTCGCGCTCGAGGTCGATGTTGTCGAGTGCCCGCTCGGCGACGCGCTCGTTCGCCCGGAAGACGCCGCTCTGGTGGAGCAAGGCGTCGACCAGCGTCGTCTTCCCATGGTCGACGTGGGCGATGATGGCGATGTTGCGGCGGTGCGGATTGGCGACCGATAGTGGGGGGTTCTTGGCCGTGGGCATCCCCTCAGTATACGCCCGTGGCGGACGCGCGTAGAATGGGCCTACCCGTCGGGACGCAGACGATGCGCATCGCCGTGCTCACGACTCTCGTGATGGCGCTGGCGGCCTCCGCGGCTGCTCAGACCAGTGCTGCCGGCCAAGAGGTCGGCCCGTTCTTCGTCCGCGACCTCATCGAGCGGCTCAGAGCCGACCCGGAGCGGTTCGAGGCGGAACGTCAGCGGGTTATTCTGGCCGCCATCCGGCATGCGGGCGATGATGCCCGGCGACCGCGCCGCTTCTCCCTCATTTCTTCCTTCGCGAAATCACAGGGCCAGGCTGCGGAGCGGCGGCGCTCCCTCGACGCGCGATCGGCGTGGCACGCGACCTACATGCGGATGATCTTCCGCGACATCCGGCGGTAGGCCGGCGGCCGGGCGCTAGGGAACGCAGCGGCCGTTCGCCCAGGCGCCGCTGGCTGCCCAACAGCCCTGAATCCGAGGAGACATCACCGTTTCCGGAGGTACGTACGGCGCCGGCTTCGGCAGCGGCGCGATCGCTCCACGGCGACTGCTGCGATCGCTGCGGCGCTCGGAGCCTCGGATGCCCGGGCCGGCGTCCCGGCTACGCGCCTTGCCGCGGGGGAGCCCGCCGAGTCCGTAGCCGACCGGGGAGTATGCGAACAGCCCCCAGGGGGCCCCGCCCATCGACCGGGTCCTCAACTCGTCCAGGGTCTCGTTCCATTCTCGGATCGAACTGCGCGGCGGCTCGCTCGAGTCGCGGCGCCGGACCGGCGCCGGGGTATGGACGACGAACCGCTCGTAGCGCACGGGTCGTGGCTCGGTCGTGTAGACGTAGAGGTCGGCGTCGGTCAGCACGTTCTTCGTGAGATCCGGCAGGCGTTCCGGCAGCGGGCTATCCGGGTCTGCCCGCCGCGCGCGCTCCGCCCGGATCTGTCGACTGAGTTCGGCCAGGCTCTGCGCCTCGACGGTGCCCGCCGCCAGCAGGAGAACCAGCACAGCGCCCGATCGCATCACCACGGTGGGAATCTGCATCGTGCTGCGCGGACTAGCCCTCGTCCCGCTCCTGGTAGATCGGCAGGCCGCGGTCGGTTCTGTCGCCGGTGAAGACGAAGGTGCGACCGTCGTGCTCGACCTTGGGGGGCAGACTCTCGTCGGGCGCGCTCCAGTCGCGATCGAGCGTGCGGCCGTCCTGCCACTGCAGGTGGATGCGAATCGGGTTGTCGGTCATACTGCCGGTCGAAGCTCAAGCTAATTGTAGGGTGCGGGGCGTCTGGGGACAACGCCGTGACATCTTGAGGGGTGAGGGCACCGATGTTCTGGTTCATTCTGTTCGTGATTGCCATCTTCGGGTTGGTGGGCGGCTACATCGCGGGCCGGGTCGGTGCGGCGTCGCAGACCCGAACGCTGCCCGAGGGCGACCAGTCGGATCCGACGACCTGCGACGAGGCGACGGTTGCTCTCGAGCAGCAGGACCACGTCGTGGGGGCGATCAGTCGTGAGATCGAGTATCTCAGGCGGAAGCTGGACGCGCTGGTTGTTGGGGCGATCGCCGCGACGAGGGGGGGTTCGCGAAAGGCGTGAGCCGAACAGCAGGGTGATAGTCGGATGGAAGAATGGATTGAGGATGCGCTCTGTCAGGAGCAGCGAGAACCGTTCCTGAGAGACACGAAGGGTGCTTGCATCTTAGCGGCTGCGGGATCTGGGAAGACGCGGACTCTGACCCATCTGCTCGCGGCCGACCTAGCCTCAGGTATACCCTCTTCATCGATCGTCGCATTTACGTTTACTGAGAAGGCGGCCACGGAACTCCTTGCGCGGATCCACGCCCTTGCTGCCGAGCACCTAGGGGGCGTCTCCCTCTCCGGGATTTTCATTGGCACGATTCATTCCTGGTGCCTGCACTATCTTTTGCAGTTGCCCGACTATTACGGGTTTGCCCACAATCCTCGGAAGTTCTTGATTCTATTGGTGCCGGAGGTGGGACTCGAACCCACACGGGACGTTAGCCCCACGGGATTTTGAGTCCCGCGCGTCTGCCAGTTTCACCACTCCGGCTCGTGACGTTCAAGGCGTGACTCCGTCGGAGAGCCCTGGCTCTTCGGCGGGGTTCCGCAGTATAGCACGCAGGTTTGCGCCGCTTCTGGCGCTAGACGGGTCGACGGCGGAGCTGTAGCCGCTTCAGCAGTTGAATCTGGCCGGCGTGGTAGAGGTCGTGCGCGGCGATGCCCCGGATGAGCGCGGCACGCGTCAGTTGGCTGCCGCGAGGTCGTCGTGACAGCCGCGAGACGCTGAGATCACGAATCGCCAAGCGCAGCCGGAGGTGCTCGGCGTCGAGGAGCTGCTTGCTCTCACGCCACGCGGGGCACGCGCGGGCGCCGGGGACGGGAACCAGTCGCTGCCGTCCAGCGCGAAGCTGCCGCGCTTGGCTGCCGTCAGCCGCCGCCACGCGGCGTACTTCCAGTAGGCAGCATGCGTGGCGATTTCCCAGATGTTGTGGCGCTTGGGCCCCGGGCGCCAGACGGCCTGCCGGGGCGTCACTCCGCGAAGCGATCCCTTGAGATTGGTCCCGTGCCACGACTGATGGTCGTAGGCTTCGTCGATCTGGGCCAGGAGCACCCGGATCTCGGCGGCTGTGGCGGCCATGACGAGGTGCCCGCCTTCCCTCTACGGGCGGGGCTGGCCGTCGAAGCGCCAGAAGTACAGCGTCCGCGGGTTGCCGCGTGAGTCGTTGAAGGTCTCGACCGAGTCGGCCTCCCAGTCGCCCATGCTGAAGGCGTGCGAGACGATCCGCGCGCCAGCGGCGAGCTGGTTGGTGAGGATCGGCCGGAGCTTCAGGTTCGATGATGACAACAGGTAGAGCGTCACCACGGTCGCGTCCGAGACGTCGGTCGCCATCGCGTCACCGAGAATGAACGACACCCGGTCGCTGACGCCTTCGCGACGGGCGTTCGCGTTGGCCTCGGCGACCCGCTCGGGGTCGATGTCGACGCCGACGCCCCGCGCGCCGTAGTCGCGCGCGGCCGAAATCGGGATCCGGCCGTCGCCGCTGCCGAGGTCGTAGACCACGTCGTCGGGACCGACCTCGGCCAGTTGGAGCATCCGGTCGACGACCTCCTGCGGAGTCGGCACGTAGGGCGCCAGGCTCTGGCTGTCCTGAAGAGCCGAGGTGTCGACCGGCACGGGCGCTGGCGCCGTGACGCCTGTGAAGTCCGCCGGAACTGGCTGGCCGGCATGGACGGTGGGCAGTAGCGGCGTGGCGATGAGGACCCCGGCCACGGCGGCCACGGCCGCACAAGCCGTCGTCAGCGTCAGTCGTGTGAACGTCATGTTTGCCTCCGGGTCCTCACGGCTACGAGCCGCCGAGTGTCGCTGCCAGCAGGACGACGTGTGCCGCGGTGCGCATCATCGCCGGAATGTCGGCCCATTCACCCGACTCGGCGCGTTCGCCGCCACGCGACCCACCCATGCCGATGGCCAGGCTGCCGTTGCCGATGGCCACATTCATGTTGGACGATCCGCCGGTGCTGAGGGTCGGTTCGAGGCCAAGTTGCCGCGAGACGGCCGCGGCAGTCGTGACCAGCGCCGACTCGCGCGCGCCCGGGATCTGTCCGCCAGGCGTCAGCTGGAACGGTTCCATCTCGAGTTGGATCCCGGTGTCGGTCGCGACGTCGACCAGCACGGCGCTGACCGCCGCCTCGACCGTCTCGATGACGTCCATGTCGAGCGACCGGATGTCCAGCGAGAACCAACCGGTCGCCGGTTTGTGGTTGAAGACCGCGCCGCTCTGGAGCATCGCCACGTTGACGATCGTGCGCGAATCCTGATGCTGCGCGGGATGCGGCAGCTGGAGGATCCGGTCGACGGCCCGGCCGATCGCCTGGTTCACGTTCGGGAGTCCGCCGCCCAGCGAGTGCCCGGGCGGCCCGGTGGCGTTGACGCGCCACCAGTGGATGCCGATGGCGCCGTAGCTGATCCGCCGGCCGTCACCGAGGACGTCGACGAAGCCGATCGCGCGATCCTTGAACGCCTCGTAGACGACCTTCATGCCGACGAGGCCGGTCTCTTCCTGCGCCACGGCGGCGAAGACGATGTCGTGCTCTGGCGTGACTCCGGAAGCGACGAGCGCCTCGGCCGCGGCCAGGATGGAGGCCGACGTCGATGAGGTATTCGTGCCGGGCCCGACGAGGCGATCGCCCTCCACCCGTGGTGGGCCGGTCGCCGCGCGCTGATGCTCGGCGACGGTCGCCAGGTCGTCGAGCGTCGACACGAAGACCAGTGCGCGGCCCGAGCGTCCCGGAATGATGCCGATCGCGTTCGGCGTCTCGTCCACGTCGACGGCACTGAGGCCGATCTCGCGCATGCGCGCCGCGACCGCCTCCGCGCGGGCCTGTTCCTGTCCCGACGGGGAGACGATCGCGGCGATTGTGGCGAGAAACGCTGTCGTGGAGTCGCGGCTGGTTTCGACGTGGCGGAGCGCGTTCGAGACCGCGGCGGTCTCCCGAGTCGCGGCGACGGCGGCATCGGCGTCCGATTGAGCCTCGAGACCCGACGCGCCAGGGCCGAGGAGGATGCCGAGGAGCATGAGGAGACAGACCGTCGCTCGAGTCGTCACGGGCCGGTACTGTACCTCAGTTCTCTCGAGCGCCCGGTCGTTCGACGGCGCGAGCAAGCCTCCCTCCGAGAAGTTTCTACCCGCCCTGAGAGTATCGAAAGCGATCCGGTCGGCAGAACTGCACGCATTTATGGCGAACACGAGGCGAACCTATCGAGTTTTTCGTATGTTTCGATTGATTTTTCCGTCAGGGTACGCTACTCTCGAAGGGTTGGACAGTGGAGAACCGGCGTACTCCTACACGCCGGCAAAGTCATAGAGAGGCTGGAGATACGTGGCATTCGAGGTTGGCGACAAGGTCATCTATCCGAATCATGGGCTCGGAATCGTCGAGACGATAGAAGAAAAGACGATCATGGGCACCACCTGCGGCTTCTACATGCTGCGGATGGCCTCGAGCGACACGACCGTGCTGGTGCCCGTCGACAACATCGAGGGCGTCGGCCTCCGGCGCGCCGTCGGCGACGACGAGATCGCGCGTCTCTACACGCTGCTGGGCAACGGCAAGATCGACAGTCACCAGAACTGGAAGGGTCGCTTCAAGGACAACTCCGACAAGATGCGGAGCGGTTCCATTCAGGACGCGATTGACGTCCTCAAGAATCTGACCTTCCTCAGCCGTTCCAAGAGCCTGTCGTTCCGCGAGAAGCGGATGCTGGACCGCGCGAAGTTCCTCGTCGTCTCGGAGATCTCCGAGGTGGCGCAGGAAGCGTCCGAGGCGGTCGAAGAGCGTGTCGATCGCGCACTCGAGCGTTGCTTCGCGGCGAAGGCGCGGGCGGCCGCGCGGGCCAAGACCGCCAAGGCATCGGCACGGTCGGGCAGCCGGCGGACGTCTCGGGCCGTGCGCGCGTCGTAGCCGACCCGAGCGGCGCACCCTGTGAGGCCTGATCCGGGAGACCGGGTCGGGCCTTTTTCGTTCCGAGCCCGATTCGTTGCAGATGGCTGCTGTGCGCTGGCTCATCGCCTGGGGGCGATCGATCGTCGCCTACGTCGTCGTGGGGCTGTACATCCTCGTGGTCGGCCCTCCAGCGCTGGCGATCGCGCTGATGACCCGACGGCCGGGGGCGCTGTACTGGACCGGCTACGCCGGGGTGCGCCTGGCGCTGGCCATCCCCGGGATCCGAGTGCGGGCTAAGGGCGTCGAGCACGTTCGCCCCGATCGTCCGGCCGTCTACTGCGCGAACCACACCAGCAACCTCGAGCCGCCCATTCTGTTCGCGCTGTTCTTGCCGCTGTTTCCGCGGCTGCACATCCTGTACAAGGCCGGACTGCGCAAGACGCCGGTGCTCGGCAAGGCGTTCGAGATCGCCGGCTTCGTCGGGGTTCACCGCGGCGAGCCGGAGAAGAGTGCGGCGGCGATCTCCGAAGCGACCACGACGCTCCGGCGGGGCGGGTCGTTCGTCATCTTCCCGGAGGGGACGCGCAGCCGGACGGACGAGCTGCTGCCGTTCAAGAAGGGTGGCTTCGTGATGGCGCTCGAAGCGCAGGTGCCAATCGTGCCGGTCGCGATTCTCGGTGGGCGGGCAGGGATGTCGCGGGGCAGCGCGCAGGTGCGGGCCGCCACGATCAGCGTCAGGTTCGGGCCGCCGATTCTAACGGCCGGGCGCAACTACCCGCACCGCAACGAGCTGATTGCCGAGGTCCGGGCCGAGATCGAGCGTCTACGCGCCCTCGGACCGGTCTAGCCACACCGCGCACGGCGCGGTGGCGAGGCCCCGGCGCGGGGCAAGCGCCTGCGGCTGCTGCGACGAGCGAAGCCGAGGAGCAGCGGCTCGTGGGGGTGGGGCCCCGCGAGCACTGAATGATGCGTCCCCCGCGAGGGGCCGAGCTGGGGCCTGGGGCGCCCTTCGGCAAGCTCAGGGCAGGCAAGGCGCCCCATCTGATCAGGAGGCGCCGAGCGAGAAGCTGAGTTGCCACGCCTCGCCGAGCGCACCATCGGCGGCGGCGAACCCGGCGGCCAACTCCAGCCTGACGGTCGTGAAGGCCGGCAACGGCTCGGCGAACCGGACCTCCAGGACACGGTTGCCCCCACGATACTCGAACGTGAAGGCCGGCATCGGCGAGTCGGTGCCGAGATACGCGAGATGGATCCGATTCTCGAACGAGGCGGCGTCCATGTCGCGCGAGAACTGCAGCCGGATTCGCGTCGCGCGTTCGACATCGATGTCGCCCTGTACCGGTGCGCTGAAGATGACTTCGGGGGCGGGCCCCTGGGTTCGCTCGATCACGACCGGTTCGGGTCGGGCCGCGGCCCTCGCCAGCCCGATGCGGCTCGCCTCGAGCCAGACCAGACCGCCGGCGTAGCGCACCCGTCCGGTGACGTCGAGCCAACGGCTCGTGTCCGGCCGGAAGTCGACGTGGAGGGTGAAATCGTCGCCGCGGGGCTCCCGCCCGGTCACCCACAGCGCGGCATCGCCCGCTTGAAGGACGAAGTCGGAGAGGCCTTGCGCCGGGGCCAGGGGCAGGTCGGCATACAGGTTGCGGCCCCGGAAGCGGCCGGTGACCGAGACGCTGTGTCCGACGTAGCGATCGGGATCGAGCGCAATCGCTCGGAGGCTCGGGGCGATCTGCGGCGGCGCCGGCACGCTGCGCTCGGCGGCGAGCAGCAGTAGTTCGCCTGGCGCCGGCCACGGCTTGCCGAGCAGGGTCTGCGAGAGCTGCGCCAGTTGGTGCGGCGCGAGGCGCGGGTCGCCTGCCTCGAGGCGCCCCACATCCCAGAACGTACCCGACGTCTCGACGACCGTTTCCCCGAGAACCTCGGCGGCCTCGCCAGCCCAGAGCACGCGAGCCTCGCTGTCCTCGAGCCAGGTCGTGTCGCCGTCGAACGCGATCGCCGCGCGGACGACGACCGGCTCATCGTGGAAGAAACCCGGGAAGGCGACGAGCGCCTCCACCGTGGCCGCCTTCTGGAGCGTGGCCTGTGCCACCGCGGGCGGCGCGCTCGCGGCAAGCCAGGCGAGCGCGAGCAGGGCCGGCATCATCGTGGGCCGTCGGCGCATCGCCGGATCGTAGCATGTGGCCGGGCCGGGGTTCGGGGGCTGGGCGGGGCCGGGTGGTTGCGAGATCGCAACATCGTGTCAATGGCGTTGCGGGCGTTGCGGCTTTGCTATGATCGGCGGGTCCCCATGTCGAGCCAGATCTCCGAAGCGACGACGAATCGGTTGTCGGTCTACCTGCGCTGTCTGAACGAGCTGGACGCCGCGGGGGTGCGTGCCGTGTCGTCCAAGACGCTGGCCGAGCAATTCGACCTGAACGCGCCGCAGATCCGGAAGGACCTGGCGCACTTCGGCGAACTGGGGGTGCGGGGTGTCGGCTACTACGTCAAGGATCTGAAGCGGCAACTGCGACACATTCTGGGCCTGGATCGGCACTTGAAGGTGGCCATCATGGGGGCCGGCAATCTCGGTCTCGCGCTGGCGGACTACCCGGGATTCCGGCAGGAAGGCTTCGGGATCGCGGCGCTGTTTGACAACCTGCGGGACAAGGTCGGGCAGCAGTCGCGCGCGGGCGTGCCGATCTACGACATCAAGGAGCTGCGCAAGATTGCGCGACGCGACCAGATCGTCATCGCCGTCATCGCCGTGCCGCTCAGTTCGGCGCAAGCCGTCGTCGACAAGGTCGTGGCGGCAGGCATCAAGGCGATCTTGAATTTCTCGCCGGGAGCGTTGCGAGCGCCGGACGACGTGAAGCTGAAGAATGTCGATTTGACGGTGTCGCTCGAGAGTCTGTCGTTCTATCTGGCACGGGAGGCAAGTGGCGACGACACGTAAACGCAAGACGAAGGCCGCGGTCCGCGGGCGGCGCCTGTCGCACGTGGACGACGCGGGCCGGGTCCAGATGGTCAACGTGGGCGGCAAGGCGGTGACGCGCCGTGAGGCGGTGGCGCGCGGCGCGATCACGATCGGCAAGGCGGCGCTGGCGGCCATTCGCGCCGGGCGCATCGCCAAGGGCGACCCGCTCCAGGCGGCCCGGCTGGCCGGTGTCATGGCGGCCAAACGGACGTCCGATCTGATTCCGCTCTGTCATCCGCTGCCGCTGTCGCACGTCGACGTGACGCTGGAGCCGAGGCCTGACGGCTACGAGATCACCGCGACCGTGCGGACCGACGCGCGTACCGGCGTCGAGATGGAGGCCTTGACGGCCGTGTCGGTGGCCGCGCTGACGATCTACGACATGGTCAAGGCGGTCGATCGCGAGATGGTCATCGGCGACATCCGGCTGGTCGAGAAGACCGGCGGGCGATCGGGTGTTTATCGGCGGTCCACATGACCGAGCCCGACGTCCGGACGCTGGCCGACCTACCGTTCCACGTCTCGGGCCGGTTCCCGAAGCCGGTGCTCCTGCAACGCTGCCGCGTCGATGGCACCGACGATCTCTCGAGCAAGGAATTCTTCGACCGGGTCCGCGACCTCAGTCTGGGGCTCGGCGCCCTCGGCGTCGCCCAGGACGACAAGATCGCCTTGGTCTCGGAGAGTCGTCCCGAGTGGACGATGGCCGACCTGGCGATTCTGACCGCGGGTGCGGTGACGGTGCCGATCTATCCGACGCTCGGCGCCGAGCAGATGCGCGGGATCCTGGCTGACTCGGGTGCGCGGTTCGCCGTCGTCTCGGACGAGGAACCGGCCGCCAAACTCCGCAGCGTGCGGCAGAGCCTGCCATCGCTGGAGGCCGTGGCCGTGATCGATCGCGGCAAGGGCGCCGCGCCGGGCGCCGGCGCGACTGAGATGCCGCTGTCGGAGGTCAGCGCGCGCGGCCACGAGCGCCTGATGACCGAGGACGGGCTCGGGCGTCGTTACCGCGAGCTGACGGCGGGGATCGACCCCGATGCGGTCGCGACCATCATCTACACGTCGGGCACGACGGGCGAGCCGAAGGGCGTGATGCTCACGCACGCGAACATCCTGTCCAACCTCAAGGCCTCGCGTCAGGTGATTCCGATGACGTCGGACGACGTGGCGCTCTCGTTCCTGCCACTCAGTCACTCGCTCGAACGCACCGTGATGTATCTCTACCTGTACGACGGCGTGACCGTGGCGTTCGCCGAGTCGCTCGAGACGATCGGACGGGACCTGCAGGCGATTGCGCCGACGATCATGACCGGCGTCCCGCGGGTCTTCGAGAAGGTGCAGGCTCGGGTCCTCGAGTCGGTCGCTCAGGCGCCCGCGGTGCGCCGGAAGATCTTCGGTTGGGCGCTGGGCGTCGGGTGGGGACGGGCGTCGCGAGAACTCGCCGGCCAGTCGGTGCCCTGGCCGATTCGGCTGCAGAATCGGCTGGCCGACCGGCTGGTCTTCGGCAAGATCCGGGCGCGTACCGGCGGCAACCTTCGGCTCATCGTCTCGGGCGGCGCGCCGCTCGGGCGGGCGCCCGCCGAGTTCTTCTGCGCGATCGGGATGCCGATCGCCGAGGGCTACGGCCTGACCGAAACGGCTCCCGTGCTCACGGTCAATCCGCGCGAGGCGGTGCGTATCGGGACGGTCGGCCCGGCGATCCCCGGCGTCGAGCTCAAGGTGGCCGCCGACGGGGAACTGCTGGCCCGCGGCCCGAACATCATGCCCGGTTACTTCGGCAAGCCCGAGGCGACGGCCGAAGTGCTCAAGGACGGGTGGTTCCACACGGGCGACATCGCCGAGATCGACGCCGATGGCTACGTCACAATCACCGATCGGAAGAAGGACCTGCTGGTGACCTCCGGCGGCAAGAACATCGCGCCGCAGCCGGTCGAGGGGCGGCTCAAGGCCAGCCCGCTCGTCGCCGAGGCAGTGCTGATCGGTGATCGGCGCCAGTACGTGACCGCGCTGCTGCTGCCCGACCGCGCGCTGCTGGAGGAGCAGGTGCGTCGGGTCGGCGGTGACGTCGCGCCGCTCGAGCAGTTGGTGGGTCGCGACGACGTTCGCGCGCTGTACCAGGCCGTGGTCGACCAGGTGAACGAGAGCCTGGCCAGCTTCGAGCAGATCAAGCGATTCGCCGTGGTGCCGGCGGAATTCTCGATTGCGGGAGGGGAGCTGACGCCGACGATGAAGGTCCGCCGCCGCGTCGTCGCCGAGCGGTGGAAAGAGGCGATCGACGGGCTGTACTCGTAGGGGCGGGCGTCAGAACAACCGGGCCGTGGGAATCGGCCACCAGCGGATCTGCACCTTGCCGATGATGTACTTCTTCGGGACCATCCCCCAGTGCCGGCTGTCCGAACTGTTGTTCCGGTGGTCGCCCATCACGAAGTAATAGCCCTCGGGCACGATCTGCGGCCCGTAATCCTCGTAGCTCCGGAAATCCAGCGGCACGTACTCGTCCCGGACCGGCACGTCGTTCACGAAGACGCTGCCGTTGTCGATCCGGACGGTGTCGCCCGCTTCCGCGATCACCCGCTTGACGAACGACTTGTCGGGGTCGAGCGGGTAGTAGAGCATGACGATCTCGCTGCGACGCGGCTCGGTCAGCCGGTACAGCAGCTTATTGACGATGAGCCGATCCTGGTCGGCCAGGGTCGGGGCCATGCTCTGGCCCTCGACGCGCGCCACCTGGAAGCCGAAGGTGACGATGAGCGTCGCGTAGACGGCGGCAGAGGCCAGCGTCTTGAGCCACGCCACGAACTCCATCACCACCCAGCTGAGCAGCGTCGGCTTGGTCTGCAGCTGCGTGGGCTGCGCCTGAACCGGGAGGGGCGGCGCGGCCTCTTCCGGCTGCGCCGGATCCGGCGCCTGGCTCGGGTGCTCCGGTGGGGGCTCGGCCTCGGGATGCTCGAGGCTCAGCCGCAGCCGCTCCTCCCGCCCGGTGTCGGGCGTCGAGGAAGGCCAGTCGGGCGCGCGCCAGGCGCCCTCGTCCGGAGGCGATTTCGGGTCGGTCATCTCTGGTGGGTCATCGGCGGTGCGCTCTGCGTGGCGCTCAGAGACTCAGGTAGTCCCGCAGCCGTTTGGTCTGCGCCCGGCTGACGGGGATCTCGGTGGCCTTGGCATCCTTCATCTTCAAGATGTAATTGCGGCTGAACCAGGGCACGATCTCCTTCACCTTGTTGATGTTCACGACGTGCGACCGGTGCACCCGCCAGAAGATCGCCGGGTCCAGACTGGCCTGCAACTCGTCGAGCGTCCGGTGGTTGGACGTGCCCACCAGGTTCGCCGTAACAATTGTAATCGCATCGTCGATGAGCGACACGTAAATGATGTCGTCGGCCTTGACGAGGACGAACCGGTCATCCACTTTGACGGCGACGCGGTCCCGGCGGTTCTGTTTTTGGGCCACCAGGTCGACCAACCGCTCCAGGTCCTCCGTTGCGAGCCCGGGCGTGGGCGTCTGGGGGCGGCTCCTGACCCGGTCGACCGCCTGGGCGAGCCGCGAGGCTTCGACCGGCTTGAGGAGATAGTCGACGGCATTGACCTCGAAGGCCTCGAGGGCGTGCTGATCGTAGGCGGTGACGAAGACGATCTGGGCGCGCGCCTGCTCGGTCAGCAGTTCGCGGGCGACCTGGAACCCGGTCAAGCCGGGCATCTGGACGTCCAGAAACACCACGTCGGGGTCGAGGTCGCCGATGATCCGCAGAGCCTCGGGACCGTCGCCGGCCTGGCCGATGACGCTGAGGTCGTCGAGCTGCTCCAGGAGAAAGCAGAGTTCCTCGCGAGCCAACTGCTCGTCGTCGACGACGACGGTGCGGAGATCCATGGGTCGTCTAGGCGGTCACCCGTTCCGCGGCCACCAGCTCGGGAATCTCGATCCGGGCGCACGTGCCGTGGCCCGGCGTGCTGTCGAGCTTGAGCTGGTAGTTGGCGCCATAGATGACCCGCAGGCGCTCGTTGACGTTCCTGAGGCCGATGCCGCCCGAGGAGGCCCGATCCAGCTTCGGGCTCTGGGGTAGTCCGGTGCCGTTGTCGATGACTTCGATGATCGCGTGCCCCGCCTCGCGCACACTGCGAATCGTGAGCCGCCCGCGGCCCACCTTGGGTGACAGGCCGTGTTTGATCGAGTTCTCGACCAGCGGCTGCAGGATCATGCTGGGCACGACCACGTCCAGCGTATCCGGGGCGATCTGCTTGTCGACGACGAGCGTGGGACCGAATCGCACCGTCTCGATGTCGAGATACTCGTCGATCGAGGCGAGCTCCTCCCGCAGCGTCACGAAGTGGTCGTGACTGCGCAGCAGCCGGCGGAGCAGCCCGGAAAGCTTGGTGATGACCATGCGGGCCTGGTCGGGCTGCGAGCGGATGAGCGACGACACTGAGGTCAGCGTGTTGAAGAGAAAGTGCGGGTTGATCTGGCTGGCCAGCGCCTCGACCTTGGCAGCCATCAACAACTTCTCCTGTTCCTGCAACCGGTGCTCGTTCCGCGCGCTGTTCCAGATCTTGATCGGCAGCGCCACCGAGAGCACGACGCCCAGCAGCGTCAGGACCCACATGACCGGGGTCGTCGCCTCGAGATAGAACAGCCGGCCCGTGAAGCGGTAGCCGAGCGCGTGGCGGAGCAGTTCGAGCGAGATCGGCGCGGTCAGCAGCGGCACCTGCCAGTCGATCTGGAACGACCGGACGAAGCGCCAGGCGCGGCGGTGCAGCCCGGTGAAGACGAACGGCGAGAACTGCCAGATCGCCTCCTTCGGGCACGCCTCGCGCAGGCCGCCGCCGGCGAAGCCGCACCCGATGGCGAAGGGCAGCGCGGCGAACTCGCCGGCGAGCAGCGCCGGGATGCCGGCCAGCGATCCGACGATGACCCCGGTGTAGGGGCCGGCGATCAGGCCGGCGATGAAGGCGCCGGCCAGGGTCAGGTCGGCCGCCTGATAGTCGAGCAGCAGCCGGGCGACGACCCCGGTGCTCACCGGTACGCCGAACGCGAAGGCGAAGATCAACCGTTCACGCCAGGCGCGGCGTTCGGTGAGCAACAGCCGGCGGAACCAGCGGAACCGCACGAGCATCGTCGCCACGACCGCGACGACCGCCAGCTTCACCATCAGCGTGGTGAGCAGGAGCTGCGTGGCCGAGAGAAACCTGGCTTCTTCTGGCACGGGTCGGTTGAAAAACTATAACGAGCGCCCCGAGGGAGTGTCAAACCGGTTCGATCACGAAACGTCTTTCGAGTGAACAAGTTAGACCGGATCGTCGTCGAACCGGGTGGGGCGGCGGACTGCCGCACGTTGACCTCGGGCAGGCGTGCGACCGAAGAGAGGAAGCAGAGGTCGGGCGAGGCGTGGGCGCCTTGCTCCTCGTGGACCCGCGGGGTATAGTCATGAGTCTTGCTTCTCCCGCGGGTGGCGAAGTGGTGAAGTGAGGTCCAGCGCGCGCACGGCGCGCGCCGCGGACGCTGGCGTGGGGCATTCGGGGCCCCCACGAGGCGGTCACGTGGGGCGCAAGGCGCCCCATCTGAGTGACGGAGGCGTCTTCATTTGGTATCGCTGTTCGGGCAGGAGTCGGTGTCGAGCGACGACGTTGTCGTGTCGTCGGACGCCGCCACGCGCACGCTCTCGGTCGTCTCCGTGGAAACCGGGTTCGTCAGGCGCGTCTACGAACGCATCTCCTCGGTCTACGACCTGATTTACGGCTGGACCCTGCACCCCGGCCGCCTGCAGACCATCAAGCGTCTCTCGATCGACACCGACGACGAGGTCCTCGAAGTCGGTGTCGGCAACGGCATCAACGCCCTCCTGTACCCGCCCGACTGTCACGTCACCGGCATCGACCTGTCGCATTCGATGCTGGAGGGGGCGCAGCGTCGGCTCGACCGCCACGGCGTCAGCAACGTCCGGCTGAAGCAGATGGACGCCACGAACCTGCGGTTCGCCGATGATTCGTTCGACCTCGTCTACGCGCCCTACGTGATCAGCGTCGTCTCGGATCCAGTCGCCGTGGTGAAGGAGATGCACCGGGTCTGCCGGCCCGGCGGGCGCATCATCGTGCTGAACCACTTCCTCAGCGAGCACAAGGTGCTGGGGCGGATCGAACGGTTGTTGTCGCCGCTCACCGTGCACGTCGGCTTCAAGGCCGATCTCGATCTGCCGGCGTTCCTGGCCCAGGCCGAGCTGGATCCCATCTCGATCGAGAAGGTCAACATTCCGCGCATCTGGTCGCTCGTGACCTTCGTCAAGCACTGACCCCGCAGCACGTCGTTCCCGAGGCCGCGCAGCGCGCGGCGCTTTCGTAGACCTCCATGCCGCCGTCGCGGCCGACCGATCGCGTCGCCATCACGGGGATCGGCGTCGTCTCGCCGTTCGGCGCGGTGGTGACGGCGCCGATCATCTGCGTCGGGTTCGGATGGCTGACCGCCCGTCGGATCCGGGTGGAGGAACGGGCGCTGCGCTATAATCGGACCGATTCATAGCATGTCTGCCGCACTTGCAAGGCCGTTTCGGGTTCTCTGTTCTGCCTTCATCATCGCGACGGCCGTTTCGGCGATCGGGCCGCGCCCGGCCGGCGCGCAGGCGCCCGACGCCCCGCCCGCGGCCGTGACCGAAGCCTCCGAACGCCACGAGTTTCTGCGCGCGGCGCGTCGCGCCCTCGCGCGCGGCGATATTGCCGAGGCGGAACGACTGGCTGATGCGCGCGAGGTCAACGACGCCGCGGCAGCGGCGGTGCGCGGCCGGATCGCCATCGGGCGCGGCGACTTCGCGGAGGCCGAGCGGTTGCTCGTGCCGGCCGCCGGCGTCGATCCGACCGGCGCGGGAGCTTTCGAGCTTGGGGCGTTGATGATGCGCCTCGGCCGCCGCGAGGAAGCTGTAGCTAGCCTCGCGCCGATCATCGCTACGGCGGCTCGCCGTCGGGTCGATGTCGAACTGCTGCGCGTCGCGGAAGCGGCTCGTTTGCTTGGCAGAACGCGTGACGCACAGACCTACTTCCGGCGGGCGGCCTCGGTTTCGCCGCAGGACCCTGCCATCAATGCGGCTTGGGGCGAGTTGTTGCTGGAGAAGGACAGTACTGGGGACTCGGTCCAGTCGTTCCAGGTAGCCTTGGCTGCCGATCCCGAATGGGTGCCCGCGCATATCGGCCTCGCCCGCGCGCTCGCCAACGAGAATCCGCCGGCCGCGGCAGAGACCGTGGCCCGGGCGCTCGAGATCGACGGGGACTCCGAAGCGGCCTACGTGCTGCTGGCCGAGTTGGCGCTCGACGAGCGGCGCTATGACGACGCCATCGAGCTAATCGAGCAGGCGCTCGACGTGAATCCCAATAGCTTCGAGGCGCGTTCCCTGCGCGGCGCGATTGCCTACGTCCAAGATCGCCTGCCGGATTTCGGCAACGAGGTGCAGGGTGTTCTGGCGCTGAACCCCGGCTACGGGGAGGTGTACCGCGTGGCCGGTGCCCAGGCCGCGAGCCACTATCGGTTCGACGAAGCCGTGCAGCTCGTCCGGCGCGCGCTGGAACTGTCGCCCGACAGTTCGCTGGCGCAAGCCGATCTGGGGATGCACCTGCTCCGGACCGGTGACGAGGCCGGCGCGCGCGAGGTGCTCGAGCGATCGTTCGAGGCGGATCCGTTCAGCGTCGTGACGTACAACCTGCTCGAAATGCTAGATGCTGTCGACGGGTTCGAGACGATCGATTCGGGGAACCTGGTGGTGCGCCTGCATCCCGACGAGGCGCCCGTGCTGGGCGACTACGTCGTCTCGCTCGCCTCGGAGGCCCTCGAGACGCTGTCGGCGCGCTACGGCGTCGAGGTGGACGGCTCGGTGCTGGTCGAGGTGTTCCCGCGCCACATAGATTTCGCCGTGCGCAACGTGGGACTGCCCGGGATGATCGGCGCGCTCGGCGCCTGCTTCGGTCGGGTCGTGACGATGGATTCGCCGCGGGCCCGGCCTCCGGGGACGTTCAACTGGCAGGCGACGCTCTGGCACGAGATGGCGCACGTCATCACGCTGCAGATGTCGCGAAACCGCGTGCCGCGCTGGCTGACCGAGGGCATTTCGGTCTATGAGGAGGGGCTGGCCGAGCCGGCCTGGGGCCGCGACATGGAGTTGACGTTCGCGCAGGCCCTCGAGGCGGGTGAGACGTTGCCGCTCAGTGAGCTGAACGCGGGCTTCACGAAGCCCGAGACGATCTCGCTCGCCTACTACGAGGCGTCGCTGCTCGTGGAGCATCTGGCCGATCTCTACGGCGAACCGGTGCTGCACGACCTCCTGCGCGGCTACGGCGATGGACTCGACACCGAAGCGGCGCTCGACCGGGCGGCTGGCGTCGACCTCGATGATCTCCAGGCGACGTTCGACGCGGCGCTCGAGGCGCGATTCGGCGAGCTGCGCCAGGCGCTCCGCCAGCCGGTGTCCGGCACGCTGCCCGAGGCCGGGAACGAGCTGGAGATGCTACGCGCGCTGGCGACGACCTATCCGGGCAGTTACGCCATTCAGGTGACCTACGGCCATGCGCTGTACCAGGCCGGCGATCTCGACGATGCGGTCGAGGTGCTGGAGCGTGCGTCGGCGCTGGTGCCGATTGCCACCGGGGCGAACAGTCCGCGCGCGCTGCTGGCCGACATCGCGATCAGGCAGGAGGACCGCGAACGCGCGATGCGCGAGCTGGCCGGATTGCTGGAGTACGACCACCGCGACATCGAGGTGGCGCGGCGGCTGGCAGCGCTGGCCGAGGAAATGGGTCACACCGAGTATCAGCGAACGGCCTATGAACGGATCATCGGCATCGATCCGTTCGACTCGGTGCCACACGCCGCGCTCGGCCGGCTGGCGATGGACCGTGGCGAGATTCCGACCGCGATCCGCGAGTTTCGCGCTGCGCTGGCGGCTGGGCCCGTGGACGCCGTCGTGGCGCGCTGCGATTTGGCCGAGAGCCTGCTGGAGGCCGGAGAGGTCGACGAGGCAAAGCGCCACGCATTGGCGGCGCTGGAGTTGGCGCCGTCCTACGAACGCGGTCAGGAGTTGTTGCTGCGGACCGTTGGAGAGGTGCCGTGACGGCGGCGCGGCGGCGCATCGCCCGGAGCGATGGCTGGAAGCCTTGGCGGCGTTGGCTTCTCCGGGTGACGTCGGGCCTAGCGTTGGTGGCGGCGGTCGCGATTGTGTCGGAGCCGATCGCGGCGCGCGTCGCCGACCAGATCCCGATCGTCTCGAGCGGCCGATTCGCGGGCCTCGAGTGGACGTTCGTCCGCGTCAGGTACAACTCGTGGGCGATGGACGAAGCCCGGTTCCGGCAGTACTGGAATGAACCCTGGGCCATCGACGCGCCGGCGGCCGAGCAGAATCTCTCGCGACGGCTAGCGCGGATCACGTCGATTCAGGTGCACGACCCGATCGTGCTGACGCTCGACGACCCGCGGATCTGGGAGTATCCGTGGCTCTACGTCGTCGAGCCGGGCAATCTCGAGCTGCGGCCCAGCGACATCGATACGTTGCGCGAGTTCCTGGCGCGCGGGGGCACGATCACGTTCGACGATTTTCACGGTCCGCTCGAGTGGGACCACTTCGTCGCGCAGGTCGGTCAGATCGTGCCCGGCCGTGAGATCGTCGAGCTGGACACCGATCACCCGATCTTTCACTGCTTCTACAACGTCGACAAGTATCCGCAGATTCCCGGACTGGGCGCGTTCTTCAGCGGCCGGACCTGGGAGAAGGGCGGGTTCGTGCCGCGCCTGCGGGCGGTGCTCGACGACGACGGGCGGCCGATGATGCTCATCAACTGGAACACCGACATGGGCGACGGCTGGGAATGGTCGAACGCCGAGGAGTATCCCGGCTACATCCAGTACACGGGGCAGTCGTACCGGATGATGATCAACGAGATCATCTACGCGCTGACCCACTAGCGACACGAACGGACGAGCGGCGCATGGACACGATATCGGAATCGACGGCAACGGAACTGGCCGAGCGCGTCACGCGCGGTCGAGAGCAGATTCTCTCCGAGGTCCGAAAGGTCATCGTCGGCCAGGACGAGTGCATCGACCAGGTCTTGATCGCGCTCTTCACGGGCGGGCACTGCCTGATCACCGGCGTGCCCGGGCTGGCCAAGACGCTGCTGATCAAGACAATCGCCGAGATCCTGGATCTGACGTTTCGGCGGATTCAGTTCACGCCTGACCTGATGCCGGCTGACATCACGGGCACGGAAATCCTCGACGAGGAGGGCGGGCACCGGGCGCTGCGCTTCGTCAAGGGGCCGGTCTTCGCGCAGATCATCCTGGCCGACGAGATCAACCGGACACCGCCGAAGACCCAGGCGGCGCTGCTCGAGGCGATGCAGGAGTATCACGTGACCGCGGCGGGCCGCACGTACCAGCTCGACCGGCCGTTCTTCGTCCTGGCCACGCAGAATCCGATCGAGCTGGAGGGCACCTACCCGCTGCCTGAGGCGCAGCTCGACCGGTTCATGTTCAACATCGTCATGCACTACCTGTCGGAGGACGAGGAGGTGCAGGTCGTGACCGAGACGACCGGCGCCGACCGCGAGCGCCCGGCGTGCGTCCTGCGCGGCGACGACATCGTGGAGTTCCAGAAGCTCATCCGACAGGTCTTCGTCTCCGAGGAGATCGCGCGCTACGCGGTGCGATTGGTGGATGCCTCCCGGCCGGGCCGGGGCGCGAACCTCGAGTTCGTGCAGCGCTGGGTGAAGTGGGGCGCCGGCCTACGCGCGTCGCAGTCGTTGATTCTTGGGGGCAAGGCCCGCGCGCTCATGCAGGGACGGTTCCACGTCTCGGTTGCCGACATCGCGGCACTCGCGCCGCCCATCCTGCGCCACCGGGTCATCACCAACTTCTACGCGGAGTCCGAGAAGGTCGATTCGGACAAGGTGGTCGCCCAGCTCCTCGAGGCGGTCCCGCCGCCGCGGAGCGAGATGTAGGATGCCGGTCGGAGCGACGGGGGGCGAGCTTCGATTTCTCGACCCGGCCGTCATCGCGCGCATCGGCTCGATCGAGTTGAAGGCGCGGACCATCGTCGAAGGCTTCCTCGCGGGTCTCCACCGCAGTCCGTTCAAGGGATTCAGCGTCGAGTTCGCCGAGTACCGGCAGTACCTGCCGGGCGACGATCTCTCGACGATCGACTGGAAGGTCTACGCCCGCAGCGACCGGCACTACGTCAAGAAGTTCGAGGAGGAGACCAACGTCGACTGCCACGTGCTGCTCGACGTCAGTGGGTCGATGGGCTACGGCTCGACGGGCGTGACGAAGGCCGAGTACGGGTCGTATCTCGCCGCGGCGCTTGCCTACCTGATGAATCGCCAGCGCGACGCGGTCGGCTTCATGGCGTTCGACGACGACATCGTGACCCATCTGGGAGCCAGCGCGCGGCCGGGTCATCTCCGGTCGGTGCTACTCGAGTTGGATCGCGTGAAGCTGGGGAGCCGATCGAACGTCGCGAAGCCGTTGCACCAGCTCGCCGATGCGCTCGTCAAGCGTGGCATCGTGGTGCTGCTGTCCGATCTGCTCGACGAACCGGAGCAGGTGATCCAGGGGCTGCGCCACCTGAGGTTCCGCGGCGCCGACGTCGTCGTGTTTCACCTGCTCGACCACGACGAGCTGACGTTCCCATTCGAGCGGGTGACGCGTTTTCGCGACCTGGAGACGGCTGACGAAGTGCTGGCCGCGCCGCTTGAGATACGTGACCATTACCTGCGCGAGATCAACACGCTCGTGTCGCGGTACGAGCGAGAATTGCGGCTCGTCGGCGTCGACTACCACCTGGTCGATACGTCGAAACCGTTGGACTTCGCGCTGATGAGCTACTTGTCGACCCGCAGCCGCCACCAGTAGGCGCCTGCTCGGAGCCCAAATGTTCGGAGTGTCGTTCCTGGTGCCGGCGTTTCTGGTGGGCCTGGCCGCGGCCGCCATTCCGATCGTCCTGCATCTCCTGAAGCGTGAGACGGCGGTGCGCCGCGCGTTTGCGGCGGTGTTTCTCATCAAGCGAACGCCGGTGGAACAGGCGGCGCGTCGTCGGCTGCGGGAGTGGCTCCTGCTGGCGCTCCGGGTCACGGCCCTGGTGCTCCTGGCTCTGGCCTTCGCACGACCCTACCTGGCGGACACCACGGCCCAGTTCGGCGGCGTCACGGTCGTCGCGCTCGATCGGTCGTTCAGCATGTCCAGCCCGGGCCAGTTCGCGCGGGCGAGGGAACTGGCGCGGGAAGCCGTGAACGCGGTGCCGGCCGGGCATGCGGTCGCCGTCGTGGCGTTCGACGAGACCGCCGCTGTCGTGGCCCCGCCCTCGGCCGGTCGGCCGGCGGCGCTGGAGGCGATTGCGGACGTGTCGGCGGGCGCTGGCGCGACTCGCTACCGGGTCGGGCTGAGCCGGGCCGCAGAGGTCATCGGGACGCGGGCCGGACGGATCGTGATCGTGACCGACCTGCAGCGGAGTGGCTGGGGCGCCGAGGGGCAGGGGGTCGTGCCCGATCGAATTCCCGTGAGCGCCGTGATGGTTGACTCGCCGGCCGGCAATCTCGCGGTGACTGCTATCAGCGGCGGACCGTCCGGCACGCGCGCGACGGTCCTGAATGGTGGCGAGGGGACGCGGTTGGCGCAGCTCAGGTTGTTGGTGGACGGGGCCGAGGTCGACCGCGCCTCCGTCACCGTGCCCGCAGGCGTCAGCAGCGAGGTCGATTTTCCGGTCGTGCTCCCGCGTCGTGGCGAGGCCAGTGTCGTCGTGGAGGATGACGCGGGCTACGCGGCCGACAACGCGCGCTACCTGCTCCTGGCGCCGCCCGAGCCGATGGAGGTGGCGGTCGTTACCGCCTCTGGCGACGCCGCGACCGAAGCCTTCTTTCTGTATCAGGCGCTGCAGGTGGCCGATGCCGAGGTCCGATTTGCGATTGAGCCGGTACCCGCCTCACGGCTCGCGACACGATTGGCGGCGCCCGGGTCGGCGCCGGCGGTCGTGCTGGTGCTGACCAGTCGCGGCCTGGATCGCCGAGGCGTCGCGGCGCTGGACGCATTCACGCGGGTCGGCGGCGGGGTACTGCTGGTCGCCGGTCCCGATCTGGAACCAATCATGCTGGCCGGCCTCGGTGGCGTCGGTCAGCCGGCGCCCGCCGACGGCGACACGGCGGCCGACCGACAGCTGGTGCCCGCCGACGGGCGGCACCCGATCTTCCAGGCGCTTGGCGAGCGGGTCGGCAACCTGGCGCAGGTACGCTACGCGCGGACGCGGGCGATCGAGCCGACAGATGAGACCCGGGTGCTGGCGTGGTTCAGCGACGGCGCGGTGGCGCTCGTGGAGCAGGACCTCGATGCCGGGCGACTCCTGGTCTTCGGTTCTGATCTCGACGACGCCTGGAACGATTTTCCCCGTCATCCGATGTTCGTCCCGTTCGTGTACGAGACGTTGAGGTACCTGGGTGGGGACCGGCGGCCGCGGCGCGCGTTGCTCGTGGGTGACGGTCCGGCGGCCCGCGTGGAGGAGACCGGATTCGTGACGCTCGCCGATGGCGTGCGCGTCGCGGTCAACGTCGATCGGGCCGAGTCCGACCCGACCCGGATGTCGACGGCCGAGTTCGACGCGGCCGTGGCCCAGGCGCGCGGCGCCATCGTGGCGGCGACGAGCGACACCGACGGTCAGCAGGAGCGAGATCAAGGATACTGGCGCTACGGCCTCGGCTTGATGGCGCTGGCGCTGGCGGCCGAGAGCCTGCTCGGCAGTCGAATGAGTTAGCTAGCGATGTCTTTCTCACATCACGAACTCGGCAGTTTTCTGGGACGCGTCCGGCGACGCTGGACGGTGACCGCGGTGCTGCGCGCGGCGGCAAGCGCCGCGGCGGGCGGCGGTGCGATCGTGCTGGCGGCGGTCATCGTCGATCGCGTCTGGCTGCCTTCGGACCTGCCGCTCGTGGTGCTGGCGGTGGTCGCGATGGGCGCGGCGCTCGGATACGCCGCCTGGATGCTCTGGCCGCTGCGCCGCGCGCCCTCGCCCCGGCAGGTGGCCAGGTTCGTCGAGGAACAGGTGCCGGAGTTGGAGGATCGGCTGGCCAGCGCCGCCGACCTCGGCGATCCGGCAGCGGACGCCGGCATCCACCGGCTGATTGTTGCCGACGCCGCGCGCCGCGTCGGCGGGATCGATCTCGATCGCGTCATTGCCCGCGCGCAGATCACACGCGCGGTCGGCCTTGGATCGGCGACGGGCATCGCCCTCGCCGTCGTCCTGGGCGTGGCGGCCGATCCGGCGCGTCGGGCCGTCGGCGCCGCGTGGCTCTATGCGTTTCCCGACAGCGTCCGCCTCGAGGTGTCGCCAGGGGATGCGCGGATCATGGCAGGGCAGCCACTGCGCATCCGGGCCGAGGTCTTCGG
Source organism: Acidobacteria bacterium UBA2161 (assembly GCA_002328835.1). Lineage (GTDB taxonomy): Bacteria > Acidobacteriota > Vicinamibacteria > Vicinamibacterales > UBA823 > UBA2161. The sequence continues at coordinate 41,021 of DCWN01000010.1, read as the reverse complement.
CGTCGCCGACGCGTCCGGTCGGACGCAGGCCCTGCTGCAGGTCGAGGCCGACGACGGCTGGCAGGACGTCGAAATGGTGCCGGTCGGTGAGGGCTTCCAGTTCGAGTTCGCCTCGGTGGGCGACAGCTTCAGGTACCGCGTGGCGGCGGCGAGCGCCCGCTCCGAGATCTACGACGTCGTCGCGATGTTCTTGCCCGGTGTCGCCCGGATCGATGTCGAGTACGACTACCCGGCGTTCACCGGGTTGGAGCGGCGCGTCGAGGTCGATGGCGGCGATATCTATGCTCCGGCGGGCACGGCGGTTACGCTGACCGTGCACGCGGACAAGCCGGTCGAGGCAGGGGCGATGGTCTTGGGCGGCGGCAGCCGTGTGCCCCTGGCCCCGAGGGACGACGAGGTGACCTTGACCGCCCGGTTCGAGGTGACCTCCGATGACGCGTATCGCCTCGAACTGTCCGACCACGATGGGCTGAGCAACCCCGGAGAGGTGCAGTACTTCATCCGGGCCATCGACGATCGCCCGCCCGACGTGCGCATTCTCAGGCCCGAGGGCGACCGCGTGGTCACGCCGCTCGAGGAGGTGACGATCGAGGCGCGGGCGGACGACGACTACGGCCTCGAGCGCTTCGAGATCGTCTACGCGGTGCGCGGCGGCGAGGAACAGGCCGTGCCGTTCCCGGGGTCGACCGGCCTGTCCACCCGCGCCGGCACGCACACGCTCTACGTCGAGGATCTCGACGTCGTTCCAGGGGACTTCGTCACCTACTACGCGCGCGCGATCGACGTGAATCGGGCGAAGGCGTCCACCGAGGCGCGGAGCGACATCTATTTTCTCGACGTCACTCCGTTCGAGCAGGAGTTCGTCGAGGCACAGAGCCAGTCGCAGAACGGCGACGGCGGCACCGGTCTGGCGGATCTCACCGCGGCTCAGCGGGCGATCATCGTCGCCACCTGGAAGCTCGATCGACGGCCCGATGACATGTCGGCCGACGACGACGTGCGCACGGTGGCACGCGCGCAGGGCGAGTTGAAGCTCCGGACGCAGCAGGCGCTCGAGGAATTCAGCGGCGGATCTCCGGGCGGCGGCCCGCCATCGGGGGCGGCGGCCGATGGCGATCCGCTGGCGCTGGCGGTGCTGGCCATGGGCGACGCCGAGGCGGAACTCGACGGGGTGCAGACCGAGGCGGCCTTGCCGCACGAGATGACGGCCCTCAACCAGTTGCTGCGCGCGCAGGCCGAGGTTCGACGCCGCGAGGTGGCGCGGCAGCAGTCGGCGACCGGCGGCGGGCAGGGCCGTGCCGGCCAGGACCTCTCGGCCCTGTTCGATCAGGAGTTGCGCCGCCTGCAGCAGACCAACTACGAGACGCGTGCGTCGGCGCGGCAGGACACGCCCGAGAGCGAAGCGTTGGCGCGGGTCAGGGAACTGGCCCGCCGGCAGGACGATCTCGCGCGGCGCCAGCGAGACCTCGAGCGCCGCCGTGCCGAGCTGGATCCCGAGGAACTGGAACGCCAGTTGGCTCGCTTGACCCTCGAGCAGACCGAGCTTCGGCGCGAGGCGGAGGAGTTGGCGCGCACGCTCGATCAGCTGGGCGAGGCCTCGGGTCAGCGGCCTGGCGGGCAGACGGCTGAGCAGACGGCGCGCGCGGGCAGCGAACAGATGCGCGGCGTGTCGGAAGCGATGCGCGGCGCGACCAGTGAGTTGCGTCGCCAGGACCTGGAGAGCGCGGCGGCCCAGGGACAGCAGGCGCTCGAGAGCCTCCGCTCGCTCGAGCAGGAGCTTCGCGCGCTCGATCCGGACGAGCGTCGTCGCGCCCTGAGCGAGCTGGAACTGGAGGCGCGGCAGCTGGCCGATGCCCAGGCCCGAATTGCGGGCGAAGCGGAACAACTCGGGGTCGGCCAGGCCGCGCGCAATCCGCGCGCGCGTCTGGCCGACGAGCAGCTCGGGATGGCCGACCGCGTCGACGAGCTGCAGGCCGATGCGGAGATGCTGGCGCGGGCCGACGACGATGTCGAGCGGAGGGCCGCGCTGGACGAGGCGGCCGAGGCATTGGCGGTGGAACGGATCGCCGAGCGGCTCCGCGAATCGGCCGAGACGCTGCGCGGCGCGCCCGATGCCGAGGATGCCGAGGATGCCGCGGAGGCCGGCCGAGATCTCGCCGAGTCCGAACGGGCGCTGGCCGACGCGCTGTCGCAAACGGCCGAGCGCCTCGGGCAGGTGCCGGGGGGGGAGACGGCTGACGCGCGACGCCTCTCGGAGGAACTGGAGTCGGCGCAGGCGTTGCGGGAACGGCTCGCCGACCTGGAACGTCAGATTGAGGCCGAGGGCCAGGCTGCCGCACCGGGCGAGCCGTCGGGCGACCTGGCGAGCCTCGAAGCGGCCTACGAGGACGAGTTGCGCGGGGCCGAGGAACTGCTGGCCGATCTTCGCCGCGACGACCCGTCGCTCGGGGGCCGGCTCGCCGCGGCCGCCGGGCAGTACACGCGTTCGGCGCCTGGCACCGAGGCCTTCAAGCAGGACTTCGAGCGCTGGGACGAACTGCGGCGTGACGTTGACGATGCGCTCGAGCGCTACGCCGCGACTCGGTCGCGGCAGCTGTCGATCGAGGAGCTGCGCGGCCGGTTGAGCAGCGGCGCCGACGAGCGGGTGCCCGAGAGCTACCGCGCCCTGGTCGAGGCCTACTACGAGGCGTTGGCCGCGGCCGGGAGGCGGCGGTAGCCGCCGCGACGATGATGGCGTTCGACGCGCTGATGCCCTGGTGGGCGCTGGCGATCCTTGCGGCCGGGGCGATCGGCGTGACCGCGCGGGCCTACGCGCGACCGGTCGTGCCGATGTCGTCGCGGGTGCGTCTCGTCCTGGCGGGCTGCAGGCTGAGCCTGCTCTTCCTGCTCATTGTGATTCTGCAGCGCCCGGTGCTTCTCGAGCCGTCGGATGACCGCCGCGACGCGATCGTCCCGATCCTGGTCGACGTGTCGCGGAGCATGCGTCTGAACGATGTTGGCGTTGGTGCCGGGAATCGGCCGAGGATCGACGAAGCCGCGCGGATCGTCGAGAATCTGGCGCCCGCCGTCGCCGCGGCCTTCGACGTCGAGGTGCTGGGCTTTGGCGAATCGCTGGCGCCGGTCGATCCCGCCAACCTCCGGGCCGATGGCCGCCGGAGCGATCTTGGTGGGGCGCTGCGCGCGATCCGGGAACGCTATCGCGGGCGATCGATCGCCGGCGTCGTCGTCGTGTCGGATGGTGGGGAGTCGGGCGGCGACCCGTCGGTGCAGCCTGAAGACGGAGATCCGCCGGTCTTCGCCGTTGGCGTCGGGCGTCCGATGATCGCGCGCGACCGGGAGGTGCTCGACGTCACGGTCGGGGCGCCGATCCTCGCCAACTCCGCGATCGACCTCCGCGCGTCGATCGCCAGCCATGGGTTCGATGATGAGCCGGTCGAGGTGCGGCTGCTCGAAGACGGCCGCCTCGTCCAGGTCGACCGGATGACGCCGACCGCCACGGGCGCGCCGATGCCGATCGCCTTCCGTGTCTCACCGAAGCCCGACGTGGCGACCCTCTACACGGTGGAGGTCGCGGAGGCCGGCTCGGAGTTGACGGGCGGCAACAACGCGCAGCGCGTGCTGGTGCCGCCGCCGGGGCGTCCGCGCCGGATCCTGCTCGTGGAAGGTGCGCCGGGCTACGAGCACAGCTTCCTGAAGCGGGCGTGGTTGCAGGACGAAGCGATCGAACTCGACTCGGTCGTGCGCAAGGGTGCGAACGAGCGGGGACAGGACACGTTCTACATTCAGGGTCACCCGGACCGGACGCCGGCCCTCGCCGCGGGGTACCCGCAGCATCGTCCCGCGCTGTTCGCCTACGACGCGGTCGTCCTGGCCAACGTGCCGGCAGAGTTCTTCACGCCCGATCAACTCGACATGACGGCCGACTTCGTATCGACCCGCGGCGGCGGGTTGCTCGTGCTGGGCGCGCAGACCTTTTCGGGCCGAGGGTTCGCGGCCACGCCGCTCGAGGAGGTCCTGCCGCTGCACGCGTCCGGCCGCACCGCGCAGATCGCGCCACCCGCCACCCGCGTGCCCAACACCGTGAGCCTCACCGAGGACGGCGCCCACCACGGGCTGATGCGTCTGGGGGCGACGCCAGCGGCGACGCGGGCGCGATGGGACGCGGCGCCGCCGCTGGCCGGCGTCGCGGCGCTCGGCGATCCGAAGCCCGGCGCCTCGGTCCTCGCCCACACCGTGGGGGCGGGCGGCGGATTGCATCCGCTGGTGGCGGTCCACCGGTACGGCCGCGGCCGTGCGATGGTGTTCACCGGGGAAGCCTCGTGGCGCTGGAAGATGCTCTTGCCGTCGGACGACGACACGTACGACACGTTCTGGCGGCAATCGGCGCGCTGGCTGACCGACGGCACCCCAGGCCCGGTGACGCTCGCGATCGCGGGCGGCCGGGTGCCTGGCGAGACCGTTCGGCTGGAGGTGACGAGCCGGGATTCGACGTACACGGCTGTGGCGGACGCCTCGGTGACGGTGCGCGTCGTCGATCCGGCTGGAGCGCTGCAGGAGTTGCGGCCGGCGCTGGCCGACGCGACCGCAGGCCGCTACGTCACGGAGTTCACGCCGACCCAGAAGGGCGTCTACCAGATCGACGCCACGGCCGATCAGGCTGCGATCAACCTCGGCGACGCTGACGGCTGGGTGCTGGTGGGCGGCGCCGATCGCGAGTTGACCGATCCGCGGCTCCACGGCGACGCGCTCGCTCGGCTGGCCGAGGCGACGGGTGGGGCGGTCGTGTCACCCGAGGCGCTGGGCGATTTGCCTCGGCAGCTTCGCGATCGCTCGGCCGATCCGGCGCCGCCGGTGCGCCACGACCTCTGGCACAACGTCTGGGTGTTCGCCCTGCTCGTGCTACTGCCGTCGACCGAGTGGATCGTCAGGCGCCAGTGGGGACTACGATGACCCGGCGACTGGTGGCCGGCCTCGCGTGCGTCATCGGCTTGGCGACCGCAACGTCTGTGGCGGCGCAGGAGCGGTTCGCCCTGATCGTGTCTGGGGCGTCCGGCGGCGCGCCCTACGCCGAACGGTACGACGCCTGGCGCGGGGCGCTGGTCGCATCGCTTCGCGGCGACCTTCGCTTCCAGGATGAGCATCTGTTCGTCCTCGCCGAGACGCCGGGCCCCGGGGTGGGCCGGGCCTCCCGTGAAGGCGTCAGGACGGCGATCGACACGCTGGCCGAGCGCCTCAGTGAGAACGCGACCTTGCTCGTGGTGCTCATCGGTCACGGGACATTCGATGGCACCGACGCCAAGTTCAACCTCGTCGGACCTGATCTCGACGCCAGCGAGTGGCGCGGCCTGCTGGATCGGCTCTCCGGTCGGCTCGTGTTCGTGAACACCTCCTCGGCGAGTTTCCCGTTCATGGCGCAGCTGGCCGGTCAGGAGCGGATCATCATCACCGCGACGGACAGCCCGGAGCAACGGTACGAGACGCGGTTTCCGGCATTCTTCGTCGATGCGTTCAAGGTCGAGCGGAGCGATTTCGACAAGGACGGGCGCGTGTCGATCTGGGAAGCGTTTACCGGCGCCAGCATGGAGGTGAAGCGGTGGTACGAGCAGCAGGGCCGCTTGTCGACGGAGCGACCGGTGCTCGACGACTCCGGAGACGGCGTGGGCAAGGAAGCGGGCGCGCCCGGCATCGACGGGACCACCGCGCGCCGCGTGTTCCTGGACCGGTCGGAAGAGGCGGTGCGGACCACCGATCCGGCGCTGGCCGAACTGCTCGATCGGCGACTCGATCTCGAGCGCGCGATCGACGAGTTGAAGGTCAGGCGAGACCAGCTGACCGACGCTGCCTACGCCGCCGAGCTGGAACGGCTTCTGCTGGAACTGGCGCGCGTCTCGCGCGAAATCCGCAGCGGCTCGTGATCGGCGGCTAGCAGCTAGCCCCACCACTCGACGCGCTGGCGCTCCGGCCGCCGAAAGAAGAAGATCGAGGCGCCGCCCGCGACGAAGCCGGCCACGTGGGCCCAGAAGGCGATGCCACCGCCTGTCGGCGCGAACGATCCCAGGCCGCTGACCAGCTGCATCAGGAACCAGATCCCGAGGAAGAAGATCGCCGGCAGTTCGATGACGTCCCAGATGATGATGAGCGGAATGAGTGTGAGGACGCGTGACCGGGGGAACAGGACGAAGTACGCGCCCATCACGCCGGCGATGGCTCCGCTGGCGCCCACCATCGGGATCGCCGAGTCCGGCGCCGTCCACGCCTGCACCAGGGACGCGGCGATGCCGCACATCAGGTAGAAGACCAGGTAGCGCCCATGGCCGATCCGATCCTCGACGTTGTCGCCGAAGATCCACAGATAGAGCATGTTGCCCAGGAAGTGCAGCCAGCCGCCGTGCATGAACATCGACGTTACGAGCGTCGCGGTTTGGAACGAGGCTGGGGTCAAGCCGAAGAACCGGATGAAGGCTTCCTGCTCACCAGGGGCGAGCGAGACTTGGTAGGCGAAGACTGCGGCGTTCAGCCCGATCAGGAGCATCGTGACGAACGGCGTCGTGCGCGATGGAATGACGTCCCGCAACGGGATCATCACCCGAGTATAGCGGAGGGAATTGCCGATCCATGGCAGGAGCGCCGCGGATGATCTGCGCAGCGTGTGGTACGGAGATCGCTGAGCGGGCGCTCATCTGTTTCCGGTGCGGCGCGGCGACGGAGCAAGCGGTCAGGCGGCCGCCGGCACCACGACGCCGCCGGTGGGCGTTGGCGGTTGTGAGCGCGACCGGGCTGGCGAGTGCCGGTGCCTACCTTGGCGGATGGCTGACGCCCGGAGCACCTCACCCGGCGGCCTGGGCCGTTGTGGGATTGGCGCTGGCAGGGCTGGTCTTTGGTCTGATTCGGCGCTGAAGCGGCGATAACCGCGCGGCCGATTGCCGCTGCCGCGGGCGATACGCCAACCCCAGACCTCACCTGTGTTGAGCATGGCTGGCGCAGGGCTGGACGGCGAGGGCAAGGCGCGACGAGGGAGTTTGGTGGGCCCAAATGACTGAGGAGCAACGCCGCCCTCGTCGAGCAGAACCAGCCAGACGTGTCGACACAGGTGAGTTCTGGGGTTAACATGACGCTTCCGATGACTCAGTGGACGGCGATCGATGGCTGACGCGCGGCTCGAGGTCACTGACGCGCTCGGGCGGCGGATCGTCCCGATCGACAAGGCGGAGTTCTCGCTCGGCCGGCGAGACACCAACGACCTGCGCCTGCAGGGATCGGAGGTGTCGCGTGACCACACCGTCATCGTGCGCAAGGACGACGCCTTCTTCGTGAAGGATTGCGAGTCGCGTTACGGCACCTACGTCAACGACGACGACGTTGCCGAAAACCACGCACTGGAGCACGGCGATCAGATTCGCCTCGGGCGCGGCGGTGGCGCCGAGATCGTCTTCCTGGTGCAGGATGCCGAGACGGGACCCGACCGCAATACGACGACGGCGGTCACGGACCTCCGCCATATCGCGGCGTTGCTCGAAGGTCTTCACGCGCTCGGTTCTGGCCGCGTGTTGGACGATGTCCTCTCGATGGTGATGGACTCGGCGATCACCGTCAGCAGCGCCGAGCGGGGCTTCATCATGCTGGCCAACGACGAAGGCCAGCTCGAGTTCAAGCTCGGTCGCGGGCAGGACCGGGCCGCCCTGGCTGGGTCGAAGTTCGAGACCAGCCGGAAGATTCCCGAAGAGGTCTTCGAGACGGGCGAACCCCGGGTCGAGGCTGACCTGATGGACGGCGACCTGGCCAACGTGCACATGGGCACGGTCGCGCTCGGGATCCGCAACGTGCTCTGTGTCCCGCTCAAGCTGGTGCGCTACGTGGATGAGGCGCATTCGCTCGAGGAACAGCGGCGGATAGGGGTCCTCTACCTCGACTCGCGTGAAAAGGGCACACTGACGTCGACCTCGACGTTGCAGGCGCTGGATACCTTGGCGACCGAGGCCGCCGTGGCGATCGAGAACGCCAGGCTGTACCGCACGACGCTCGAGAAAGCGAAGCTCGATCAGGAGATGCGCATCGCGGCCGAGATCCAGCAGGCCCTGCTGCCGCGCGCCGCACCCACGGCGAAGTACTTCGAGGCCGCGGCGGCCATGGAGGCCTGCCGATCGATCGGCGGCGACTTCTTCGACTACGTCGATTTCCCGGACGGTTCGTTCGGGTTCGCGCTCGGTGACGTGGCTGGCAAGGGGCCGCCGGCGGCGCTGCTGGGCGCCATGCTGCAGGGCATGTTCTCGACGCAGGCCTACACGGCCGACGGACCGGCCGAGGCAATCGCTCGGGTGAATCAGGCGTTGTTCCGGCGCGCGGTCGAGGCGCGGTTTGTGACATTGCTCTACGGCGTCCTGCAGCCCGACGGCCACCTGACCTACTGCAACGCCGGGCACAATCCGCCGTTTCTCGTTGGGCCGAGCGGCGTCCGTCGGCTGGAGACGGGTGGCCTGATTGTCGGGCTGTTCGGCGGCGCCGAGTTCGAGCAAGAGACACTGCAATTGAAGCCGGATGACATGCTGGTGGTGTTCACGGACGGGGCGTCCGAGGCGCTCAGCAAGGATGGCGAGGAGTACGGCGACGATCGGATCCTCGAGGCGATTCGCGCCAATCAAGATGCCTCGACGCAGGCGATGCTCGAGGCCGTGTTCGAGAGCGTTCGCGAGTTCACGGTCGGTGCCGAGCAGAACGACGACATCACCGCCATGGTCGTTCGCTATCTCGGTGACGGCTAGCTCAGGCCGGCGTCCCCCCCCGAGCGCCATATGCATCGGCTGATTCACGACTGGAACACAACGAACCCCACGCCGATCCCGTCGCGGGTCGCGCTGAACGACGAGACGCTGCGTGACGGTCTCCAGTCGCCGTCGGTCACCACCCCCTCGATCGAGCAGAAGATCGAGATCCTCCAGTTGATCGACGTGCTCGGCATCGAGTCCGTCGCCCTCGGGCTGCCGGGCGCGGGGCCGCTGGTCGCGCGCGACGTCGAGCTGCTGGCCCGAGAGATTGTCAGCGCCAAGCTGTCGGTGCGGCCCAATTGCCCTGCGCGCACGACGCGCGCCGACATCGAGCCGATCGCAGAGATCTCGCAGCGCGTCGGGCTGCCGATCGAGTGCTGCACATTCATCGGGTCGAGCCCGATCCGCCGCTACACGGAGGATTGGTCGCTCGATCGACTCCTCGCGTACACGGAGGAGGCGATCGGGTTCGCCGTCGGCGAGGGGCTGCCGGTCATGTTCGTGACCGAGGACACCACCCGTGCCGATCCCGAGACGCTTCGCGCGCTCTATGCGACGGCGATCCGAGCGGGCGCGTCGCGGGTCTGTGTCGCCGACACGGTTGGGCACGCCACACCAGATGGTACGCGCGCCGTCGTCCGGTTCGTCTGCGACGTCGCCGCCGAGTGCGGCGATGGGGTGGAGGTGGACTGGCACGGCCATCGTGACCGGGACATGGCCGTCTGCAACAGCCTGTTCGCTCTGGAAGCCGGTGCGACGCGCGTGCACGCCGCCGCGCTCGGCATCGGGGAACGCGTCGGCAATACGCCGATGGACTTGCTGCTGGTGAATCTGGTCTTGCTCGGCTGGATCGACCGCGACCTCGGGCGGCTCTCCGACTACTGCCGAGCGGTGGCGCTCGCGTGTGACGTCGAGATTCCGCCGAACTATCCGGTCATGGGCGCCGATGCCTACCGGACGGCGACCGGCGTCCATGCGGCGGCGGTCATCAAGGCGCTGCACAAGGCCGATCCGGATCTGGCCGACGCCGTATACTCAGGCGTGCCGGCGCGGCTCGTGGGCCGGGAGCAGACGATCGACGTGGGCCCGATGTCGGGCCGCTCGAACGTCGTGTTCTGGTTCGAGCGGCACGGCGTGCCGGTCACCGATGAAGCGGTGGACCGCGTGTTCGCGGGCGCCAAATCGGCGAGCCGGGTGTTGAGTGATTCGGAGATCGAAGCGCTGATTGCTGCCGAGCCCGACCGTCGAGGCTAACCCCAGGACTCACTTGGGTTGGGCGCGGCGCTTCCGGGCCGGACATCTTCTGACAACGAGCGGATCGGACCTCGTGTGTGGGTGAGGTCCGTCGACGGCGGCGAGCCCGGCATCGGGTCATCCCGGGGGGCTCGTTCGAGGAGCAGTATGGGTAGGAACGCACGACACCCGCGTGGACTGGTACGGCTGGTGGTGGGTTGCGGGGTCATGTTGGCCGGCGCCGGCATCGCCAGTGCGCAGACATCTGACCTCGTGACCGATCGGCCCGACTCGACCGAGTCGGCGACAACGGTCGGTCGGGGTTTGGTGCAGGTCGAAACAGGCTATCTCTTCGCCAGCACGGACGATGTGGACGGCTACGAGGTGCCGGGCACGCTGGTGCGGATCGGCCTGGGCGGACGGACGGAGCTGCGCCTCGGCCATGGCGGTGTCGTCGGCACCGAGGGTCGTCATGGCTGGAGCGACAGCACGCTGGGCGCTAAGGTCAATCTGCTCGAGCAGGCGGATGGCTGGCGGCCGGAGTTGGCCGTGCTGGGTGGCCTGTCGCTCCCAACCGGTGAGACGGGCTTCTCGAGCGACGGTGTCGACCCATCGTTTCTCGTCGCGTTCGCGCACGACGTGTCGGAGGTGCTCTCCGTCGGCTACAACCTCGGCGCGGCGTGGGAGTCGTCCCCCGAGCAGGCCGACCGCGACGCGGCGGTGGTGTACTCGTTGGCGGTCGGGCTCGGGCTGACGGAGCGTCTGGGGACGTTCGTCGAGCTGTTCGGCGACCGGCCGACGAGGGAGGAGATGGCCGCCGGCCTGTCACTGGACGGTGGGTTCACGTTCCTGCTGACCGAGCTGGTCCAGCTCGACGTCTTCGTCGGCACCGGCCTCCACGGGTCGGCCGACGATGTCTTCGTGGGGACGGGGCTGAGCTTCCGCCTGCCCCGGTGATGGATAGGTGAGAATCGGCTACCGGCGTTTCTCGCGCGGCACGTAGTCGCGCTGGGCGGCGCCGGTGTAGATCTGTCGCGGCCGCGTGATGCGCTGCTCGTCGTCGAGCAGCATCTCTTCCCACTGCGCGATCCAGCCGACGGTTCTGGGGATAGCGAACAGCACCGGGAACATGTCGGGCTGGAATCCCATCGCCTCGTAGATCAAGCCAGAGTAGAAGTCGACGTTGGGATACAGCCGCCGTTCGACGAAGTAGTCGTCCTGCAGGGCGATCCGCTCCAGTTCGAGTGCGATCTCCAGCCTGGGGTTGTGCCCGGTCACGGCGAAGACGAGATCGGCGATTCGCTTGATGATCTTGGCGCGCGGGTCGTACGACTTGTAGACACGGTGACCGAAGCCCATCAGCCGGCGTTCGCCGCTTTTCACGCTCTCGATCACCTTCGGCACGTTCTCGACCGAGCCAATCTCCGACAGCATCCGGAGCACCGCTTCGTTCGCGCCGCCGTGCAGCGGTCCATAGAGGGCCGCCGCCGCGCCCGTCAAGGCGGAGTACGGGTCCGAGTGCGCGCTACCGATCGTCCGCATGGCGCTCGTGCTGCAATTCTGCTCGTGGTCGGCGTGCAGGATGAAGAGCACGTCGAGCGCCCGCTCGAGCACCGGATTGGGCTGATACTTCAGCTCGGCCATCTTGAACAGCATGTTCAGGAAGTTGCCGGTGAAGCTCAACTCGTTGTCGGGCTGCACGTAGGGCCGGCCCTGACTGTGGCGGTAGGCGTAGGCCGCGATGCTCGGGACCTTGGCGATGAGACGCAGGGTCTGAGTGCGACGCGAGTCCTCGCTGAAGATGTCCTTGGCATCGGGATAGAACGTCGACAGCGCGCCGACCGTGCTGAGGAAGATGCCCATCGGATGGGCGTCGTACCGGAACCCGTCCATGAACTTCTTCATGTTCTCGTGCAGCATCGTGTGGGTCGCGACGTTCGTCTTCCACTTGGTCAGCTGCGCCGCGGTGGGCAGTTCGCCCGCCAGCAGGAGATACGCGGTCTCGAGGAAGTCGCTGTGCTCGGCCAGCTGCTCGATCGGATAGCCGCGGTAGAGCAGGATGCCACGGTCGCCATCGATGTTGGTGATGCGGCTGACGCAACTCGCGGTATTCACCAGCGCCGGGTCGTAGGTCTTCAGCCCGAAGTCGTCCGCGTCGGTCTTGATCTGACGGAGATCCATGGCGCGGACGGCGCCGCGATCGATCGGCACCTCGTACTGCTTGCCGGTGCGGTTGTCGGTGATCGTCAGGGTGTCAGGCATGAGGCTCCAGGGTCACGAGTCCGGATCGTCGATCGTCGTGCGCTCGCCCGGGAGGCGGTACTCGCCGCCAATCCAGCGCCCGAGGTCGATGAGCTTGCAGCGCTCGCTGCAAAATGGCCGCCACGCAGGGTCGACCGGGTGCTTCCGGCAACAGACGCACAGTCGAGTGGCACCCACCACGTTGGTCTCCCGTCGGGCCGTCCGCTGCGGGGTCTATTGTAGGGCCTTCCGGCGCGAGCGGTCGAGCGGCAGTTCGGCCGACGTGATCCGCCAGAGCACGGCCGGACGAACGGCCGGGTCGATCGTCACCGTCAGATGTGTGCCGGGCCAGACCGCGGACGTGTGGTCCAGGAGGTCGTCGGCGATCAGGGCACGATCCGCGGCGATGCCCCACGCCTTCCGGGGCACCTCGATCGTCACCGTGCACGCGCGCCGGGGGTCGAGGACGACGGCCGCGCAGACGATGTCGCGTCGATCGGCGGACACCTTGCTATAGCAGATGACAGCGTCATCGTCGGTCTCGTGGAATCTGAGGCTGGCATCGGTCTGCAGCGCCGGATGCGCCCGCCGGATCCGATTGAGCGCGGTCACGAGCGGCTTGATGTGCCCCGGCTGGTTCCAATCGCGGACCCGATACTCGAACTTCTCCGAGTGCTCGTACTCCTCGCGGCCCGGGGTCGCCTCGTTCTCGCACAGCTCGAACCCGCTATACATCCCGTAGCTGGCGCCCAGCGTCGCGCCGAGGACGAGGCGGATCTCGAAGGCCGGACGGCCGCCCGTCTGCAGGCAGGTCGGCAACACGTCGGGGGTGTTCACGAACAGGTTGGGCCGCAGGTACTCGCGGGTGGGCGCCGCTCCCAGTTCCTCGAGGTGCGAGGTCAGTTCGAGCTTGGAGTGGCGCCAGAGAAAGTAGGTGTACGACTGCGAGAACCCCAGCTTGGCCAGCCGGAGCATTACCTTCGGCCGCGTGAAGGCTTCGGCCAGAAAGACCACGTCAGGGTGATCGCGGCGGACCGCGGCGAGCAGCCACTCCCAGAACGCAAACGGTTTGGTGTGGGGGTTGTCCACCCGGAAGATGCGGACGCCCCGTTCGATCCAGAACGCGACGATCCGATGCAATTCCGCATACAGTTCCGGCGCGCTCGACCCGTCGAACTGGAACGGACAGATGTCGTCGTAGCGCTTCGGCGGATTCTCGCCGCGGCGGAGCGTCCCGTCAGCCCGGCGCGGAAACCACTCCGGATGTTCGCGCACGTACGGATGATCGGGTGAGCAGTGGAAGGCGAGGTCGAGCGCGACCTCCAGTCCGAGGTCGCGCGCGGATGCCACGAACCGATCGAAGTCCGTCAGGGTGCCCAGGCCCGGTTCGATGGCGAAGTGTCCGCCGGCCGGTCCGCCGATGGCCCACGGACTGCCCGGGTCACCGGCCGCGGCCGGGCGATGGCCGCCGCGCCCCTTCCGATCGGTCGTGCCGATCGGATGGATCGGCGGCAGATAGACGACATCGAACCCCATGGCCACGATGTCGGGCAGGCGTGCCGCGGCTTCGGCGAACGTCGCGCTGCGCGTGGCATCGGTGCCGGCCGAGCGGGGGAACATCTCGTACCACGCCCCGAATCTCGCCCGCGGGCGCTCGACGTGCACCCGGTGCGGCGCGCTGGTCGCCACGCCGTGGTGGGGCGGGATCCGTGCCATGCGGGCCCGCAGCGCATCATCGAGGCCGGCGGCGACTCGGGCGTCGATCGGGCCTGGTGTCTCCAGCCCGCGCGCCCGCGCGTCCAGCCAGACCGCGTCGTCTCGGTCGGCGCGCGCGAGGGCGTCGCGGACGACGACGGCACCGTCCTGAAGATCGCGATCGGTGACTCGATGGGTCGCATGACGCGCGCGGACGGCCTCGCGCCACGTGGCGAAGTCGTCGATCCAGGCGCCGACGATGAATTCGTGGGTGCCGAGGGTGTCGACGGTGAATTCGGCGGCCCAGCGATCGTTGCGGAGCCGACGCATGCCGGTTTCCGACCACGCCGCCGCGCCGCGGGAGGCGTCACCCGCGTGTCGATGCCTGACCACCGCGGCGATCGCGTCGTGCGCGTCGGCGAAGATGTCGGCGGTGACTGCGACGCAATCCCCAGCGATCCGCTTGATCGGATAACGGCCGCCGTCGACGGTGGGTGCGATCGTCTCGATGACGACCCGAGAGGCGGCGGTCGGCGCCGCCGGCGTCGGCGTGCTCGCCGTCCGCGGCACTGGCGCGGGCGCCCGAGGCGATGAATCCGACAGGCGCGTCACAAACCGTCCGCGTCGTCGTCCGACCGTTCGAGCCGATCGCTGCCGCAGTGGCGACAGCGGACCTTCCCGATCCGGTCGCGGTTCATGACGAGCACGCTCGTCTGGCGACGGCACGCGGCGCAGCGGAACTCGTCGATCGGCATCGCACGCCATCATACGACACCCGGTCGACGGCCAGGCGGTCGTCGACTTCAACAAGGCGGTGAATCCGCCCTGCGCGTTCAACCCGTTCACGACCTGCCCGCTCCCGCTACCGGAGAACCGGCTGAGCCTGTGAGTCGCCGCGGGCGAGTTGAAGTATCACGACTAGGACAGCTGGGATCCGGCGCCGAGCGACCAGAGCGCGCACAGCGCGCTCCGCGGGCGCGGAGCGGGGCACTCGGGGTCCCCGCGCAGCGCCCGCGTGGGGCTTGGGGCGCAAGGCGCCCCATCTGGCCTTAGACGCCGGTCGCCTTGTAGCGCTTGATCGCCGCGACGGTCCGGTCGATTTCCGAGTGCAGGTTGTAGAAGTGCGGCGAGATCCGCAGGCCGTTGCCGCGACCGGTGACGCCGATCTTCTCGTTGTCGTACAGCGCGTTGAAGAGGCCGCGCCCGTCGAGGCCGTCGATCGCGAAGACGACGACCGCCACCGAGCGCGTCGGGTCCGGGCTGGTCGAGAGCGTCACGCCGTCGATCGCACTGACCTGCTCCATGAGCGACTGCGCGAGTTCCTGCGAGCGGGCCTGGATCGTCTTCATCCCGATCTGCTGCTGGAACTTGAGCGCCTCGCCGAACGCGATGATCGCCGGCTCGTCGCGCTGGCCGAAGCCTTCGAGCTTTCGGGAGATGCCGACATCGCCCCGGCCGGCGCTGAACATGGTTCCCCAGATCGCGTCGTGCGCTCGCTCGTTAACGAAGAGCACGCCGGTTTCCTTCGGCCCGCACGGCCACTTGTGCGCGCTGCCCGTGTAGAAGTCGGGCTGCATGTCGCTGAGGTCGACGTCCATCAACCCGAAGCTCTGCGCGCCGTCCACCAGTGACAACACACCGCGCTCGCGCGCGACCTGGCAGATCTCCTTCGCGGGGAAGAGGTCGCCGACCGTGTTGGTGTGATGGGTGATGGCCAGCAGCTTCGTGCGCGCCGTGATCGACCGCCGGACGAGATCGATGTAGTAGTCGGGACCCGGATGCGGGCTGACGACCTCGAGTTCGGTCACCGTGAAGCCGTAGCGCTTCGCCTTCTCCTTCCAGGCGAGGTTGTTACTTGGGTGGTTCTGGTTGAAGATGATGACCTCGTCGTCCGCCGTCAGCACCACGCCGCTCGAGACGAGGTTGTTGGCCTCGCTCGTGTTACGCGTGATGACGATCTGCTCCGGCGTCGTGTGCAGGTACTCCGCCAGAATCTTCCGCGTGTTGACCTTGCCGGCGCCCATCTTGCCGCGGTTCTGGAACGACGCGTCCCGGTCGATGTCTTTCGTGTTTTCGTACATCGCCTCGATGACCGGCAGCGACGACGGACACAGGTTCGCCGCGTTCATGACGCTGATGTCCGTCGGCATCAGGAACTGCTCGCGCACCGAGCGCCAGAACGCCTCGTTGGGGGCGGCCGGGGTTTGGGGCAGCGGCGCCGGTCGCTCGAAGGCAAGTCCGGTCCGGCCGAGCAGGGCCGCCGAGCCGCCGGCGGCCAGAAGTCGGGCGAAGCTACGCCGGCTGATGCCGTCGCTGTCAGGTCGTGCATGCGCGGTCATGGTCGATCTCCTTCGATCGTGAAATGGATCGGGTACGGCCGACAGCATACACCCATTTGGCGGGCGCGTGCCGCCAGCTGGTGAGGGGAGGACAGGACCTCAGCGACGGGTCGCTGCCCGGCGGCGGCCGGGCTTCGCGATCCCCTTCCAGACCGTGTCGACGATCCGGCGGGCCCAGGTGCGGGGCATCTTGTCGCCGGTGAGGTAGTGGGCGTAGAACGACCCGATGAGCATGTTCACCGCCGCGTCGAGATCGGCTCCCGCGCGCAGTGCACCCTCGGCTTCGGCTGACTCGAGGACCTCCCGTAGCATCAGGCGGCGCGGGTGCACGACCCGTTCCCGAAAGAGCGTGATCAGTTCCGGCGTGTGGCGTTCCTCGACCATGACGGCGCCGATGATCGCCATGCCGTTCGGTCGGAACAGCGTCTTCTGGAGGGTACCGAGGATCCTCTTGAGGTCGGAGGGGGCCGAGCCCGTGGAGGGGATGGGCTCGGCTCCCTGGAGCTCCGCGAGCGCCGCCGTGGCCAAGTCTGCCTTGCTTGACCATCGCCGGTACACCGTCGGCTTGGTGACGCCCGCTTCGCTCGCCACAGCATCCATCGACATCCGGGAGTAGCCGTCCTCGGCTAGTTGGCGGAGGGCCGCCTTGAGGATGGCCCGGTTGACGCCCGGGTCGCGCGGCCGGCCTGGCCCCGCGGTGCCCACGGTTTCGCTGGATGGAATCATCGGTCGCCGTCTCCTGACTGGTCGCTCTTGTAGAATTACTATACCGTATCGTAAATAAACTGGCCGCGAGATGCAAGAAGAAAATCGACCGGCCGGCCGATCTACCGGATGAGCAGGATCCGCTCGTTGGCGGGGTAGAGCCACTCGATGCCGCGAGCGGTGAGCACGGCGTCGTCTTCCAGCGGGATCCGCACTTTCGCGTTGCCCCATTCGGGGACGGCCGTGTAGGCGAACAGCTCGATCGACAGCAGGTTGGTCGGGCGCAAGGTGTACTCGATCCGCACCGGGTTGAAGAAGGCGATCGACGGCCCGATGCCGTGGCCGGAGTTACCGACCGAGTGCGAACCGATGACGACATCGGTGACGGCGGGGTCGTCGCTCGGCTGGTTGAAGGCGATCTTCCGGAACCCGGCCGCGGCCAGGGCGGTGTAGATCTCCTGTTCGGCCTGGGCGGCGGCGATGCCCGGCCGGATCGTCTCGGTGATGATGGCGCGCGCCTCCCGGCCTCTGTCGAAGGCGCGCTGGAAACTGGCCGGCGCCTCGGATTCGCCTTCCTGGAGGACGTAGGCAATCCGCTTCATGTCGGTATACATGTTCAGGTAGCCGACGCCCCAGTCGATCATCAGCAGGTCGCCCCGCCGGATGATCCGTTCGTTCGAGGTGGCGGCGATTCCGTCCGGGCCGGTGATGTAGACCGACGGCATGCCGAACGACGTGTCGAGGCCGCGGGCGAGGAGCTGATCGAGCATCCACCACGCGACATCCTCGAGCATCGTGACGTCTGGCGTGATCACCTCGTTCGAGAACGCCCGCTCGGCAATCTCGCGGGAGATCTCACCGGCCTCGGCGAATGCCGCGATCTCGGTCGTCGTGCGGCGTGACCGGAAGTCGGAGACGAGCTTTTCGGCCGAGACGAGCCGCGAGGCGTACGGCTCGCCCAGGGTCTCGACGAGTTGCTGGTGGCCGGCGTAGGTCAGGTTGTCGACCGGGCCGATCGCGCGTGACGTGTTGATCCCGATCCGCTGGGGGTCACGCTCGCGCACGAACTCGGCCAGGCGGTCGGTCGACTCGAAGAGGTCGTAGGCGCCCGATTCGCGGATCCGGTAGCCGCTGATGCCGAGGGCCGCCCGCTCGATCCGGTCGCCGCCCCGGTCGGTGAAGATGTAGTAGCCGGTGCCGCCGGTGTAGCCCTGGCCGAAATCGAGGTGCAGCGTGCCGTAGTTGGCCTCGCGGATCATCGTGATCCACATGTCGATCCGGTTCTCCCGCATCGCCTCGGGGAGGACCTGGTCGAACTTCTCACGGCGGATCTGGTTCAGCCGCTCCCACCGGCGGCGCGCCTCCTGCGCCTCGGCGGGAAAATCTCCAACCACGATGAAGGCGAGGACGCAGAGCGCAACGATTCGTATCGAGTGTTTCACGCGAAAATGTCCTCCATCAGGCCAAGCGTCGCGGATGCGGTCGCCGGCGAGTTCCGCAGCGCACCGACGGCCCGTACCCACCGTCCCTCCGAGGCACGGGCTCTATGCCATCGGCGTGCGAGGACTGTCTGAGCCCGGCGCGCCGCGCCACGGCGCTTGGCCTTGGCGCGACTCGCCGGTCAGACTCGACTCACTGCTACGGCCGGGGCCGCCCGCCATACTGCTCCCAGAGCCGCGTGTGGTGCGTCTCGATGCTGACTTCCTGGCCGCGGATGAGCACGTGCTTCACCTGCGTCGGGATGTCGAGCAGGTCGCCTTCCGAGACGACCAGGTTCGCGATCATGCCTTCCTCGACCGAGCCGTAGAGGTCGCCGACACCCAAGATCTCGGCCGCGCCGCGCGTCAGGGCGTGCCAGGCGGCGTCGCGGGGCAGGCCGAAGGCGACACCGAGCGCGGCGTGGTCGGGCAGGTTGCGCGCGGCGGATGCGCCGCCGGTCCGGAAGGCGAACTGGACCCCGGCATCGTGCAGCAGCTTGGCCGCGACGAAGATCGAGTCGTAAGGATCGCCCTCGCCCGGCTGGGCCTGAATTGGGCCCAGGATCACCGGCACGCCCGCTTCGGCGATTTCGTCGACCACCTTCCAGACGTCGCGTGTCCCGGCCAGGATCCCCGTGAGCTGGAACTCCTCGAGGAACGCCAGCGCCGCCTTGATGCCGTCCTCGCTCGACGTGTCGAGAACGACCGGCAGTTCACCCATGACCACCGGCACGAGCGCATCCAGTGTGTAGGTCTGCTCGGTCGGCGCGATCAGGCCAGCGGCCAGCGCGCCGGCGTGCGCACGAGCCCGGTGCATCCAGTCGCGCAGCGTCGCGAGTTGCTCGTCCACGGCCTCCTGGGTCTGCGGTCCACCGCCGCCGCCGCCGGGACCGCCGCCGCCGCCGCCGATCTCGGGGAAGTCGATGTGCATCGCCAGCGGGCTGCGCGCGACCACCTCCGGTCCGGTCCAGCCGGCCATGTCGATGAGCGCGCTCTGGCCCTGGATGAGGCCGCCCGCGGGCGCGGCGATCGCGGTCGTCACGCCATTGGCGCGCGCGATCGGGATCATCTCGGAGTCGGGATGGATCGCCACCGAGGCCTTCACGTGGCTGTTGATCTCCTCGATCTCCCGCGTGTCGTTCGTTTCGCTCACGGCGCCGATTTCGGAGAGGCCGACCGACGTGCCGGCGTTGATCATCCCGGGCGACACCGTCATGCCCGTGGCGTCGATGACCTGCGCATCGTCGGGCACCCGGACATCCTCACCGACGGCGGTGATCCGGCCGCCCTGAACGACGATCGTGCCGCGCTCGATCGGCGCGCCGGTCATCGTGAGGATCCGTCCGCCCACGATGGCGATCGGCGTCGTGTCGTCGGTCAACATCGGTTCGGCGACGTCGCCGTAGCTCGCCGGCAGCAGCGCGGCGCGGACGGCGGGAGGCAGGGTGGGCGGCGTCCACTCGGCGATCCGGGCATTCGGGCTGTCGACGTCCTGCTGAATGCCACCCTCACCACCGCCGGCCGGCGCCTCTGGTGTGAGCGCCGACAGGGCGTCCTCGGTCGTTTCGACCTGGCTGCGGTCGAAGTAGATCTGGCCCTCGATGAGGGTGTATTGCACGCGCGTGTTCCCCACGAACGGATGCGCCGTGAAGATGGCGAGATCGCCGTCTTTCCCGACCTCGATCGAGCCGACGCGATCGTCGATGCCGAAGTGGTTGGCGGCGTTCAAGGTGACCATCTGGAGCGCCTCCTGTTCGGGCAGGCCGCCGTACTTCACCGCCTTGGCCGCTTCGATGTACATTCGGCGAACGCGTTCGTCCGAGTCGGAGTTCACCGACACGGTCACGCCGCGCTCGTGCATGATCGCCATGTTGTAGGGGATGGCGTCCCACGCCTCCATCTTGTAGCCCCAGAAGTCGGTAAACGTCGACGCGCCCGCACCGTGGGCGGCGATCTCGTCTGCCACCTTGTAGCCTTCGAGGACGTGCTGCAGCGTCTTGATCCGGAACCCGAAGTCCTCCGCCACCCGGAGCAGCATGAGGATTTCGTCGGCGCGGTACGAGTGAGCGTGCACCTGGATGTCGCCCGAGACGATCTCGGACAGCGCTTCGAGCCTCAGATCGCGCCGCGGGGCCAGCGGGTCGCCGCCGCGTGCCCGTGCCTCTTCGTACTCGTCCCATTCGGCCTGGTACTCGCGCGCATCGGCGAAGCTCTTCCGGAGGAGGAACTCGACGCCCATCCGGGTGCCGGGATACCGCCGATCGACGCCGGGCGTGGCCGGGCGGCTGGCGCGGGTGGGATTCTCGCCGAGCGCGAACTTCACGCCGCGAGCGACGTCGTCGAACAGCAGCTCGTCGGCCGACTTGCCCCAGCGCATCTTCAGAATCGCGTTCTGCCCACCGATCGCGTTCGCCGAGCCATGCAGGACGTTGATCGTCGTGACTCCGCCCGCCAGTGCCCGGAAGATCGCGTCGTCGCGGTGGTTGATGACATCGATGATTCTGACCTCCGGCGTCACCGAGTTGACGCCCTCGTTGCCGCCTCCCTCGATCGACATGTGCGAGTGGGCGTCGAGCAGGCCGGGCGTCACCCACATGCCGGTCGCGTCGATCTCACGCGCGCCGGCCGGGATGGCGACCTGGGCATCGGGGCCGACGGCGGTGATCGTGCCGTTCTCGATCAGGACGGTGCCGTTCGAGATGGTGCCGTTCACGGCGGTCATGATCGTGCCGTGGCGGACCGCCGTCACGGGGACCTCGCCGCCGAGCGGACCGTAGGGGGCGCGACGTTCGCGTTCGGCCCGGCTTGGCGCCTCTTCGTCAGCGTCGTCGTCAGCGTCGTCAGCGTCGTCACCGCGGGCCTGTCGACCGCCGCGGTCACCCTCGTCGTCGGCGTCGTAGCGGGCGCCGTCGACCCAGACCGCCTTCACGCGGGCCTCCGCGTCGAAGATCTCACCTTCGACGGCGACGACGTTCGCCGCCTTGCCGACCTCGAGTGAGCCCAGGACGTCGTCGACGCCGAGGATCTCCGCCGGCGTGATTGTCAGCGCGCGCAGTGCGCCGTCGCGTGACAGGCCGGCGCCGACGGCGGCGCGGAAGTTGTCGAGATAGTCAGCGGAGTCGTCCAGGTCGGTGCCGGTGAACGCCACCGTGACGCCCGCCGCGTACAAGCGGCCCGCATTCGCCTCCGCGTCGGCAACATCCTCGCTGGTTGGGTCGTCGATCGGGCTGGTGGCGAGGCCCCCGCCGAAGCCGACCGGGCCGCTGCGCGGCCGGAGATCGAGTGAGACCAGCACGGGCTGATCGGCGGCGCGCAACGCGTCGGCCGCGCGCCATCCTTCGACGGCGCCGCTGATGATCATGTCGAGTCCCAACTCGTCGGCGAGCTTCAGCGCGCGGAGGATCTCGTTCTCGGTCCAGGCGGTGAAGACGACCGGCTGGTCGCCTCCGGCGGAGTTCCGGAGCGCCTGGAGCGCTTCGTCGTAGGCGGGGCGGTCCGTCGAGGCCGGCTGCTCGCGATACCGTGTCCACGCCGCGTCGTACCACTGCGCGTCGAGGTAGTGCTGGCGAATCGACGCCATGGCGCCCATCAGCGTGCCGGGGTACTCGCCGCGCAGCCGCTGGAAGCCGAGGTGCTGTGCCCACTGGCCGCGCACGACCTGATCGGTCAGGAGTCCGTCGCGCAGGGTGACGATGGCGCTCTGTCCCTTGAAGACGCCGAACGGCGGCACGATTGCGGCGGCCGTGACACCGGCGTTCCGGGCGGCCTGCAAGGCGTCGCGGTCGGCGGTGTAGGACGACACCGCTTCGAGCTGCGGCGTCAGGCCAGGCGTCGGCTCGCCGGCACGCTGGCGGGCCTGAATGGCACGGGCTCGAGCCGCGTTGTCCTGGGGGAGCGTCGGGGGACCCGGCATGCCGAGCGCCGAGTGGGCATCCACGAATCCCGGATACAGGGTCCAGCCGTCAGCGTCCATCACGATGGCGTCGCCCGGGGGGTCCACGTTCGGGCCGATCGCGGCGATCTTGCCGTCGCGGAGGACGAGCGTCCCCGATGGGATCGGCCGAGAACTCACCGGTACGATGCGGGCGTTGACCAGCGCGTAGGTCGGGACGTCCGGCGCGGCCTTGACGCGCTCGGCCTGGCCGATCGCGATCGGCAGGGCGAGCAGGAAGAGGGCGGCAGTGAGTCGCAGCGTGTTTCGACGAGCCATCGGGCAACCTCCAGGGCGGCCGACGTGGCCGCCGAACAAGACGGGGCCAGGATTATAGCAGCACCCGACCTCCGCCCGCGCTGGCCGATCCGTGCGGAAAACGCGTAGGATCGACCCCATCATGACCCGATGGAAGGTCGCCCGGGCCGGCGTGATCGTCGGCGTGACCCTGCTGGCGTGCGAGTCGGCGGCGGCGCAGACGCATCGCGTCGTGCGCGTGACCGAGGCCGGCGCCCGCAACCCCAACGAGGTCTCGGTCGCGATCGACCCGACCGATCCCGATCGGATCATCGCGGTGTCGAAAGCGTCCGACTCCGAGACCGGGCGTTCGGCGAATTTCGAATACGTGAGCGACGATGGCGGGGTGACCTGGCGGACGCGCCGGTCCGAGAGCCCGCGCGGCCGGACGCACGGTGATGATGCGATCGCAATGGCGAACGACGGCACCGCGCATCACTCATTCATTTCGTTCAAGGGCCTTCGCCAGGAGCGGCCGGAGGCGCCGTCGAACGGCATCTTCGTGACGACGACGCGCAATGGCGGACGCTCCTGGTCGGCACCGGTGACGGTGCTCGACCACGCGAACGCGATCACGCCGTTCGAGGACAAGCCCTATCTCGCCGTCGACCGGGTGTCGGGGTCACCGCACCGTGACGCGGTCTACATCGCGTGGACCCGGTTCGACGTGTACGGCAGCACTCATCCCGACGACCGCTCGCACATCTTCGTCAGCCACTCGACGGACCGGGCGAGCACGTTCACGTCGCCGGTTCGCGTGTCGGACGTCGGTGGGGACACGCTCGACAGCGACGGCACGCTCGAAGGCGCCGTGCCCGCGATCGGGCTGGGGGGTGAGGTCTACCTCGTCTGGGCCGGGCCATCGGGTCTCGTCTTCGACCGATCGGATGACGGCGGCTGGACCTGGGGAGACGATCGGATCATTCAGGAGACACCCGGCGGGTGGGATATCGACGTCGACGGCTTCTCCCGGCACAACGGCATGCCGGTGACCGGAGTCGATCGGAGCGGTGGTCCGCAGCGAGGCAGAGTGTACGTGAACTGGATTGATGAACGGCATGGCGATCCCGACGCCTTCGTGATGTCGTCATCCGACGGCGGCGCGACGTGGTCCGATCCGGTGCGGGTCAACGACGACCCGGTGGGCAACAACGCGGCACAGATGTTTACCTGGATGGCCGTCGATCCGTCGGACGGGTCGGTGAACGTCGTGTTCTACGATCGGCGCGGTCTGGCGGGGACGTCGACGGGCGTGACGCTGGCGCGAAGCGTGGACGGCGGCGCAACGTTCGCCAACTACGCGATCGACCTGGACCCGTTCGAGTGCGATCCGGCGGTGTTCTTCGGCGACTACACCGGCATCGACGCGTTTGGTGGCCGCGTCGTGCCCGTCTTCATGCATTTCGTCGACGCGTCCGAGATGGCGGTGTCGGCGGCGCTCTTCGAATTCGAGCCGGGCACGCAGCAGCTTCGATAAGACGCGCGGGTGGCGCCGCGGTTGCGGTCGGCCCCCGGGCGCAATGCCCAGTCCAGCGCCCCGACTAGAGGCGAGCGCCGACTTCCGCCGACATCAGCCGCCCAGCGCCTGATCGAGATCGGCGATCAAATCCTCCGGATCCTCGATCCCGGCCGAGTAGCGAACCAACCCTTCCGGGATCCCGGCCGCCTCGCGTTCCTCGGCGGTCGCTTCGACGTGGCTCGTCGTCGACGGCGGCCCGACGACGGTCTCGACCGACCCGAGGTTCGCCGCGCGATGCGCGTAGCGGAGCCGGGGGAGGGCCCGGCGCATCGCCTCGACGCCGCCGATCAACTCGAAGCTGACGATGCCGCCGAAGCCTCGCATCTGCTTCCGGGCGACCGCGTGCCCGGGGTCGGTGTCGAGGCCGGGGTAGTGCACCCGGGCGACCGCCGGGTGGCCGCCGAGATGTCGGGCGATCGCTAGCGCCGAACGGCCCTGGCGCTCGATCCTGAGCTGCAAGGTCTTCATCCCTCGGAGCAGCAGGTAGGCCGCGGTCGGGTCGAGGGCGGCACCGGTGATTTCACGGTAGTGGTAGATGCGCGCCACGAGGTCGCGCCCGCCGCAGACCGCCCCGCCGAGGGCGTCGGCATGGCCGCCGAGGAACTTGGTCGCGCTGTGCACGACGAGGTCCGCGCCCAGGTCCAGCGGACGCTGGTTGATCGGCGTGGCGAACGTGTTGTCCACGACCGTCACCGCGCCGACGCGGCGACCTGCCTCGACGAGGCGCGCGAGGTCGAGGATCTTCAGCGTCGGGTTCGTCGGGGTCTCGAGGTAGAGCACCTTGCACCCCCCGGCGACCGCCGCCTCGACGGCAGCGTCGTCGGTGGGGCAGAGCGTGACCTCGACCGACTGGCGGGGCAGGAACTCCAGGAAGAGCTTGTTCGTGCCGCCGTAGGTGTCCTGGATCGACACCACCCGATCGCCGGGCGCGAGGAAGGTGAAGAGCGTGTTGCTGATCGCCGCCATCCCGCTGGCGAAGCTCGTCGCGCTCTCGGCGCCCTCGAGCTGCTGGATCTTCCGCTCGAAGGCACGGACGGTCGGATTCGTGTTCCGGCTGTAGATGTCGCCCGGCGCCTCGCCGCGCCCGACCGCCTCCCATTGGGCGACATCGCGGTAGCCGAACGCCACGCTCCGGACGATCGGGACCTGCGTGCCGGCCCCTTGCGCCGGTTCGGCTTCACCCCCCCAGACCGAGGTGGTGCCGGGGCCGGGCGTACGGGCAGAGGTTGTCGGGTCGTTTCTTTCAGGCATGGTCCGGCGATCATACCGGGATCGCCCGAAGCGCCTCGCCGGCGCTTGTCGTGGTTTCGAACCATCGGTCTCGAGGGGCTACTCGTACCTGACCGCGTCGATCGGCTGCAGGCGCGCTGCTTTGAGAGCTGGATAGCTTCCGAAGACGATGCCGACCAGCGACGCCGTGAGGAACGCCAGCAGCACGGAGATGAGTGAGACGTGGGTGCTCCAACCGGCGTAGGCCGTGACTAACCGGGACGCAACGATGCCCACGAAGATTCCGAACGCGCCACCGCTCAGAGCCATCATGGAACTCTCCGTCAGGAACTGCAGGGCCACGTCCCGCGGCGTGGCCCCGACCGTCCGGCGCAGACCCATCTCCTGCGTCCGCTGCGCGACCGAGTACGCGATGACGCCGTAGATGCCGATCGCCGAGAGCAGGAGGGCCACACCGGCGAAGAGGCCGAGTAGCCACATCGTGAACCGCCGCGGTGCGATGGACGACGACATGACCTGGTCCATGGACTGGACCGAGGAGATGGGCAGGTCGGGGTCGAGGGATTGCACGACGTTGCGCGCGGCACCGACGAGGCTCAAGGGATCGACTGTCGTGCGGAGCACGACCCTGACGAAACCTCCGGGGTTCTGTGGGAACGGAATGTAGGTCTCCATCCGTGAGTCCCTGTCGAGCGCGTCCTGCTTGACGTCGGCGACGACGCCCACCACCTCACGCCAGGGATTGCCCGGCCCCACACTCTCCGGCCAGCCCTGTTTCAATTGCTTGCCGATCGCGTTCTCGCCAGGCCAGATTCGGCGCGCGAGCGTCTCGTTCACCACGATCACAGGTTGGGAGTCTGCCGTGTCGAACTGGGTGAAGAGGCGCCCCTCGAGCACCGTGATGCCCAGCGCGCGGAAGTAGCCGACGTCTACCGGGTTGAAGGCCGATCCCGGCAGCTCGGCGCGCGGGGGCACCGGCTTGTCGGCCACGATGAAGATCGACGTCCAGTTCGAGCCCTGCATCGGCAACGACGACCCGACGGCGGCCGACTCGACGCCCGGCAGCGCCGCCAGGCGGGTTCGCAGCTCCCGGAAGAACGGCGTCCGCTGATCCTGGGCATAGTCGTTGCTGTCGAGCCCGACCTGAAACGTGAGCAACGCGTCCGGCCGGAACCCGGGCTCCACTTGTGTGAGCGAGACGACGGTCCTGATGAGCAGCGCCGCGCCGATCAGCAGGACCGTGGCCAGGGCGACCTCGCTCACCAGAAACACCCGTCCAGCCCGCCCGCGCGCGGGCATGCCGCCTGACTGGCGGCCACCTTCCTTGAGCGCGTCGGTCAGATCTGTGCGGGCCGCGTGTAGCGCCGGCGTCAGGGAGAACAGCAGGCCGGTCAGGACGGAGACCACGAGCGTATACAAGAGGATCTGGCCGTTCAGTGCCGCGTCGCCGAGTCGCGGCACGTCGAACGGCGTCAGCGTGCGGAGTGCCCCGAGCGCCCAGTACGCCAGCAGCAGTCCGGCCGTCCCGCCG
This sequence comes from Acidobacteria bacterium UBA2161, assembly GCA_002328835.1. GTDB lineage: Bacteria > Acidobacteriota > Vicinamibacteria > Vicinamibacterales > UBA823 > UBA2161. The sequence continues at coordinate 14,060 of DCWN01000010.1, read as the reverse complement.
AGCCCGGCCAGCACGAGACTCTCGGTGAGACCTTGACGGACGATACGCCATCGGCCGGCTCCGAGGGCGGCACAGATGGCAGTTTCCTTGTGCCGGCTCGTTCCGCGGGCCAGGAGCAGGTTCGCGACGTTCGTACAGGCGATCAGCAGGACCAGCCCCACCGCGCCCAGGAGCATCCACAGAATGCTCCGGTACTCGCGCAGCCGCCGCTCGACGAGCTGCTCGACGAAGGCGCTGACGCCGGAGTTGGAATCGGGGTAGTCCTGTTCGAACCGGGCGGCAACCGCTTCCACTTCGGCGCGCGCTTCGTCGAACGTGGTTCCAGGTGCTATGCGGGCGTGGACGTAGATTCCCTGGTGGTCGCCACGATCTTTCGAATGGTTCTCGTCGGCTCACGGCGTGAGCGCCATGTAGAAGCGCTCCCTCGGCACCAACTCGAAGTTCTCTGGCAGGACTCCGATCACGGTGAACCGATCGCCGTCGAGCACAACGCGCTCGCCGACGACATCGGGCCGGCCGCCGAATCGTGCTTGCCACAAGGCGTGATTCAACACGACAACCGGATCGCCGCCGGGCGTATCTTCGTCCACGGTGTAGAGCCGGCCGAGTGGGGGCCTGACGCCCTGGATGTCGAAGTACGCGGCTGACGTGCGACGCACCGACACGCGGACCGGCTCTTCCCGTCCAGACATGGCCACCGACCGGTCCATGTAGCCCGCCATCGCCTCGAACGACGCGAACTCGACCGTATCCATCCAGTCGCGGAACGTCGGGTAGGAAACGCTCATGCGAAAGTCGCTCGGCGAGCGCTCGGCGAGCACGAGGACGTTCTCGGGAGCGTCGGCGGGATACGGGATCGGGCGCAACAGCACCGCATGCACGACGCTGAAGATCGCGGTGTTGGCGCCGATGCCGAGCGCCAGGGTCAGGATGACGGCCGCCGCGAATCCCGGGTGTTTCAGCATCCCCCGCAGCGCATGGCGAAGGTCCTGGCGAAGGGTGTCCATGCTGCGGTTAGACGAGAGCGGTCGCGGGCGGGTTGAGCCGTCTAGACTATAATCTCTCACATCCTCAGACGACTTGGATCGCCCCACGCCGAGACGGCGTCAAACCACTGGGTAGGCGTACGTCCTCGGGGAACTTTTTTCAGGGGGTTGTGCTCGTGAAGAAGACGCTCGTGATGGCACTGGTGTTCGTCGGGTGGCTCGGCCTGTCGACAACCGCCGGCGCCCAGCCCGATCCGGTCGATACGACCACGCTCGGCCCGCAGGTCGGCGAGGTCGTGCCCGATTTCACGCTGCAGGATCACCGGGGCGAGACACGCACGCTGGCCTCGCTCCAGGGGCCGAGAGGGTTGATGCTGGTCTTCAACCGCTCGGCCGACTGGTGACCGTGGTGCAAGACGCAGCTCGTCGAGCTGCAAAGTCGGTATGCGGGCCTGCGCGCGGGTGGCCTCGAGCTGGCCGTGATTACCTACGACCCGACGGAGATTCAGCAGGCCTACGTCGAGCGGCAGGGATTGCAGTTTCCGATGCTGTCCGACGTGGGCTCGGAGGTCATCAAGCGCTACGGCATCCTGAACGAGACGGTCGCGCCGGATAGCCGCGTCTACGGCATCCCGCATCCCGGCACGTTCATCCTCGATCCCGACGGTCGCGTCGTCGATCGGTTCTTCGAGCAGGGTTACCAGCAGCGGAACACCGTGTCGAGCATCGCGGTGAAGCTCGGCAATCCGCTGTCGGGCACCGGAGTGGACGGCACCCGGCTGTCAACGGATCATCTCGAGGCGGTCGTCTATCCGACCGACGAGGCGGTCGCGCCCGGCAACCGGGTGTCGGTCGTCCTCGACGTGACGCCGAAGGCCGAGATGCATCTGTACGCGCCGGGGAGCCACGCGTATCAGGTGATCTTGCTGCGGGTAGACGCACAGGAGGGGCTGGTCGTTCATCCGGTGATCTACCCCGAGTCGGAGATCTACCACTTCGAGCCGCTCGACGAACGGGTCGAGGTCTACCAGCAGCCGTTCCGGATCATCCAGGACGTGACAATCCCGATCACGCCCGAGACGCGCGAACGCGCCCAGAGTGGCGGCACGATCACCGTCGACGGCGTCTTCGAGTACCAGGCGTGTGACGACGCGATCTGCTATAACCCGGTCAGTCTTCCGGTCAGCTGGACGCTGCAACTCCGACCGATGGTGACGGATTAGACGGATGCTCCTGGCCTCGTCGGCGCTGGCGCTCGGATTCGTCCACGGCCTGGGCGCGGATCACCTGATGGCGATCGCGGCGCTATCGACCGGCGGCGCGGAGACCGCGCGGGGCAGGGCGTTCGGCGTGGCGCTGCGGTTTGCCTGCGGGCACGCGATTCTCCTGGTGGTCGGGGCGATGGCGGTCGTCGTGGCCGGGTGGCAGGTGTCGAGCGCCGTCGAGCGCGGCGGCGAGATGGTGGGCGGCGCGCTACTGGTCGGCCTCGGGGCGGCGGGTCTCTGGGCGGTTGCGACCGGCCGGGTTTACGGCCACGCCCACGTCCACGGCGACCCGCTGCACGACGGCTGGCACCTCCATGTCGGAGCGTCCGACCGGCATCCGGGGCCTGGAGCGCACACGCACCTGCCGACGATCCTCGGCGCGGTGTTCGCCATCTCCGGGCTGCGTGCCCTGACACTCCTGGCGCCTCTCGGCACGGCCGGCACGGCCACAGCGTCGCTCCTGACCCTGCTCGGATTGATTGCGGTCTTCGCCGCCGGCATCATGCTGGCGATGTGCCTCTTTGGCGTGGTGCTGGCGCGCGTCCTCTCGAGCCGCGCGCTGGTCGGGGTGGGGCGGGCAGCGGCCGGGCTCACTGCCGTGGCATCAGTCGGTCTCGGCTGCTACTGGCTCGCCTCGGTCTAGCCTCCGACGTCAGGAGGGTGCAAGACGAAGGGCAGCTCCCGTCGGAGTTGCCTCAGAGCCTACGTACGCCGGGATTCGTCATCAGAAATACGCAGGCGACGACGGCGAGCAGCGTCCCGTTGATCGACAGCACCAGCGGGGCCGAAAAGCGGCTCGCGATGAAGCCGGCGGCGAGGTTGCCGAGCGGGATGCCGCCGCGGAAGGCCACCATGAAGATGCTCATGACGCGGCCGCGCAGTTCGTCGGGCGCGACGAGCTGCACGAGCGAGGTGACGAGCGAGAAGACCATGATGAGCATCGCGCCCGCGCAGAAGAGCAGGACTTCGCTCAGCAGCATGACGCGCGAGAACGAGAAGGCGACGATGAGGCCGCCGAAGACAACCTGGACGATGAGCAGCGTCCGGCCCATGTGGCGGAACTTGCCGAGCCAGGCGACGACGAGCGCACCGACGACCGCGCCCGCGCCCGAGAACGCCATCATCCGGCTGTACTGCCCGACGCCCTGCTGGAAGACATCCTGGGCGACGACCGGCAGCAGCGTCAGCAGCGGGAGGCCGAGGAAGGTCGTGGCGAACGCTAGGCTGGTCAGGGTCGCCAGCGATCCTTCGTGTCGGACGTACGACAACCCGCCGCGCAGCTCGTCCACCATCCGCTGGCGGGTCTGGGGCGGCAGGTGCTTCACCCTGAGCGAGAACAGCGCCACGATGACGATCAGGAACGACAGACCGTTCAGGCCGAAGCAGGCCGCGAAGCCGAGCGTGGTGAGCGCCACGCCGGCGATGAGCGGGCCGATCACCCGGGCCAGGTTGAACTGGATCGAATTGAGCGCGATCGCGTTCGGTAGATGCTCCTTCGGAACCAGCGCCGGTAGCAGCGACTGATAGGCTGGGCCGCCGAAGGCCTGCGCGCAGCCGGAGACGAACGACAGCACCAGGATGTGCCAGACCTGGATGACGTCGAAGTAGACCAGCACCGCCAGCATGAACGCCGATGCCATCTGGCCGCACTGCGATCCGACCAGGAGATACCGGCGGTCGTGGCGGTCGGCGATGACGCCGCCGATCAGCGTGAAGAGCAGGACCGGGAGCTCGCCGAGGAACGAGTCGAGGCCGAGATAGAAGGCCGAGCCGGTCAGCGTGAGGACCAGCCAGTTCTGGGCGACGCGCTGCGTCCAGGTGCCGACGGTGGAGGCGAAGGCGCCGAGCCAGAGAACGCGGAAGTCGCGAAACGTGAAGGCAGCGCCGAGACGGCGCAGGGCGCGGGCGAGCAAGCGAGTACTCTATCACCTCCACTGCGCCCGCCCCCGGGCCTTGGGCGCGGCCGGCTACGCGTTCACCGCCTGGATGAGCGCCTTGATGTAGCCGTAGCCGAACGCGAAGGCCTGCCGCCCGCCGGGGTCGTCGTCGTGCCGCGGCAAATGGTCGGGCATGACCAGATAGGGGTAGTCGACGGCCTGCAGCGTCCGCATCACTTCGACCATGTTCATGTCACCTTCGTCTGGGAACACCTCTTGAAAGTCGTCTCGGCGGCCGACGATGTTGCGGAAGTGAATATTGAAGATCTTCTTCCGCTCGCCGAAGTACCGGATCACGTCGTGGATTCCCTCGGCCGGGTTCCGCAGCATTTCCGCCGTGGTACCGAGGCAGAGATTGAGGCCGTGATAGGGGCTCTCACGAATGGCGACGAACCGCTTCAACCCGTCGACGGTGCCGAGCACCCGCGCGATGCCCCGAAACCCCGCCGGCGGCACGCCAGGGTCGTGCGGATGGCAGGCGAGCCGAACCCGGTGCTCCTCGGCGACGGGGACGATCTGTTCGAGGAAGTACGTGATCCGCTCCCACATCGCATCGGCCGAGACGCGGCCAGCCCGGGTCAGCGGACCCTCGGTCGCGTCGGCGAGCCGCCAGGTGGAGTAGCTGGAGCCGCCGCGCCCTGGCGTCGGGTCGGTGCGCAGCACCCCGAGCATCGACAGGTTGTACTTGACCGCCGGGATCCCCGCCGCCGCACAGTTCGCGATGATCGCGCCGGCCTCGTCGACCTCGCGCTGCCGGTCCGGCTCGTCGCCCAGCATGATCGCTCTGCGTCGGGCGCGGTCCACGTACGACGACGACATGAATGGGAACTGCACCATGTCGAGGGCGATGCCGTGCGCTTCGCATTGCTCGCGCAGCCGTGAGAGGAGTTCGAGGCTCCAGTCGCCGCCTTCGTCCTCGCTAGGCGGATACCCGCAGATTCCCTCCACGCCGTGCCGCGCGAAGTAGCTGAGCATCGCATCGGTCGTCGGCCCGCGCTGCGTGCCGAGTCTCATCCGGGCGGTGGGGGCCTGGTTCGCTCGACTCGGGCGCGCGGCGAGGGCGGCGGACCCGAGGGTGGCGATGGAGAAGAATTGGCGTCGTTTCACGTACACCCTCCGAATCTGTTGGTCGATACCGGCGGCTAACCTATCATTTCACGTATGCGCGCGCGTCACTTCAGGTGGTTCGGGCTGACGGCATGCCTCGCGTCGTTGCTTGCGGTGGCGGGCTGTCAGGGGGCACCGAGCCACTCGGTGCTCCTGATCGTCGTGGACACGCTGCGTGCCGATCATCTCGGCGTGTACGGGTACGACCGCCCGACCAGCCCGCACCTGGACGCGTGGGCCGAGGGCGGCGCCGTCTTCGAGCAGGCGTTCGCCACGTCGCCCTGGACGCTGCCGTCCGTCGGCACGATCTTCACGGGGCAGCTGCCGTCGCGCCATCTGGCCGGGACCTTTGCCCGAGGCCCCGACGGTCGACCGCCCGACCGTAGCCAGTTTGGCCAGCTCGACGCGTCGCTGCCCACACTGGCGGAAGCGGCGGCCGCGCGAGGCTTTGCCACCGGCGCCGTGATCAACAATGCGTTCCTCGGCCCGCGATTCGGCCTGGATCGCGGGTTCGAGACCTACGACTTTTCGCCGGCGGGGAACAGGCGTCTGCGGCGGGCCGACGTCGTCGTCGATCGCGCACTGAGCTGGTTGGGCGATCGGGTAGATGCGCCGTTCTTCCTCGTCCTCCACCTCTTCGACCCGCACATGCAGTACGACCCGCCGGCCGCGACCCGGGGACGGTTCTCGTCGGCCCTTCCCGACACCGAGCTGCCGAGGGTCACCGAGCGGATCCGTGCGGCGTTGGGTCGCGGCGATGTCTTCGATCGCGACTACCTGGTGGCGCTCTACGACGAGGAGGTGTTGTTTGTCGACCAGCAGCTCGGCCGGCTGTTCGAGTGGCTGGCGTCGACAGATCGCGCCAATGACATGGTTGTCATGCTCACCTCCGATCACGGGGAGGAGCTGTTCGATCACGGCGGGTTCGAGCATGGCCACACCGCCTACAACGAGCTGCTGCGCGTGCCGCTCGTCGTGCGCGGACCGGGCGTCGAGGCGGGGCGGCACGCGGTACCGGTCTCCGGACTCGATCTCTTTCCGACGCTGTTGGAGGCGCTCGGCCATGCGGCTGCGGACGACCTGCCGGGCCGGTCGCTCTGGCCCGCGCTGGCGGGAGGTGGTCTCATCGATCGCCCGCTCTTCGCGGAGCGGACGCTGTACGGTGCCGAGCGCCAGGCCGTCGTGAGCTGGCCGTACAAGATGACGCGCCGCTCAGACACCGACGAGGTCCAGCTGTTCGACCTGTCGGCCGACGCCGGCGAGCGCCACGATCTCGCGTCCGCCCGACCCGAGGACGTCGAGCGGCTGCGCGACGTGCTGCAGACCGCGCTCGCTGCTGCCAGTGGCGGCACCGCCGCCGAGGTCGACCTGGACGACGAGACCCTGGAGGCGCTCCGTTCCCTGGGCTACGTTCGCTAGTGACGACCGCGATGGACGACGGGGCCTGCCGGTGACGACGCGGAGACTGGGCGTGATTCTCGCCGCCGTCGCCGTCCTGGGCCTGGTGCTGGCCGTGGCCTCGATGCGGCTGCTCCCGACGACCACCTCGACGGGCGACCGGGCGTTGCTGGAGCTCTACACGATGCATGCGGCCGACGGAGACCTCAGGGTCGGTCCGTACTCCCGATTTCAGTGGAACCATCCCGGCCCGATCTATCTCTACGCGGCGGCGCCGCTGTTCGCGCTGAGCGGGCAGCGGGAATTTGGTCTCCATCCAACGGCGCTCTTGATCAACATCGCGGCACTCGCAGCGTTCATCTTCATCGTTGCCAGGTTCGGCGGTGCGGCGCTGGGCTGGAGCGCGATCGCGGCACTCGCGCTCTTCCTCTTCCGTTCGGCTCCGTTTCCGGGTCGGGCCATCAGCCAACTCCTGATCAGTCCCTGGAATCCGCACGTCGTGATCCTGCCGTTCGCCTTGCTGATCGCGCTGTGTGCCGTCCTCGCTGCCGGCCGGTCTCTTGTCCTGCCGGCGATCGCCCTCGTGGGGTCGTTCATCGTGCAGACCCACATCGGGCTGCTGCCATGCACGGTCGCCGTTGTGACGGTGGCCCTGGTCCTCTGGTTTCTTGGTGACCGCGTGCGCCCGGGTCCCGCGATCGCGACCGATGACCGCGCGGCGACATCCCATCGGCCATGGCTGCTGGCGGCCGGCGGCGTGCTCCTCGTGCTCTGGATGCTGCCGCTCGCAGATCAAGTCGCTGGCACTGGCAACGCCGGCGAGATCGTCAGGTTCCTCCTGAGTGACGACCGGCCCAGACCCTCGCTGGCCACGTCGCTGACGGCCCTGGCGTACGGGCTCTCCGGCGCGGTGCGGCCGGATCAGCGACTCGCCATCGGGAATGTCACCGTTGTCGGTGGAGAGATGGGACCGGTGCCCGCGGCCTGGCCCGTGCTGCTGCTCGTACTGCTGGCCCTCGCCTGGCGTTGGGCGGTCCGACAGGGGCGCCCGTTCCACGCCGCGCTCTGCCTGCTCTGCCTGGTGACCACGCTGGCCGCGGGCTGGTCGGTGTTCAACGTTCGCGGCGTGATGCGTGACTACCTGATCCTTTGGGTGTCGATGCTGGGTACGGTGAGTCTGGCTGCGCTCGGCGGCGTCGTCGCCTGGTGGGTAGGTCGTGTCCTGACCAGTCGGCGGTTCGAACTGCCTGCCGGGTTCGGTCCCGTGTCGATGATGGCGTTCGTCCTGGTCGTCTTTCTCCTTGGTGCCGGCAGTCTGGGGCTGGAATACCGGCGAACGCTGGCCGGACAGGGGTCGTCTCCCCGGCAGCGTGAGATCGTGGCAGACCTCTTCCATGAGGTGGAGGACCACCTGCGCGCCAGGGGCTACCGGAGCGCTCGGATCCGGGTGGCGCCGTCGGTCTGGGGTATCGCCGCGAGCGTCGTGCTGCAGCTCCACAAGACGGACATCGCGGTGGCGGTGCCCGATCCCTTGCTGCCGATGTTCACCGGCGCCCTCCGGTCGACCGGTGAAGAGCAGGTGGTCCTGCGCTTCGTCGGTCCGGCCCTCGATGGCGAGCTGCGAGGTCAGCCCCGCTACTCTCTGATCACGGAGAGTCGCGGCGTGGTCGGTCCCGTGAACGCTCTGACACCGGCCGTGTCGGTGTACGAGCAGCGGCCGCCAGGACCACCGGGCGGTCGCGATCGACGAAGCGAGATGTCGAGGGAGGAGGGCGATCCATGAGGTGTAACAGATGTTCGAGCCGATGCAGCCTGGGGCGAATCGTCGCGTCCGTTCTGGTCTCCCTGACCTGGGCGTCACTGAGCGCGGCGCAGCCCGGCGGTGCGCCGGGCGCCGAAGCGAACCAAACGGTCGTGCTGCGGACGGCACGGGTCCTCGACGGTACGGGCGACGTGCTCGAGAATCGTGACATCGTCGTGCGCGCGGGCTCGATTGCGGAACTCCTGCCCGCCGGCCGCGGCCGCGGCGACGTCGTCTACGACCTCACCGAGGTGACGGTGCTGCCCGGCTACATCGACACCCACGTGCACATCAGCCGGCACTTCGACGCGGGCGGCCGCCTGCATCCGCCCGAGGAGGTCGACGACATCGGCCACCTGACGCTCTACGGGGCGGAGAACGCCTATCGGACCCTGATGAGCGGCGTGACGACGGTTCAGAGTCTGGGGGCGGCCGAGGACGCCGAGTTGAAGGCCTGGATTGAGCGCGGCACGATTCCCGGCCCGCGCGTGCTGTCGTCGCTCGGCGCGGTGCGCAGCGACACCGGCACGCCCGCCGAGATCCGGGCGTTCGTCAGGGACCGGGCCGAGGCGGGGGCCGACGTCGTCAAGATCTTCGCCGCCACGAGCATCCGGTTCGGCGGCGTGACGAACCTGTCGGCCGCGCAGCTCGAGGCGGCGTGCGGCGAGGCGCGCGCTCAGGGACTCCGCTCGGTCGTGCACCTGCATCGGCCCGACGCGGTGCGGCTGGCCGCCGATGCCGGGTGCACGCAGATCGAACATGCGTGGTTGGTCGATCGAGCCGCGCTCGAGACGATTGCGGAGAGCGGGATGTATCTCGGCAATCAGATCGACCTCCTGTTTCGCAACTACGCCGAGCACGAGTCAGGCTACGTCGGGATCGGCGGGTATTCGGCCGAGGGGTTCGTCAACCTGCAGGCGGCCCGGCCTGGGGCGCGGAGGGTCTTCGAGGAGTCGCTGGAGGTGCCGGGGTTGAAGGTCGTCTACAGCACCGATGCCGTGGCGGGCGGTCACGGTCGCAATGCCCAGGAACTCGTTGCCTACGTGGAGATTGGTGGCCTGCGACCGATGGACGTGATAATCTCATCTACCTCCCTGGCAGCTGAATCCCTCGGCCTCGGCGACCAGATCGGCACCATTGCTGCCGGCATGGCCGCCGACGTCATCGCCCTGGACGGCGACCCGCTCATCGACGCCGCCGCACTGGGCCGCGTTGTCTTTGTCATGCGAGGCGGTGAAGTGCACAAGAATTCACCACCGATGGTGCCCTGACGGCCTGGGATCGCACGATTCGCCCGACCGTCGGCTCAAGTCCCGAGGTGCTCCGGCCGATGAATCGATCGTAGGCAAGTGACAGGTCAGAAAGGCTTTACGCTCATCGAGCTGCTGATCGTCGTGGCGATCATC
>DCWN01000010.1:3562-3848 GCA_002328835.1 Acidobacteria bacterium UBA2161 | reverse complement strand
ATCGTCGTGGCGATCATCGGCATCGTGGCCGGAATCGCCGTGCCGTCGCTTATGCGGACGCGGGCCGCCGGCGCCGAGGCCTCGGCGATCGGCACGCTGCGGGCGATCAACGGCGCGCAAGCCAGCTACGCTGCCGGCTGTGCCGCCGGCGCCTTCGCGCCGTCGCTGAGCAATCTGGGTACGGCTCCCATCGGCGGCGCCGCTGCGTTCATCAGCCCAGAGCTCGCCGTGGATCCGGCCACGAAGAACAACTACACGATCTCGATGACGGCGGGCGCGCCCGCCA
>DCWN01000010.1:0-3239 GCA_002328835.1 Acidobacteria bacterium UBA2161 | reverse complement strand
CCCGCCACGGGCGCGCCTGCCACCTGCAACGGTGCCGCCGCGGGGACGGCCGTCTCGACCTACTTCGTCTCCGGCAATCCGATCGGCTTCATCGGCTCTCGCTTCTTCGGGACGAATCAGGGTGGAACGATCTACCAAGCCGGGGCGCCCGTGCCCGTGACCCAGCAGGGCGCGCCGGGTGGCGGCGCCGTGCCGATCCAGTAAGCTGCCGAATCGCTTCAGTGCCTGGTCGACTTGTCGGCGGGCTTCGACGGCTGGGCCAGCGGCTCGTCCGATCCGTGGAACGTGACCTGATTGCGCCCCTGCTGCTTCGCCGTGTAGAGCGCGGCGTCAGCCGCGGCCAGGAGAGCCTTCGCGTCGCTGATGCCTGACGTCAAGCTCGAGGCGACGCCCATGCTGACGGTCACGGGAAGCCGGTCCTTCTCCCACATGAACTCGGTCTTGTCGATCGCCACACGGATCCGGTTGGCGAACGCGCCGCCGTCGGTGAGGTTGATGTCTCGGCTAATCAGCCCGAATTCATCGCCGCCGTAGCGTCCCAGCACGTCCTCGCGCCGGATCATGTTCATCGCGCGCTGGGCCAGCGTGGCGATCACGTGGTCTCCCGCGAGATGGCCCCATGTGTCGTTGACGTGCTTGAAGTTGTCGATGTCGAACATCACGAGCAGTACCGACGTGTTGTGCCGTTCGGCAAACGCGAACTCGCCGTCGAGCCGTTCGATGAAGTGCTTCCGATTCGATGCGCCCGTCAAGCCATCGCGCACCGCCGACTTGTACATCTGGTCCAGGAAGGTGCGGTCGATGTCGTCCAGGTAGCTGAACCTCAGGGTCGTCGCGCCGATCCGGATCTTGTCGCCTTCGGCGAGTTGGTGGTCGGTGATCTGCTCGCCGTTGACGAACGTCCCGTTGGTCGAGCCAAGATCCCGAACGTGGATTGCGCCGTCCGTCTGCTCGAATTCCGCATGCCGGCGTGAGACCTCACTGTCGGCCAGATGCAGCCAGACGTCTTCCTGACGTCCCACGATGTCGTCATTCCCTGTCAGCCGGTGGATTTCGCCGATGTTGAGGCCACCGATCACGGTGATGTACGGGTCGTGATCGCTTTACGCGCGGCGGATCGCCTCGAGCAGGAGGGGATCGCCAACCGTGGTGTCGTCGGGATTGTTCGCCATGCCTCGGTCTCTTGCCCTTTCTCGGGCCCCTACGGCTGAGGGCCGAGTGCCATCTTGCAATTCCTCGAGGACGTGCAGTATCCTCGCCAAGAAAGCGAAGAAAAGACGAAAATAGAAATTTATGAAATTGGCAAAATCCGAGCTGGAGGACCTGCTACGGGCCAAAAAGCTTGGAAATACCCTGTGTTCGGCGCACGACCGCAGTTCTGATCTGGCCCCGACTGGCATCTCCGCGTTGGACGCGGAACTTGGAGGTGGGCTGCCCCGAGGGGAGATTTCGGAGATCGTCGGGGCCCGCTCGTCCGGCCGGACGGGCACGTTGTGTGCGACGCTCGCGGCCGCGACCAGCCGTGGCGAACTGGCCGCGCTTGTCGACACGCTCGACCGGTTCGACCCGGGGTCGGCGGCCGCCGCCGGGATCGATCTGTCACGTCTCCTCTGGATCCGGGGGCGTCCAGGCGGCCGTGATGTTGGCGCGTCACGCGCCGTGAACCGCGCGCTTAAGGCGCTGGGGCTCTTGCTCCATGCGGGTGGTTTCGGAGTGGTCGCGCTGGACCTGGCCGATCTGCCCGAGCGCACCCTCCGTCACATTCCGTTCACGACATGGATCCGACTGCCGCGCGCCATCGAGGGCCGCCCGACCGCCTGCGTGCTGGTGGGCGACCGGCCGATCGCGCGGAGCGCCGGCGGGATGACGTTGCGTCTGCAGCCCGTTGAGGGGGGCGTCCGCTGGTCGGAGGGGTTGCTGCAAGGACTCGAGGTGGCCGTCCGGGTGATCGGCGCGCGGTGTCCGCATGGTCGGCACCCTCGGCCATTGTTCATCTCTGCTGGCGAGGCCGGGACGGCGCTGTCCAGCGCGTGACAGGTGAGGAGATGTTCGCGAGCGTGCACGCGTCGACGTCCGAAGGAGGGTCGCACGACGATCTCCTCCGCCTGGCTCGCGACTTCAGCCCGCGGCTCGAAGTGATCGATGGCCACACCGTCGTGCTGGATGTGACGGGCCTGCAAGGGATGTGGGGTGACGCTCGGGCCATTGGCGACGCGATAGGCCAGGCGGCCGCCGAGCGAGGGCTCCGGTGTCGGGTCGCGCTGGCGGCGACGCGGATCGCGGCGGTGCTTCTGGTGCACGGCCGCGCGGACACACTGACGGTGATCGAGCCTGGCGATGAAGCTGTGGCCGTGGCCGCGCTGCCACTGGACTTGCTCGAGCGCGTGGCGGCGCTCGGTTCGACGCAGGGGGCGGCGACGCCCGCCACGGCGGGCGACCGCTGGGCCACGATTCCCGTGCGCACGCGGTTCGGTCGTTCACCGGCCGCGAAGCGATACCGAGAGGCGCAGCGGCGCGCGGGCCGGATGATCCAGGTGCTGCGGCGGTGGGGGCTCGCGACGCTCGGGGATCTGGCGGCGCTGCCGCGCGACGCGTTGTTCTCGCGGCTGGGTGCGGACGGTGTTGTTTGGCAGCGGTGCGCGCGTGGCGAGGAGTCGCGGCCACTCGTGCCCGCGCCTGAAGACCGCCCCTTTGAGGCGGAGGTCGACCTCGAGTGGCCGATCGAGGGGGTCGAGCCGCTCGCGTTCGTGCTCGGCCGAGTGCTCGAACCGCTCGCGGCGCGGCTCGCGCGGGAGGATGCCGCGGCCGCGGTCCTGACCGTCCGGCTCTGGCTGGTCACGCGCGTCTGGCACACGCGAACCCTGGAACTACCCGCGCCGATCCGCGACCCGCGCGTGCTGCGCACGCTGTTCGTGCTCGATCTCGAATCCCATCCGCCGCCGGCAGGCATCGACCGCGTGGGAGTGGCCCTGGTCCCCGCGCCGGCGCGGGTCGTGCAGTTTTCGCTGCTCGAGCAGGCCATGCCCTCGGCGGAGCAGTTGTCGACGTTACTGGCGCGTTTGACGGCGCTCATGGGGGCGGGGCGCTGCGGGGCGCCTGTGGTGGTCGACACGCACCGCCCCGGCGCCTTCGACGTGCAGCCGTTTAAACCCTTATTAGATGGGGCGCCTTGCGCCCCAAGCCCCCGCTCGGCCCCTCGCGGGGGCCCCACGCCCCGCGCCGGGGCCTCGCCACCGCGC
>DCWN01000012.1 GCA_002328835.1 Acidobacteria bacterium UBA2161 | reverse complement strand
CGGTGCTGCCGATCGGGTTCGGCGCGATCACCGGGCGGCTGATCTGGCATGCGGCGGGTGATTGGCTCGGTCGAGCGGTCGCGGCGGGTGGTTTGCTGATTCCGCTGGCGTTCACCGCCATTCCGGACACCGTCGGGGTCGTCCTGCCGGCCACACTCGTCATCATCGCGTCCACCGCGCTCGGTATGCCGATCTTCACTGCCATCGGCGGCGCGGCGCTCGTGCTCTTCTGGGACGACGGCATCCCGACCAACGCCGTGCCGGGCGAGACCTACCGTCTCACGGCTTCACCGATGCTGCCGGCGATTCCGCTCTTCGCGTTGGCCGGCTACCTGCTCGCGGAGGGCAGCGCGAGCCGGCGATTGACGCGGCTCTTCACGGCGTGCGTCGGCTGGATGCCTGGCGGCCTGGCCATCGTTGCCACGCTCGTCCTCGCGTTCTTCACGCCGCTGACCGGCGCGTCGGGCATCACGATTCTCTCGATGGGTGGCCTGCTGCTGCCGGTCCTCGTCCGGGCCAAGTATCCGGAGCAAACGTCGCTGGGCCTGGTGACGGTCTCCGGCTCGATCGGCCTGCTCTGGTTTCCGAGCTTGCCCGTTTTCCTCTACGGGTTCTACGCCAACATCGACTACGCGCAGCTCTTCGTCGGCGGGCTGCTACCCGGCATTCTGCTCGTGGTCGTCGTGGCGGGTTGGGGCGCGAGCCAAGGCTGGCTGCGTGGCGTCGTCCGCACGCCGTTCGTGGCGCGTGACGCCAGGGCGGCGATGTGGGAGGCCAAATGGGAACTGCTGCTGCCGGTGGTCGTGCTCGGCGGCATCGCGGGCGGCTACACCACGCTGGTCGAGGCGGCGGCCCTGACCGTGCTGTACACCTTCGTCGTGGAGTGTTTTGTCCAGCGCGGCCTGTCAGTCCGGCGCGACCTGCCGCGCATCTTCGTCGAGTGCGGCACGCTGGTCGGCGGGTTCATGATCATCCTGAGCGTCGCGCTCGGGTTCACGAACTTCCTGATCATCGCCGAGATCCCGACGATGGCGCTCGACTGGGTGCAGGCGCACATCGAGTCGCCGATGCTGTTCCTGCTGGCGCTGAACGGGTTCCTGATCCTGGTGGGCGCGATGATGGACATCTATTCCGCCATCGTCGTCGTCGTGCCGCTCATCGCGCCGATCGCCGCGGCCTACGGGATCGACCCCGTGCACCTCGCCATCGTCTTCCTGGCGAACATGGAACTGGGGTATCTGATGCCGCCGATGGGCGAGAATCTCTTCTTGTCGTCGTACCGGTTCGACAAGCCGTTGACCGAGGTCTACCGGTCGACCCTGCCCTATACGCTCCTGCTCCTGGGGACGGTCCTGCTCATCACCTACGTTCCAGGTCTGACGCTCTGGCTCGTCAGGATCGTCTTCGGTCCGGGCTAACCGGCCCCGCATGGGCTATCGGGCCGCGACGCCGGGCTAGGTGAGGATTGAGTGCGCCCCCATGCGTTCAGCGATAGTCGGCCAGTTTCCCGTCCCAGGGGTAGATCGCCTTGGCGCCGCCGTTGCGGTCGACCCCGTAGAACATGACCTCGACCGACTCCGCGTCGATCGTCACCAGCGCGAACCCGTGCTCGACGAATCCCTTGCGGTCGGGCAGGTCGGTTGCGATGCCGCGCAGGCCGCGGCCGCCGGCGCCTTGGATGATCTGCTCGAACCCGTCCGCCCGGATATGCTCCTGGTGGTGGTCGTGCCCGGCGAAGAAGATCTGGATGCCGCATCGCTGGATGAGCGGCTCGAGCGCTGCCCGGATCTCCGGCGCGATGCCGGCCCCACCCTCTTCAAGGGCGTGCGGTCCGCTCGAATAGATCGGATGATGCGCGAACAGCAGCTTCCAGCCGCCGCCCGTGCACAGCGCCGACTCGAGCGCCGAGAGTTGTTCGTCGCGCGATCGCCTGAGCGCGGAGATCTTGAACGGGTCGTTTTCGCGGGCCAGGTCGAAGAAGACGGTGGTGTCGAGCCCGTAGATGCGCAGCCAGGACGGCAGGCCTCGCACGGCACAGTGGTTGTACGGCATCCGCCAGCGCGGGCTTAGGAGCGAGTAGTCGATCTCGGCTTGCACCGCCGCAGCCAGGTGCGCCGGCCAGGACCCCGAGCAGGACGAGCAGGCGCTGGCGCATCATCCGTCCGTGTCCGAGGGGTTGGCGTCGCGCTCGATCGGTCGGGCCGGATCGCTGCACCACTCGCTCCATGACCCGGCGTAGAGCTTGCCTCCGTCGAGGCCGGCGAGCGCCAGCGCCAGCAGGTTGTGGCACGCGGTCACGCCCGACCCGCAGTAGGAGACGACCTGACCGGGCTCTGCCGGTCCGAGCACCGCGTCGAAGCGTTGCCTGAGCGCGGCCGACTGGTCGAAGGTCCCTTCGGCTCGGAGATTGGTCTGGCAGGGATGATTGACGGCGCCCGGAATGTGTCCCGCCACGGGATCGAGCGGTTCCGTCGAGCCGGCGTACCGCTCGGCGGCTCGGGCATCGAGCAGCACGACGTCCGGGTTGTGCAGGTCGCGGGCCACCGCGGCCGCGTCGACGAGGAGCGCGGTCTGCCACGACGGGGTGAACGTGGCCGGCGTCGCTCGTACCGCGCCGGCCTGGCTCGGACGGGCCTCGCGCTGCCATTTCGCCCAGCCGCCGTCGAGCACGGCGACACGGTCGTGGCCGGCGTAGCGCAGCATCCACCAGAGTCGGCTGGCGAACATGCCGCCGTCCTGGTCGTAGGCGACGATCTGATCGTCCCGAGTCGTGCCGAGTTGACCGAACGTGGCCGCCATCGCCGCGCGGTCGGGCAGGGGATGCCGGCCATTCGTCCCGGTCTTGGGTCCGGACAGATCGCCGTCGAGGTGCGCGTAGCGCGCGCCCGGGATATGCGCTTCGCGGTAGGCCTGTTCTCCCGTCGCCGGATCGGCCAGGTCGAAGCGGCAGTCGACGACGATCCACGCCGGATCGTCTAGATGTGCCGCCAGGCGGTCGGTCGAGACGATCGGGGCAATGGACGCTGACATCACGAGGCTCTGGAATCGCTGTCTGGCGATTGTACGCCAAGCGATGCGCGCTCGCTGCCTGATGTCCGGCTCGTCAGGCGACCAGGTCCCGATCGATACGGACGTACCGGCCGTCCGGCAGTCGCTTCAGGATTCGGCGGGCGACGAGCTCCTCGAGCAGGGTGAGGGCGGTCGGCGGGTCGAGGTGCCAGAGCCGTTGGGCCTGGGCGAGTGTGAGGCGAAGGCCCGGCCACCTGGAACGGGCGATCGCGCGCTTCGTCGACCACTACAACCACCGCCGGCTCCACGAAGCGTTGG
>DCWN01000019.1 GCA_002328835.1 Acidobacteria bacterium UBA2161 | reverse complement strand
TCCGGGAAACCGGGGGAAGACCAAGGCTCCCGTAACCGTTTGAAAGTAAAGGCCGATCAAACCAAAAGCGCATGTCATCAAAGAGTTACGATGACCGGCCTCAACGACACAGTCTGCTATCCTGCTCGGACGCTGAGCGTCAGTGCTCTCGCCGTCCTCCAACGGACATGCCGACAGACTTCGAACGGGTCTCCAGCCGCCGGAACGCGACCGTCGGCGCCTTTCGCACGGCCGCCGCGCCCCGCGTGGCTGACGCACCGATGCTCCTCGACGGCCGGCACCTCGTGGAGGACGCCAGGCGCGCGGGCGTCGCCGTCACCCTGGCGGCCGTCATGGCGTCGCGTCTGGAGGCAGACGCTAGCCTGGCGGCGCTGGCCTCCACCATCGCGGGCGAAGGCACCCGCGTGCTCAGCGTCACCGACGACGTGATGGACGCGATCAGTCCGGTGTCATCGCCGTCGGGCATCGTCGCTCTGGCCGGGCGGCCCACGATCTCGCTTGACGATGTCCTGGCCCGATCGCCGCAACTGGTCGTCGGACTCGTGGACCTGCAGGATCCGGGTAACGTCGGCGCCGTCATCCGGACGGCTGACGCCGCCGGCGCGGGCGGCGTCGTCGCGTCCGGCCACTGCGCCGACCCGTACGGCTGGAAGGCCCTGCGCGGGGCGATGGGTGGCACGTTCAGGGTGCCGGTCGCGCAGGTGCCGGACCCGAGCGCGGTCGTCACCGAGGCCCGCGCGAAGGGCCTGACCATCGTTGCGACAGCGCCTCAGGGCGGGACGCCGCCGTGGGCGATGACGCTCACCCAGCCCGCCCTCGTCCTCATCGGCGGCGAGGGTGCCGGCTTGCCGACGGCGCTGGTGGCCGCCGCGGATGAGACCCTGTCGATCCCGATGCCGGGCGGTGCGGAGTCTCTGAATGCCGCCGCGGCAGCCGCGGTCGTGGTCTACGAGTCGGTTCGACAGCGTCGCGGCGATGACTCCCCGGCGGCGCCGGAGCCGGCGCCATGAAGACAGGCGAACTCTTCACCGACCCGACGCCGACCGGCCCGGCAACTCCGTCGCCCCTCGCCGAGCGGATGCGCCCGCAGTCGTTCGACGAGTTCGTCGGCCAGCGCGACCTGCTCGCGCCGGGACGCCCGCTGCGCCAGGCGATCGAGCACGATACGCTTCAGTCGATCATCCTCTGGGGCCCGCCCGGCACCGGCAAGACGACCGTCGCGCGCCTGATCGCGGCCACCACGCAGGCGCACTTCATCGCCTTCAGCGCCGTCCTGGCCGGGATCAAGGAGATCAAGGCGGTCATGGCCGAGGCCGAGGAGGCCCGCCGTCGGCTGGGTCGACGGACGATCGTCTTCGTCGACGAGATCCACCGGTTCAACAAGGCGCAGCAGGACGCGTTCCTGCCGCGCGTGGAGGCGGGCGACATCACGCTCGTCGGCGCGACGACGGAAAACCCGTCGTTCGAGGTCAACGCCGCGCTGCTGTCGCGCTCGCGGGTCTTCGTCCTCAAGACGCTGCAGGAAGAGGACCTGGCCGCCATTCTCGCCCGGACGCTCGACGACGCCGACCGCGGCCTCGGCGGCCGGGGGCTGGCAGCCACGCCCGAGGCGTTGCAGGCTATCGTCCGCCATGCCAACGGCGACGCGCGCGTCGCGCTGAACCTGCTGGAACTTGCCTCTGCGCTCGCTCGAGGTGACGCGGCGAAAGGCGCCGCGACTTCACCGAAGACCATCGACGGCCCGATGCTGGCCGATCTGCTCCAGCGCCGCGCCCTGCTGTACGACAAGGGCGGCGAGGAGCACTTCAATCTCATCTCCGCGCTCCACAAATCGTTGCGCAACAGCGACGCCGATGCCACGGTGTACTGGCTGGCCCGGATGGTCGAGGCGGGTGAGGATGCCATGTACATCGCGCGGCGCCTCGTGCGGTTTGCTTCCGAGGACGTCGGCAACGCGGACCCGCGAGCGTTGACGATCGCCGTCGCCGCCAAGGACGCCGTGCATTTCCTGGGCATGCCCGAAGGCAACACGGCGCTCGCACAGGCCGCGCTCTACTTGGCCACCGCACCCAAGAGCAACGCCGTCTACACGGCCTACAATCGCGCCGCCGCGGACGCGCACGACCGAGCCGCGGAGCCCGTGCCGCTGCACCTGCGCAACGCGCCTACGAAGCTGATGAAATCGCTCGACTACGGGAAGGACTACCGCTACGCGCACGACGAACCCGACGGCGTCGCGGCAATGGACTGCCTGCCGGAGAGCCTCGCGGACCGGCGTTACTACCGGCCGTCGTCGCACGGCCTCGAACCCAAGATCGCCGAACGGCTCGCCGAATTGCGTCGGCTGAAGAAGAAGGCCTGAGCTAGTAGCGGGCGATGTCGCGCAGGTCCGGAAGCATGGCGATGAACGCGTCGAAGATCCTCGGATCGAAGTGTCGTCCGCGCTCCGCCCGAAGCATCGCCAGGGCTTCCCCCTCAGGCAGCGCCGGCCGGTAGATTCGGTCGTGGATCAGCGCGTCGTACACGTCGAGCACGGCGACCACCTGGGCGGCCTCCGGAATCGCCGACCCGGAAAGGCCCCGCGGGTAACCCCCTCCGTCCCACCGTTCGTGATGACTGAGCGCGATCGACTCGGCCATCTGGATGGCGCTCACACTGGAACCGGAGAGCATCTCGGCGCCGATCGTGGTGTGTCGCTTGACGACGTCGAATTCGGCGGAGGTCAGCGATCCCTTCTTCAGCAGCACCTCGTCCGGAATCGCGATCTTCCCCACATCGTGCATCGGCGCCGCGAGACGGATATCCGCCATCGCCGCGAGACCCCACCCGAGCGCTTCCGCCAGGGTTTCAGCGTAGAGGCCGATCCGCCGCACGTGCGCGCCGGTCGTCTCGTCGCGATACTCGGTCGCGCCGACCAGACGCTCGCAGAGTTCCTCCTCGCGACAGCGGATGTCCGCGGTCCGCTCGCGCACCTGCTCTTCCAGTCGGTGCTGGAACGTCGCGCTCTCGAGGGTCAGCCGGCGCCGTTCGAGGGCGTTGGCCACGTTGATGAGAATTTCGTTCCGCTCGAGCGGCTTGACGACGTAGCCGTACGCCCCGAGCTTCAGGCATTCGTTCGCGATCTCCGGATCGTCGACGCCGGTCACCATGATGACCGCGAGATCGGGCTTGCTCGTCCGCGCCGTTCGCAGCAACTCGATGCCGGACATGCCCGGCATCAGCATGTCAGCGACCATCAGATCACTGTGTTCACCCTCGAGCGCCTCGAGCGCCGCGGCGCCACTGCCGACCATCCGGCACTTGTAGCCGTCCGCGGCCAACCACCGGCAGGTCAGATGGCAAATGAGCTGCTCGTCGTCAACAACAAGAATCTTGTGCGCCTGCGGTATCACGGCCATGGCAGTGTCGGCGGAGGTCGCCGGTATCGGTCGATCCACGGACCGATTCTTAACGCACGAAGAGTGCCAGGCTGGCGCTAGGCTAATGTCTTGATACGACAGCGGTTCGTCGCCGGCCGCTGTGCGCACGCCTGTGCGGTCGCGGACCCGGGCGCACGGGTGCAGGCGGTTGAGGCTGTCTCCGGCTAGCCCTTCGCGACAGGCCGGACGAGCAACCACCCGACGATGAACGCCGCGACGCCGCCCGCGAAGGTTCGTGGACTCGGGCCGAGCGGCCCGGCATCGACGACCGCGAACAGCAAGATCGACATCCCCAGCAGCTGCAGGAAGCGCCCTGCGTAGTACGCCGTCCAGCGCATCAGTCCCCCGGCCTCACGCCCGATCGAAGCTCCGCTCGATCTCGTGCCGTCCCAGACGGAGCAGGACCGGCCGTCCGTGGGGGCAGACCGTGGAGTACGCCGTGCGACCCAGCTCGTCGAGGATGTGCCGCATCTTGTCCGGCGTGAGGGCATCGTTCGCTTTGACCGCCGCGTGGCACGCCGTGGTCGCCGCGATCCGGCGTAGCGCCTCCTCGACGCGCTGCCCCGAGTCGAAGCCGTCGAGGTCGTCCGCCAGCGCACGGATCGTCGCCTCGCAGCCAGCCAGATCCAGCAGCGCCGGCACGGCCCGGACCCGCACGTCATCCCCGCCGAACTCCTCGACCTCGAAGCCAAGCCGGTCCAACGCCTCCACGTGTGCGGCCAGCGCCTGGCGCTGGCCGGCCGACAGTTCGATCAACAGCGGCTCGAGCAGACGCTGGCTCTCCAGGCGGCCAGAACCCAGGCGCTCCATCACCCGCTCGAACAGCACACGCTCGTGCGCCACGTGCTGGTCGACCACGACGATCCCCTCGTCGTCGACCGCGATGATGAACGTGTCGCGAAACTGCCCCAGCGCGATCATCGGCTTCACGCCCGTATCGGTTTGGAGTGCCGGCGCGGCCGGCTCCCGGACGAACGCCGCGGTCACGGGCGCCCAGCGGCTCGGAATCGACGCCCCGGCCATCACGCCGGGAATCGCCCGGGCCTGTGGCTC
This sequence comes from Acidobacteria bacterium UBA2161, assembly GCA_002328835.1. GTDB lineage: Bacteria > Acidobacteriota > Vicinamibacteria > Vicinamibacterales > UBA823 > UBA2161. Next base: position 20,478 of record DCWN01000019.1, on the reverse strand, counting down.
GCCCGACCGCGGCGCCACCGCCTGGAACTGCAGTTCGGGTGCCCCGCCCTCCCCGAGCGCCTCGCCGAGCGCCCGGCGGAGCACCTCGTGCACCAGCGACTGCTCGAGAAACCGCACCTCGGCCTTCATCGGGTGCACGTTCACGTCGACGCGGTCGGCGGGCATCTCGATGAAGAGATGGACTTCGGGGCTGCGTTCCTTGATCGTCGCGCGGCTGTAGGCGGTGATGATGGCGTGCGCGATCGTCCGATCCTTCACGATCCGGCGGTTGACGAAGATGTTCTGCGGCCCGCGGACCGGCCCCGTCGAGCCATGCTCGGCCAGCGCCGCGATGTACCCGCTGACCCGGAGGCCGCCGGCCTCCTTCCGCACCTCGATCAGATCCGGACGATCACCGTAGAGCTGATAGAACCGCTCGGCGAAGTTCTCGGCCGGCGCGCACCGCAGCACCTGGCGTCCGGCGCTGGTCAGGCTGAATCCGACCTCTGGATACCCGAGCGCCAGCTGGGTCACGAGTTTCGAGATACGCGCCGACTCGGCGGAATCCGACTTCAGGAACTTCCTGCGAGCCGGGAGGTTGTAGAAGAGGTCGGCGATCTCGATCTGCGTCCCTTCGGGCGCACCCGTTTCGCGCACCGACGCCGTGACCCCGGCGTTGACCTCAATCAGCGTCCCGGTCGCTTCCCCACGGGCCCGCGTCCGCAGGGTGAGGTGACAGACCGACGCGACGCTCGGCAGCGCCTCGCCGCGAAATCCCAGGGTGTGGATCGCGCTGAGGTCGCTTGCGCTCGCGAGCTTGCTCGTGGCGTGCCGCTCGAGCGCGAGGACGGCGTCGTCAGCCGTCATCCCCTCGCCGTCGTCCTCGACACGAATGAGCTTCTTGCCGCCCAGCTCGGTCGTGATGGCGATGCGCTTGGCGCCGGCATCCAGGGCGTTCTCGACGAGCTCCTTCACCGCCGAGGCCGGCCGCTCGACGACCTCACCCGCGGCGATCTGGCTGGCCAGCTCTGTCGACAGGCGGTTGATTTTCGCCATGGCGAGGTGATGGATGACGGCCGCCGGATCGAAGCGCCCGGCGCGTCACGCCTTCCCGAGCGCGGCCCGGGCGGCGGCCAGCCGCGCGACCGGAATCCGATAGGGCGACGCGCTCACGTAGTCGAGGCCGACCTCCGCGAAGAAGTGCACCGAGGCGGCGTCGCCGCCGTGCTCCCCGCAGATGCCAATCTTCAGATCCGGACGTGCTCGCCGGCCGCGCTCGACGCCGATCTGCACCAGCTCACCGATCCCCACCGTGTCGATCGACTGAAACGGATCGCGTTCCATGATCTTGCGGTCCTGATAGATGCGGAGGAAGCGGCCCGCGTCGTCGCGCGAGAAGCCGTATCCCATCTGGGTCAGATCGTTCGTGCCGAAAGAGAAGAACTCGGCCTCGGCGGCGATCTCGCCGGCGACGAGGGCGCCGCGGGGCACCTCGATCATCGTGCCGACGAGATAGCGCACGCGCTGGGCCTCCTTGGCCATCGTCTCCTCGGCCACCCGATCCACGATCGCCTTCTGGTCACGAAACTCCCTGGCGTCGCCGACCAGGGGGATCATGATCTCCGGAATCACCTCATCACCCTCGGAGGCGAGCCGGCACGCGGCCTGGATGATCGCCCGGGTCTGCATCTCAGTGATCTCGGGATACGTGATGCCGAGGCGGACGCCGCGGTGCCCGAGCATCGGGTTGAACTCGTGGAGTTGCTCGACCCGCCGCAGCACCTTGCGCTTGGCCTCGATCGCTTTCCCCTTCTCACCCCGCACCTCCGCCACGGCCAGCTCGACCATCAGTTCCTCGCGTTTCGGCAGAAACTCGTGCAGCGGCGGGTCGATCAGGCGGATCGTGACCGGCTGGCCCTTCATCGCCTTGAAGACGCCGTAGAAATCCTCGCGCTGGAACGGCAACAGTTCCTTCAGCGCGGCGCGCCGGCTTCGCTCCGTCTCGGCCATGATCATCCGCTGGACGATCGGAATCCGCCCCTCGCCGAAGAACATATGCTCCGTTCGACAGAGGCCTATGCCCTCCGCGCCGAACGCCAGGGCGATCTTGGCCTGGTCGGGTTGATCCGCGTTCGCCCTGACCCCCAGAGTTCGATGCGCGTCGGCCCAGCCGAGGAGTTTCTCGAATCGCTGGTAGATATCGGACCGCTTCGCCTTGAGCTTGCCCGCGAGCACCTGGAGAATCTCGCTCGGCTTCGTCGCGGCCTGGCCAATCTTCACTTCACCGATCAGGCCATCGAACGACAGGTAGTCACCCTCACGCACCTCGTGCCGGCCGATCCGAAGACGCCCCTTCGACTCGTCGATCTCCAACTCGCCGGCTCCGACGACCGACGGCTTCCCCATCTGCCGCCCGACGACGGCCGCGTGAGAAGTCATCCCCCCGGTGGCCGTCAGCACGCCCTGTGCCGCGTACATTCCGTGGATGTCATCTGGCGCCGTTTCCTTGCGCACCAGAAGCGCCGGCCGGCCCTCGCGGGAGCGGGCGACCGCGTCGTCGGCCGTAAAGACGACCTCCCCCGACGCCGCGCCGGGCGAGGCCGGCAGGCCGCGCGTGGCGACCGGCAGCGCGGCCCACGCCTTGGGATCGAAGACCGGCGCCAGCAGCTGCGTCAAAGACTCCGGGTCGACGATGCCGATCGCCTCCTTCGCCGAGATCCGCTTCTCGGCCACCAGATCGGTCGCGATGACGACCGCCGCATGGCCGGTCCGCTTGCCGCTCCGGGTCTGCAGCATGAACAGCTGCTCGTCCTCGATGGTGAACTCGAAGTCCTGCACATCGCGGTAGTGGCGTTCGAGCCGAGTGGTGATCTCACGAAGTTGCGTGTAGGCACGCGGCAGCACCCGTCGAAGCTCGGCGATCGGCTCCGGTGTCCGGATGCCCGCCACGACGTCCTCGCCCTGCGCGTTGATCAGGAACTCGCCGTAGAACTCCTTCTTACCGGTCGCCGGATTACGCGTGAACCCGACGCCCGTCGCCGACCGGTTGCCAGTGTTGCCGAAAACCATCTGCTGCACGTTGACGGCCGTGCCGATGTCTTCAGGAATGTCGTAGATGCGGCGGTACTCGGTCGCCCGCGGGTTGTGCCACGAGCGGAACACCGCGTCGCGGGCCATTCGCAGCTGCTCATGCGGATCCTGCGGAAACTTGCGGCCGGTCTTCCGCTTCACGAGCCGCTTGTACCGATCGACGATCGTCCGCAGCGCCTTCTCCGAGAGCGCCGTATCCTGGCGGACACGCTTCTCCCGTTTGACCCGATCGAACACGGCGTCGAAGGTGTCCTTGGGGATGTCGAGAACGACGTTCCCGAACATCTGGATGAAGCGGCGGTAGCTGTCGGCGGCGAAGCGGCCGTTCTTCGTCCGGCGCTTCAGACCCTCGACCGCCTCGTCGTTCAATCCTAGGTTCAGAATGGTGTCCATCATGCCGGGCATCGAGAACTTCGCTCCGGACCGGACGGACACCAGCAGGGGGCTGTCGCTCGAGCCGAGTTGCGCGCCGGCGACGCGCTCGAGCCGTGCGAGATACTGCATCATCTCGCGGTCGACGGTCCCCGGGACCTTTTCGCCCCGCGCGTAGTACGCGCCGCAGACGTCGGTCGCGATCGTGAACCCCGGCGGCACTGGCAGGCCGGCATTGGTCATCTCCGCGAGGCCGGCGCCCTTGCCACCCAGCACGTCCTTCAAGTCGCGATGCCCCTCGGCCTTGCCGCCGCCGAAGAAGTAGACGTGCTTCTTCCCTTGGGGCCCCTTCGCCTTCGTCCGGCGCGTCGCCGGCGCAGCGGCCCGGGTGCGTGCCCCCCGGCCTCGGCCCTCTGCCCTCGAACGCTTCCTGGTCGTCTTCGCCACTGTCCTGGTCCCTAGGTGTGTCGCGGCCGACGGCTCACCCTTCCGGGTCCGCGACGATCTCCGAGATGTCCCCCAACTGCAGAATCAACCGCTCCAGCCGCTTCATCAGCCTGAGCCGGGCGGTCCGAACGACCGGATCATCCACCATGACGAAGACGTCCGTAAAGAACCGATCGACGGCAGGCCCGAATTTCGCCGCCTCGGCGAAGCCCAGACGAAAATCTTGGCTGCTCGCCATGACCTCGTCGATGACCGGTTGCCGGGCCTCGATTTCCTTCACCAGCTCGCGCTCGGCATCCTCCGTCAACACCGTGCCGAGGTCGGGCCCCGCCGCCTCGGCCGCCTCGTGGTCCGCATCCGACAACTCGCACGCGATGTTGCGAACCCGTTTGAACGCCACCGCGAGCTGTTTGAAGTCGCTCGACTCGGTGAACTCCGGTAGCACCTCGAGCTTCCACCTGGCCTCGAGCGGCCGCACCGCGGCCCCCGCCGCACCGGTCACGGCCCGAATGTTCCGGATGTCGTGGCCACGCTGCTCCAGCACGTACTGGAGCCGTTCGAGCATGAAGGCGACCACGGCCTCGGAAAGCTGGGCGTCTGTGCGCCACGCCTCGAACGGCCGCGCGGCCGCGTCGAGCAGTTCACTGCACGAGGTCCGTGCCGTGACGCCGGTCAGTTCGGGCAGGTCGATCAAGATCCTGAACACGCCGTGCGCCTGGCGGCGCAGCCCGAACGGGTCACGTGAGCCGGTCGGCCGCTCGCCCGCGCAGAACAGGCCGACGATCGTGTCGAGCTTGTCGGCCAGCGCAACCGCGGCCCAGGTCACAGCGCCGGCGCCAAGGTCCGCCTTGGCCGGAGCCGCGGTGGGCTCCGGGCTCACCGGCAGGTAGTGGTGGTAGATCGCCTGCCAGACCGGCTCGGGCAACTGCTGCTCGCGCGCATAGATCCCGCCCATCACGCCCTGCAGTTCGGCGAATTCCCCGACCATCTCGGTAGCCAGATCGGCCTTGGCCAGACGCGCCGCCGACCGGGCGTCTGCGCGCGCGTCGTCGCGACCGAGGACGTCGCGCGCGATCCAGCCGGCCAGTTCCTCCATCCGATCAGACTTTTCGCGATAGCTGCCCAGGCGCTTGTGGAACAGCACCGTCGCCAGGCGCTCGAACCGTGACTCGAGCGGCACCTTGCGATCGGCCTCCCAGAAGAACCTCGCATCGCGCAGGCGCGCGGCCAGCACGCGCTCGGCGTTTCGCGAGACGCGCTCCGCGTTCTCCGGCGCCGTGTTCGTGACGGCCAGAAACGACGGCGCCAGGCCGTTCTGGCGGGCCGCCACGGGGAAGAAGTGCTGGTGGTGAATCATTGTCCTGGCCAGGACCTCACCGGGCAGCTCGAGAAATGCTTCGTCGAACCCGCCGGCCACAACCATCGGAAATTCGACCAGGTCGGGGACTTCCTCGACGAGCGCTGCCAGCGTCGGTGACGCGAGATCCACGGCGCCACCGCACTCCTCGGCCCGCGCGACGAGCGCGCTCCGGATCTTCTCGAGACGCGCAGCGCGGTCCAGCACGACGTACCGTTCGGCGAGCGCCGCGCGATGGTCCGCAATCGAGTGCACCGTCACCGGCTCGCCCGCGCCGGGCCCGAGGAACCGATGCCCGAAGGTCACGTTGGACGCCTCGACGACCGCCACGTCTGCGCCCTCCGCCGCGGAGGTCCGCCCGATCGTGAACGGGACGATCCGGCCATCGAGCAGGAACACGAGCCATCGGATCGGTCGACCGAACGGTAGCTCGCCCTTGCCATCGTCGAGCTGCGCATCCCACTGCATCTGCTTCGGAAACGTGAGGTCGCGCAGAGTGGCGGCCAGCACCGCCGGGAGCACCTCGATCGTCGGCAGCCCGGCCTCGTGACGCTGGTGTGCGAGGTAGCGCCCCTTCGGCGTGTCGACCTCGACAAGCGCCGCGACCTCGACCCCGTGCTTCCGCGCGAATCCCGCCGCGGCCTTGGTCGGAGTCCCGTCGGGCTTGTAGCCCGCCGACACGGGCGGCCCGGTGACCAGTTCCTCGAGATCTTCCTGGCCCGCGGCGACGCCCTCCGCCGTGACGACGAGGCGTCGGGCCGTGCTGCACGCGCTCGGCGCCGAGGCGGCGACACGGGCCTCCGTGAGCCGCTGCTGTAGGTGCCGCGCGAGGTCGCGCGTCAGCCGAGGCAGCCAGCCCGCGGGCATCTCCTCGCAGCCGATCTCGATCAGCAGCTCCCCGCCGCTCCCCGAATCGCCCCTAGTCATCCGCATCGTCCTCGGTCGACACCCCGGAGTACGCCCGTGCGATCGCGACGGCGAGCTGGCGCACCCGAAGAATGTAGGCGGTGCGCTCGGTGACGCCGACGCCACTGCTCGCGTCGAGCACGTTGAAGACATGCGAGCACTTGAGGCAATAGTCCAGCGCGGGCAGCACCAGCCGCGACTCGAGGAGCGTCGTAGCGAACGCGTGATATCGATCGAACAGCTCGCGGTGGAAGGTCGCGAACTCGCCGGGAGGCTGGTCGACTTGCCCGAAGACGTACTTCGACTGTTCGACCTCCTCCTGCTGTCGCACGGCACCATACTTCACGCCAGGCGCCCACTCGAGATCGAAGACGTTGTCGACGCGCTGCAACTGCATGGCGATCCGTTCGAGGCCGTACGTAATCTCCGTGGAGATCGGCGAGAGCACCTGCCCACCCGCCTGCTGAAAGTACGTGAATTGCGTAATCTCCTGGCCGTCGAGCATGACCTGCCAGCCGATCCCCCAGGCCCCCAGCGTCGGCGACTCCCAGTTGTCTTCCTCGAACCGAACGTCGTGGGCGCCGCAGTCGATCCCGCACGCCTCGAGGCTCTCGAGATACAACTGCTGCGAGCGGTCGGGCGCCGGCTTGAGGATCACCTGGAACTGGTGGTGCTTGAACAGCCGGTTCGGGTTCTCGCCGAAGCGGCCGTCCGCCGGCCGCCGGGAGGGCTGCACGTAGGCCACCCGCCACGGCGACGGGCCGAGCACCCGCAGAAACGTCTCGGGGTGCATCGTGCCGGCGCCGATCTCGAGGTCGAGCGGTTGATGGATCAGGCAGCCGCGGGAAGCCCAGTAGCTGGACAGCGTGGCGATGAGGTCTTGGAGAGTCACAAATGGCCGTATCGAACGTCGGAGCGCCGCCGCACCGCCTTCAGTGCCGGAGCTCCTTCAGCACGCGCATCGACTTCAGTTCCTTCTCGAGGTGGGTCGTAATCAACACATGGTGGGCGGCCTCGAGTTCACGCCCCACCCGAACCGACCACGACAGGTCGCCGAGGCTCGACGGCCGCGCACGGGCCGCCTCGCGAAGAAACGCGATCGACGCCGGCGACAACGCCGGGCCCTGCGACCCGCCCAAGCACCCGGGACAGAGAAACAAGGCGTCACGGGCAGACAGCCGCGCGCCATCGTCCTGGAGGTCCGCCCCGCATCCATGACAGGCGAGCACCGACGGATACACGCCCTGCAGCCGGAGGAGCCAGTACTCGAAGTACCGCGCCAATCGCTCCGTCGGGGTGCCCACGACCATCGCCTCAATCACCGATGCACCCAGCCGGTACAGCCGCTCATTCGGATCTGCTTCGGGCGCCCACTCGTCGATCAGCTCGGCGAAGTACCCGACGTAGGTCAGGGCGTCCGGATCCAGGGCCGACCACGGCGACCGCAACATCTCGACATCGTTGACGCGCACGAGATCCCGATGTTCCCGTTCGTAGTAGGACACCTGCACGTGCGTCAACGGCTCCAGCGCACCGACGAAGCGCGACCGCGTCTTCCGGGCACCCTTCGCCACCCCCCGCTTCTTGCCGCGATCGCTCGTCAGGAAGACCACGATTCGGTCGGCCTCCCCCAACCGGTAGGTGCGCAACACGAGCGCCTCCGAAGTGAACTGCGGCATGACCAGTCGCCGAGCGGCCGGCAGGCCTGGTCGACCGACCGCTCCCCAACGCGCCGTATTCTAGCAGCCGAAAGGGGTTGGCCGCAGCCTGGGACGGCGGCGCTGGCGCCTCGACTCTCGATGCCGTTCGGCGAGTGCACGGCCACCGGCTAGCGGAGGTAGCTCAGGAACACCGTCGCCAGCCCGAGAAACGACAGGAAACCGAACACGTCGGTCAAGGTCGTGATGAAGACCGACGAGGCCAGCGCCGGATCGACGTTCAGCGCCCGCAGCACGATCGGAATCAGCGTGCCCGCCATCGCCGCCACGAGCATGTTCAGGACCATGGCCAGGCCGAGAATCATCCCGAGGAACGGGTCGCCCTGCATCGCCCAGGCGATCCCCGCCGCGAGCAGGCCGAGCACGAGCCCGTTGCCCAGCCCGATGAGCATTTCCTTCACCAGCGCCTTGCGAGAATTCCCCCAGGTCAACTCGCCCAGCGCGATACCGCGCACGGTGACCGTCAGGGTCTGCGTGGCCGCGTTGCCACCCATGCCCGCCACGACCGGCATGAACACCGCCAGGGCGACGACCTGACTGATCGTCTCCTGGAAGAGCGCCACGACCGCCGCCGCCATGACGGCCGTCGCCAGGTTGACGCCGAGCCAGGGGAGCCGCTTGCGCAGCGCTTCCTTGGCGGGGGTCGACACGTGCTCGTCGCCCGCCATGCCGGCCAGCCGATAGATGTCCTCGGTCGCCTCGTCCTTGATGACGTCGATCACGTCGTCGACAGTGATGATCCCGACGAGCTTGTGCTCCTCGTCGACGACGGGCATCGCGAGCAGGTTGTACGACGCCACGACGCGCGCGACTTCCTCTTGGTCGGTGTCGACGCGCGCGCTCATGATGTCAGTCGTCATGATCCGCTTGAGGGGCGTCTCGGTCGAGACGAGCAGCAAGCGACGGAGCGAGACCACCCCGACCAGATGCCGGCGCACGTCGACGACATAGACATAGAAGACCATCTCGACGTCGCGAGAGGTCTGCAGCGCAGCGATCGCCTCCCCGACCGTCAAATCCTCTGACAGCGCGAAGACGTGCGGGTTCATGATGCGGCCGGCGGTCTGCTCGGCGTACTCGAGCAGGTTCTGCACGTCGCCGGCCTCACGCCGTTCCAGCAGGTCGAGGACCTGCGCCGACACCTCGTCGGGCAGTTGCTCGATCAGCGCCGCGGCGTCATCGCTCGGAAGTTCCTGCAGCAGCGGCGCCACTTCCTCGGCCGAGCGATCGCCCAGCATGGCGGCGCCGTCTTCCGGCTCCAGTTCGCTGATCGCCTCCATCGCGAGGCGGCCGTAGCGCTCCACCAGCAACGCGAAGGCGTCGCGGCGGTCGCGCTCCGTCAGTTCACCGAAGATCTGGGCGAGGTCGGCCGGATGCTGCTTTTGAAGGAGGTTGAGGAGGTTAGCGTCCGCACCAATCCGCTGCAGTCGCTTGACTGACTCGAGCACCAGGTCGATTCGGCGCTGGGCAGGCATGGTCCACTCTCGCGGCAGTGGGTCTACGGTCCGATGGGTAACTGTCGTCGTTCATAGTACGATCGGCAACAACTAAAGATACCACAGAAGCCATTAGCGTCGACCCATGCCGAGGTCGTCCAGCAGCCGATCATTCTCGCGCCATTCCGCCCGCACCTTCACGTGCAGGTCGAGATAGACGCGCGCGTCGAAGAACCGCTCCAGATCCTGCCTGGCCCCGGTCCCGATGCGCTTGATCATCGACCCGCCACGGCCGATGACGATCGGCTTCTGGGAGGCCCGCTCGACGAGGATCGAGCAGTACAGCCGGATGACGCCTCGTTCGTCCACCTCCTCGAACCGGTCCACCACGACGGCGCTCGAGAACGGAATCTCCGCATGGGTGTGCTGCAGCAGCTTCTCGCGCACGGTTTCGGCCACGAAGAACCGCTCCGGCTGATCCGTGAGGTAGTCCTCCGGGTAGAGCGGATCGCCGTCCGGCAGCTGGCCGAGCAGCAGCGCCTCCAGTTCGTCCACGCCGTCACCGCCCAGGGCTGACACCGGCACGATGGCGGCGAACTCGCGCTGCTCGCTGTACCAGTCCATGACCGGCAAGAGCTTCGGCTTCGCGATGAGGTCGATCTTGTTGAGCACCAGGACGACCGGAATCTTCGCGCGCTCCAACTGCTTCACGACGAAGCGGTCCCCGCTGCCGGTCGGTTCGGCCGCGTCGACGACCACGGCCAGCAGATCGACCCGCTGCATCGAGTCGAGGGCCAGGTCGACCATGCGCACGTTCATCCGATGCAGCGGGCGATGAATCCCGGGCGTATCCATGAAGATCGCTTGCCCGGCCGGATAGGCCTTGACGCCCAGAATCCGGTTTCGCGTCGTCTGCGGCTTGTCGGAGACGATGGCCAGTTTCGTCCCGACGATCCGGTTCAGGAGAGTGGACTTGCCGGCGTTGGGACGCCCGACGAACGAGATGAATCCAGACTTCATGGCTCGCGGACCCGCCTCAGCGGTCGCGCGACGCGCCGCCGGCGCGGGCGATCAGTCCGGCGGCCAGGCCGCCGCGGCGGAGGCACTCTTGCTCCACACGCGCCATCCGACCATCATCCCCGGCGTGGTCGTAGCCCAGCAGGTGCAGCAGTCCGTGAAGAGCGAGAATCTTCAGTTCAGTCGCCGGCGGGTGGCCGGCGCTGCGTGCCTGGCGGTCGGCCCGACCCAGGCCAATCACCACGTCTCCCAGGTGCCGCCCCGCGCTACCCGCCGCCGGCGGCGTTTCCGGTCCGTCAGCGCGGTCGTCCATCGGGAACGACAGGACGTCGGTGACCCGATCGACGCCGCGAAACCGGCGATTCAGCGAGCGGATGCGTGCGTCCGTGACCAGCGCCACGGTGACCAGGCCCTGCGCGGAGGACGGTGCGGCCAGACGTAGCCACCGGGTGAGGCCGGGATGGCGGAGACCTCGGCCGAGGTCATCGGTCACGGCCACGCGCAGCCCCGCACGCGAATCGGAGCGGTGGACTGATGGCATGCTCGGTGTCTGCCTACTCGTCGCGGGCCGGGACCGCGGCGGGCCACCGCGCTTCGACCGGCACCGCGGGCGGCTCGACCACGTCGGGGCCAGTGGCGCGGGCTGAGAAGACATCGTAGGCCTTGACGATCTGCTGCACCAGCGTGTGGCGCGCGACGTCCTGGTCGTCGAAGTTGACGAACGCGATTCCGTCAATCTGGCGCACGACGTTCATCGCCTCGATCAACCCGGAGACTCGGCCGGGCGGCAGATCGATCTGCGTGATGTCGCCGGTGATGACGGCCTTGGACCCGAAGCCGAGCCGGGTCAGGAACATCTTCATTTGCTCCGACGTCGTGTTCTGGGCTTCGTCGAGGATGACGAACGCGTCGTTCAGCGTACGGCCTCGCATGAACGCGATCGGGGCGATCTCGATGACGCCGCGCTCGAGCAGACGCTCGACACGATCCCCGTCGAGCATGTCGTAGAGCGCATCGTACAGGGGCCGGAGATACGGATTGACCTTCTCCTGCAGATCGCCCGGCAGGAACCCGAGCTTCTCCCCCGCCTCGACGGCGGGACGGGCCAGGATGATGCGACTGACCCGCTTGCTCATCAGGAACGCCACCGCTTCGGCCATGGCCAGATAGGTCTTGCCCGTCCCGGCCGGCCCGATGCCGAACACGATGTCGTCCCGCTCGATCGCGTCGAGGTAGCGGCGCTGGTTGACGCTCTTCGGCATGACCCGGCGCTTGCCGGACGGCTTGACGGCGCCGCGCAGGAAGTAGTCGGCCAGATCGACGGTGGCCTCCTGCGCCACCAGCTGCGCCGCACGCTTCACGTCACCCTTGGCGAACGCGTAGCCGCTGTGGACGAGGCCTTCGAGCTGTTCGATGACCCGCGCGACCTTGTCGGCGTCGGCCGCCGCCCCGTCGACCAGCAGTTCCTGGCCCGCGGTCCGGATCTTGACGTTGAACAGGACTTCCAGGCTCTTGAGGTTTTCGTCGAACGAGCCGAACAGCGTTTCGATCCCCTCGGCCGGGATCGGAATCTTCCGCATGGAGGACTGAGTCGCGTATCTCCTTTACTTACAACGAATTACCTGTCCGAGGGTAGCATGGCGCCATTCGCGGGTCAACCGTCGGACCGCAGCCGTAGCTCCTTGAGCTGCCGCGGATCGACGCCGGCCGGGGCCCCGGCCATGAGGTCGACCGCCGCGGCGGTCTTCGGAAACGCGATCACGTCGCGAATCGATGGCTCCCCGGCCAGTAGCGCGACGATCCGGTCGAGGCCCAGCGCGATTCCGCCATGCGGCGGCGTCCCGTACTCGAGCGCGTCGAGAAAGAATCCGAACCGCGCGCGCGCTTCGTCCCGCCCGATGTCGAGCAGGTCGAACATCCGCTGCTGCATCGCCTGATCGTGGATCCGGATGCTGCCGCCGCCGATCTCGCTGCCGTTGAGCACGAGATCGTAGGCCTTCGCCCGCACGGCGCCAGGGTCACTCGACAGCTTCTCGATGTCGGCGTCGATCGGCGACGTGAATGGATGGTGCATCGCGGCGAAGCGCTGGTCCGCGTCGTCCCATTCCAGCAAGGGGAAATCGACGACCCAGGTGAACGCGAACCGAGCCGGATCCAGCCAGCCGGCCTTCTGGGCGATCTCGAGGCGCAACTGACCCAGTAGCTTCGACGCTGCCGCGCCTTCGCCCGCGGCCACCAGAATCAAGTCGTCCTTCCCGACGCCCACCAGCTCCAGAGCCCTCCGCACGGCCACTTCGCCGGCAACCTTCAAGACCGAACTCTGCACCGCGCCGTCGGCTGCGTACCGCGCCCAGACCAGGCCGGCGGCGCCCAGGTCACCGGCCCGCGCGACGAAGTCGTCGAGTTCCTTCCTCGACGCGCCGCCGCGCCCGGGCACCGGGAGGGCCCGGATCACGCCGCCGTCGGCGACGATCTGGCGGAACACCTGAAAGCTCGACTCGGCGAACGCATCCGACACGTCCTCGATCGCCATCGCGACGCGCAGGTCCGGCTTGTCGCTGCCATAGCGTGCCAGCGCCTCGGCGTACGGCAGACGCTGGAAGGGCACGTCGACCGATCCGAGCCCGACCGCAGTCAGCAACTCCTGCATCAACGACTCGATCAGCCCGAAGACGACGTCGGGGTTGGCGAACGCAATCTCGACGTCGACCTGCGTGAACTCAGGCTGACGATCCGCCCGCAGGTCCTCGTCACGGAAGCAGCGAACGATCTGGAAGTACCGGTCCATGCCCGCGATCATCAGCAACTGCTTGAAGATCTGTGGCGACTGCGGCAACGCAAAGAACTCGCCCGGATGCACCCGACTCGGCACGAGATAGTCGCGCGCACCTTCCGGCGTCGATTTGGTCAGGACGGGGGTCTCGATCTCCAGGAAGTCGTGCTGGTCGAAGAATTGGCGGACCGCCGCCGCCGTTTGATGGCGCAACCGGATGTTCTGCTGCATCCGCGGGCGACGCAGGTCGAGGTATCGGTACCGAAGCCGGAGGTCCTCGGACACCGGGCTCTCGTCGGCGATCTGGAACGGCGGACGGGCCGATTCATTGAGGATCCGGATTTCCCGCGCAGCCACCTCGACCGTGCCTGTGTCGAGCTTCGGATTGACGGTCTCGTCCGACCGCATCTCCGCGGGTCCGACGACGGCTACGACAAACTCCGGGCGCAGCCGCTTCGCCGTCGCCAGCAGTCCGTCATCGTCCCTGGCCACGACCTGCGTCAGACCGTAGCGATCGCGCACGTCGAAGAAGATGAGCGCGCCGAGATCGCGCACGCGATGCACCCAACCAAGCAACACGACGTTGTCGCCGACGTCCGCCTCGCGCAGTGCGCCACAGGTGTGCGTCCGGACCAGATTCCCCAGTGGTTCACCCACAGCCGTCTTCACCTCTCGTTCACGACGACGACAGCGCGGCCACCACGCCGTCACGCGCGACGCTGTGTTGTTCTCCGGTCGCCATCGTCTTCACCGTCACTTCACCACGGGCCAGTTCGTCGTCGCCGACGATGACGGCGTAGCGCGCGCGCGCCCGATTGGCCCGCTTCAATTGCGCCTTCGCGCTTCGCGGTTCGTAGTCGACCAGCGTCTGCAGCCCACCGGCCCGCAGGGCCCGCGCGAGGACGAACGCTGCCTCTCGCGCGGCCGCCCCGAGCGCGGCCACGAAGACGTCCGGCGCCACCTCATCGTCCGTGCCCGGAAGCGCGAGGACCAGGCGCTCGAGGCCCGCCGCGAAGCCGATGCCAGGCCGGTCCGCTCCCCCGAGCTGTTTGACCAGGCCGTCGTACCGTCCCCCGCCCAGCAGCGCATTCTGGGCCCCCAGCTGCGACGCCAGGATCTCGAAGGTCGTCCGCGTGTAGTAGTCGAGGCCCCGCACGAGCCGATGCGACACGCGAAACGGTTGCTCGTAGGCGCGCAGATACCGCTGCACCGCCTCGAAGTGTTCACGGCACGTATCGCAGAGGAAATCGACCGAGTGCGGCAGTTGATCGATGACCGACTGGTCGGCCGCCACCTTGCAGTCGAAGATACGCAGCGGGTTCGTCGCCGCACGCCGCTGGCAATCGCCGCACAGCTTCGGCAGGTCCTCGCCGAGCCCGTTCAACAACGCTTCGCTGAACGCCGGTCGGCACGCCGGACACCCGACCGAGTTGATGACCAGCTCGGTGCCCTGAATGGCGAGTGTCTCGACGAACGTGCAGGCCATCTCGATGACCTCGGCGTCGAGCGCCGCATCCGCGACGCCGAACACCTCGACGTTCAGCTGGTGGAACTGGCGGTAGCGACCCTTTTGCGGCCGTTCGTACCGGAACATCGGACCGATCGTGAAGAGCTTCGGCACCGCCAGCGCCTGTTCGAGCGCATGCTCGACGTAGGCCCGAACCATTCCCGGCGTCGCCTCCGGCCGTAGCGTGACGCGCTCGCCACCCTTATCGGTGAAGGCGTACATCTCCTTCTGGACGATGTCGGTCGATTCGCCGGTCCCCTTCGCGAAGAGTTCTTCGCGCTCGATGATCGGCGTCCGGAGTTCGCGGTACCCGTAGCGGCCGCAGACGTCGCGCGCCACCGCCTCCACGTGCTGCCAGCGCTCGACGTCGCCGGGCACGATGTCGCGCGTGCCTCGCACCCCTGGAATCATCTCTGTCACCCGCCCGCGGCTCTTCAACCGACAATCATGGCATAATTGTTGATCCCATGCGAGTCGTCGACGCGTTCGTTCGTCCGCTGACCAGCTTGCGATTGTCGGTCACCGACCGCTGCAACCTGCGCTGCCATTACTGCATGCCGGAAGCGGGCTACGTCTGGCTGCCGCGCAAGAGCATCTTGACCTTCGAGGAGACCTCGCGACTGGTCGAGGCCTTCACCGGCCTTGGCGTCGACAGGGTGCGCCTGACGGGCGGCGAGCCACTCTTGCGCCAGGACCTGCCCGCGCTCATCGAACTGCTGGCAGCCAATCGGCGGGTGCGGGATCTGGCCCTCACGACCAACGCCATACTGCTGCGCGACCAGGTCAAGGCCCTGCGCGCGGCCGGCCTCCGGCGGATTACCGTCAGCCTCGACAGCCTGCATCCCGACCGCTTCGAGAAGCTCACCCGGTTCGACTCGCATCCCGCGGTTCTAGCCGGCATCGACGCAGCCCTCGACGCCGACTTCGAGAGCGTGAAGCTCGATGCCGTGATCATCCGCGATGTCAACGGCGACGAACTCCCCGACCTGCTCGAGTTCGGCCGACATCGGGGTATCGAGGTGCGGTTCATCGAGTACATGGACGTCGGCGGCGCCACGCAGTGGTCGACCGAAGCCGTCGTCTCACGCCGGGAGATGCTGGAGATTCTCACCGACCGCTATGGGCCGATCACGCCGGTCGACGAACGCACGTCGGCACCCGCGGATCGATTCACCCTGCCCGACGGCACGATCTTCGGAATCATCTCGTCGACGACCGAACCGTTCTGCCAGAACTGTGACCGCAGCCGGCTGACAGCGGACGGCCTCTGGTATCTCTGTCTCTACGGCGAGCACGGCGTCGATCTCCGGCAGCCGCTCAGAGCGGGGGCCTCTGGCGACGAACTCCGCGAGCAGATCGCGGCCGTCTGGCGGGCGCGGACCGACCGAGGGGCTGAAGCCCGACTGGGTACCGACCGGCGAGTGCCGTTCATCCCGATCCGACGGCTCAAGGAAGAGCCGCACCTCGAGATGCATACCCGGGGCGGATAGCAGCCCTCCAACAGAAAAAGGGCCTCGTATCCGAGGCCCTCTTCCACGCTCTCCCGGTTCACCGCGGGTCACGCTAGGACGTCGCGGCCGGCTCCTTCTCGCGCTTCGCACCGAGCCCCTGAATCTGGATGACCGGCTCGGGCGGCGTCTCGCCCAGCACGTGCTGCCGGTACAGGGCCGCCATCCGCTCGTCCTCGGGGCTCGACTTCCGCTGCCCGGCACGCGCCTGCAGCTTCTCCTCGCGCGCCGTCTTCGCGATCCCCTGATCGTCCAGGTCGGTCTGACGCCCCGCGGCGACCGCCACGGAGTCGAGCATCAGGCTGTGTTCGGTCGTCGCGAGCGCCACATCGTTCCCGCCCGCGAAGATCTCGTGGCGCCCCTTCTCCTCGTACCACCTGGTCAACGTGGCGGTCATGTGCATCTTCTCGATGATGTTCCGCCAGCCGATGCCGGTGTTATAGGCGCAGAAGGAGATCTCGCCCTCTTGCGTCGCATACGGGATGATGCAGCGCTCGGTGCGGCGGAAGTCGTAGTTGAAGAGATCCTGGAACCACATCCCCGCAATGAACAGGAAGTTCCAGCGATCCGCCCGCCGCTTCTCGATGTCGGCCTGGGTTCGGTCCCCCGTCACCTTGCCGTAGTCGTGACCGCTGGCGCCGAAGGTCTTGTCGAACTTCTTCATCAAGTCGGTCAGCTTGAAGTGCGTCGGCGCCTGGAACGGATCGTAGTTCCGCATCAAGGCCAGCGCCATCCCCACGACCGACAGGGCCCGTCCGCGCGCCGCATCGTTGATCCGGGCGATGTCCTTCGACAGCCGGTCGGCCTTCAGGAACGCCGTCACCGGCACCGATTCCTTTGTCTCCTTGTCGACCATCACGGCCATGCCGATGCCACAGTTGGGGTGACACCCGCAGTTGAGCTGCCCCCAGTCGCCCATCGGCCCATGCACGAGGTCGGCCCAGTCGGTGAACGTGCCCATGAACGAAATCGGAAACCAGTCACGCACCGGCTCGCCGATGCTCGTCTGGCGCTTCACATCCTGCGCCAAATGCGACAGCGTGTAGCGCTGGGCGTGGCGCCGCTCGTCGGTGATCTCCTCGTCGCGGCCGGTGAACGACACCGGCTGGAACGACAGGAAGTTGATCTTTTTCGGGTTGTCGAGCGCAAACTGCACTATGCGGCCGACCTGTTCGTTGTTGATGCCGTTGATGATCGTGATGACCGGCACGATGTCGACGCCGGCGTTGTGCAGGTTCTCGATGGCGCGCAGCTTCACGTCGAACAGGTTGCCGACCAGCCGGTGGGAGTTCGCAGCATTGCCGATGCCGTCAAACTGCAGATACGCGTAGCGCAGCCCGGCATCGGCCGCGGCGCGCGCGAAATCCGGGCTCTTGGCGAACTCGATACCGTTGGTGGCCGCCTGCACGCTGTTGTAGCCGACTTTGCGCGAGTAGCGGATCGCGTCGAGAAAATACGGTGAAATGGACGGCTCGCCGCCGGAGAACTGCACCGACATCTGCCGTCTCGGCTTGATCGAGATCGCGTTGTCGAGCAGCGTCTTGATATCGTCCCACCCGAGCTCATGGACAAAGCCCACCTGGTTCGCGTCCATGAAACAGGGGTCGCACATCATGTTGCAGCGGTTGGTGAGATCGATCGTGAGCACCGCACCGCGGCCGTACTTGATCGTGCTGCTGCCGTGGTTGTGCAGTCCCTCGTCGTTGTGCGGAACGATGTCGCTGCCGGGAAACGCGTCCTCGAGATGCTTGAAGAACGCGGTGTCGATGGCCATCACGTCTTCGAAGTGGCCATGGAGCGGGCAGTCCTTCACCATCATGATCTTGCCGTCACGCTCGATGATTTCCGCTTTGATCTCGCCGACCTTTTCGTGCTTCAAGATCTCGTAGCCCTGCTTGCCGTCCAAGATCTCCTGGCGCGCCTCACGGACGCAGGTCGGGCACAGCGAATCGGTTTCACGCGGCCAGCCCAGCGGCGGCTTCACCTTCTCGTGAGACTTGAGCATCGGCTTGTCCGACCAGGCCGGCGTGAACGATTGCCGCTGACTTACCCGGTTCACCGCGTCGTAGACGCCCCATCCGGCGTTGGCAAGAAGGCTCAGCCCCTTCTCGGCATATTTGATTGGCTTGTGCATCTTCAACTCCCGCAACGGGCCAGACACCGCACCCGTATCTCTCGCGTATGTGACGTCTCCGCCGTCGGCTTGGCTGGTCGTACCAGATCCTGCTGTGCGTACCCGCACAAGTTATTTATCGAGCATAAGATAGCCATGATTTGCAGAAAACACCCGAAACTTCCTTCGGGAGGGCATTTCAGGGGGGCGAATGGGCGCCTGAGTAAGTGCTTGGCGCCGCCCAGGAAGCCGAGTCGGCCAGAATCGACGGATTTCCGCCGGCGCTCCCGCCCGCAAACAGAGACCCCGACGCCGGCGAAGCCCTCCGGCTAACTCCTGACTCCTGACTCCCGACTTCTGACTTCTGAGTTCTAAAGGTCACTCATCAGACCGCCCCCTGCCGAAACGTCAGGTTGTAGCGGCCATTGAGCTCGAGCTCGGGCGGACCTGTGCCGGGCAACAGCGCCGCCACGCCGTGGTAGCGTAGCCGGCTCTGCCCGCCGAAGACGAACCCATCACCCGACGCGAGCAGGACCATCGTCTTTGGTTCTTTGCGTGCGAGCCCCCCAAGGATGAACTTGGCCGTGTCACCGATGGATACCGACACGATCGGCACACCGGCATCGAGCGTGTCCGGGTGCTCGTCCTTGTCCTGGTGCAACCCCATCTTGCCGTCCGGGCCATAGTGGTTGAGGATGCAGACGTCCGGTGACAGACACATTCCGGCGTCTGTTGCCATCTTGGACGCCAGCGCGGCCAGGTCCGCTGGCAAGGGCGCCGGCGGCAGGCCATCGTAGTCTCGACGCGTCGCCTCGTAGCGATAGGTTCGGGCGTTCCAGTGACTCCCCAGACAGACCATGTGCACCCGCATCTTGCCGCCCCCGCGGACCGTCGGCACGTACCAGCCGGCCGGTCCGGTGCCGATTGCCAGGCAGCGCGTGGCGAGCACACATTGCTCGTCGAGCGAGAGATACCCCGGCAGGTGGACGGCACCCGGACAGACCTCGATGCGGTGCGTGGACATCGGTGCTAGTCTAACAATAGACGGGGCTGTTCTTCTGGCTTCTCGGGCACTCTCCCAGATGTCTCGCTCTTCCAATGTCGCCGTGATCGGCGCCGGCGTGTTTGGCGCTTGGACGGCCCTGCAGGTCCGCCGTAGCGGCCGGTCGGTCACGCTGGTCGACGCCTTCGGCGCCGGCAATACCCGCTCGAGCTCCGGTGGCGCATCACGCGTCCTCCGCATCGGATATGGTTCCGAGGCGATCTACTCGGAATGGGCGCAACGTTCGTTTGACGCGTGGCAGGAGTTGTTCGGCGACGGACGGCAGGAGCTCTTCACGCGGACCGGCGTCCTGTGGATGGCGCGACCCGACGACCCGTACACCGACGAGACGATCGAGACATTCGGTCGACTCCGGGTGCCATTCGAAATTCTCGACCGAACCGAGCTCGACCGGCGATATCCGCAGTTCAGCCTCGGCCCTGTCACCCGCGGCGTGCTCGAACCGGAGGCCGGTGTCATCATGGCCCGACATGCCGTGCAGGCGGTCGTGCGGCAGGCGGTCAAACAGAGCGTCGAGTACCGTGTCGCGGCGGTCACGCCGCCGACAGACACCGGCCACGTCGAGTCGGTGCTCACGAGCGACGGCGACCAGATAACCGCCGACGCCTTCGTGTTTGCCTGCGGCCCGTGGCTCCCCACGCTGTTCCCTGCGGTGCTCGGTGACCGTATCCACCCGACACGCCAGGAGGTCTTCTTCTTCGGCACCGAACCAGGCGACCGCCGATTCGCACCACCGGCGATGCCGGCCTGGGTCGACTTTGCCGGCGGCGTGTATGGGCTGCCCGATCTGGAAGGCCGCGGCTTCAAGATCGGCCTCGATCACCACGGACCGCCGTTCGACCCGGATCTGGGCGAACGTCTCGTCTCGGACGATGCGTTGCAGGTTGCGCGAATGATTCTCGCCCGCCGGGTACCGGCGCTCGAATCAGCGCCGCTACTCGAAGCCTGCGTCTGCCAGTACGCCAACAGCTGGAACGGCGATTTCATCATCGATCGACACCCCGATTTCGACAACGTGTGGCTCGTCGGCGGCGGGTCCGGCCACGGCTTCAAGCACGGACCGGCCGTCGGGGAGTACGTGGCTGAACAGCTCTCGGGGCGAAGGGCACCGGAAGCCCGATTCACGCTCGAGGCGCACCAGGAACATCGAGAGCGGGGGATCTATTAGTAGACGGGGCTGCGCCCCGAACCC
>DCWN01000024.1 GCA_002328835.1 Acidobacteria bacterium UBA2161 | reverse complement strand
GCCGAGACACCGCCGCCGGCCGAGACACCGCCCTCGGATACCCCCGCGGCTGGGTCGACCTGGACCTTCCTCGAGAAAGAGCTGAGCGCAAAGCCACCCGCGCCGCCGCCGGCCCCAGAGGGGCCCGGCCCGGCTCGGCCGACCCTTCCGCCGTCGGCCTTCGAGGCTCCGACTTCGCCACCGCCGCTGAAGGTGGTGGACCCGCCCGCGTTCAGGTCGCCGCTGTCGCCACGGACGTCGGCGTTCGAGGGGCCCGACGACGCTGAGTTCGCCGCCAGAATCGACAGCGTCGCCGAACTCGCGAAGCTCGTCGACGAACCGACGTACATCCTCGCCGCGACGCCGAATCGCATGTCGCGGACTTCGGGCGCGCTCGATCTGAACAGTCCGAAGGTGACGAAGCTGGTGACCGAACCACCGCAGTTGAGGAACTTCGGGTTCGATCTGGATGCGGGTGGTGCCGCCCAGATCGCCGACGGCTGGCTCAGGCGGGCGGAAGGGGAGCGGTACAAAGCACTTGGGCTCTGGGACGACGGGACGCTGATCTTCGTCGCCACGGCCGGGGAAGAGTTCCTCTGCTGGGGTCGACAACTGACGGAGTACGGCTTGCTCCTGAATGAGGCGGCCCTGGTGGAGTCCACGTACCTGTTCGCCGAACTGGCGCGGCGGCTGCACGTTGGCCTCCAGCTAGCGATGCCCGAGATCGAGTTTCGCCTGGTGCTGCGCGAGTTGATGCCAGAGGCCTTGCCGATCAGCATGTCCACGACTCGAGACAGCGATTTCGCCGATGGGGTCGAAGAGGACATCCACGCGGCGCCGGCGGCGGGCGCCCGCTTCGACGCCCGGCACCGGAAGGATGTTGGGCCGGGCGCTGTGGCGTATTCCCTCGTGGCGCAGGTCTACGCCTGGTTCGGCATCGAAGAGTCGAGGATCCCCTTCAGTGAGCGCGGTTCTGGCGGGGCCGGCCTGATTTCCGCCAACCGGCAACCGGATCAAGTGGTAGGACCGCGGAGTCGCTGGCGACGACGGGCTGGCTCACGCTAGCTGGCGGTGGGCGCGTCTTCGGCGCGCTGGTTCATGGCCTGCTGAGTCCGGAAGATCGAGCACCACGGCTTGTGTTCGGCGATCGGCATCCCGCACTCCACGCAGACTCGTACCCGCGGTTTGGCCGCGTCGCGCCGACCGAAGAGTTTCCTGAGCAGCGACATATCGTCTCCTGAACGGATGGGCGCCGGACTCAGCGCCGCGTCTCCCCTGTGAGACGAGAATTCTGTCGGAAGTGTTCCCGTCCCGAAGGTGTTGGACGGGGTCGACGCCGTGCGCGTTGGCGGGCCCGTGCAGGTCGACATGAAAAAGGGCGCGCCGGCTTGGCCGGCGCGCCCAGGCAGATCCGTCGAACGGCGTTCTAGGTTTCGAGAATCCGCTTGAAGACCTCGACCGCCCGCTGCATCTCTTCCATCGTGCCCAGCGAGATGCGTGAATGGCTGTTCTCCATCGGCGGGAAATCGCGCCCGACCATGACGCCTTGCTCGCGGGCGGCGTCGCGGAAATCGGCGGCCGGCTGGCGGATGTTCACGAACAGGAAGTTGGTCTGCGAGTCGGTCGCCTCGTAGCCCATCTCCTTGAACGCGTTGATCGTGAACTCCCGGATCCGCCGGTTCTCCTCGCGCTCCGCCACCATGTGATCCGGGTCGTCGAGCGATGCCAGGGCGCCGGCCGCGGTCATGACGTTGATGTTGCCTAGCCCCCAGGCGGCCTGCAGCTTGGCGAGTGTGGCGGGACGGCCGGCAGCCCAGCCGAGCCGCATCCCGGCCATGCCGTAGGCCTTCGAGAACGTCCGCGTGATGAACACGTCGTCGTACTCGAGCGCCTCCGCTGCGGCCGTGTCGACGGCCGGGTCCGTGGCGTACTCGATGTAAGCTTCATCGACCAGGATGGCCGTGTCGGGCGAACTGGACTTCACCCGGCGGATGTACGCGGCGATGTCGGCGTGCGAGTGGGCGGTCGCCGTCGGGTTGTTCGGGTTGCACAGGAACACCATGCCCGCGCCGTTCGCGGCTTCGGCCATCCCATCCAGATCGATGCTCAGGTCGGCGAGGACCGGGACCAGGCGAATCTCGGCACCAAGCGTCTCGGCCGTCCGGTTCGTGCTGAGGAACGACGGCGTGGCATTGACCAGCGGTCGCGTCGGCGAGACATAGGCCCGTGTGCCAGCCTGCAGCAGGGCGCCGGACCCGGTGGCGGTGATGACGTTCTCCGGCGTCAGACCGTGGCCGGTGTTGCGTGCGAGCGCCTCGGCCAGGTCGGCCGGCGCGCTGAAGCCGTAGCGTCCCACGTTCCCGTGCAGCACCTCTTCCATCGCCTCGACGGCCGCTCGGCCGGGGCCGCGCGCGTTCTCGTTGCCGCTGATGCGGATGATTTCCTGAGTTGCGGCCTGCACCGCGGATTCGACGGGGTCGGAGCTCCAGGCCAGGGCCGTTCGCCCTCGACCGATGCCCCAGGCTGCCGAGAGTGCACCGGCGGAGCCGGCACCGAGTGTACGAACGAACGTGCGACGTGACAGTGACATGGAGTCCCCTTCCTGTTCCTGGTTCTGGCTGGCCCGGCTCGTCCGCCGTCCAGCATCCGAATGTCTGAGTGTCGGCGCTGGACGAGGCCAAGTCAAGCGGCAATGCCACTCGCGTCGGCAGAAAGAAAAGGGCGCGCCGGTAAGACCGGCGCGCCCGTGATGGCTCCGCCCCGTGAGCGGCTAGGTCTCGAGAATCCGCTTGAAGATCTCGACCGCCCGCTGCATCTCCTCCATCGTGCTGATCGAGATGCGAGCGTGCGTCTGCTCCATCGGCGGGAAGTCACGGCCCACGATGACGCCCTGCTCGCGGGCGGCGTCGCGGAATTCGGCCGCGGGCCGGCGGATGTTCACGAACAGGAAGTTGGTCTGCGAGTCGGTCGCCTCGTAGCCCATCTCCTTGAACGCATTGATCGTGAACTCCCGGATCCGTCGGTTCTCCTCGCGCTCGGCGTCCATGTGCGCCGGGTCGTTCAACGAAGCGACGGCGCCGGTCGCGGTCAGCATGTTGACTTCACCGAGGCCCCACGCTGACGCGATCTTCTCGAGGGTGGCCGGGCGGCCGGCGGCGTAGCCGATCCGCAGGCCGGCCATGCCGTAGGCCTTCGAGAACGTTCGCGCGATGAAGACGTCGTCGTACT
>DCWN01000018.1:40786-64684 GCA_002328835.1 Acidobacteria bacterium UBA2161 | reverse complement strand
CGTACTTCTCGAGTGTGACCCCGTAGAGTCGACGACGTGCGGGCGCTGGTGGACGGCCGGAACAAGAGCGGGGGCAACTTCGAGCAGTTCCCCTGGTTGGGAACGTTCTTTCCGAATCGCCCTCGCGTGATCAGGCTGTCGGTGGCCCAGGTGAACCTGTTGTCGAATCTGACGGCGTGGAACATCATCGAGAGCGCCTCGGAAGTTGCCCGGACACTCCGGCTCGCCGCGCCGCCCTAGCCGGCCCCGTTCGTTCGCCCCGACCGCGGGCGGTTTCCGACGGCGCTGGACCTGGGCAGAGCCCTGCAGCATAATCGCGGTCGAAATCGACACGAGAGACCGGGGCCCGTTCGGCCCCGAGCCACGGGAGACGATCGATGAGACCGAAGCCATTCCCGGCGGTGATCCTGTTGGCGGTGTTCCTCGCGCTCGCCGCGGGCCACGTCCTTCTCCAAGACAAGCTCGAGGCGGTGCAGGCCGGAATGGTCGAGGTGCCGCTGTTCGAGGTCGACCCGTTCTGGCCCAAACCGCTGCCCAATCATTGGATTCTGGGCAACTCGATCGGCGTCGGGGTCGATTCGCGCGATCACGTCTTCATCGTGCACCGCCGGGGCGCTCTGAATGCGAGCAACGAAGGCAACGTCGGGCCGGATCAGCCCGATGCCGAATGTTGCGAGGCGGCACCCAACGTCCTGGAGTTCGATCCGGAGGGCAACCTCGTGGGTTCCTTCGGCGGGCCCGGGAATGGCTACACCTGGCCGGCGTCGAACCACGGGCTGCAGGTCGATCCGATGGACAACATCTGGATCGGCGGCAACGGTCAGGGCGACTCACACGTGCTGAAGTTCACGCGCGACGGCCGGTTCCTGATGCAGGTCGGCGAGCCGGGGAATGACATCGACTCCAGTAGCACGACGCACTTCGCGCGGGTCGCCAAGGTGTCCTTCGACGCCGATGGGAACGAGGCGTTCGTGGCCGACGGCTACGGTAACAAGCGGATCGTCGTCGTCGACGCCGACACCGGCGCGTTCCTTCGCACCTGGGGCGCGTACGGCAACGAGCCTGACGACGCCGACCTCGGCAGGTTCGATCCCGATGCGCCGCCGGCGCAGCAGTTCCGCGGGCCGGTCCACTGCGCCGAACCGTCGAACGACGGTCTTGTCTACGTCTGCGACCGGACGTCGAACCGGATCCAGGTCTTTCAGCAGGATGGCACCTACGTCGAAGAGGTGTTCATCGAGGGTCGCACACGCAGCTCGGGCTCGACCTGGGAGGTCGCCTTCTCGCGCGACGACGCCCAGCGCTTCATGTACGTGGCGGACGGGATCAACCGGAAGATCCACGTGATGGATCGCGCGGCGCTCGAAGTCCTCTACACCTTTGGCGACGGTGGCCGCCAGCCGGGGCAGTTCTACGGCGTGCACAGCATCGAGACCGACTCGGCCGGCAACATCTACACCACCGAGACCTGGGAAGGGAAGCGGGTGCAGAAGTTCGTCTACATGGGCCTGGGGCGGGTCGAACGGGGCGCGAACCGGGGCGTGCTCTGGCCGACGCAGGACTGAGCGTGGCGGCGCGGCTGGGCCAGCCTGACGCTGTACCTCAGCCCGGCCTTCTTCCTGCAGGGTCGCGGACTACCTCGACGCTTCGCTGACGCAGACGGCGCGGTGCGCGAACCGGCGGCCCGAGATGTCGCGAACTTCGAAGGACCACTGCGGGGACCCGACCGAACTCGTCGGCAGTTCGACCCAGAGCCGGTCGGCGATCCCGGCCGGGCGGCTCGCACTCCACAACGTGCAGCAGTCCCACGCGTAGCGTCCGACGTCGATCCGTCGCAGGACGCGATCCAACTCTTCCTGGGAGGGTAGCCGCCAGTCGGCCGAACCGCCCAGCGAGAGGCGTTCACAGTAGCTGTTGGCCTCGGTCCAGATCCATCCGCCGGCGCCGGCCGGTTGGCTGGCGGCCGTCCACCGGAACCCGGTCTGCCGGTCGAGAAACGTGCCGTCGCCGCCGTCGGGGAACGGGTCGCGAGCCGCGGCCTCCGCTTCGAGCATCCGCCTGGCGGCGTTGTCGATCGCCTCGCTGACCGCGCTCTCGTCGCGACGCTCGTTGGCCGCCTCGAGTTCTGCAGGGTTCTCATCCTCGCGACGGCGCCGCTCGGCGATGTCCGCGGCCAGGGCGATCGGCCCGTGTCAGGGATCGGGCGTTCCGCCTCCGTGACTGGCGCCGGTGCGGCGGGGCCCACGGCCGCCCCGGACGTCGGCGGCGGCGCGGCGGGACCCGCGGCCGCACCGGCCACTCGGGTCGTGGCCGGTGCCCGGACCGTCGTCGGCTCCTCCGGAACGACCTCGGTTTCCGCCAGCTCCACCACGTCCCGCGATGGCAGCACCACCGTGGCGATCTCGTCCGACGGCGCGGCACCGATCGCGACGCCCGCAAGGGCTCGGCCGATTTCACCGGCGGTCGCGTAGCGATCCTCGGGCTGCTTGTGCAGCGCCTTGAGGATGACGAGTTCCACTGTCTCGGGCAGCCGTGGATTCACCGACCGGGGCAGCGGCAGCGGATCATTGATGTGCTTGACGACGATGGCCATCGGCGTCTCGGCCTTGAACGGTATCCGCCCGGTCGCCATTTCGTAGAGCACGACGCCGAGCGAGTAGACGTCGCTACGGGCGTCCAGCGAGTCTCCCAGCCCTTGCTCGGGCGACATGTACGCCGGGGTGCCGATGATGCCGCCCGTCTGCGTGAAGCCCTGAGAGCCTTCCAAGATCTTGGCCACGCCGAAGTCGGCCAGCAGGCAGTTGCCCCGTTCGTCCAGCAGGTTGTTGCTGGGCTTGATGTCACGATGGACCAGTCCTTTGGCGTGGGCGCAGTCGAGCGCATCTCCCACCTGCGACATTACCTTCTGAATCTGATCGAGCGGCAGCGGCCGGCCGTGCAGCGACCCCGCCAGCGTCCCGGTGGCGACCAACGGCATGACGATGTAGGTGAACCCGTCGGATTCGCCGAAATCGTGAACCGGGAGGATGTGTGGGTGCTGGAGGTTGGCCAGCACCTTGGCTTCCTGCCGAAAGCGGCCGAGGAACTCGGCGTTCTGGGCCAGATGGCTCGGCAGGATCTTGAGTGCGACGTGGCGCTCGACCGCCGGCTGGTAGGCCTTGTAGACCGACGCCATGCCGCCCTCGCGGAGCGGTCCGACGATGCGGTAGGGCCCAAAGGCTCGGCCAGTCAGATCTTCCATGACATTCGTGCAGTGGCGACCAGCGTGGAACGAGTGGGATTATAGCGCGGTGGTCCCGGTTCCAGCCGGCTGTTATAGTGTCGCCGGGAGGAGGCGCCAATGAAGAGTCATCGTCATTTCAGCTCCGTATGTCTCGTCGTCGCGCTCGTCTGTTTCGGCCTGGGAGCGGGCAACGCGGTGGCCCAACAGAGCGACAAGGTTCGGGTCGCTGTCCTGAATTTCGAGAACAACAGCACCTGGGGCTGCGGTGCCGTGAACGCGTCGACCGCGGCGCAGCTCGGCCAGTTGCTCGGGGCCCAGCTGATTCTGACCGGGTCGATCACCCAGTTCTCGATCGAGCGGCAGTCGGGCAAGTTCGGACGCCTCGGCGGATCGTATTCCCGCGCCGAATCGATCGTCGACGTCCGCTTGGTCAACACGACGACCGGGGAAATCATGCTGGCCGAGGAAGGCGAAGGCAACAAGCGCTTCGGCGGCGGCTTCTTCGGCAATGTCGGAGCCGAGCGGGACTTCGATGTCGGCGTCGCCCAGGAGTCGCTGCGACCCGCGATCGAGCAGGTCGTGGAGAAGATCGTCGCCCAGGCCGACCAGTTCGCGGCACTCAAGCCGGTCGCGCCAGCCGGCGAGATCGTCGGCTCGCGAGACGGGTCGTTCTACATCAACCGCGGCCAGACCGCTGGCGTGCAGGTCGGTCAGCGCTACGCGGTGTATCGGGTCGTCGACGAGATCACGGACGCCAGCGGTGCCGTGCTCGATCGGATCACCGAGCAGGTCGGCGAGCTCGAGGTCACCCAGGTACTCTCGCAGTCGTCGGTGTGCAGCCTGGTCAGCGGCGAAGCCGCCGAGGGCGATCAGGTGCAGAGCGGCGGCTAGGGCTCGCCAGCCTCAGGCGAGTACCTGGCCGAGCGCCTCGGTGCAGGCAGGACAGAACCGCTGAGGCGTTTCCTGTCGCAGCGTCGATAGCACCCGCTTGGGCGGCGAAGCGGCCCGATCGGGTCGCTTCGCCGAGAGGACAGTCGGATTTCGCGGTCGCCCGGTACCGCCGGATTGTCTCACGCCCACCTTCTGCCCCCGGGGTTATGAATCTCGGCCGAGTTCCGGGATAAACTGCACCAACCCATGCTCGAATCGGTATACGAGTTCTTGCTCGCCCAGGGGATGGCGGAGCCGTTGGCGGCACGGCTGACGATGGTGGCCGACATCGTCGCCATCCTGCTGTTGGCGTTCGTGGCCGACAAAGTCGTCAAGCGGATCATCGTCCGCGGTGTAGGCACGCTGGCGGTGCGGTCGACGTCACACTGGGACGACGCCATCATGCAGCGCCGCGCGGTGCACCGCCTCGCGCACCTGGCGCCGGCGATCGTCGTCTATCACTTCGCCGGCTCGGCACTCGAGGGCTACGAGGCCTGGACCACCATCATCCGCCAGGGCTGCCTCCTGTACATCTTGCTCCTGGCGGCGTTGGTCGCCGACGGCGTCCTCAACGCTGCCGTCGACATCCTGCGCGCATCGAAGCTCTCCCGCGACGTGCCCCTGACCAGCTTCGTCCAGGTCATCAAGCTGATCGTCTACTGCGTCGCCGCGGTGGCCGGCCTGTCCCTGGTGCTCGGCAAGTCGCCGGTGCTGCTGCTCAGCGGCCTGGGCGCGATGACGGCCGTCCTGATGCTCGTCTTCAAGGACCCGATCCTGGGCTTCGTCGGGGGGGTCCAGCTCTCGGCCAATCAAATGGTCGCGCCGGGCGACTGGATCGAAATGCCGAAGTACGGCGCCGACGGCGACGTGCTGGAGGTCGGGCTGACGTCGGTCAAGGTCCAGAATTTCGACAACACGATCACCACCATTCCGACCTACGCGCTCATTAGTGAATCGTTCAAGAACTGGCGGGGGATGTCGGAGTCGGGTGGTCGGCGGATCAAGCGCTCGATTCACATCGACATGAGTTCGATCCGGTTCTGCGACGAGGCGATGCTGGCCCGGTTCGCGACCATCCGGCACATGCGTGCCTACATCGAGGGGAAGCAGCAGGAAATCGCCGACTGGAACGCCGGGCACGACGCCGACGACGCCCGGCCGAGCAATCTGCGCCGCTTGACGAACGTGGGGACGTTCCGCGCGTACATCGTCGCCTACCTGCGCCATCATCCGATGATTCACCAGGAGATGACGCTGCTGGTCCGGCATCTCGAGTCGAGCGCGCAGGGCCTGCCGATCGAGATCTACGTGTTCAGTCGCGACACCAACTGGGTGCGCTACGAGGCTCTGCAGTCGGACATTTTCGACCACATCCTGGCGACGGCGCCCGAGTTCGACCTACGGGTCTACCAGAGCCCGTCGGGTGCGGATGTGCAGGACACGGTACGGCTGATTCGAGGGGCGGAGGAGACACCATGAGCATTCGACGAGGGGCACTCGCGGCCGCGCTGGCAGTGATGACGCTGGGAGTGACGGCCCACGCGGTCGGGGCGCAGCAAACCGGCCAGCCGGCGAGCGATGTGCTGCTCCAGTTCGACCCGTGGGGGAACCCGACGCCACGCGGTGGGGTGACCAACAACGGACCGAACTCGCACAGCGTTTGGTGACCGGGCTCGGTGGCGCTGGATCGCGTCAATCATCGGATGTTCGTCCCGGAGCCCGGCAATATCCGGATACTCGTCTACCAGCTCGACGAAGACGGCCGGCATATCCGGCACACGGCCGATCACGTTATCGGGCACCGAAGCCTCCTCGGCCGCCGGCGTCAGTCGGTCACGAATCGGACGGACGGCGCGGGCGGCGCCGAAACCGGCCTGGCCGTCGACAACGTCTATCAGCGGCTCTTCGTCCGCGACCGTAGCCGGATCCTGGTCTTTGACATCCATCCCGACCGGATGCAGGACTATCCGGAAGCGACCCACGTCATCGGGCAGCCCGACTTCGACACGATGGTCCAGGGCGGCGGCCGGAAGAAGTTCAGTGGCGCCGAAATCATCGTCGACGAGGCGAATCAGCGGCTGTTTGTCGAGGATGGCTCGCGGATTCTGGTCTTCGACGTCGACCCGAGGCGTCTGACGAACTACCCAGACGCCGCGCTGGTGATCGGGCAGCCCGACTTCGAGAGCCGCGAGCGCGGTCTCGGACCGAATCGACTGACGCGGGCCCACGGGATCGCGCTCGACCCCGATGAACACCGCCTGTTCGTCTCCGACCAGGGCAACAATCGGATCCTCGTCTTCGACGTGCATCCCGACCGGCTCGCGGACGACCCCGACGCGGTCGCCGTGCTGGGGCAGCCCGACTTCTTCACGAACGCGCCACGGTTCGCCGGCGCGAACGCGCGCCCCGAGGAACGCCAGGGCCTAAGGGCGATCACGCCCGGCGGGCTCGACTACGATCGGCTGCACAAGCGGCTCTTCGTGAGTCAGCTGCCGCACAACCGGATCCTCGTGTTCGAGGCAGCCCCCGACAGGCTGCAGGACAACCTGGAAGCGTTCGCGGTCGTTGGGCAGCCCGACTTCGAGACGTTCGACCCGGTCATCTCCCAGACCCAGTTCGCCTTCCCGAAGGACCCGTCCGTGGATTCGGAGAAGCAGGTGCTGTACGTCTCCGAGGGATTCCCGGGCGGGAACCGCGTCATGACGTTCGACATTCGCCCCGAGGTGCTCCGAAGCGGCCTCGCGGCGGTCGATGTCATCGGTCACGTCGACGACGAGGGCCGCGACGACTTCGACCGGCGGATGGCCAACGATCGGCTCGACGGCCGGACGACGACGCTGGCGCGCGCGCTGGCGCTCGACACCCGGCATCACCGGCTCTGGGTGGCCGACGAGTACAACAACCGCGTGCTCGGATTCCAGCTCGACCGCGACAACCGGCTGCTGGAGCGGGAGGCGCGCTGGGTGTTCGGGCAGGCCGACTTCAGGACGGCGCGCGGCGCGCGGTCACGGGTCGGCATGCACGTGCCCCTGGCCGTTGCGTACGACGACGGCGACGAGCGCCTCTACGTCGGCGACGGCTGGAACGACCGGGTGCTCGTGTACGACGTCGATCCGGCGACCTTGCCACTCGGCGGCGGCCATCGCGCCGCGGTCGTGCTCGGCCAGCCCGACTTCGACACCCAGGACTCGAACACGACGCGCGACCGTTTCGACTTTGCCGTCGATATCGGCCGTGGCATCGCGTCGAGCATGCTGCCGGTCGGGATCGCGATCGATGTGGACCGCCGGCGCGCGTTCATCGCCGATGGCGGCAACCACCGGATCCTCGTCTTCGACATCGAGCACGACCGGCTCGCCAGCGGCGCCGCCGCCATCGCCGTACTCGGGCAGCCAGACTTCACCTCGAACGCGGCACGCCTGGCTGCCGATGGGCTCAGTTCGCCGGGCCACCTGGCCTACGACGCCGATCACGATCGGTTGTTCGCGGTCGACAACCGGAATCATCGCGTCGTCGTCTTCGACGTCGCGCCCCAGCGGCTCGCGAACGGCCAGGCGGCGCGCTGGGTGGTCGGCCAGCCGGATCTGACGACCACGACCCCGCCTGCGGAGCAGCGCGGCGCCGGGGAGATCATCAACGCCTCGCGGTTCGTCTCGCCGAACGGCGTGGCCTACGACCCGTCGTTGGAGCGGCTCTACGTCTCCGATCAGGGCAACGACCGCGTGATGATCTTCGACGTGGCGGCCGAGGGGATGGCGAATCAGCCGGCCGCGCTGGCGGTCCTGGGGCAGACCGACGACTCGAGTCAGTCCGATCAGGTGCTCCGGGATCGGTCGGGGCAGGACCAGCTGTACGATCCTCGCGGGCTGGCGTTCGACGGCGTCAACCAGCGGCTGTACGTGACGGATTCGCACTGGGCGCGGCTCATGGTGTTCGACTTTCCCGCCAGCGCGCGTTCGGTGACGGCGCCGGCGAATGGGCTCGCGGGACTCAGTTCGCTCGATCCGATCCTGGTGCTCGACGAGGCCGGGCAGACGTCGGGCTACGGCATCGTGCGCGAATCGCCTGGCGCGGTCTGGATCCGGACGCGCAGCCGGGTGCGCACCGAAGAGCTGACTGAGCAGCAGAGCCGGATCTTGATCAGCCAGACCGCGGCGCGGCTGGCGGCGCCGGCGAGGCGGGCGCTGGTCTTCGTCGACCTCCGTGACCGGGCTGAGACGACGGTGGCGGTCACGAACCCGACCGTGGCGACGCAGCAAGTGGAGTTCCGCATCCGTCAGAGCCAGGGTCAAGCCGCGGGCGTCGAAACCGCCTCGCGTTCGGTGGCGCCCGGTGAACGCGTGACCCTCGATGTGAGCGACGTCTTCGACATGCCGGCGTCCACCGGTGCACTCGACGTGGCGGGCAGCGCGCCGATCTCAATCGTCGCGTGGCGCACGACGTTCAACCGCGACGGCGAGGAGATGGTCAGCGTTGCGCCGGTCGTGCGCGGCGCGCCGGCGGCACCGGCGACCGTGCTGCCCGGCGTGACGGTCGGCAGCGGATATCGTACCGAGGTCGTGCTGCTCAATCCGCATGACGAACCGGCGCGCGGTGAGCTATCGGTGATGGACGACGCCGGCCGCGAGATCGAGCGTGAGCGCTATGCGCTGGACCCGCTGACCGCGTTCACCTGGCAGCCGTCGGCCGACGGCGCCATTCCGCGCTCGCGCTATGTCGTCGTGCACCCCAGCTCCACGGTTTCGCCGGCGGCGGCCGCGCTGGTCTCGCGCTCGGACGACGGGCTGGTCACGCTGGCGACCGTCGAGCCGGCTCCCAGCACGCTGCGGGCGCGGGTGCCCGTCAACACGATGCCCGACCTGCTCCGGCACGGCCGCCGGACGCGGTTCCATCTGGTGGTCGCGAATCCCGGCGAGCACGGCGCGTCGGTTCGCCTGATCTTGCGCGACCTCGACGGGCAGGAGGTCGACCGGGCCGAGCCGTTGATTCTCCCTGGAGCGCAGGCCGATTTCACGCTCGGCGATCTGTTCGACCGGGTGCAGTTTGCCGGCGTGCTGAGTGTGGGGTCGGACGTGCCCGTCGCGATGACGTCGCGGCTGGTGACGACGAATCTTCGGGGCGACGAGATCTTGACCGAGATTCCCGTGCTGACCGACAGCGTGGGCGCGTCGCCGCAGCTGTTTCCGTACGTCGACGGCGACGGTGATTCGACGCAACTCGTCGTGCTGTCGACAGGCGACGTGGCGAGGGAGTCGAGCGTCGATGTCGACGTTGAGTTTCGGGGCCCGGACGGGCGTCCGATCGAGGTGATTCTGAGATGAGCGAGTCCTTGCGCCGCTCATCGACGAGTTCGGCGAGTTCACCGGCTACTACGCCAGCGAGGTCAGCGACGAGCCGGTCGTGCGCATCGAGCGGGTGTACTGCCGGGACGATCCGATCCCGACGATGGCCAGCCCGATGCGGCCACCCTCGGATTTCTCGTTCAGCAAGTGCGTCATGAAGTCGGGCATGATCTGGGACGAGATCGATGCATGCCGGCCGTTCGAGTGGCGGGACGAGTTCGCACCGGTGGCGCGGGCCAGCCAGGAGTTGCGGGACGCCGTGCGCGAGAAGTACAGCGCGGTACTGTCCGCGTTCGAGGGGCGAGTAGGCGCTGAGTGACGAACGGAGCAGACCGGATGACGGACGCGCCTGACACGACCGGCACGGCGCGCGCGATCGCGCCGATGGCGGCGGCGGAGGGCAAGGGCGCGCTCGACGGCAAGCGATACCTGGAGAGCCTGCGCGACGACCGCGAGGTGTGGTACCGCGGCGAACGGATCGCAGACGTGACCACGCACCCGGTGTTCGCCGAAATGGCGGCGCAGATCGGGCGCATCTACGACATGCAGCACGCGCCCGAGACCCGGGACGTGATGACCTACGAGCAGGAGAACGGTCTGCGCGCGTCCTACTCCTACCTGCCGGCGTCGAAGCCCGAGCACCTGCTGTTGCGGCGTGGGAACACCGAGGTCTGGGTCCGTGAGGTGTTCGGCATGTGCGGGCGGCTCCCGGATTTCTGCGCCTCGATGGTCATCGGCTACTACGACATCCGCGGCGAACTGGCGAAGCTGAACCCGGACCTCGCGCGGAACACCGAGACCTACCTGGCCTACGCCCGCGACAACGATCTCTGCCTGTCGCACGGGCTCCACGACCCGTGCATGGACAAGTCGCTCCGGCCGTCGCAGGATCCCGACCGCTGCGTCCGGGTCGTCAAGGAGCGCGACGACGGCATCGTCGTGCGCGGTGCGCGATTCAACACGTTCGGCCTGTTCTCGAACGAGATTCTGATCTCGCCGACCTACATGTTCGCCGAGGACGAGGCCGAATTCGCGCTCTGGTTCACCGTGCCGTGCAACGCGCCGGGTCTGAAGCAGATCACGCGCGAGGCGTTCTCCGGGCGGAACCCGTCGGACCACCCCGTGTCGGCCCGCTTCGACGAGGTCGATTCGCTGGTCGTCTTCGACGACGTCTTCATCCCCTGGGAGCGCGTGTTTCTCTACCGGGAGCCGCTGGCCGCGAACCGATTATTCCGCGGCAACGTGATGTCGTGGGCGAGCTACGCGGGCTCCGTGTTGACGCAACTCAGAATGGAGATCCTCGTCGCCGTGGCGCACCTGCTGGCGACGACCTCGGGCGTGGACAAGCGGCCGAACGTCATCTCGGTCCTCGGCGAGATGTGCACCTATCTGTCGCTGGCGCGCACGAGTCTGCGCGCCGGCGAGATCGACTGCCAACGGACCGAGGGCGGGCACTACCGTCCGGCGCCCGCGCCCGAGCGGCGCGCGCTGGTCACGATGGTCTCGGAGCGGTTCGTCGAGTTGGTCGAGCACGTGGGCACGAGTTCGCTCATCTTCTTGCCGACGGCCGAGGACTGGACCGTGCCCGAGCTGAAGAAGCATCTCGACGTCTATATGCGGGGCAAGGGCACCTCGCCGATCGATCGCTACAAGCTGTGCAAGCTGGCGTGGGACCTCACCGGTGACGGCTTCGGCAGCCGGCAGCAGCTCTACGAGCGGCTGCATTCGGGCGATCCTGCGGTCATGGTGCAGAATGCCTATCGGCAGTTCGATCTGTCGGTGGGTACCGAACTGATCACGACGTTTCTCGATCTCGAGCGACCGGTCACGGGCGCGCCGAAGTAGCGCGGCCGCTCGGTCGAGCAGCCGGAAGGAGCCAGGAGAGCATGCGACATCGTATTCAGAGACTCTTTATCGCCGCCGCCGTTGTCGGGGCGCTCACCGTCTCGGCGGCGCTGGTGCACGCGCAGCCCGACATGGAGCCGATCAACGACCTGCCGAATCCCTACGAGACCATCGACGGCTGGGCAAAGCTGCCCGCGGGGCGGACGTGGGGCTCCACCAGTGCCGTCGAGATCGCCCCGGACGGCACGGTCTGGGTCGCCGAACGCTGCGGAGCCAATACCTGCCTCGGTTCGGACCTCGATCCGGTCCTGCACTTCGACAAGGACGGTAACCTCATCCGGAGTTTCGGCTCCGGCCTGATCGCCTCGCCGCACGGCATCTACGTCGACCGAGAGGGCAACGTCTGGGTGACCGACTGGAGCGACAACGCGCCGCGGCCGGAGCGCCCGGCGAACCAGGAGGCGGCACGCGCGGCGCGCGAGGCGAACCGCAGCCGGATGGGGCCGCGGCCCGGCGCAACGATGGGCAGCCAGGTCCACAAGTTCAGCCCCGAGGGCGAGGTGCTGATGACCCTCGGCACGCCGGGCGGTGCGGCCGAGCCGGGCTACTTCTACCAGTCCACCGACGTGCTGGTGGCGCCAGACGGCAGCATCTTCGTCTCCGACGGGCACGGTGGCGGGAATGCCCGCGTCCTGAAGTTCACCGCCGGCGGTGAACTCGTCAAGACCTTCGGGCACAAGGGCTCGGCCGATGGCGAGTTCAATGGCGCGCATGCGCTGGCGATGGATTCGCAGGGGCGCCTGTTCGTCGGCGATCGGAGCAACAACCGGATCCAGATTTTCGATCAGGAGGGCAACTTCCTCGATGTCTGGTACCAGTTCGGCCGGCCGAGCGGGGTCTTCATTGATGCCAACGACATGATCTACGTCGCCGACTCCGAGTCCGGGTCGGTCGCGCCCGACAACGGGCACTGGCTGCGCGGCATCCGAATCGGCAGCGCGAACGATGGGACGGTCACCGAGTTCATCCCCGATCCCGACGTGGACGCGCGGGGCACCAGCGCCGCCGAAGGCGTCGCCGTCGATCCCGATGGCAACATCTACGGCGCCGAGGTTGGCCCCCGCGCGTTGAAGAAGTACATCCGGCGCTAGCATGGCGCTCTCGCGTGGCTCCCTCCTGTTCGCGGCGGCGGCGCTCGCCATCGTCGTCGTCGTGCCGTGGTTCGTCGTCTCGCGGGAAGCCGCGCGCCAGGACCGATCGGTCACCGATCTGCTCGGCGCGATGCTCGGATCGGGTGAGGATGCCGACGCGATCGACCCGGCGGCATCGGCGGCGGCGCGGACCTTCCTCGAGCCGCGGTCGATCGGGCTGCCACTCGGAGAGACGCAGCCGTGGATCAGCCACGTCGACGTCGTCGACCTCGATCAGGATGGTCTGATCGACGTCGTGGTGTGTGACGCGACCACGAATCGCATCGGCTGGATCCGCCAGACGACCGACGGTGCGTTCACGGAGATTCCCGTCGGCGACACCATTCTGGCGCCGGCGCACGTCACGCCCAGCGACGTCGACCTGGACGGCGACATCGACCTGCTCGTGGCGAAGATGGGCGCCATCCTGCCGAACAACGATCGGATCGGCAGCGTCATCGTGCTCGAGAACGACGGGCAGCAGCAGTTCACGACGCGCGTCCTGCTCGACGAGGTCGCCCGCGTCACCGACGTGCAGCCGGGAGACCTGGACGGCGACGGCGACATCGACCTGGCGGTCGGGCAGTTCGGGTATGACGACGGTGAGATCCGCTGGATGGAGAATCTCGGGGACTGGCGGTTCGAGAGCCACGCGCTGCTGGCCCTTTCCGGGACGATTCACACGCCGGTCGCCGACCTCGACGGGGATGGCGACCTGGACATCGCCGCGGTGGTCTCGCAGGAGTGGGAAGAGGTCTATGTCTTCGAGAACGACGGAGCCGGGAGCTTCGAGCGACACCTGATCTACGGCGCGACGAACGACGATTTCGGCAGCAGCGGGATCTCGCTGGCCGACCTGGATCTCGACGGTGACGTCGACGTGCTCTATACGAACGGCGACGCCTTCGACTACATTCCGCCCGGCCCGCGCCCGTGGCACGGCGTCCAGTGGCTGGAGAACGTCGGCGGCCTTGATTTCACCTACCGGCGCATCGGCGACTTCCCGGGCGCCTACTTCGCCAACGCGGTCGACGGCGACCTCGATGGCGACCTCGACGTCTTCGTGGTCAGCGCCTTCAACGATTGGGACGCGCCCGACGCGGCGTCGCTCGCCTGGTTCGAGAACGACGGCGCGATGGGCTTCACGCTGCGGCCCCTCGCGATCGAGCCGACCCACCTGCTCGCGCTGGCCAGCGCCGATCTCGATGCCGACGGGTGGGTCGATCTCGTCACCGGCGCGATGCACGTGTCGCCGCCGTTCGATCGGATGAGCCGGGTCACGTTCTGGCGAAACGGCTGGAACGCTAGTCCACGAGATGGGGAAGGCCAGTAAGCGACGGGCGCAGGCGCGGACACCGTCGCCGAACGCCCGCCGAACGATCGGGCCACGGGCACGCCTCGCGCTGAAGGGCGGGGCCCTGCTGCTGCTGGGCGTGGCCGCGGCCTGGTCGACCTCGCGGCTGCTCACGCGGGTCGACAAGACCCCTGCGGGCTCGGCGCCCGCCGCGGCGAGCCGCCTGGCGGCGGTGCCGGAGCCGCCCGAGACGGTCGACGCCCTGCCGGGGTTCGGACAGGCCGTGAGTGAGGCCGACCGATTACTGCGCCAGGCGATTCGCGCGGAAGCGCCGCCCGAGACGGTCGGCGAGATGGCCGGCCGCCTCGGGAACCTGTACCAGGCCAACACCTACGGCGCCCTCGCCGAGGCCGGCTACACCCTGGCCAGCGACCTCGACCCCGACAACCCGCAGTGGGCCTACCTGCTGGCCTTTCGCCTTCAAGAGCGCGGCGAGACGACCCCCGTGACCCCACTCCTCGAGCACACGGTCGCGCTCGACCCGGGCTACGCGCCGGCGTGGCTGAAGCTGGCGGAGAACCGGTTCAAGCAGGGCGCCTTTGAACCCGCGCGCGCGGCGTACGACCGCCGGCTGGCGCTCCTGCCGGGCGACCCGTGGGCCGCACTGGGTCTCGCGCGGCTGGCGATCGAATCAGGCGACTGGGCCGAGGCCGAGTCGCGTCTGGAGGGTGCGATCGCGACGGCACCCGAGTTCGCCGCGCTGCATCGGCTGCTTGCGGCGGTGCACGCGCACGCCGGCCACCCCGAAGCGGAAGCCGAGGCCCGGCGCCGGGCCAACGCACTCGGCCGGTTCTATGCCGCGCCCGACCCGTGGGTGGACAGCCTGATCGCTCAGTCGTTCGACGTCGACTGGCTCCTCCTGAACGTGTCGCGCTACGCCCTGCTCGACGCCGATCTCTCACGCACCCT
This sequence comes from Acidobacteria bacterium UBA2161, assembly GCA_002328835.1. Lineage (GTDB taxonomy): Bacteria > Acidobacteriota > Vicinamibacteria > Vicinamibacterales > UBA823 > UBA2161. The sequence goes on along the minus strand of DCWN01000018.1, from coordinate 49,891 downwards.
CTTCGACCGCGCGCGGGCCCTGGCGCCTGAGAACCCCGACGTCTACGTCGTGCTGGGCGAGCATGTCGAAACCTTGGACGAGGCGCGGCGGGCCTTCGAGCTGGCGCTCTCGTTCGACCCGTCGCATCCGACGGCGCTGGCACGGCTTGGGGAACTGCTCGCCCGGCAAGGGGATCACGCGCGCGCGGTCGACCTGTTGGAGCGCGCTCTGGAGGTGGGCGCCGAAACCGCAAGCGTCTTCCAGTTCCTCGGCCTCGCGCTGTCGGAGTTGGGCCGGCTCGACGACGCCATGAGGGCCTTGGAGGAAGCGGTGGCGCGGGCGCCGCACAACGCCGACGTGCACTACAGCCGGGCCTACCTGCTGCAGCGCGCCGGGCGGCTGGACGAGGCCGCCGCGGCCCTGAGGCGTGTACTGGAACTGAGACCGGGCGACGAACTGGCCTCGCGGGCGCTGGCCGACCTCAGTGGAGGCTAGGCCTCACCGGGGCGTGTGCGCCGGCGCCGTCTCACGCGTGGCGAGGTAGGCGACCACGCTCGCAGCCTGGTCGTCACTCAGCCAGGCCCAGCCCGCTTCGCGCTGCATCCGTCTCACGGTGCCCGCCCACCACCGTCGATCACGCTGGGTCTCCTCGATCCGCGCACTCGTGTGGCAGCGGGTGCACTTCTCCTGCATCAGCGCCGGTGCCTCCGATGGATCGCCGCCCTCCAGAATCGCGTCGATCGACAGCTCGTGCAGCTCTCGCATGAGCGGTGTTTCGATCGCCGACCCGTAGTCGCCGAGCGACTGGTGGCGCGCCGAGTCGTCGCCCCGTCCGACGTTGCCGTAGGCCTGGGCCAGGTACTTGTGCGCCAGCGAGAGCCGCGGATGCGCGTCGAGCACCGGGGTCAGCAGGGCCACGGCGCCGCTCCAGTCTTCGGTGAGCAGCGCGAGGCGCGCCTGTCCCAACGCGGCCAGCGGCTGCGTCGGGTCGAGCGCGAGCGCCCGCGCCAGCGACTCGGCCGCGTCGTCGCGGCGATTCCACTTCAGGTAGAGATCGCCCAGCTCGGCCCAGACCTCCGCGCTGTCGGGGTCGAGCTCGAGTGCTCGGCGAAAGAGTGATTGGGCGGCGGGGAAGTCGAAGATCGACTTCTCGAGGAACGCCTGGTAGTAGATCCACCGGTACTCGTCGGGCGCGAGGTCGCGCGCGGCCTCGTAGCTGCGCCGTGCCTCGTCAGAGAACCGATAGGCGTGGTACGTCATGCCGAGCCGACCGATGCGATCGGCCGTCGCCGGCGCCTCGCGGGCGCTGGCATTGGCTTCCTGAAACAAGGCGATCGACGCGGCGTTCTGATGGGCGAAGGTTGGGAACTGCGGCAGGCGAGTGAAGACTGCGTCGTTGCCACCGGCACACGCCGCCGCGCCAAACACCGGGAGCAGCACGAGCACGACGAGCGGGTGCCAGGCGGGAGGGGAGTGATGCGACATCGGGTCTGGCGGCGTGTCTACGGGCAGATCATCGTAACACCTTCGTCCCAGGCGGGTTCCGGCCCCGGCCACGTCGCTCGCCCGCGCTTCGTCCAGGCTCATTCGGGGACGCTTGGAGATCCCGCGACGTCGCGGACGATGAACAGCACCTCACCCGGCGCGGCCAGTCCCATCTGCCCGCGCGCCACGGCTTCGATCGTCGCCGGGTCCTCGCGCAGGCGACGCGAGGCCTCGGCCAGCCGACGGTTCTCCCTCCTGAGGTCGGCCACCGATTCGGCAAGCTCACGGCGTTCTCGCGCGGCACGCCGGGTGTCGGTCAGTCCCCCGTTGCCGATGAGCGTCTGCACGACGAGAAACGCCGTCACGAACCAGAGGAGCAGACGGACCATCCGGGAGAACCCACGCGAGGACGGTGCGGTTGCGCCGGGCCGGCGGCGGGTTCGCATCAGGCGCCTCGCTCCGCCTGCCGACCGCCTACGAGTTCCTCGAGGGTCGAGGCCACGCTGGCCAGCGTGCGGGCATCCGTGACACCGGTGCGGCGGACAACCTTCGTTTCGAGCGTGCTGAGCGCGGATCGAATGGCCGCGGCCGGCGCGGCGCCGGCCCGGGTCAGCTTGACGTCGAACGAGCGCCGATCGGTCCGGCCCGGTTCGCGGGTCACGAAGCCCCGGGCCACCAGACGGTCGAGGATGCTGGTCAAGGTCGACGGTTTGTGCCCCAGGACCCGCTGCAGGTCGCGGATCGACGACCGCCGCCGGAGGTCGAGCATGGCCAGAACCTGCGCTTCCGGCTGGGTGACGCCGTAGTCGCGCCGGAACCGCTCGAGGTACAGCGCGAGCAGATGGGCGGCCTTTTGGAGGCTGGGAATCAGGTCGAGCGGCATCGGGGCTTCGGGCCAGGGCGGTCAGGCGAAGATATTACGTATTCGGATTATACGATATCGTATTATACGAATTCGTGCACGTCAAGTTAGGGTTAAGATGCTGCCCATGACGCGACTCAGCGTGAATCTCAACAAGGTGGCGCTGCTGCGGAACACGCGCGATGTGGGGATGCCCGATGTCGAGCGCGCGGCGCGCATCGCCGTCGACGCCGGCACCTACGGCATCACGGTGCATCCGCGACCCGATGAGCGGCACACACGCCCGTCGGACGTCGTCGATCTGTCGGCCTTCACCCAGGAAGCGGGTGTCGAGTTCAACATCGAGGGCAATCCAACCCCGAGGTTTCTCGAGTTGGTCCATCAGGTGGTGCCGGCGCAGTGCACCCTGGTGCCCGACAGCCCCGACCAGCGCACGTCCGACCACGGCTGGGACCTCGACGCGGACGGCGCCCGGCTGCGCCCGGTCATCGCGGATCTCAAGGCGCGCGGCATCCGTGTCTCGTTGTTCATGGACCCCGAGCCGTCGCTGATTGGCCCGGTGGCCGCGGTCGGCGCCGACCGGATCGAGATCTACACCGAGCCCTATGCGGCAGCATTCGGCACGGCCGACCAGGCCAAGGAGCTCGATGCCTGCGCCGACTGCGCCGGTGAGGCCGAGCGTGCCGGGCTCGGCGTGAACGCCGGCCACGATCTCAATCTCCACAACCTGCCGACGCTGTGTCAGCACGTGCCGGGCATCCTCGAGGTGTCGATCGGCCACGCTCTGGTCGCCGACGCGCTCGAACTCGGCTTGGCCGAGACGGTGGCGGCCTACCTGCGCGCGCTCTCGTCCGCCGGGTGAACGCCCGCGCCGCGATCGCGGTCCGGCGTCGCGGCAGGGCCGGCGCGTAATGCCGCTCCCGAGAAGCGCCGATAGTCCCAACGCGTGATTTGGTCCTTTCAGCGGGGCGACGAACGTACGACGTGCCAGCTGCGCGCGGATCCGCACGGTCCGGGCTACGACTTCGTCGTGGTCGCCGCGGACGGACACGAGACGACCGAGCGATTCACGTCGTCGCAGCGAGCCTTCGAGCGCTGGACTGCGCTCGAGCAGGAGCTGTTGCGCGAGGGCTGGACGGGTCCGCACGGCCAGTGAGCACGTCCGCCGCGTCGGTCACGACACCATCATGAGCATCTCTCGCCGCGCGTTTCTCGGCTCGTCGATCGGCGCGGTCGCCATCACCGGTGCGGCTCCGCTCCAGGCCGGCCAACGCCACCGTCGGATCCCGCTACCCGACCCGATGCGTCTCTGGGATCTCGCCACGCCGGCGCTCGTGGCCGACGTCGATCACTTGGAGGCGAATCTGCGGACGATGCGCGACGCGTACGCCGGCGGCGCGACGTCGCTGCGCCCGCACGCCAAGACCCACAAGTGTCCGGTCATCGCGCGGCAGCAACTCGACCTCGGTGCAGTTGGCATCGCCGTGGCCAAGATCAGCGAAGCGGAGGTGATGGTCGAAGCAGGGATCGAGCCCCTCCTCATCACCTCACCGATCGCGACGCGCGGCAAGCTGGCTCGGCTGCTCGGCCTGGCCCGGCAGGCCCCGACGCTGCAGATCGTGACCGACCGTCTGCAGAATGTCCGCGACTTGAGCGACGGCGCGAGCGCCGTCGGCATCACGCTCGGTGTCGTCGTGGATCTCAACGCCGGCGACGACCGGACGGGAATCGCGCTCGGGGACCAGGCTGTGACGCTGGCGCGCGCCGTGGCGGGCGCCGATGGGCTCGAACTCGTCGGCGTACAGGCCTACGCCGGCCGGCTCCAGCATGTGGTGGGTTGGGAGGCGCGGCGTCAGCAGTACACGGAGACGATGAGCGAGGTCATGGAGACCGTGGGTGCGATACGTCGCGCCGGTCTGGACGTGCACGTCGTCACCGGAGGCGGTACCGGCACCTACGATATCGACCGCGAGATCGACGGCATGACCGACTCGCAGGCCGGCTCCTACATCTTCATGGACGACAACTACCGCGACATCGGTGGCCGGGGCGGCCCGGTCTTCGACGACTTCGAGCCGTCGCTCTACGTCCTGGCGACGGCCATCAGTCAGCCTGTCGACGGGCGAATCACCGTCGACGCCGGCTACAAGGCGTTCGCCACCGACAAGGAACCGCCGCGCCTGCGGGACATCGAGGGGGTCACCTACCGGTTCGGCGGCGACGAGCACGGCATTCTGGAGTTGAGCAGTCCCTCGGAGCCCATTGCCGTCGGCGACAAGGTGCGGCTGACGATCCCGCACTGCGATCCCACCGTGAACCTGTACGATCACCTGCACGCCGCGCGTGGCGAACAGGTTTCGGAAGTTTGGCCGATTGCGGGGAGAGGACGGTCGCAGTAGCGCCGGCCGGAGACCCCAGATTCGAGGAGCGAGATGTCAGAAGACGCGTCGGGCCGTCCGGCCGAAGCGACCTACACCCTGGAGTATCCGGTGATCTGTCCGCACTGCGGGAAGGAACTGGAGGAGGTGGCGGTCGTCCGACTGCTCCGGTCACGGGTGAATTTCACGTCGACCCTGCCGCGCCGCGGCCGGGTCATCACCTGCACGGAGTGCCGGAAGATTCTCACGGCCGAGCTGGCAGGCTTCGCCTAGCCGACCCGAGGGCGATGCTATAATCATCGTCATGTGGACGAAGATGATGCCCGGGCCTCGGAAGCGGGCGCCCAGGAAGATCGCGGTCATCGATCCTGATCGGTGTTTCGGCGCGCTGGCCTGCTCGATCTGCCAGGCGGCGTGCCCGGTGGCCGATTGCATCACCGAGGAACCCGACGAGAACGGCCGTCTCGTCTGCGCCGTCCGCATCGACGCCTGCATCGGCTGCGGGCTGTGTGTCGCGCTCGGCAACGCCACTGCGCCGCAGCCGCGTGAGTTTGGCTGCCCGGCCGACTTCGATGCCATCGACCTGGTGGCGTTCGAGGAGGTCGTGCAGACGATGGAATCGGCCGGGACCGACGGCGACGCCAGCGTCGGCATCACCGAACCCGCCGGCGCCTGATCGTCCTTCGAGGCCCGACGTGGCCTGAACAGCCTCGCGCACCACTCCCGGCACGGCAATGCGCATTCTCATTGCAGACGACGAGCCGGTGACCCGCCATCTCGTGGAGGCGAAGGTCACGTCGTGGGGGCACGAGGTCGTCGTCTGCGAGGATGGCCTGGCGGCGCTCGCGGAGTTCGAGCGCGACGAGCCGCCGTCGATGGCGATCCTCGACTGGGTCATGCCGAAGGTGACCGGCGTCGACATCTGCCGGACGCTCCGCCAAGGGCCAACGACCTCGACGCCGGTCTACCTGATCCTGCTGACGGCCAATGCGGCCCGCGACGACGTCATCGAAGGGCTGGAGGCCGGCGCGGACGATTACATCGTCAAGCCGTTTCATCCGAAGGATCTCCGGGCGCGCCTCGAGGTCGGCATCCGGATCGTCGGGCTCCAGCAGGTTCTGGCGCAGCGGGTCGACGCGCTGGAGACGGCGCTGTCCCGCGTGAAGCAGTTGCAGGGGCTGCTGCCGATCTGCGCGTACTGCAAGAAGGTGCGCGACGACCAGAACTACTGGAGCCAGGTCGAGAGCTACCTGGCGCGTCACTCCAATCTGAGGTTCAGTCACGGCATCTGTCCCGACTGCTACGCGAAGGTCGTGGATTCCCAGTTCGAAGAGCCCGTCTGAGCCGCACCAGACACGAGCCTGTGTACGCCGACGAGCTAGCCGCGCGGCGCGCAGCGATGGTCGCCGACCAGATCGCGCGGCGTGGCATTCGGGACCCGCGCCTTCTGGCGGCGATGCGCGAGCTGCCGCGCCACGAGTTCTTGCCCGAGAAGGACTGGCCCCACGCCTACGAGGACCGTCCGATCCCGATCGGCGAGGGCCAGACCATTTCGCAGCCCTACATTGTCGCCGCGATGACCGCGGCGCTCGAGTGCCGGCCCGACGACCATCTGCTCGACGTGGGCACGGGCTCGGGGTATCAGGCCGCGCTGCTCGCGCGGCTGGTCCGGAGCGTGGTCTCGATCGAGCGCCGCCCGGCGCTGGCGGCTCGGGCGCGGGCGACGCTGGGTCGGTTGGGGTGCTTGAACGTCACCGTGCTCGAGGGCGACGGCAGCGACGGCGTCCCGGCGTTCTCGCCCTACGATGGCGTGCTCGTCGCCGCCGGTGCGCCGAGGGTCCCGGCCGACCTGACCGCGCAGCTCGCCCATGGCGGGCGCATGGTCGTGCCGGTCGGCACCTCCGAGCTGCAGCACCTGATGGTCCTGCGGCGGACGGGCGAGCGGGTCACCGAGGAGACCCGCGAGGGCTGTGTCTTCGTGCCGCTCGTCGGCCGGCAGGGATGGGGTGTGGAGCATCCGGCGCCGAAATGACGTAAGCTGGAGGGACGCCTAGGGCGGGAAAGAGCCGCCTGAGTGGGGGGGAGAGGGCATGGAAGAACGATCGCAGGTTGCCGTGGCGTCGCTCGTCGGCGCGGTCGCCGGAGGGGTACTGGGCTACCTGTATTTGACCCCCGAGGGCCGCCGCGTCCGCGAGGAACTGGGCCCCTGGCTCGACAACATGTCGCGCGAGATCGAGCGGCTGCGCGAAGTGGCCGAGCGGGCGCGCGTGGCCGCCGCCCAGGGCCGGCAGTCGTTCGAGGAACTGCGCGAGCGCCGCGCGGCCGAGACCCGAACGGCGAGCGGATTCCCGCGGTCGGCCAGCTGAACACCAGCGAAGGAAAGGGCACGACAGATGCGTATCGCGTTTCAGGGCGCCCCGGGGGCGTACAGCGAGGCCGCGGGGCTGCGCTTCAAGCCTTCCGCCGAGCCGATGCCGTGCGAAACCTTCGAGGACGTCTTCGACGCCGTCCAGAATCGCAAGGCGACGCACGGCATAGTGCCGATCGAGAACACGATCGGCGGCACGATCAGACAGAACTACGACCTGCTCCTCCGTCACGAGCTGCCGATCGTCGCCGAGGTGCACCTGCCGGTCGTCCATAACCTCGTGGCGCTCGAGGGTGTGCGCCTCGAGAACGTCAAGCGCGTCTACTCCCACCCGCAGGCGCTGGCGCAGTGTGAGCAGTTTCTCCGCGGCCTGAAGGGTGTCGAGATCGTCGCGAACTATGACACCGCCGGCAGCGCCAAGATGATCGCCGACGGCAAGATGACCGACGCGGCGGCCATCGCCTCCGATCGGGCCGCCGAGGTGTTCGGCTTGTCGATTCTCGAGACGGGCATCCAGGACTTCGCCGAGAACATCACGCGGTTCCTCGTCATCTCGACCGAGGCGCTCACGCAGGGCAAGGCCGACAAGACGACGATTGCGTTCTCAGTGCCGAACGAACCTGGTGCGCTGTTTAAGGCACTCAGTGTGTTCACGCTCCGCGACATCGACCTGGGCAAGCTCGAGTCTCGCCCGATCCCGGGCCGGCCCTGGGAGTATCTCTTCTTCGCCGACCTCAAGGCGGACCGCGAGGACTTCCGCTGCGCTCGGGCGCTCATACACCTCGCCGAATTCGCGCCGCTCGTTCGCACGCTCGGCTCCTATCCGAGCTGGAAGGAACCCGAGACCGGCGGGTCGAAGGCCGAGACCCGAAATCAGACTGCGAATCTCGTGTAGGGTCCGCTCGCGTGCCATGTGCGCGCCGCTTCGGCTCCCGGCGCGCGCGTCTGTCGAGGCACGGCAGGGACCCATCAGATGATGCCTCCCTGCGTCGGTTAGGCGGGCGCGTTGGATGAGGCAGAGTCCCCCGCGGAGCGCGGGAGAGGCGGGGAATGTAACCGAACCATATGGGTCTTACGAGCAGGTTCAGTGCCAGACTCGGGTGGCACAGGCCGCCGCATTTCCGCCGATATTGGACGCCGGGTGCGCCGAGGCGCGCCCGCTGTGGGGAATATGCCCCTCGCGCGGCTGAAATGACACGGGCCGCCAGCGAGTCACTGATGCCGAACCGCCTGGCCGACGAGCCGAGTCCCTACCTGCTGCAGCACGCCGCGAATCCCGTGGACTGGTATCCGTGGGGTGACGAGGCGTTCGCGCGAGCCCGGCAGGAGGACAAGCCGATCTTCCTCTCGATCGGCTACTCGACCTGTCACTGGTGCCACGTGATGGAGCGCGAGTCGTTCGAGAACACCGAGATCGCCGACGTCCTGAACGGCGGGTTCGTCTCGATCAAGGTCGACCGCGAGGAGCGGCCCGACGTCGACCGTGTCTACATGCGATTCGTGCAGGCCACGACCGGTGGCGGCGGCTGGCCGATGAGCGTCTGGCTCACGCCGGCGTTGAAGCCGTTCTACGGCGGCACCTACTTTCCGCCGTTCGCGCGATGGGGTCGGCCCGGTTTCGTTGATGTCCTGCGCGAGGTGGCGCGAGCCTGGTCGGTCGAACGCGATCGGGTGGCCGAGTCGGCCGATGGCGTCGTGGCGCGGCTCGCGGCCCTGGGCGGGAGCGAGGTCGCATCGGGCCCAGTGCCTGGCCCCGCGCTGCTCGATACGGCGGTCGAGGACTATCAACAGACGTTCGACGCGCAGTGGGGTGGGTTCGGCGACGCGCCGAAGTTCCCGCGTCCGTCGGACCTGTTCTTCCTGCTGCGGGAGTACGCCCGCACCGGCGCGGCGCGGCCGATGGTCGACGCGACGCTGACGGCGATGGCCGGCGGCGGCATGCGCGATCAGGTGGGCGGAGGCTTCCATCGCTACTCGGTCGACGCCCAGTGGCGGGTGCCGCACTTCGAGAAGATGCTCTACGACAACGCGC
>DCWN01000018.1:0-40490 GCA_002328835.1 Acidobacteria bacterium UBA2161 | reverse complement strand
CACTTCGAGAAGATGCTCTACGACCAGGCCCAGTTAGTGCTGGCCTACCTCGAGGCGCACCAGGCGACGGGCCTGGCTGCCTACAAGGACGTCGCGCTCGACACGCTGGCCTACGTCGGACGAGAGATGACGGCCCCGGGTGGCGGGTTCTATTCGGCCGAGGATGCCGACAGCCTGCCACCGGACCCGGGACCGGTGGGCGACGACCATCCCGAGAAGCGCGAGGGGGCGTTCTACGTCTGGACCGTCGCCGAGATCGAGGCGCTGTTCGGTGACGACGCCGAAGTCGTCTGCGCGCGCTACGGCACCGCCCCGGAGGGCAACGCGCCCGAGGACCCGCACGGCGAGTTCACCCGGCAGAACATCCTCTACGAGGCGCGGGCGATCGATGACGTCGCGCGGCTCACCGGCCGGTCGGTCGACGACGCGACGGCGGTCCTGGCGAAGACGCGCGCCGTGCTGCACCGTACCCGTGCGCAGCGTCCCCGGCCGCACCTCGACGAGAAGATTCTCGCGGGCTGGAACGGGCTGATGATCGCCGCGTTCGCCCGGGCCGCGCGTGTCCTGCAGGCGGACGACGCTGCGGCGGCGCCGCTCCTGTCGGCGGCGCAATCGGCGGCGCGGTTCCTGCGCGAGACATTGTGGGATGCCGACCACCTCCGGTTACTGCGGCGCTACCGCGACGGTCGAGCCGCGATCGACGGCTACAGCGAGGACTACGCCTACGTGATCTGGGGGCTGCTCGAGCTGTTCCAGGCCGACTTCGATCCCGACTGGCTCGATTGGGCCGAGACGCTGCAACGGCGGCAGGACGAGCTGTTCTGGGATGATCAGGACGGGGGATGGTTCGCGACGACGGGCGAGGACTCGTCCGTGCTGCTCCGGCTGAAGGAAGATTACGATGGGGCGGAGCCCGCGGCCAGTTCGGTGTCGGCGATGAACCTGCAGACACTGGGGCAGCTGGCCGAGGACGCCGCCGCGTCGGCGCGATTCGATCGCACGCTGGGACGCCTCGGCGTCGAGGGTGCGCCGCCGTCTCGCGCCGTGCCTATGATGATGGCCGCACTCTCGGTGCATCACCAGGCGCGGGCCCAGGTGGTGGTCGTCGGGCGGCGCAACGCGGCGGACACTCGTGTGATGCTCGCCGCACTGGCAGGCCTCTACGCGCCCGGGCTAATCGCGGTCTTCGTCGAACCTGGCGCGCACCAGGCGCGCCTGGCGGAGCGGCTGCCGTGGGTCGGTGAGATGACGATGCTCGACGGTCGGGCGACCGCGTATCTCTGTAAGAACTTCGTCTGCGACGCGCCGACGAGTGACGTCGCCTCCGTCGTTGCCGAGCTCGATTCGCGGGCGATCGTCGTCGGATCCGTTTAACGAATAGCGATAGGTGATGATGGCTGAACAGGTGAGGTTGACACTCGAGCGGAACGAGACACTGGCGCGGATCGTCCTCGATAGCCCCAAGGGCAACGTGCTCACGACGACCATGGTGGAGCGGGTGAGCGCCGAACTGGCCAAGCTCGAGGAGTTGCGCTCGGTGAGGCTGCTGACCCTGGAGGGCGGCGGCCCGCACTTCAGCTTCGGGGCCAGCATCAGCGAGCACGCCCCAGGGCAGGTCGAGCGGATGCTGCCCGCCATGCACCAGATGATCCGTGACTTGCTCGACGTGCCGGTGCCGACGGCGGCCGTGGTCCAGGGGCGCTGTCTCGGCGGCGGGTTCGAACTGGCGCTGGCGTGCGACTTCATCTTCGCGGCCGACGATGCCGTGATCGGCGTGCCCGAGGTGGCCCTGGCCGCGTTCCCCCCGGCTGCGGCGGCGCTGCTGCCCCCGCGCCTCGGCTACGCGCGGGCGACCGATGCGATCCTGACGGGCGCGACCAGACCTGCCGCAGAGTGGGAACAGGCGGGGCTGGTGACGCGCGTGGTGCCACGTGATCGACTCGATGCTGAGGTCGGTGCGTGGTTCGACGAACACCTCGCCGGGCGCTCCGCGTCCGGGCTCCGCCATGCCGCGGCCGCGGCCCGGTTCGGCCTCCGCAAGCACGTGGCCCGCGTACTCCCCGATCTCGAGCGGCTCTATCTCAACGAACTGATGCGCACGCCCGACGTCACCGAGGCCGTCACGGCGTTCCTGGCGAAGCGGCCGCCCGTCTGGACTGACTGAGGGCTGCGGTCCGGTCCTCGCCTTCCCGTCAGATCATGCGCCGAATCCCTTGCGTCCGTGCCCTCGGTCTGGCCGCCGTCGTCCTGCTTTCCGCGTCGGTGGCCGGCTAGGAGACGCCCGCCGACGAACCGCGCTCCTTCCGGGCACTGAAACTCGCCGACGACGAAACGATAGAGCTCGACGGGCTGCTGACCGAACCGGCCTGGGACCGGGCCGAGCCGGCCGGCGAATTGATCCAACAGGAACCGACCGAGCCGACAGAGATCTACGTCGTCTACAGCTCGTCGGTCGGCCGTTCGCCGCCTCTTTCCTCTGTGCCGTGCCAGGGCGCGTCGCTCAGCCGCTGGTTCCGACCGCAGCTGACGTAGCGCCCTGAATCTGCCAGAATCGACGCCGTGGTCGCGACGACACGGCGCTCGTGACAACGCCGAGGTGGCGAAACTGGCAGACGCTCAGGACCTAAAATCCTGTGAGCTTTACGGCTCGTGTGGGTTCGATCCCCACCCTCGGCACTTTATTTTCAACAAGTTACGTAAAGCTAGGCGCTGGTAAAATGATCGCTACAATAGTGTCTGACCATGTGTTTGACCATGTCGATGAGTGCGGCTGACCGGGCCATGCACGGTGGCCGTCTCCTGACGGCACCGAACCCAGCAAGCGGGATCGGTAATAAGGTAGCGGCGTCTCCGGCTCAGCGCGGGTCGGTGGGTGGCAATGCCGTGCGGAACAGAGACAGAAGACATCCGTGCTGAAGTTCACGAAGCATGAACGCTTGTCACTTAAGGATCATCCCGAACTGGACGAGCGCTGGCTGCAGGATCGCATTGCCGAAGCCCCAGAAAATCCTTGCTCTTGTAGACGAGGTCGTTCAACTCATCAAGCTGAATGATCAGCAGCTTGAACCCAAGTACAACAAGCACTTCATCGGCCTCGCCCGCAATGGCAAACCTGACAACCTCGATGTTTTCCAGCCGCGCAACAGTGGCTCCGGCTTGGGTTGGCACTTTCGCGGAGTAATGAAGTAACCGAGATGCTCGAGCAGGCCGGCGTAAAGGCGGATTACGATTCGCGCTGGCGTCGTTATGTCCTTACCCTTGAGTCCGGTGAGGTTCAGAAGCACCACGCGACACTTCAGGAAGCGCTCAAGCGAGCTTTTGAGGAATGGAAGTAGTAGCGGTGCCGCCTGAGAACTGCTTGGATCCAGCGACCAACGGCGTCCCTGTGTATGTCATTACGAGGCGCGGCTCAAAGCAATACGCTGCGCCTCGCGCCTTCCGCCGCGTGTTCCGGGCCGCCGACAGCAGCGACGAGTACACGGGCATGGGCAGCACGATCGTCGCGGCCCTGGTGCAGGACAATCGGCTGGTCTATTCCGGAGTCGGCGACAGCCGCCTCTATTTCTGGCACGCTGGAGAACTGTCGCAGTTGACCGAGGACGATTCCTGGATCGCGACCGTTCTCGCATGCGAGGAAGACGGGGATGAGGTGGAGTTGGCCTCGCACCCGATGCGCAACGTGCTGACGAACGTCCTGGGGGCCACCGAGGAGACGGAGGTCGCGGTCAAGGAGCAGTTCGTGCGCGACGGCGAGACACTCTTGCTGTGCAGCGACGGCGTGCACGAGACACTCGACGACGCCGCCCTCGGTGCGATGCTGTCGGACGGCGCTGACGTCGCCGCGCTCACGCAGCGGATCGTCGACGTGGCGCTCGACGCCAAGGCGAGTGACAACGTCACGGCCCTCGGCATTCGGTACGAGGAATGACCGGTCAAGACGACGCTCCGACGGCGTCGATGGGCGCGCAGCCGAAGAAGATCCCTGAGCGAATCGGACGCTACGAGCTGATCGAACGGATCGGCAAGGGGGGCATGGGTGTCGTCTACCGAGCGCGGGACACGCAGCTCCAGCGCGAGGTCGCGCTCAAGATGCTGCTGATCAACGTCGCCGAGGTCGAAGAGACGCAGGAGCGTTTCCGGCGCGAGGCGCGGGCGGCGGCCGACCTGCGCCACCGCAACATCATCCAGGTCTACGACTTCGGCGAGGAGGACGGTCGCGCGTTCTTCGTGATGGAGCTGCTGGCGGGCGATAGCCTGTCGGCCGAATTGAAGGGCGGCAAACGGCTGCCGCTCGACCGGGCGCTCGACATCATGAGCCAGATGTGCGACGGGCTGGCCTTCGCGCACGGCAGGTCGATCGTTCATCGCGATCTGAAGCCGGCCAATCTCTTCGTGACGCCCGACGGCACGATCAAGATCCTGGACTTCGGCCTGGCGCGGATCGCGTCGTCCAAGCTGACGCGCAGCGGGTTGATCTTCGGGACGCCCGACTACATGTCGCCCGAGCAGGTTCGCGGCAAGGTGGCGGATCACCGGTCCGACATCTTCTCGGTCGGGGCCGTCCTCTATCAGCTCGTCAGCGGCCGCAAGCCCTTCGCGGCAGAGTCGCTGCCGCTGGTCATGCGGAAGGTCGTCGAGGAGCCGCCGCCGCCCCTCAAGGGTGTGCCGCCCGCCCTCGAACGGATCATCGCGCGCGCCCTGCAAAAGGATCCCGCGGACCGCTACCAGGGTGTCGAGGCGCTGCTGGTCGATCTGCGATGCGTCGACCGAGCGGCGCCGGCAACGGCGGAGCCCGAGCCCGACGCCGACGAGACGGTGCTCGTCAGCCTCGGCATGATCGGCCGCTACCGCGTCCTGGAGCGGGTGGGGCAGGGCGGCATGGGGGTCGTCTATCGGGCCCACGACCCGGTCCTGGACCGGGATGTCGCTATCAAGAGCATTCTGGGGGAGTTCGGCGACGACGAGGAGAGTTCTGCCGACCACTTCGAGCGCGAGGCGCGGGCGGCCGCGCGACTGCAGCACCCTAATATCATCACGATCTACGAACTCGGTGAAGCCGAAGGTGCTCCCTACATCGTTATGGAGTTCCTGGACGGCACAGATCTCGACGGCCTGATGCGGCGCTCCCCGCCGTTGGCGCTGGCCGACCGCGTGCAGCTCGTCATCCAGCTCTGCGCCGGACTGTCGTTCGCGCACGCGCAGGGCGTCATCCATCGCGACATCAAACCCAGCAACGTCCGGGTGCTCGAGGACGGCACGGTGAAGCTGCTCGACTTCGGCATCGCCAAGCGCAGCGGGAGCGATCCGAGCTTCAGCGATCCCGCGGGCAGCGTGGAATACATGTCGCCCGAGCAACTCAACGGCGAGGCCGTGGACGTGCGGACCGACGTGTTTGCCGTCGGCGCGCTGATGTACGAGCTGTTCGGGGGCGGCGCGCCGTTCAAGGGCGACTCGCCGGCGGCCGTGGCCTACCAGATTCTCAATGAGGAACCGGCATCGCTGCGCGCCGCCGTACCGGAAGCGCTCGAGCAAGTGGTCGCGCGGGCGTTGCAGAAGCAACCGGAGGCCCGGTATGCGAGCGCCGACGAATTGCTGACTGCCCTGCGGCTGGTGTGCGAGACAGCGCTCGCCGAGCCCTCCCGCCGGCCGGCGATTGGGGAGGCTGCCGGCGACATCGTGGTCGCGCGCGGCGTCGCCAGCCTCGGCCGGCCGGCGGGCGACATCGCCGTGCCGGGGGTGCGCCCCAGCGCGGAGGCCGCGTCGGCGCTCGCGCGGCGTCGCGGCACCTGGCCCCGATTCGCCGGAGCCGCGGCGTTGGTGCTCGCGGTCGGTGTTGGCGCCTATGTCGCGGTCGGGTCCGCGGTCGGGTCCGCGGTCGATTGGCCGACCGTGCCGAGGATCGTCCAGCCGCCGCCGAGCGGCCCCGATCCGGTGTACGCGCTCAGCGTCGATTCGGACCCGACGGGTGCCCGAGTGGTCTTCGACGGCGAGGACATCTTGCTGCTCGAGGGCGAGACGGTGCAGGTGCAGACGCCGACGACCGTGCCGTTTCGGGGCGGGTTCCCCCAGATGATCCGATTGACGCGCGGCGGATTCCAGCCGGTAGATCTGGAGGTTCCCGAGGCGTCTGGCCCGACGCTACGGATCGTGGCGACGCTCGGCGCGCCGGTGCCGACCGGACGCCTCGTCCTCAGTGGACCGTATCTGTTCGAGGTCTGGCAAGGCAACCGTCGGGTGCGCAACGCCGCCACCGAGCACGAGATCCGGGTCCAGGCGGGTGCCGTCACGCTGCGGGTCCGCAATCAAGAACTGTTCCTCGACCAGCGCGTGACGGCCGACGTCGCCGCCGATCAGCGGCGGGAATTTCCCGTCGGCGCGGCCGGCACGGTCACGGTGTTCTCACGGCCGGGCAACTGTGAGATTCTGATCGACGAGCAGACCGTGGGATTCCCACCGATTCAGAACCAGCCGATCGCGGCAGGCCGTCACACCGTGTCGCGGCTGTGCCCCGATGCGGCCCAGAACACGAGCCAGCCGCTGTCGGTCGAGCCCGGCGCGGCGGTCCAGGTGACCTTCAGCCGACAATGAGTGCCGATGAGTAGTTGTTCCGCGCGCCGTCCATCAACCACCGGGCACGATCGCCCGCGCCGCGCCATCTTACGTGCCGCGTGGCTGTGGCTCCTGATTGGCATCTGCGGCCTCGTGCTCGCGGCACCGGCGGCCGGACAGGCGGACGAGGAACTGGCCGCGCGCCGCTTCGAGAGCGGCCTCGTGTTCGTCCGCGACGGCAACTTCCGGGAGGCGCTCGAGGATTTCCAGGCCGTCGCCAATCTCTATCCCGAGAGCGCCGTCGCCGATAACGCGATCCTCGAGATCGCGCGGTACCATCTCGAGGTGAGCGGCGCCGTCGATCAGGCGGCGGCAGCGGCCGACCGGATCGTCAACAACCGGAGCTATTCCCAGGGCGATGCCGCGCCGGAGGCCTACGTCGTGCTCGGCCGAGCGGCGCTGGCGCGGAGCCTGACCGAGGGCGACATCCAGGATGCCGTGTCGAACTTCCAGCGTGGGCTCCGACTCTACCCGGACAGTTCGGCCGTGTCGCAGACCTTGTTCTACATCGCCGAGGGGTCTCGCCTGGCCGGCCAGCCTGCCGAGGCGCTCGCGGGGTACCGGCGCGTGGTCGCCGAACACCCGGGGGATCCGTGGGCGATTCGCGCCCGACTGGGCGCCGGCCGGATGGCCGTCCTCATGAACGATCCGATCAGCGCCATGGAGGAGTTTCAGCGGGTGCGCGACGAGTCTGGCGATGGACCCGAGGCGGCCGACGCGCTCGCGCGGACGACGATTCTCTATCGGCTCTTCGTGCGACCGCCCGAGACGGCGTATGCGATTGAGCCGTCGGCCGACGCGGGCGGTCGGACGACTCGGAAGGTGGTGGCGCTCGCGCCGCTGCCCGACGGCAACGTGGTGGTGGCCACCGACCGCGCCGTGTCCTCGCTCCGGCCGAGCCCGCTCCCGGCCTCCGAGCGGCCGCGGGCGCTGGCCGTGGGGCCCGACGGCCCCGTGGTCGTGAACGAGCGCGGCGTGCTGCAGCGCGTGAACGGTGAATCGGTGCGATTCGTCGTGCCCGACCGGGACGATGCGCGCACCCTGAACGAGGTCGATGCCCTCGTGGCGACGTCGACCGGTGACTGGCTCGTCGCCGATCGGCAAGCCGAGACCATCCAGCGTTTCTCGCGGACCGGCATCTACATCGGGGAGTACGCTGACGTCCGCGCCGAGCGCCTGGCGATCGATCCCCTGGACCGGGTCGCCGTCCTCGATAACGACGACGGGCTCCACGTCTACGATGCCGGGCGACAGATCGCGCGCCTCTCGACCCGCGTGGACAATCTCTATCGCATTGACAACCCGGCCGACGTGGCGTTCGATGTCTTCGGGCATCTCTACGTCCTCGATCGCGAGGGGGTGTACATTTTCGGCCGCGACCGTCGGTTCATGATGCGGGTTCCGGCCTCGGACGACGCGCCGAACGCGTTCGACCGCGCCACGGCGATGGCGATTGACCCGGCGGGACGTCTCTATGTTGCCGATGAGCGGGACAAGATTGTCTTCGTGCTGCAGTAGGGCCACGCGCGCGCGGGCGGCTCCGATCGGTGTCGCGCTGCTGGCGGTCGTCTTCGTCTATGGAGCGCTGGTTCCGGCGGGTGCTCAGACGCCGGCGGTCGCCGAGGCCGAGCTGCAGGAAGCCGAACGCCTCTTTGAGGCGTTCGAGTTCCAGCCGGCGGTCGAACTGCTCGATCGCCTGGTGGGGCAGCTGCTTGTGATCTCCCCAGCTCAACTCGACGCAGATGCGCGGCGCACGGCGCTGTCGCGCGCCTACGATCTCCGCGCGCAGTCGAAGTTTAATCTCGATCAGATTGCCGAGGCCGAGGCCGACTTCGAAACGCTGGTGCAGGTCGACGCGGGCTATCGGCTGCCAGAGGACCTGTCTCCGCGCGTGCTCGAGCTGTTCGAGGCGGTGCGTCGACGGACAGTCGGCCTCGTCCTCCTGGAGATGGACCCTCCGGGGACCGTCGCGATCGACGAGCGCGTCTACACCATGACGTCGCCGCAGGGGACGTTCGAGGTCGCCGCCGGCCCCCATACGGTGACGACCAGTCTGCCGGGCCACCGGGGAGCCTCGACAGACGTGGTCGTCGTGGCAGGCGAGAGCGTGTCGCTCGAGGTCGTGCTGACGCGGACCGCCGGCTCGCTGACGGTCGCGACCCAGCCACCCGGCGCGGAAATCGTCGTCGACGGCGAACCGCACGGCGTGACCTTGGCGGGGGTCCGGTCGGTCGGGCCGTCGGTGCCGGTGCTCGTCATGGGACTCACGCCTGGGCAGCACCGACTGCAGATTGTCCGCGACTGCTTCACCCCCTACGACGTACCGTTCAATATTCCGGAGCCGCCCACCGACATCGACGCCGGCACGATCGAGCTGGAGCCAGCCGTGGCAACCGCCGTCATCGAGCAAGCCGGGCCAGGCGCGGTCCTCTACGTCGACGGCGAGCGCCGCGGTGCGGCGGGCGAGCCGGTCGCCGATATCTGCGAGGGGCCGCACGTCGTCGAGGTGCGCTCACCTCGCGGGCGGTTCCTCGACCGCCGCGAGTGGCGCGGCGGCGACCACGTCGTCCTGCAAGTAGAGTTGCGGAGAGGCTTCGCACTGATCGACGCGGCGGACGGGGCAGAGATGCTCGATGCCCGGTCAGCCCGCCAGGTGGAGGACGCGGTCAACGACGCGCAGCGGCTGATGGTGTTCGCCCCCCTCGACGCCGACCTCAGGGCCGCACGGAACGCCGCCGGGCAGTCGCCGGCCGACCCGGGTCTCAGCCCAGCCGAGCGGCGGGGACTCGCCGACGCCTGGACCACGCTGCTCGATGCGCAGGGTGTCGCCTGGCTGTCGCCGATCGTCGGGGGCGAGGGGGCGCTCGCGCTGCATCTTCTTGCGGCCGGCAGCGGGACCTCTGACGTCATTCCGCTCGACCTCAGCAACCTGGGCTCCCGCGCCGCGGTCATCCGGACGCTGGGCCTGACCCCGCCGCCCGTCGTCCGCGCGTCGATCGAGGTGTCGCTCGTCGATCTGGCTGGTATCGAGGGGGCGGCGGTCATCCGGCTCGTTCCGGGGGGCAGTAGCGACGGCGCGGGGCTGGCCGTTGGTGACATCGTCGTCGGCCTCGACGGCAGCCCGGTGACCGCGGCGGCCGATGTCGGCCGCGCGCTCGAGCGCCTCGGATCGCGCGGTGCGCTCAGGCTCGACGTCGTCTCGGCTGCCGGCTCGAGGAACCTGACCGTGCCGATTGCCGAAGTCGCGGACGCCATCTCGCTGACGGATCTGAGTCGGCTGTCGAATCCGCTGCTGCTCGACATGGAAGATGCGCTCGCCGACGCCGAGACGCCGCTGGCGGAAGCGGCCGCCCGGTTGAACCTCGCCATCGTCCACATTCGCCTGGCGAACTGGGACCTGGCCCTTCGCGAGTTGGAACAGATCTCGCTGCCGGATGGCCCGGGGGTCTCGGCCGGCACCGTGGCGTACCTGACCGGGCTCAGCCTGACCGCAGTCAACCGGCTCAGCGACGCGCAGTCGGCGTTCGAGCAGGCGGTGGCCGCCGCGGGCAGCCAGCTCTATCTCGGCGGGCCGTCCGTGGCGCCGCTTGCGCAGCAACGGCTCGACGAGATCCTTCGGCCGTGACCGGCGCCGGCCCGAGCCGCGTCGCCGTTCTTGGCGGCGGGTTCGGCGGTGCCTGCGCGGCCATATGAAGCAAGGAGGTCAGCGATGAGGCAGGCAGTGAGGTCGGTGCGGTGTTGGCGGCGGTGGCAGCCGTCGGGTTGATCGGTGTCTCGGCGAAGCAGCCCTCTGCTACGCCCAAACGGATCAACAAGGCGCTCGAGCTGCTCGAGCAGGGGCAGCCGATCTACTACACACAGGTGAATCGCGGCGGTTACGACGAGGGCCTAGCGCTGGCCCAGACCTTCGCCGGCTACATCACCTACAACCTCGAGCACTCGGCCTTCGACATCGCCTCCCTCGAAGGGTTCATGCGCGGGCTGGTCGACGGCGTGACGCTGGAGATCGCGGCACTCGGCGCACGCCGTCCCGGGCACCAGTTCGGGCAGGCCACGAAGCCGATCGGTGCGATCGAGGAGGGGCAACCCTGGGCCAACATGCGCAAGGCGCGCGTCGTCCGGCAGGGCCCGTTCAAGCTGATCCAGATTCCGCACCTCGATCGCGAGGAGCTGTTTCACCTCGCGTTCGATCCCGACGAGCAGAACAACCTTCTGCGCCGCCCGAGCGCGCGGGCACGAGAAATAGCCGACGAGCTAAGGTCGGCGCAAGTGGCACGATCCGAGCGTCGTGCTGAGCTCCAAGGGCGAGGCCACCGAGGACGGCACCCCCTATGCTCGAGGGTCTCCCGGAGTCCGTCATCTTCAGCAGGGTACTCCTCTGTCTCCCACGGGTGAGGGCTCAGCGAACCACGAACCCGCAGCCGACTCAAGCTCCCACCGGTTCGACGTTCGAGTTCTGGGTCATTTCCTCAGCCGCTGCCTGAACCGCGGACCGACCGTCGGACAAGGGCAAGTATCCGGCCCCGCTCTTCGTCAGCGGCTCCACTTGAGGGCGGCGAAGACGTTCGAGAAATCATCGGTCCACGGACGGGCATCTGCCGTGGTGGGCAAGCGGTGCCATCGAGGGTCCTGGACCAGGCGGGCCAAGTCGGCATCGACACGCGCGAGAACTGCCCACGTCGACGCCAGTATTCCTTCCGCTCGTGCACCGTCGGCATCAGCCGGGTCGAGACGAGTAATCCCGACCAAACCTACGTCGTGGGCGACATTGCCAAGCACAGGCCCGAGATCGAGATAGCGGTTCGATATGTTGAACACGAGCATGCCGCCCGGCGCGAGTTTGAGCAAGTACAGGTTGACCGCCTCCCGAGTCATCAAGTGGACAGGGACCGCGTCCGAGCTGAACGCGTCAACGACGATCAGGTCGTAGAACCGGTCCGGGACAAGGGCGATCGAGAGGCGGGCATCACCGAGCACGATGTCGTAGGCTGGCGAGCAATCCCTGAGGTAGGAGAAATAGCTCGTGTCGCGGGCAAGGCGGACAATAGCTGGATTGATCTCATAGAAGGTCCAGTGTTCATTCGGCGTCGCATAGCAGCCAAGGGTGCCGATTCCCAAGCCGAGGACCGCGACGTGGCGATTCACAAGGTCGTCCGTCACACGAGAGTCGTCCGTTACACGAGAGAAGACTTGCCCGATTGGGCCACCGCGGCTGTAGTAACTCAACGGATCACGTCGCCGCCTGTCGTCGATCGCCTGCAGCCCATGAACCGTCGTTCCATGAACCAAACCGCGAAGTTCCCCCTCGTCGACGAGGATCACTTGCCGACTGCCGAAAAAGTCCCGCTCGACGTGCAGGGTCTGATCGTTCACACGCGAAACGAGCAGACTTACGATAAGAAGTCCGGCGACCCCTAGACCAAATCGGACGGGCCTCGGCCAGAAGCTTGCGCAGATCAGGAGCGGCACACCCAAGAAGAGGATATTCGTCCCCAGCGATTGAAAAGGCAGACCAACCGCGCGGCTAGTCAGTACGAGACCGGCGGCAAGCAGGGTCGTGAGCGCAGGAAGGCCGAAGTCAAGCCGACGCGCGCGGATGCTGGCATCGGTGCTGCGTGCCGGCCGCATCAAACAGGCCGCCACCAGCGCGAGCGGATACTCTACCGTTGTCTCGAAGAGCACCGGCGCAATCAATGCATTGAACAGACCGCCGGCGGCGCCCCCGATTGAGATCCAGAGAAAGAACTCGGTCAAGTATCGCGTCGAAGGTCGGCTCAGGGCCAACTCACGGTGGCAGACCAGCGCGGCGACGAACAACGCGATGTAATGCGACGGGATTGAGCGCCAGGCTGGGCTGATGGGCAAAGAAGTGATGGTCAAGAGCAGCGGACCAAGAACGGCTACCGGGAGAAGCGTGCTCATGAGACGGTGCGACACGAACGCGTTCCCGGCGAAAGCCATCACGAAAGTGATGAGGTAGAGTGCGAGTGGGATCACCCACAAGAGCGGCACAGACGCAATGTCGGTCGAAATGTAGGTCGTGACGCTCAGCATCAAGCTTGACGGCACCGCCGTCAGCGCGACCCACCGCAGTCGTTGCCTTAGACCGGGTGCTTTGGTGGTTCCGCCCCCGACAGCGTCAGGGTCCGGTTGGACCGATACCCTCTTCGGCAACCGCCGACCGGGGCGCGACAGCCACAGCGCACTGGCACAGCAGACAGTCAAGGCGCCCAGCAGACCGTATCCCGCCGCCCAGAGTTGGTTCTGGCGTTCGAGTCCGAGTAAGGGTTCGACGAAAACGGGGTACGAAAGGAGCGCCAACAAACTGCCCGTGTTACTTACGGCGTACAGAAAGTAGGGATCCCCGGCAGAAGGATGTCTGGTGGCTGAGAACCACCTTTGCAGCAGGGGAGCGCTCGCGGATATCGCGAAAAGAGGTAGGCCCAGCGATGCCACGAGTAAGAACAGCAGAGGGATGACTGGGTTGTCACTAGCGGCAGGCGTCCACTCGGCGGGAACGTGGATGGGGAGCACGAGCAGCGAGAACGCGAGGACGGCGAGATGTAGCGTCGCCTGCCACCGGACGCTGAGCCACCTGGAAGTTGCGTGAACGTATGCGTATCCTGCGAGAAGCGTGAACTGGTAGAACACAACGCAGGTCGTCCACACAGCCGGCACGCCGCCTAGCAGGGGCACGACCATCTTGGCAAACATCGGCTGTACCAGAAAGAGCAGCGTTGCGCTCATGAAGAGGGTCAACGCGAACAGCCCAAGCCAAGTGCTGCCTTCAGCCTGGTGCCACGGATTCGCTCTAGACATTTCGGTTTCGGCGGGTCGAAAGCCAACTGGGTCGAGCCGCCAGGGTGCCCGTCGCTGACGGGGCCAGAGGCCCATCCGGAGGGAGTACCGCTGCTGGGATCGAATCGGGCGCCATCAGCGGCAACAGCAGGTCACTCTTGCCGCAGTCGGAACGAAGCCGCTATGTGTGCAAAGATTCGTTCGTAGGTGACGAATCGGGACTGTTCTGCGCTGCAAATAAGACGATAGAGATAGCTGCCCTTTGGAAAGGAGTACTGCCGCATACTCTGCATCCCCCGGGGCCCCGGCCGAGTGTACTCAGTCACGATCACGGTAACGCCTTCAGGGTCCAGGGTCAGCGATCGGAACGTGCCGGCTTGAGGCTCCTCCTCTCGAATGAGATCCATCTCTATCTCGGCGAACACATCGGTAATCTCCTCGGGCGTAAGCGGCACATCGAGGCGTGCCCTCTTGAGAACCACCATCGCATCTCCGGCCGCCGGCGCCAGTGCCACCAGCGACTCCTGATCTCCGCTCACCGTGTTCCAATCCTCTGCGGGGTATTCCAGGGCGCAGCACTCCAACGATTGCCACAATGGCTGGAACCTGACCAACGAGGTCCGACCGTAGTACGTGGGTGTCAAAGGCGCGGCAGGCAGACCGCTGGAGCCGGACGAGGCACACGCGGCCGTCAGCAAACTGCAGACTATGGCGCTCACGATCGGCCATGGCGAATAGGCTTGTCTGAACATTCCGATCACTCCTGAATCTGATCTCCCGGGCCTCGTCCCCGAGCGTTGGGCAGGCTGCCGGGGCAGTGTACGCGACAATCTCTCGCCTGAAAAGGCCTGTGGCACCGTTCGGCTTAGAGCAGCTCAGGTGAAGCTTGTGGATTGGTTCGGGGTCCGACGCTGATCGGTCAGCCGGCCCTGTGAAGGCACACGCTGGACCTTTTCATTTTTCATGAGAGGGGTTGGTGTATATTGGCGCTCACAGCGCGGCTGTGGGCGCTGGGGCCCCTCGGGCCGAAACCGCCCAGGCGTTCGGAGATGCCGCCGCGGCGGAGTCTGAAGCAGGTGGCTGGTGCCGTCCGCATGGATCCGTCGGGCCTGCCTCGTCAGGGCGAGTGGGTGGAGTAGGATGATGCGAACTGCTGGTTCCCGACCAGCGCACATCGGATCGCGCCTCCGGTCAGCAGCAGGCCAGACGACTGTTGAATGGCTGATGATTGCTGGAACGCTGACCGGCGTTGCGGTTTTCTTCAACTCGATCGTCCCCGACGTCTTGCGAACGTTCGTCAGGTCCCTGGCGTGGAGCGTGCGGACGCTCGCCCCATGACCAGGGGGGCGCGGGGGCGGACCCTTTGTCGGGATGAGCGCGGTCAAACGTTTGTCGAGTACGTCATGATACTCGGTCTGGTCAGTGCCATCATCATCGCCGTAACCGGTATCGTCGTTCCCGGTCTGGGAGTGGTCGTCGTGCGCCTGTTCACGCACATGTCGGTCTATCTGACGACGCCAATGTAATGCGATTAGTGTACCCGGAGGAGGATTCCATGCAGATGCGAAGTCAGGATTGGTTGCTCTACCACCAGGTAGCCCTGTGTCAGCGTGCTGGGGCTTTTGGCCGACATGTACGAGGTCGCGTCAAGCGCGTGTTCAAGGATGAAGCAGGGCAGACGCCAACCGAGTATCTGATGATCGTGGGGCTGATGGCCGCGGTGATCGTCCTGGTCTTCACGGGCTACTTCTGGCCACAGATTAAGACTGCAGCCAACGACTGGGTCGAACAGGTCAGGGCGTCCATCATGGGCGAACAAATAAAGTAAGCCCATGACTCGTTGATGGAAGACGCAAGAAATTGAAGGCATTGAGGGCTGAGTAGCCGCGCGGCCATCGCGGAAGCGTTGCTCCCTGGGGTTGGTCGTCGCGACGATCACGGTGCGGGCAGAGGAAGATGCGGGAGTGCAATAGGTGGTGAACCGAACACGGGCGGTACGAGGGCAAGCGATGACGGAGACGATGCTCATGATGATGTTTCTCTTCCTGATGATCTTCGGCTTTGTCCACATGTGCATGCTGATCGCCACGAAGCACATGGTCAACTACGCCGCCTTTGCGGCCGCCAGGACAGCGATGGTGGACGGCGACCGGGCACGTGCGGCGTCGGGCGTTCTCGACAACCTGCGCTGGTGGAATGCGTGGGTCGACTGCGAACTCGGCCCCTCAACTCCGGTCCGCAGGTGCGCGGTGGAGACCGAGACGCGTGACATCCGCGGCAAGTTGCGGGAGGGCGTCAAGGCGACCTACCGGGTTCCGTTCGGGCTGCCAATCTTCAACGCCATTCCCGATGGAGGGATTCAAGTGATCGGGTTCGCGCCGCTGAAAGTGCAGGGCGTCATTCAAGAGCACGGCGATAACAGGAACGTGAACACGGACAAGCCTATACCGTGTTGGATCTTGGAATTGAGTGGCCTTCCGTGTTGAACCGTTTTGTAGGTGCTTGGCGGTGGGTGATAGGCAGCGGAGCGCCGATGGCTGATCCGGTCGCGCCGAGGAAACGCTCGGGCTGGGAGGATGAGCGAGGCCAGGTGTTGGCCTTCGTCCTGCCGATGTTGTTCACGCTCGTGCTCTTCGTGGCCGTCACGGTCAACGTCGGTCAAGCCGTGAACCGCCGGATCGCCCTTCAGGTTGTGGCTGACACTGGGGCATACACTGGGGGCACCGCTCTGGCGACCGGAATGAACCACATGGCGTGGTGGAACCGGCAGCTCCAACGCGCGTACGCGTTGGCCGCGTGGCGGATCGCAGGGCAATCAGTCTGCGCCGTCAGCCGGGCAGCGCGGATCAATTACAACGTCATTCAACCGATGGTCATGGCGGCCAATTTCAAGTGGCGGAACGTGCCCGAAGATCGGGCGAGGGAAGTGACGAAGTACAACGCCCGAGACCTGTTCCCGGGAGAAAACATTGAAGTGCTGGGTTATTGGGACCGCGTGAATCGTGGATTCATCCGGGACTTCAGTGGAATGGGCGACTTTGGATCCGGCGTATGGGGGATGGTTGGTCTCGCTGGGGTGGACGAAGGCACTAGGCCGAATATTGACGACGAATACGTCTGGCAGGGTGAGGCCTCCGGCTGGCTTCCCAATTTGTGGCTCGTTGAACGCTTTCCGGACGCGATCTTGAATCTCGGCGGCAACCCCCACAGCTACCAGTCATCTGATACGTGGGCTTGCTGGACTACGTGCTGCTTGGGGCCGGTGTGCTTTCCGTGCCCCGTACCCTACACTCTGAGCGTGGAGCCGTGGTACAGACTCGCACGGTACGACTGTTGTCCGTATGTCTTCCCCTGGGTCGTGAGAGCGCCGGCAACGAAGGCGCTCATGTTCGATAACTTCTTCGGCCCAAACGCCATACCGGCAATGGAGGCCGCCGCCGCGGCCCAACCGACGGGTGGCGATATCATAACAGGAGTGACAAGGTACCGGAACCAGATGATTCCCTTGTACGAGTTGACGATAGGGGGGGTACCTCTCACCGCCGGGGTCGCCGATTCGGTCTACGACCGCGGGTGGCGGTGGATCACTCATTAGACGCCGGCATGCCACGACGAAACGAACGGGGCCAAGCGCTGACGGAAACGCTCCTACTGTCTTGGCTGGTGCTCGTGTTGATGGCAGCCGCGTACCAGATCTTCATCGTCAATGAAACAATCTTTCGATCCATTACCGCGGTGCACCAGCAACTGTTCGAAAGGGCCTTTGAGAACAACTGCTACAGCCAGGCGACCGTGAAGTGTGCATATGACAGCAACTCCCGCAACCTGGTCATCTGGCGGCCTGAAGATATTCCAGAAGTCGAGATTCCGGTTGTGGGGATATTCGAAGAATTCGGTCTGGTGGCTCCAAGGCGGCTGTCAAGTAATGTGTGGTCCGACGGTCTGAAGCGCACGAAAGTGGCGGCCGGGACGTACTACCCAATCTTTCCGTGCTCTTGGCCGTGGAACACGTGCCTAGAGTAGTGATGACCGGGGCGTCGGTCGCCCCGTTCTCGACACAAGGAGGTTCCCATGCGGCGTAACGCGGCGGTGGTCGTCTCGCTGGTGATGGGGTTGCTCGCGCTGGTGATGATGTTCGTCTACATCAACGGTCGCGAGACGGAATTGCTCCAGCTTTCGGAGTTGCGGGATGCCTATGTCGCCGCCGCCGACATTCTGCCAAATACGGTGCTCGACGAGAGCGTGATCCAGCGCGTCCGCGTACCCTCCAATTATCTTCAACCGGCCGCGTTCTCAACTGAGGGAGAGATTGTCGGCCGGGTGGCGGCGGTGCCGATTCTCACAGGTACTCAGATTGTCGCCACGTTGCTCGAGAGTGGCGGCGAGCCTGCCTTGTCGTTCGAGGTCCCCAGAGGTCGCCGAGCCGTGACCATTGCTGTGAGTGATGTGACCGGCGTGGCCGGGCTCGTGCGACCAGGCAACTTCGTGGATGTGCTGGGCACGTTCGAGTTCGGTCGGCCGAGCGGCTACGAGGGCGGCCAGGTCCAATACGAGGACGAGAGGACCGAGGTACGGACGCTCCTGCAGGACGTGCTCATTCTTTCCGTCAACCAGGTACACAGAGGCGTTCGGCCCGCGCCCACACCGGCGGGCGAGGCGCAGCCCGCCGAGGGTGAACCGGCCAACGTCGGCCAGGGCGCTCAAGGAGCGGCGATCCGGAACGTCACCTTACTCGTGGACCCGCCGCAGGTGCAGGAGCTGGTCCTCGCCCAGCAGATCGGCAGCTTAGCCTTGGCGCTGCGATCCGACATTGATTTGGGCCAGATCGCCGATCTGAGCCCACTCGACCCGCTTGGGCTTTTGAATGTGGAGATTCCTGTGAAGACTCGATCTTCACCGGCCTGGCGCGAGCTCCGGGGCGGGCTCTCTTCACTTTCTCCTTTCTAGACGAGGGGCTGTCATGAACTCATACGCACGACGTGTCACCTTCGTCATCGGCGTGCTGACGGCCGTAGGTACAGTCGCGGCTGCGCAGGCTCCGGAACGGCGCGTGACCGAGGAGCCGCTGTTCGTCAAGGAGCAGCGCGTCCTGACCCCGGGGTTTGCGATCGGCGACATTGCCATCGGTGATCCGACTATTGCCGATTACACAGTCATGTCGCGCCGTCGTGAGCTGGTATTAACGGGCAACAGCGTGGGTCGGACGACGCTCACGGTGTGGGATCAGAACAACGCCAACCGACTGGAAATTCTGATCACCGTAACAACCCGCGAAGCCGAGGGCTTGGAGCAGGAGCTTCGACAGCTCATTACCGCGTTTCCAGATGTCGACATCCAGACTCTGGCAGGGTCGCTGGTGCTCAGCGGCACGGTCGAGAGGCGAAGTGATCTGGAAGCCGTGCAGGCGATCGCCGACGCGGCTGGTGTCCGGAACCTGGTGCGTGCCTTGGCCCCCAGGCCGGCCCCCAGGCCGGCGCCCAGGTCGGCCCCCGGGCCGGTCCCCGCGACTGATCTCGGTGAGCCAGGTGCAGAGCCGGGCGGGGCTGATGCTGAGCCGAGCAGCCCAAGTGTGGAATACGACGTGGAATTACTGGAGACGGACGTCCGGTTCGTGAGCCGCTCCTATTTGACCGGCATCGAGCCCAGCGGCCGCCGACTGTTCAAAGGCGTGGTGAAGGCGACCGCAGGAACGGAGGGCTGGATCTTCATGGGTGGGCCCGTCGTGTTCCCTGAGATCAGCCGGAATCACCCGTCGAACCCGATCGGCATCCGGCTGACCCTGCGAACGCCCCCCCCTGAGGAGCAAGAAGCTTTCGTCACCAATACTCTCGTTGAGACAAATCTTCCGTACGATTCACCACTCTATGATCCCGCCGTCATGCGGCGTGCTCGGTGGGAGCTCACGGCCGTGAACGACGAGCCGATCGCAATCGCCGGCATTGACCTCATGGCCATCTCCGCACCGTCCAGTGGCTCGTCGAAGATCGGGGGAATCTTTGGCGCGCTCGGCTCGGCCGCGGGACTGCCAGGAGTGTCAAGTGTTCCCGGCGCCGAGTACGCGCGCGCGCCGGTGTACTTCAACGCGGACAAGAAGACGCACCTGCTCGTCGTCATCCGCTCTCGCATCGTCGCCGGTCGGCGCTGAGGCGTATCGTGTTACAGCGGGCAAAGACCGTCGCCATCTATTCCGGTAGTGGAGGTGTCGGCAAGACACTCCTGGCCACGAACCTGGCCGTGAGCCTCCATCAGCAGGACGCCGGCAGAGTGCTCCTTGTTGATGGCGGTCATCCCTTCCCCGGGGAAGCGGCCGGGCTCGTCGGCTTGGAGCACACCAAGTCGCTCGCCGCCATGGTTCCACTCCTGGGGCGCTTTACTCCAGAGCTCTTTGGGTCCTACGTCGTCACGACTGCTTCCGGCCTGTCGGTTGTGCCTTTCGTCGCGGAAGTGCTGGAAGCTCGCCTGCTGACGACCGACGTGCTGACCAAGATGTTCGAACTTGCAGCGACGGCCTTCGATCTGCTGGTCGTGGACATGCCGCTCGGCGTCGGCGAGCTCACGCCTTGTATCTTGGACCGAAGCGATGAGGTCTGTATCGTCTCCGATTGCACGCCGACCGGGATCCTACGAGCCCGACATTGCATGGACTACCTGAAGTCGGTACAGGTTCCGCAGGACGCCCAGTACGTCTGCGTGAACCGGGCGCCCGAACACGGCCGGACGACGTCAGACCATCTCACGCGCCTGCTTCGTACCCGCGTCGCGGCGACGCTGCCCGACGACCCGTTGGCGGTCTTGAGCGCCGTCGAGGCAAGGGTTCCGCTACTGGTGAAAGCCCCGCGCCACGCAATCTGCAAAGCCATCGACCGTCTGGGACGGGACATCATCCAGCGACGCTTGGGTGACCTTCGGCGGGGAGGCTCACCACGGCAGTCCGGCCCCGTCGCGGTTGACGAAGGCGAGCTTCGGGAACTGAAGGGTCGCCTGCATCGTCGACTCGTGGAAGAGATCGATCTAAAGAAGGGGGATCTCGGGTACCTGAACGACCCGGTCAAACGGCAGGAAGTGCGGGTGCGTGCCGAAGCCAAAGTGCTTGCGCTGGTGGAGGAGGAGGCGGGCCACCTCCAGCAGGCGGACATCCGCCGCCGCATTGTGAAAGAGGTGCTGGATGAGGCGCTCGGTCTTGGTCCGCTCGAAGACCTGTTGGCCGACGCGAACGTCACCGAAATCATGGTGAACCGGTTCGACCAGATCTACGTCGAGCGTTCAGGAAAGCTGGAGTTGACGGACGCAAACTTTCTCAATACCGCTCAGCTCCGAGGTGTGATCGAACGGATCGTGGCCCCGCTCGGCCGAAGAATCGACGAGAAGGTGCCGATGGTGGACGCGCGCCTCAAAGATGGCTCTCGGGTGAACGCGATTATCCCGCCGCTGGCCCTCAAGGGGCCGGCCGTGACCATCCGAAAGTTTTCGAAGAAGCTACTGGGCGTGGACGATCTGGTCCGCCTCGGTTCGCTGACGGAGCAGATGGCAACCTTCTTGGGCGCCGCCGTCCAGGCCCGCCTAAACATCGTGATCTCGGGCGGGACCGGATCCGGCAAGACAACGCTACTAAACGTCTTGGCGTCGTTCATTTCCGACGAGGAACGAATCGTCACCCTTGAAGATTCTGCGGAGTTGCAGCTACCTCAGGATCATGTCATCACGCTCGAGTCACGGCCCCCGAACATCGAGGGTGAGGGCGCGGTCACGATTCGTGATCTCGTGCGCAACGCGCTGCGGATGCGACCGGACCGTATCGTCGTCGGTGAGTGTCGTGGCGGTGAGGCGCTGGACATGCTGCAGGCCATGAATACTGGACACGACGGGTCGTTGACCACCGTCCATGCCAACACGCCCCGGGACGCGCTGAGCCGTCTCGAAACGATGGCGTTGATGGCGGGTCTGGAGCTCCCGTCACAAGCGATCTGCGATCAGATTGCCTCAGCGGTGAATCTGATCGTTCAGCAGATCCGCCTCCAGGACGGGAGTCGACGGATTACCCATATCACCGAGGTGTCGGGTATTGAAGGCACCACGTTTACGTCTGCTGATGTCTTC
The DNA here is from genome assembly GCA_002328835.1 of Acidobacteria bacterium UBA2161. Taxonomy (GTDB): domain Bacteria; phylum Acidobacteriota; class Vicinamibacteria; order Vicinamibacterales; family UBA823; genus UBA2161. The sequence continues at coordinate 18,986 of DCWN01000018.1, read as the reverse complement.
GTCTTCCGGCAAACTGGCATCGCGCCAGATGGCACCGTGTATGGCCAGTTCGTCCCGACCGGCTATGTTCCCGGCTTTGTCGATGGGTTGGCTCGGCGCGGCATCAAGATCCCTCGTGAGATCTTTCTTCACCAGACGGCGTAGAGATGCTGAAGTACTTGTCGATCGTGTTGTTCGCGGCCTCCGTCACGGGGTTCATTTGGTTGCTGTACACCGAGATCGCGACGTGGTGGGGCCGGCGCATTCATCGGTATGCGTCCTGGGTTGCGGACGAGTTCGACGCGATGTTCGAAGACATGTCGATCGCTCGCGCCACACGTCTCATCACCATCGTCATCCTCTCCTCGTTTCTGCTCGGCTACCTGACGGGAGGGCTTGTCCCCGCGCTCCTGTTCGCGGGCGCCGGATACTTCGTCCCTCGGGTCTTCGTCACCTATCAGCGGCACCGCCGACTGGAGGCGATCGACGATCAACTGGTTGACGCGTTACGCCTGATGGCCAACGCGATCCAAGCGGGCCTCACCCTCCAGCAGGCGCTCGAACTGGGTGCACGCGAGATGAAGCCACCGATCGCGGACGAGCTGGGCCGAGTCATAAAAGAGATTGAGCTCGGACGCCTGATGGATGAGGCTCTGCGCCGTTTCGCCGAGCGTGTACCACTCGCTGACGTGCGGCTGACAACCGATTCGATCTTGATCCTTCGCGAGACGGGCGGCAACCTCAGCGAGACGTTCGAGGTCATTGCCAATACGGTGGTTGAACGGAAGAAAGTGCAAGGGAAGATCAAGTCGATCACCGCGCAGGGAATGACGCAAGGCGTCGTCGTCTGTCTGATGCCGATCGCGTTGATGCTGCTGTTCTCGATCATCGATCCGAATTACATGCGGCCGTTCTTCACGACACCGCTGGGCTGGATGATGCTACTGGTCGTCCTTGTACTCGACGGCATGGGGTTGTTCCTGATGTTCAAGCTCGTAAAGGTGAATGTATGAGCACCGCGGGTGAATCCGGGCAGACAACGGTCGAATTTCTGATGATCAGTGGACTCATCACGACCATGGCGATTGTGCTGCTAGACACCCTGGGGATCGATGACCGGTTTCAAGAAAACCTGCGGGAAGTGACCGAATACATCATTGGGCAGGTCACGGATCCTCCGTACTGAGCTTGCCGGCTCATTCTTGAGAGTGTATGACCGCTGGACTGTATCTCGCGTCGATGGCCGTCATGTTCGTTGCCGTCGGCGTACTGTCGTACAACCTGCTGTCGGGCTCAGGGCGTGCGATGAAGGTGCGTGAGATGGGGGTGCATGCCGTGATGGGGCATCGGCCCGATCGCTCACGCTTACCGTCGGTCTGGTTCCGGATGTTGTTGCCCATCCTGGATCGGTTGGCGCCACTGTTCCGAAGTCTCGGTTGGCCGCGCTATCGGGGCACCGCCGGGAGAGCTCTTCAACGGGCCGGCCTGGCCGGCGGGGTCACCGTCGATCACCTGCTCGCGATGAAGGTGCTGGCAATGGTGCTTACACCGCTCGTCGCGGCACAGCTACTCGAGATCTTCAGCAATCCAGCCCTGTTCGTGCTCGCCGGTGTGGGTGGCTTCTACCTGCCCGATCGGTTGGTGAGTGACCTTCGGCAGACGCGGGAAGCGCAGATCCTGAAGGACCTTCCCGGTGCCGTCGATGCGTTGGCGCTAACAGTTGAGGCGGGTCTGGAGTTTCTTGCTGCCATGCAGCGGCTCGTAGAGCGCGGCGCCGTCGGGCCACTTCGCGATGAGTTGGTGATCATCCTCAGCGAAATCCGGCTCGGCACGAGCCGAGCGGAGGCTTTAAAGGCGTTCGGTCGCCGTATCGAGATTCCTGAAGTGTCGTCCTTCATATCGGTGCTCGTGCAAGCAGACGTGCTGGGCGCGTCGATCGGCCCGGTGCTCCAGTCACAGGCCGAACGGATGCGAGTGGAGCGCTTCCAGCGAGCCGAACGAGCCGGTGCCCGGGCGTCCCAGAAAATCCTGTTGCCGCTCGTGCTGTTCATCTTTCCATCCGTGCTCGTCGTGATCCTTGGTCCGGTGCTTCTGCAATTCATCTATGGCTAGAGAGCGCGGCCGAGTACACATCACGCTGGTACAGCCCAACACGCGCCTGGCGACCGCCTCGATCGCCGAGACCGCGATGTCCCGAATGATCGGTCTGCTAGGCCGAACGTCGTTCGACATGGGTGACGGCCTCGTGTTCCGCCGGTGCAGCATGATCCACACATGGTTCATGCGATTCGCGATCGACGTGCTGTTCGTTGATCAACAGGGCCGTGTGCTCCGGATCGTCGATACGCTTGCGCCGTTTCGCTTTGCGTCTGGTGGCTGGCGCACGGTTACCACTATCGAACTCCCCGCGGGGACACTGCGCCACGCTGGCATACTCGTAGGCGATCGAGTTCGGCTAGAGCCAGCGTGACGAAGAAACTGCGGCTCGGGGACTCGCATGGAGGGCGAGAGGTCTCTCTTGTGGGATCGGTGGTTGTGGGGCGGGATCCGGCCTGTGCGATCACCGACGCAGATCCCAGCCTGTCGCGGCGGCACGCCGAGTTTATCGGCACTGGGTCAGGCGCTATCGTGCGCGACCTGAACAGCAAGGGCGGGATCTCTGTAAACGGCATCAAGACCGGCCGAGCGGATCTCACGCCGGGTGATGTCATACAGGTGGGGGCCCTGGCGATTACCTATCTGACCGAAACGCTGTCTGGCGACGCGGCGGATGACTCAGAGGGCACCGGCGATCGCACGGTTCTCAACGCGCCTGGACCAAGTGGCGCCGCGCGTCAGGTGGCCAGCGAATTGCCGAACGTGGAACCCCGTTCGCTCGCTCACGAAGGCCGCGTCGCGCGCCCACCCCGGCCGCCGGCCCGAGCTTCCGGAGCGAATCGCCAGCCAACACTCGGCAAGGTCACCGATGAACCTGCAAGGCAAGCTCGAACTTCGCGTGTGCCATGGGGTGGGCGGGTCCTCGTCGCGGTGCTCGGCCTGGCGCTGGCCGTTCTTCTGGCAACGGTCATCCCGATGCAACGGTACCAGACCTGGCTGTTGGACAGTGTCGCAGAGGAGCGTGCTGAGACGATGGCGACGTGGCTCGCCGTGGAGGCCGGCGCGGCGCTGGCCATGGAAACCGATATCCAGCGTGTAACCGAGAGCGTTGCCGACCAGTCAGAGATTCGAACAGCCGTCGTGTTGTCGCTGAACGGTCGGATCCTGGCGCCCGGCTCCCGGGCCGACGAGGTGGTGACAACCATTCCTGGGCTTGGCTACCCCGCAGACATTCGGCGCCCGCAGTTGGCCTGGAACGGCGAAGTCCTGGAGGTCGTGCAACTGGTCCGCACGCATGACAACCCGCGGGCGGCCGTGGCGTGGATCACCTACCGGCCGCCTCCGGCCATTTCCGGCATGGGGCCGAGGCTCATCGTGCTGAGTCCCGCATTGCTGGTTGTTCTCCTCGGTGGCTTTGTGGCGGCCGCATTGCTCCGGCGCATGACTTTGCGCGGGCTCACGGCGTTGAATGAGGACCTCGAGCTGGCGCTGGCAGGAAACTCGACCACCGTCAGCGACCCGCTTGGCATGAAGCCGCTTCAGGACCTGGCGACCAACCTCAATTATTTGGTCTCGCGGGCGCGTGCGGGGAAGCCTTCAGTCAGCGAACCGGCCAACGTCACGTCCAGGCGTTCGCCTGGTGAACGCCGTCCATCCCCGCGAGTAGTCGCGAGACCGCTTCCATCGGCCGCCAAAGCGCCCCGGTCATCGCGAACTGAGGGTTGGATTGTGGTCGACCGTAGTTTCCGCATCACGGAGGCTAGCCCGGAGTGCGCGGAGTTGATCGGTGCGACACCGTCTGCGTTGATCGGTCACCACTTGCTCGAGGCCATTCAGGACCAGCAGATCGCGGACGGGATACTAAAGTGTCTGACGGCGGTGTCAGCGGGTGGCGACACGCGCGCGGACATCCAACCGGCTGGACAATCCTTCCGTCTCGCGGTGGCCGTCACCGGTGAAGCGAGCAAGGAGACACTGACAGTCAGCCTGACCCGGGAGCCGACGGATCAGCCATGAGACGCGACCCTGCACCCGACGTGCGCGAACGGTTCCGCCTTCCCATACTCGTCTGGCAACGTCAGGACGGGACGGAAGTTGAATTCAACATCGAGCTCGGTCAGACGAACCAGATTGGGCGGGATCCGACGAAGAACACCATCGCGGTGGACTCGTCGTTCATCTCGAGCACCCACGCGGTCGTTCGTTACGACGGAGAGCAGTGCGTTGTGGAAGATCTCGGGAGCGCCAACGGAACTCGGCTGAACGGTGCGCCGGTGGCCGTTTCCGTTGTACGACCGGGCGACATCATCGAGGTCGGCGATCAGCAGTTCAGGTTGGTCGATGCCGATGCCGATGCCGTTCCAGCGCGACCCGGCTTCTCGAAGATGCTCAAGCTGGCGTTCGCTGCCGCCGCGACGCTCATCGTCATGCTGCTCCTGCTACTGGTTCTCGTCCCGGCAGAAGAATCAACGGTGTCGAACACGCAACAGGAAGCAACGGCCAGCCCAATCGACGATCGCTCGATGCCGAGCCCGCGTGCGGTACCTGACGAGGCGCTCGTCAGTGGTGTGACATCACGTGCGAGGTTAAGCGGAGTCGATGAGGTGCATGCCCTCTATGACGAGGCGCTCCTTCACTACCGGGCGGGTCGCTTCCGTCACGCGGTACATCTTCTTTCGGCAGTGCTTGACCGGGAACAGGGACACCAGGTTGCGCAGGCCCGGCTGGCGGCCGCTCAGGCGGAACGCGCAAGGCGAGTCAGCGCACACCTCGCCGAGGCTGAGCGGACCTTCGCGCGACTGAGGTTCGCAGACGCCATTCTCGAGTGGGAACGGGTAATTGTTCTGCTTGAGCGTTCAGATCCGAGGACGGCGGAAGCAGAGGCGAACATTGCGCGGGCACAGGAACGCCTGCAGCGGTAGCACCGGGCGACATAGGCTGAGCGCGGCGCGCATTCGATAGCGTCGATCTGAACAACACGCACCCGTGTCTTAACATGACCGAGGGCAAGGGATAGGAGAGCGGCAATGGCCCGGATACTGGTCTATCGCGGCGATCAGTTGCTGCGCGAGATTGAGCTGAGCGAGTTCGATTTCGGTAAACAGGACGTCGGTTTCGGCCGAAGCGAAGAGAACGAAGTCGTGCTGGAAGATCCCGAGAAGGTGGTGTCCCGGCGCCATGCGGAGCTTCGGTTCAAGAACGGACAGTACGAGATCTTCGATCTGGGCACCCAGAACGGTACCTGGATAGGCGGCGATCGTATTCAGCATGCCGTGGTGCCGCCTGGAGTTCCGGTCATGATCGGGCCGTATCAAATCCTCCTGGAGGAGTTTCCGGACCAGGCCTCCAGGATGGCCGAGACCGTACTGGGGGAGCCGCCGGTTCCAGAGGGCACAGTGCTCATGGAGCGGCCTCCAGATCCATCTACTGAGGAAGGTGTCGGAGGGCTCAGGCAGACCCGACCCGCAGCCGGGCAATCGCCGGCAACGCAGCCCGGGGTGGTGGCCTGGCTGGCTCGACAGCCGAAGCCAGTGATTCTTGGGGGGTTCTTGACGATCGTCATCCTGATCATCGCTGCAGGAGCGATCTTCAGTCCATCCGAGGAGACCGGCCTGGATCAGACAGCAGACCAGGCCACGACTCAGGCACCTTTCGAACCGACGAACGAAACGATAGTTGCTGCGCTGGTGGCGGACGCGCAGGCTCACCTGGACCGCGGAGAACCCGAGGCGGCCGTTGGGTTGCTGGATCGAGCCCTGCTGGTCGATCGCAGTCATCCGGAAGTGATCGAACTGAGATCCACCGCTGAAGAAGTGCTCAAGCAACAACTTGCTGATGAAGAGAAACGGACCGCTGCCGCAACGGATCCTACGCCTGACCCGGTTGCGGAAGAGCAAGTTCCGCCGACCGTCGAGCAAATGCAGCGGCGCGAAGCCGAGCTGGCGCAACGGGCAGCCGACCTGGCTCGAGAGACCGAGCGCCGGCGTCGCGCCGAGGAAGAGCGAGTTTCGCTGACCGTCGAGCAGATGCAGCAACGCGAAGCCGAGCTGGCGCAACGGGCAGCCGACCTGGCTCGAGAGACCGAGCTCCGACGTCGCTACGACGAGGCCCGCGCAGCGATGGACGCGCGAGAGTATCAGACCGCCATCCGTGGTCTCGAAGACATTCTCCAGGAGCAACCTCGTTATCGTGATGTTGCCGACCTGCTGTCAAGAGCTCAGAATGGTTTGGCGACTCTGGCGCAAGAGGTCTTCGACGAGGCGCTCGAAGCGGAAGGCAATGGCGAATGGGAGGCGGCAATTGCCGGATACGAGCGCGCGCGGGAGCTTGATGACTCGATCGTTGGTATCGACGACGTAATGCGTCGCGCCTGGGACAGCATGGAGCCGATCGGTGATGATGCCTACGCTCGGGCGCGGCAATATGACGCCTTGGGCCGGATTCCAGAGGCGATCGCCTTGTACGAACGGGCGGTGAGAATGTTTGCGCCGTACAACCCGAACCGCAGCCTGGCGCAAGCGCGGCTCACGGAGATTTCCGCAAGAAGCCGATGACAAACGAGGAGCTTGACGACCGCCTTGCGGAGTTGCTGACCGAGCATCAGGCCGTGACGCCTCCTGTACTGGACCGCGTACAGGCGTTCAGGCTCGCCGAAGGCCGCACACTGGCGGGTGCCCTGTGCGAGCTGCGGGTCGTGTCTGAAGAGGTACTGTCGCCGCTCCTGGGCGAACTGACCGGTGCACGGGTCGTCGATCCATCTCTCATGCAGGTGTACGACGACTTCATCAAGCAGATGAACGTGCTCATTCCGCCGAAGGTCGTCGATAGACTCGTGGTGTTTCCGGCGCAGATGGAGCTCAACGCGATTCACGTCTGCATGATCAACCCAACGGACGGATGGACGGTCCGCGCACTGGAGTCGCTGACCGGTTGTCAAGTCGAGCCGCTAGTGTGCCATGAACACGGTATCCGGACCGCCATCGACAAACACTACGCGCAGTACCGCAGCGAACCGACGTGCGAGGAGGCGGACAACGGTCGAGAGGTCGCAGAGGAAGCGTACCAGGCGCTGTTGCAGAGCTCGTTTGATGAGCACTTGAAGCCCGCGCTGGCACTCATCAGCCGGAACAAGGACGCGCTCCAGCGTGAGCCAAGCACGCTCGAAGCGATCATTCGCAACCCTTGCATCATCCGGTTAGTTCAGCAGATTCTTTGTCGGGCAGTGACGGCGGGTGCCAGCGATGTGCATTTCGAGCCGACAGGCGATGAGCTCAAGGTGCGTGTGCGAGTCGACGGTGCGTTGCGCACACAGCACACCCTGCCGTCCAGCGCCGCGATTCCGCTTGGCGCCCGGTTGAAGGCGATGGCCAACGTGCCCATCCAGCTGGCAACCGAGCCACTCGATGCTCGAATCGGGTACGACCTCGTGTGGGGTCGTGGCATCGATTTGCGATTCTCGCTCGTGCCGGCCGTGACGGGCGAAAAGATCGTCTTACGCGCGCTCGATCGAACGCGGGCGCATCAAGAGCTCACCAACCTCGGGATGGATGCCGAGACCCTCGCGGTGATCGAGCAGACGTCCGATTTGCCCAACGGGCTGCTGCTGGTCACCGGCCCGACTGGGAGCGGAAAGAGCTCCACACTCTACGCCCTCCTCGATCGCCTCAATAAGCCGGACGCCTGTCTGCTGACGGCCGAGGATCCGGTCGAGTCGCGTATCAGCGGTGTGACGCAGGTGCAGTGCGACGAAGCGTCCGACATGAGTTTCGTCTCGGCCTTGCGGAGCTTCCTGCGTCAGGATCCAGATGTGCTGATGATTGGCGAGATTCGTGATGGCGAGACCGCGGATATCGCGCTCAAGGCAGCGCTCACGGGTCACTTGGTGCTGTCGACGTTGCACACAAATGATGCGCCCGGCGCGGTGCTCCGGCTCCTCAACATGGATCTGGAACCCTTCCTGGTGGCCTCCGCGCTTCGAATGATTGTGGCGCAGCGGCTTCTCCGACGCCTCTGCTCGGCGTGCAGGCGACCGGCGCGGCCGGGATCGGAGCTGACGACGAACCTGACGCGCGGGTTACCGCAGCACGCTCGTGCCAGCTTCGAAGGCGCCACGATCTACGAGCCTGTCGGGTGTACCACGTGCGGCGGCTCGGGGTACAAAGGTCGAACAGGCATCTTCGAAGCACTCCAGGTCACTGAGCCGATCGAGGAATTGATCATTGCCCGCGCCAGCGCGGCGGCGATTCGTACGTGCGCACGCCGAGACGGCATGCGCACTCTGCGAGAGGCCGGTCTTCTCAAGGTCGCAGCCGGAGACACCTCGATATCGGAAGTGCTCGAGCACACGATAGCCGATGCTGAGCCGGCAACATCAACTCCTCTTGGGCAGACTGACCCGGCCATCGACGGATCCGACCACGCCCCGCCTTCGCGATAGCGTCTCAGTCATCACGTGCTGCCAGACCTCGAACGGCTCTACCTCAACGAACTGATGCGCACGCCCGACGTCACCGAGGCCGTCACGGCGTTCCTGGCGAAGCGGCCGCCGGTCTGGACCGACTGAAGCCCGCCGGTCCCGGTTGGCCCGCACCCGATGCGACGCTTCCGCTTCGCCTCCGCCGTCTGCCTCCTCGCGCTTCTGGCGCCGTTGTCGCCCGTGGCCGGCCAGGATGACCCAGCGGCCGAGCCCCGGTCGTTCCGGGCGCTGCGGCTCGGCCCCGACGAGACGATCGAACTGGACGGTGTGCTGACCGAGGCGGCCTGGGACCGGGCCGATCCGGCGGGCGAGTTCATCCAGCAGGAACCGACCGAGGGCGGCGCGCCGACCGAGCCGACCGAGGTCTACGTCGTCTACAGTCCAGACGTCCTCTACATCGGTGCGATCCTGCACGATAGCGACCCCTCGGGGATCCTCGGCCATCAGAAGCAACGTGACCAGGGCCTCGGCGGGGACGACCGCTTCATGTGGATCCTCGACACATTCCTCGACGGCCGGACCGGTTACTTCTTCGAGACCAACCCGGCCGGGCTGCTCGGCGACGGCCTGATGCGCGCCAGCGCCGGCTTCGGTCTGTCGAAGCAGTGGGACGGCATCTGGAACGTCAAGACCGCGCGCGGCGACTACGGCTGGTCGCTCGAGATCGCCATTCCCTTCCGGACGCTGAACTTCGATCCGTCGCTCGACACCTGGGGGATCAACTTTCAGCGGACCGTCCGCCGGAAGCAGGAGGAGATGCTCTGGTCGGGCCACCGGCGGAACCAGGGGCTGTTCCGGTCGATTCATGCCGGCCGGCTCACTGGGCTCGAGGGGATGTCGCAGGGCCTCGGCCTCGAGGTGAAGCCGTACGGCGCGACCGCCTGGCGCGAGGTCGACGAGGACACCGAGGTGCCGGCCGATGTCGGGTTCGACCTGAACTACAATCTGACGCCGAGCCTGAAGGCGGCGCTCAGCGTGAACACCGATTTCGCCGAGACCGAGGTCGATCGCCGACGGGTCAACCTCACGCGGTTTCCGCTGTTCTTTCCCGAGCAGCGCGATTTCTTTCTCGAGAACGCCAGCCTCTTCACGTTTTCACCGGTCAACGGGATCAATCCGTTCTTTAGCCGCACGATCGGGCTGATCGACGGCAAGGCCGTGCCGATCATCTTTGGCAGCCGGCTTACCGGTCAGGCCGGGCCCTACGACCTCGGCTTCCTCCAGGTGCGGACCGACGCCAGCGGCGAGCTGGGCGCCGAAGACCTCACGGTGGGGCGCGTGAAGCGGAACTTCTGGCGGCAATCGACCGTGGGCGCGATCTACACGCGGCGCGCCACCGGCGCGCCGGGCGGCGACGAGCTTGCGCCGATCGATCGCCATACGCTCGGCGCCGACCTCGATCTGTTCACGTCGACGTTCCTGGGCGACAAGAACCTCCAGCTCGAGTCGTTCTACGTCTGGCACAACGACCCCGATCAGGCGGGGACCGCCAGCACCGGCGACCGGTCGGCGCGCGGCGTCCGGTTCAATTTCCCGAACGACATCTGGCGCGCGCATATCTCGTACCGCGAGTTCGGTGACGAGTTCCGGCCGGCGATGGGCTTCACGCCGCGCAACGGCTTCCGCCGCGCCCAGCCGACCGTCGCGTGGGCGCCGCGGCCGGCGTGGTGGCCCGCGGTGCGGCAGATGGAGTTTCAGGTCTTCTACGAGAACCTCAGGCGCCTCGTCGACAACGAGCTGGAGACCGAACGGATCAACCTGACGCTGTTGCAGCTCAACTTCCAGAGCGGAGACAGCTTCTCGGTCCGCCAGAACAATACGTTCGAACGGCTCGACCGGCCGTTCGAGATCCATGACGGCGTCGTGCTACCGGTGAGAGAGTATCGGTTCAGCCACGTGGGGATCGAGGGGCGGACAGCAAGCCAGCGGAAGGTGTCGGGCAACGTCGGCTTCGACCGCGGCCAGTTCTGGTCGGGGAACGGCGCGTCGATCAACGCGGGAATCTCGATCCGGCCGGTCCCGGGGGTGACGGTGTCGGCCGATCTTCGGCACGTCGATGTCGACCTCCCCGAGGGTGCGTTCACGACGGACCTGGCGCGGGTGTCGGGTGCCTGGCAGGCCAGCCCGTGGGTCTCGGTGACCGGGAACGTCCAGTACGACACGGTAAGCGAGGTCGTCGGCCTGTTCACCCGGCTACGGTGGATTCTGACGCCGGGCAGCGACTTCTACTTGGTCTACACCCAGAACTGGCAGTACGAGCCGTTGGCGCTGCGCGACCGCTTCGTCACGCTCTCACGCGGTGCGACGACGAAGATCAACTATACCCACAGATTCTAGGGCGTCGTGAACACGTCGTCCGGCATCTCGTTCGTCACGACGATCTCTTCCATCCGAATCGTCGCGCCGCCTGCGCTCTCGCGCGGCGTCGACAGCAGCAGCGGGCCGTGGCGCTCCCAGTTCCGCCACCAGAACTCACCCTCGGCGCCCACGGCCAGTTGGAACCTGAACTTGTCCATGAGGTGGGTCTCGCGGTTCACGTAGGCCCAGAAGTGATCGTCGCTCATGCCCGTGCCGTCGTAGTTCGCGCGACCGCCCAGCGCGTCGATCAGTTGCTCGGCGATCTCCAGCGATCTTGCGTCCCCGGTGCCCATCTGGGCCTGCGCCGCTCGCGGCGCGGTGAAGAGCCCGAGACCGAGCACGACGACGCAGCCGAGAGCGACCGCGCGATTCGACCATCCGTCAGTCTGCATACGCTTCATCCCCCATGCCACGCCTACCGCACATAGCCCAGGCTTCGGAGCCGCCTGATGGTGTCGTCCTCCTGCTCCCGGGCGAAGCTCGACGGCAGCGGGTCGGCCGTCCTGGCCCACGACTCCAGGGCCGGCCGCAGTTCGTCCGCGATCCCGCGCGCCTGTGCGCTCGGCCGCCGCAGTAGATCGTGCTGTTCGTCGGGATCCGAGGCCAGGTGGAACAGTTCCTCGCGCTCGAGGTAGGGAATCTGGACGAGCTTGAAGGGTCCCTGCCGCACGAAGCGCGCCTTGCGCAGGTTTGCCCACGGCTGGTCGTCTTCGATCGCGCCGATCGGCTTCGTGGCCTGCCCGAACTGACGGCCGGCTGCGCGCGCGCCGAGGGCCTCGGCCTCCAGCGGCAGCGCGACGCCGTCGACGTTGTCCGGGATCGCGAGCCCCAACCATGCCAGCGCCGTCGGCAGCAGATCGATGGTCGAAGCCGGGACCGCGACCTGTGTCCCGCCCAGCGCGCGGTTCGGCAGCCGGATCACCCCGAGCGCGTGCATCGTCGTCTGGTACACGCCGGTGCCATGGTCGAACAGCTCGCGGTGCTCCAGAAACGTCTCGCCGTGGTCACTCGTCAGGATGAGGATCGCGTCGTCCAGGACGCCGCGCTCCCGCAGACCATCGAACAGCCGGCCCAGTTCCGCGTCCATCGAGGAGATCTCGGCGGCGTAGCGCCGGATGTACCTCAGGGCATGCCGCGTTCTCTCGCCGGGCGAGTAGCGCCCCGGCTGCTTCAGGTCCGCGATCGACGGCAGGGGCTCGGCCGATTCCGCATCGGGTGGATCGAGAAACTCTGGCGGCGGGTCGTAGGGCCGGTGCGCATCGAAGTAGTGGGCGAAGAGGAACAGCCGGTCCGGCACTCCCGTCGCATCCAGGTAGTCGAGCGCCGCGTCAGTCACCCGGGCCGCCGAGCGCTGGTTCTGATCGATCCCGTCCCGCGGGCTATTCCGGATGTCGAACGATTCGTCGTAGTGATCGAACCCCTGCGGGAAATCGAATCGCGAGTCCAGGGCGAACGAACCGGCGAAGCCGGCCGTGTGGAACCCCTCCGCCTTCAGGATCTCGGGCAGCATCTGGTTGTCGGGGTGCACCGTGAAGCCATTGCGCGGCGTGCCGTGATGGTGCGGATACCTGCCAGTGAAGAGCGATGTGTGGGACGCGAGTGTCGTCGGCGCTACCGTCGTCACATCGGTGAGAACGATCGATTCGGCCGCCAGCGCGTCGGTCCGCGGCGTCCTGGCGTCCGCCGAGCCCATGAAGCCGAAGTGATCGGCGCGCGTCGTGTCGAGTGAGATGACGACGACATGGCGCGCCGGCGGCGGGTCGAGAGGACCGGCGCAGGCGGCGGCGAGCACCACGCCAAGCAGCAGACACGATGCGCCGAGTGGTCGCTGGAAGAGGGCCATGGACGTTTCGCACTGTAGCACCCGTCCTCGCAGGGTCTCAACCGCCAGCCGCTAAGCGAGGAGGGCCCCGACGCGGCGGCCCGCGCCGGGGATCTAACCCCAGACATTGCCTACTCACGTGAACTCTGGGGCTACCCTCAGACCAGCACGCGGACGACGACGCGCCGATTCCTCGCCCGGCCTTCGGTCGAGTCGTTGGGCCCGACCGGGCGCGCCTCCCCGTAACTGATGACGTTCATCTTGTGCAGCGGCAGGTGGTGCCGCTCGTGAAGGTAGTGCACGACCGCCTCGGCACGGCGCCGTCCGAGGCGTTCGTTGTACGCGGTCGGGCCGGTGCCGTCGGTATGCCCTTCGATTTCCAGGTAGACCGCGACCGGATAGTCGATCAGTTGTTCGACGAGCGCGTCGAGCTCGGCCTGCGCCGTCGAGGGCAGTTCGGCCTCGGCGAACCCGAACTCGCCGTGCTCGTCCGCGAGGACGATCTCGAAGAGCAACCGCCTCGACGATTCGGCGTACGAGTCGAGCCGACCGTGGGCGTCGTCGGCGCCTTGGGCGGCCGCGATCGCCTGCAGGCGCGCTCGCTCGGATGCGCCGACGGCGCCACTTGCGGTGGCGTCCACCTCGTCGATCCGGGCATCGCGGCGACGCGCGCGCGCCTCGTGTTCCGACTGCGCCCCAGCCAGTTCGTTCACCTGGTCGTTGACCTCCCCGACCCGGCTGGAAACGTACCCCTTGGTGGCGCAGGCGCCGGCGCTCAAACCCACCAGTGCCGTGAGACCAGCGACGGTGACCAGACGACGAATCATGTTCGACCTCCTTTGCAGATGGTTCCGTCAGCCCGCGAGCGCCGCGGTCGCCGCGACGTGCGAGCACCCGCCTGGTTCTAGACCAAGGTTCGTGCCAGATCAGGCGGCGTGGAGAGGCCGCCGACAGGGGGTACAGGTTGGGCCGGTCTGCTCGGTTCGAGGAATTCTTACTGGGTGCGTCGACAACCCGGTAAGAGTTACCGGGCTCCTGGCGTGATCGGCGCGTGCCGACCTGGCTCACCGAAACGAGAGCGCGGTCGCGAGGGTCGAGGCTTTTTCGGCCAGTTCGGTCGCGAACACGATGTTGTTCATCTCCAACGCCGCTTCCGCCAACTCGACAAACTGCCGCGCCGTGTCGAACTGCGCCTTGTCAGACCGGCCGAGCTGTCGCCGATCGATGAGGGTGAGCTGCGTCGTGGTGCGGTCGAGCGATCGTCGAACAGCCTGAGCGTTGCGCTCGGTCCGGCCGGTGCGGAGTCGGCTCGGCGGCGCGGCGTCCGGCGGTGTCGCCGAGGGCGGCGTGGCGGCTGTGGGGCTCGGTCGTGTCGCAGCGTCCGCGGCCTCGGTCGGCGGCGCCGGCGCGGTGGGAACGGCCGGCGCCGCTTCGGGCACCGGTGCGGCGGGTGGCGGGGTGGCCGCGTCTCTGGGTGCGGCGGCTTCGGTCGGGGGGGTTGGCGGCGGAGGTGGTGGTGGCGGCGCGCTGGCGCACGCGGATCCGACGACCAGGAACCCGGCCAATCCGAGGCGGCGCGCCAGCGGCCCGGCAGTCACTCCTGCCCGCTGCGAAGTCGGCGTCGGCGTCGTCATTCAGGTGACGATATTGTACGCCTGCGGCAGCGCGAGCCGGAATCGGGTCCCGACACCGGCCGTCGACTCGACGTCGATCTCGCCGCCGTGCAGCTGAACGGCCATGTGGACCATGGCCAGCCCCAGGCCGCTCCCGTCGGCCCGGCTCGTGTAGTAGAGGTCGAAGATCCGTTCGAGTTGCTCGGGCGGGATCCCCTCGCCCGTGTCCTCCACCGTCACGTGCACACGGCGTCCAGCGGCCGCGCGCGCGCGGATCCGCAACGTTCCGCCCGACGGCATCGCCTGGCAGGCGTTGAGCGCCAGATTGAGGAACGCCTGCTGCAGCAGCGCATGATCGGCTGCGAGCGCGGGGAGCGCGGGCGGACAGTCGATCTCGATGGCCACACCGGCGCGCTCGGCTTCGGGCGCGATGAGAGCGCGCACTTCGTGCGCGAGGCCGTCGATGGCCACGGGCTCGAGGCGCAGATCGGGCGGCCGCATGAACCGGACGAACCCTTGAATGATCTCGTCGAGCCGTTTGATCTCCTCTTCGAGCACGTCGAGATGTTCCCGCGCCGACCGCAGGTCGTCGTCGCGGGGCGCCGCGTCGGCCGAGGCGGCCGATGTGCCATCGGCGTCCGTCGGCTCGGAGATCCCAAGAATCGATGAACCTCCCACTGTCGCCGTCGGCCCTGCCAGACCGGCTAGCTTCTGCCGGATCAGCTCCAGGTGGATCGTCATGGCGTTCAGCGGGTTCTTCACTTCGTGAGCAACGCCGGCGAGCGGGCGGGCGAGTGCCGCGAGGCGACGCACCGATTCGGCCGACGGCGTGTCGACGGTCGCCGCGCCCGTACCCTCCGGGTCGGTGCCGGCCGGTTCGGCGAGGTCCTGGCCGTCTCGCAGGGCATGAATCGGCCGCAGGACCCAGGGCGAGAGCCCGGCAGCCAGCACGAGTGCGAGGGCGAGCGCCACGAGTGTGGCCAGGGCGGCCGGACGGAGCGCGTCGGACAGTTCCTCGCGCAGGAGCACGGTGGACAACCCGATCCGCACGGCGCCGAAGGGCGTCTCGCCGAGCGTCAGTGATTCCTCGACGGCGTAGGTCTGCTCGCTGTAGATCGCGCGCAGTCGCGCGATCGGCCCGCCGGCGATCACGGTGGCGAGTGGCGCGTCGGCGACGTGACCGGAACCCTCACGGCCGGGGAAGCTGTGCAGCAGTATCGTTCCCTCGGTGTCGACGATCGTCGCGTAGGAGACGCCGCGGCCGTAGGCGATGCTCGAGGCAAGCAAGGTTCGTAACGCGCGATCCCGACGCAGGGCGTCACCCGCCGCGCGGCCGTCGGTGACGACATCGCGGGCGCGCTGGAAGATCGCCCGGGCCAGCAGTTGGCCGTGCGCCTCGGCGTCGTTCAGCACGACTCCGACCAGCGAGAAGAGGTGCACCGTGCCGACGAGCGCGGTCGCCAGCAGGACAATGAGCGCGACGCCGGTCAGCTGGCGTGCCCGGAGAGTGATGAGCATGACGTGCGCCGTGCCGGCACGGTCTCGGAGTGGCTCAGGCGCCGGCGCCTTCACCGCCGGCGTTCATCTGCTTGAACCGGTTCAACTTGTTGTGCAACGTCTTCACGCTGATGCCGAGAATTGCCGCCGCACGGGTCTTGTTGTTGCCCGTGTGCTCGAGCGTGAGTTCGATTAGTCGTCGCTCCGCGTCGTCGACCCGCATGCCGGGTGTCAGCGCGTCGGCCTGACCCGCGGGCGGTGCCTGCTCGTGCAACTCGGGCGGCAGATGAGCCGGTTCGATGAAGTTCCCGCGCGACAGGATCACCGCGCGCTCGATGACGTTCCGGAGTTGACGGATGTTGCCCGGCCAGCCGTAGGCCTCCACCCGCTGCATCGCCGCTGCATCGACCGCGGTCACCTGCTTCCGGTTCCGCGTGTTGAATTCCTCGAGGAAGCTCTGCACCAGCAGCGCGATGTCGTCACGCCGATCGCGCAAGGGCGGCAACTCGAGCATCACGACATTGAGACGGTAGAAGAGATCCTCGCGCAGCCGGCCCGCGTCGATCGCGAGGCCCGGGTCGGCGTTGGTCGCGGCGAGGATCCGGACGTCGATTGCCTGCTCACGTTGGCCGCCGAGGCGCCGCACCGTGCGTTCCTGCAACGCTCGCAGCAGCTTCGCCTGGATGCCGGGCGCCATGTCGGCGACCTCGTCGAGGAAGAGCGTGCCGCGGTGCGCCAACTCGAAGCAGCCGGTGCGTCGCTCGACGGCGCCGGTGAACGCCCCTCGTTCGTGACCGAACATCTCGCTTTCGAGCAGGGCCTCGGGGATGGCGGCGCAGTTCAGTCCGACGAACGGCTGCGCCGCGCGTCTACTGAGTTGATGGATCGTGCGCGCGGTCAGTTCCTTGCCGGTGCCCGACTCGCCGCAGATCAGGATCGACGCTTCGGTCGGGGCGGCCTGTTCGATGATCCTGTAGATGGCTCGAATGGCCGGGCTGTTCCCGATGATCCGGCCGAACTGGCCGACGCTGTGGAGCTGCTGGCGGAGGGTGCGCACCTCGCGCAGCGTGTCCTGGCGTTCGACCACCTTGTCGAGCAGCAGCCGGAGGCGGCGCGGGTCGACCGGCTTGGTCAGGTAGTCGAAGGCCCCTTCCTTCATCGCCGCGACGGCCGTGTCGATCGACCCCTGGCCGGTGATCATCACGAAGGTCAGATCGTCTAGGTCGCCCTCCAGCGCGCGCAGCAGGCCGAGGCCGTCGCGACGGGGCATCGCCAGGTCGGCCAGGACGATGGACGGCCGGAACGACGTGATCCGCTCGAGCGCCTCCTCGCCGTCAGCCGCGCCCTCGGCGGCGAACCCCCAGGAGCGAACCAGCTCCATGAGGCCCCGCCGGGCCGACGTGTCGTCCTCGGCGATCAGGACCCGGGTCTTCGGGGTGGTGTCCTCTGCCATAGTTCAGTACCTAGCAACCTCGATTCCGAAACAGTCGGCCCCAGACACCGAACGCCAGACCCCGCGGAGCGGGGTCGAAGACGGCCCTCGGCCGTCTGTCGCGGTCCTTCGAGGTCGGTAATATTCTTACGACTATGTAACTTTGACACCACAAGGGCCCCTGGCGTTCCCTGGCCCCGCTAGGCCCGGTTCTCTGGCAGACCCCAGATTGATAGGCCGTTCGGGCTTCGGAGCGTGTTCCCGCCGGTGAGGCACGCCCATTGCTCATCCGACCCTCACAAGGAGGGTGGAGATGATTTCTTACGTGCTCTGGTTCGGGAGTGTCGCCGTGCCACGAACGGCCCTGGCGGTCACGGCCGTCGTGGCGATCGGATGCGAAGGGGCGGGGATGGCGGCGCCAGCCGTGGGGGCGCGGCCGATGGTGGTCACGACGCCGCCCGTGGCAACGTCCAGCGCATCGGCCTACGAACTCGTCACGGTGCCCGCCGGGATGCGGCTCGACGCCGAGCTCGATCTGGTCCTGAGTTCGACCGACAGCCGTATCGACGATCGCGTGGTGGCCGTCGTCCGTTCGACCATCACCGTGAATGAACGGATCGTCATTCGGCGCGGGAGTGAACTGCGCGGCGAGGTGATCGACGTCGCCCCGTCGGGCAAGGTCGAGGGTCGAGCCCGGCTGGCCTTTCGTTTCCACGAACTCGTCGTCGACGACGAGGAGTATGCCATCCGCACGGCCCCGCTCATCTATCGAGGGGACGAGACGACGCGCGACGACGCCAAGACGATTGGGCTGGGTGCCGGCGCGGGTGCGTTCCTCGGCGCGATCGCCGGCGGGCGAAAGGGTGCGGCTCTCGGCGCGGCGATTGGCGGCGGGGCAGGCACGGCCGCGGTCCTCTCGACACCCGGCGACGAGATTCGGCTGATGCCGGGCGCCGGCCTGGCCGTCGAACTGCTCGACCCGGTGGAGATCCGCCTGTTCGACGACGCCAGCCGCTGAGGGATTGGCGGCTGACGCGCTCCCCTGGATCTGCCAGAATCGGCGCCAAGATGGCGACGCATGACACGGCAGGGGAAGGGCGGATGCGCCACAGCCTGAGACTCGTCGCACTCGTGGTGTCGATGACGGTCGGGATGACGGCCGCGGCCCAGGTCACGGACGCCGGCGCGGAGTTGAGGGCGCTCGAACACCGGCTCGCCGAGGCTTGGGTCGATGGTGATCGCGCCTGGATCGAAGGGTTGATCGCCGACGATTGGAGCGTCATCGACATCCTCGGAAACCGGCGGACCAAGGTCGACGTGATCGGGGAGATGTTTGCCAACGGCGACCCGCCGATCGCGGCGATGGCGTTCGACGAGATCAGCGTCCGCCTGTTCGGAGATCTCGCCGTCGTCACTGGCCGTAACGTCGCCACTGGCACCGACGGGACTACCTTCCGGCTCCGTTTCACCGACGTCTTCGAGCGGCGCGACGGGCGCTGGCAGGTCGTCGCGTCGCAGGGGACGCCGATCGTCCCGTAGGCAACGCTCGGCCACGTCAGGCGCTAGGATAGAGGCGCCGATCCACCCAGATGCCGAGGTGGCGAAACTGGCAGACGCTCAGGACTTAAAATCCTGTGAGCCTCACGGCTCGTGTGGGTTCGATCCCCACCCTCGGCACTTTCTTTTCAAGGCTCTACGGGGTCAAACGAATGT
>DCWN01000009.1 GCA_002328835.1 Acidobacteria bacterium UBA2161 | reverse complement strand
AATCGACGCGGCGGTGGCCGCGCTCGAACGCGCGCCGCCGCTCGAGATCCTCGCGTGGATCGCGGCCCGTTGTCCGGGACGCGTCGCCTTCGCCACGGGCTTCGGGGCTGAAGGCTGCGTCCTGATCGACCTCATCGGCCGTCACGATCTGCCGATCGAGATCTTCACGCTCGATACCGGATACCTGTTTCCGGAAACTCACGACCTCTGGCGACGGCTCGAACAGCACTACGGCCTCTCGATCCGTCGCGTGCGGCCCGGGCTGAAGCTGGAGCAGGGCGGGCAGGCCACGCAGGGCAAGGCGCCGCTATGGCAAACTGACCCGGATCGATGCTGCGAACTCCTGAAGATCGACCCGCTCCGCGGCGCGCTCGGGAAACTCGACGCCTGGGTGACGGCCATCCGGCGGGAACAGACCGCCGTGCGGCGTCAGGCGAACGTCGTCGAATGGGACGCCAATTTCGGCCTGCTGAAGGTGAACCCGCTGGCAGCGTGGACGCACGCCCAGGTCTGGGAACGGATCCGCGAGCACGAGGTTCCCTACAACCCGCTCTACACGCGACAGTTCGCGAGTATCGGCTGCTGGCCCTGCTCTTCCGTCGTGGGTCCTGGAGAGTCGGCCCGCGAGGGTCGGTGGCGGGGTCGGGCCAAGACGGAGTGCGGCCTACACCAACCGGCGCGCGCGGACGGATCGTCGGTCCGCCGCGTCAGGGATGCTCAGGCTCCGGCCATTCGCGACGCGTGACGAAGGTTCTTGGCTCGATCGGCCGCCCGCCGGGAAACCGCCGCGCCTCGCGTCGGCTGGTCCAGAGGAGTACCGAGCCGACCACGCGATTGACCACCCGGGTGAGGTTGCCCCACTCGCGCTCGATCTCCAGCCTGAGTGAACGGACGCGGTCGCTGGCGTGTTGGTTGGACCGCCGCAGATACTTCTCCATCGCCCAGAGCGCGGCACCGTAGCCGTGTTTGAGCTGCGCGCCGTCGACGGCGAACCGTTCCCGCACGCGGGGATCGGGATCGTCGTGATAGCGGCGCCATCCTTCCCACATCGTGCGCATCAGGCGATACAGGCTCGGGCCATTGCGCTCGTAGTCGAGGCGAAACGCCCAGTCCAGAATCGACTTGGACTCATCGCGGCTGATCGCCGCGTGCTTGAAATTGAATCGGTCCTGGCCGTGGATGTCGGCGAGGTCGACGTCGGTGAGCATACGCCCCTCGTCCGCCATGCGCCGGTCGAGTGGCGTGCCCGGCATCGGCGTGTACAGCATGAACTGATGGAAATCGGTGTCGTGCGCCACGGCGTGCTCGATCTCCGGGACGATGTTCTCGGGCGTGTGGTGCTCGAGGCCGACAATGCTCGAGCCGAGCACCCGGACGCCGTGCTGCTGCAACTCGCGGGTGAGCGATTGTGTGTCGGTGCCGCTCAGCTTGGCGTAGCCGCTCCGAGGCGACTCCAGACCCAGCCAGATCCAGCTGATGCCGAGTTCCACCAGTTCCCGCATCGTCCACATCTTGATCGCATTGGCCGAGGAGAACACATAGAACGACCAGGACTTGCCTGCCGCTTTCATGCACTCGAGCAACTCTAGCGCCCGCTTCTTGTACAGGAGGAAGTTCTCGTCCATCATGAAGAAGCACGAGACGCCGAGCTGACTCTCGACGTCGCAGATCGCCTCGAATAGATCCTCGCCCCGCTCGTAGAAGTTGATGAACTTCCCTTTGCCGCCAAAGAACTCCGACGTCGTGCAGAAATCGCACCCCATCGGGCACCCGACTGATGGGATGATCGTGGCCGCGCGGTTCCCGCCGCCCGCCGGCGCGCGCAACCCCATGATCCGGAAGCCGAACGACGACGGTATCGCGGGGTGCTGGATCGGTTGATCGACCGGTTGCCCCAGGTACCCGCGGAACCAGCGGATCCCTTCGCCCTTGACGATGTGGTCCGCGTCGAGCATCCGCTCGATGCCTGGAACTGCCGCCACGTGGCCGCCGACGACGATGACCGACTCGGGTGAGTGCTGTCGGATGAGCCGGCACATCTCCCGTACCTTGCCGAGGTTCACGATAATCCCCGAGATGCCGATGATGTCGTAGCGTTCCTTCGTGATCTCACGAATGAACCGGTCGCGAGTCGGGAAGTCGAGAAGTGTCGAGGGCGCGGCGATGTTCTCCTGAATCAGGATGAGGCCCCACGACCGGTGGAACATCCTCAGCGAGAACGGCCCCTGCTCACGCGTGACCTGGTTCTGGTACAGTTCCATCGGGTTGATCGCGCGGCTGCCGTACTCGTCGTCCTGCGCGTACGGACCGAACACCGAGGCCAGGAGTACGCGCGCACGCGTACCCTTGGGATGTTGCGTCGTCGTCATCTCTGTATCTCCGAAGGATCGAGCCGAATCGCGGCAGTTTACGGGGCCGTTCCAACGGACCCTATGACGCGGGTCATACCTCGGCTGAGGCCCTCCGCGGCGGTGGATTTTCCGGACCGGGCGGACGGGAGGAGCGAAATATTGCACGGCCGCCTCGAAGGTCGTGACCGTTCACGACGGAGATGGGGACTTTCGCCGGAAGGAGCGACGGCAGGCTTGGCATGACGTTTGCGCCTGCCAGCCGGTATGCCAACTAGCGGTATAGGGTTCTTTCTCACGGCGCCCGGCCAGCTCGAACGCCGACCGATCGAGCTAGCCCCCAGTCCAGACGAGGTCACCGTCCGCGTCGCGGGCTGCGGCCTCTGCCACACCGACGTCAGCTTCTACGAGGGCGCCGTCGACACACGACACCCGCTCCCGCTCGTCCTGGGGCACGAGGTGAGCGGTGTCGTCGAGGCCGCCGGGCAGGAGCACGCGGAACTCGTCGGGCAGCAGGTGATCGTCCCGGCGATGATCCCGTGTGGAAAGTGTGCCCTCTGTCTCGCCGGGCGAGACTCGGCGTGCCACGACCAGGTGATGCCGGGCAACCATGTCCACGGCGGCTTCGCCTCCCATCTGGTCGTCCCCGCCCACGCACTGATCCCGGTCGGGACCGACCTTGGCGGCCATGAACTCGCCGAGTTGGCCGTGATCGCCGACGCGGTGACCACACCGTTCCAGGCGCTCCGGCGCGCTGGCGCGGCGGCCGGCGACCTAGTCGTCATCATCGGCGTCGGCGGCATCGGCACCTACGGCCTCCAGATTGCCACGGCGCTCGACGCCGTCACGGTGGCCGTCGACGTCGACGCGGCGAAACTCGAGCACGCGAGAGCACTGGGCGCCAACATGACGTTCGACGCGCGCGAGACCGATGGCCGCGCCATCCGGAAGCACCTGCTCCGCGAGAGCGGGATCAGCACCCACCGCTGGCGGATCATGGAGATGAGCGGAACCGCCGCCGGCCAAGAGACGGCATGGGCGCTGCTGGCGCCGGCCGCCACCCTCGGCATCATCGGTTTTACGATGGACCGTCCGAGTGTTAGGCTGTCGAATCTCATGGCGCTCGATGCCACGGCGCTTGGCAGTTGGGGCTGCAGCCCCCGCCACTACCCGGCCGTCCTCGATCTGGTCGTCTCGGGGAAGATCCAGGTGCGCCCATTCGTCGAGCAGGCGCCGCTCGACCGTCTGCCAGAACTACTCGCCGAAGCTCACCGCGACGGTAGTCGGCCGCGGCGTCCTATCCTGGTTCCCGCCTGAATCGAGGTTTCGTGGAATTGAGGGATCACAGTTGACGTCCGTCGATCACCTCCAACGGGAACACCGCCGAGAGACGGTGGCCACATGGTGACGCGCACACTCGACGCGCCGGCCGCCGGCAAGCTCGAAGATCTCACGAACTTCGCGCGTGATGTCCTCGACGACACCGACTTCCCGACCGTGCGCCGCTGGCGCGACGCGGGCGGCAAGGTCGTCGGACACTTTCAGGTCTATTTTCCGGAAGAGTTGGCCCACGCGGCCGGTCTGCTCCCGGTCAAGATCCGAGGGGCGCAGGTGGAAGCCCGATTGGCGGAAGCCCGCTTTGGGTCCTATCTCTGTTCGATCCTGAAGTCGTCGCTGGAACTCGCGTTGAGCGGGCGGATCGAGCTGGAGATGTTCGTCACGCATCCGATCTGCGATGCGGCGCGCAATCTCGCCGCGGTCTGGGGTCGGAACTTTCCATATCCGTGCCAGATCCTGTACCTGCCGCAGAACGCCGACTCGCCGCATGCCGCGTCGTACCTCCAGGGCGAGTACGTCAGACTGCAACACGACCTGGAGGCGATTGCCGGACGCACCGTGACGGCGGCCGACGTCGCCCGCTCGATAGGCGTCTTCAACGAGAATCGCCGCCTGCTCCGACAGCTCTACGCCATCAAGCGAGAGCGTCCCTGGCTGGTGAGCGTGAATGAGGCCTACGTCCTGATGGCGATCGGCGGCATCATCCCGCGTGAGGAGCACAACGAGCTGCTGCGCCGCGCGCTGGAACTCATCGAGCAGCGTGACGCGAAGCCGCAGGATCGGATGCGGGTCGTCTTCGAAGGCGGGTTCTGCGAGCAGCCGCCGATCGATCTGCTACACATGATCGGGCAGTTCACGTATGTCGTCGACGACGACCTGCTCATCGGACTGCGCTGGCTCCTCGACGACGTGCCGACCGACACCGGCAAGGACCCGTGGATGAGTCTCGCGGTCGCCTATCTCGAGTGCTCGTCCTACAGTCCGGTCCAGCATGACCTCCGCAAGCCCAAGGAGCGGATGCTGCTCGACAGGATTCGAGAAGCCGACGCGCAAGCCGCCATCATCTCCGCCGCGAAGATGTGCGAGCCAGGCCTCGACGAGCAAGTGGCGTATGCCAAAGCGCTCGAGGCTGACGGAATCCCCTACTTCGTGACCGAGTTCGAGGAAGGCATGACGACCTTCGACCACCTGCAGATTCAGCTGGAAACGTTCGTCGAAAACATCCTGTTTGCGTGAGGAATCGATCATGAGCACCCAGACGGCGGACACCGAAGGGCCGGTCGGACGCGGCGCCAGCGAGGGTGCACGCCTCTTTCGAGAGTGGTATCGATCGCTCGACGCGGTGGCCCAGCGGGGTGACGGCGCCGCCTACGTCTTCGTCATGGGCAGCCTGGCCGAGTTGCTGCGGGTCTTCGACCTGCCCACCGTCTTCCCCGAGGTGAACTCACTGCAGACGGCCGTTCGCCGCGTCGCCCACGAGTATCTCAACGAGGCCGAAGACTACGGGTACTCACCCGACATCTGCGGCTACGTGAAAGCAGACGTCGCCTTGCAGCTGCGCGGCGGCAGCCACCCGATGGGCCAGATTCCGAAACCGTCGCTCGCGGTCCTCACCAACGCCTGCAACACCTACATCAAGTGGGCCGAGATCTGGGAACGGATGTACCAGACGCCGGTGTTCACACTCGACGTCCCCGGCACCCGCGCCTCGGGCCGCCAGACGTGGCCGGGCGATCCCGATTTCGAACACGACAGGGAGTATGTCGCACGCCAGCTCAAGGACCTCATCAGCCTGTGCGAGAAGGTCAGCGGCAAGCCGTTCGATATCGATCGCCTACGTGAGACCCTCGGGCACACCAACGCGATGAATCGCGGCTGGAAGCGAGTGCTCGAGATCAACCGGAGCGTGCCGGCGCCCTTCAATGCCGTGACCGACGCGACGATCTCACTCGGTGTCGCCAACGGCTTCCGAGGGACGGTTGAGGGGGCGACCTACTTCGACCAACTCGTCGAGGAGATGGAGTACAAAGCGGCGCGCGGCATCGGCACGATCCGAGACGAGCAGTATCGCCTCATCTTCGTCGGCGTGCCGTGCTATCCGATCTTCCGCCGATTCAACGAGATGTTCTCGGAATGGGGCGGCGCCTTCGTCGTCTCGACCTACCTCTGGTTCGCCTCCGGCGGCGCCAGCCTGGGCTTCGAGTACGACCTCGAGCGTCCCCTCGAAAGCCTCGCAGAGGGCGTGCTCATCAGCGTCCGCCATGCCATGGATTGCATGTTCTTCCAGGAGCAGGCGCTGGTGGAGTCGATCGACGACTACCGGATCGACGGTGTCGTCTACCATGCCATCAAGAGCTGCCGGACCGTTTCGACTGGGCTGGCCGACAACCGACGCACGTTGATGGCCGCTCGCGACGTGGCGAGCCTCTTTGTCGAGTCTGACATGATGGACAAGCGGGTCGTCTCCGAGGCGCAGCTGAAGAACCGCGTGGACGCGTTCTTCGAGGGAATGGCCTCCCGGCGGCAGATGGCCGGGGCGTCCGGGGCGTAAGGAAGGGACCATGGGATACGGCACGGGCGTGGATGTCGGCTCCACCCAGACCAAGGCGGTCATCATCGACGAGAAGCGGCAGATCGTCGGCCGTTCCCTGATCGACACCGGCGCCAATGTCGTGACGGCAGCGAAGAACGCCTATGCCGAGGCGCTCGCCGACAGCGGCCTCCAAGAGGAGCAGATCGACTACATCGTCGGCACCGGGTATGGAAGGTACCGGGTCACGTTCGGCGACATCCAGGTCACCGAGATCAGCTGCCATGGGCGTGGCGCCGTGCACATGTTCCCCGCTACGCGAACCGTTGTGGACATGGGCGGTCAGGATACCAAGGCGATTCGCGTCAGCCCGACCGGTGAAATCCTCGACTTCTGCATGAACGACAAGTGCGCGGCCGGCACCGGGCGCTTCCTGGGTGCCGTGGCGGCCGCCTTCGAGATTCCGCTGAAGGACCTGGGCCCGATGGCGCTTTCCGGCGAGCGGCCGGTCAAGATCGCCACGACCTGCACGGTCTTCGCGGAAACGGAAGTCTTGTCGTGGCTCAGCCGTGGCAAGAAGCTGGAGGACATCCTTCTGGGCGTGCACCGGTCGAGCGTGTCACGGTCGGTCGGCTTGATGCGCCGCGTCGGCATCGAGCCGGAGGTCACCTTCACTGGCGGCGTGGCCAAGAACGTCGGCATGGTCGCCGGGCTCAAGGACGCGGTCGACCTTCCGGTCAACGTCGGCGACGACTCGCACTACATGGGCGCGCTCGGTGCCGCGCTCTTCGCCATGGACCACATTCTGGGCAGCCGGATGCCGGCCGCGCCCGTGGAGGGCGAATGAAGTGGACTGCTGGTGTTGACATCGGCTCGACCTACACGAAGGCGGTCATCCTCGATCCGAACGATGCCATCGCCGGACGTGGCATGGCGAAGACCGGGTTCAGGCTGGGCGACGCGGCGCGGAAGGTCTACCTCATGGCGCTGGCTGACGCCGGCCTGGAGGAGGAGGAGGTCGCCTACGTGATGGCGACGGGCTACGGCCGATTTCAGGTGACGTTCCGCGACCTGCAGATCACCGACCTGACCGCCGCGGCACGAGGTGCGCAGTTCCTCTTCCCGGAGACCCGGACGGTGCTCGACGTCGGCGGCCAGACGATGAAAGCGAGCCGGATCGACAAGGCGGGCCAGGTCAAGATGTTCAGACTGAACGACAAGTGCGCGGCCGGCACCGGCGCCTTCCTGGAGAAGACCGCCCGCTACATGGGCTACGAGACCGAGGAAATCGGCGGGCTGGCCCTCACGTCGCGGAGCGCCGTGCCAATCTCCGGCGTCTGCGCTGTCTTCGCCGAGTCCGAGGTGATCAACCATCTGTCGGAGGGCACTTCCCCGGCCGACATCATGCAGGGCGCGATCGTCTCGCTCGTCGACCGATCGGTGCAGTTGATGAAGCGCGTCCGCATGGAGCCTGAGTTCACGCTCTCGGGTGGCATCGTCAGGTTCCCGTCGATGGCCAGTCTCATCAAGGACCGGCTCGGCGCCGACGTGAACTTGCCGCCGGGGGAGACGGTGCAGTACATGAATGCACTTGGCGCATCGGTCCTGGCGCGACGTCGACTCGAACAGATGGCCACCCGGGACGCTGCGGCCGGCGAAGCCCGCGCCAACGCCTAGAGACCGCACGAGGGTCAGTCCACGATGTCAGTCATCAATCCCGCGTCACTCACGTCACCCCGGGGCTACAGCAATGGCATCCTGCGCTCGTCCGGCGCCCTGCTCGCCGTCGCCGGACAGGTCGCGTGGGACCGCGAGGAACGGATCGTCTCCGACGTCTTCGCCGAGCAGTTCGACCAGGCGCTCGGCAACGTGCTGGCCGTCGTCACGGAGGCTGGCGGCACGCCGGAGTCGCTCATCAAGCTGACGATCTTCGTGACCGATGCAGGTGCGTATCTCGCGCAGCGGAAAGAGATCGGAATCGCCTACCGGCGGCGGATGGGCAAGCACTTCCCGGCGATGTCGCTCGTGCAGGTGGCGGCACTCATTGAGGACGGCGCGCAGATCGAAATCGAGGGCCTGGCCCTCATCGACGACAAGTAACCCGGCGTGACAACGATCGACCTTTCCGGACAGACCGCCTGGGTCACCGGCGGCGCGTCGGGCATCGGCGCGGCCACGGGCTCCGCGCTGGGTGACGCCGGCGCGCGTGTCGTCCTGCTGGACCGCGCCTTCGCGGCGCAGCCCCGTCCCGAGACACTCGGCACGGCGGAGATTGCGATCGACCTCCGGAGCACGAAAGCGGTCAACGCCGCCGCCGCGGATCTCGTCAGTCGCGGCCTCGAGCCGGACATCCTGGTCAACTGCGCTGGGATCGCCAGAGACCAGGTCAGCTGGAAGCTGTCCGACGCGGACTGGGACGAGGTGCTCGACGTCAACCTCTCCGGAGTCTTCAGGATGACGCGCGCCTGCAGCGTCGTCATGCGGTCTCGGCAACGCGGTGCCATCGTCAACATCGCGTCGATCAACGGAATCCGCGGAAAGTTCGGACAGGCGAACTACGCCGCCTCGAAGGGCGGAGTCATCGCGCTCACCAAGACGCTCGCGCGCGAGCTCGCGCGCGACGGCATCCGCGTCAACGCCGTCGCGCCCGGGCTGATCGACACACCGATGACGCAGAGCCTTCCCGACAAGGTGCGCAAGCAGGCGGTTGCCGCGACCTTGCTAGCTCGGCTCGGCCGCCCCGAGGAGGTCGCCGCCGCCGTCCTGTTCCTGGCCTCACCCCTCGCCGCCTTCATCACCGGCCAGGTGCTGACGGTCGACGGCGGGCAGCTCGTCTGACGCGCCACGGTCGACAGGTACCCAGATCGTCTTCCGATCGATGAACGGAACGGTGGCGTTCGCCAGCAACACCGCGAAGGCGACGCCGTCCGGATACGGCGTGTAGTACCGCACGACCATCGTGTACACGGCCGCCAGGGCGCAGAACACGAGCCGGCCGGGTCTGGTGAACGGCGCCGTGACCGGATCGGTCAGCATGAAGAAGGCGCAGAACAACGTGCTGCCGCTCAGCAGATGGGCCATCGGGTTGCCGGCGAGCCACGGCGCGTGACCCACGATGCGCTCGCCCGGAGGCAGCACGAGGGCGAGCAGTGAGATGGCACCGAGATAGCAGAGCGGCACCTGCCAGTCGATCGTTCTCAGCGCGATCAGAGCGAGCCCGCCAACCAGCACGGCGACCGGCATCGCGTCGCCGAGGGTCACCGAGCCAGTCCCCAGCAGCAGGTCCACGACCGGAACCGGCGAGGCTCCGAGTTCCTTGGCCAGCGGCGTCGCG
The DNA here is from genome assembly GCA_002328835.1 of Acidobacteria bacterium UBA2161. Classification (GTDB taxonomy): domain Bacteria; phylum Acidobacteriota; class Vicinamibacteria; order Vicinamibacterales; family UBA823; genus UBA2161. The sequence goes on along the minus strand of DCWN01000009.1, from coordinate 18,477 downwards.
GCGGTCCGCCCGTCAATGGTCCACAGCGGAGAGAAGAACGCCGCCGGTGCCAGGCCCATCAGGACGACACGAGCCAGCGCCGCCGGATTGAAGAGGTTGCGCCCGAGCCCGCCGATGGCGTGCTTCCCGAGCACCACGGCGATCGCGCTGCCGGCGGCGGCGAGCCACCACGGCGCCGTCACCGGCATGAGACAGGCGACGATCGTGCCGATCACAACCGCACTGCCATCGGTGGCGTTGCGCCGGTCACAGGCCGCGTCGCAGAGCATCGCCACGACGACGGCGACACCGATGAGCACGACGGCCGCCGCGCCGAAGCGCCAGATCGAGGCGAGCACGACCGGCCCCAGCGCCACCACGGCGTGCGCCATCAGCCGCGGCGTCGTGCGGCCGCTGTGAATCACCGGGCCGGTTCCCGAGCGTCCGGCGGTCATAGGTAGAACACCGGCTGGAATACGTAGTAGAGGACGCCGACGGTCAGGAGACGTGCCGGCACACCGCGCAGCCGCTCGGGGACGGCCGGCGCCGACAACCGGCGCTCGAAGGTGTCCAGCAGCAGCGTCGCACCAAGCCACGCCGCGCCGGCGACGACCGCATCAAGGACGCTGGCGTAGTCGGGCAGCGCGAGGAGGAAGGCGACCGGCGCGAACCGGGGCGATGGCAGGCAGACGACCAGGGCCAGCGTCGCTAGCCCGAACCCTCCGAGCGGAGCCAGCGCGGCAAGCCAGGCGACCACGGGCACGGCGGTCACCCACCACCACCACGCGGAGCGTTCGACGAAGAACGTCGCCGCGAGGGCGAGAAAGACCGCGTCGTGGGGAGAGAGCGCCGTCATCGCAGCCTCGTAGGCCCGCACCCCGCGTCGCCGACACGTTCGATCGATCCGGCAGGACGGGGCTCACTCATCGAGACCCCGGGCGATCCGCCATTCCTTCAGGCGCTCGTTCACCGCGTCGACGACCGCTCGGGAGGACACTGTGGCGCCGCTGACGGCGTCGACGACGACGGGAGGCCTTGCCTCGGCCCCGCGAAACGACTCGAGCCAAGCGTCGCTCAACGCCCGGTGATCCAACCCTTCGCGCGACTCGTGGATCAGCACCTCCTCGACCTGGTCTCCGGCGATCACGACGGCACCTCGGATCGGTCCTTCCACGCCGTCGTGATCGAAGAAGAGCATCGCCCGTTCGCCTGACTGGAAGGCGGGCAGCCCCGGAAGGTCGATCGAGACGACCTCGCCCAGTCGCTCCTCCGCCAGACGCCTGTGGATCGCGTTGCGAGGGAAGACCAGATCGACGCACAGCGCCACGCCGACCAGAGCGACCACGGTAGCCAGAGGCCGATTCGGCATGGATGACTGTTAGCAGCGGCCGGCGTGCAGCCCGGCCTTCGCCGACCGGATGCTGTCGATGAGCGGACGCTGAGCGGCGCAGGCGAACTGACAGACGCCGCATTCGATGCACTGCAGCAAGGCCTCGCTTGGCTCTTCGAGCAGCAACCCGACCGGCAGGCCGAACGGGCACGCGTCCATGCACTCGCCGCAGCGCACGCAGGGGCGGTCGACGAGGTCCGAGATCTGCTCGCGCCCGAGCGCGAGCACGCCGCCCGTGCCCGGTCCGATCGGGGTCTCGAGTCCGGCGGGCGTCCCCATCATCGGGCCGCCGACGATGAGCGCGGCGGCCTCGTCGAGCCGCACCCCACACTGCGTCAGCACGTGGCCCACCTCCGTCCCGATCGGCACCGTGTAGTTGCCGGGCGAGGCGACCGCACTGCCGTCGACGGTAATGACGCGCGCGAGCAACGGCTCACGGTCGCAGACGGCATGGTGCAGAGCGCGCGCGGTCTGCACGTTGATGACGACGACGCCGACGTCCTTGGGCAGACGGCCTTCCGGCACGTCGCGACCGAGCACCTCGGCGATGACGAAGCGCTCCTGGCCGAAGGGGTGGCCGTGGCGACCCGTGGCGATCTCGCCCCGTGCCGCCCCGACCGCGCGCATCGCCAGGTGCATCCCGCACTCCACCTCGTGGCGGTGCTCGGTCAGCACACGGTGGTCGCAGGTGATGAACGGCTCGCTCTCGGAGGCGTTGACGATCACGCAATCGATCGGAACGGAGGGTCTGAGCTTGACGTGGGTCGGGAACCGGGCACCCGACATGCCGACGACGCCGGCGTCGCGGGCGCAGGTCAGAATCTGGTCGACGCCGAGCGATGCCGCGTCGAGATGCCGGCGCACCGACGTTTCCGCCGGCGCCTTGCCTTCGATGACGATCTCCCGCTTCAACCCCTCCCCGCCAGCGGCCTCGCCGATCGCCACGATCCGGCCGGTCAGCGGCGAGTGCGCCCGCCGCTGCCACTCGGCGTCGGGCGCGGAACGAGCGACGACGGCGCCTGCCTCGACCCGGGCCCCGATGTCGATGGCGGCCCTCATCTCGTCAATCGGCAGCCGCACGCGCGCCGGCGGCGGCAGCCGCTGAATCGGCGAGTCGGCGCAGTGCTTGTGCCCCGGAATCTTCATCGCAGCCACTCATCCGCTCGATGACAGGTCGCACACTCTACCTGGAAGCGCTGAGTGTGGCATTCCATGCACGAATCCGCGTGGGCCGACGAGAGGGTCAGGTGCTCGTCGCGCTCGTTGGGGCCGCGATCGGGATGGCGGAAGGCATCGGTCTCCCATGCAGGCGGCTCGGTCAGATGGCAGTCGTCACAGTCGCTCGCCTCGTGGCACCCGAGGCACAGGATCCGGTCGTCGGCCGCGGCAACACCGTGCTCCAGATCGACGAACGCCGATGTGTGGGTCAGCGGCACCGAGTCCTCGTGGCACTCCACGCATTCCCCCAGGGTCGCGTGCGCCGGACCGGCGACGCCCGGCACGGGCGTGCTGATCCAGTACACGGCCGCGATCGCCATGATTCCGCACGGCGGCAGCAGCGCCCACTGCATCTTCCGAGACATCTTCCGCGTCACGGCGTGGCCTCACGGGCCCGTCGCATCGCGCCCAGGTCGATCCATCGGACGATTGTCAGCAGCTCCTCCTCGTCGAGCGGGCGCGCGGACGGATGTGGCGCATCGCCACTCAGTGTCCGGGCGGAGTGCAGCTCGAGGCCGGTGAGCCTCTCGACCAGGTAGCTCCGGCTCGACAGCGCCTCTCGATGCTCCACATGCTCGCGCAGCGCGTCGAATGCTCGCTCGCCGGTCAGATTCAGCGTCGCCCCGGTCCCGTCCGGCGCGTGGCAGGCCACGCACCGCGCCTGCAGGATCGGGCGGATATCGCGGTCAAAGTCGACCGTCGTCAACTGCACGACGCCGTCCGGGGCGTCATTCACCGGTCGGCGCTTGCGAAGGCGCTCGAGGTCCCAGGTCGCCTCGGTCAGCGAGGCCGACGTCACCCCGTCGGGCTGGCGAAACGTGTCGACCGGCTCCCCGGTCAGGGCGCCGTGACAGCCGCCGCACGTCTGCGGGAAGAGCGCCCGTGGGATGGCGAGCGTGTGCTTCTCGCCGGGGTGGGCATACAACCAGCGATTCGGCGAGCGCAGCGCCATGCGCCGGCTGTTGAGCGACTGCAGGTCGAAGCCGACGCCGGAGGGCGTCATGGCCTGGAACGAGCCGTCGGCCTCGAGCGGCACCTCGGCGATCATGAAGCGCTGGGGCGGGCCGGAATCGCCTTCGTGCTGTGGCCGAACGCCGACGATCCGCACGTACTCCACGCGATCGAGTTCTGGCGTGACCTCACCGGTCGCCGGATTGACGGGAAGGGCGAGCCGGCGCCGGCCGGCCGGCGTAATCTGTTCGAAGAACGCGTCGAGCAGGAAGTGATCGAAGACCTGGATCACCGCCGGCGTCCCGTCCGGGTATCCGGCGAAGCTCCGAACGGTCTGGATCGGCCCGAAGACGCCCTCCTCGGTCTTGAGCTGCTTGGCAACCGACTCCTTGGGCCGCGCGACGATCGGGGTGGGCCACAGCTCGGCCGCGGGGCCGGAGACGGCGACTTCTCGCCGGTACCGTCCGGCTTGGAACCCGTCGTCGGATTGAAAGGCCGGGTCCGGCACGAGCCGGACGATGTCGAAGTTCGGATCCGCCTCCGGATCCGCCAGATCGACCGGGCCCGGCGCATGGGCGACGAGTACGCTCCCATCGGGCAGCGGCCTCGGATCGCGGTAGACGCCGCCGGGGGACACCCCGCGGAACGTCGCGGCCGGGTCCAGGCTGAGCCAGCCCGGCACGAAGCGGTGCTGCGAACTCGTCGGCGGGCCGCCGGCCCACGGATGGTCGAGGTCGTCGGTGGGATTGTCCGGTTCGATGTTGATGCCGAACTGGTGGTCCGACAGCATCAACATCCCGCCCCAGTACGAGTCGGCGTCGCGCCCGATGCGGATCTCCAGGCCGTTCGGCAGCTCACGGCTGTCGGCGTGAATCGGAACGCCGGAGCGGTTGCCGTTGTGGGTGTGGAAGTTGGAGCCATCGACATGCTGGCGGAAGAGCGAGGCGTTGAAGAACGGGCGCCCACTTTGCCATCCGGTCCGCAGGAAGGTGAACATGATTTCGCCCGACGACCGGATCACGGGCCGGCGTGTCTGGCTCGGCGAGAAGGTCATGCGAGTCAGCGTTTCGCTGAACGCCTCGACTTCTCCGCCCGGTTCGGCGAGCCGCATCCGGTAGGCGTCGTACTTCGGTGCCATCCGGGGTGCGGATTCGATCACGTAGTGGGTCGTCGAGTCGCTCGCGCGCGCGAATGGCCTGTCGACGACGAGGCGTCCGACCTCCTGTGTCGCGATCCGGCGCTCCTCCCCGGCGTTCGTCCCACGTACGACGCGGACGCGACGTCCGTCGAAGGTGCCCGGGCGCTCGCGCAGTTGCCGATCGAGGATGGATGATCGCGTGCCCCCTTCCGCCTCACCCAGGATGCCGTCCGGACTCGACTGCGACCACTCATCGGCCAGGTTCGACACGATCACCAGGCTCACGCGGCTGAGGTCGTTGCCGGCGTCATCGTCGGGATCCGGCACGTACAGGGGCTCGAGGAAGTGCACGTCACGGTCGGTCGAGTAGGTGAGCTGACGCGCTGCGCGCGACGCCAGATCCAGCTCCCAGATGTTGAACGGCTCCGCCTCCTCCCGACGCATGGCAAAAGCGACTTTCGTCGCGTCGTAGCTCACATCGGGAGCGCGTACGTCGGCCGGCCCGTCCGGGTGCAGGGCGGCCGTCAGGTTGGTCTCGCCGTCCGCCGCACGCAAGAAGAGATCGCCGCCCGGCATGAATGCCGTGTCTTCGAAGAAGCGCTCTGGCGTGGACCGCGGCCGGCGGACGAAGAGTAGTCCGCGATTCTCGCCGAGTTCGGCGCCCGTGCGGCCGCCGAGTTCCTGCGCCTCCAACCGCAACCACGTTTCGAGCACGCGGTAGTCGGGATCGGCTGTGTCGAAGAAGTCGTTGCCCCCCTTGTGGACGATGCCGCCCTGCGACACCGGGATGTTCTTCAGCAATTGCTTCGACTGGGTCACATCGCCAGCGAGATGCACCAGTCGCGTCACGTCACCGAGCATCGCTTGGCGGTTGAAGTGATTGATGACGGGGGTGAACCGCTCCCTGAGCGCCGGGATGCCGGCGTCGAGCTTGAGGTCGTTGAACGCGAGCGGCCCGTGGCAGTTCGCGCCGAAGCAGGTCTTTCGGACGAGAATCGGCGTGACCTGCTCCGAGAAGAAGCGCTCTGCCTCGCTCTCGACGCGTAGCGGAGCCTGCCCGCGCGCCTCCCGCTCGGCGTCGATCCAGGAGACGATCGCGTGGTAATCGGCTTCGTCGGGAGACGCGAACACCGCGGGATGCCCGCGCATGTAGCCGGAGTAGCCGGGTGCCAGTGGGGCCCGCGCGAACGGACTGGCGGGGGCGGGGCTGTCGAGATCGAGCGGCTTGAACTCGGCTGCCTCGTTCCAGCCGATACGACTCCGCGTGTACGCCAGTTCGACCTGAACCGGCGTGGCGATTCGGCCATCGTCGCCGATGACCCAGCGCAGCAGATGCTCGTTGTCGCTGGTCTCTCGCATCAACGCGTCGGTGGCGGCGTCGACGCCGTGGCAGTTGCTGCAGCGGCGGTTCAGGACGGGAACAACGGTCTCCTCGAAGACCGCGAACGCACGACGACCCGATGCGGTCGAGTCGTTGCGGGCGGAGGGGCCGACGAGCCTCCACGCCAGCGCGACGACGAACAGGCACACCGCGAGTACGGCGATGCCGAGCGCTACTCGATGGAGACGAGATACTTCAGCAGGCATTCGAATTCCCAGACCGACAGGTGCGACGTCGTGCCGTGTGTGTCGATGAGTCCGTCAAGCTCGTTGAGCCCGCGCTCCCGGCCCGCCGGCCGGTCCGGATCGCGGCGGTTGAGCGTGCGGGGGCGCAGTGCCGGGTGGTCGGGCGTCGCGACGACCTCCCTCAGACCGACAGCCCGCCCGTGGTGCAGAAACGCGTGAGGTCGCGCCCACAAGCCGCGCAAGGACGGCGCGACGAAGAATCCTTCATGCTCCTCGATCCGGCCTTCGTCGGTCGGATCCCAATCGCGCGCGAAGCCCATGATCGCATCGAGACGGTCGGCGCTGATGAGTGTGTGGACGTTGTCGCGCGCCGCCGCCGTGACCAGCGGCCGAAACGCCTTGTTCTGGTTGTAGACCGTCACCTTGTCCGTGAACGCCGGGGCGGGATGACAGCCGGCGCAACCGACCTCGGGGCTCTCGAAGATGGCCCGGCCGCGGCGCACCATCGAATCATCCGGGTCGATCGGATTCGGCAGCAACCTCGGCTCGCCGCCCTGATAGTCGCCGATGACTCGCTGCATGTCGCGAAAGCCATAGGCTGCCCCGAAGTACCTCGACGACGTCTGCCGGAAGAACAGTTCCCGCCGTGCGATCAGATCCGCCAGCCGAACCCCGTCGCGTTCCCAGCCACGGCCGGTGGCGACGACGATCGTGTCGGCGGAGGTGGAGGCTCGCTCGACCTCCTCGGCTGTCGCGACGACGCCGCTGAAGTCACCTGACGGCGTCCGACCCTGAAAATCGACGAGCGGGTTGTGCTCCATCATCATCGTCAGCGCTTCGTCCATTGAAAGCGTCCCCTCGACGAAGAAGGGTGTCTCGAGAAAGAGATTGCGGATGTCCGGAACCTCGCGGCTGCCGCCCGTCCGCTCGTCGCCGGCACGGCTCTGCCCCATCACCTGGCTGACGCTCCAGCGCTGACCGTCCGACGCATCGCGGTAGTGGCAATGCACGCAGCTCTCGTCCTGGTCCACCGAGAACACGCTCGTCTGGACGAAGAACTCGCCCCGCTCGAAGTCGTTGGCTGGAAACGACTCCCGATCTTCATCCAGGAGCAGTCGTCTCGTCTCGCCGCCCGCCAAGTCGATGAAGGTGACCGAGTCGCCCAGATGGTCGACGACGATGAGGCCGTCACCCGCCGGCGCGATCCCCACCGGCTTGAACCCTGTCTCGAAGACGCGACCCGGCACCAGGCGCCGACTCGGCTCGGCTGAGAGATCGATCTCCCATTCCTGGACCTGGAAGGTCCCGGACATCGTGATGTACAACCGATCGCCGACCTGCGCGATCTGCTCGGGAAACGCCCCGACGACCTTCATCAGGTCGGCTGGCACGTCGCCCTTGATGTCGCCCGACATCGCCTCGAACGAGTCCGACGTGTAGCGCGTGAACCGGTCGGTCGCGTCATAGGCGGCGACGCTCGGCGTCGCCGGGTCCAGCACAACGACATCGTTGGTGATGTCCCGGAACTTCTCCTGCGCGGTGCCATCCACCTCGTCGTACGGGCCCAGCGGCTGCTGTCGCTCGAGGGGATACGGCTGTCCGGTCTCCGGGTCGCGGAACAACGTGAACTCGGCCTCCGGGTGGCGCGGGTCGAGGCTCTCACGTCCGGGGTGCCGAGCCTTCGGGTGGCCCGACCCGACGCCAAGCGTGGCCAGCACGAGCCGCCCGTCGATCAGCACCAGATCGTTCACTGGTGACCGCGTGAAGATCCGACTGGTCTCGCGCAGCGTCACGAGGTCGACGACGGAGACGTCGAGCGATCCCGTGTTCGCCACATAGAGCGTTCTACCGTCGGCTGCCAGCGCCATGTCGCGCGGCTTCTGCCCCACGGCGATGCCCGGCCCTCGGGTGCCGGTCGCGATCCACTCGCGCAGGCGGGCGTAGTCGGTGTCGTTCGGTGGGTCCTCGAAGACGACGTCTCCCGCGTGATGGCGCCCATCGACCCGATCGGCCCAGCCGCCGTGCCGGATCGACGTGCTCGCCCGCAGCAGCGGACTAGCCTCGGGCCGATCCGGAAACGCATGAAGGACGGCGCTCAGGAAGCTCTCGTCCAGGTCGGGCCCGGCGACGTAGCCGCCGGCCGGGTACAGATGGCATTCCGAGGTCCCGCACCGCGCACGCAGGATCGTGTGCACTCCGCCGGTGACCCTCATCTCGTGCTCGGTCGACTCGGCAACGAGGTCCGTCGAACCGCATCGGGGACAGACCGCCGCGCCGTGACTGCGCCAGCCGCAGACCTGACAGATCGTCACCACCTCGGAAACCGATGCGGTCGCACCGACGAAGGTCTCGTGATCGAATCCGAGTTCCCGCACCCGCCCGTCCAGACGCTCGGGCCCGACGGCGAGGTCGACAATCAGCACCTGGTCGAGCTGGAAGTTCGACAGGTAGGCCTGGGTGCCATCGGGAGAGAACACGACGTCTTCGGAATAGAAGGGCACCGGGATCTCGGACACGACGGTGTCGCGGCTGGTATCGATGACGGAGAGGAAGTTCGAGAAGCGGTTGGTGACGACGACCCACCGCCCGGAGGGATGCCGCGCGAGACCGTACGGCGACGACCCGACGCGCAGGCGCCTGATCGCTCGTCGCTCGCGGACGTCGATCACGACGACGTCAGAACCGGGATGGATCTCCCTGCCAGCAAGGGTGACGTAGGCCTTCTCGCCGTCCGGGGTCGTCGCCACACGATAGGGTCGGAGGCGGGCCAACTGTGCCGGCGCATCCGGGTCCGGGTTCGGAACCGGCGCGAGGGAACGGCGGGTCCATCCGACAGGATGGGCCGGCAGCGGACGGCCGATCGTGGCGGTCGGTGCGGCCTGACTCGGCCCTCGAAGCATCGACACCGCGATTCCGATTCCGAGCGCCGCGATCGCCACGACGACGACAGCCCGATTCCACGGCGTGCGGCACCTCCGGTCGGTCTCTCGTGCAGCTGGCATTGGCGGCAGACCCTACGGCTCGACGGCCGAAAAGGACGCAGTGCCGTTCATTGTCCGACGGCTTCGGGGCGGCTGTCTGTCGCCAGGGCTGCCGGATTCGTGTAGCTCGATTCCGACAGGGCCTCTCTTGGGAAGAGCGGTGGAAGGCGTTCGGGGAGGCTCAGGTGCTCAGGTCGTGCTCGAGCGCGAAGCGGATCAGTTCGGCGGTCGAGTCGAGCCCCAGCTTCTCCATGATGCGGCCGCGATACGTCGACGCCGTGCTGACGCTGACGTGCATCTCGCGGGCGCACTCCTGCAGCGTCTTGCCGGCGCCGAGCAGCCGCAGGCAACTGAACTCGCGCGGCGACAGCGCCTCGAGCCCGCTGCGCTTGTCTCGAGGCGTGCGCAGCCGGGCCAGCACGTCCTGGGAGATCGACGACGAGAGGTAGACCCGGCCGGCCCGCACCTCCCGGATCGCCTCCATCAACTCCTCGCTGGCAGCCGACTTGATGAGGTACCCGTGCGCCCCGGATTCGAGCGCACGCAGGGCGTAGTGCGCCCGCTCGTGAACCGTCAGGACCAGGATCTTGAGGCTGGGGTATTGCCCCAGCAGGCGCTCGATGTCGCGCGGCGGATCGAGGTGCGGCATCGTGAAGTCGAGCACGAGCACGTCGGGCGCGCTGCGCTGGATCGCGTCCGACACCTCGCGACCGTCGCGCGCCTGGGCCACAACCACGATGTCGCTCGTCTCGTCCAGGATCCGTGCGAGGGCTTCGCGCACCATGGTGTGATCGTCGGCCAACAGGACTCGAGTAGGCATGCGTTGGCTCATGGCCGCGTTACGCCCGATTCCGTCGCCTTCGTGTCGAGTGGCAGGCGGATCCGGATCCGCGTACCGTGGCCGGTCGCCGCCTCGAGATCGAACTCCCCGCCGAGCAGTTCGACGCGCTCGCGCATGCCCAGGAGACCGAGTCGCCGGCTGTCCGGCAGCGCCCCCGGATCGAAGCCGCAGCCGTGATCCTCCACGGTCAGCTCGATCTGGCCGGAGCCCGAGTCGACGGTGACTCGGACGGTATCGGTGGCCGCGTGTGTCGAGACGTTCCTCAGCGCTTCCTGCAAGATGCGGTACAAGTTCTCACCGACGGTGGCCGGTACCGGCGCGACGGGGAAGTCCAGGCACAGATCGACCGCGACGCCGGTGACCTCCTCGTAATCCGAGACGTAGCTCTCGATCGCGTCGCGCAGTCCCAGATCGTCGAGGACGCTCGAACGAATGCGCCCGGCGACCTCGTGGATCGAGGAGAGGACCTTTCCAGTCTCGTCGATCGCACGCCCAAGAGCCGGCTGGATCGCCTCGCCACCGTGCCGGCGGGCGGCCTTCAGGTCGAGGGCGATCGCCGTGACCTCCTGTCCAAGCTCGTCATGAAGCATCCGGGAGAGGCTCCGCCGCTCCTCCTCCTGCGCTGCCAGCAGGCGCTTCGAGAGGATCCGAAGTCGAGCCTCGGACTCTGCGATTCGCCGCTCCTGGGAACGCCGTCCGACGGTGACGCGGGCCCAATAGAACGCCAGCCCGACGATGGCGGCAAACACCCCCGCGATCGGCAGGACGACCCCGGCGCCTGGCCGGAGGCTCGCAACTTCGCCCATGCCGATACGAGACACCAAGAGAACCGCGCCACTCCCTGACGTGACCCCGTCACCCAGCACGACACGCTGGGCCGTGAAGAGATCCGAGCCAAGCTGGACCTGCGGCCGGTCTGCCGTACGAATCGTCTCCCATACCGCAGGGTAGTCATCCCGGAAGCTCGCGGAGTGGCCGAGCAGCCAGCCCCATTCGCGATAAGGCTCGGGAGCCTGGAGGTACTCACCTTGCGTGTTGAGCAAGAGCATGTCACCCGGCACTCCAGCAGCCAGCTCCCGCAGCTTACCGAGCAACCGCGTACCGGCATAGTTGAGCACGAGCAGTCCGCGCCGGTTGGCCCCGCGGTCGACGACGGGAGTCACGAAACGGATCACCGGCGTCAACGGGCGCTCGATCTCGCCCAGCTCGACGTTGAGGTCGAGTGGCGAAACGAAGATCTCACCCGGCTGGAGCGTCGCCGCCTCGCGGACGTAGTAACGGCTCGCCTTCGACACCAGCCGGTGCCTCTCGACGATCTCGACTCCCTCTCTGTCGCCCAGGTGATTGATCCGCACGACCTCCTGACCCGACAGGTCCAGGAGTCGAATCTGATCGTACAGCGGCTTGCTCTGGGCAAATCCCGCGTACTCGCGCTCCAGGGCGCTCCGTGCGCCGTCCTCATCGTCGAAGAAACGCTGAAGCAGTGGCTGCTGAGAGAGAAAGAGCAAGTCCGACTGCACGGCTCGGAGTTCCCGCTCGAGGAACTCGCGCTCGAGTGCCACAGCCGCGCTCGCCTCACTCAACAGTAAGGTCCGGCGGTGCTGCAAATCCTGACGGTAGGCGAGCCAACCGATGGTGGTGAGGACCAGGGCGGCTACACCGATGACCGCACCGGCGCGACGGAGGACCGCCGGGGCCATGAGCGGAACACCGCGATCCGACGGCACGCGCGTGGTCGGTGGTGGCATGTCAGTCTACGTGGTAGCCCTCGAGTCGGAAAGCCGCTATGACCGCAATCATAGGGCCTTTCCGGTCGCGGCACGGAGAATCAGGTCGATGCCCGCGCCGGCGCCTCGCGAAGCCACCGCTCCGGTCGACCCGGCCGAGAGCCTCCGGGCGATCATCGCGCGGTTCCCAGCCGCTCGAGCGGTCTTCGACCGCCACGGCTTGATGAACTGCGGCGGCGAGGCCGGCCCGGACGAGCGACTGGACTTCTTCGCCAAGGCACACCACGTACCGCTGGAGGCGCTGCTGCGCGATCTGCGCGCGGCAATCGAGGCTCCCCCGCCGGACCAGGCGGCGCCGAGCGAGCCTCGCCCGACAGTGGCTAGTCCGAAGGCGATTCCAGTCGCCGGCCAGTCGGCCGCGCCGCGAGGCGAACCGTCCGGCCGCTTCACACCGTTCCTCCTCGCCGCGCTAGGTCTGACGCTCACCTTCGGCGCGACGCTCGGCATGATCAACCTGGCGCGCCTGACGACCGCCTGGGGCTGGGGCAATCTCACGCCGCCGTCGATCTGGATGCACGCCTACGTCCAGGTGTTCGGCTTCGTCGGCCTGTTCGTCATGGGCGTCGCGTATCACATCATCCCGCGATTCGCCGGCACACCGCTACGCGCGCCCGGCCTGGTGACCCCGTCGTTCTGGCTGCAACTGGCCGGCGTCGTGTCCATCGTCTGTGGCTTCTGGCTCGCCCCGGATGCCGCGCGGGTCTTCTGGCTGGTGGGCGGACTGGCGCTGGTCACCGCCGCGACGCTCTTCACCTGGTCGATCGGGCGGACGCTCGCCGCCGCCACGCCCGGGCCGGAACGCTTCGAGCGATGGCTGCTCGCCGGGGCGGCATGGCTGCTCGTCGCGACCGGCCTCGTCGTCGTCGCTGCACTCGCGAATGACCCGACCTGGCATCTGGTGCTCTGGCCGGTTGCCCTCTACGGCTTCACCGCCAACTGGATCTTCGGCGTCGGCCGGCGGATCTTCCCGATCTTCCTCGGCCTCAAGCCGCGCTGGCCGCGGGTCGAGTCGCCGGCCTACGTCGCACACCAGCTCGGCGTCGCGTTGTGGGCCGCCGGGGCATGGCCGGGTGACGGTGCGGCCTGGCTCTGGCTGCGTGCGCCGGGCGGCGTCTTGCTCGTGGTCGCTGCCACGGCCTATCTCTCGTCGCTCGGCGCCTTCCGGCGCGAGTCGGCCTCGCCGATGCCCGTCGAGCCCTGGTATCGCGGCTACATCCGAGCGACCTGGATCTGGCTAGCAGTCGGTCTCGTCGCTGGTCCGCTGGTGTCGGCGGTGACCCTGGCCCGCGGCGGCTACGAGTCGGTGATCCTCCTCGACTTCGCGCGCCATGCCGTCGCCTTCGGCTTCGTGACGCAGACGATCATGGGTGTGATCAGCCGGGTCCTGCCGGTCTTCACCGGCAACTCGCTCTGGAGCCCGCGGGCGCGAACCGCGACCTTCGTCCTGCTGAACCTCTCGGTCGCCGTTCGTGGCCTGGAGGTGGTCGTCGTCACCGGCCTCTGGCCCGAAGCCTGGTCGCTCATCGCGCTCTCTGGCCCGCCCGCCGTCGCCGCCGTCGTCCTCTTCGCCGCGAACGTGGGGATGACGCTCAGGGGACCGCGAGGGGCGGTCGAACGAACACCAGTAGCAAGCGACCTGGCCGACGCGCCGGTCCTCAGGCTGCTCGACATCCCGGGGGCGCTCAATCTCCTGGTCGGTGCCGGCTTCACGCCGCTGGCCAATCCGATGCTCCGTGCGACCGTCGCCCGGAACGTCACGCTGCGCCAGGCCTGCTACCTGAAGGGCATCCCGCTGCCGCCGATCGTGGAGAAGATTGAAGGACTGAAGGCTCGAGCCTCGTAGCCCCCCCCGCGCCCGACGCATCGTTCAGGTGCTAGAATCCATCCGGTGGAGGCAATCTTCGGCTGGTTCTCGATCCTGCCGCCGGTCCTGGCGATCGGCATGGCGATCGCCACACGTCAGGTCACGCTGTCGCTCGTCGCTGGCATCTGGCTCGGCGGTGTAATCCAGGCGGGTTGGAATCCGCTGGCGGGCACCGGCGGCGCGGTCACGGCGATCATCGACGTCTTCGTCGACGCCGGCCAGACTCGCGTTGTCGTCTTCACGATGCTGATGGGCTCGCTGCTCATCCTGATGCAGCGCAGCGGCGGCATCGACGGCTTCCTCGACTGGATCGGCCGGTGGACCTGGTCGCAGAGCCGCCGCGGGGCGCAGCTGATGGCCTCGATCATCGGCCTCGGCGTCTTCATCGAATCGACGATTACCTGTCTCGTCGTCGGCACCGTCTCGCGGCCGCTCTTCGACCGGCTGAAGATCTCGCGCGAGAAACTCGCCTACATCTGCGACTCGACCTCGGCGCCGGTCTGCATGCTGATCCCGTTCAACGGCTGGGGTGCCACGGTGCTCGGCCTGCTCGGCGCGCAGGCCGCGCTCGGTAACCTGGGCGACAGCGGGCCGTTGGCCGTCTTCGTGGCGGCGGTCCCGCTGAACTTCTATTCGATCGCGGCCGTGGTGCTCGTCTTCATCGTGTCGGCCACCGGCTGGCACATCGGCCCGATGAAGGAAGCCGAGCGGCGTGCCGAGGAAGAAGGCAAGGTGCTGCGCGACGGTGCGCGCCCCGTCGTCGACGACGAGGTGATCATGACGCCGCGGAAGCCCGAGGCGCGACCGCGGCTCGACAACATGATGGTCCCGCTCGTCGCGATGGTCCTGATGGTCTTCGCCGGGATCGCGATCACCGGCAGGGCGGGAGTCAGCGCCGCCGGCCTCGAGAACCCTGGCCTGATGGACTACCTGAACCAGGCGTCGGGGTCGACGTCGGTCCTCTGGGCGGTGCTGCTCGCGCTGGTCCTGATGGCGGTGATGAGCCTGTCGCAGGGGATCTTCACCGTCCAGGAGTACGTCGACCTGTCGTTCAAGGGCGCGGGTGGGATGCTGCCGCTGGCGGCCCTGCTGGTTCTGGCCCTGGCCCTGGGCGCGACGTGCAGTGCGCTGGGAACCGGTCCGTGGGTCGCCCAGCAGGTGCAGCCGTTTCTGACGCCGGCGCTCGTGGCGCCGCTCGTCTTCCTGGTGACCGGGTTCATCGCGTTCGCGACCGGATCGAGCTGGGGGACGTTCGCGATCATGATGCCGCTGGCGGTGCCGCTCGCCGCAACATTCAATGCCGAAGCCGCAGTCGTCTCGGTCCCGCTGGTCGTGAGCGCCGTCCTGGGCGGCGGCGTCTTCGGCGACCATTGCTCGCCGATCTCCGACACAAGCGTCGTCTCGTCGATGGCCGCGGCCAGCGACCATATCGACCACGTCCGGACGCAGCTCCCCTACGCGCTCGTCGCGGGCGGCGCGGCGTTCGTGGTCTACCTGGTTGTCGGGGTGGTGTGAGACCTACCCGGCCACGCGGTGCATCAGCGCCGTCGCCTCATTGACCTGATCGGCCAGGGCGTCGAGCGCGTCGGCGACGTGCGTGACGAACGCCTCGGCCTCCGCCCACTCGCTCTCCTCGAGGCCCTCACGGATCCCCGGCAGCGTCTTCACGCCGTAGCCGGTGTAGAGGCCGGGGGCGTAGACCAGGTGTTTGAACCAGTCGCGCCGCGGTAGGCCGACGGGTGACGCCAGCGCCCGCTCGGAGGTGTACAGCAGCCGATTCAACTCGGCCAGGTCGTCGCCCCGCCCGGCCACCGCCTCTGCATCGGCCCCGTCCAGCCGCGCGAGCGCCAGCTCGTAGGCGCCGCCCGCCGTCTCGAGGCGGCCGAGTGCCGCTCGAATCGGCTCGAGGTCGAGGTCGGGCGCGCCGTCCTCGGCCAGCGAGTCGTGCAGCGTCTCGATCTCCTCGACGTAGCTCCCGATCGTCTCGGTGTAGTCGACGAAGTTGAACGGCAGGACCGTCGCGTCGGCAAGACGAAGGATCGCGGTTCCCACGGTCTGCGACAGCGCGCGCGTGTGGACGAAATCGACGTCCGAGTACGTCGTGTACCAGTCGAACGAGTCGTACTTCGAGTGGTAGACGCCGCCGCTCGATCCGTCGCCGCTGAAGCTCAAGTTCAGTGACGCCACGGTCAGGTGGTCGAGGAAGACGGTGTAGTCCGACCCGGAGCCGAGCGCGCTGATCGGGAACGTCTCCGAGGCCTCGATCTCGGCGATAGCATCAGCATCGTCATCGTCCTGGGCTTGGCTCAGGCGCCGCGCCCGCAGCTCGTCACGGACCGAGCCGCCGTCACGTGGTCCCGGCACGTCGCGCGCCACCTCGTTGATGAACTGCTGCAGCGAGTGCGATCCCCCGGCCGACAGCCAGCCTTTGTTCGAACCGTCGGTATTGATGTAGGCGACCGCGTTCGCGCGCAATTCGTCCGCGTGCTTCTCGCCCCATTCGGTCGAGCCCAGCAGCCCCCACTCCTCGCCGTCCCAGGCCGACAGGATGATCGTCCGCTTCGGCTGCCAGCCCTGCTGCAGCAACTCGGCCAGGCCGCGGGCCGTCTCCATGAGCGCCACGTTGCCGCTGGTCGGATCGGCCGCACCGGCGACCCAGGCGTCGTGGTGGTTGCCGTGGACGATCCACTGGTCGGGGAACTCTGAGCCGTCGATCCGCACGACGACGTTGTAGAGCGGCCGCGTCTGCCAGTCGAAAGCGAGCTTCATGTGCACCTCGGCCGGGCCGGGCCCGACGTGGTAGGTGAGCGGCAGCGCGCCGCGCCAGTCCTCGGGCGCCACCGGACCTTCCAGCGCCTCGAGCAGCGGCTGGGCATCGGCGTGGGAGATCGGCAGAACCGGAATCTGGAGGATCGTCGACGCGTCGGCCCGGTCGAGCTTCCGCGCGCCGGCCTCGCTGCCCCACCCCGGGGACAGCGGATCGCCCGGATACACCGGCATGTCCATGACGCTGCCGCGCTGCGCCCCGAACGCCGGGCGGTACGGGCCGTCCGGGTAGACCTCGCCCTGGAAGTAGCCGTCCTCCCGCGGATCTGAATAGATGATGCAGCCGACGGCGCCGTGCTCCCAGGCCAGCTTCGGCTTGATGCCGCGCCAGCTCCGGCCGTAGCGCGCGATGACGATCGTCCCTTCGACGTCGATCCCCAGCTCCTCGAGACGTTCGTAGTCCTCGGGAATGCCGTAATTGACGTAGACCAGCTCGGCCGTCACGTCGCCGTCGGCCGAGTAGGCGTTGTAGCTGGGCAGGCCGCCCGCGTCGCCCGAGTCCTTGTCCTCCGCCAGCGTCGGCTCGGTGAGGCTGAGGCTCCGCCGCGTCGGCGCGACCAGCTCGACCACCCGTTCGGTCGGCATCGGCATCAGCGCCTCGTGTTCCTCGATCCGCACCTCGAGCCCCCAGCTGCTGAGTTGCTCCACCATGTACTGCGCGACCCGGCGGCTGCCGGGCGAGCCGGCGTGGTGCGGCTCCTCGGTGATCACGCGCATGTACTCGCGCAGGCGCGCCGGATCGGGCACGGCGCGGAATCGTTCCTCTCGTTCGCGCTGCGCCGCGACATCGTCGGGGTGGAAGCCGCGCAGCGAGGCCTCCTGCGATCGAATCGGCGTGCTCACCAGGGCGACGGCGACGAGACCGATCAACAACGAGGCGCGACGGAGAGCTGTGTTCAACATGAGTGCGATCCTCTACTCGTGGCCGAGCACCGGGCGCGGCCGATACGGCTCTTCCAGCTGCGCGCATTCGTCGTCGCTCAACTCGATCTCGAGCGCCGCGACCGCCTGGTCGAGCTGCGCCAGCTTCGACGCGCCGACGATCGGCGCGGTCACGCCCGGCTGCCGCAGCACCCAGGCCAGCGCGATCTGCGCCGGCGCCACGCCGCGCGCCTTCGCGACGTCGACGACGCGGTCGACGATGGCGAAATCCTGGTCGTCGTAGTACATCCCCTGAGCGAACTTGTCGCTCTTCGCCCGACTGGTCTCGCCGCCATCGGCCTTGCGACGGTTGCCCGCCAGAAAGCCCCGCGCCAGCGGGCTCCAGGGGATGACGCCGATCCCCTCGGCGTGGCAGAGCGGCATCATCTCTCGCTCTTCCTCGCGGTAGATCAAGTTGTAGTGGTTCTGCATCGTGACGAACCGGGCCCAGTTATGGCGATCCGACAGGTAGAGCGCCTTGGCGAACTGCCAGGCGAACATGCTGGACGCGCCGATGTAGCGGGCCTTGCCGGCACGGACGATGTCGTTCAGCGCGCAGAGCGTCTCCTCGATCGGCGTCTCGGGATCCCACCGGTGGATCTGGTAGAGGTCGACGTGATCGACGCCGAGGCGCCGGAGCGACCCGTCGATCGCGTCGAAGAGATGCTTCCGGGACAGGCCGCGGTCGTTCGGCCCGTCGCCTATCGGATAGTAGGCCTTGGTCGCGATGACGACGTCGTCGCGTTGCGCCAGCGCCTTGAGCGCGCGGCCGGTGACCTCCTCGGTCACGCCGAGGGAGTACATGTCGGCCGTGTCGAAGAAGTTGATGCCGTGCTCGAGCGCGCGCTCGAAGAACGGCCGGCCCTCGGCCTCGGGCAGGACCCAGTCGCGCCAGCCCGGGTCGCCGTAGGTCATCGTCCCGAAGCAGATCCGGGAGACTTTCAGGCCGGTCGAGCCGAGATTCACGTAGTCCATGGCGGTGGTCGCTCCGGGCGAGCGGACAGACTATCAAATC
>DCWN01000033.1:196579-202197 GCA_002328835.1 Acidobacteria bacterium UBA2161 | reverse complement strand
GATGACCCGCTCGATGTCCTGGTCGAACAGATACTCATTGCCGATGAGGCCCAGGAGTTCGAGGCCAAGCGAGGCGATGGCCTTGATGACTCGCGCGCCACCCGCCGGATCGCTCTTCCTGATCTCGGCCCGGACGCCCTTGAGCTGTCCCGAGCGCGCCAGGCGTGCCAGCGCGTCCCGGTAAGTCTCCAGGGCTTCCCCCGTGACCTGAACGCCCACGTAGGGCGACCACTGCTGCCTGACCTCTTGGGCGAGTCTGGGACTCGGAGTTCCGTTCGAACTCTCGGGCATGGTCGGCCCGACCGGCGAGCGGCGGTCTTGGCAGGCCATCGAGGCGCACACGACAAGCACGACGAGGCCGACTCGAACCCTCACCTTGTGGCCCCGACGTCGCGATGGCACCGACGGCATAGCCATGCTATCGGCACCCATCTGCGCAACCTGAAGGACAGGTCTCCCGCAACACGATCAGGAGTAGGCTGCAAGTGGGGCGCCGATGGCGGAACTCCGTCCGACTCGACCCGTAAACGACTGATTCAATGGAAGATACGGAAAGGTGAGAGCCAGACCTGCGCAAGCACGCGTCGGCCGGACATTCGATTCTGTGGTCCCGATGTCATGAACGCCATCGGGTTCCACCACCACGGTTGCCGCCACCCGGTGTAATCTGGCGCCCGCGGTGGACCTTGAGCTAGAGTCTGACGGTCAAGCGCGCCTGGACGGATCTACCAGCAAGGAGTTGCAGATGCTTCGCAAGTATGGAGTGGCGGCGTCAGTCGGCCTGTTGGCATTTCTCGCGGGACTGGCCGTGGATCGCCACGTCGTGACCGAGGCGCAAGGGATGGACCGCGTCTTCGAACTGCGAACCTACACGACCCACGATGGCAAGCTGCAGGGGCTACTCGATCGGTTCGGCGGGGGCGAGACGGACATCTTCGAGAAGCACGGCATGCAGGGCGTCGGCTACTGGGTGCCCACTGAGTCACCCCGTTCCGAGGACACGCTCGTCTACATGCTGGCGCACGAGAGCCGCGAGGCAGCGCGGGCGTCGTGGGCGGCGTTCGGATCCGACCCCGACTGGGCGACGATGCGGGAGGCTTCGCGGGTCGATGGGCCGCTGGTGAGCACCGTCGAGTCGCTGTTCCTGGAGCCGACGAGTTTCTCGCCGGTCAAGTAGCGGCGGCGCAACCGGATCGAGGTCTCGACCTGGGCGAGACCTCAGCGGAAGGCGGCGACGATCTTGCCGGTATTGTTGAGCGCGCGGGCGGCGTTGGCGGCGCAATTCGAAGGCTTGGTCTTGCCCTCCTTGCATTTCGTCTTCTTCCCACCGACACCGGTCTTCCGACCCAGGAACTTCTCCTCCGGATTCGAAAACAGCGAGGATCGTGTGCAGGTGAGCCCCAGGGCTTGGCAGTGAGACAGATAGGCCATTATCGTGACGAATTTCTTCTTCGTGTCGACGTGGCCATGACCGTAATTGAAGGTCCCAGTGTCGTCCGAGACGTACCAGTCATGCATGAGGCCCATGTTGTGCCCGAGCTCATGTGCATAGACGGTTTCGGCCATGCACAAGGGGAACTCGATTACGCTGAATGCGATCGTGTCACGCGGAGGGCCGTTGCTAGGTACATATGCGAGGCCTCCGCACCTCCAGGTCGCCGCCTGAGAGACGATGAGAGACACAAGGTCGGCTTTCTTGGCATTCCGAACGGTGTGGGCGGACTTCATGAAGCGGTCGGTTGTGTCCGCCAGGCGGAACAGATCGGTTGAAAGCGAACCGCTCCGCGTTTCTTTGTAATTGATCTGCCTCACGGACACCTGCTTGATCCGCTGGTTAACGCCGCTCTTTATGTACGCGGTATTCGTGCGCGCGATATTGCCCGCGATTGACGCTTTGATCGCCGCGGGCCCCCCGGCTCGTTTTTTCGCAGCCTTCGTATAGAAGTTCACCACAGTAATGACGGCCAATGCCCCTCCGGCGGCCGACAGCCCGGCATCCGGATCCGGTGGCCAGGCGCCCCGCGACAAGAGGCCTACGGGCTCGTCGGGGCCGTCTCCCTGTATTCGGCTGGGATCGAGTCGACTGACCACCGCTGCGCCGTCGGCGTCGGCTGTGATTTCATAGAGCCCGCCGGCATGGCTCACCTGACCAGAGAGCACGCCATCCACAACCGCCAGCGTGACCGAGCTCATCGGTTCGTCCTCGAGATGGCCGACCCAGACGCTCCCGGGATTCGTCGCCTCCATCCGCTCGAAGACGGCGAGCAGTTCGACATCGCTAAAGAGGTTCAGCGTCAGCGCGGGCGCCATGCCGGCCGTGATCGTTCCGAGCAGACCCACATTCACTCGCGTCTCGCGGCGGCGCAGCCACGCGCCCGAAAACGCCGGACCCGGCGCCTCCCCACCGGGCTCTAGGAGCGCGGGCGGTCGGCCTGACTGAACCACTTGTGCCGCTGAGAGCTGACCAAAACCAGTAATGGACGGGATGCTCGGCACGGGGATCGTCACCGACGCCACGAGCGTGGCGCACAGTGCACCGACAAGCGCGATCAACAATCTCATAGGTTTACCCTGAAGTTCCGCACGGCGCGCACGGCTAGTGTAGCGCACGTCGGCGGTCAAGAAACATCGGGAGACACCTCCGGCGCCCGCTTCGCGCGAGCGGACTCACCGGGAGAACCGGGCCAGCCGCGCCAAGCCTCGTGGTACCATCGCTCGCAGTATGGCCATCTCCTGGTATCGGCAGACGCACTGGCGGATTCTGATCGCCCTGGGCCTCGGCCTCGTCTATGGCGTCATCGCGACGCTCTCGGGGTGGGGTACGTTCACGACGAACTGGATCGCGCCGTTCGGCACCATCTTTCTCCGGCTGCTGCTGCTCATCGCCGTCCCGCTGGTCCTGGCCTCGCTCATCACGGGCGTCGCGTCGCTGGCCGATCTGCAGAAGCTGTCGCGCATCGGCGGCAAGACGATCGGCATCTACATCGGCACGACGCTGGTCGCCCTGGTCATCGGCCTGAGTGTCGTCAATCTCATTCGCCCGGGTGAATCGATCCCCGATGGCTTGCGCGAGCGATTGCAGGCGACCTACCAGGGCGACGTCGCCGATCGCGAGCAGGCTGCCGCACAGGCCGCGGCGCGCGGACCGCTCCAGCCGCTGGTCGACATGGTGCCCGACAACTTCGTCGGCTCGGCCTCGAGCAACCGGAACATGCTGAACATGGTGTTCGTGGCGTTCCTGGTGGGCACGGCGCTGATCCTGATCCCGAAGGAGAAGGCGAAACCGCTCCTGGATCTCTGCGAGAGCGTGAACGAAGTCATCATCAAGATCGTCGAGTTGGTGATCCGGTTCGCGCCGATCGGCGTCTTCGCGCTCATCGCCGACACGGTGACCGGCGTCGCGGGCGACAGTCCGGGTGAACTGGCGCAACTCCTGGGCGCGCTCGGCTTGTACTGCCTCTGTGTCTTGCTGGGCATGACGATCCACATGCTCGTGACCTACCCCGCGCTGCTCAAGCTGCGGACGCCGCTCAAGCTGAGGCACTTCTTCCCGGGCATCGTGCCCGCCCAGCTCGTGGCGTTCTCCACGTCGTCGAGCGCCGCGACGCTACCGGTCACGATGAAGAACGCCGAGCAGAATCTCGGCGTCTCGGAGGAAGTGGCGTCGTTCGTCCTGCCGCTGGGGGCGACGATCAACATGGACGGAACGGCGCTCTACCAGGCCGTGGCGGCGGTCTTCATCGCCCAGACCCTCGGGATCGCGCTCGACCTCCAGGCGCAGCTCACCATCGTCTTCATGGCGCTGCTGGCCTCGATCGGCACGGCGGCCGTGCCGAGTGCCGGCGTCGTCATGCTGGTCATCATTCTTGAGGCGATCGGCGTACCGATCGCGGGCATCGCGCTCATCCTCGGCGTCGATCGCTTCCTCGATATGTGCCGGACGGCCGCGAACGTCACCGGCGACGCCACGGTCGCCGCCGTCGTCGCCGCCAGCGAGAATCAGCTCTTCCCGACGCCGATGAACAGACTGGGAGAGGCCGCAGACCTCCCCGGCGGCCCGGGGCGTCCCCCCACGATTGACTGAACCGCCACCCGAGCGGCTACCGATGCTCGGGATTGGGCGCGTCGTGATGGCAGGAGTCACCCTGCGCCCACCTGTCCGACGGTGACCAGACGCCCACGTCCGCGGCATGGACTGTTGCCTCCAAGTGACAGCGGGGTCGCGCCTGTGCCAACATGAAAGGGTTTGAGCTGCGCGCATACTCCAGACACTCACTCCGCATCCGCTAGAGCCATGACCCATCGGAAACACTCGAACACCGTTGCCCATCTATTGCCGCTCGTCTCGCTGATCCTGATCGCCCTGACGGCCACGCCGGCCTCGGCGCAGTCCAGCACCCCCTGGTGGGAGCGGATCGACTTCGGCGGCGATTTTCGGGCCCGCTACGAGAGCTTCTACGAGGATGCGAAGACACCTCGCCACCGGGTGCGAATGCGCCTGCGCCTGCGCCTCGACACCGATATCAACGACGACACGCACTTCGAGCTTCAGGTCGCGAGCGGCGATCCCGGCACGCCGGTATCGACCAACCAAACCTTCACGAACTTCCTTCTCCCCAAGCCGTTCAACCTGGATCGAGCGGCGCTGACCTACCGTCCTCCTGTCGCGCCGGCCCTGACGCTGGGCGCTGGCAAGTTCACGTTTCCGGTAACGCGAACGCAGATGACCTGGGATGACGACGTCAACTGGGAAGGCGGCTTTCAGCAAGTCGCCTGGGACCTTTCCCCGCACGCCGCCGTCAAGATCGTCGCGATCGAAACAGCGCTCAACGAGGTGAAGGCCGGGGAGGACGCGTTCATGGTCGGCGCCTACGGCGAGTTCAGCTTCACACTCGGCCGCTATGCCTTTCAGATTTCCGGGGCGAACTACGGCTTCGGCCGCGTCGACCAGATCGCCGTCGCGACGTCGACCGGCCCGCTGGAGAGCATCAACACGAATCGCCTGGCACTCGGCCCCGCAGGGGAGGTCATTGGATTCGCGTCCGACTTCAACCTGGTGGACGTCATCGGCGAAGTGAGCATCGATACGGGTCGGGCAGAGTATCCGGTGAGGTTGCTCGCGGACTGGGTGCGAAACACCGGGGCCACGACCGACCGCGACTCGGGCGTCTGGCTCGAAGTCGGCTACGGCCGGGGGCGCAGCGCAGGCACTTTTTCGACGGGCTACACCTTCGGGCACGTTGAAGAGGATGCCGTGCTGTCACCGTTCGTCTTCAGCGACATGCCGGGCAGCAACCTGACGCTCCACATGGTCGAGGCGTCGTACGTGTTGGCTCCCGGGCTCAGCATCGACTTCACTCTGCACGTCACTAAGCGGCTCCTCGTGCCGACCGACTCGGCCAACCCATTCCGTGTGCGCCCTCATCTGGCCGCCGTCGCCCGGTTCTGACAGCCTCTGCCGGCCCGCCCTACCAAGGTGCTCCGTAACGCTGCCAGGACGGTGTTGCCGCCGCCCGGGCACCGACTCGCGGCCTCTGGGCCTCGAGGTATAGAATGAGGGCGCACATGAGTGTCGAGCGCAACGCACCCTGCCCCTGCGGCAGCGGCAAGAAGTACAA
>DCWN01000033.1:130921-196275 GCA_002328835.1 Acidobacteria bacterium UBA2161 | reverse complement strand
GGCAGCGGCAAGAAGTACAAGAAGTGCTGTCTGAGCAAGGACAGCGGGATGAGTTCCCGGACCGCCATGGTGCTGTTCGCGCTGCTGATGATCGGCGGCGCCATCGGGATCGTCGTGGCGGTGACGGGCGACGCCGGTCCGCCGACGAATCGCGTTTGGTCGCCCGAGCACGGCCACTGGCACGACGTCCGCTAACGTTGCGCCGAATCTGATCCGCCGCGCCGCGGTCGCAACGACCGAGACACCGATCGCCCCGCATTCCCACTCGAGGAGCCGCGACATCGCAGCGCGCTCGACCTGGAAAGGTCATCTCAAGGTCAGCCTGGTCAACATTCCCGTGCGGGTCTTCCCTGCCACCGACGCCGCGGCCACGCTCAGCGACGCGAAGATCGCCGGCGAGGAGATCGTCGCGCCCGCGGTGGAAGCGCCGCCGAAGGTCGTGAATCTGATGGAGGCGTTGAAGAAGAGTCTCGACAGCGTCAGTACGGGCAAGAAGAAGGCGGCCAGCGCCTCACTGCCGCGC
This sequence comes from Acidobacteria bacterium UBA2161, assembly GCA_002328835.1. Lineage (GTDB taxonomy): Bacteria > Acidobacteriota > Vicinamibacteria > Vicinamibacterales > UBA823 > UBA2161. The sequence goes on along the minus strand of DCWN01000033.1, from coordinate 195,752 downwards.
GTAGCGAGCCGGGCACCCGCGCGTCGACGCGCGCGCGGCTGATCCTCGCCGTCCAACCGCAGCGCGCGCGTACGGTATCATGGAGCAGTCGAACACGATGGTTCGACCGTGAAAGCCGATCCACCGAACGGCGTCCCATGCGTCGCTTCCGATCTCCACAGTCGCTGGTCCTGTGCACGCTGGTCGTGCTGGCCGGCACCGGCCGCTCGCTGCCCGCTCAGCAGTCCCTAACGATCCTTTCCGACACGGGACGCCAGTCCCTGGCCGTAGCGCGCGTCAACGACCGGCCGATGGTCGCGTTGAACGACCTCGCCGCCGCGTTCGACCTGAGCGTGCGCGAAGACACACTGGCGGATGGCCTGACCGTCACCTACCGCGACCGGGTCGTGGTGCTCACCGCGACTCAGGGCCTCGCGTCGGTCGGCGGCCGGGTCGTCAGCCTGCCGTCGCCGCCGGTCCGCACCTCGCGAGGCTGGCACGTGCCCGTCGAGTTCCTCAGCCGCGTGCTCGGGTTGATGATCGACACGCCGATCGAACTGCGCCAGCGCTCGGGCCTGGTCATCGTCGGAGACCTTCGCGTGCCCGAGATCGACGTGCAATACACCATCGGCCGCGGGCAGGCCCAGGTCGTCCTCGCAATGACCCCCCAGGCGCCCCACACGATCGAGGAAGGGCCACAGCGGCTGCTCGTGAAGTTCGACGCGGATGCGCTCGACGTGGCGTTGCCGGACCGTGGGCCCGACTCGCTGGTCGCCGCGATCCGTCTGGGTGACGAACCAGCCTGGCTGGCGATCGACCTGGGCTCGCAGTACGTCAGCCACCAGTCGACGCTGCTGGCCGGTGTCGGCGGCACTGCCCGACTGCTGGTCGATCTCTTTTCGGACGCGGCGCCGGCGGCCGTCGCCCGCGTGAACGAGCGGGCCAATACTGCGGAGCGCCCGCCGCCGTCGGTGTCAAACCTGGAGGCGGCTCCGCGCGATGAGGCCGCACTGCCGCTGCCCGAACTGACCGCGCCGATCACGGTGCGGACGGTGGTCATCGACGCCGGTCACGGCGGCGATGACACCGGCGTCGCCGGAACCACCGGCGTCCTCGAGAAAGACGTCACGCTGGAGGTGGCGCAGCGGCTGCGGCGCGCCATCGAGAGCCGCCTCGGTCTCCGGGTCGTCATGACCCGCGACGAGGACCGGACGATCCGGCTCGACGAGCGGGCCGCCATCGCCAACAACAACAAGGCCGACCTGTTCATCAGCCTGCACGCCAACGCGTCGCTCAGTCCCGTTCCGTCGGGCGCCGAGGTGTCCTATCTCAGCCTGGACGAATTCGACGTCGAGCGCAGCGGAGCCCGGCTCTCCGGGGCGAACCCTCAGACCGTGCCGGTGCTGGGCGGCGGAGCGCGGAGCATCGATGTCGTATCGTGGGAGATGGCCCAGGTCAGCCACGTCGATCGGTCGGGCGTACTGGCGGCGATCGTCGACGCCGAGTTGCGCCGCCGCGTGGACGTCAGGCCGGGCGAGGCCCAGCGCGCGCCGTTCCGGGTGCTGGTCGGCGCCAACATGCCGGCCGTTCTGGTGGAGTTGGGGTTCCTGTCGAACCCTGAGGAAGAGCGACGGCTGGGGGCGCCTTCGTATCAGGAGGCCTTGAGCCAGGCGCTGTATCAGAGCATCGCGCGCTATCGAACGCTCGTCGAGCAGCGGCCCGACAGCGCACCGGAAGCCGAGGAGAGGCCACGGGGGCAGCGGTGACGGGCCGCGGATGGATCGTCATGGGCGGCGTCGCCGTGGCCGGGACAATCGGCGCCTGGCTCCTCTTCGTCACCTTGCCCGACGTGTACGACGAGGTCGATGACGCGGTGGTGGCGTTGCCGAGCGACGCGCCGGCTGAACCAGCGCCGCTCACCTCGGCGACGTTGTTCTACGTCGCCGAGGATGGCGAGCGCCTGATCGGTGTCGAACGCGAGGTCGTCGACGGCGACGCGCCCATCACGCAGGCCCGCCACGTGCTCGAGGCCCAGTTCCAGTCGGTCGAACCCCCGCTCCTCTCGGCAATGCCCGAGGGCACGCTGCTCCGGGCGATCTACGTCACCGACCAGGGCGACGCGTTCGTCGACGTCAGTCGGGAGATTACGTCGGGCCACACCGGCGGCTCGCTGGACGAACTGCTGACGGTCTACACGATCGTCAACGCCGTCACCGTCAACGTCCCGACGGTGCGGGCGGTGCAGATTCTCATCGAAGGGCGCGAAGCCGACACGCTCGCGGGCCACGTCGACCTCCGCCGCCCGCTCACGCTACGTCCGGAGTGGACCGAGCCGGCTCCAGACGACGTCGGTACCCCAACGGCACCGTGACCTCACGTCCGACACGCTTATGACGACACCGACACGCGACGACGCGCGACGGCCCGACCAGCTCCGGCCGACGACGATCACACCAAACTACCTCGTGCACGCCGAGGGCTCCGTGCTCATCGAAGCCGGGCGCACGAAGGTCATCTGCAGCGCGAGCGTCGAGGACCGCGTGCCACCGTTTCTGCGGAACAGCGGGAAGGGCTGGATCACCGCCGAATACAGCATGCTGCCCCGCGCGACCTCGACGCGGTCGACGCGCGAGTCGACGGCGGGCAAGGTCGGCGGCCGAACCCACGAGATCCAGCGCCTCATCGGCCGGTCGCTACGCGCGGTCTCGAAGCTCGACGCGCTGGGTGAACGCACGGTCTGGGTCGACTGCGACGTCATTCAGGCCGACGGCGGCACCCGCACCGCCGCCATCACGGGCGGTTTCGTCGCGCTGGTGCTGGCGGTGCAGAGAATGCGCGAGCAGGACCACCTCAAGACGATGCCGATTCTCGACCACGTCGCCGCGACGAGCGTCGGCGTCGTGCAGGCCACGCCGATGCTGGACCTGGCCTACAGCGAGGATTCCACGGCCGAGGTCGACATGAACGTCATCAAGACCGGCGATGGCCGCTACATCGAGGTCCAGGGAACGGCCGAGGGCGCGCCGTTCGGGCGCGACGCGCTGGATCAGCTGCTCGGGCTGGCCGACGACGGCATCACGCAGTTGATTGCCCTGCAGCGCGAGATCGTCGGCGACTACCTCACCGGGACCTCATGAGGTTGCTCGTCGCCACGACGAACCTTCACAAGCTCTCGGAAATCCGCGCGATCCTGACCGGCATCGACGTCGAGCTGCAGGCACTCGACGAGTGGCCCGACCTGGCCGCGCCGGAGGAGACCGGCGCCACGTTCGGCGACAACGCGCGAGAGAAGGCGCTGTGCTACGCCGGCACGACCGGCCGCACGACGGTGGCCGACGACTCTGGACTGGAGATCGACGGCTTGCAGGGCGAGCCGGGGGTGCACTCGGCCCGATTCAACGGCGAGACCTATCCCGAGAAGTTCCAGGCGATCTACGCGCGGCTCGGCGAGGCCGGGCAACTCGGCTGCCCCGCCCGATTCGTCTGCGCCCTCGCCGTGGCCCGCGGCACGGAGGTGCTGTTCGAAACCCAGGGCACGGTCGAGGGGCGGATCGCCGAAGCGCCAGCGGGCGAGGCAGGTTTCGGCTACGACCCGATCTTCTTCTATCCGCCCTACGGCAAGACACTCGCCGAGGTCTCGCGTGAGGAAAAGGCGGCCGTCAGCCACCGCGGCCGAGCCGTGCGTCAGCTTCGCGAGTGGCTGGAGACTCCCAACTTGCTACAATCAGGGCAGTAACGCGGGGCGTGGCGTAGCCTGGTATCGCGCCTGCTTTGTGCCGTCGAATCTAGCGTTTTCGTCCCGCATTTCCAGCCGTCTCGATCCCATTGCGACCACGCCTGTGACCCCTCCTGAACCACCGGCTTTGTTGGTGCGTTCAGGACCTAGAGAAAAGGAACTCCTACGCATCGTGGTTCTCACGGCGTCTGGTCACTCCTCTCGGGCTGAATGTCATCCCATCGCCAGTCGTAGATGTTCTCAACCCAGCCCTGACCAGCAGTGAGCACTGCCTCATTGGTCTTGACCCTAGTTGCGAACAACTCACCCAGCGGCAAAACGTGGTCGGCAATAAACATCTTCAGGTAGGAGCTGTGAACAAAATCGACTACATAAAACCTGATCGCTGGCCCTCCGCGAGGCTCAGGTACCACTTCTTGCCTAATGACGCGAATCCACGGCGTTAAGATGAACTCGCCGGGCTCTATCCTTGCGTCTACGAGGATGGTTGGCGAATCAACTACACAGACACTCAGGGTAAGCGCAGCTCGAGTGCCATGCCTTCGCCACACCTTCTCAGCGTGGTCCATCGCTCCTACTAGTGGTAAGACAATCGAGTTGAAAGGGTCCACCCCTGACAGTTCGAACTTGTCGCCTTTACGTTGTGCTCGGCCAAACGTGTTGCTTACAGGCGGGCCAGCAGTAACGAATTCACACTCGTGCAAACCTAGGCAGTGCCCGATAGGTTCGTCACGGCTGCGGCTTGGCTCTCGCAAATGGATGTGGCTGCGTCCAAGTCCATGGACGGCTGGAAATCCCCACGCGGGCCTCTCTGTTGCACTCCGAAAGAAGACGTAGGGACTATCGCTACGCTTACACTCGACAAGAAGTGCTAGTTCAGGTGTGATCCGTCCTTCGCCCTTGGCACAGCGACGAACCGCAAACGGTGGACGACAGGGTGCCCCGGCAGGTCGACACGGGCGGGCCCACAGTCGGCAAGCAGTAATCAACCCGTGACGTCGCGAAAGAGGCGAACGTAATTGCCTCCGATGATCTTCTCGATCGTGCCGGTCCGATAGCCTCGTTGGTCGAGCGCCTGCGCCAGGTGCAGCAGCCGCTGCGGGTGGCTGAGTTCGGGCACGCGCATGTGCCTCACGCGCCAGGTCAACTGCGGAAACGCGGCGCGCCGTCGGTCGAAGGTCGCCTGGTGCCGTTCGACTTCGTCCGGGCGCATGGCGGTCATGTCGACGGCATCCTGGTCCGTGCCGACGCCGACGTGATCTTCCCCGCCAAGGTTGATGACGTGGTCGAGGTGATCGATGAAATGGTCGATCGAAATCGTCGAGTCCCGCGTGAGCCATCCGCTCTGGTTGTAGACGCAGAAGACGCCGCCTCGATTCGCCATCGCCCTGATGTTCCGATCGCTCACGTTCCTCGGATGTGGGCACAAGGCCAAGCAGCCCGAGTGCGAGAAGAGCACCGGCGCGTTCGACGCCAGGATCGCGTCGAGGGCCGACTGCTCGCCGACGTGCGAGAGGTCGATGATGACGCCGCGCGCGTTGAGCGCGTCGACGACGTCGAAGCCGAACTGGCTCAGCCCGGCATTCGCAGGTTCCCAGCACGAATCCACCAGGTAGTTCCGGCGGCCGTCGACGAACTGGATCTGTCGGACGCCCCGCTCCGCATACGCCGCGAGCTTGTCGAGGTCCCAGCCAAATGGCGCGCTCATCTGAAAGCAATAGATGAAGCCGACCTTGCCCGAGCGCTTCGCGGCGTCTAGTTCGGCCATGGTGGTGACCTTGACGAACACGTCGCTGTGCTCGGCGACGAACCGGTCCCAGGTGTCGATCCGGTCCCTGACCGCCTCGAATAGACTGTCGGCCAGGCTCAGCTCGGCGTAGTTCGCCGTCATGTTCATCGCCATCGCCGTGATGCCGGACGTCCGCAGGGCGGCGATCTTCTCGTCGGTCAGGTACTGGACGTAGGTGCGCGGCGGCGCGGCGGCGAAGCACATCGCGTCGATGGCGTAGGCGCGCTGGTAGAGCTCGTCTGCCGTGCCGGCGGCCGGCTGGCCGGCCTGCGCGCGGAGGGCTCGGTCGGATGCGACCCCGCCCGCGCCGACGGTGGCGAGGAATTGGCGTCGGTTCATCGGTGGTCTCCGCGGGATCGCGCTGACGTGTCGTAGGGCGTGAGGCACTGTAGCACGGCGTGATCGAGGTGTATCCTGGTGTCCCGAGCCAGCAAGGGAGGCACGCGTGCCCGAGGTCTACCAGGCGTGGAGTCGTAGAGAGTTCCTGAGTGTCGGCGCAACGGCCACGGCCGCGCTCGCGCTGGGTCGGTCACCCGGCCTCGCGGCCGGGTCGCGCGCGGCCGGCATGACCCACCGGGAGCGGATCGAACGGGCGCTTAGGCTCGAAGAGACCGACCGCCTGCCGTTCGGGTTCTGGTGGCACTTCCCGAATCGAGACCGGGCGCCGCGGCGCCTGGCCGAGTTGGCGCTCGAGCTTCAGCGCCGACTCGATCTCGATTTCATCAAGCTTTCACCCTACGGCCTGTACTCGGTGGTCGACTGGGGCGTACCGCTCGAGATGAACGGCGGCAGGCGCCCCCCCGTCCAGGCCCGTTATCCGATCACGCGACCCGACGACTGGCGCACACTGCGAACCTTCAGGGGCGACGAGGGTGAGTATCTCGTCGTCCTGGAAGCGCAGCGGATCGCGCTAGGCGAGTTGCGCGAGCGGAACGACGACGTCCCCCTGGCCCAGACGGTGTTCAGTCCGCTGACCTCCTGCCTCAAGATGGCCGGACGGGAGACCCTCCTCGCGCACATTCGAGAAGCGCCGGACGCCGTCCACGCCGGCCTGGAAGTCGTGACGGAGACGACCCGGAGCTTTGCGGCCGAGGTGGTCGCGCGCGGCGCGGACGGTCTGTTCTTCGCGACGCAGACCGCCAACGCAGGCTATCTGACCAACAGCGAGTACGCCGAGTTCGCGAAGGCCTACGACCGCGTGGTGCTCGAGGCGGTCGCCGGGCGATCGTGGTTCAACATCCTGCACGCGCACGGCGAGAACGTCATGGTCGACCAGATTCTGGACTACCCGGTCCAGGCGTTCAACTATCACGACCGGGAGGCGGGGCCGCCACTAAGGGAGTTGCGACGCCGGACCGACCGGTGCCTGATAGGCGGCATCGGACAGAACACGACGCTGGTGCATGGCACGCCGGCCGAGCTGGATGCCCAGGTGAAGGATGCCTGGGCACAGGTCGATCAGCGCGGGCTCATCCTGGGTCCGGGTTGCGTCGCCAGCCTGGATGCCCCGGAGGCCAACCTTCTCCAGCTTCGCAAGAGCGTGGAGTCGACGGCAAGTCTCTGACGGCGGTAGATGGAAGAGCTCTCTGGACCACGGAGGGTCATCATGAATCATCTCAAAGTTGCCAGCGTCATGGCGGCGATCGTGGCAGCCTCGAGCGTTGTGGTGTCTGCCGATCAAGTTGGCGCACAGCGACGAGCGGGCAGGACACAGCCTCGTCTCGAGAACAGGGCGTCCTTCCGCGTTGCGCTGATTCGGGCACTCGATGCGAGCAATCGAGGACAGGCTGTGCCGGTCGATGCTCGCACGTGGAATCGCAGTGCGCTGGTCGAGGCAACCGGTCGGAGGCACGAAGACTTCACCAGCGATGACGCGCGCGATGTTGCTGTTGTCGCCGCCGCGTGGCACGAGACCGGGGCCGCCGGGCTCACCGGCCGAGAGTACGCCGAGTTCGAGAGCGACCTCGAGCGTTTCCGGGCGCTCACGACGGCCGGCGCCGTCGGTCCGTCGTCCGGAGGAATGGCAGGTGCCGGTGGCGGCGGTGTGGCAGCCGAAATTCCGGATGTGTGCAAGACGCCGCCGGTCCCAGGCGAAGCTGTACCGGAACCCTATCCAAACACCGCCGAGACCTCGGAGGGGGAAGAAGAAGAGGACGACAAGACGGAGGACGAGCCGAGCATCGTGGGCCCTCAAGGCCCAGGGCTGCCGCGGCCAGCTGCGGACATGCCCATGCCCGAAGAGTTCGCAACCGACCAGGTGAGAGCCATTCTGATCAGTCGGCTGTGCAACCAACTCTAGAGTGATCCGGAGGTTGACATGAAGAGAGGTCAATTCGCTGGAGTTGGCGCGGTGGCTCTCGGTCTGATGCTCACCGGGACGCCGGCATCCCCTCAGTCGCGCCCACCGACGGAGGGGCCGGCCGGCGACGGGTCACCGGCCTGGTTTCTGCAGGGATCATTTCCCGACCCGGGTGGACGAACGATCGTCGATCCGGATGGGACTGTCACGATAGTGCCTCGCAGTGAAGCCGGCGGCTACCGCACGGCTGCTGCGGGGACGCCGCCATGCAGCCACTCGCCCATCTGCGGCAATCGACTCGGCCGCCGGCGTCAGGAGTTGCAGCGCGTCCAGTGGGAACAGACGCTGGGGTATACGTTCACCTACCCCTATTCGTTGCCTCCCGGCTTGGGGGGTGTTCCGGCGGTGGCCCTCGATTCGAGGGACAACCTCTGGGTCTTTCAGCGCGCGGAAGCCGGCAAGCCGCAGCTCTTCAAGTTCGATCCGGACTACAGACCCATCCTCGAGGTCGCCCTGGACGTGATCGGCTATCAGGACAAGGCGCACGGCATGGCCGCCGATGCCGAGGACAATGTCTGGATCACCGCCACGCATGGCGCCACCGTGATGAAGATCAGTCCGGAGGGTGAGCTACTCCTGACGATCGGCGAGCGGGGACGCCGGGGGGACTGGGATGAAGCCAGAGGCCAGAGGCGGCTCTGGCAGCCGGTGATGGTCGCCTTTGCGCCGAACGGCGATGTCTACATCGCCCAGGGGCATGGAAACGAGAGCCCCAATGACACCGATTCGGATGATCCGGCCAACAACCTCGGCGCCTCGCGGATCCTCCACCTCGACAAGAACGGCAACTTCATCAATCAGTGGTACGGCAACGAGATCGGGCAGGGAAAGTTCAACTCGGCCCATGGGCTCGCCGTCGATCCCACGAACGGCGACGTCTGGATCGGCGACCGCGAGGATTACCGTATCGTCGTCTATTCTGGCGACGGCGCCTTCCTCAGAACGATCCAGATGAGAAACCTCGTGTGCGCGCTCTATTTCGATTCGCACGGCCAGCCATGGATGGCGAGCGGTCAGGACGGCCAGTTCCTGAAGCTGGACCGGAATGGCAAGGTGCTCGGCGCGATCGGAAATGGCATGGGCATCGGGACCGGCCAGTTCACCGAAGCCAGCTACTGGGTCATGGACAAGCAAGACAACCTGTATGCCGGCGACACGAGCGTGGGTCGCGTCACCAAGATGGTTGCACCCGAGTAGAGTTGAAGGCTCGCGCTGCGGTTCCGCCCTGCGCTACCTCAGAGCGCGAGCGCCGACGGGACGGTAGGGAGCGGTGAGACAATGACGCGCGCTGTGAAATCGACGCCAGTCCGCGCGGACACTGGATAGGAGGATCAACATGACACGCTTACGTCTACTCGCCCTGTGCACACTCGTGCTCGGCGTCGTCGTGCTAGGCCTGACAGTCCTGGACTGGATGGCGCTTCAGGACGTCTACCGTGACTACGTGAGTCAGGAAGTCTTCGCCGCGCTCGGCTTACCCGTGCCACAGGGGCTGCCGGACTGGACTGCGACTCCGGCGGAGTGGACTCTTGTGAGAGTGCGGTGGTTCTCCACGTTCGGGTTCCTCCTGCTGAACACGGCGACGCTCGCCTTGTGCGCCAACAGGCTGAAGCCCTCGGTCTGACTGAGGGCGCCCTCAGCGATCTGGCATCAGGTTGTCGACGTCCCTGGCAAAGTCGGCCTCTTTCGCGGAAGGGAGCGCACCGTACTCCCGCCGGAACGTGGCCGCGATCTGACTGATCGGCACGTCCGCAAACTCTCCTCGATATCGGACGTACTCCATCACCTGGTTCCCGGCGGAATCGAACGGCTGAAAGAGCGCGTCGTGGCGTCCGTCGAACTCCAGGGGCTTCAGTCCAAGTCGCTCACAGAGCTCGACGTTGAAGGCTGGCGTCGCCTTGACCCAGACGCCGCCCAGACGGATGGACGTATACGCGTGCCAGAAGAACAGATCGGTCTTCATCCGCTCGCGCATCCGCGCCGTCGACAGATGGTTTCGCACGTCGGCGAAGCCGAGCCGAGCCGGAATCCCCGCCGCCCGGCAACAGGCGGCCAGAAGAACCGCCTTGGGCACACACCACGCCCGGCCGCTGGCCAGAGTCGTGCTGGCCCGGAGGCCTTCGTCCGACAGCTCGATGGTGTATGGATCGTACCGAATGCCGTCGCGGACGGCATTGTAGAACCGCACCGCCTGCTCCCTGAGATCGGTCACGTCACCCGCACTGCGCGTCGCGAATTCCGCGACGGCCGCGTGATCGTAGTTGATGACTGCCGTCGGGCAGAGGTAGGGCGGCGTCTCTTCGCTCACCGCGTGCCTGCCTCGGCAATCCGTGCCGATTGGGCACCGGCCACGCGAACGAGATCGGCTCGGTCGAGTTCCAGTCCGGCCATCGGATCTCCGCTGCTGATGCTGACCGTGCGGCGCTGGGCGATCGCTTCATCGAAGATCACCGGCAGATGCTCCGGCAGCCCCACCGGCGCCACGGCCCCCTGAACCGACCCGGTGACCGCCCGAATCTCGTCCGGCTTCGCGAAATGGAGCCGGGTCCAACCGTTCCCGAGGCAGGCGCGGATCGCCTTGAGATCGAGCCGCGTGTCTCCGGCCACGCAGGCCATGACGTATCGGCCGTTCTTGTCCACGAGCAGAATCGACTTCACGATCTCGTCCTTGACCACACCACGCTGCCTGGCCGCCTGTTCCACGGTGAACACGGGCTCGCGATGCGGCAAGAGACGGTAACCTATCCGGTTCGCCTGGAGGGTCTCGATGACCCTGGATTCGATGGATTCGAGCGTCATCACTCGGTCCCGTTACCACTCTACCCTGCCAGCCGTCCGTCGGGGCTACAATGCCGTGCGGATGAAGACAACGACGACCGAATGCGATGTCCTGGTCATCGGCAGTGGGATGGGCGGCCTCAGGGCTTCCATTGAGGCCAGGCGGGCCGGACTCAAGACCTTGTTGGTGGAGAAGAGCATCTTGACGCGGGCCAGCGCCTCCATCTATGCGGGGGCCCTGGTGGCCCGGGTCCCGCCCGACTATCTGGTCAAGATGGGCTTGGCAGAGCCGGGGATGAACTTCGAGGCTTCGATTGAGGATTCCTTTCAGTACTTCGTCAGGGAAGGCGCACGAACTGGAGGCAGCAACTTCACGGCCAACCAGCGGATTGCGATGACCGTCGCCTGCGAGATGCAAACGCGCGCTGAAGAACTGCGGGACTTCGGTGTCGAGGACATCTATGCCCAGCGCTGGTTGGGGCCCCCGGCTGTCTATGGCACCCACATGATGCTTCCTCTGCTCGCGCATGCCAGGAAGATTGGTGTCAAGACCCGGATCATGACGATGATCACCGACTTCATTCGACAGGATGGAGAGATCGTTGGCGCAGTTGGATTCGACCTCCGGAAAAAGCAGTTCGTCACCTTTCGAGCCTCCTCCATCGTGATGGCGACGGGATCGTGTGGCCAAATCTACGAACGGAGCTATGCCCCGATTCGCATGACCGGAGACGGGTTGGCCATGGCCTGTCGCGCCGGCGCGACCCTCACGGATATGGAGATGATGGGGTTTGACAACTGGGGGGTCGCCCTGGACGGGGTCCCTCAGTATTGGATTCCGGGGTCTGTCGCCAGAACACGTGGGGTGCTCAGGAACGCCCAGGGTGAGGCCTTCTTTCTCAAGTACGCCCAGGAGCACAGGGTCGCGGGCAAGGGCGCCACCCTGTCGCTGGATGACAATCTCTCGAGACGATACGGCAGGCCCTTCATCGAACTCGTTCCCCATCTGATCAAGGCCTCCATGACGGAGATCCTGGAAGGACGAGGCAAGAACAACGCGGTCTTTCTCGATCTCACCAAGGTCCCAAAGGACCTGTGGAATGTCGATTCCAAGGGGATCTTCACGCAGAACCTCTTGAGGGGATTCAACCTGCAGGAACATCCCCTTCCCGTGGCCCCCATCTGCATCGGGGACTTCAAAGGGGGCGGGGTCCGGATCGACGAGCGGGGAAGAACCGACGTGCCAGGACTATTTGCCGCCGGCGATGTCTCCCCAGGATCCTCCCTGCTCTACGCACTCGTGACCGGTGTCATGGCCGGCCGGAGCGCGACTCAACGAGCCCACGCCACCGCGGTGCCGGAGCTTACTTCCGAGTCGAGGGAGTGGACTGAAGACCAAGCGGCAGCCCTCGAGACCATCCTGAGTCGAACGCCCAGTCATCTCGGTGATCCTGGGAGCATCAAGAGCCGCATCAAGGGAATCATGTGGAAGAGCGCTGGGCCTCTACGAGATCGGCAAGGCTTGCAGCGGGGGCTGGAGGGCCTCAAGGCGGTGGAGGAGGAAGCCATCCCGAACCTCTCCGCCTCGGGCAGTTATCGAAAGCTGCGCGAGGCGATGGAAGCGATCAACATGGTGATGTCGGGTCAGTCGATCGTCTCGTCGTCCCAGTACCGCACGGAGTCCAGAGGCTACAACCAGCGCTTGGATTACCCCGATCGTGATGACACGAATTGGCTCAGGAACACGACGCTCACCCGGGCGGGTGATGCAGCCATGACCGTCGCATCCGAACCGGTTGACCTGGTCTTCATGAAACCTGAAGGATACGAAGAGCGTGCAACGTGAAGTGGACGGCCGGCAAGATTACCTACGCGTACGATGAGGAACAATGCACCTGCGGTGCGGCGCTCTGTGTTGAAGCGTGCGCGCAGAGCGTCCTCGATGCGAATGAAGAGACCGACAAGATGGAGATCGTGAACACCGTCCAGTGCATCTTCTGCAAGCTGTGCGAAGAGATCTGCCCCACGAAGGCGATCAGTATTCAGGGGGCCCTGACCCTTGATGACGTCGTCCATGAACGAGACTGGTAGCCGTGAGAGCCTGCGTCATCGGCGCCGGCGTCGTCGGTTGCTCGATCGGCCTCGAGCTGCGCCGTCGCGGCTGCGACGCCACCATCGTCGACCGCAACGGCGCCGTGGGGCACGGCTCCACGTCGGCCTCGTGCGGCATTGTGCGGCGGTTCTATTCCGAGCCCGGGATGATCGCCATGGCCCAGGAAGGCGCCGGCATCTGGGCGGACTGGGCGGCCTATGTCGGCCCGATCGACGATGACCCGGCGGTCTTTCTCCGGCCCGGCATGCTGTTCATCCCGCCGCGGATCGACGACGGGGTGCGCGGCATCGTCGCGGAGATGCAGCGGCTGCACGTTCCGGTCGCGCTCCTCTCTCCCGAGGAGGTAACGGCGCGGTTCCCGTTCCTGGACATGGCCTCGCAGTTTCCGCCACGGCCGGTGGACGACCCCAGCTTCTTCGAGCCGGGCGAAGCGCCGATCGAGGGGGCCGTGTTCGAGGAGGACGCCGGCTACGTCGTCTCACCCGGGCTGGCCACGCAGAACCTGCGGCTCGCCGGAGAACGTGACGGGGTCCGCTTCCTGCTGAACCGCGAGGTCGTGAAGATCCTGGCGCGAGACTCCGGCGACTATCAGGTCGATCTCGCCGGCGGCGACCCTGTCCACTGCGACGTGGTCGTCAACGCCGCCGGCCCGCACTCGTCGCAGGTCAACGGGCTGGCCGGCGTGGAGCTGCCGCTCGAGACACGGGCGCTGCGGCGCGAGGTTCACGCCCTCGGCAACCCGCAGTACACCGACGAGGCCGGTGGCCAGGTTCCGGTGGTCGGGGACTTCAATGGCGGGATCTACTTCCGGCCCGAGTCCGGCGGGCGCACGCTCATCGTCGGGAGCACCGATCCGGCGTGTGACGCGCTGGAGTGGATCCCGGATCCGGACGACTTCACGCCGTGTGTGACCGAGCCCTACCACCGGCGGCAGTCTCTCCGCCTGATGAAGCGGTTCCCCGAGGTCCGACTGGGTCCGGCGCGCGGCGTCGCCGCGCTCTACGACGTCACGGTGCACGATTGGTATCCGATCGCCGACCGCACCGACCAGCCCGGTTACTACGTCTGCATCGGCACCAGTGGCTCGTCGTTCAAGACCGCACCGGTCCTGGGCGGCCTGATGGCCGAGATCATCGACAGCTGTGAGGCGGGCCGCGACCCCGACCGCAGCCCCGTGCAGCTCGAGCTGCCCCGGGTGGGCGTCGCGGTGGACACGCGGTTCCTCTCGCGTCTTCGAGGTGACATCCAGACGACCGGGACCGTCATCGGCTGACCGACAACCCTATGACGGTCGTCATACGCGGCGTGGGAGCGACTGCTCCAGACTGACCGGCAGCGCGAGGAAGGAGCGGCAAGTGGCTGAAAGAAGAGAACCGATCCAAGACATTGCACACCTCGGCCAGGTCGAGTTGCTGACACCCAAACCGAATGAGAGTCTCTGGTACTTCAGAGACCTTCTCGGCATGGAAGTGGCACATACGGAGAATCAATCCGTCTATCTTCGCGGCTATGGTGACTATGCGGCGTCTACGCTGACGCTCACCGAATCCAAGCAGGCTGGTGTCGCGTGCATCGCCTTTCGAACAGTCAGTCCTGAAGCGTTGGAACGCCGAGCCAAGTCCATCGAAGGAACCGGGCTAGGTGTGGGATGGGTCGATGGAGGTTACGGACGTGGAAAGGCCTATCGCTTTCACGATCCTGATGGTCACCTGATGGAGATCTATTACGAGGCCGAGAAGTACACTCCTCCGGCTGCTCTCCGCTCTGCCCTAAAGAACCAACCGATGAAATATCTTGGTCGTGGTGTTGGAGTGAAGCGCATCGACCACGTGGCCGTGCTCTGCAAGGATGTGGCCGCAAATCGTGCGTTCTTTCAGGAACACATGGGGTACAAGCTCCGCGAGCAAGTCGTGTTTGGCAATGGTACTCAGGAGATTGGTTCCTGGATGAGCACGACGCCGGTCCATCATGAAATTGCCTACGTCGTCGATGTCAAAGGATTGAGCGGACGGATACACCATTTCTCGTTATGGGTCGACAATCGGGAGGACATCCTCCGAGCTGCTGACATCTTGTCGGAGAATGGGATCTTCATTGAGGCCGGGCCATCGAAACATAACAACTCCCAGGCCTTCTATCTCTACTCCTACGAGCCAGGGGGCAATCGAATCGAAGTGTATTCAGGGAGTTTCCTGATTCTTGCACCCGATTGGGAGCCTGTCATCTGGAATGAGGAGGAACGCGGCACCGGGGTCTATTGGGGCGGGGCCTTGCCTGATAGCTTCCTCAATTACGCGACGCCAACGACAGAAGCCTCAGACGACTCAACAACAGAAGAGAAAGAGATAGCCGCCTTTGATCCTCTTTAAGACATTTGTCGTCGTGCTCGCTCTGGTAGGCCTGTCGGCGGGCGAACTCGCCGCACAGACTCAAGATGCGGAGCTCATCATCCGCAACGGGCTGGTCGTCACCGTCGAGGGCCGGATGGAGGCCGACGTCCGGATCCGCGGTGAGAGGATCACGGAAATCGGTCCGAGCTTAGCGGCGAGTCCGGACGCCAGAGAGATCGACGCACGGGGCATGATCCTCATGCCCGGCGCGGTCGACACGCACACTCATCTCAACACGGCCATGCCCGATCCGCCACAGCCCTTCCGGAATCAGGACGACTACGAGAGCGGATCGGCGGCCGCGTTCGCGGGCGGCGTGACCACCGTCTCCAATTTCATCGCGATTCGGCTGGAGGAAGACGTCGCGGATTACACGCGACGGGTGAGAGGCGCCATCGCCCAATCGGCAATGGCGGACGTGTTCGTCCATGTGAACATGGGCAGCGACCCTGCGCCCTTCACCCTGCAGCGGTTCGAGGAGTTGGTTGCGCAGGGCTTCGTCAGCACGGGTGAGGACTTCATGGCGCGGGAACCGTTCGACCGGCACTCACTCGGCTGGTACCGGGCGTTTCGAGCCTCTGGGTCCGCGGGTGTCTTGAGCATGATGCACGCCGAGGACTATCCGATCCTGACCGAAGCGCGTGAACGCTTGATGGCGGAGGGAAAGGGTTCGATCCACAACTTCGCTCAGAGTGCGCCCGTGGTCGCCGAGGTCGTGGCGGTTCAGCGGGCGGTCGCGATCGCCGAGGCCACCGGATCTCCGATGTACATCCTCCACATGTCATCCGGGCGTGCACTGCGGGTGGCCGAGGAGGCGATGGCTCGCGGGTTGCCCGTGTACGTCGAAACCCGGCCGATGTATCTGCACCTGACGGCTGAGGTGTACCAGCGCCCGGACGCCGGGCTCTACCTGGGCGGCCCTCCGCTCCGATCCAAGTGGGATCAGGAGATGCTCTGGGCAGGCATCGCGAAGGGCACGGTACACACGATCGGGACCGACCACACCGGCTATTCCAGGGAGGCAAAGCTCGACCCCACGCAGGATCTCGCAAACACGCGGCTGGGGTTGAGTAACTTGCAGGAGTATCTCCCGATGCTCTTCTCTGAGGGTGTCAACCAGGGTCGCATCACACTCGAACAGTTCGTGGCCGTGACGTCGACCAACGCCGCCAAGCTCTTCGGCTTCCACCCCCGCAAGGGCGAGATCCGGGTGGGCTCCGAGGCAGACATCGTGGTCTGGGATCCGACGTTGACACAGACGATCCGGGACGAGGACCAACTCTCCCGAGCCGGCTACTCGACCTACGCGGGCTGGGAGGTCACCGGCTTTCCCGTCACGACGATTCGGCGCGGTGAAGTCGTCTACGACAACGGACAGATCCTCGCGGAGTCGGGTTCGGGACAGTTCATTCCGGGTGCTGGCTTCGAGACCCCCCGGTTACGCCCCATGTCGGTGCGGGACTGAACTGAGGCACCCTCAATGGCTCTGGCTGCCGGCACCCGCCTCGGCCCCTACGCCATCGACGCCCCACTCGGCGCAGGTGGCATGGGCGAGGTCTACAAAGCCACGGACACCCGGCTGGAGCGGACCGTCGCCATCAAGGTCCTGCCCGCCCATGTCGCCTCCGACCCGGAGCGGAGGTCCCGGTTCGAGCGCGAGGCCAAGACCATCTCCAGCCTGAACCATCCCCATATCTGCACGCTCCATGACGTGGGCCAGGAAGGCGACGTGGACTTCCTGGTGATGGAGTACCTGGAGGGCGAGACGCTGGCCGACCGGCTCGCCAAGGGCCCGATCCCGCTCGACGAAGCCCTCCCCATCGCCCGGCAGATCGCCGAAGCGCTCGAAGCCGCGCACGAGCAGGGGGTCATCCACCGCAACCTGAAGCCCGCCAACGTGAAGGTGAAGGACGACGGCACGGTGAAGGTCCTGGACTTCGGTCTCGCCAAGGCGCTCGCAGGCGACGCCGAGAGCGCGGCGGCGGACGCGAGCTCCCCGACGATGACGATGACCGCCGCCGTGACGAAGGTAGGCGTCGTGATGGGGACGGCCCCTTATATGAGCCCGGAGCAAGCTCGGGGCATCCCCGTCGACAAGCGAGCAGACGTCTGGGCGTTCGGCTGCCTGCTGTTCGAGTTGGCGACGGGGCGTCGGGCGTTCGAGGGTGGCAGCACGACGGAGGTGCTGGCCAAGATACTGGAAGGCAAGCCCAAGTTCGATCGTCTGCCGGCCGCGACTCCCGAGCCAGTCCGGCTGCTGCTTGGTCGTTGCCTCGAGAAGGACGGGCAACTGCGCCTGAGAGATATCAGGGAGGCGCGGGTGTCGCTTGACCGCGCCACCGGCGAGGTTCAGGGGGCGACAGATTCGGGCGGGAGCGGCGGCCGACGGGCGCGCCCGCGGATGCGAACGGCCGGTCCGCTCATTGCCGTTGGGGCGCTCGTGGGCCTCGTCGTCTGGTTCGTTGTCGACGGCTCGACGGCGCCCGGCGATCCGGTCCGCCTCACGATCACGCTCCCACCGCAACACCAGCTCGTGGGCGTCCAAGCCCCGGTGGCGCTGTCACCCGATGGGCACCTTCTGGCCTACGCCGCTCGCGACGACGAAGGGTTCGCGTTGTATCTGCGGCCGCTCGACGCGTTCGAGGCCACCAGGATTCCGGGCACGACAGGTGGGCAGGGCCCGTTCTTCTCTCCCGACGGTGCATGGATCGGGTTTCAACAGGGACCGGAGCTGAAGAAGGTGAGCGTGGCGGGAGGGCTTCCCGTGTCGCTGACCGCGTGCGGCCTCCTCCTCGGGGCGAGTTGGGGTTCTGACGACTCCATCGTCTTCGCCGATTCGACAGCGCCCGGCCTGTGGCAGGTTCCTGCGAGCGGCGGTACCAGGCAGGCGTTGACTGAGCCGGGTGGGTCGCTGGATGCCGGCCATCGCTTTCCGTACCATCTTCCTGGCGGGGTCGGCGTCGTGTTCACCGCACGTGGCGGTATCGGATCAGAGCTGGCGCTCCTTCCGACGGGGGATCGCGAGTGGCGCATTCTGGCGACGTCGACATCCCGGTTTGGAGGAATGCGGTACGCGCCGCCCGGCCACCTCGTGTACGGCCAGGAGAGTCAACTGGTCGCCGCCCCGTTCGACCTGGCCAGTGGCGCGGTGACGGGCTCCGCCGTCCCCGTGGTCGAGGAAGTCGCACGGTCTCCGGCGTCCAACATGGCGTACTTCGACGTGGCTGACGACGGCACCCTGGTGTACGCGTCAGACGCCGGGGTGCCTGCGCGGAGCCGCCTCCTCTGGGCGGAGGTGGACGGCAGCGTGACCGAGATTGCCACGGCGCCCGGGATCTTCCTCAATCCGCGACTGTCACCCGACGGCAGCCGCTTCGTGATCGCCGCCCGCGCGCTGGGCGAGTTCGACATCTGGAGCTTCGACACTCGGCGCGGCGTCGGCATCCGCCTCACGACCGACGAGGTGAGCGACGCGATCAATCCCGATGACGTCCCCATCTGGACGGCGAACGGCGAGCGCGTGACCATCGCGATCGACGGCAACCTCCACACCATCGCCGCCGACGGCGACAGCGACCCGGTGCTGCTGCTCGACCGGCCGGATCGTCAGTGGGCGCTCGACTGGTCCACCGATGGTCAGTCTCTCCTGTTCGGTGAGGCAGATGCCGACACGCAGGCGGACGTGTGGGTGCTCTCCTCCACGGACGGCGGCGCGGAGCCAGTCGTGGCGAGCGAGGCGAACGAGAGCCAGGCACGGCTCTCGTCAGGCGGCGATTGGCTGGCCTACGTCTCGGACGAAACAGGCCGCCGGGAAGTGTACGTGCAATCGTTTCGGACGCCGGGGCAGAGGGCCCGCGTGTCAGGCTCCGGAGGCGCCAGCCCGGCCTGGGGCGCGAACGATGAGACGCTGTTCTACCGCAGTCGCGCCGGGCTCGTGGCGGTCACGCTCACGGCGGAGCCGACGCCCATCGTCGGAGACGAACGCGTGATCATCGAGGGACGGTCGGCTCCGCTCACGTTCGATGTCTCGCCTGATGGCAGGCGCTTCCTGACGGCGAGCGACCTGGATTCCGGCGCCGGCGGAGAACTCCGCGTGGTGCTCAACTGGTTCGAGGAGCTGAAGGCGCGTGTTCCGGTTCCGTAGCGCGCGCCGCATGGCAGGATCGATCGACGTGAATGCTTTCCATCTGAGCATCAATCTGGTGGCCCAGGTCTCGGGTCTGCTTTCCATAGCCGAGTAACTGATCGAAATAGACGATCGCTCTGCTCATGAGATTGCGTTCCGCCAGAACTCGGACCAGCCTGTGAAGCAGACCATTCGGCTTGTTCCATGGGCAGACACGGATACAGACCGAGCAGTGATTCCCGTTCTTGACCCAGAAATCAAGGCAGTTCATCGCCTTGATCGGCCATTTCTTCATGCCTGGAACATTGTGAAGATCCCAGGGCTGATCCGTCCGTTCGCCGTTCATGAGTGCATGGCTGGGGCAATACCGACTGCACAACTTGCACACTTCACAGAACTTCTGGACACCGATATCGATCGGTCTGTCGGGAACAAGCGGAAGATTGGTGAAGACCTTGCTGATCCGGACTCTGGGACCATAATCCCGTGTGATCAGCAGTCCGTGCCTCCCAGCTTCTCCGAGGCCCGCATCAACTGCCAGGGCGACATTGATCCCGATCTCGTTCACGGCCGGTAGTGCCCGATATCCCAGTTCGGCAATGAACGTCGCAAGCGATGCCGAGCACCAGGCGCCTCTTGAATACTCGAGATCGGTGTCGGCTTCCACGGCAGGGCTTCGGCGCACCATCTCATACCCCATGGCATGCGCCATGACGATCACATAGGGATGCTGTTCGGCAATCTCGATTGGGTCACCCACGTCAGCCGCGCGGGAGTATCGGACATTCTGTTCTCCCCAGTGGGTATAGATCCAACGGGGGTCGGTCTCCGCAACACCTACCAGGTCTGCACCGAGCCATCGGGCTTTCTCCTTCACGATGCGGGAGATCTTTTCAGGATCTGGGGATCGTAATCTGTGACCGGTGTTGTAGACGGGGAGCATCTCACGACCCAGCAGGTTCTTCCTGACCACGTAATCAACGGTGGCTCCTGCCGAGAATGTGGCGGCGTCAATGGCAGTCTTCCCCTCTCTGCACTTCTTCAGGTTCTCCACACACTGTTCATGCATGGATGAATACTTGTTGCCTTCCCGCTGTCCCTTGCTGAATGCCGTGTTGCGGTCATCAAACCTTGGTATCTCAGCGGTAATGAACCGCGCGTAGGTGGGTTCCTGCACCTGTTTCATCTTGTCACCGGCCCTACACGTCTTCTCCTACGATTTCACGTGTCTCTTTGGCTGCCATTCGTCCCAGAAGTTCGCGGGGTTCTGCGGTTTCCCGTATCCGAGCAGATCATCCAGCTTCACGTACACCGGATTGGCCCATCTCATATGGTCGGTGCACCATCGAACGAATCTATGGAAATAGGTGTAGGGCTTGTTGTAGGGACACGAAGCGATGCAGATCGTGCAGGACTTGCTCATCCGCGCCCAGTACCTGCGACAGGTTTCCGGGTTGACAGGCCACTTCAGGACACCGCCTGAATTGGAGGCGGTGCGGGGCTGTGAAGTTCGTTCGCCGGCATGAATGGCCTGGGACGGACACATGGCCGCGCATTTCTTGCAGACGTTGCAGAAATCCGTGACACCGAATTCGATCGGTGTGTCCGTATCAAGAGGCAGATCGGTGAGCACCTTGCTGATCCGTACGCGAGGTCCAAACTGAGGAGTGATCAACAGGCCATTGCGACCAAGTTCTCCCAATCCTGCCTGGATGGCGAGGGGCGCGTTGATGGCCACGTCATTGGTCGTGCAATCGATGGCCTGAAAACCAAGATTTCGAATGTAGCTCGAGAGGCAAAGATTGGCGAAGGCCATCCGGCTGTAGCCCATGCTCGCGGCGGCATTGTCGATGTACGAGGGGAAGAATTTCAGCATGCTGTACTCTTCTTCAAAGCACATGACGATGGCGTACTGAAACTCAGGCGGAACCTCGAGAGGCGTTGATCTGCCTGCCTGGGTATCTGACTCACCCGCGTGATAGGTCCCTTCGCCTTCATAGGTGCTAGCGTAGACCCAACGTCTGTCGAGCCGGCAGATTCCAACCAGGTCCGCCCCGAAGTACCTCGCGACCTTCTTCAGGTTTCTGCTCAACCTCTTGGGATCGCTGGCGTCTGCCTTGACGCCGGGTGGGGGCTTGAAAACGACGGGTTGCAGACGGGGATTGGAACTCCGAATGGCCGCGTCCACGGCAGTGACGACGCTGGTTGGATTGGGCTTGGAGTTGTTCAGGAGTTCGAGAACCGTGCCACGCCTACTGGCCCAGTGAAGTGCTAGCTCGTCAACTGAATAGCCCGGTCTCGTGCGTATCTTCCCGAAACCGATATGGGTTTCCCCCTTTGACGTCTCCATCAGTTCATGGTCCCAGCTGAACCGGTTGCTGATGAAGAACTTCTGATCAAATCGCTCTACTGGACCGACGATGTTCTTCGCTTCCCACTCATCCAGTGTCAGTTTCTTCATCCACTAGCCCACTCCCCGCGCGTTCCGCCCGTGATCCGGCTACTGGCTGGCGATGGCCTGTATCCCGTTCTGCTCCATCGTCGTGTTCAGATTGGCAATCTCGTCCGCCATCAACTGATCGAGCTCCGCCTCCAACCCACCCAACTCCTGGGCGTATGAATCGATCCGTTCGAGTTGGAAGGCACTGGGTGTCTCGGTGTAGCTGTTGAGATTGCCGTAGACTCGCGTCATCCGGGCATAGAGCGGGCGCGGCCTGGCGCCGCCGAAGCCGCCGCCACGCGCGAGCTTGTCCTCCAGTTCGTCAACCTGATCGCCCACCGACTGGACCAGACTCGAGACCGCTTCCGGCACCTCGACGTCCTCCAGCGACTCGGCGAGCGACCCGAGCTGCGCCTGGAGACTCTCGGCAGTCTGGTGCGCCGCGTCGAGGCGCGCGATCAGGCCGCCGAGCCCGAGCATGGCGTCCCGCTGCTCCCGGCGATCGGCCGCCGGCACGTCGATCCGTGGATCGTCGGAGACGCTGACCGTCTTGGTGGCCTGACGGCCGCCCGCCGAGACCCGCACCGTGTAGCTGCCGGGCAGCGCCCGCGGCCCTGGTGGCGGGCCGCCAAACCCGCCCGCGCCCGTCCGCGGCAATGGCGGCTCGTGTCGCAGGTCCCAGTTGACGCGGTTGAGACCCACCGAGCCCGAACCGTCTAGCGTGCGGATCGTCTCACCCGCGCCATCCTGGATCGCGATCTCGACGGCATCCTCTCCATCGACCTCATCACGGAGATAGTAGTGAATCAGCGCGCCCTCGGGCGGATTGGGCGCGATGAACATCTTGTGACCGGTGTTGCCCTTGTGGCTGAAGATGCGATAGCCCACCGCGTCACGGACGTCGAACAGGTGAAGGTCGGCACGCAGCACCGCGTCGCTGAGCTCCTCGAGCGGCGTCATGTCATCGAGCACCCAGATGCTGCGCCCGTGCGTGCCCAGCAGCAGATCGTTCTCCCGCGGATGGATGGCAAGGTCGTCCACCGGAACGGTCGGCACCGGTCCCTTGATCTGATGCCACTCGTCACCCCGATTGATCGTGATGTAGGCGCCGAACTCACCGCCAAGCACCAGCAGGTTCTCGTTCCGGGGGTGCTCGCGAATGACGTTCATCGTGTGACCGTCCGGCAGGTTCGGCGCGAGCGATCGCCAACTGTCGCCGTAGTCGTCACTGACATAGACGTACACGCTGTAGTCGTCGCTACGGTGACCGTCCATCGTGGCGTACACGCGGCCATCGGCGTGATGCGACGCCTGCACGCGGCTGACGTAGGTTCCCTCGGGCAAGTCCGGAATCAACCCGGCCACCTCTTGCCAGTTGGCCCCGCCATCCTGCGACACCTGCACATTCCCGTCATCCGTCCCGACGTAGAGGACGCCCTCGCGCCGCGGCGATTCACTGATGGAGAGGATCTGGCCGAACGTGGAAATCCCGTCGTGGCGTGACGGCGTGTCGTCGGTCACGTCCACCCCCATGATCGGCATCTCGTCGCGATCCTGGTTCTTGGTCAGGTCGTCGGTCCGGGTCCACGTGTCGCCGCGGTCGATCGACTTGAAGAGCCGGTTGCCGCCGTAGTAGATCGTCTGCGAGTCGTGCGGTGAGATCAGGATCGGACTGTTCCAATCGAAGCGATATCGCTCGCTCTCGTCCTCGGGCTCGGGGCGAATCGGCTTCCGCTCGGTCGTCTCCAGGTCGAGGCGAGACACGTTACCGTTCTGCGACTCCACGTAGATCGTCGTCGGATTGTTCGGATCCACCTGCGTGTAGAAGCCGTCGCCGCCGCCCACCCGAAACCAGTCCTCATTCGTGATACCCCGCTGGTAGAGCGTCCGCACCGGACCGCCCCAGCTGCCGTTGTCCTGCAGCCCGCCGTAGACGTTGTACGGCGTCTCCATGTCGTAGCCGATCTCGTAGAACTGGCCGAGCGCCATGGTATCGACGAAGTCCCAGGTCCGTCCCCGGTCGTAGGAGTAGTGCACGCCGCCGTCGGAGCCGGCGATCATGTGATCCGAATCGACCGGATTGATCCAGAGCGCGTGATAGTCCCCGTGGATCGTCTGGATCCAGTCATCGACGAACGTCTTCCCGCCGTCCTGTGAGTAGAACATCCGGGCGCCGGCCGACCAGATGCGCTGGTCGTTCGATGGATCGATCCGAATCTGGCTGTAGTACATCGGGCGCGGATTCGTGTCGCTCATTCGCGTCCACGAAGTCCCGCGGTCCTCCGACCGGAACACGCCACCGTCCGCGTTCTGCACGATGGCGTAGACGATGCGTGGATCGGAGCGATAGATGTCGAGTCCGATTCGGCCGGTGATGCCGTCCGGAAGGCCGTTGGTGAGCTTGACCCACGTCTCGCCTCCGTCGGTCGTCTTGTGGATGCCGCTGCCCGGTCCTCCACCGTTGAAGCCAAACGCCGTGCGGCGACGCTGATAGGCGGCGGCGTAGAGCGTTCCCGGACTGGCCGGGTCCATCGCCACGTCGATGATGCCGGTGTCCTCGTCGATGAACAGCACGCGCGTCCAGGTCTTCCCGCCATCCGCGGTCTTGTACAGCCCGCGCTCGTCATTCGGACCCCAGAGATGCCCCACCACCGCGACATAGACGATGTCGGGATCGCTGGGATGCACGACCACCCGTCCGATGTGCAACGAGTCCTCGAGCCCGACGTGCGTCCAGGTGTCGCCGCCGTCGGTCGACTTGTAGACACCGTTCCCCCAGGACGAGCTCTGACGGTTGTTCGGCTCACCAGAGCCGACCCACACGATGGACGGATCGGACGGCGCGACCGCGATGTCACCGATGCTGCTGACCGGCTGATCGTCGAACACCGGTTCCCAGGTCACACCGTTGTTGGTAGTCCGCCAGACTCCGGCCGAGGCCGTGGCGGCGAAGACGATGGCCGGGTCCGACTCGACCACGGCGAAATCGTCGATCCGGCCGCTCATGTTGGCTGGGCCGATGTTCCGCCACTCGAGTTGGTCGATGAAATCTTCGACCGACTGGGCGCCGGCCGTGTCGACCGCGGATGGGCCAATAGTCAGGAACGCGAGGCAGCCGATGATGCTGCCAATGTTGGTGATGAATCGTCGACTCATGATGGGACCCCTCAAGACACAGGCCTAATTGGCACTTCGGGCCGATTATCGCCACCCCGGAGGTCGTGTCAAGCGGAAGGAGTGGCCTGGGCGGGCGCACGAGGGGGGCGCGCCCGGCTCATCGCGGCGGGAGGTCGTACAGAACGCTGCCGGCGCCCAATCTGGCGACCCGCTCATCGAACAGCTCGACGATCAGTCCCGCACGGACGGCGACACCTTCGATCTCAGCACCAGTCAGGTAGTCGCTCAGAAGTTCGGTGAGCGTAGTCTCGTCCAACGCCCGGAGCTTCTCGAGCACGCTTCGATCGATCCATTCCAGATCGTTCGGGGAACGCAGTGACTTGCGGGTACGGAACCCGCGGGTGTGGTCAATCATCCAAATCACCCAATCGTCGGTGATGAGAAGATTGCCGCCGTTGCGGTCGGTGTTGTCGATGAGCTGATCGAACAGGCGGACTGCGTACATCTGCGGGGCCCACGTTCGCGGGCTGGGCGATCGTAGCTTCTGCTCAACGCGATCCCACTCGGTCATCGCAACATCGTCCACCCACCAGGTCACGGCAGAGGTCCGTGAGCCGACTCTCCTTGCGACGGACACCGGCACCATATCCAGCTCCAGCTGCTTGTCCAACAGATACGCGGCGATGTTGTACTTGTAGCTGTCCCGAAAATTGAATTCGATGCCATGGAGCGTTTGGAACTCACGCTCGAAGATGTCGACATCCTGAATCTGCGCCTTGTGCGTCACCGTGCCGTCGGAGAGCATCGCTTCCTCGGGCAAGGTCACGCCGACGTCTGAAGTTTCCCGGGAGATGATCTCGGCCGTTGCCAGAAACGCTTCCTGTTCTGCACGCGTCAGCGTGATCGGGCTCGCGGCCTCACCTGTGTGGGCGTTGTCGTCGGGCTGGCGATTTCGCTCGCGGCCACGCGCGCTGTTGCCAGTTTCTTGTATGGAGTCGACCCGTTGGATCCGCTGATCTTTGCCGGCGTGTCGGTGGCCTTGGTCACGGCGGCACTGCTGGCGTGTTACCTGCCGGCGCGTCTCGCAACGAAGGTCGACCCGGTCGGCGCGCTGCGGTGTGAGTAGCAGATCGGCCCGGGTTCGTGGAACAGCCGCAAGCGAGGCGGCCTACGTGCCATCGCTGCAGCGGGAGGCTGTTGAACGCTCGGTTCTGACCTCGTACCCCGTCAACCAGCGGTCAGTCCCTCGGCCTTGCTGACCGCCCCCCAAAGATGCGCAAGAGTCGGTAGACGTACCACGCGCGGAACCACGACATGCCATCCTTCCGGCAGATCTCGCGCAGCAACTGATCCGCACGCTTCCTGTCCTTCTTGTGGTCCAGGATCCTCTCGCGCATGAGTTGATAGAGCGCGTCGTGAACGAGCGACCCACGCATGAAGTTCTTCGTGTCGAAGCTCGGCCCACTTGGCCCATCCCAGGCGTACCGATGGAAGATGGACAGCTTGCCACCGTTGTCGATCGATAGGTAGGGCAGGATGTCACCGTCCCTGCCGACGATATCGGTCTCGTGATGGTAGTCCTTGGTGAGCTTGTACCTGTATTGGCCGCTGGTCAGCCTCTGGTAGCAGATTCCGTGGTGACAGATCTCATCGGTCATTGGTCTTCAACCCGTCGCGGATGAACTTGCCCGGGGTCGGCAACGTGCCCTAACGCCGACGGGGCGGCAAGGCGGCGACCACTGCCGCGAATCGTCACGCTAGCGAACGTTCGCGCTGCCCCGTGTCGTCGACTCATGGTTCGTCTCCTGTGCTTGGCTGGATAGGCCCTAGGCTTACTGGAAACGAGACTGGAAGACAAGGCTCGCCTTCAGGGCTGCGCGGGCGAGCCGCAGGCGAAGTCCTTCCATCGTTGTCCTCGCCTGCCCTACCCTCTACAATCGACATCTGGGTGATGGATGTCGTCCAGGACGGCGCCGAAGTCGGCGGCAGCGACGACTAGCCATGTCAGTGCGCGGGTACCCCTTTTTCTGCTTCGCGGGAGACGTCATGAAACCTGTCTATTTCACGCTCGCTGTCGTCACGCTCTTCTCGATCATCGCCGGCGCCAGACCCGTGAGCGGTCAGGAGTTGACGCCCGCCCAGGAGGCGGAGATCGGAACGGAGGCGCGGCGGCACGTCGAGCGGTACTACGGCTACTACTACGAGCGGAACCCGGAGGCGCTCTCGACAGAGATCTTCACCATCCCGTGGATCTCGATCGGGGCGACCGGCGTCCGGTTCACCATGACCGAGGAAGAGAATCTGGCGAGGTTCGAGGCAGCAATTGCCACGCTGCTCGAGCGAGGCTGGAACCGGTCGATCTTCACGACGAGGAATGTGTGCGTCCTCTCCGAGGGCTCCGCCATTGTCAGCGGCATGAATACTCGCACGCGCGCAGACGGCAGCATCATGTCGGTCAACGGCGTCTCGTACATCGTCGCCAAGACCGACCTGGGCTGGCGCACGATCTCTTTCTCGAGCCACTCGCCGGAGAAGGTCGTGCGCTGCGATGTCGAGTGAAGATCGCGAGCGTGCCGACGATCCGGCAGGTATAGGAGGCTAGCCGATGCGTATCCGCCGAGGCCGACCCACCGCAGCTGAGCAGGAGCCGCTCCTGGACGAGGCTCCCGCGGCGCCGTCGAAGCGAGCACCCGTTCGTGCGCCAGAGGCCACGGCCACGTTGCGGCTGGGCACCTCGGTCGTCATCAAGGGCCACCTGACAGCCTCCGAGAATCTGACGCTCCACGGTCCGTTCCAAGGGGAGATCGAGGTGCGCGCGCACACGGCGACCATCGGCCGACTCGCGCACATCGAGGCACCGATTGTCGCGAAGGGCGTGGTGGTCGAGGGCACGGTTCGGGGCAACGTGACCGCGACCGACCTCATCGAGCTTCGCGACACCGCGCGGCTCCACGGCAACGTCGCCGCGCCGCGAATCGTGATGGCCGACGGCGCGTGGGTCTGTGGGAGCCTGGAAACTCGACCAGCCGCCACCGCAGATTCCGGACCGCCGACCAACCCGGCTGGCGAGGGTCGATCGCGCTCGAACCCGACGGGCCGAAGCGTAGCTGCGCGCAAGAACTGAGCCTATAATTCGAGAGTTCTCCCAGATGCCCCTCGCGCGCGGCACCCGCCTCGGCCCGTATGCCATCGACGCGCCCCTCGGCGCGGGCGGCATGGGTGAGGTCTACAGAGCCCACGATCCGACGCTCCAGCGCACGGTCGCCATCAAGGTGCTGGCAGAGCAGGACGAGGACGCCTCGACTCGGCTGCTCCAGGAAGCCCGCGCCGCCTCGGCCCTGAACCACCCCCCACATCTGCACGATCTACGAGGTCGGCGAACATGAGGGCCAGGCGTTCATCGTCATGGAGTACGTCGAGGGGACGCCGCTCTCGCGGCTCGTCCCCGCCGGCGGCCTGCCGCCCGAGAGCGTCATCCGCTACGGGACGCAGATCGCCGACGCCCTGGCCCACGCGCATGAGCGCGGTATCGTCCATCGGGATCTGAAGAGCGGAAACGTCGTCGTTACGCCCGAGGGGCGGGCGAAGGTCCTGGACTTCGGCCTGGCGGCCCGAATGCCCCAGGCCGACGCCGAGGCGGTGACGAAGACGCAAGAGGCCGTTCCGCACGCTGGGAAACTGGTTGGCACCCTCGCCTACATGGCTCCGGAGGTGCTCAGGGGTGAAGCCGCGACGGCGCGGAGTGACATCTGGGCGCTGGGCGTGCTGCTCCACGAGATGGCGTCCGGTCGGGCGCCGTTTGCAGGCAGGACCGGCATCGACCTCGCCTCGGCAATTGTGCGGGAGTCGCCCGCGCCGCTGACCGGCCAGATCTCGGTGGGGTTCCGAGCCGTCGTCCAACGGTGCCTCACGAAGGAACCGAGGCAGCGCTACGCCACGGCCGCGGAAGTGCGAGCTGCCCTCGAAGCAATGGAGATCGGCGTGCCGGCGGTGGATCGAACGTCGAGTGACGCCGACCGCCCTCGATTCCGCCGAGGCTCGCTGGCGCTGGCCGGCGGCGCCGTGGCGGCCGCGGCGTTGCTCATCGCGTTCATCGTGAGCGGTCGCGGCGGCCCAGTCGAGCGCGGCGAGACGCCTGGCGCGATCACGTCGCTCGCCGTCCTGCCGCTCGACAACCTGATGGGCGACCCCGAGCAAGCCTACTTCGTCGACGGGATGCACGAGGCGCTGATCACCAACCTCTCCAGACTCGGCGCCCTGCGGGTGATCTCACGCACGTCGGTCATGCGCTACCGGGAGACCGACAAGACCATTCCGGAGATCGCCGACGAACTCGATGTCAACGCGCTCGTCGAGGGCTCGGTCTTGCGCCTCGGCGACGAGATCCGGATCACGGCCCAGCTCATTCACGGCCAGACCGACGAGCACCTGTGGGCCGACAGCTACGATCGGGAGTATCGGAGCGTGCTGGCCCTGCTCAGCGAGGTCGCCGGTGCGATCGCGGGTGAGATCGAAGTGGCGGTCACCCCAGGCGAACGGGCGCGCCTGGCCGCCGCGCGAACCGTCGACCCAGAAGCGTACGAGGCCTATCTCAAGGGCCTGTACTACTGGAACCTTGGCACGGGCGAGGACCTGCGCATGGCGCTGGAGTTTCATCAGACGGCGCTCGACATCGACCCGACCTACGCGCTCGCGCACTCCGGTGCCGCCTCGACGCACCTGCTGCTGGGGGCGTTCGGTCACGCCCCGCTGGCGCAGGAAGCGACCGCGGCGCGGGCCGCCGCGATGAGAGCACTGGAACTGGACGAGGAGCTCGACGATGCGCATACCGTCCTGGGGTGGGTGGAGCTCTATTTCGACAGGGACTGGCCCGAGGCTGCGCGCGCGTTCGAGCGCGCGCTGGCGATCAACCCGAATCATTCGTTTGCGCACCACGGTTACGCCGACTATCTGACCCTGATGGGCCGGCCGGATGAAGCTGTGGAGCATGTCGTGCGCGGACGGCAGAGCAATCCAATGGTGCCCCTCACCAGCGTGCCGGTCGTGGGACACCTGTACCTGGGCCGCCGTTACGATGAAGCGCTCGACGAATGCCGCCGGCTGCTGGCGCTGGGCCCACGCTATCTGGCTGTTCGGTCGTGGTGCGCTGGCACCTTGTGGCACATGGGGCGGTATGACGAAGCCCTGGCGGCCTACCGGTTGCTCTGGGAGGGCGATCCCGCACGGTCCCTGGCGCTGGACCGGGGTATGGAAGAGGCTGGCCCCCGAGACGCCTTGCGGGCCGTGGCCCGGCGGATGGCTGCCCTGCCCACACCGGGTGTGAACGCTCCGCTCCCCATCGCCAGACTCTTCGCCCTCGCGGGCGAGGTCGACGACGCGTTCGAGTGGCTGGAGCGTGCGTACGAGCGGCGCGCCCCCCAGCTCGTCCTCATCGGCGCCCGACCCGCCTACGACGAGATGCGAGCCGATCCACGATTCGCCGAACTCACCCGTCGGATCGGGTTGCCGGAGTAGCCGGACCGTCCTGACAGGGCGGGAGATGGCATGACCGGGCGCATATCGATCCTCCTGGTGGGCGTCGTCGCACTCGTAGTGCTGGGTGTGACGGCGGGAACGCAGTCGGCACCCGGCGCCGATGCGGCGGAGTTGGGTCGGCTGCTCTTCTGGGATCCGATCCTGTCGGGCGAGCGCGACGTCGCCTGTGCGACCTGCCATCACCCCGACTTCGCCTACGCCGACGGGCGTCAGCTGTCGCTCGGCGCCGGTGCGGTCGGACTCGGGCCCGATCGGGTCGATGCCTCGGACGGACGGATCCCGGTCGTGAAGCGCAACGCGCCGACCGTCCTCAACACCGGCTTCAACGGCCTGGACCGGCGGGGACGCCGGGGCCGACGCGGGCGGCGGCGCGGGTTCGACTCCCGACGCTTCTTCGATACGACGCCTCCGTTCGATGGCACGGTGGCGTCGGTCGACCAGGCGCGGGCGCCGATGTTCTGGGACAACCGGGTCAGAAGCCTCGAAGCCCAGGCGCTGGAACCGCTCGAGGCGATGGAGGAGATGCGCGGCGAGGCCTACGCGGCGGATGCGGCGGTGGACCGCGTCGTGGTCAGGCTGCAGGCGATCCCCGAGTACGTCGCGTTGTTCGAAGAGGTCTTCGGCCCCGGGCCGATCGCGGCGGACGATCTCGCCAGCGCGATCGCGGAGTTCGAGCGCTCACTCGTCGCGATGAACAGCCCCTTCGACCGGTTCCGGGCGGGCGACACGGCGGCGCTGAGCGAGCAGCAACGGCGTGGGATGGACAGGTTCGACGACGTGGGCTGCGACCGCTGCCACGAAGGCGTCATGTTCTCCGACTTCGACCTGCGGGCCGAAGGCGTCGCGGAGCATCCGCTGCTCGCGGAGCCTGACGCGGGCGGTGGGCGCTTCAGGTTCCGGACGCCGTCGCTGAGAAACGTGGCCCTCACGGCGCCGTACATGCACAACGGTGTCCTGGAGACGCTGGAGGATGTCCTCGACTTCTACAACGTCGGCCGCTCCGAGAATCCGAACGTCTCCAGCGATCGAGGCCGGCGGGATGAACGGACGACGCCGCGCGTCGACCGCCGCTTCCGAGGGGTCGACGACATGAGCGAGCGCGACATGCAGGAGATCATCGCGTTCATGGAGGCCCTGACCGACGAGGACTTCGACCGGGTGATCCCCGAGCGGGTGCCGAGCGGCCTGCCGGTCGGCGGGCTGATCCACGGTGATGCTGGCGCCGAACCCTAGCGCGAGCCGCTGACGACGCGTCAGGCACCCGGGCGGGCGGGCTCGCCCCGGCCCTCCCGGTCGTGCTCTCCGCCCTCTTCCTCGCCTTCGTCGTGTTCCCCGTCTGCCTCGCCCCCGTGCTCCTCGTTGCCGACTTCGGCGTGGGCGCTCCACGCGTCGAACTCCCCGCTGGCCGACAGCGTGACCTCGGTGCTCTCGCCGGGGGCGAGATCGGCTGCGGGCGTCGGACCGAGTTCGGTGCCGTTCGACAGGTGGACCTCGACGCGAACCCGCGCCAGGGGCTCCTCGGTCACGTTCTCGACGGTGCCGCTGAACGCACTGCGCTCGGCGTCGTAGGCGAGGATCAGGCGCGCGCCGCCGCGCAGTTCATCGTAGGTGGCGTCGAGTGCCAGCTCGGTGCCCGACTCCTCACCGTCGGCCTCCGACGGCGCCGTCGCCTCCCCAGCCTCGCCGGCCGCGGGGTCGCGGTCGCCCGCCGCGGAAACGTCCGCGCCCATGTCTTCCGGAGGGTCAGCCTGGCCGGCGCACCCACCGACCGCGAGCGCGAGCAGCACGGCGAGAACGCCGAGGGGTAGCTTCGACAGATTCATCCGATTCTCCTCACTCATCAAGAGTTCTACAGTTCTACGAATCGCTAGAGAGTTATGACGATCGATCCGCCGAAAAGGACGGTTAGACTGGCGCGCAGGTCCTGAACCCGGCGACGATGTTCCGGCGGTGTCGGATGAAGAAGTTCCGCCAGGAGTTGCGGATCATCCGCGACCGCGTCGCCCAGCCTCCGCCGCGCAGCACCGGCTTCTGCCCGAAGTAGGGCTCCGAGTACTCCCGGTAGGGACCGGGCACGAAGCCCGGGTAGGGCTCGAGGTAGCTGCCGGTCCACTCCCAGACGTTGCCGATCATCTGGCGACAGCCGCACCGACTGTCACCCGCCGGGAACGCCCGCACGTCGACCACGCCCCCGTGCCGGTAGTCGAGGTTGACCCGCTCGGGGGTCGGCGCCGCCTCGCCCCACGGAAAGTGATGCTTGTCGGGCCCGCTCGCCGCGTACTCCCACTCGGCCTCGGTCGGCAGGCGCCGCCCGGCCCAGGCGCAGTAGGCCTGCGCTTCGTACCAGTTCACGTGGACGACCGGACACCACGGATCGAGCGGCACGACACCATCGAACACCTGCCGGCACCACGCCCCGTCCCGCTTCGTCCAGAAACGTGGATGTTCGGCGCCCTCCCGGCGTCGCCACTCCCACGCGTGCTTGGCCCAGTGGCGCCGCGTCACGTAGCCGCCGTCGTCGACGAACTCGACGAACTGGGCGTTCGTCACCGGGGTGTTCGCGATGCGAAACGGGGCGACCTCCACCGGATGCGCCCACTTCTCGTTGTCGAAGACGAACGGGTCGTCCCTCGGCGCGCCCAGCAGATGAGTGCCGCCCGAGACCTCGACGTCGCGCAACGTGTAGGTCGGGTCGGTCGGAATGTCGCTCTCGCTCGCGAGCGCCGGCCGCGGGTACGCCAGCGTCTGGCGGACCATCGTCAGATTCTCGGCGTGCATCTGTTCGTGCTGCGTGACGAGGCGATAGACGTGCGCCTCCGGCTCGGTCGGCTCGCGTTGCTCGAGGCGACCGACGCAGCGGTCCAGCACGGCCTGCAGATACGCCAGCGTCTCGGCGCGCGATGGAAACGGGTGGTCCCAGCGCCGCTTGTACGAAACGTTGAACGCGTCGTAGATCGAATCGCCGTTGGCGAGGGCCGGCGCCTCGTCGTAGAGGTGGCGGAGCACGAAGAACTCCTGGAACCAGCCGACGTGGCCGACCTCCCAGATCGGCGGCTCCAGGAAATGCTCCCGGGGACCGAGCATCTGGTCGTCGGTCAACCCTTCGAAGATTGCCAGCTCCGCCTTGCGAGCGTCGCGGAGATCGTCGATGAGGTCGGCGGCGATGGTGCGGGTCGCGTGCATGATGGATTGTCAGCTCGACGCGGCACTGGCAGTATAGGCCGATGCTGGACACGGCGCCCAGCGCCGGGGTCGGTTCCACGCCGTGTCCGAGGGAGATCGGCCATGCCTGACCTCACCCGCCGCGCGTTTCTCGCCTCGGCCTCGGTCCCAGCCTCGGCCATGTTCGCGCTGCCGAGACGCCAGACGGCCGAACCGGCGACCGCTTTCGCGCTGCTCGGCGACCGCTACCACAACTCCGACCACTACCGGACCGCCTTCGGCAAGACCTTCGTCCGCGACATGGGCCTGTCGATCGATTTCTCCGACGACGTCACGCGGCTCAACGACGCGCACCTCGGCCGCTACCGGCTGCTCATCATCCTGCGCGACGGCATGGTCTGGCCCGACGGCCACGGCGACCCGAGCAGCAACGCCGGCTGGTGGGCCCAGGGCCAGCCCGCGATCGTCAGCGAACCGCCGCTGCCGGTGATCGAGCCGCGTTCGGTCGGCTTCATGACCCCGGCGATGGGCCGCGCGGTCAGGCGCTTCGTCGAGCGTGGCGGGGCTGCGCTGCTCTACCACAACGTCACCTACATCGCGCCGTACAACGACGACTTCCGCGACGTGCTGGGCGCCGTCACCCGCGGACATCCGCCGACCCGCACGTTCACGGTGAGGGTCGTCAATCGCGACCACCCGATCACGCGGGGCGTCAGCGACTTCGTCGTTACCGACGAGCAGCACTACGTGGAATACCAGAAAGACCCCGAGCACCTGCTGCTCGAGAGCGTCAACGAGGACGGGCTGACCCACGGCGACTGGGGGACGAGGTCGGCCGCCGGCTGGGCCCATCCCTACGGCGAGGGCCGGGTCTGCTATCTGGCACCCGGACACCTGATCACGGCGCTGTGGAACCCCGAGTACGAGACGATCCAGCGCAACGCCGCGCGGTGGCTGCTGCGCCAAACCTGATCCGGCCGGCTCGGGTCTACGGTCTACTGAGGAGTGACATCATGCCCTGGTCTCGACTGGCGGTCGCCTCCCTGCTCCTCCTGATCGGCGCGTCGCGGTCGGATGCGGCGGCCGTGCCGATCGACCTGCGCGCGGTCCAACCGGGACCGGTCTCGGTCGAGGCCGAGGGCGCCGCCGTGGCGGTCGCCTGGCCCGACGAAACGGGCCGCATCTGGACGGCGACCTTCTCGCTCGATCCCGAGCGGCCGCTGATCACCTCGATCGCCGTGGGCGATGCGGTGGTGGTGAGCGCGGCGCAGCCGATCTATCGCGGCGAAACCGGCATCCGCCGGCGGGGGTGGAACGCGTTCTTCGACTACCCGCCCAGCCACCCCGACGGGACGCGCCAGGCACAGGGCATGTTCACGCTGCGCTCGGCGCGGGCTCGCAGCGTCGGCGATCGAATCGAGCTGTTCTTCGACGGGCTCAGGATGGGCCCATTCGACGGCGGGGTCGCCTACACGTTCTTTCCGGGCAGCCGGCTCGTCCAGCAGGAAGCGGTGCTGACCACCTACGACGCCGACGTCGCCTACTACTACGACGCCGGGCTGGAAATGGCCGCGGCGGCCGATCGGACGGCCGGCAACAACATGCAGACCGCGATCGCCTACTACGACGCGCGCGGCGACCTCACCCACGAGACCGCGAGCGGGCTCGAGCCCGAGCGGGTGCCGGTCCGCGTGCGGCACCGCACCGTCGCGATGCAGACCGGCGGCGGCAGCGTCGCCGTCTTCCCGGCGCCGCACCAGTACTTCTTCCCGCGGGACTTCACGTCGAACCTGGGCTACCTCTGGTACCGCGCCTGGCGCGGCCGGGTTGCGCTCGGCATCCGCCAGATCGGCGATACGAACTGGCAGTTCTATCCCTGGATGAACGCCCCACCGGGCCGGCCGCAGCGAATGTCGCTGTTCCTGCTGCTGACCGACGGCGCCCCCGACGCGGCGCTCGAGCCGGTCCTCCGCTACACGAACGCCGATCGATTCCCGGCGATGGACGGATACAAGACCCTGAGCACGCACTGGCACCTGGCGTACACGGTGCAGGCCCTCGCCAACGGGTTCGACTGGACGCCGCCCTTCAAGCCGGTGCTGCAAGCGATGGGGGTCGACGCGTCGATCATCATGGACTTTCACGGCGACGGCCACCCGCGCGACCTGACCGATCTGCGGCTCGACGAACTGGAGGCGTACTTCGGGGCGCTGCGGGCGCAGTCGGACGACGATTTCCTGCTCATCCCCAGCGAGGAAGCCAACGTCCACCTCGGCGGGCACTGGGCGGTGATCTTTCCGAAGCCGGTGTACTGGTTCATGGACCGCCCGGAGGGCGGCGCCTTCGAGATGCCGCACCCGGAGTACGGCACGGTCTACAGCACGGCCGACGCCGTGGAACTGCTCGACCTGGTCCGGCGCGAGGGCGGCTACATGTACCAGACGCACCCGCGCACCAAGGGCTCGACCGGCTATCCCGATCGAATCCTCGCGACCGACCACTTCCAGGATCCCAGCTATCTGGGCGCGGGCTGGAAGGCGATGCCGTCGGACCTGTCGTCACGACGGCTGGGCGATCGCTCGCTCGACTTGCTCGACGACCTGAGCAATCTCGGACACCGGAAGCGGATCTTCGGCGAGGTCGACGTCTTCCAGTTCGACGCGACCCACGAGCTGTATGCCCACATGAACATCAACTACGTGAAGCTTGACCGGCTGCCGGCCTTCGACGACTGGGGCGAGGTGCTGGCGCCACTGGCCAGCGGCGAGTACTTCACGACGACCGGCGAGGTGCTCCTCCCCGAGGTGGATCTCTCGGCGTCCACCGCCGATCGGATCGTCGCGCGGGTCAGCGCCGCATGGACATTCCCGCTGCACGCGGCGGAGATCGTCTGGGGCGACGGGGCGGAGACGCACCGGGAGGTCATCCCGCTCGGCGACACCGGTGAATTCGGGCGCGAGACGTTCGAATGGTCGGCCGAGGCGCGTGGGTGGACCTGGGCCCGGGTGGCGCTATGGGATGTGGCGGGTAACGGCGCGTTCGTGAACCCGGTCTGGCACGACACCGCCTCCCGAGCGTCCCGGCTCGAGGTCCTCCTGGAGCGGGGGGAGATCAGGGTCGGCACGACCGGTGACTACCGCCCGTTCAGCTATCGCCGGGCCGACGGCACCTTCGAGGGATTCGATGTCGACGCCGCGCGCAGCCTGGGTGCGGCACTGGGCGTCAGGGTACGGTTCGTCCAGACGAGCTGGCCGACACTGGTCGACGACCTGCACGCCGGACGCTACGACATCGCGATGTCGGGCATCACGCGAACGCGCGATCGCGAGGCGGTCGCCTCGCTGTCGGACGGCTACCTCTCGATCGGCAAGTCACCGCTGGTGCGGAGTGAGGATCGCGACCGGTTTCTCGACCTCGACGCGATCGATCGCCCCGGCGTCCGCATCGGGGTCAACCCGGGCGGCACGAACGAAACGTTCGTGCGAGCGTCGATCACCCGCGCCCAGATCGTCGTCATCGAGGACAACCTCTCCATCCCCGACGCGGTCGCGACGGGACGCGTCGACGTGATGGTGACCGACAACGTCGAGGCGGTGCTCGTGGCCAGTCAGGACCCGCGCCTCGCCGCGGTTCGGCCGGAGGCGCCGCTGACGCGCGAGGAGCTGAGCTACATGCTCCCGCGGGACGACGAGGCGTTCCTGAACCGGGTCGACGCGTGGCTCCGTCAGATGCGGCTCGACGGCGAACTCGACCGCTTGCGCGAGCGGTGGATGACCGGCGCAGCGCCTGGCGGCACCGCCGGTGCGGGTCCCGTTCAGCGCCGCTCGAACGTCGCCTCCATGAGGACCCAGAGATCGGGATCGAACGCCACCGTCTGCGGCGCCTCGTCGACGGCAATCGTGAACCGGCCAGTCCGCTCGCCTAGCTCGATCCGCTCGACGCGGCGCTCGGCCTGCCCCTCGACCGCCAGGCCGACTCCCAGCGGCAGCCGGAACGGATCGCCGGCCTGGGTCTGGCGCAGTTCGATCTCCACCCGGCGGCCGTCCGCGTCGTAGCGCCAGCTGCCCTCGACGCGCGGCACGCCGCCGCGATAGAGCCACTGCTCGAAGAACCAAGCGAGGTCCTGGCCGCTCACCTCCTCCATCACCCGCCGGAAGTCGTCGGTCGAGGCGTTGGAGTCCCGGTAGCGTCGGTAGTACTCGCGGATGCCCGACCAAAACTCGTCGGTGCCGAGCACACCGCGCAACATATGCAACGTCCAGCCGCCCTTCTGGTAAATCTGACGGCTGAGGACGTCACTCATATCCGACAGCTCGTCGTGCACGACGCGGTAGTCGGGGTTCGACTCGTCGAAGCGGATCACGGCGTCCCGGCTGCGCTCCAGCCCGGCGACGAACCGGTCGCGGCCGAACGCGTGCTCGGTGAACAGCAGCGCGAAGTAGGTCGCGAACCCCTCGCTCAGCCAGACATCGTCCCAGTCGTCTTCGGTCACCGAATCGCCGAACCACTGATGCGCGATCTCGTGCGCGA
Source organism: Acidobacteria bacterium UBA2161 (assembly GCA_002328835.1). Taxonomy (GTDB): domain Bacteria; phylum Acidobacteriota; class Vicinamibacteria; order Vicinamibacterales; family UBA823; genus UBA2161. The sequence continues at coordinate 157,698 of DCWN01000033.1, read as the reverse complement.
CCAACCCCGTCAGGCGGCCCTCCCCCCTCACGCTGTTCTCGCCGTAGAAGATCGCCGAGGCCAGCTCCATGCCGCCGCCGAGGTCGGCGGCCTGCACGTTCGCCAGCTTCTCGTACGGGTACGGGCCGATCTGCTCGCTGAAGAACTCCATCACCTGGCGGGCGGGCGGCTCGAAGTCGCGGATGCCGGCGTCGCGGTCCTGGTGGAAGACCCATGTCTGCAGCGGCACACCCGCAACCTCGCCGGCATGGTGCACGGCGAAGCGCGCCGCGCCGAGGGCATTGAGCCACGACGCGATCGTCACCGACTGCTTCCAGTGCGTCCGGCGGAGACCGCCCGGGAGATCCACGGTCTCCTGCAGTAGTCCGTTCGAGACGACCTGATAGTGGCTCGGCGCCGTGACGATGAACTCGCTGGTCGCCTTGTCGTAGGGATGGTCGACCGTGGGGAGCCACTGGCGAGCGCGGTGCGGCCAGTTGTGACTGAAGAACGACCGCTCACCATGCTTGTTCGAGCCGATCGACAGCCCGGACGCGGGCTCGCCGTGGTAGGCGACCGTGAAGCCGCCGAGATCGCCCGCCCGGGACGGGGTCGGGAGCGTCACCCGCAGCCGGTCGTCCTGGTGCACGAACGCCAGCGACTGGCCACCTGGCGTTGCCGCGATGGCCGTGACGGCCGTCACCGTCATCCCGGTCCCGGCCGACGCCGACGCGAGGTCCAAGGCCACCTCGGTCAGCCCGTCGGCGCGGAAGCGCACCTGGATGGTGGCTTCGCCGGAGATCTCATCGGTCGCGTCGCTGAGCCCGACCCGGAAGACGTAGTGTTCGACGTCGATGCCAGGCTGCCGGGGAAAGATGTCGGCGCGCGCGGGCGCGGAGCCGAGCCCCACGAACAGCCAAGACAGGACGAGCAGCAGGAAGTGTCTGGTCATATCTCTCAACACGGGCGCGCGCCTTAATTGTTCCGAGAAGGGTGTCTGGAATCAACACGCTCGTGAACGGGTCTGGCCCCGGCCCGCGCACCCGGAGGCCCAGGAACAGGGGCTGTTTTCGCGAATCGCCGCCGGCCGGCCGGAAACGGCCCCGGTTGACACAATTTCATCCCCGATATGCGACACTATGAGGGCACGAAACGACGTAGACGGCCACATCGCGGCCCCTCTCAAAGGAACGAGCATGTCCACGACGACCGGTACGATTTCTCGGCTGACCGACAAGGGATTCGGGTTCATCGCAGGCCCCGATGGCACGGAGTACTTCTTTCATCAGTCCGCGTGCATCGGGACGCCCTTCGATCAGCTGCGTGAAGGCCAGACCGTGACGATGACGGTGGGCCAGGGCCCGAAGGGTCCGCGAGCCGAAGACGTCAAGGCCGAATAGCCACCCCCCCTACGGCCTGACTCCCCGCGCGCGACTCGAGAAACCAGACGATGCCTTAGCCAGGTCGGCGAGCGACCCCGTGGAAGGGAAGCACCACACCCCTTCGCCGCAGTTCTACGTATCCGATGCACGATCCGCCGCTCCGCGATGAAACGGCGCTTCGGTGGCACTTCCTCGACGAGGAGGGCGACGCGTGTGTCGTCGTCTCCGAACGGATGGAGTTGGTCTACGTGAACCAGCCGGCGCGGGCGTTCGTGCCGAAAGAGTGGTTCGGCAAGCGCTGCTTCGAGGTGTGGCCGGTCGCCGACGGGACCTGCGCCTTTCACTGCCCCAAGATCGAAGCCCTCAACGAGGCGCCCGCTGCGACGTCACCCGACGTTGTGTACTGCGAGGAAACCCTCTACACCGGTCAACTCGATCGGGTGGTGCTGGGCATCGGCCTCATTCCGCTGGACGCGCCGCGTGCCGATAGAGCACGGGCCATCTTCGTCCTGCGAGCCAAGGGCGAGGACGCGGACCACGCGCAATTCGAGGCGCAGCTGTTGCAGGATGCGGCGAGGGTTCGCGCGCGCATCCTGGCCGATGTAGGCTGATCTGGCCGGCGGAATCACAGCCGTCGCCGGCTCAGGAGATGTACATGACGTCACGTTCGCGGCCCCTTACGCTCGCGCTCGGGTTGGCAATGGCGGTCGTCATCGCGTCCCCCCCGGCAGCCCAGCAGCCAGACGAGCCGGCGACGGCGAATCATCCATGGATCGGCCAGACCGCGCCGGACATCGAGCTGGTCACGACGAGCGGCGAGACCGTATCGCTTGGCGGTCTTCGCGGCAACAAGTTCGTCGTGCTGCACTTCGCAGCCAGCTGGTGACCGTTCTGCGGTGCGGAGGCTCCGCACCTCGAGCAACTCTCACACGACTACGCCGATCGTGAGGTCCAGGTCATCGTCGTCGATGTCCTGGAATCGAAGGAGCTCACGACCGCCTGGGCCGACAAGATGGGCTATACGGTGCCGATCCTGCTCGACGGCGACGGCGTCATCTCGACGTCGTACGCGCCGGACGGCGTGCAGCCCGATCTACCGCGCGATCAGGTGCCGATCGCCGGCAACCTCATCATCGACAAGACGGGGACGATCAGGTTCTATTCCCTGCTCGACAGCATGAACTTCGACGCCAGGCTAGTCGGGCTCAAGGCGAGGCTGGACGCCTTGCTCTCGGAGTCGTGATGCGCCGTGGGCTCGGCGTCGGCATCGGCATCCTCGTGCTGGCCGGGATCGCCGGCGTCATCGCTCCGGTGGCGTCCCAGCCGCCGAATGTCGTGCGCCTCGAACCGGTCGAGACGTTGGACGTCGCGCCGGGCGCGGCCGCCGAGACGGAGGTCCGGATCACGGTCGCCGACGACTTCCACGTGCAAGCCAACCCGGCGGCGAACGAGTTCCTGATCCCGCTGACGCTGGACTTCGAGACCACCGCCGACCTCGAGGTCGACGACATCCACTACCCGCCCGGTGAGCGCTACCGTCTACAGGGCGCGGACGAGGATCTGCTCGTCTACGGCGGCACGTTCGGCCTGCCGGTCACCGCGCGGGCCGCGGCGACGGCGCCGGAAGGCGTCACGACGCTGCGCGGCCGCCTCCGGTATCAGGCGTGCGACGACAAGATCTGCCTGGCGCCGGCCACACTGACCTTCGACCTGACGGCGCGCGTCACCGCGCCCTGAACCTGCTCATGTCGTCGAAACCGCCCGCCGACCCACCGTCCGCGGCAACCGGACCGCCGACGCGCGTCACGCGCCGGTCGGTGCTCAAGGCAACTGCGGCAACCCTGCTCGCCCAAGGACCCGCGAGCCGGACCGACGCCTCGGGTGTCGCTCAACCGGCGCGCCCCCACGTGGTCGTCGTCGGTGCCGGCGCGTTCGGCGGCTGGACGGCGCTCTACCTGCAACGCAAGGGCGCGCGCGTCACGCTGCTCGATGCCTGGGGACCTGGCAACGCGCGGGCCAGTTCTGGCGGCGAACTGCGCATAACGCAGAGCAAGTTGTACGCGAGTGGCGCGATGTACACGAATCGAGACATGTACCGGCCCGTCTACATGGAGATGGTCGCGCGGTCGACCCAGCTCTGGCAGGAGCATCAGGCGCGGTGGGACCGCCGCCTCTTCCACCCGTGCGGCGCGATGACGTTTTACACCGACGCTGATCGGAGCCCCCGGGACGCCGCCGCCTACATGCGCGAGGTCGGCGCGCGGGTCGAGGAACTCGACCGCCCGGCGCTCGAACGTCGGTACCCGCAGATCAACTTCGACGGCGTCGACTGGGCGCTGCTCGACGTCGATGGCGGGCTGCTGCGCGCGCGATTCGCCTGCCAGGAAGTGCTGCACGGCTTCCTGGCGGAGGGCGGCACTTACCGCCAGGTTGGCGTGGAGTCGCCGTCGCTCGACGGATCGGGGGCCGGGAGCGTGGCACTGTCCGACGGCTCGCGGCTGGCCGCGGATCAGTTCGTCTTCGCCTGCGGTCCCTGGCTCGGCCAGCTCTTTCCGGGCGTCGTCTCCATCCGCGCGACGCGGCACGAGGTGTTCTTCTTCGGCACGCCGGCTGACGATCCGCGCTACACGGAGGATCAGATGCCGATCTGCTCCGACGCCACGATGTCGCCCGCCTCCGCGGTCATTCCCGGCGGTGAGCACCGTGGCATGATGGCTGAAGGCGGGCCGACCAAGGTGCGGGTCGTCGACCCGACGACGGTGGACCGGACGCCCGATCCCGAGCTGGCCGCGTTTCACCGGGAGTATCTCGGCTTCCGGTATCCGGGCATGAAGGACGCGCCGCTACTGCTGGCCCGCGTCTGCCAGTTCGAGAACAGCCGCGACAGCAACTTCATCATCGACCGGCATCCCGATGCGGAGAACGTCTGGATCGTCGGCGGCGGGTCGGGCCACGGCTTCAAACACGGCCCGGCGATCGGCGAACGCGTCGCCGCGTCCGTGCTGGGCGAGACGCCGGTCGACCCAGTGTTCGCGCTCGCGCGGCTCTCGAGAGCTCGAGCCTAGCTCGCGATTCCGGCACGGGCGAACTCGGCTGGCATTCGGCCCCGGCTACTCGTCGCGCAAGGCCGAAATCGGGTCGAGCTTGGTGGCGCGGCAAGCCGGCACCAGGCTGGTGAGGAACGCGGTCAGGAGGACCGCGACGACCGCAACGACGAGGGTGGCCGGGTCGGACGGGGTGACGCCGAAGACCATCGACTCCAGGACTCGCGTGAGCGGCACGGCGGCTGCCGCGCCGACGCCGACCCCAAGGACGACCGGCGCCATTCCCTGTCGCAGGATGTGCGTAACGACGGCCCGACCGCTGGCGCCGAGCGCAATCCGGATCCCCATTTCACGTCCCCGCTGCGCCACGGCATACGCCAGCGTCCCGTAGATGCCGACGAGGGCCAGCGCCAGGGCCACGACGCCGAAACTCACGAACAGCCAGGTGTAGAAGCGCGTGTCCGCGACCGAACCCGCCAGATACTGGCGCATGACGACCGGTCGCAGCACCGGCAGGTCGTCCCGGACGCTCCAGAGCCGTTCGCGCATCGCACGAAGGATGCCCGCGTCCGCGGCGGCGGTCTTCACGACGATGTTCATCGACCGGCGCGGCGCCTGCGCGTACGCCAGATACAGCTCGGGCGCTGGGGCGTCGACCAGGCTCGCCTGCCGCGCGTCGCCCACGACCCCGACAATCTCGAACACGCCGTCACGCAAGCCGTCCTCGCCCATGGAGAACCGGCGGCCGAGCGGATCGGCGTCGCCGAAGACGTCGCCGGCCATGGCGTCGTTGATGACGGCGACCAGCGGGCTGCCGGCCCCGTCACGCACGTCGAAGACGCGCCCGCGCCGCAGGGGGATGCCGATCGCCTGGAAGTAGTCTCCCGCGACCTGCTGGTAGGTGACCGGATACCCCTCGTCGCCGGGCGCCCGGCCCTCGAACGCCAGGCGCTGCCCCATCGAATCGCCACTGATCGGGAGGATGGCGGTCGCACCCGCGGCGACAACGCCGGGCAGCGCCGCGACCTCGTCGAGTACCTCGCCGTAGAAGACCGTGAGCTGGTCGGCCCCGTCGATCTCGGGGTGCGTGATCGACATGGCGTACACGTTGTCGGGATCGAAACCGACGTCGACCTGGTTCAGCCGGATGAAGCTGTTGACGAGCAGACCGGCGCCGATGACGAGCAGCAGCGCGAGGCTCGTCTCGGCGACGACGAGACCGCTCCTCAGCCGCTCGTGGCGACGCGACGCGGTCACGCCCTTCGCCCCATCCTTCAAGTCCATCGCCGGGTTGGCGCGGGCGCGGGCGCTCGAGACGGCTGGCGCCAGGCCGAAGACGACACTGGTCGCGACCGAGATCGCAAAGGCGAATCCGAGCACGCCGCCGTCGAGGGCAACCTCACCCAGGCGCGGCACGTCACCCGGGCTGAGCGCGATGAACGCCCTCACGCCGCTCCAGGCGACGCCGATGCCGGCGGGGCCGCCCGCCAGACCAATGAGCAGGCTCTCGGTCAGGAGCTGCCGCACGATCCGACCCGGGCCGGCGCCGATCGCGGCGCGCACGGCGAACTCCCGGCCGCGCTCGCTCGCCCGCACCAGCAGGAGGTTCGCGACATTGCCACACGCGATCAGGAGGAGCACCCCGACTGCGCCCAGCAGCACCGTCAGCGTGGTCGCGATCGAGCCGACCGTCTGGCGGAACAGCGGGGACAGGCCGAAGTGGTGTTCGCCGGACTCGCGGGGAAACTCTTCCCGCAACTGGCCCCCGAGCAGCTCCAGTTCTGCGCGAGCGCCTTCGAGAGGCACACCGGCCTCGAGTCGGCCGATCCCCTGGAGCATCGAATTCCGTCGCTCGGCCCTCGACTCAGCGTCGATCGTTGAGATCGGCATCCAGAGCTGCGTGCCACCTTGACCGAGGGCCTCGGGCGCGCGGAAACCGGCCGGCAGAACGCCGACGACGGTGAACGGCATCCCGTCGAGCGTCACGGCCCGCCCGACAAGCGACGGATCGGCGTCGAAGCGGCGCTCCCAGAGCGTGTGCGCGATCACCACCACCGCGGCGGAGTCCTCGTCCTCCGCTCGTGTGAAGACGCGGCCCAGGGCGGGGGCGACACCGACCACGTCGAAGAACTCGGGCGACACGAACGCACCAAGCTGCGCTTCGGGCTCGCCCCGCCCCAGCAAGGTGACGCGCGTGCCACGCGCCGCGGCGAGCGCCTCGAACGACCCGTTCCGCGCCTGCAGATCCTTGAAGTCGAGGTAGGACATCGCGTAGATCCGGCCAGGTTCCGTCGAGACCTGGCCGACCCGCACGATCCGGTCGGGCTCGGGGTACGGGAGTGGTGTGAGGAGCACGCCGTCGACGATGCTGAAGATCGTCGTGGTCGCGCCCACGCCGATGGCGAGGGTGGCCACGGCCACAACGAAGAACGATGGCTTGCGCGCGAACGTCCGCGCGGCGATCCGTAGATCCTGGACGAGCGTCTCCATGCTCTCCCTTTGACGGCTCAGCCCCGCACTAGCGTTGCCCCGGAAACAAAAAAATGGCGGGGCTCGTCACCGAGCCCCGCCCCTATCTAGCTCCGCGGGACTGAAGTCCCGCGCCACCGCGCTATGGCAGCACCACCGCCCTACGGAAGCGCCATGGCGGCCAGGCCGCCGGCGAGCTGGATGATCACGTACTGCTTTCCGTCGTGGACCCACGTCGACATCCCGTAGCGAGTGTTCCCTGGAATCTCGACCGTGCCCACCCGCTCGCCCGTCTGCTTGTCGATGGCGAAGAGCGTCGCGGTGTTGTCGGCCAGCTGGCCCGACGCCAGGAGCAGGTTCGGCGTGACGGTCATCGCCGAGTGGCCGCGCCGGCCCGGATTGGTCGGTACATTCTCGACGCCCTGCAACATCGGGTGGTTCGCAATCAGCTCCTGCTGCTCGGTCGGCGCGTCACCGTGCGGGATGACCCAGAGGTACTCGCCGGTGTTCAGATCGATCGCGCTGATCCGTCCGATCGGACCCTTCCAGATCGACAGGCCGTCGATCGACTCGGGGTCGGGGCCTCGGCGCCCAAAACCGCCGCCACCGCGGCCGATCTGGCGAGCCCAATCGACGATCGTCGTGCCGGTCTGGTTCCGGTTCTCGAGCGGCGAGTCGACCGCCGGGGCCAGCAGCGTCGTGCCGCACCCGCTGTGCGACGTGATGAAGATGACGCCAGAGGTCGGGTCGGCCACGGCCGGACCGGTGATGTTCACGCCACCGGTCGACCCCGGACAGATCCGGGCGCCGCCGAGCCCCTGCTCGTTGCCAACGTGGGTCGGCGGATTGAACAGCGGTGCGAACGAGCTGTTCTCGAGGGCGACCTCGAGGGCGCGCGCCCTGATCTCGGGCGTGTAGTCGATGAGGTGCTCTTCCATGCGCCCCTGGAGATCGAACGGCGCCGGCTTGGTCGGGAACGGCTGGGTCGGTGACAGCTTCTCCCCCGGCACGTTCGACTCGGGCACTTCGCGTTCCTCGATCGGCCAGATCGGCTCGCCGGTCTCGCGGTCGAGCGCGTAGAGGAACGCCTGCTTCGTCGCCTGGTAGATCCCCTTCACCGACTGGCCGTCGACGTCGACGTCGAGCAGGACAGGCGCGGTCGGCGTGTCGTAGTTCCAGATATCGTGGCGCACCATCTGGTAGTGCCACTTCCGCTCCCCGGTCCTCACATCGAGCGCGATCAGGCTCGTCGTGTACAGGTTGTCGCCCGGGCGGAAGCCGCCGTAGAAGTCCATCGTGCCGCCGTTGGTCGGGATGTAGACCAGACCCAGCTCGGGGTCGGCCGCCATCGGCGCCCACGACGAGACGTCGCCAGACCACTGCCAGGCGTCGTTCTCCCAGGTCTCGTGGCCGAACTCTCCGGGCCGCGGGATGACGTTGAACTTCCAGAGCAGGTCGCCGGTCCGCGCGTCGTAGCCGAGGATGTCGCCGGGCACGTTTTCCTGGCGGGTCTGGTTGTAGCCCTGCTCCGCCGAGTTGCCCACCACGACGACGTCGTTGACGACAATCGGCGGCGAGGAACTGGTGATGTAGCCCAATTCGAGCGGAATCCCCTGGTAGGGATCGTACTCCTGGTTGGCGTTCACCCACGGACCCCAGTCGGCGATCAGATCCTCGACCATGTCCACGGTGCCGCTGGCGCGGAAGCCGTCGATCGGCACCGGCCGACCCCAACTCTCGAGCGGCTGTCCGGTGTCGGCGTCGAGCGCGTGGAGGAAGAAGGCCGGCGTCGAGATGTACACCACGCCGCGGCCATCGATCTCGCCGTAGGCGATGCCCTTGCCGTAGCCCTTCCGCATCGAGTACTCGTGCCGGAACGTGTTCGGCTCGCTGAAGGTCCAGATGAGCTCGCCGGTCGCCGGGTCGAGCGCGATCACGTGGCGGCGGCTGCCGGTCACCGTGATCAGCTTGCCGTCGATGTAGCTCGGTGTCGCCCGGCTCGTGCTCGAACCGAAGCTGGCGGCGTCCCACTCCCAGGCGACTTCGAGAAGCTCGAAGTTGTCCGCGTCGATCTCGTCCGCCGGTGAGTAGCGCGTATGCCAAGCGTCTCCGCCGAGATACATCCACTCGCCGTTCTCGGTCCCCGGGCCCTGTGCGGTGGCCGCCATCGGCGCGGCCAGCAAGATGCCGCACGCCAGAACCAGCCAGACGGCCGGACGCCTCGTGCCTTCCCTCGTTCGTTTCATCGATACTCCTGTGTCAGGTCGAGCCTCAATTCGTGGGCCCATTATAGGCAATCGCGCGCCGGAACGCCGCTCGCGCCCATCCCCCCGGGCCGACCCCGGCGCTACCCCATCCTGACGCCCGGGCCAGGGGTTTTGTTTCTCCTGCCCAAAGGCCTAGAATTGGGCCGATTTTCCACTCCAACCACCAAGGAACGAACCATCATGGAACGACGAGAATTCATCAAGTCGACGGCACTCGGAACGGTCGGCCTGGGTGCGACCAACCTCGCCGCCGCTCCGGCGCGCCCGGCAGCGGCACAGGCTCCGACCCCGAAGATCCTGATCGCCGGGGGCGGCTACGGTACGACCTTCATCAAGTACATGGCCGAGCTGACCGGCAAGTCCCGGCCGAAGATCTGCTACCTGCCGACCGCGTCGGCCAGCAGCGAGGTGAATCCGACCCGCTGGTACGAGAACTGCGCGCCGCTCGACATCATCCCCTCGGTGCAGCGGAGCTTCATCGCCAGCACGCGGATGGACCAGACCTGGGAGGAGGCGTTGCTCTCGGTGGACGGGATCGTCGTCTCGGGCGGCAACACCTTGAACCAGCAGGTCATCTGGAAGGCCCATGGCATCGACGAGGTGCTCAGAAAGGCCTGGAACCAGGGCATCGTCCTCGGCGGCGCCAGCGCCGGGTCGCTCTGCTGGTTCGACGAGGGCACGACCGACTCGCGGCCGATCGAACTGACGAAGGTCGAGTGCCTCGGCTTCATCGAGGGCAGTCACTCGCCGCACTACAGTTCCGAGGAGGCCCGCCGGCCGGACTACCACCGGATGATCCTCTCGGGCGAACTGAAGCCAGGCTACGCCTGCGACAACAACGCGGGGATCTATTTCGAGGGCACCGAGGTCAGGCGCGTCGTCCACACGCGCGACGACGCGAAGGTCTACTACGTTAGCGTGCAGAGCGGCGAGATCGTCGAGGAGGAACTGGCGGCGGAGATGATCGAATAGACGGTCGGGGCGATCGCGCGGCGTCCCCTCCAGCAGGGCACCTGCACAGGAACCTCCCGAAAGCCGGGACACCAAACGGCGGAGGATCTACAATTGGGCCTGTTTCCCGACAGCCCTAGCCGATGCCTCTGTCTCCCGGCACCAAGATCGGCGGCTACGAAATCCAGGCCCCGCTGGGCGAAGGCCCCTCGACTATGAGCCTCTTCGGAAGGTTGTCGTGACGCTGACGCCGGGCACCCGTCTCGGCCAGTACGAGTTGCTCGAACAGCTCGGGGCAGGCGGCATGGGGGCGGTCTACAAGGCCCACGACCCGACCCTCCAGCGCACGGTCGCCATCAAGGTGCTGCACGAAGAATCCAGGAGTCAGGAGACAGGAGTCAGAATGAGTTCGGCGCGGCTCCTCCAGGAAGCGAGGGCTGCGTCAGCGCTCGACCACCCGAACATCTGTACGGTCTACGAAGTCGGCGAGCACGAAGGTCAGCATTTCATCGTGATGGCCTACGTCGAGGGGAAGCCGCTCTCTGCCCTCATCCCCGCCGACGGCCTCCCGCCGGAGAGTGTGATCCGCTACGGGACGCAGATCGCCGACGCCCTGGCCCACGCGCATGCGCGCGGGATCGTCCATCGGGACTTGAAGAGCCAGAACGTCGTCATCACCCCCGAGGGTCGGGCCAAAGTCTTGGACTTCGGCCTGGCTGCGCGGATGCCCCAGGCGGACGCCGAGGCGGTCACCAAGACCCAGGAGGCGATCCCCCACGCCGGGATGCTGGTGGGGACACTGGCCTACATGGCCCCAGAGGTGCTGCGGGGTGAGGCCGCGACGGCGCGGAGTGACATCTGGGCGCTGGGGGTGTTGCTGTACGAGATGGCGAGTGGGCGGCTGCCGTTTGCGGGTGACACGGCGTTCGATGTCGCGGCCGCCATTGCTAAGGACGCGCCCAGTCCGGTGTCCAGTCGGGTACCGGTTGGCTTCCGGGCGATCGTCCAACATTGCCTGGCGAAGGCACCCAGGGAGCGATACGCGCAAGTCGGGGAGGTGCGGGCGGCGTTGGAAGCGATCCAGTCGGACACGGCGGTCGCCCAGCCTGCAGGAGTCAGACCTGCAGGTACGACCCGGACGTGGAGAATGGTTGGGGCAACCGCAGGCCTTGTGGTTGTTGCGGGCGTTATTGGCTACTGGCTAAGACCCGAGCCACAGACAGCCGCGTCAGGCGTCCCGCGTCTTGCCAACCCGGTCCAGATCACGAGCGCGGTCGGGATTGAGCGAGGGGTCGCCTGGTCGCCGGACGGCCAGATGCTGGCCTACGAGTCCGATCAAACGGGCAACTGGGATATCTGGGTCGCGCAGCCTGGCGGATCTCCACCCGTCAATCGCACGGCGGACCATGCCGGAGCTGATCGGTCTCCCGCTTGGTCACCAGACGGCCGACAGATCGCGTTCTTGTCGGACCGGGACAACGCGGGAGACGTGTTCGTCATGTCACCGTTGGGGGGTACGCCACGGAAGGTGGGCGCGTTCAGTGCTGCGGCGGACTTTCTCCTGTGGCTGAATGGCGGAAGCGAACTGGCCGCTCTGGTGAATCCCGAGGGCCCGGACGTGATCGCGGAGATCCTGACCGTGCGCACCGGCGAACTTCGACGAGTGGCGCTGCCCGGTCGAACCGCGAACCGAATAGAGCTGCGGTGGTCGCCAGACGAGCGACACGTCGCCTATGCCGATGCAAATAGTTGGAATGCCCAGGTCAAGCAGCTGTGGCTGCTGCAAGCCCGTGATGGTACGGCCACCGCGCTCAGCGACGGGATGACCGAGGATGGGAGTCCGAGTTGGTCTCCCGATTAGAAGACCCTCTACTTCGTCTCGAATCGCGGAGGCAGCAAGGACCTTTGGCAGCAGCGGATCTCGACTGCCGGGTTGCCGGAGGGGGAGCCAGAGCGGGTGTCGGTGGGCGTCGGCATGTCGGAGGCATGGATGTCGCCAGATGGGACGAAGCTCGCGTACGTGCGAGGCGGCCAAGTCGGGAACGTGTGGCGGATTCCGATCCTCGATGAGCGTGAGGCGACATGGGCCGACGCCGAGCAGCTGACCTTCGACGAGGCCGCGATCCATGGCATGGATGTGTCGCCAGATGGGACGCAACTCGTCGTGAGCTCGGAACGTAGCGGGAACACGGACCTTTGGACGCTACCGGCGGACGGCGGCAACATGCAGCAGCTCACGACTGATCCGACGCCCGATTGGACGGTGCGGTGGTCGCCGGACGGCCAGCAGGTGGTCTTCTACAGCTATCGGAGTGGTAACCGCGACATCTGGATCATGCCAGCCACCGGTGGAACCGCACGCCAGATGACCGCGCACGAGGCAGATGACTGGTACCCGGCTTGGTCTCCTGATGGGACTGAGATTGTGTTTGGGTCCCGCCGCAGTGGTGTCTTCGACATCTGGGCTGTGTCGGTCGCGTCGGGCGAGGAGCGGCTGTTGACTAACAGCCGCTTTCGCGACGACCTGCCTGGTTGGTCGCCAGACGGCCAGTGGCTGACCTTCAGTTCAAACCGGTCTGGGCAGTCTGAGGTCTGGGGTATCCCGGCCGTTGGCGGAGAGCCCGAGCAACTCACGACCGGCGGCGGCCAACCGCGCATATGGTCTCCGGATGGGCGGGAGATCTACTTCTGGCGACGGCGAGATGCGCAGTTCTGGGCGCTCTCGATGGACACCAGGACTGAACACCGGCTGACTCACCTCACGGGCAGATTCGGAAGCGCGGATATCGGTGAGATGAGCACTGATGGTCACTATCTGTATTTCCCATGGAACGCCCGTCAGGGCGACATCTGGGTGATGGATGTCATCCAGGACCAAGACGACGGCAGCGACGACTGACGGCCGGCCGTTGACCGGTGCACACGGATTTTCTTCTTGACAGCCTTTTCGCCGCCCGCCGCCTGAGGTCCAGGACCGCCGCAGAACCGCCTCCGTCAGCCCCGCAGGAGCCCGCCAGCGAGACTTCGCCGTGAAGCGAAACAAAAACGAATATACGAGCCGAACTCTCGGCGCCTGGAGCCTCTCAAAGTCCTGACAAACAAGGGTTTATGCTTGGCCATGGCTTTAGAGAGCTTTCGGTCCACTGCCCCCACAGCTGCACCTGCAGCACCCCGACCCGCGAGCCACGCCGAGCGCCTGGGCGAAAGCATCGCCGAGCTGGCCGCCCGCATCCAGGCCGCCACCTACGAGCTGCTCGTCCTCATCCGGAAGTTCGACGACTGCTCGGGGTGGAACAACGGATTCCGGTCCTGCGCCCACTGGCTGAACTGGCGCACCGGCCTGGATCTCGGTGCCGCGCGCGAAAAGGTCCGGGTCGCCCGCGCGCTCGCCGACCTGCCGCTGCTCGGAGCGGCGATGCAGCGAGGCGAGCTTTCCTACTCGAAGGTGCGGGCGCTCACACGCGTGGCGACGCCGGAGAACGAATCGACACTGCTCGATTTCGCCCGCTGCGGGACGGCGTCGCACGTCGAGCGGCTGGTCCGGGGCTGGCGGCGAGTCGATCGGGTGGCCGAGGCGACGGACGACAGACGCCGCCACGAGAGCCGGCATCTCGAGACCTGGGTCGACGATGACGGGATGGTCGTGATCCGCGGCCGGCTGTCGCCTGAGACCGGAGCCGTCGTTCGGGCCGCGCTCGAAGCTGCAGCCGACCGCCTGTATCACGATGAGCGCACGGCCCGGGCAGCCGAGGAACACCAGGGCGCCAACACCTCCGCCGGCCAGCGCCGCGCCGACGCCCTGGGTCTGGTCGCCGAGAGCGCCCTCGCCGGCGACCTCGACCCGGGGACAGCCACCGACCGCTACCAAGTCGTCGTCCACGTCGACGAAAGCGTCCTACATGAACACGGGGCCGCCGAGGCTGCTCGACCGTCGAGAGACGTTTCCGCGGAAACGTCTCGGCATGTTTCTTGCGCCGCGCGTGGCCAGGCGGCACTGGAAGGAATGGAGGGTCTGCGCGTTTCCGCGGAAACGTCCCGGCGCCTCGCGTGCAACGCCTCGAAGGTCGTCATGCGCCACGGCGCGCACAGCGCGCCGCGCGCGGGGCGCAAGACGCGGACCGTTTCACCCGCCCTCCGCCGGGCGCTCACCTCCCGCGACCCCCGCTGCCGCTTCCCGGGTTGTGGGGCGCGCCATTGTGACGCCCACCATGTTCGGCACTGGGCCGACGGCGGCGCCACCCGGCTCGACAACCTCGTCCGGCTCTGCCGGCGCCATCACCGCGCGGTCCACGAAGAAGGGTTCACCGTCGCGCTCCGCGGCGACGGGGCCGCGCGCTTCCACTGGCCCGACGGCCGGCCGCTCCCCGACGCACCGCCTCCCCCGCCCTGGAGCTTGCGTTCGACCGGCCCACCCCTGGGACCGACGCTGGACGGCCTGGACGCCGCGGGCATCGCGATCGACCCGCGGGCCGGCAAGCCCCACTGGCACGGCGAGCGCCTGGACGAGACCTGGGCGATCGACGCGCTGTGGCGACCGAGGGCGACCGGAGAGGACCTCGCGGCGGCGAAGAACTGCTGACCCGACTTTTCGGGCGCAACCCACGGCATTGGGTCTACAATTGGCGCCCTCACCCTTCTCGAATTGGAGGCCCGATGTCGCGCGGCCATGGCCGCCGTCCTGGAGCCCTGGCAGTGAATGCGAAAACGAGGTGTCTGGATGAAGAGAATCACGCAAGGCGGTCTGGCGCTCGCAACACTCGGCTTCGTCGCGCTCACTGGACCCGCGTCGGCCGCCGCGCAGGCGTTGCCCAACCCGTACCGCGCGGTCGACGGCTGGGCGCAGCTTCCGGGCGGCCGGACGATGGGCGCCGTGGGCGGCGTGACCGTCGACGCGACGGGTGACCACGTCTGGGCGGTCATCCGGTGCGACGCGACCGCGCCCGAACGGTTCGGGAACGAGTGCCTCGATTCCGATCTCGATCCGGTCCTCCAGTTCGATCTGGACGGACGCGTCGTCGAGAGCTTCGGCGGCGGGATGTTCATCTGGCCGCACGGCATCGACGTCGACCCCGACGGCAACGTCTGGGTAACAGACGCGGTCGCCGCCGGCCGGACGCCGGCGGGCACGCGCGGCCATCAGGTCGTCAAGTTCAGTCCGACGGGCGACGTTCTGATGACGCTCGGCACGCCGGGCGAGCCTGGCGGCGGTCGGGACCATTTCAACGCCCCGAGCGACGTCGTCGTCGCCGACAACGGCAGCATCTTCGTCGCCGACGGCCACGGCGACGACACGAACAACCGCGTCGTGAAGTTCTCCGCCGACGGCACCTACCTGATGGAATGGGGCCGAACCGGCTACGCGCCCGGCGAGTTCCGGACGCTGCACGCAATCGCCATCGATTCGCAGGGGCGCGTCTTCGTGGGTGACCGCTCAAACAACCGGGTCCAGATCTTCGATCAGGAAGGTGAGGTGCTCGCCGTCTGGACGCAGTTCGGGCGGCCGAGCGGCGTCTTCTTCGGCGAGAACGACCGCGTCTACGTCGCCGACTCCGAGTCGGATGACGTGCAAAACCCAGGCTGGGAGATGGGGATCCGCATCGGTGATGCCCGCACCGGCTGGGTCGACGAATTCATCCTGTATCCCTGGGGCGATCCCCGCTCGACCGCCGGCAACGGGGCCGAGTTCGTGGCGGTGGACCGGAACGGGAACCTCTACGGGGGCGAGCCGCGTCCTAGAAAGCTACAGAAGTACGTCCGGGTCAGGCCGTAAACTTGTCGCCCACGGGCGTCGTCGTTACGAATTAATGGAGGGGGATCCGATGAAGCGAGTCATGTTGGTACTGCTCGTCGTGCTGGCCGCTGCCGCGGCCGCGGAGGCTCAATCGAACGAAGAGATCGTCGCCCGCGCCGTCCTGGCGGCGCCCGGGCGCGCACAGGAAGGCGCGGGGGTCGTCAACTGGGACGCCGACGGCAACCGCGTGATGCTCAAGGAGAGCGAAAACGGCTTCATCTGCTGGGACCGGTCCGGCCAGTTCGGCCAGCGTCCGTTCAGCGTCCAGTGCACCAACGTGGGTAACATCGAGCGCTACGAGCAGAATCGGGAGTTCTTCAAGGCCGGCGGCGATCGCGACGGCTGGAACGCGCTGATGGCCGAGGCCGAGGAGAACGGCACGCGCAAGGCCCCGGTCTTCGGCTCGATCTACTACTACATGTCGGGTGACGACCAGGAGAGCGCCGGGCAGCACCTGGTGATCATGGTGCCCTTCGCGACGGCCGAGTCGATCGGCATCCCGGCGGAGCGCACCGGCGGCGCCGTGTCGATCATGGGCGCGGGCACCTCGGGCGCCCACCTGATGATCGCCGGCCGCTAGCTACGGTAGTTTCGCGGCCGCGGGCGGTCGGTACGCCGCTCGCGGCCGTTCTTTTCGAGGAGAGTGAGATGATCCGGAAATCGTTGTTGCTGGTGGCTGCCGGCCTGCTGCTGTCCACGGTGTCCGCGCGGGCGCAGGAGGTGTACGGCTCGGCCCTCCACGCATATCGCATCGTCACCGTCGTAGAAGGGCTCGAACGTCCGTGGGGCATGACGTTCCTGCCCGATGGCGATCTGCTCGTCACCGAGAAGCCCGGGCGGCTGCGCATCGTCCGGGACGGCGTGCTCCTGCCGGATCCGGTGCCCGGCGTGCCCGCGGTCCACAGCGAAGGCCAGGCCGGACTGTTCGACGTCCTGCCGCATCCGCAGTTCGTGTCGAACCGGCTGCTCTACGTCGCGTACGCCGACCCGAACAACGGCGCGTCGACGACGCACGTCATCCGAGGCCGATTCGAGAACGACCGCCTGAGCGACATCGAGGACATCTTCATCGCCGTGGCCGAGGGCCGGAACGGCCACTACGGCGGGAAGCTCGCCTTCGACCGCGACGGGTATCTCTTCATCACGACGGGTGACCGCCAGGCGCCGTCGACCGGCGATCTCGAGGCGCATCTGGCGCAGGACCTCTCGAACCACCACGGCGTCACCGTCCGGCTCCACGACGACGGCCGCGTGCCGGACGACAACCCGTTCGTCGGACGCGACGATGCGCTCCCGGAGATCTGGAGCTACGGCCACCGGAATATGCAGGGCCTCGTGATCCATCCCGACACGAACGACGTCTGGACCACCGAGCACGGCCCGCAGGGCGGCGACGAGTTGAACCGCGACCAGGCCGGGCTGAACTACGGCTGGCCGGTCATCGGCTATGGCGTGAACTACCGGAGCGGGTCGACGATTCACGAGGGGACGATGCGCGAGGAGATGGAACACCCCGACCACTTCTGGGTGCCGTCGATCGCCGCGTCGGGGCTGATGATCTACACGGGCGACAAGTTCCCCGAGTGGCAGGGCAACATCTTCGCCGGCGGCCTCGCGGGCCAGCAGCTCGCGCGACTGACGATGAGCGTCGACGGGCGCACCGTCGAACGCGAGGAAACGCTCATCCAGGGGATCGGCCGGATCCGCGACGTCCGGCAAGGCCCTGACGGGTTCATCTACGTGTCGATCGAGGACCGCCGTGGCGCGCCGACGTCGATCGTCCGCCTCGAGCCGACGGAGTAGAAGCTAGGCGCTCGAATCTCGGAGCTGAGAAAGGGCGGCGCGACCAACGGCGTGCCGCCCTTCCTTTTTCTCCTGCCTCCTGCCTCCAGTCTCCTTCGCTACCGTCGCCCCGACCACTCGCGGCGCGCCGGCTGACACTCGGGCCATCCGCCCGCCTCGCCCGTCGTCGCGTTCACCGGGAACTCGGTTCTTCTGTCGCGCGGCACCCGCTCGGTTTCCTCCGACGCCATGTAGGTGAGCATCGCGTAGAGCGTCGCGTTGTGCTGGAGGTCCGAGAAGACGACCTTGTCGAACGTGTCGCGGTTGGTGTGCCAGGTGTACGGGCTGTAGCTCCAGTTGAGCGCCCGCAGGCTGAACGCCGGCGCACCGTAGCAGACGAACGACGCGTAGTCGCTGCCGCCGCCGCCCGGCATCCCGGGGAAGCTGAAGTCGACTTCCGCCGAGAACTCCGCGGGCAGCCCAGCGAACCACCGTGCCATGAAGCCCGACGCGCCGATCAAGCCCTGATTGCCGACGGCGATGATCCGTCCGGTGCCGTTGTCCTGGTTGAAGAGCGCCTGGAGGTTCTGGACGACCTCCGGGTTGTCCTCGGTGTAGGCCCGCGAGCCGTTCAGGCCCTGCTCTTCCCCGCCCCAGTGGCCAACGATGATCGTCCGGCGCGGGTTCGGATAGGCCGCCTTCAGGATCCGCATCGCCTCGAGCATCACCAGCGTGCCGGTCCCGTTGTCGGTTGCGCCCGACGCCGCATCCCACGAGTCAAAGTGCGCCGAGAGGACGATGTACTCGTTGGGCAGCTCGGTCCCCGGAATCCGACCGATCGTGTTGAAGACCGGCCCCTCGCCGAGCAGTTCGGCGTCGGAGACGACCTCGATGACCGGGCCCTGACCGTTCTCGGCCAGGCGATGCAACAGGCCGTAGTCCTCGCAGCCCGCCGTCAACGACACCATCTGCTCGGATCCGATACTGGAGTACATCTGATGCGCGCCCCACCCGCGCGACCAGCGCGACGCGATAATGCCGGCCGCGCCGGCGGCTTCCATCCGCCGCGCGATCGCGGCTTCCGAGCCACGGCCGACGATCTCCAGGCCGATCCCAGCCATCTTCGCCCGCCAGGCCTCCTCGGCTTCGGTCCGCGCCTCGCGCATCTCGGTGAACGACGGCTCGGTCGCCCACTGGTCCCAGTCGGCGTCGGGCCGGCAGGTCGGCTGGGCGAACGCAATCGCCACGAACTTGCCGCGCACGCTCGGCAGCCAGCCCTCGAACGCCGCCTCGTCGGCCAGGTCGGGGATCGTCACGACCTCGGCCCTGAGCGGCTGCCCGCCGGTCCCGGGGCTCCAGGACAACAGCATCGCCTCGAGTGTCCGGACGCGCGGCTCGACCAGATCGACGTGCGTCCGGCCGCGCTCCCACTGCATCCAGGTGCCGTACTCCTGGTTCTCGGCTTCGATCCCCCACTCGGCGTACTTGTCGACCACCCAGTCGTTCGCCCGCTTCTTGCCCGGGGTGCCGGTCAGGCGCGGCCCCAGCTCGTCGAACAGCGTCTGCGCCAGGGTGCGGGCCTGGGATCGCTCCATCCCTTCCTCCCACATCCGGCGAACGACCGGATCGTTGGTCGGATAGGTCTGGGCGGTCAGCGGTAGCGTCGAGCCGAGCAACGCGGCCAGGCTCGAGAGAAATACGAGACGTTTCATGGCAACTCCCCCAACAGTGATGATGGTCACGGACGATTGGGCGCGACCGTCGAAAGATCGCGCGTCGAGAATTCGATATACGGGAAACACTCCGGGACGTGCGAGTCCCAAACGTGGTGTGGGCTCCAGGCCCAACCGCCGGTATCGCCGGCGGGCGGCGCCTCGCGGTACTGGTTGAACCGGGAGAAATCGATTTGCCAGGTGTCGCCGTCCTCTGGCGGCAGCGCGCGGCCGTCGGCGCGGGCCAGCAGCTCCATTCCCGCCCAGGGGAACGCCAGCTCGACCGTCCAGCCGCGGTCGCGGTCGGTCGCGTCGTTCAGCGTGCCGTCGACGTCGACGCCCCAGCTTATCCCCGGGTAGTCCCACGCCCACGAGCCGATTCTCGCACCGCGTGGATGGTTCTTCAGGCCGACGCCGTTGAAGGCGCGCACCTGTTCATGGTCGCGCCGAAGCTCCGGAACTTGCGCGAACCCACCCGACTCGTAGGCCTCCTCCCAGACGAAGAAGACCTCGTAGATCGTCCCCAGCGCGTTGATCTCGAACTCGTAGTAGGCGTCGCGGCCGGCGATGAAGATTTCGGCGTCGTTGTCGTTGTAGATGAGGTCGTCGCGCTCGGTGAGGTCGCCCCGAACGTCCGGCTCCTCGAGCCAGATGCCGACGTAGAGCTGTTCGGCGTCCCAGACCAAAGCCGCGCGCGTGTCGTGGATCGTCGGTCCTCCCGAGACCAGATCGACGTAGCGGGACGATCGCGGCGCACGTTCCCAGGCGGCGTCGTCGAGGCGGCCGTCCACGTCGATCGCGCCGGTCGTGCGATAGGCGGTATAGCGAGGGATGCCGGCGTCGGCACACGGGATGATCGACTCGGTGATCTCCACGCGCTCCTGCGCCGGCACGCCGATCGCGCCGCACAGGGCGGCGCCGATCGCGAGGAGCGCCGAAGATGTGACCGACCTCAGCATCGACCGGTTGTTCAGGCGTTCGAAGGAATCGCCGCCACGATCTTCTGGATCAGCGTGTCGCTGAACGGCTGGTCGTCAACCGAACGCCGATTGTCGTTGCCCTGCCGCACGACGACCAGATCGCGACTCGGAATGATGTAGCTGTGGTTCTGGTTATGGCCGCGCGACATGAACGTGTCGTCCGGCACGCCGTCGGTCTGGTCTTGCACCCAGAAGGTGTAGCCGTACGGACTGGGCGAGCTGCCGTCATCGCGGACGTGGCGCGTCGTCGCCACGTCGAGCCAGTCGGACGACACCAGCTGCCGGCTCCCCCACCGGCCGTTGTTCAGCCAGAGATAGGCGAGCCGAGCGAAGTCGCGCGCCGTGCAGCGGAATGTGCTGCCGGCGATCGAGTTGTAGCCGTACGGGCTCTCGCTCTTGTCGGCGCCGTAGGCGTCGCAGCCGGCGCTCCCACCGACGCCCCACCCGGGCTCCTCCGCGAAGTTCAGCTCCCGGTTGTCGGCGTAGGGCATGTCCCGGTACTGCGTGTCGCGCAGGCCGCGATCCATTCCGATCGGCCCGAGAACGCGGTCGTAGACGTAGGGACCGACCGCCTCGCCCGAGACATTCCGCATCGCCAGCGCCATCTGCTCGAGCCCGTAGTTACTGTAAGTGAAATCGGTCCCGGGCTCGAACTTCAGGGTGTGGTGATCCGCGATGCCGTCGAACCGCCACCAGCCGAAGCAGTACTCGTACATCTGGTAGGCACCAGGATAGCCGTCGTAGCGATGCCGCGTCGCCGGGGCGAGCCACGGTTCGCGCGTCTCGTGCCCCGAGGTCATCGAGATGGCGTGCCTCACCTTGATCCGCGTCTTCCGCTCGTCGGTCAGCGGCTGGTCCCAGATCTGCGGAACGAGCGACGCGTCACGCGAGTCGCCGACGAGGTAACTGTCGAGCGTGACGCGATCGCGGTACTCGTCGAGGAAGACGCCGACCGCGGTCCCGAAGACCGACTTCGTCGACGACTTCATGTCGTTGCAGGTTCGCACGGTCCACGGCTGCGGCCCGTCGTCGCCGGTCGTGTAGCTCTCGGCGACGATGTGTCCCTGATAGATGATGACGACCGCCCCACCATGACTCGTCGTGACCGGGCTCGTGTCGTGGTACGACATCGCGCCGCGCAGCAACGCTGCGTCCACACCGAGCGACGCCGGATCGGCGATGCGCCAGCCGCCTTCCGCTTCCGACGGCGGCGCGTAGGGGGCCGCTTGCCCGAAGACCGGCAGCGGTGAGAGACCCAGGCCGGCGGCGCCGACTCCGGCCGCGGCCAGGAAGCGCCGCCGTGTGACGTGTCGCTGATTGGGCGTACTCATGATCGATCCCTATTCACTCACCGCCGTCCCCATGATCTCGAAGTGCGAGTTACCCAGGATCGTGCTGGTGCCGATAAAGGCGCGCGTCGGCAACGGTCCACTGAAATAACTCATGTAGATCTCGTTGAACATGTCGTAGAGCGCCAAGTCGGTGCAGAATACCTGCACCCAGACCAGATCGTCCATCGTCATGCCGCCGGCTTCGATGTTGCCTTTGAAGCTGTCGAGCAGATTCCGGATCTCGGCTTCGACGTCGGCCTCGATGCTGCCGGTGTTCTGCACCTGCCCGGTGTTGCCGGCGACGTAGAGCGTATTGCCGATCCGGATGTTCCGGCTGTAGGCGGTATTCGGATTCTCGGTTCCCGGGCCGCCGGGATCGCCGATCTGACGCCCCGCCTGCTGGGTGCTGACCACGCCGGTCAGGATGAACGTCGTCACGCTACCAAGCACGAACGCAAGAGCGAAGGATCGAGAAAGGGGTCGCATGCTGCCTCCTTTTGCGGGCCAAACACCACGGTTTGTCGGGTGAGACTGCCGATCATACACTCTGGCGATGCCGACGACCCTACGCCCCGATTCGCGTCGCTCGTTCCTGAGACAGCTTGGCGGCGGCCTCGGCCTGCTGCCGGTCACGACCGCGTTGAGTGGTGCGGCGGGACGCCAGTCGGCCGCCGGGTCGTGGGACGCCGTTCGCACCCAGTTCCCCTTTACCGAGTCGATGGTGCCGATGAATGCAGGCAACCTCTGCCCGTCGCCGCGGCAGGTCACCGAGCGCCTCAACGACCTGAACGGGAGGATCGAGGTCGACGTCTCGCACGGCCATCGTGACGGATTCCGCGCGCTCATCGAAGCGTCGCGGACGATGGTGGCCGAGCATATCGGTGCGGATCCCGAGGAAGTCGCGCTGGTCCGCAACACGACGGAAGCCAACGCCGCGATCATCGGTGGGCTGCCGCTCGAGGCCGGCGACGAGGTCGTCCTCTGGAGCGAGAACCACCCGACGAATAACGTGGCGTGGGAGGTGCAGGCCGCGCGCGCCGATCTGCGCATCAAACGGGTCGCCACCCCGCCCAACACCTGGAGCCGTGACCGGCTCGTCGAACTCTTCACGGAAGCCATCGGCCCCCGCACGCGCGCCCTCGCCCTGACGCACGTCTCGAACACCTCCGGCCTGGTCCTACCGATCCAGGCGATCGCGGAGGTTGCGCGCCAGCGCGGCGTCTTCGTCCACGTCGACGGCGCACAGTCGTGGGGTGCGCTTCGGATCGACGTTCGCACACTCGGCTGCGATTCGTTCAGCGCGAGCTGCCACAAGTGGCTCTGCGGGCCGAAGGAGGCGGGCCTCCTCTTCGCGCGCCGCGATCAGATCGAACGGGTCTGGGCCCACACGGTCGGCTTCGGCTGGGGCACCAACGTCGACCCGCTCCCGGCCGGCGCGCGCAAGTTCGAGGCGCTCGGCCAGCGTGACGACGGCCGGCTGGCTGTAATCGCCGACACGATCGACTTCCACCGCGAGCTCGGCGAGTCGCGGATCGAAGCCCGGGTCCGCACGCTGGCCTCGGCGCTGAAGCGCGGGCTCCGCGACGCGGGACTCCCGGTCGCCACGCCCGACGACGCACGGCTGAGCGCCGGCGTCGTCCTGGTGCCGGTCCCCGAGGTGCGCCGCCGCGAGGTCGTCGCCACGCTCGAGCGCGACCACGGCATCGCCGGCTCGCGGGCGGGCGGCCTCCACCTCTCCCCGCACCTGTACAACACGATCGAGCACGTCGAGCGCGCCGTCACCGGGGTGGCGGCGCTCCGCGACCGCCTGGGCTGAGCCTCGCCGGATCAGAATCGACTCGCGACTCGCCGTCGTGGTAAAACTTGAGGTCTGTTTTCTGAGCCAATAGTGCGCCGAACCTCTAGCCGAAAGGGTTAGGAGATGACGATGGATAGTACCCGGCGTGACCTCGTGAAGGGCGGCCTCGCGGCCGCCGGACTGGGCATTCTCGGCATTCCGGAGTGGGCGGTCCCCGCGATGGCGCAGGACGAAACGCTCGTTGAGTTCACCGATCTGCCCGATCCGCTGACGCTGGTGCGCGGCCCCGAGTCGCGGATGATCGACGTCCGGATGATCGACGGCAAGTTCATCGATCGCGACATCTTCGCCACGACGCAGCATTTTGGCCACCCGGAGCTGGACGAGGCGACCTACCGCCTCGAGGTTTCTGGCTTGGTCGACCGGCCGCTCTCGCTGTCGATGAGCGACCTGCGCGCGATGGCCGGCGAGGAGATGGCCATCGGCTTCGAGTGCTCGGGCAACCGCGGCCCCATCAACGGGCTGTCCGGTAACGGCCTCTGGAGTGGTGTTCCGCTACGCGACGTGTTGAACCGCGCCGGCGTCCAGGCGAACGCGAAGGAATTCGTCTTCTTTGGCGCCGACCGCGGAGAGGAAGAGGTGCAGTTCCGCGGCCGGTCGTTCACCGTCGAGCAGCAGTATGGCCGGAGCACCTCGCGTGAGACGGCGCTCTCGGACGGTCCGCTCCTGATCTACGGGATGAACGGCGAGCCGCTGACCCGCCATCAGGGCTTCCCGCTGCGTCTGCTGATCCCCGGCTGGTACGGCATGGCCCAGGTGAAGTGGCTCTCCGAGATCCACGTCCAGAAGGACCAGTATCTCGGGAAGTACCAGGCGCGCTGGTACCGGACGCTGAAGGGCGAGATGGTCAACGGCGAGATGAAGTGGAAGGAAACGGCGATCACGACGCAGCAGTTGAAGTCGTTCGTTGCGCGCGTGACCAGCAACGGCCGCCGCCATCAGGTCTTCGGCGTCGTCCTGAACGACGGCACGCCGATTCGTTCGGTCGAGGTGAAGATCGACGACGGCGCCTGGCAGCCGGCGACGATGGACCCGTCGACGACCGAGCAGTACGGGTGGAAGTACTTCACCTACGACTGGCAGGGCGCCACGCCCGGAGAGCATACGGTCGTCTCGCGCGTGACCGACGTCAACGGCGTCGTGCAGCCGACCGCGGAGGAACTCGAGGTGAAGCGGACGTTCCTGGAGCACAACGTGCAGCATCCGCGCACACTCGTGATCGCGTAATCATTGTTTTTGGAGGTTGTCATGAGAAGTCTCGTCACTCTGTTTGCCGTCGTGCTCGTGAGTGCTCTGCTGGCCGCCCCGGTCGCGGCGCAGGGCCCCGGTGGAGGCCCGGATCCTCGGATCGCGCCAGCCGTCCGGCCGCTACCGATCAACCTGAGAGCCGACGCCACCGTCGTCACCTACGACGAGAACACGGGCGAGCGGATCGTCATCCGCGAAGGCTCGAACATCGTCGAATGTCAACCCGAGGATGAGGCGTCGGGCTTCACCCGCTGCTACAACAAGGCGCTGGCTCCACGGAACGACATGGCGGCGAAGCTCCGCGCCGAAGGCAAGTCGGGCGAGGAGGTCCAGGCGGCGATCGCCGCGGCGGTCGCGGCCGGCGACATTCCCGAGCCGCCGAGCGGTACGATGACCTACCGGCTGTACAACCGGGACGACCGGATCCGCTACCTCTGGGTGATGCGGGTTCCCGGCGCGACCTCGGAGTCGATCGGCATCTCGACCGAGAGCCAGCGCGACAACGCGCTCGCTGGCCGAGGCTTCCCCTGGCTGATGGCCGAGGGCACGCCGGCGGCGCACGTCATGATGCCGATCAACAACACGCTCTACTCGAACAAGACGACCGAGCAGAAGATCGCCGAGGCAGTCGCGCCACTACCGGCCGACCTGCAGGCCGACGCCACCGTGTACACCTACGACCCCGACACGGGCGACCGGATCACGCTGCGCCAGGGCTCGAACCAGGTCGAGTGTCAGCCGCCGAACCCGGCCAGCGAGAACACGATCTGCCAGAACGTCCTGGGTGCGACGCAGCGCGATCTGTCAGCGAAGCTGCGGGCCGAAGGCAAGTCCGGTCAGGAGATCCAGGCGGCCATCGCCGCCGCGCGCGAAGCGGGGGACATTCCCGAGCGAGCGTTCGGCCAGATGTCGTACTTCTTGCGGCACAACGACCAGCAGATCAAGCTGCTCTGGGTGATGTCGGTGCCGGGCGCGACGCCCGAGTCGATCGGCGTCTCGACCCAGAGCCAGCGGAACAATGCGCTGGCCGGCCAGGGACGTCCGTGGCTGATGCGTCCCGGCACGCCCGGCGCGCACATCATGATCCCGATCAACAACACGCCGCTGTCGAGTGGCTACACGCCAGAATAGGCGCGGTCAGGAGGCCATCATGCAGAGAAGCTTCGGACTGGCCGTTGCGCTCGTCGTCGTCGCCGGCGCGCTGCTGGCCGTGCCGACCAGCGCCCGGGCGCAGTCGACGGCCCAGCAGATCGCCGACGCGGTGCTGCCACTGTCGGACGATCTCAGGCCAGGCGCCACGGTGGTGTCGTTCGACAAGACGACCGGCGCCCGCACCGTCCTCCGGGAGGGCACCAACCAGGTCGAGTGCCAGCCGCCCGACATGGAAGCGATGCAGACGATCTGCTACAGCAAGTCGCTGGCGCCGATGATGGCTCGGCTCGCGGAGCTCACGGCGGAGGGGGACGAGAATCCATTCGCATCCGTGCAGGCGGACGAGTCGATTCCCGAAGTCCCGTTCGGCGCGATGGTCTACAACCTGCGCCACGACGATGCCCGGATCAAGCTGATGTGGGTGATGCTGGTGCCGGGCGCAACGTCGGAGTCGATCGGCGTCTCGACCGTCACCGAGCGAAACGACGGCCTCGCGGGCAAGGGCCGGCCCTGGCTCATGGCGGCGGGCACGCCGAACGCACACATCATGATCCCGATCAACGGCACCGCGCTCTCGGACGGGCAGGACTAGCGTCGCACGGGATCTGATTCACGAGGCCGGGTGGTCATGGACCGCCCGGCCTTTCTTTCTGTACGAAGATACCATCGCGCGAGGGTGGGCGTTGCGGTGGTCGATCCCTTCTTAGGGAGGCGGCCGCCTGGATCTTCGACCACAGGAACCGACCTCGCGCGCGCAAGACCGGTCGACCCATGGCTCACACCGTGGAAAGACCCCGATTCGTCTGCTCGACGGCCGCCGACGGGATCGAC
>DCWN01000033.1:20331-130609 GCA_002328835.1 Acidobacteria bacterium UBA2161 | reverse complement strand
CGACGGGATCGACGGCGCAATGCCCAGTCTCGCGCAGTAGGTCGAGCCCCAGAGCCTATTGTCCGAAGGCCCAGAGGGTCTCTTCCGTGCGGATGTAGATCCGGCCGTCGGCGATCGCCGGCGTCGCGTAGGCCGGCGACCTCAGGTCGTTGAGTGCCAGGACGTCGAAGCCGCCGCCCGGCGCGACGACCGCCACCTTCCCCATCTCGCTCACGAAGAACACCTTGCCGTCGGCCGCGATCGGTGACGCGTAGTAGCTGTCAATTGCGCCCCGGATCCGTCCGCGCGCGATGACCTCACCGGTCTCGGGCTCGAACGACGTCGCGATGCCGCCGTCGTTGATCATGTAGAGCACGCCTTCGTACAGCAGCGGCGACGGCAGTTGCGGCACCGACCGGTGGTAGCGCCAGACGACACTCCGGTCGGTCATGTCGCCCGAGCCGCCCAGACGGATCGCCACCATGCCGTTCAGGCTCGCCATGGCGGCACGGTAGTAGTTCCAGCTCGCTTCCTCGAGAAAGCCGTCGGTGTCGAGGTCGACGAAATCGAAGAAGCCGCGGGTGCGCTCGTCGGGGAACTCGTCGGGCGAGATCAACCCGTCGCCGTCATCGTCATGCGCCGCGATCGTCTCGCTCCAGGGCGTCACGTCGACCTGACGGCCCGGCTGGTTGAGCGGCGTGGCGAAGCCGTGGACGTACAGCGTGTCGCCGTCCATGACCGGTGTCGATTTCATCTCGAACGGCAGACCGCCGACCCACCAGACCTTCTCGCCAGTGGCGACGTCGTACGCCGTCAAGAGGAACGACCCGACGACCAGCACCTGCAGCGGCCCGTCGGGCGGATCGTAGAGCACCGGCGACGAGTGACCGCTCTTCGCCTCGGGCCGATCGGCGCGCCAGCGCTCTTCTCCGGTCGCCGCGTCCACGGCGAGGAGAAACGACCCCTGCTGCTGGTCGCACGGAAGAAGCACGAGGCCCTCCGCGACGATCGGCGACGCGCCCATGCCGTAGACGTTGTTGAACGGCCCCAGCGGATGCCGCCACAGTTCGCCCCCCTCCCGGTCGTAGGCGACGAGGCCAAACTCGCCGAAGAAGGCGTACACCTGACCGGCTGGGCCGATCGCCACGCTGGGCGCCGCCGGGTGGTTGCGCGAGTCGAGGTTCTCCTCGCGCGGCCGCTCTACGGCGCTCCGCCAGAGGATGCGTCCGGATCCGCGGTCGAGTGACAGCGTGACGAACTGGCCGTCCTCGAACGCGGTCAGCAGAATCCGGTCGCCGTCGATGATCGGCGAGGAGTAGCCCGGCGGCACCCTCGCCTCCCAGACGACGTTCGTCTCGGGCCCGAAGGTCGACGGCACCCCCATGGCGTCGATGACCCCGGACCCGTTCGGCCCGCGAAACCGATTCCAGTCGTCGGCGGCCTGGAGAGACCCGACCGGACCGGCCACGACGGCCGCGAGCAGCAGGGCTCCGAGCGTCCGTCTCGTCCGCGCGTCGCCTGACATCGAATCGCTCCTCTCCCAACGGGTGGACATAGAAAAAGGGGGTCCGGGAAGGACCCCCTTGATGGTCGTCCCTCGCGTCGGCGCGCCTACAGGTCGCTGACCGCCGCCGCGATGTTGTCGAGCGCCAGCTTGATGAGCTGCCGCGAGGTGCCGAGGTTCATCCGCATATGGCCCTCGCCGCCAGGGCCGTACGACGACCCGGCGTTGACATACACGTTGGCGTTCTCGACCAACCAGCGAGAAACGATCGTCTCCGGTGTGACCGGCCGCGGCGCGTTCTGGCTCGCCTCGGCCGCGGCCGCCGACGCGCCGATCCGCTCGGCAAGCTCGCTCACGTCCAGCCACGCCAGATACGTGCCCTGCGCCTTGGTGTACTTGATCAGCGGGATGTTCTCGCGGATGTACTCCTCGACGTAGTTGTGGTTGCCGTCGATGTAGATGAGCAACTCGTCCAGCCAATCCTCGCCGCCCCTGAGCCCCGCGTGATGCGCGATGACGCCGAGTGTGTTGGTCTGGGCGCTGTGCTGGGCCTGAACGAGCCGCATGTACTCCGGATTGGTCGAGAAGAACCAGGCGACCTTCATCGCCGCCAGGCTGAACGTCTTGCTTCCCGATTTGAAGGTCACGCTGTTGGCAACGACCTCCCGATCGGGCAGGCTCATGAACGGAACGTACTTCTGCCCCTGGTTGACGAAGTCGCAGTGGATCTCGTCGGCCAGGACGACCACGCGCTTCTCGAGGCAGATCCGGCCCAGCCGGAGCAGATCCTGTTCCGACCAGCAGTTGCCGGTGGGGTTCTGCGGATTGCAGAGAATCAGCGCGTCGGTATCGCGAGTGATCCTCCGCTCGAGGTCGTCGAAGTCCATCCGGTAGCGGCCGTTCTCGAGAATCATCGGGCTGTTCTCGGCCACCGTCTGCGACGCCCGCAGGTCGCCGTAGAAGCCGTTGTAGGTGGAGG
This sequence comes from Acidobacteria bacterium UBA2161, assembly GCA_002328835.1. Lineage (GTDB taxonomy): Bacteria > Acidobacteriota > Vicinamibacteria > Vicinamibacterales > UBA823 > UBA2161. Next base: position 128,147 of record DCWN01000033.1, on the reverse strand, counting down.
TCGTCAGCAGCACCTTGCTGCCCGGTCGCGCGAACGCCTTCAGCGCGGCGATGAGCGCCGGATGGACGCCGTCCGACAGCTGAATCGTTTCCGGATCGACCTCCAGGCCGTAGCGCGTCTGGTTCCAGTCGGCGATCGCCTGGCGGAAGTCGGAGGGCATGCTGAGGTAGCCCCAGTTCTCGTGCTCGATCCGCTCCCTGAGCGCCTGGGTGATCGCCGGCGCGCACTTGAAGTCCATGTCGGCCACACCCATCGCCACCCGGATGTTCTCGGCGCCGTAGGTGCGCATGATGCCGTCCCACTTCGACGAATCGGTGCCGACCCGGTCGTACGGCGTATCGAAGTCAAAATCACTGTTGCCCATCTGGGCCGGTGTCGCAGCAGCGACCGGGGCCACCAGCGAGGTGCCCGACGTCGCCGCGCCCGCGAGCGCGGTCATCCCGGCGCTCTTCAGGAACATCCTGCGATTCAACTGCACCATCTCTGCCATTGCCTTGACTCCTCGCCTGTTTCAGGTTCCCCTCTGCCGTCTCCGGCCCTGCGTGATACTACACCAAGGCCCCTTGGGGCACTACCAGCAAGACGTTGCCGTGGCGCGTCGCAAGGCCTACTATTAGGGCTGCTCCCTGCAGACATCATGACGCTCAGGCAAGAGACAACCGTCGGGGTGGGCCTGGCGGCCGAGGAGTTCCGGGCCTTGATCGAGGCCGGCAAGGAGCCGGTTGGTCTGCTCGCCGCGGACGGGACCGTCCGCTACGGCAACCGCGCCTGGGCAGCCCAGCTGGGCGACCGCCCGGAGGCGCTCCTGGGCCACAGCCTGTTCGATCGGCTGTCCCCGGAGAACGCCTCAGCCGTCCGGACGGCGCTGGAGGCCGCCCTCGACAATGCGGCCTCCACTCGGCTGGACGTCCAGGCGCTGCACAAGGACGGCTCGACGATTTCAGTGCACGCCAGCTTCGATCCATTCCGCGGCCCAACGGCCCGGTCGGGGGTGGTCCTGAGGTGGCACGCCGACGCGGCACCCCAGGCCGATGCCCCTCGCCGTTCCCCGACAGCACCGCGGCGACCCAACGGCTCGAGCGGTCCATCCGGCGGATGCGCCACGCCAAGGACCACCAACCTGGCTACACCTTCGCGGTCGTCGTCCTCGCCCTCGACCGCCATGAGCTCATCGCCTCGCTCGTGGGCCGCGACGGCATGGATACGCTGGTCGCCAAGGTCAGCGAACGGCTGCAGGGCGCGCTGCGACCCGGTGACCAGGTCGCCCATCTGACGGGCGACGAACTGTGGGTGCTCGTCGACCGAATCCGCAGCCCGGACGACATGATCGTGATCACGCGACGAATTCAGGGGAGCCTCGCCCGCCCGTTCGCGATCGCCAGCGAAGAGATCTCGGTGACCGCGGCGATCGGCATCGTCGTCAACGGCGGTGAAACCGTGACCGCCGAAGAGATGCTGAAGAACGCGGCCACGGCAATGCATCGCGCCAGGGCGCAGGGGCCAAGTCGGCACGAGTTCTATGACCTGGCGATGCGTGAGCGCGCGCGGACCCGACTGCGCCTCGAGACCGATCTGCGTCTGGCCGTCGAGCGCAAGGAATTCGCCGTCCACTTCCAGCCGATCGTGACGATGGGCTCCGGCGCGGTCGACGGATTCGAGGCGCTCGTGCGCTGGCAGCATCCGAGCCGCGGGCTCGTGGCGCCGGACCAGTTCATCCCGATCGCGGAGGAGACCGGCCTGATTCTCCCGATGAGCGAACAGGTCCTGAGCCGCGGATGCGAGCAGATCCGAGCGTGGCAGGGGCGGTTCGAAGCGCCATCCAATCACCTGCCGTTCTCGTTGAGCATGAACTTCACGAGCGCGCACTTCGCGGACACCGCGCTGCTCGACACGGTCTCCGCGGCGCTCCAGGAGTCGGGGCTGGACGGACGCTGCCTGGTCGCCGAGATCACCGAGAGCATGCTGCTCCGCGACGTCGAGAAGGTGCTCGACGTGCTGAACGAACTGAAGCAGATGAACATCCGGGTGCATCTCGACGACTTCGGGACGGGCTACTCGTCACTGAGCTACCTGCACCGCCTGCCGGCCGATACGCTCAAGATCGACCGCTCGTTCGTCAGCCGGCTCGGCGCCGATCGGGAGACCGAAGTGCTCGTCAAGGCGATCGTCGACCTCGCCCACAACCTGGGGAAGCAGGTCATCGCCGAGGGGATCGAAACGGCCGAGCAGGCCCGAGTCGTGGCGCACCTGGGCTGCGAACTCGGCCAGGGCTACTACTTCGCCCGGCCCGGCGACCCCAAGTCGATGGAAGCGCTACTGGATGGAAGCGCCGGCGGAAACGGCGGAGCCGAGCCCTGGCCGCGACTGCCCGGGCCGAGCGCCGCCAGCGCGTCGTAGGGTGGGGCTCACCGGGGCCTGACGTCCTGCCAGGGCACGACACCAACCCGCGCCGCCCAACTCTCCCAGAGGCCGCTCAACTCGGCAGCGATCGCGGGGCGCTGCGCCGCTAGGTCGCTCGTCTCGGTGCGATCGACCTGCAGATCGTACAGCTCCCACTCGCCCTGGTACGGCGCCACCAGTTTCCAGCGTCCGCGGCGAATGGCACGATTGCCTTCGTGCTCCCAGTACAGCGGGCGGTCGGGCATCATGGCTCCGCCCTCGAACACCGGAATCAGGCTCTCGCCCTCGAGCGGAATCGTGGCGACGCCGTTCCGACGCGCTGGATACGTCGTGCCGGTTGCTTCGGCGATCGTGGGTAGAAGATCAATCACGTGAGCCGGCGTCTGTTCGAGTTCGCCACGACTCGCAATGCCGGTCGGCCACGACACGATGAGTGGCGTGGCGATGCCGCCTTCATGCACCCAATGCTTGAAACGACGGAACGGCGTGTTGCTCGCGTTCGCCCACGCGACGCCGTAGCTCTGGTAGGTGTCCTCGTCACCCGGCAAGATCTCGGGCACATTGCCCAGGCGAATCGGCCGACCGTCGCGGGTCTCGGTAGGAAAGACTGGGTTCCTCGAGTCGGGCGAGATCAGCTCAGCCGAGCCGCCGTTGTCCGACAGAAAGAGGACCAAGGTGTTGGCCTCGGCGCCCAGAGCACGCACCTTAGCCAGAATGCGGCCGATGCCGCGGTCCATCTGCTCGACCTGTGCGGCATAGACAGCCATCCGGCGGTCTTCCCAGATCGTGTGGTCGCCATCCTCCCACGCGGCCGCATCGGGATCGCGCGTGCTGAGCACCCAACCCGCGTCGATCATGCCGAGATCGATCAGGCGCTGTCGTCGGCGCTCACGCAGCACATCCCACCCGTCGAGATAGCCTCCGACGTGGGTCGCCACATCGTCCGGCCAGGCATGCAGCGGCCAGTGCGGAGCCGTGTAGGCCACGTAGAGGAAGAACGGTGCCGTCGCCGCTTCGCCCGTCGGCAGATCGTCGAGAAACTCAACTGCCCGGTCGCTGATGGCGTCGGTGTAGTGATAGCGGTCACCTTCCGCTTGAATCGGCGTGTCATCAAGAATGAGCGTCGCCGGATTGAAGAAATTGCCGCCACCGGTCAACGTGCCGTAGAAACGGTCGAACCCACGCTGGCGCGGCCAGTTCCGATCGTCGGTGAGACTCGGCGACGTCACGTGCCACTTCCCGGACATGAGGGTTGTGTACCCGGCGGAGCCGAGCAACTCGGCCAGCGTCACTGTCACCTCGGCCAACTCGCCCCGGTACCCGGGCGCACCCAGATCCCGATTCAGGTGGCCGACGCCGGCCTGGTGCGGATAGACACCCGTCAGGAGCGCCGCGCGCGTCGGCGAGCAGCGGGCGGTGTTGTAGAACTGCGTGAATCGGCGCCCCTCGGCGGCGAGCCGATCGAGATTCGGCGTGGGAATCTCCGATCCGTACGGACCGATGTCGGAGAAACCCATGTCGTCGGCCATGATCAGGACGACGTTGGGTGGGGCATCGGCCCTCGACTCCGGTGAGGTCGTCGTCCCGCACGCGGTCGCGAGCCCGAGCAGGACGATCAGCGCGTGGCGGGCAGGCGGAGGGGTCACCGCGGCTCCGACGCCGCCAGGTCGAACACCGCGTCTCGCCCGACGTGCCGGTCGTCACCGTGCTCGCCGAACCCGTACTCGACGTTCCAGGCGGCGACTTCACGCGACGGCGCCTCGGCGAACCAGTGATCGATGAACGGGCGCTCGGCCCGGTCCATCCACGTGTCGAGTTCGTTCCAGAGCGGCATCCGACGGGGTGCGTGCTCCGGGTCGCTCAGGAGGTTCGTCACCTGGTAGGACTCGGCACGGTCCCACAGCGCGTACTCGCCCTCCGCAGTCACGGCGTAGGTGTAGTCGTCGGTGACGACCGCCCGCCAGATGGGCTCGTGGCGTGAGAACCGGTTGTTCATGTTCGTCGGATGCATCAAGAAGATGGATGTCGGCGCCGCGACCCCCGGCGCGCCGCGCAGAAGGCTCGAGAGGTCTGCGCCTGGGAGCGATTCGAGATAGCCGAGCGAGGCGGCGGCCGCGTCGGTGCCCACATCCTGTGGTCGCCCGGAGATGTCGGCGAGCCCCGCCAGAGTTGGAAACAGATCGATGCTCGAGGCCAGCATGTCGAGCTCGAGCCCGGCGGGCACGCCGGGGCCGCGAACGATGAACGGCACGCGGGTCGACTCGTCGTTCGGATGCCGTTTCTGGCCGTAGGCGACACCGTTCACCCCGCTCATGGCCCCGTGATCCGACGTGTAGACGACGACGGTCTCGTCGGCGATGCCGAACGCGTCCAGCGCGTCGAGCACCCGGCCGACCTCAGCATCGAGATTGGAGACCAGCGCATGGTAGTCGCGATGCGTCTCCCAGCTCCTCAACTCGTCGAGCGGATGCAGCGGCAACGCGGCTTCGTCCGGATATAACGCCTTGTACTCCTCGGGCGCATCGTCGAACGGGCCGTGTGCCGGGTTGAGGGACAGGATCAGGAAGAACGGCTCGCCGCGCACCGACTCGATCCACTCCAGCGCCTGCGTCGTCATCGCCGTCGCATTCGACAGGCCGGTCCACTCCTTCGTCGGCGCGCCGTCGACGCTGTAGTCCGATCGGCGGTGATCGTTCGTCCCGTTCCAGACGATGGATCGGTCGAATCCAAAGGCCCGAGCATCGTTTCCGCCCAGGTGCCACTTTCCGACGTGCGCCGTCGTGTAGCCGGCATCCTTAAAGGCCCAGCTCACCGTCCCGCGCGTCCGCTCGCCGTCGGGCAAGTCGACCCGCTCGTCGAGGCGCATATGATTGCCGATCAGGCCCTGCTGATATGGCCAACGGCCGGTCATCAACATCGCGCGGTACGGCGTGCACAACGGATGATTGACGTAGTACCGGCTGAGCGAGACACCCTGCTGTGCCAGCCTCTCCAGATTCGGCGTGCTCACCGCCGGCGTCTGCGTCATCGACATCGCGCCCCATCGGTGCGTGTCGCTCATGATGAAGACGACGTTCGGGGGCGGCTCGGACTCCGGCGCGGGCGGGTCGGCCGGCCCGCACGCCAGCACAGCCAGCAGCAGGCATGCCACACCGAGGCGTCGGAACCTCGCGCGGGCTGATGGCATCGGCGTCTGTCAGGAACGCACCGTATCCCACGCCGGCGGGTTGGCCGCGTACCCCGCGAAGAGCGGCAGGTTCTCGTCTCGCTCGGAGACGACGAACTCCGCGACCGGCCACTGAATCCCAAGCTGCGGATCATCCCACCTGACCCCGCCCTCACCGTCGGAAGCGTAGGGCGCATCCACCTTGTAGTAGACGTCGGCCGGCTCCTCGCCGAGCACGCAGAATCCATGCGCGAAGCCAGGCGGAATCCAGATCAACCGTCCGTTCATGTCGCTCAACTCCAAGCCAACGTGCTGCCCGAACGTCGGCGAGGCGGGACGGATATCGACCGCCACGTCCCACACCCGACCGCGCACGACGCCGACCAGCTTCCCCTGCGCCGGTTGGTGTTGATAGTGCAGGCCGCGAAGCACCCCGGGCGCGGAACGGGAGTGGTTGTCCTGGGCGAACTCGGTCGGCAAGCCGTGCTCACGGAATCGTTCCCGATGAAACCGCTCGGCGAAAAAGCCCCGGGAGTCGCCGTGCACGACGACTTCGACCAGGACGAGGCCGTCGAGTGGAAGCGACGTCACGCTGTGCCCGGCGTTCGTGCGCGGCGGCACGACGAGCGCCGCCGAGCGCGCGTCGCGGATGGGCGACTTCTCGGAACTCATGCACCGGTATCTTATCGAGGGGGCGGCGATTGTTCTAACCCGACCGAACCCGGCGCCGCCAGGCCGCATTGCCCCGCCCTCTCGAGAGGCCTACAATGGGGCCAACTCTCGCCCAACAATTCGGTTCGTAACGACTGGAGGCTCGATCCTGGGTACGGAGGGCTGGCGTACGAAATGGTCCGGATGACCGGGCCGTTCATCCTCGCGACGGATCGACAGGCGTCGGCCGAGATGGCCGGCATGTTTCGGATAGCCGGTGGACGGATCGCCGAGCTCTGGGTGACATGGGACAATGTGGCGTTCCTGACCCAGCTCGGGCACTTCCTGCCAGCCGGGGGCGGAGCGCAAGGAGAGAGCGCATGACCTCAATTGATCGAAGGAGCTTCTTGAAGACGGCCGCTGCGACCGGACTGGCAACACTGCCGGCCTCACGCCGGGCACGGGCCCTCGGCACCGCCGCTCAAGACGACCCGCTCGGCGTCCGCGATGACTTCCACGTCACGCGCGATCAGACCTACATCAATATCTCGCTGGTCGGCCCGATGCCGACGCCGGTCTACGAGGCGGCGATCGAGTTCGCCGACGCGCAGCGGCTGACCCCCGCGCCGGCCTACTTCGACTCGCTCCGGATCCGAAACGAGACCCGTGCGGTGTTCGCCGAACTGTTCGGCGCCAAGCCGGAAGAGATCGCCCTGCTCTTCTCGACGAGCGACGCCGAGAACATCGTGACCGACGCCATCGATCTCAAGGCAGGCGACAACGTCGTCGTCGACGAGCTGCACTTCGCGACGACGTTCGTCCTGTACCGCCAGCTCGAGCGTACGCACGGGATCGAGCTCAGGATTGTGCCGCACGCCGAGGGGCGCGCCCACTTCGAGGATTTCGCGGAGCGGACCGACAGCCGGACCCGGCTGATCTCGGTGGCCTGGGTCTCGAACCGGAACGGCTTCCGGCATGACGTGAAGGCCCTGGCCGATCTCGTCCACGGCCATGGCGGGCTGCTCTTCGCCGACGGCATCCAGGGGATCGGCGCCTTCCCGGTCAACCTCCACGACACGGGCGTCGACTTCGCGGTGGCGAACTCCTACAAGTACCTGCTGTCGGCGTGGGGCGCGGCGCCGTTCTACGTCCGCGAGGAGCACCTCGACCGGATCCCGCCCGATCGCTTCGGCCACAACCACGTCGCCGAGACGCAGCCCGACTTCCACTTCCAGCTTCGGGAGACCGCAGCCAAGTACGAGTACTCGGGATCGGTCTACGGCACGATCCGACAGCTCAAGGCCGCGCTCGAGTATCTGGGCGGCGTCGGACTGGATCGGATCGAGCAGCACACCGTGGGCCTGGCCAAGCGGCTCAACGCGGGCCTGGTCGACCTCGGCTTCGACATGTTCACGCCGCCCGACAACCCGTCGTGGATCGTCAGCTTCAACCACGGCCGCGACCGGCGGGAGGTGCAGGAACTACTCGATGCCGAGAAGATCAGCGTCTCGATGCGGGAAGGCGGCACACAGATCCGCGCCAGCGTCGGTCTCTACAACAACGAGGCCGACATCGATCATCTATTGAGGGTGATGGCACGCTTGGCGTAGATTCCTCGGCGCGAGGCTGGGCATTGCGCCGGGAAGGTCTGTCGAGTCTCAGCCTCACATCCTGTCGAGCGAGACGACCCGCCAGGTGCGCGTCGTTCGCCCGTTCCGCACGCCGGCCGGCGACTCGGTGCGCGTCGTGACGACGACGTAGTGGCCACGGACGAATTGGCCCGACACGGTGAACGCGCCGAAGCGCTCGATGACGGTCAGCCCGTCGCCCCGGCTCCGCCCGTCGGTCGTGTGACCGGTCGTGAACTGGAAGATCCCGCCAGCGTCGACGCTGCCGGTCACGCTGTCGGCGAGATCAAGAAAAGCAGAGACCCCGGTCACCGAGTCGCGGGACTGCTCGAGGGTCATCTCGAACGGCGCCACCTGCCCGACCGACGCGGCGCACGCCGTGCGCCACGCCTCGTCGGCCACCGTGGTCTCGCACGTCTGCAGACTCAGCGCACCCACCCAGTGTCCGGCGAGCATCGGCGGGACCGGCGGGTGCGACTCGATCGACGGATCCGACGGGGGCCTGACACGCGGCGGCGGCTTCACATCGGGCGTGGGTGAAGTCGCGGCGGGGGGCGGGAGCGTCTGCGAGCCCCCGGCGACGTTGATGTCGACGGGCAGTCGGCCGGCGCACGCGCCGGCCGCCGCACCCAGCACGAGCACGACCAGGCCGCTCCTCAGGAAGCGGTGTCCCGGATCCCGACCGGCACGGCCAGATGGCTGAGGCATCGTGAACATCGACGCGGTGTCGCCAGTGTAACCCAGTTCACCCGACCGCCTCGGCGGCACGGCTACGGTAAGATCCAGCCGTGGCCAAGACCCTGAACGACCTGCGCGCCAGCCTCGCTGACATCGACCGGCGGATCCTGACGCTCGTCGGCGAGCGGCAGAAGCTGTCCACCTCCATCGGCACGGCCAAGCGCGAGGCCGGGCTCCCGCTGCGCGACTATCGGCAGGAAAAGGCGGTCATCGATCGATCGCGCGCCGCGGCCGCCGACTTCGGGTTCGACCCCGAGCTGGCCGAGCAGCTGGTGGTGTCGCTCATCCGCGCATCGCTCGCCGCCCAGGAGCGGAGCGAGGTGACGGCTCGGGCCGGCGGCGCCAGCCGGCGCGCGCTGGTCATCGGCGGCGCCGGCAAGATGGGCCGGTGGTTCGTCCGGTTTCTGGCCTCGCAGGGCTACCAGGTCGAGGTGGCCGATCCGTCGGGCGGCGTCGAGGGGTACGTGCACCACGCGGACTGGCGTGCGCTCGAACTCACCCACGATCTCATCGTCGTCGCCGCGCCGCTGCGCGCATCGAACACGATCCTACTGGAGCTCGCCGAGCGAACGATCGAAGGCATCGTCTTCGACATCGGATCGCTGAAGAGCCCGGTGCGGTCCGGCCTGACCGCGCTGGCGCAGGCCGGCACGCGTGTGACGTCGATCCACCCGATGTTCGGGCCCGACACCGACCTGCTCTCGGGACGGCACGTGATCTTTATTGATGTCGGCGTCGCCGAGGCGACGGCCGAAGCGGAAGCGCTCTTCGGATCGACCATGGCGGTCTGCGTCAGCATGGGCCTCGAAAGCCACGACCGGCTCATCGCCTGGGTCCTCGGCCTGTCGCACGCGACCAACCTCGTCTTCCTGACGGCGCTGGGCGACAGTGGCGAGGCCGCGCCGACGCTGGCCGATCTGTCGAGCACGACGTTCGACGAACAGCTCCGGGTCGCGAACCGCGTCGTGCACGACAGCCCGCAGCTCTACTATGAAATCCAGTCGCTCAACGAGTTCGGGGGAGAGTCGTTGACCGCCCTGCGCGCGGCGGCCGAACGGGTGCAGGCGATTATCGAGGCGGGCGACGAGGCCGGATTCGAAACGCTGATGCAGGACGGTCGACGGTATCTCGAGGACCGTCGCTAAGCTCGGGGCTACGCCCCGAACCCCCGCGGCGTCCTCCGCGGGGACCCCGAGCGCCCCACTGCGGACGCCGCGCGGCGCGCCGTGCGCGCCGTGACGCTCAGCGGTCAGCTATGCTCGCTTCCACTTTCATTCCCGCCAGCACCCCGCGCATGTAGGCGAACGACTCCTTCATCCCGGGCAGCGGATCGTCCGCGTCGATCTCGTACTCCAGGTTGACGTGGCCGCCATAGGCCATCCGTTCCAGCTGCCGGAAGATGGCCGAAATCGGCATCGCACCCTGACCGACGATGCACTGGCTCTCCTTGACGGCCAGGTCGCGCAGATCCTTCAGGTGAATGTCGAGCACGCGGTCGCCGGCTTCGGCGAGCGCCTCGACGACGTCGACGCCGGTGCGCGCCGTGTGCCCGAGATCGACGCAGAGGCCCACCCGCGGGTCCATGCCCTCGATCACCTCGAGCGCATCGCGCGGACCCGGAAAGAACCCGTCTTCGGGCCCGTGGTTGTGGATGGCCACCTGGATGTCGTAGCGCTTGACGAACCGTTCGATGCGCGGCATCGCCTCGGGAATCGGCGCGATGACTATGAGCGGCATGCCGCTGTGCTTCGCATACTCGAAGTAGGTTCGGATGTCGTCGTCCTCGTCCTTCGCCAGCGTGATCGTGCCGCCACCGACGATCTGGAGCCCGGCCCGCTCGAACGCCCGACGGCCCTCCGCCAACTCCGCCGGCATGCCTTCGTAGGGCTGGTGGAACGACTTGATGTTGACCCAGGGTGAGGCCAGCGCCTGAATCGCGGCAATCGCATCGGCGCGAGACAGGTTCCTGAGCGAGTAGCTCGCCACACCGAGACGGACCGCGCCGTCAGCCGCAGCCGCGGACCGCCGCATGCCCGCCACAGTTCCCCTCGGCGTCAGCGCGAAGGCGCCCCCCGCCAGCGCGCCCAGGAATCGCCGCCGCCCGACCGTGAGTGCAAGCGTCATACCTTCGGCTCCCACCCGGGCGCGTACTCGCGCCTCCAGAGCTTGGCCGCATCGGCATCGCCGACGATGTGACCGTTCGACGGCTCGCAGGTCAGCGCCCGACCCGTGCGCTGCGCGATGTTCCCGAGATGGCACAACAGGACGCTCTTGTGCCCTTCGTCGATCGGCGCGTTCGGACGCGTGTCGCCGTGGACGGCATCGACGAAATTCTGGATGTGCGTATCCGTCATCGCCCCGGCGCCGACGATGCCCAGGCCGGATCCGCCGCCTTCATCGAGATCGCGTTTGATCTCCTGGTTGTCGTTGTCGTAGACGACGTAGCCGTTGCGATCGAGCACCACCGTGCCCCGCTCGCCGTGGATCGACGTGCCGCGGCCGCGGCCTTCGATTGGGCGCCCGTTGCAGCTTCTGCCCTCCCACACGATCGTCTTGTTCTCGGCGAAGTCGAACGATGCCACCTGCGTATCGACCATCTCCCAATCGTCATCCGTGTAGTGATATCGCCCGCCCGCCGATGTCACCCGCGTCGGGTACTCGACATCGAGCGCCCAGCGCGCAACGTCGAGCTCGTGGGCGCCGTTGTTGTTGATCTCGGCCGTGCCCCAGCGCCAGAACCAGTGCCAGTTGTAGTGGATCACGTTGTCGCGATACGGCGTCCGCGGCGCCGGCCCCTGCCACAGCTCGTAGTCCAGCCAGGCCGGCGGCGGCGCGACGTGCCCACGGCCGATCGACCCGCGCGTGTTCGCGTACCACGCCCGCGCGTAGTACGGGCGGCCGATGAGCCCGTCGCGGATCTCCTGAATGATGCGGATCGACTCGGGCGCCGAGCGCTGCTGGTTGCCCATCTGGACGATCCGGCCGTACTTCCGCTGCGCGGCAACCAGCCACTCGCCTTCCTGGGCGTTGTGGCCACACGGCTTCTCGACGTAGACGTGCTTGCCCGCCTGGAGCGCCATGATCGCCGCCGGCGCATGCCAGTGATCCGGCGCGGCGATGACGAGCGCATCGACGTCCTGGTCGTCGAGCACCCGGCGGACGTCGCCTTCGCCGGTCGGTCGGATCGACTGCGTCGCCGCCGCGCCGTCCGGGCGCACGAGATCGGCGACGACCTTCTCCACCGCGCGGCTATCGACGTCGCAGACGTAGGCGACATCCGCACCATGCGCCAACGCGAAGCCGCGCGCGAGCGCCGCGCCCCGACCATTCACACCCATGATGCCGACACGCATCGTGTCGCTGGGTGCCCGCTGGCCGAAAGCCGGGGTGCGCGTGAGACCCAAGCCGACGCCGGCGGTCGCCGCCGACGTGATGAAGGTTCGCCGATCGAGTCTTCTGCTCATGGCAGTGTCCGCATCTTGATGTCACGGAACCAGACGTCATTGCCGTGGTCCTGCAGGACGATATGGCCCGCACGCCGGTCGGCGAAGCCAGGGATCGGGTCGTACTTGCTGGCCGCGTAGTGCGCGGCGAAGTCGGCGGACTCCAGATCGAACTCGACGACCTTCACGCCGTTCAACCAGTGCTCGCCGCGCGGCCCGTCAAAGACGATCCGCGAGTCGTTGAACTCTCCGACGGAACGCAGCAGCTTCTGGTCGGTCGGGCCGAGCAGATCGTAGAGCGCGCCCGCCGTCCGGTTCGGGCCGTTCAGTGCGTCGGGGTGCAGGTCGTCGTCGAGGACTTGGAACTCGAAGCCGAGTGCCGCGTGCGCCGGCGGCGTCTCGATCGACATCGCCTCAGAAACGTTGTACTTGATGCCGCTGTTCGCACCCGGCGCTACCTTCCACTGGAAGCGCAGTTCAAAGTCGTCGTAGGTCTCGACGGTCATGATGTCGCCGCCTTCGAGCGGCTGGCCGTCGGGAGCGAGGGGCACGACGCCGCTGTCGATCTTCTTGATCGCGCCGTCCTCGATCGTCCAGTGCCCGGCCGGAACCTCCTCGCGACCGAGCCCGCGCCACCCGTCGAACGTCTGACCGTCGAACAGCAGCGTCCAGCCCTCGGCCACCTCGTCGGCGGAGAGGGTGTTCGGTCCGACGTCGGGTATCGTCGCGGCGGACGCCTCGGCCGGAGCCACCTCGGTCGAAGGCTCGGACGTACCGGAGCAGGCCAACGCGACGAGCGCCAGCGCCAATATCAGCAGCCCCGCAGCCGGTCGAAGCATGCGGCGATGATAGATCACTTCCACGAAGGTTCGCGAACCCACCCTGCGTGCTATTCTGCCCACCCCGATGCCCCGCGCCCTGGCCGTCATCCGAACCGGCCTCGTTCTCGTCAGTCTGTCCGCCGCGGCGTGCGCGCCGGCGGACGACGTCACGGTCCTCAAGCTCGGGCACGGCCTCGACGTCGAGCATCCGGTGCACCTCGCGATGGAGGTCATGGCCGAGACGGCCGGCCGGCTCTCCGATGGCGGCTTGCGCATCGACATCTACCCGGGCGAGCAGCTCGGCTCGGAGCGCGAACTGCTCGAACTGGTGCAGCTGGGTATCCTCGCCATGACGAAGTCCTCCTCGGCACCAATGGAGAGCTTCGTGCCGACGATGAAGGTGTTCGGGCTCCCCTATCTCTTCCGCGGCACCGACCATCTCTGGCAGGTGCTGCAAGGTCCGGTGGGCGAGGAGATTCTGGCATCGGGCACGCGTTACGGGCTGAAGGGACTCGGCTACTACGACGCCGGCGCGCGGAGCTTCTACACGCGCGACCGGCCGATCCGGGAGCCCGCCGATCTCCGGGGACTGAAGATCCGGGTGCAGAAGAGCGTGATGGCGATGCAGATGGTCGAAGCGCTGGGCGGCTCTCCGACGCCGATCGACTGGGGTGAGCTGTACTCGGCGCTGGACCAGGGCGTGGTCGACGGCGCCGAGAACAACCGCCCGAGCTTCTTCGTCTCGCGCCACCACGAGATCGCCCGCTACTACTCCCTCGACGAACATTCACGCCAACCCGACGTCCTCGTCATCAATCCGGACGTCTGGGCCGCGCTCTCGACCGCCCATCAAGCGGCGCTCACGCGAGCGGTCAACGAATCGGTCACCTTCCAGCGCCACCTCTGGCGACAGGCAGCGGCCGACAGCCTGGCCGACGCCGAGCGCGACGGCGTTGAGGTCATCCGGCCCGACTTGCGCCTGTTCCGGGAGGCGGTGCAACCGGTCTGGCGCGCCTACGACAACACCGACATCGGCGCGCTCGCCCGTCGGATCCAAGAGGTCGAGTAGTCGTGTCGGCCGGTGGCATCCGTCGCGCGGTCGATCGCACGCTGGACACCGCTGTCATCCTCTTGATGGCCGCGCTCGTCCTGGACGTGCTGTGGCAGGTCGCGACGCGCTATCTGCTGGGCGCGCCCAGTTCGTGGACCGAAGAACTGGCCACCTTCCTGCTGATCTGGCTGACGCTGCTGGCGGCCGCGGTCGCGCTCCGGGATCATGCGCACCTGGGCATCGACTACCTCACCTCGAAGCTGCCCCGCAGTGGCCGGCGGCGAGTCGAGACGTTCACCTGCTGTGCGGTCGCCGCGTTCTGCGCGATCGTCCTCACCTACGGCGGCTCGACCCTGGTCCTCCGAACGCTGTCACTCGAGCAGTCGTCTCCGGCCCTCGACATCCCGATGGGCTACGTCTATCTCGCGCTGCCGCTGGGCGGCCTGTGTGCGGCGTGGTACAGCGTCCAGCCACTTATCGCGCGGCGTGGAGCCCCGCGCGAAGCGTCAGACCTCTAGCCCGAGAACACCGATCATCCCTCATCCCCTCATGGCCACCGTCGTCCTCCTCATCAGCTTCGTCGTCCTCCTGGCCCTCAACGTCCCGGTGGCGTTCGCCATAGGCATCGCCACCACGCTCGGTGTCGCCGCCACGGGTGAACTCCCGGGCACGCTGCTCGTCGCGCAGCGGATCGCAACCGGCATCGACAGCTTCGCGCTGCTCGCTATTCCGTTCTTCATCCTGGCCGGTCTCCTGATGGGTCAGGGCGGAATCGCTCGACGACTGATCGAACTGGCGGACGTGCTGGTGGGTCGGCTGCGCGGCGGCCTGTCGTTCGTCACCATCCTGACCTGCATGCTCTTCGGCTCGGTCTCCGGATCGGCAGTGGCCGCCGTGTCATCGATTGGCGGCTTCATGGTGCCGGCGATGAATCAGCGGAACGACGACCCGCCGCTGAACACCTCGATCGTCGTCACCGCCTCGACGACCGGCCTGCTCATCCCGCCCAGCAACATCATGATCATCTACGCGATGGCGACGGGCGGCGCGGTCTCGGTCGCGGCGATCTTTCTGGCGGGCGTCGTGCCCGGTGTCCTGGTGGGCCTCGCCTTGATGGCGGTGGCCGCCGTCGCGGCCCCGGATCCGTCCGGAGGCTCCGGATGGACGCTGCGTGAGCTCGTCTTTCGCCTCGGTCGGGCCCTGCCCGCCCTGGCGATGGTCGTCATCGTCCTCGGGGGGATCGTCGCCGGTATCTTCACGGCGACCGAGGCCTCGGCGATCGCCGTGCTCTACGCGCTCGTGCTCTCCGTCGGTGTGTACCGCGAGGTCGCCGTCCGCGACCTCCCCTCATTGCTGCTGCAGTGTGGGGTCGTCACGTCAGTCGTCATGCTGCTGGTCGGTGCCTCGAGCGCGATGGCGTGGATTCTGGCCTACGAGAACGTGCCGCAGATGCTCGGCACCACGATCTTGGGGTTGAGCGACAACCCGGTGGTCGTGCTGTTGCTCATCAACCTCTTCATGCTGGCGGCCGGCACGGTCATCGACATGACGCCGGCAGTGCTGCTGTTCACGCCGATCTTCTGGCCCGTCGTGCTGTCGCTGGGGATCGACCCGCTGCACTTCGGAATCGTGCTGATCATGAATCTCTGCATCGGTCTCTGCACCCCGCCGGTCGGCACCTGCCTCTTCCTCGGATGCGGCGTCGGCAACACGACCGTCGCCCGGATGCTGCCAAGGCTCCTCCCCTTCTACGCGGCGATGATCGCGGCGCTGGTGGTGACGACGCTGGTCCCGAGCCTCTCGCTCGCGCTGCCGCGCGCCCTCGGGGCGTGGTGACTTCGGTGAGCGAGCCGCTGGCCTCCCGCGTCGACGACGCCAGGCGCCGCCTGGCCGAGCGCGCCGGGCTGACGCCCAGCGAAGTGAGCGTCGTCATCTCGCCGTATCGGGTCTGTCCGATCGGCGCACACAGCGACCATCAGGGTGGCCCGGTCCTGGCGATGGCCGTCAGCGCCTACACGCTCGTCGCCTTCGCGCCGGCGCGGTCGTCGGACGTCACCCTGACGAGCGACAACTTTTCTGGCGAGGTCAGCTTCGATCTCGCGCGTCCGGTCGTCGACGCTCTCCCCAGCTGGGGCGCGTACCCGGCCGGGGCGGCCCGCGCGATCGGCGAACGCCATCCCCTCGCGCGCGGGATTGTCGGACACGTGCACGGCAGCCTGCCCGGCGGCGGCCTCAGCTCGTCGGCGTCGGTCACCCTCGCGTACCTGATGGCGTTCGCCGCAGCCAACGGCACGACGCTCGATCCCACCGCGCTGGTCGACCTGGCGCTGCGCGCCGAGCGGGACTTCGTCGGCGTCAAGGTCGGCATCCTCGACCCCGCGGCAATCGTCGGTGCACGACGAGACCACCTGCTCGCAATCGAGACGCGCGAGCGGCGGTGGCGTTCCCTCGCGGTCGGACAGGATGCGCCCGAGTACCGGATTCTGGTCGCGTTTTCCGGTATCACCCGGAACCTCTCGGGAACCGATTTCAACCGCCGGATTGACGAATGTTTCGACGCGGCCCGTGGCCTCGCGGCGCGGGCCGGCCGCGACGACGTCGCAGGCCTCCACGACCTGACGGATGAGGTCTTCGAGGCGCACGGCGCCGGACTATCCGGGCCCCAGCAGCGCCGCGCCCGGCATTTCTTCGGTGAGCGGTCGAGGGTCCGCCGCGGCGCGACCGCCTGGCAGGCCAGCGACCTGGCGACGTTCGGCCAGCTGATGCGCGAATCGTGCACGAGCTCGATCGACAACTGGGAAGCCGGATCTCCAGAACTGATCGCGATTCAGCAGGTCCTGACCGAGACCGGTGGCGTGTTCGGGTCGCGATTCAGCGGCGCCGGGTGGGGCGGTTGCTGCGTCGCCCTCATCGAGGCCGAACGGGCCAGCGAGATCGTCCGGCAGATCGAGGCGGCGATCCGATCGCGCCTGCCCGAACTAACGGCGGCGCGGGTCTTGCTCGTCGAGAGCGAAGACGGCCTGCGGATGGCTTGAAGACCATGGACGCCATCCTGCTCTGCGCCGGATTCGGAACGCGTCTCGGTGCGCTGGCGCGCGAGACCGCCAAGCCGCTCCTGCCGGTGGCAGGCAAACCGATCGTCGAGTACCTCGTCGAGCAGTTCGCGGCGACTGGACGCGTGACCGACCTCTGGGTCGTCAGCAACCATCGGTTCGCGCCGCAATTCGACGCGTGGCGCGATGGCCTGGCTCGTCGACAGCCGGATCTCCGGATCGAGATCGTCGACGACGGAGCGACATCGAACGACAATCGCCTGGGTGCCGTGCGGGATCTGGCCTTTGCGCTGGAGCAGCGGGCGCGGCTCGGTCCGACGCTCGTCTCGGCAGGCGACAACCTCTTCGACTTCGACGTCGCCGGGATGCTCGACGACCACACGGTGCAGCCAAGGAACCTCGTCCTCGCCTACCGTGAAGCCTACCGGGAGAAGCTGCGACGAACCGGCGTCGCGGAGTGCGACACCTCCGGACGGATCGTCGGCTTCGCGGAGAAACCGGCGGAGCCGGCGGCGGAGTGGGCCTGCCCGGCTTTCTACATTCTTCAGCCGAACGCGCTCGCATTGATTCCAGATTTTCTCGGGCAGCAGCCCAAGGCCGACGCCCCTGGGGCCTTCATCGCCTGGCTGGTGGAGCGGCAGCCGGTCTTCGCGCACGAGATGCACGGCCGCCGGCTGTCGATCGGCGATCCCGAGAGCTACCGCGCGGCCGAAGCCTGGATCGGGCAGGCTGAACCCAGGCTCCGGCCCTCGAACGAAACGCCTGATCGCGATTGACCCGGGTCAGTCCGACGCCGAGCCGCTCAAGAGCGGCTCGATCGGCACCGCCTCGAAGCCGTTCTCGGTGCAGCTCGCGTAGCGGCTCCGCTCGGTGGCGTACATGCCGACACCGGCGTGTTCGCCCTTGGCGTTCAAGACATAGAAGTTGATCCCGAACGCCGGCAGGCCTCGGCTGTTCAGGAGCCGCTGCTCGACCGTGTTCGCCTGGATCCGTTTCAGCCCCTCCATGCCGGCGTCCTTCGGCGACAGGCCGCGCCGGAGGTTCTCGACGATCAGGTACGACGTGAGGTTGTAGAGGTTCGCCTCACCCCGACCGGTCGAACCGGCCGCGCCGACCTCACCGTCGAGATACAGGCCGGCGCCAAGAATCGGTGAGTCGCCGACGCGGCCGGGAATCTTGAACGCCAGGCCGCTGGTCGTCGTCACGCCGCAGATCTCGCCGCGCGCGTTGATGCCATCGCAATTGATGGTGCCGAAGAAGTGGTCCATGTCCACGAGCCCTTCCATCGCCATCTGCAGACCGACGCGGTAACCCAGCTCGGCCCGCTTGGCCGGGTCGAGGTAGTGGCCCGGATCGGTCCGCCGCTTCCACTCGAGCCAGCGCTCGCGCGACCGCTCGGTGTTGAGATCGTCGTGGACCTCGAAGCCCATGTTGCGCGCGAACGACTGGGCGCCGTCACCGACCAGCAGATGATGGTCGGTGTGCTCGAGGACTGCCTGCGCCACCTTGGCCGCCTGCTTGACGCCCTCGAGTCCACCCACGCCGCCGGCCCGCTTCGTCGGTCCGTGCATGCAGCAGGCATCGAGCTGGACGATGCCATCCGCATTCGGCGTCCCGCCGAAGCCGACGCCGCCGGTATCCGGATCCTCCTCGACGATCGTCACGCCCTCGACGACCGCGTCGAGGACATCCTCGCCGCTGGTGATCATCGAGAAGGCCCTCTCCACGCAGTTCAACCCATCGGCGTTGCGCGAATTGCTGGCGCCCGAGGCGATGACGAGCGGGCGGACGCTGGTCTGGACGGCCGGCGCGCGACCGTAGGCCGGGCGCGGCGCCGCGGCGGCCAACCCGGCCGCTCCGGCCAGGACGAAATCACGACGATTGATCTTGGTACGGTTTCCCATGCTTCCCCCTCCCTGTGGCCCTCACGATACGCCGATTCCGGGCTGGCCGCCACCGCGAGTCGAGGGAGGCCAGCGCTTCCGCCGACGGGCGCCCGCGGCATACAATTGGCTCGCTCTAGAGTGACGGCCTGTCTCGGTGAGGAGGAACCAAGCGATGTCGATCCGTTTCATAGCACTCGTCACGACCCTACTCGCGCTCGCTCCGTCGACGTCGTGGTCGCAGGCCGGCGGCGACTCCGAAGCGCGCTGGACGATCGTGCACGCCGGCACGATCCTGCCTGTTCCCGGACAACCGCCGCTGTCCGAACAATCGCTTGTGATCGAGGGCGACCGGATCGACCGAATCGTCGCCGGCTATGCGACGGCCGACTCCCTCGGCCTCGACGGCGGCGCCGACATCACCGTGATCGATCTCAGGGAGTACTTCGTCCTACCGGGCCTCATGGACATGCACGTCCACCTGACCGGCGGCGGCGCGCCGGCCGGAATGCCCGATGAGGCCGACGACGTCTACCGGATGACGACGGGCATCATCAACGCGCGGCTGACGCTCAGGGCCGGCTACACGACGGTGCGCAACCCCGGATCGGCCGGCTGGTCGATCTTCGCGCTGCGTGACGGCGTCGAGGCGGGCGACCTCGAGGGGCCGCGGATGTTCGTCGCGGGCCACACGATCCGCAGCTCGGCCAGCGACGGCTCGGGCTCGTGCTACAGCGTGGAGAGCTGCCGTCAGGCGGTGCGGCGTCAGATCGCCATGGGCGCCGATGTCATCAAGGTCTACGCGACGTGCAGCGGTTCGCAGCCTTGCGCCCACAAGGACGCCCCGGGCGTCTTCCTCGAGGACGAGCTGGCCGCGGCCATCGCGACGGCCCGGACGCGCGAACTGAAGGTCGCGGCGCACGCGCACACCACCGCCGGCATCAACATGGCGCTCGAAGCGGGCGTCGATTCGATCGAGCACGGCTCCTGGCTCGACGAACGGTCGTACGAGCTACTGGTCGAAACGGGCGCCTACCTGGTGCCGACGCTGGCCGTGAAGGATTTCGTGCGGGCGGGGCTCGCGGAACGTTCACCGGAAGATCGCGCACGGCTCGAGGCGTCGATCAACGAGCATCCGCGGCGGGTCTTCGAGGCCTTTCAGGCCGGCGCCAAGATCGCCTCGGGCAGTGACGCCGGTGTCTCGCGCCACGGGAAGAACGCGCGCGAGCTGGAATGGTACGTCGACATCGGCCTGACGGAGATGGAGGCGATCGTCACCGCCACCGTCAACGCGGCGGATCTGCTGGGCGAACCCGAGCTGGGCACGCTCGAGGCCGGCAAGCTCGCCGACGTCATCGCGGTGTCGGAGAGCCCGCTCGAGAACATCTCGGCGCTGACCGATGTCGACTTCGTCATGAAGGGTGGGACGGTCTACGTCGGTTTGCACCCGTAGATCGCACACGAAACCGGTATCCAGCTTTCAATACTGTCGAGCCACGACCCGGCCCGCCGGGCGTGCGGTCGCCTTCTGCCGGGCACGAAGGTTGCACGGTAGACACGCGGAGGACCGCGCGGCGCTGGCCGCGGATGAAACCATCGATGAGTTGCTGGAGACATCGGAGCGCCCGCGGAGCGCTCGGCGCCCACCCGGAGGTGGGTGCCGCCCTCGTCGAGATGGCGGTCATCATGCCGCTGCTGCTGGTGATGGTCGTGGGCGTCGGCGACTTCGGCCGCGTCATGTACACGGCGATCACACTGTCACACGCCGCGCGAGCGGGCGCGGCCTATGGCGCCCAGAGCAGCGGCCATCTCGGCGATACCGCCGGGATCCAGCAGGCGGCCGAAGAGGAAGCGCAGAACATCGGCACGATCGGCGTCACGTCGCAGCGGATCTGCGAGTGCACCGGCGGCTCGCCGGTGAGCTGCACGACCGCGAGCTGCGGCAGCTACGGCGCGCCGCGCGCCTTCGTGGAGGTCACCGCGACGCAAACCTACGCGACGCTCACCGCCTATCCCGGAGTTCCGAGCACGGTGCCGCTCAGCCGCACCGCCAAGGTGCGGGTGCAGTAGCGGGTCGATCATGAGGGGGACAATGGCGAGCATGGCGGGCATGACGGGCAGGTTCCGACGACTGGCGGGATCCGAAACAGGCTCCGCGTTGCTCCTCACGGCGGGGATGATGGTCACGCTGACCGGCTTCATGGGGCTCGGCCTAGATGTGGGCAGCCTGTACAACCACCGGCGCCTCCTGCAGACCGCGGCCGACGCCGGCGCCCTCGGCGGCGGCAGCGAGATCTACCGTGGCCAGTCCGCCCTGGTCACCTCCTCGGTGCTCTCCGCCACCGCCGAGAACGGCTACACCCACGGCGCCGACGGCGTCGAGGTGACGGTCAACCGGCCGCCACTCGGCGGCGCCTTCGCCGGCGATCCCGAGGCGGTGGAGGTGCTCATCGACCAGCCGAGCCCGACCTACTTCATGCGGATGCTCGGCTGGACCGACGTCGACATCACCGCACGAGCCGTGGCCTGGATCGGCGCCGACGATATCAACTGCATCTACGTCCTGGAGGAGACCGAGCAGGACACCTTCTCGTACAACAGCAGCGCCGTCCTCGATGCCGACTGCGGCCTGCGGGTCAACTCCAGCGACGGCTGGGGCACCCACCTGACGAGCAGCGCACAGGTCACGGTCGAGACGGCCTCCCTGACCGGGTCGTACGTCGAGGAGAGCAGTTCGGCGCTGAACGCGACGAACGGCATCCACACCGACGTCTGGCCGCGATCGCCCGATCCGCTGGCCTATCTGAGCCCGCCAGCCTACGGGGGCTGCAGCTTCGTGGACCTGGAACTCGACCAGCCGACGGCGACGCTGTCGCCGGGTGTCTACTGCGGGAAGCTCACGGTGAAGAACAACACGGTGGTCACGCTACTGCCCGGCGTGTACGTAATTCAGGGCGGTGCGTTCTCGACCGAGAGCAACGCGGTCGTGAACGGGACAGGCGTCACGTTCTTCCTGACCGAGGGCGGCGGATACGACTACGAGCCCCTCAGCTTCCAGAGCAGCTCCGTCTTGAACCTCACCGCGCCGACGTCGGGCCCCTATGCCGGCATCCTCTTCTACCAGGATCCCAATGCGGGGGATGAAGACGACATGCACCGCTGGGAAAGCAGTTCCGAGCACACGATCGAGGGTGCGCTCTACTTCCCGACCCAGATCGTCAGCTTCGAGAGCAGCACCGAGATCACCGGGAGCTACATGATCGTCGTGGCGCGTCGGATGATCGGTGACAGCAATTCGATCTTGCAGATGAACTCGGATTACAGCAGCCTCGCGGGCGGGTCGCCGCTCAAGCGGCTGGCGCTGGTGGAGTAGCGTCGTGCGCCTGAGCCTGCACGGCCGTGTCGTCAAGCGCGCCCTGCAACTGCGGCAAGACGAGCGCGGCACGGAACTGATCGAGTTCGCGTTCGTGGGCCTCCTGCTGTTCGCGCTGACATTCGGCATCGCCGAGTTCGGTCGCGCCGTCTGGACCTACAGCACGGTAGCGCACCTGGCGCGAGAGGGGGCGCGATTCGCGATCGTCCGGGGTGCGGAAAGCGCGGCGACCGCCAGCGCCAACGACGTCGAGGCCTACGTGCAGAGCCGCGCCGCCGGCATGACCGGCCTCGACGTGACGACCGCGTGGGACCCCGACAACCAGCCGGGCTCGGTGGTCGAAGTCCGGGTCGACCGCCCGTTCGACCCGATCGTGCCGCTGGTCGGCTTGGGCACCATCACCCTCTCCAGTACCTCCCGTCTGGTCATCGCGTTCTGAGGCCGCGCGGGACGGCGCCGTCCCGCGCCGCGTTCGATCCTGCCTGATCTTCGTTGTCATCGGCCGGTCCCCGGCTTACAATCCACCCACATACTGGAATCGAAGCTGCGGCAGCCCCTGGGAGGAAAATGATGCGAGTCACGACGCGAATCCCGGCTCTCAGAGTCACCCTGGCCGGGCTGACCAGCTTCGGCGACGGCGGGCGGCAGCCGAGCCAGTTCTTCGGCGTGCACAGCATCGCCACCGATTCGGACGGCAACATCTACACGACCGAGACCTACGAGGGAAAGCGGGTCCAGAAGTTCGTCTACACGGGCATGGGCCCGGTGACCGAGCGCGACCAGGGCGAGGTCTGGCCGCGCGAATAGCGGTCGGGGCGAGTCAACGAACGCCGGCCACCGCACTGGATGAACAGATGGCGAAGCCGATCTCCCGCCCGGGTGGGCCGCTCGGCGACACCCGGCGCCACGCGCGGGTCACGTTCGACAGCGAACTCTGGCTCGGGCAAGATGGCGTCTTCACGCGTACCAACGAGCGCATCGCCGATCTCAGCGTCGGCGGCGCCTTCGTCGGCCGGGCCGAGGGCTTTCAGAACGGCGCCATCCTCAGCCTGCAGTTTCGTCTACCGGCGGATGACCAGCCGATCACCTGCGCCGCGATCGTGAAGCGGGTGAAGGACGGGTCCGGCATCGGCGTGGAATTCCTGGACCTGTCCGACGAGAGTCGGCGCAAGATCGCGGCGTTCGTCGCGCAGCACCTCTGAGCGAGGCCCGGACGACCGGCCTACGGCACGATCTCGAAGAGCGTGTCGCGGTTGACGTCGCCGAAGTCGCGGCCGAGCCGGAACCGGGCGTAGCCGTCGGCCTCGACCGGCACCGTCATCGTGACCCAGTCGCCATCTCGCCGCGTACGCGCATCCGGTTGCGCGGCAGCAGGTCGCCGGCACTCGTCACGCCCTGATAGAAGACCTGCTCGACCCGACCCTGCGAGATCCAGTCGCCGTCGCGCGTCAAGTTGATCCCGAGCGTGCAGACCAGCCCGCGCACTTCGACCTTATCGCCCGGCGCACCCGCCACGGCAAAATAGCGCCAGTCCTTCTCCGCAAAGTGGTCGTTGAAGCTGTAGTAGCCGGGTGCCACGACGACCGCCACCTCGACGGCACTGCCGCCGTCGACCCGGACCACCGGCGACGGAAACGACGGCAACTCGCGGCCGCCCATGACGACCTGGCTCGTCGCCTCGATGACCCGCTCCACCCCGGTGACGAGATCGGTTGCCGTCGGCGCGTCGAAGTAGTCGCCGCCGCCCACGTTCGCCAGCGTCCGGAGCGCGGCGGCCGACTCGGCGTCGACGCCCAGACCGACCGTGTGCAGGACGAACGCCGCGCCGCCAGCGACGATCTCCTCGGCCACGGCGGTCGGGTCGCCGCCGCACGACTCGACCCCATCGGTCAGGAGCAGGACGACACCTGTGCCGCCGGCCCGCGCCAGGTCATCCGCCGCCGCCCGCAGGCTCAATGCGATCGGCGTCTGCCCCATCGGCGTCAAGCCCGATGCCGCGGCCAGCACCTGCGCCGACCCACCCGCCGTGGGCGGGATGAGCAGCTCGGTCTCCTGGCACGACTGCGCCTCGTCGCCGAACGGCGTAATGTGACCGTAGGCTCGTAGGGCGACCCGCACGTTCGACGGCAGGCCCGCGAGCGAGCTGGCTAGCGCCTCGCGCGCCAGCTCCATCTTGATCCGGCCTTCGACGCGGCCCCACATGCTGTTGCTCGCGTCGAGAATCACCTCGAGCACCGGGCCCGGCCCGTCACCGGCCGAGGCCGGCAGGTCGGCCGGCGCGGGCAGAGACTCCGCCGTGGCCGACGCGAAGGTGGTGTCATCGAACGCCATGGCGTAGGTCCCGCCGGTGACCAGCGCGACGCCGGCCAGTTGGTCCGACGGCCGGTCGCCGAGACTGATCGTGTGAACGCGGATGCCGCCGGCCTCCGCGCGGGCGACGGCGACGGGATCGTCCCCGCAGGTCTCTTCACCGTCGCCAATGATCAGGACTTCCTTCCGATCCGCGCCGATCGCGGCGAGGTCGTCCAACGCGGCGCGCAGCGTGAAGGTCAGCGGCGTGGCGCCGTCCCACCGTACCTGCCCCATCGCGCGCTGCCACGCGGCGGGATCGAACGGACCGAACGGAATCGCCTGCCGCGACGCCCGGCACTCCTCGTCGCTGCCCTCGCCCAGCAGGCGCAGCGACATCCGGGTCTCAGGCGGCAACCGCTCCAATGTCGCCAGCAGTCCGCGCGGCGCCAGCTCGGCCTTAACGCCCCCCTCGACCGCTTCCCGCATGCTGCCCGACACATCGAGGATGACGACGAGCGCGGAGTCGGACTGGGGCGTCGCGTCCGCGGCGTGAGACAGCAGCGACAGTAGCGCCACGGCCGACGCACGCGTCCATCCTCGGCGTCGCGTCAGCCAGGGCATCGGCTTGAATGGAGATCGCGGAACCAATCCGTCAGGGTTCGCAGCTGAGTTCGGGAAGGCGACAGGCCAGCCACTGTTCTCAGGCGCCGTCGTCGAGCAGTCGATCGACGGCGGCCGTCAACGCCTCGAAACGCTCGGGGAGGAACCCCTCGACCCGAAAGCGCAGCCGACCCGCGCGGTCGATCACCAGGCTGGTGGGAAAGACGATCACCTCGTAGCGCTCGGCCAGGCCGTCGTCGAGCAGGACCGGATAGGTCATGCCGAACTCCTCGACGAACGGCGGCAGCGCCTCGGGCGGATCACCCCAGTCGGCGCCGAGAATGACGAGGCCCCGATCCCGCCACTGCCGATCCAGGGCAACCAGCTCGGGAATCTCGTGGCGACAGCTCGTGCACCAGACTCCCCAGAAATTGATCAGGACGACCTGACCTTCCAGATCCGACAGCCGTAATGTGTTCCCGTCTAGATCGGTCGCCTCGAACGCGATCGCCGGCTCGTCGATGAGGCCGCCCTCGACCGCCCCCGTTTCGTCCTGCGCCGCCGCGGGCAGCGCGAGCGCGAACACGAGGAGAACGAGGAGCCAGATGCGCGTGCGGCGCGTCTTCATTCGAACACCACCTTGGCAATCTGCACCTGCGATTCGCCCTGGCGCGAGTAGGCTTCGGTCCAGGTCACGTAGACGTCACCCTGGAAGACCGCCGTCCGCACGAACCCGCTGGCTCGCCCGGCACCGGTGCGCGCGACGGCATGGGACGGCTCGATCTCCCCCGACGACGTCACGCGTCTGAGCTTCACCTCGGCCTCGCCCTCGTCACCCCGTTCGAGCCAGGACACGATCGCGGAGTCGCCACGCTGCTCAATGTCGATGCGACCAACCGGGCGACCATCGTCGACCCGCACCGCGTCGCCAAACGTCGCCCCGCTGTCGTCAGAGAATCTCATCTGCACGCGCGGATCGCCGCCCTCCCCCGTGAACCAGGCCACGGCCACGCGGTCGCCCTCGGCCGCCACCTGTGGCCCGTTCACCGGACACCCCGGAATCTGCCACACGTCGTCGTGCACGGTGACCGGGTCGGTCCACGCGCCGCCGGCATGCCGGATGATGGCGATGTCCCTGACCTCGTCCTCCGAGCGATCGCGATAGGCGATGAGCAGGCCGTCGGCGCCGGCCGTCGAGGCGGGATGCGTGACCTGTCATGTCGGATGGGGCGCGACGTGAATTATAGCCTCATGCCCGAGCCGGACCGATGTCGACCTCGATGGAGCGCCACTTGCCCTGCTCGAACCTGATGATACTGAGGACGCATCGTGTCACGTGGCCCAGAACGATCGCCAGCCAGATATCCGATGCGTCGAGCCCGCGCAGCGCTTGGAGGACGAAGCAGAACCCGACGGGCACGACGACCTGCGACAGAATCGAGATGTACAATGGCCCCTTCGTGTCGCCCGTGCCCTGCAGCGCGCCGGTGAACGTCAGGGCGACCGTCACGAAGAGTCCGGAGACGGCCAGGTAGCCGAGGAGCTGGCGGCCCAGGACCAGCGCCGGCCCGTCGGTCATGCCGAACACCGCCAGCAGCGCCTCGGGCACGAACACGAACGCCGCGCCGATGCCGCCGGCAAGCCCGAGGCCGACACCGGCGGCCACGCGCGTCGATCGCGCGCTGCGATCCGGGTGACCCGCGCCGAGATTCTGCCCCGCGACCGCCGAGGCGGCGCCCATCAGGCCAACCGAGGTCCAGGTGATGAGCGAGAAGAGCTGGGTGTAGCCGACCGAATAGACAGCTTGCGCTTCGGCGCTGAAGGTCAGCCCCCCGATGAATCTCAGCATTAGCAGGCCGCCCAGGTTCATGACGACGCCCTGGAACCCGGCCGGCAGCCCGAACCGGAACAGCTCGCGGATGATGCCAAAATCCGGCCGGTAAGACATCGCGCGCGGAAACTGGATCACGAGTCGGTTGGACGCCAGGAGATACAGGAAGGCCAGCCCCACGGTGCCGCTGGCGATCACGGTGCCCATCGCCGCACCCTGCGTGCCGAACGACGGAATCGACCCGAGCCCACGAATGAGCACGACGCTGAGGACGACGTTCAGCAACGTCATGACGATGCCGAGCCGCATCGGCGTCTTCGCGTCGCCCGCCGCGCGCAGAGCTCCACTGAAGAGGAAGAACATCAACATGCCGAAGCTGAAGACGAACATGATCCGGATGTAGGGCAACGCTTCGAGTTGCACCTCGGGTGCGGCGTTGATCAGGTTCAACAGCGATGGCGCGAAGTAATACCCCAGCGGTGCGAGCACGCCGAATGCCAGACCCAACGAGACGATGAACGCCTGATAGACCGATCGGTTGACCTTGTCGTGATCGCCGGCGCCGGCGAACCGCGCCACCAGCACCCCCATCCCGGTGAAGATCGAGGCGACGAACACAATGACCAGGATGAAGATCTGCATGCTCACGCCGATCGCGGCGTTGCCGGTATGGCCGACGTAGTTGCCGACCATCGCCTGGTCGATGGCGCCCTGGAGCCCGCCGATGATGTTTTGCAGCATCGTCGGCCAGGCAAGGCGCCAGACCGCCCGGCCGAGCGGGCCTTCCACGATCCGGCGGTCGAACTGCCTGTTGGGCTTCGCCGAGTCGGTCATCCGGTGGCTGGAACCGGTTCTTCTCCGCCACGGATACACCGCAGCATGTGGGAATGTTGCGCGACGGGCGGCGAGCGCACCGCTCATCATGTCATAGACGAATCGGGCGGGGCACCCGTTTCGCCGGAGGAGCGCAGCTGACGTCGGTCGGGGTGAAGGCGGCGCCTTACGGGGCGGCAGCCACGCGCGTCGCCTCGAATGGACCGTAGCGCATCGCCGACACGCGCCCGGCGCTGTCTCGATCGAACGTGACGCGGAACCACTGCTGCCGGTGGATGAACGCCGGATCGCCGGACGCTGACACCTCGGCGAGTTGGAGCAGCGCCCCAGGAGGACGCCCAGCCACGGCCAGGTGGTTACCGGCGCGCGACAGGACCAGCGACGCGTTCGGCACGTAGAAGTCGGCCCCGAACCTGTACTCCCCCGCCAGCTCTCGTGCCAGAGCCGCATCGAGCGGGGCAGCCGCGAGACTTAGCGGCGTCGCCTCGCCATCGAGCACGAGCGCCGCCAGACCGTCGGCCAGCTCGGTCGGAGCGGTGCTGATGCTGAGGTTGCACAGGACGATCACCGTCAGGTTCTCTTCTTCGAAATGCACGAACTCGGTCGAGAACCCGACGCCGTCCCACCCCGACATACTGACCGTCGAGCGTCCCCGCCGCTCGTCCAGGATCCACCCGTAGCCCCGGTCGTCGACGTGACGCTCGAACATCAGCGCGCGCGACGCCGGCGTCAGGACCCGGTCTCCCGCCAGCGCTCGGTGCCACTGCAACAGGTCGCCCGCCGTGGAGTAGATCGACCCCGCACCCGTGCTCGCCGAGTAGTCGACCGTACTCGACCGCTCGACCGTTCGCAGGCCGACCGGCACGTGGCCGATCGCCAGGTCCGGCGCCGCGACCGAGGCGTCGCCTCGATGGCCGGTGTCGGTCAAGCCGGCGGGTGCGATGACCTCGTCATGCAGAAACTCGCCGAACGCTTGTCCCGACACCACCTCGATGACGCGCGCGAGGACAGCGTAGTTGGCGTTGGAATACGCGCTACGCTCCCCCGGCTCGAGCGCCAGCGGCACGGCGGCGATCCAGTCGACCAGATCGGCGGCCGAGTGCGGCCGGCGCGACCGCTCGGCGTAGTCGGGCTGGAAGACGTAGCGGGCCAACCCCGAGGTATGCACGAGCAGTTGGTGAATCGTGATGTCGGCACCACGCGGGAATTCTGGCAGGAATCGACTGAGTGGGTCATCGAGCGCCAGCTTATTCCGTTCGCGGAGCCGCAGGATGGCCGCCGCCGTAAACGACTTC
Source organism: Acidobacteria bacterium UBA2161 (assembly GCA_002328835.1). Lineage (GTDB taxonomy): Bacteria > Acidobacteriota > Vicinamibacteria > Vicinamibacterales > UBA823 > UBA2161. The sequence goes on along the minus strand of DCWN01000033.1, from coordinate 99,088 downwards.
GATAGCGACGCGATCTGAAACTTCGACCCGACCGTCATCGGCGTCCCCGTGACGTGGTCGGTCTGCCCGAAGCCCTCGTGCACCAGCAGCTCGTCGCCTCGCGCGACGAGGACGACGCCACTGAAGCTCCGACCCTCGACGTACGGGCCGACCAGCTCGCGAACGGCGGCGGCCAGCCGATCCGTGCCAGCCTCACCCGCGGTTGGATTCGCGGCCCGATCACACCCGGCGATCGCCGCCGCTAGCGAGACCACCGCGAGTGAGCCGGTGAAACTCAGACGCATGCGCAAATGCTAATTCTTTAGCACAGTTGCGTCAAGCGGCGCCCACGGTCGCCGCGATTCACTCTGCTACTATTGATGGCTCCTGGTGCGAAGCGTTCGGCGCGCCGGACGCGGGACTAACAAGCGAGGGCCGAAATGACGAGACGAGTGACCGAGACGACGAGAGCGTTGGGCGTGGCCGCGGTGACGCTGGGCGTGTCGCTGCTGATGGCCGCGCCGGCTGGCGCGCAGAACACACGCGACGACCTGCACGACGGCCCACTGATCGCGGGATACGGACGGCACGTCGACCTGCCGAACGCCGACTTCGCGACGCCGACCGACGGCGTCTACCGAGTCGCCTTCGAGTTGCTGGCCCCGCTCAACAATCCCGAGCGCGTGCACGGGCGCCTGGAGGCTGCGGCGCGGTTCATGAACATGCACGCCCACGCCGGAATCCCGCAGGAGAACCTGCAGGTGAAGCTCATCCTGCACGGGGGCGGCACGCGGGCGGCGATGACGAACGAGGCGTTCCGCGAGCGCTACGACATGGACAACCCGAACCTGCCGCTGCTGCAGGCGCTGACCGACGCCGGCGTCGAGATCTTCCTCTGCGAACAGTCGCGCGTCCTGAGCGGGCTCGACGCGAGCGACGTGGCCGCGCCGGTCAAGAGCGCGCTGTCGGCGATGACCGCGGTCGTCAGCTTCCAGGCCGAGGGCTATCAGTTCCTGACGTACTGAAGCCCAGCTGCCCGGCCGTAGGACCCTCTTGAGTATCCGCGAACCAATGCTGAGACTCGCCAGGCTCGCGCTCACCGTGGCAGTGATGCTGCTCATCGCGACCGCGTGTTCCCCGCCTCCGGAGGACGCCGTGGCTCCCGCGCCCGACGTCGAACTGCCGCGCATCCCCCAACCAGGCGAATTCGGACCGGCATCCCACACCTACGAACTCACCGGCCCGCTCGTGCCGTACGCGACGACGATGGTCACGGCCTGGGATCTGCCGCAGAACCCTGAGACCGACGCTGCGCTCGACCGCCGCGAGGACGGCGAACTGATCCGGCAGGGGTTCCGGCTGTTCACCGCCACGCCCGGCGAGGCGTCACGCTTCACGCCGAGCGAGATGACGTGCGCGAACTGCCATCTGAACTCGGGCCAGCGCGAGTTGGCGCTGCCGCTCGTCGGCTCGGCCGGGATGTTCCCCGAGCACAACGGCCGCGCCGGACGGATGTTCAGCCTCGAGGATCGGATCGTCGGCTGCTTCTATCGCAGCGAGAATGCGGTGCATGGCCCGGACAACGGCGGCCTCGAGGCGGCCAGAGCCGGCGTCGCGCCGGGCCTGGTGACGGACAGCACCGGTGAGCCGCTGCTGCCCGATGTCGACTCCGAGGAGGTCGTCGCACTGGCGGCGTACCTGCAATACCTGTCGGAGGGCTACACGCCGGGTGAAGATCCCGCGTGGCGGAAGAGGAACCGGATCGCCCCCGAGAGCCTCCTGCCACTCGACGCGCTCGACGCCGCGCTCGGCGAGGAGATCTACACGGAACTCTGCGTCAACTGCCACGGCCCGGAGGGGCAGGGCGTCCAGGTCGGCGACAAGAAGCCTGGCCCGCTCTGGGGGCCGCAGTCGTGGAACGACGGCGCGGGGCTGGCGAGATTCTACACGCTGGCCGGCTTCGTCCGCTACGCGATGCCCTATCTCGATCCTGGCGTCCTGAGCGACGCGGACGCGCAGCACGTGTCGACGTTCATCATCTCGAAGCCGCGACCGTCCTATCCCTACAAGGACCAGGACTGGCAGATCGATCCGATGCCGATCGACGCTGCGTTCTACCGTCTCGGCGACGGCGCGGACGGCCACCGGTAGAAAAGAAGAGCCGGGAGCCTCTCGGCCCCCGGCCAACACCAGGACACGACGCGCTGACGCGGCCGCCTACTGCGGCTGCAACTTCGTCAGCAGATCCTTGGCTTGGGTCACCTGAGGCGTCTCGCTCGGCGAGAGCTCGACGAACTTGTTGAAGTCGGCGATGGCGTCGTCGTCGTTCTCGAGCCTGACGTGCGCCATGCCGCGGTAGTAGTACGGTAGCGCCGAGTTGGGTGCGCGGTCGATCGCGACGCCCAGTACGCGAACGGCGTGGTCGTACTCCTCTGCGTCCATCAGCGTGTTGCCGCTCAAGTCGATGAACGCGGTCTCGGCGTCGGCGGGCAGCGGATTGCCGAGGTCGCCGATGTAGCCGTGCATCCGATCGTATTGCCCGGCGGAACCGGCGCTCAACATCGCCTGCAGGCGGACCTCGCCCGGCAACTCGGGTGTCGGCGCCGGGGCACCGCCTTCCCACGCCTCCAGCAGCGCATCGTAGTGCCCGAGCGCTTCGGCATGCAGCCCTTCACCTTGATAGGTGGCGGCGATCGCCTGGTGCAGATCCACGTTGGTGGGCAACGCCGCAAAGATCTTCTCGTAGCTCGCGCGCGCCCCGCTGAAGTTGCTAGCCCCGAAATCGGCCGTGGCCTGGTCGAGCAGCTCTTGCAGTGTCGGCAGGACGACCTCGATGTCGTCGTTGTCGCGCTCGGCGACCTCGAGCTCGAGAATCTCGGCGCCGTACCCGAGGTGGCCGGCGGCAATCGTGATCCGCCATGCCCCAGGCTTCAGATCGTCGAGTTCGAACTCCCCGTCACCGTCGGCCGTCTCCGGCTCTGGCCCGGTGTCGGTCTCCACGAAGATCGCGGTGACGGTCGTCTGGGGCAGCCCCACCCCGTCCGCGTTGGTCGCCTTGCCGTCGAGATCGACTCGGCCCCTCCAATCTTGACCAGTGACCGACGCCGGAACGGCCAGCGCCACGAGTCCGACGACGAACCACCGAAGTGCGTAATGCTTCACGTTAGCCCCCAAAAGCTTGAAATTGCCACGCCGTCGCCCCGCGCCCCGCAGCGGCTCCGGCAGCCTTCGATTGTAGATGACTCGTCCACCGACAGTAAACCCCGGCCGGCCCCGGGAACGATTCGGAGGGCGGGTACCCCCCAAGCCGAGGTAACGGGGACGGGGTTCACGCCGACATCCGGCCTCATCGGCGGCGGCGGCCGCTCGCCGGCGTGGGACACGCAGTTTCGCGCGGCGGTCGAAATCGCCTACCGCGAACTGCAGTTGCTGGCCGGTCGGGATGACTACGGCATCGCCTGGCTCGATTCGTACTCGACGCTCGAATCGCTGCCGAGAGAACGGACGGCGCCACGGCGAGAGAGCCAGACAGCGGGGCTGCTGCCCGAGTACATGCGCGGCAGCCGAGAGATCCTCGGGCGGGCGAGCATCCGCGGTGCAACAGGTGGTGCAGGGTGCAATCTCGTTGTCGCGGGTGATGCTGGCCGTGCCGCCGGGTGAACGGATCGTGAGCGCTATCCGAGCACCTCTCGATAGAGCCGGCGCAGGTTGCCCCCCAGCAGCCTGTCCACATCGGCCGCGGCATAGCCACGGCGGACGATGCCGTCGTGGACGACCTCCATGCGACGCGGACCGTTCAACTCGGTGATATAGAGCGGCCACTGGTCGGGCGAGAACTGGGCGCCTTCCTCGGCGATCAGGAGGTCGATCTCGTCCTGCGTGTCCGGGATGACCCGATGGTCCCGATCGCTGCCGATACAAACGTGCTCGACGCCGGCCACGCGTACGGCGTGGTCGATGTGATCGAAGTAGTGCTCGAGATTGTCACGGGTCTTCGCGGTCACGAAGTTCCGGATCTGGCAGATCCCAACGACACCGCCCGAATCGGCCAGCGCCTTCAGGTTCTCGTCGGTCGTGTTGCGAACGTGCGAGTGGACCTGCTCGCAGCAGGTGTGCGAGACAATGGTCGGCCGTCGGCTGTGCGCGATCGTATCGGCCATCGTCTGCATCCCGGCGTGCGACGTATCGACCAGCATGCCGACGGCGTTCATCCGCTCGATCAGTTCCAGGCCAAAGACCGTCAGCCCCGCGTCTCGCCGCTCGCGGCAGCCGGCGCCGACATAGTTCTGATAGTTGTAGGTGAGCTGAATGCTGCGGACACCCAGACCGTACAAGAGGTCGACCCGGTCGAGGTCCTTTTGGACCGGCGTCGAGTTCTGGAGTTGATAGACGAGTGCCAGGCGATTGTCGGCCCGCGCGGCGTCGATGTCCCCCACCGTCAGCGCCTTGGCCAGTCGGTCGGCGTGCGACGTCACGTGGTGATCGTAGGCGGCCAGATCGGCGAGCGCCGCGGTGAAGGCCGCCTCGCCGTACACCTTGGGATCCGTCAGCGTGACGGCTACGCTGTTCGTGCCGCTGTCGAGCACGTCGTCGATCAGGCTCATCGGGTGCGTCAGACGGATCTCGCCCAGCGCGTCGAGGATCAGTCGGCGGGGGGGGGGCTCGGGCATCGGTCGGGACATTCTGCCGTCAGCGCGGGCCCGAGTAAACCCCGGAATTTGGCGCAGCCCAGGCTCGAGCGCGTGCGGTTTTCAATTACTAATTTTATAGTTGCAAGGCCCGCCCGACTCGTGTATCGTTCCCACCGTGGCGCCGAACTCCGGGAGTCGATGAGCGATGGCCCGAAAGCGATCGACGACGCTGACCGACGGTGAGTTGAAGCTGATGCGGGTCCTCTGGACCGAGGGCCGCGCGACGGTCAACGACGTGGTCGGCGCACTGCCGGGCTCGCGCCGCCCGGCCTACAACACGGTGCTCACGATGCTCCGGATCCTGGAGCGCAAGGGCTACGTCAAGCACGGGAAGCTGGGACGCGCCTTCGTGTACTGTCCGATCATCGATCGGACGCGGGCCCAGCGCAGCGCCGTGAAGCGGCTCGTCCTCGATCTGTTCGACAACTCGCCCGGTCTACTACTCATGAACGTCCTCGAACACGAGAGCGTCGATGCCGACGAGTTGGTGCAGCTGCGCCAACTGCTCGGCGAGGACCTGTCACTGCGGACCGCCGACTGATGCCAACACCGAGCGTACTCGTCGAGTGGTACATCGCCTGGCTGTGGCAGGGCAGCCTGCTCGTGCTCCTGGTCTCGGGCGCGCTCCGGCTCGTGCCGCGCGCGAGCGCGGCGACGAAGTATCTCGTCTGGTGGGCGTCGCTCGTGGCGCTGTGCGCCCTGCCCGTCGTCTCCTGGCCGGGCCGGCCGGCGGCCATCGCCGCCGATGTCATCGCCGTTCGCGTACCCCTGCCGGCAACCGCGACTGTCGCGGCGTTGCCGACCGAGTGGCTGACGCTTCCGGCCGTCGCGGGCTGGCTGGTTGCACTCGGGATTGCCGCCTGGGTGGCGATTGCCGGTGTCCGGCTGACCGGTCTCGCCCGGGCGATCGTGGCGCTCGGCGCCATGAAGCATCTATGCCGCCCGTTCCCGGAGTCTCGCGAGCGGAACCTGAGCGGCTGGATGTCTGTGCGCGCGCGCGGCCGGCGAGCCCGGCTCTGCCTAAACCCGCAGGTGCCGGTCTGCTCGGTGCTGGGCTTGACTACACCGATCATCGCGGTCCCGCCCGCGCTCGCGGAGGCGCTGACCGACACCGAACTCGATCAGATCGTGCTGCACGAGCAGGCGCACGTCCGCCGGTGGGACGACTGGAGCCGGCTGCTCCAGGTGATCGCGACCACCCTGTCCGGCGCCCACCCCGGCGTCTGGTGGATCTCACGCCATCTCCACCTCGAGCGTGAGATCGCCTGCGACGACTGGGTCCTCAGCCAGAGCGCCACGCCGCGCGCGTACGCGTCGTGCTTGGCGAAGGTCGCCGAAGTCACGATGTGGCACCGGGCGCGCGGCCTGGCCCCGAGTGCGCTTCGCTCGCCGCGAGAGATGTCTCGCCGCGTGGCCCAGATCCTGCGGGGCGATCGGACGATCGCTCGTCGCGGATCCCGCGTGGCGTTGGGCGGCTGGGTCGTCCTGCTGTCAGCGACGATTGCGGTACTCGCGGGGTTGCCGCCAGTCATCGTCGTCGACCGGACTGGGTCGACGCCGTCCGCCGCCCCGCCGGCGCCGACCGTCATCTCCCCGCTCCCCGGACAGGCCATTGCGCTCACGACGGCCGTACCGGCCCCGCTGGTCTCTCGACGACCGCGGCCACGGCTGGCGGCGGCCGAGGTCGTCAGGCTGACGTCGCCCGTGGCCTTCGATTGGGCCCCACGCGCAACCGCCATGCCGGTCGCCGCAACGCCAGAGCCGGACCGACTCGCCGTATCCGCGGCCATCTGGCCGGCGGACCGTTGGCGCGGCGGGCGCGAGGCGCCGAACCTCGACGCCGCGATACTCGTGTCCGATCCGGCCGGGGCGGCGGAGTCCGATTCGTCGAGATGGAAGACCGTGGCCAGAGCGGGCATGGCGGTCGGCTCGGGCTTCGCGAAGGCCGGCATCTCCACGGCGAAAGCGTTCTCAGGGCTGGGCGCCACACTTTCTCGACCCTTTCGCCGTGACAACTGAGTCAATCTGAGTCGAGATGTCATGCTTGCCCAGACTGCACGACCGGATCGAATTCGGCCTTTATGCAACTAATTATTTAATATTTAATCTGAGAACCCTGTCGCCGAGAGCCTGAACCCGATGCGCGTTCACCTGGTCAATCCGAGCAACCTGTCATTCGGCACGTCGGTCATCACGCCACGCTGGCTGTACGTCCTGGCCGCGGCCACGCCGGCGTGGTGCGGGGACCCGACCGTCACCGACGAAACAATCGACCCGTTCGACCTCGACACGGTGGACGAAGGCGACGTCGTCGGCATCGGCATCCACACGGGGAACGTCCTCAAGGGCTACGAGGTGGGCCGCGCCGCCCGCGCACGCGGCGCGACGGTCGTCTACGGCGGCATCCACTCGACGCTCTATCCCGACGAGACGCGCGAGCGCGGCGGCGCGCACGCGGTCGTCTGCGGCGACGGCGACCTCGTCTGGGCGCAGGTCTTGGCCGACGTTCGGGACGACCGGCTCCAGCCGCTCTACCAGGCCGGGCGCGTCGAGGCCACCCAACTCGTGCCGGCGCGCTGGGATCTCATGCCCCGCGACAAGTACATGTGGGCGTCGGTCCAGACCGTTCGCGGCTGCCCGAAGCACTGCTCGTTCTGTTCGGTCTGGCGCACCGACGGCCAGGAGCCCCGGCAGCTCGCCAGCGACGTCGTGATCGAGGAGATGGTGGCGCTGCGCCGGCTGGGCTATCGCTTCCTCATCCTGGCTGACGACAACTTCTACCCGGTGACGCTCGACGACGTGAAGACCGCACGCCGGCGGGAGGATCCGTCGCATGCCCAGCACCTCGAGGATCTCCGCGCCGAACGCTTCCAGTTGATGGACCGCATGGCCGAACTGCCAAGCGACATGGTCTTCTTTACGCAGCTCACGATGGAGGCCGCCGAGGACCCCGAGTTTCTCGCCGCGATGAGACGGGCCAGGATCAGGGGCGCACTGGTCGGCATCGAGTCGGTCACCCCCGAAGGGCTGAAAGCGGTCTACAAGGACTTCAACCTCGCGGGGGAGGCACTGGTCGACCGCCTCCGAGCGTTCCGCGAGCACGGGATGCACGTCCTCGGCTCGTTCATCTTCGGCCTGCCGACCGACCGTGCCCCCGTGTTCGAAGCCACGGCCAAACTGGCGGACCGGGCCGGCGTCACCATGGCCCAGTTCGTGATGCTCGCGATGCTGCCGGGAACGATCGACTTCGAAAAGTGGGAAAAGCGAGTGGGCGACGATATTCCGAAGATCAATGGCATCCCGTTGACCCGGTACTGGCTGATACCGCACGGCGACCGGCCACGGATCGTGAACGAGCATCCTTCCATGTCGGATGAGGAAATCCGACGCCGCACTCAGGGCGTCTGGGACCGCTTCTATCGCCTCGGCGCGATCTGGCGGCGGTCGCGCTGCGTGAAATCGTTCAAGTCCCGTCTGGCCTTCGTCCTCGTGTCGAAGCTGTACCGGCAGATGTACGCCAACACCGGCATCGCAACCGACAGCGCGCGCGTCAAGCAGGCGAACCGCGTGGCCCGGCGTCTGGCCAAGTGGAGCCGTCGCCTGTTCGTCGCCCAGCCGCTGCCGGACCTTCAGGTGCCACGGCCAGTCGCCCAGCCGCTGCCCGATCTGCAGGTGCCAAAGCCGAAGGAGGCGTGACACCGGATGCCGACCCGGCGCGTCCTCACGATCGCACTCGTGGTGGCCCTGGCCGGCGCCGGCGCGATCGCCGCCTCGCGAAAGGCGCCCTCTCCGATCGACGTCCTCTTCGACGCGCCGACCTGGCGGCCCGGCGGGCAGTGGCCGGAATTCCGGACCGAGCACTACCGGATGGCCGGTAGGATCCGCCCCCTGCTCTTCTGGATCGGACGTGACAACGTCGGCCTAGCGCGGATCGACTGGCGCCGCGGCCCGTCGGGCGCCGTCGCCTACGAACTGCTGATCGGGACCGACCCGGCGCTCGCGCCGCAGCGGCTCAATCGGTGGGGCTATATCGCGGAGGAGATCGACGGCCGTAATGGCCGCCTGCTCGGCATCATCTCCAAGTCGGAAGAGCGCACCGTCGGCGATGTGCGCGCCGGGCGAGACGACGACGGCCGACGCGGCGCGTTCTCGGTCATCCGCGCGACGGTGCGTGATGGGCGCTCCGACGCGACCATGTGGACCGCACACACGCTGGACAGCCTGACGCTGCACGAGGCCGGGCAGGTGTTCGCGGCGATCGAACAGACGCCAGCGGACGCGGAGCACCACGAACAGGTCGTTCCGGTCGGCATGCAGCCAGGATTCCTCGCCGCGGTCGCCAATCTGATCGATCGCAGCGTGCGAGCCCACCGAACGTCGCCCGATGCCGTCGAGGCACTCAGGAAGGTGGCGATCCTCTATGCCTACGGCGACTCCCTCCACGACCTGTCGCTGCGCTCCCATGCCAGCCAGCGGGAGCTGATCGACGAACAGCTGGTCACGACGATCCACGGCAAGTTCGAAACCCGCGAGCGCACCACGGGCGACAAGACGCGGTTCGAGGTCGGCTATGGCCGGGACGGGTGCCTCAGCGGCATCCCGGTGTCCATCAAGTACCAGCCGCGCTGGTGGCTGCGTGTCGAGTTGGTACGCGAACCCCAGACCGCGCCGCCGCTCGCCGTCGCCCCCGAGACCGGTCCGCTCACCGAAGGCGCGTGTCGGTGATGTTCAGGTGAAGTAGCCGACCGGTTGCGCAAAGCATCCGTGATAGCCTGGAAACTCCACTGATTCTGGGGAGACCTCATGCGCTCGCGTATCCTGCTCTGCGTGTTCTTGGTGCTGACCACGGCCTGCTCCAGTTCGAATTCCGATGATTCTTCGGGAATCCCGACCGGACCGTCGGCGACGCCGCCAACGCAGTTGACCATCGTCGACCTGACCGTGGGCAACGGCGCCACCGCCGCGGCCGGCAACTCACTGGCGGTGAGCTACACCGGCTGGCTTTGGAACGCGAACGGCTTCGAGAACAAGGGGCAGGTCTTCGATGCGGCCAACGCGCTAGCGCCGTTCGTCTTCGTGCTCGGTGCCGGCAACGTGATTGCGGGGTGGGACCAGGGCCTGGTCGGTATGCGGGTCGGCGGCGCCCGGCGACTCACCATCCCGCCCGGCCTGGCCTACGGTGACGCCGGCAACGGACCGATCCCGCCGGGCGCGACGCTCATCTTCGAGATCGGCCTGCTGTCCGTGCAGTAGAGCGCCTTCAGCTATACAAACAAACGGGGCGGGCTGATGGTCAGCCCGCCCCGGTATCTGCTCGGCGCGTCGAACGACGCGTCGATGTTCACGCTGCGCTCGGCCTAGTAGGCGTAGCGGATCCCGATCTGCACGGTCCGCGGCAGCCCGTTGTTGACGAGCGAACGGAGGATCATGAAGTTTCTGCTCCGGCGATCCCCGGTCGGCGCGTTGAAGTTCGACCGGTTCGTCAGGTTGATCAGGTCGACGTAGAACTGGAACGTGTTCTCGTTCGGCAGTTCGACCGTGTAGCCGCCCCGCATGTCGAACTGGAAGAACTTCGGCCCCACGGCGCCGTTCCGGCCGCCGTCGAAATCGGTCGTGTAGGCGTTCGTACCCTCGCCACTGTAGCTACCCGCGGCCAGGAAGTCGTCGTTGTCCTCGCCGTTCGAGTTCGGGTCCGTGTTGCTGTCCCAGATCGAGAACCTGGACCCGCTGCGGGTCCGCATGATCCCGCTCAGGCGCAGGCCGTTGGTGCCGGGCACGGCCCATGTGGCATTAGCGACGAGGTTGTGCCGCCGATCGAAATCGGTCGGGCCCTCGTTCTGATCCAAATTGAGATCCTGCCCGACCTGGCTCCAGATGAACTCGCCGTCGCCCTGACGGACGTTGCCCCGCGTGTTGCCCAGCGTGTACGACACGCGGAAGCGGTAGTTGTTGCTGAACCGCTTGTCGAGCTGGAACTGCAACGCATCGTGATCGATCGATCCACCGTTGAGGAGCTGGTAGACGTCGTCGGCGAACCTGGAGTCAGGCCGCGTGATCGGATCACGCCGGCCGGTCCCCTGCCGCTCCCGCTGGTTCCAGTTGAACAGGATCATCTGATCCCGGTTCTGGACACGGATGTAGTCGAGGCTCACCGACATGTCGGAGGCGATCTGCCGCTCCAAGCCGAACGAGAACTGGTCGGCGTAGGGACTCGTCCGATCGGCGTTGTCGAACCTGACATTGCCCTGATTGATCTGCTGCGTCCCCGGTGGGAACAGCGAGTCGAGCAGCGCGCGGTTGACCGTCGGTCCGTTCACGAGCATCGGGTCGGTCGGGAAGTTTCCGCCTCCGGGCCCCGGGTCGACGCCGTCGGCCGGGAACGACACGTCGAACGAGTTGGTGAACCGCCGGTCGGAGAACAGGTTGTCGAGGTGGGTGATCCGGAACTTCTGGTAGAACCTTCCCGCCCCGCCCCGCAACACCGTCCGGCCCTCGTCGTCGAGGACGTAGGAGAAGCCCAACCTCGGCGCGATGTTGTTCTTGTCGACCGGGTAGTCCGTCGTCCCGGTCCCGCCCGGGCCGTTGTAGAACGGGTTGTCGTCGTTCGGCGTCTTCATGATCTCGACGTCGTAGCGCAGGCCGAGACTGAAGGTCGCCCGGTCGTTGATCTGCCACTTGTCCTGTCCGAACAGGCTGAAGATGTGGCCCTGCAGGTAGTACAGGCGGTCACCGACCTGAATTTCCAGCGACTCGGGATACGACGAGGGATCGGCGGCATTGAAATCGAGGTTGCCGTCGAAATCGAACTGACCGTTCAGGAGGTTGGACTGGCGGTAGTCCAAGGTCGCGTAGCGCCACTGCGTGCCGAACTTGAAGTCGTGGTCGCCGTTCTTGTCGGGCACGTAGAGCGAGAACCGGTTGTCGAAGTTCCAGGTCAGGTTGACCCGCTGGAACGACGTGTCGATCGTCCCGGCCGTGAAGTCCCGGAATTCGAGACGCGGCGTCTGGGTGATCTGCGACACACCGTCGAACCCCTCCTCGCGGGACTCCCAGTTCAGATCCTCGTAGACCGCGCCGATCCGGAGGACGTTGACCTTGTTGTCGCCGACGACCGAGTTCCACGATCCGCCGGCGGCCCAGTCGACGTCGCCCTCGAACTCGTCGACGCCCGGCGCCCAGTCGTTGTCGAAGTGATCCGACGGCGAGACCTCGTAGAGCCAGCGCGCGCCCCAGGTGTTGTTCGCGTTGATCTGGTGGTCACCGCGGAGGAAGTAGTTCCAGGGCCGGACCTGCTCGACCTCGGCGCGATTGAACTCGGGCCGCGCCGGAATGTTGATCGTCACGCCCTTGTCGATGATCGGTCGCTCGAGGCTCCAGAAGAAGTGCACCTTGTCCTGCACGATCGGCCCGCCGACCGTGAAGCCGTATCGCATTGCCGCCACGCTCCAGGACCTGCACGCCGGCCCGGGCGGCGAGCGGCTGGCTCGCGGCGACGATGCCGTATTCGGTGACGACCATCGACCGGCCGACGACTGGCCTCGGCGCCTCCTGCGCAACGGGCCGAGAGGCCGACACCAGAAAGAGACACAGCGCCACCGCCGGAATCACCGCCGTGAGCCGGAGCTTCATGACAACCACCTGTCGAGAATATAGGAACGGCCGGCCAGCTTCCCGCCGCCTTCGCGCGCCTCTGGCATCGAACACGCGAGGAACACCTGCGTACGACGTCGCGAAACCGGCCCCCAGTCTACACCCGGCACACCTCAATACAACCCCACCCTCGCGCGCGCCTCATCCGCCCGATGACATTGATTTCCGGGGAGACACCCAGTAGATTCCCCTGAGTCACACGTCGAACTTCGTTACCAGGTCCTCGGAGTCAGGCGGACGCGCGGCCATCGCGCGCTCGAGTCAAGGGGTAACCGATGCAACATCTGTCACGGCGCCTCGCCAAGAGCGATTCTCACGCGGCCGGCGGACGGCGACGGTGGGCGGGCGTCGTCACGCTCGTCGTCCTCGGCGGGCTGATCGTCTCGCAGACCGCATCTCTCGACGCGCAGCGGCCACCCGTCTCTGGCCGAACGGCCGGCGTGTCGGCTGGCCATCCGCTCACGACCGCCGCGGCGTTCGAAATCCTCGTTCAGGGCGGCAACGCCTTCGATGCCGGCGCGACGTCGCTGCTGGTCGGCGGCGTGGTCGAACAGGATCTGTACGGCCTGGGCGGCGAGGCGCTGATCCTCGTCTACCCGAAGGCCGAGGGCAAGGTGACCTCGATCGTCGGCCAAGGCTGGGCGCCCGAACGAGCCACGATCGACTGGTACCTCGAGCGTGAGCGGGATCTGAACGGCGAGGGGCTCGACCCCGCCGTCGTTCCCGGGGCACTCCACGGCGCGCTGACCGTCCTCGAACGATGGGGCACGATGACCTTCGAGCAGATCGCGGCGCGGGCGATCGACTACGCGGAGCACGGCTTTCCGCTGCGGCCGCGCACGGCGCGATCGATCGAGCGCAACCTCGAGTTCTTCGAGGCGTGGCCCGAGAATCAGCGCTACTGGCTGAAACCCGATGGGTCACTCTACGCCCCGGGTGAGACGATCACGCTGCCCACCCTGGCGAACACGCTGAAGAGGATGGTGGTCGCCGAGCGCGAGAGCGCCCACCTCGGCCGCGAGGCGGGAATCGCGGCGGCGCGCGACCGATTCTACAAGGGCGACATCGCGCGCGAGATGGTCGACTTCCTGCAAGCGAACGGCTCGCTGTTCGAGTACGACGACTTCGCGGAGTTCTACGCCAAGATCGAGGAGCCGATGCAAGTCGACTACCGAGGCTACACGGTCTACAAGCAGGACTTCGGCAGCCAGGGCCCGGTGCTGCTGCAGACCCTGAACATCCTGGAGCAGTACGACCTCCAGTCGATGGGCCACAACAGCGCCGACTACATCCATACGATGATCGAAGCGATGAAGCTGGCCTATGCCGACCGCGACACCTACTACGCCGATCCCGAGTTCGTGGCCGTGCCACGAGCCGGATTGCTGTCGAAAGCCTACGCGGCGACGCGGGCCCGGGAAATCGACCCGAGCCGGGCCTCGCCGGCGTTCAAGGCGGGCGACCCGTTGCCCTTCGACCCCGAGGTCGACGAATGGCCGTACTGGATCGCCAACATCGAGGACGGTCAGGCGACCGACGGCGCCGGGGGATCGTTCGTGCCGTCATCGGGCGGGCTGAAGGACACGTCACACATGGCAATCATCGACGCCGAAGGCAACATCTTCGACACGACGCCGAGCGGCGGGTGGATCGGCGGCGCCGTCATCCTCGGCCAGACCGGAATCGGCATGAGCACGCGCGGCGAGCAGTTCTGGCTGGATCCCGATCGAGCGAACCAGCTTCGCGCGCGCGCGCGGCCGCGCTACACCCTGACGCCGAGCATCGTGGCGCGGGACGGTGAACCGTTTCTCGCCATCGGCACACCCGGCGGTGACAACCAGGATCAGACGATTCTGCAGGGCTTCCTGAACATCGTCGAATTCTGGGACGACTGGTATCCGAACCTGCACGCGGCCTTCGAGTGGCCGCGCGTCCGGACGCGGCATCTGCACGGCTCGTTCTGGCCCCACGCCGCCGGCTTCAACCAGATGGATCTGGAGTCGACGATCCCGACCGAAATCGCCGACGAACTGCGCAGTCGAGGGCACCTGGTGAACGAGGTGCGCCCGCTGGGCGTTTCGGGATGCGCCACGGCGGTCATGATCGACCCGGCAACCGACAATCGTCTCGCGGCGGCCGATCCGCGCCGCGACTGCTACGCCATCGCGTATTGAAAGGCCAGTCGCATGCGAACCCGCGTATCCATCGCCGTCGTCACTGCCTTCGCCGTTGCGCTGCTCGCGCCGGGCGCGGGCGCCCGTCAGGAAGCGCTCACCGAGGCGGAGTACGACGCCACGATGAAGGAACTCAGGCTGACGGTCGGCGACGCCGAACAGCACATCGACTCGCGGTACTGGCCCGAGACCGAAGAGGACGGTGACCGGCTCGCGGCGATGTTCGAGCAGGTGCAGGGGTTCTGGAGCGCCAGGGACGTCGAGGCGGCGGCGACGCTCGCGGCAGCGGGTGTCACGGCGTCGCGTGCGCTCAGCCTCGCCGCCAGCCGGAACGAGTACGACGCCACGCGAGAGGCGCTCTCCGAGATTCGCGGCACCTGCGGCCCCTGCCATCAGAGCTACCGCGAAGAGACCGACGACGGCTACCGGATTAAGGCCAGTGACTGAGGGAGTCCCGCCGAGCGATCAAGCCGCGCACGGCGCGGCTCGCGCGGGCCGGAATGGGGCGTGTGGGGTCCCCGTGAAGGCCCGCGCGGGGGTTCGGGGCGAAGCCCCGAGCTATAGCTGACACAACGAGACACGCCGGCCCGGGCCTGAACCCGGACCGGCGTGACGGTTGTCCCGGTCGCAAACGCCGCTAGTTGGACGTCGGCCAGGGCGGTCCTTGATTCCGCTCGCGGACCGGCCCCATCCCTTTGTAGACGAACTTCTGCAGCCGCTTTCCTTCGTAGGTCTCCGTCGTATAGATGTTCCCGTCGGAGTCGGTCGCGATACTGTGCACGCCGAAGAACATCCCCGGATACCGACCGCCCTGCCCGAAGGTCGTGATCTCCTCGAGCGTGTCCCGCAGGACGATCCGGACCTTCATGTTCCGCCCATCTGCCAGATAGAGGTAGCGCTGCTCCGGATCGGGTGAGAACGCCACATCCCACGTCGAACCCTCACCGAGGCTCTCGGGCGCGAAGAAGGCTTCCTTGACGAACTCGCCCTCACGCGTGAAGACCTGGATCCGGTTGCTCTGCCGGTCGCAGACGTAGAGCAGGCCATCGTTGGCGAGGTCGGCGCAATGGACCGGGCCTCTGAACTGCTGGGCCGGCTCGGCGTCCGGACCGCGACGGCCGAACTCGTAGTCGTCGTCAGGCTCGTTGCCGTAGGCGCCCCAGTAGCGCTTCATCGCGCCCGATTCGCCGTCGATGACGGCGACGCGCTTGTTGAAGTAGCCGTCGGAGACATAGACCTCGTTGGTCGCCGGATCGACGGTCACCTTGGCCACGCGGCCGAAGCTCTCCTGGTCGTGGCTGTCGCGCGCCATGATCGGACGGCCCTGGTCGCCTGTCCCTTGCTGACGGGCACCCTTCCGCCCGAACTGGGCGACGAACTGGCCGTCGGTCGTGAACTTCAGGATGTGCGAGTCCGGGCCACCGTTGCCACCGATCCAGACGTAGCCCTGGTGGTCGACGAACAGGCCGTGGTTCGAATCGGGCCACTCGTAGCCATCCCCGGGACCACCCCAGGAACTGAGCAGGTTCCCCTCCTGGTCGAACTGGAGCACCGGCGGCGCCGGCGAGCAGCATTCGCCCGTCGGCGGATCCAGTGTCGCGCCCCGCTCGCCACCGGTCAGCGCGTCGGTCCGATGGACGATCCAGATATGATCCTCGTCGTCGACCCATGCGCCAATCGCGTTGCCGAGCAGCCAGTTGTTCGGCAGCGGCTTCGGCCAGAACGGATCGACTTCGAACATCGGCGCCTGCGTGCTCTGGGCGACCGCCGTCCGATCCAGGGCTGACTGCCCGACTCCGAGGACGAGCACCAGCGCCACCAGCGCCGCCCCAAGCAGTACGTCACGCTTCCGTCTCATTCCGTGCCTCCTCTTCCTCGGCCTCCCACAGCGAGACCTCCCCGAACGGGGGGCCAGTATATACGCGATTCGCGGCCTCGGACTTCGGGAGCGAGCCGGCCGAGCTCGACATCAAGACCGGACTGCTCGAGAGGCGCGGACTATACTGTGTGACCCGCGCGATCGACGCCACTCGACGATGTCTTCGACCCGCCGCCACCCCGGATCGAGCCTGATTCACGTCACCCTCGTCCTCGCGAGCCTGGCCTCGGCCGTCCCGTCGAGCGCGCAGCCAATCGTCGACGATGTCACGGCGCTCGCGATCATCAAGCCCGACGGACAGCAGCTCCGAATGGTCGTGCGGATGCCGCTCGGCGGCCTCCGCGATCTGGAGTTTCCGACCTACGGCATCGGTTACCTGGACCTGCCACGGGCCGACCCAGCCCTGCGGGAGGCCGCGCGCCGGCGGATCGCCGCGGATCTCCGGCTGTACGAGAACGGCGTGCGCGTCGATGAGCCGCGCGTCGTCGCGGTGCGTGTGTCGCTCCCGTCGGATCGCTCCTTCGCCACTTACGACGGCGCCGTCGCGCACCTCCGGAGCCCGCCGCTCCGCGCCAGCACCGAGCTGTACTGGGAGCAGGGGATGCTCGATGTGCTCTTCGAGTTCCCCATCGCATCGGACCGATCGGACTTCTCGATCGACACGTTGCTGGAACGCCCGGAGGTGAGGGTCAACATGGCGCTGACCTTCGTCCCGCCCGACGGCGCTGAGCAGGTGTTCGACTATACGGGCAACCCCGGGCGGATCTGGCTCGACCCGCGGTGGCATCGAGCGACGCGGCGCTTCGTGGCGTTCGGCTTCGCCCATGCGTTCGACGGCCTCGATCATCTCGTCTTCCTGCTCTGCCTTGTCGCGCCGTTCCGGCGAGCCCGATCGCTGGCGGTCATCGTCGGCGGATTCGGCGTGGGGTATTCCGTAACGTTGACCGCGTCGGCGTTCAGGCTGGCGCCGACCGCACTCTGGTTCCCGCCGCTCGTCGAAACGGTCGTCGCCTTCTCGGTGCTCTACGTCGCGTTCGAGAACATGATCGGCCCGCGCTTGGACCGACGCGCGGTGGGCGCGTTCGGCTTCGGCCTCGTCCACGGGTTCGGCCTGGCGTTCGCCTTGCCGGATCTCCTGCAGTTCGGCGGGCGGCACCGCTTCATCTCACGGCTCGCCTTCAACGCCGGCCTCGACCTGGCGATGCTGCTCGTCCTCGCGATGCTGGTGCCGATCCTCGTCGTGACCTTCCGCCGCGTCGACACCCGGCGCATCGGCATCATCGTCTTCTCGGTGTTCATCGCCCACAGCGGCTGGCACTGGCTGAGCGAGCGCGCCGGCGCGTTTGGGCAGTTCGGCATCCAGGCCCCGACCTACGACCTGTTCTTCTTCGCCAGCGTCATGCGCTGGGCGATGCTCCTGGTCCTCGCGGTCGGCATCGCTTGGCTGGGTCGAACCTTCCTGGACCTCTCGGAACCGGCCCCCGACGACGGCGCCGACGCCGTTCCGCCACGATGAGCGTGCCGCGAAATAACACACAGCCCGGACGAGTCTGCATCCTCGAGCACCTGTGGCTCCGGCCGGGAATGGCCTGGCCGGGAGGCGAACTGACGGAAAGGGAGTGACGCGAATGGTGAAGACCCGACGATGGACGATCGCGCTCGGACTGACAGCAGCAATCTTTGCAGGGACCACCGCGGCGCAGGAGGCATCCACGCTCGACGTCGCCGACGCCACCGGCTATATCGGCAAGTGGGCGCTCTCGCTGGAAACCCCTCGGGGGACTCGGGAGCAGTCGCTCACGCTGAGTGATGTCGCCGGCAAGGTCTCAGCGGAACTGAGCGGCGGCCGTGGCGGCGCGATGACCATCACCGACATCACGAAGTCTGACCGTGGGCTGGTCTTGCGGTTCGAGCGGAACATGCGGGGCAACGCGATGGACGTCACGATGACGCTGAGCCTCGACGGTGAGACCTTGAACGTCTCGCAGGACATCGGCGATCGGACGATGTCAGGCACCGGCGAGAAGCGAATGTAGCGACGCGCGCCGGCCCGGTCAGGGGCCGGCGTGGCGGTCGAGCGGCAGGAACACTTCGGCGCCGCGGCGCTCGCCGGCAACGTCGGTGTAGGCGACGACGCCGCGAATGGCGGCAAGCGTACGACCTGTGTCCGTTCGGCTCGCCGGCGGTATGAGCGCAATCCGCGTCCGGCGCGTCGACCCCCCCACGTCGCTCGTCGGAAAGACGGCGGAGGTTGCCTCGAATGGAAACCACTCGACGCCGGCCGCCGGCGTTCGCCATGACAGCGACACGACGAACCCAGCCGCCTCCGGGGCCGACGCTGCCGTGAACGGCAGCACTGCGGACCCGGAGGGCAGAGGCAAGCGGCGAGCCCACGCATCGATCCGCGGCGCGTTAACGAGATCGACGAGCCGGGTACCGGAAATCGACCCGGGAAGGGCGAGGGTCAGCGTCGCTCGATCCGGAGCGCACTCCGCCGCGCACGCGAGCCAGCGAGCCTCCGCGGCGAGCGGCCACGTCTCACCATCGTCGACGTCGCGGTTGGACGCGCGCCCCTCCGCATAGATCAGCACCTCATCCCGATAGCCGTAGCCCACGCGGCCGTCGGGCTGAGTGAACCGGACCGGCACCGGCCACTGGAGCGGACCGACCTCGAACCGCTCCGGCAAGCGGAAATCGATCGCCACGGGTTCCCCCGAGCCGCCAGGGTTCGCCCAGTGCACATGCCAGCCGGGCTCCAGGGTGAACAGCACGCCGATCCGGAAGGCGTCGCCCGGCTGCACGATTGCGATATCGGAGATCAGCTCGGCCCGCACCGGCGGCCGGTCGCTCGGTGCCTCCGGTGGCTCGGCCGCGGCGAGCGGGCGGGCCCGGGCCACGGGCTCCTCCGGAGTGGCGGCGCCGCATGCCGCCATCGCACCGACCAGCACCACTCCCGCGGCAAGACCCCGCCAGCTGCCGAATGTGCAAACCACGACACTAGTGTAGCGAGGATCGCGTATGATCGGCCGCACTTCGATGTCTGATCGACACCTCGATCGGCGGACCGTGATCAAGGCCGGCGGCCTGGCGCTGGTGGGGCTCGGCCTGCCCGGCTGCTCGGCACGTACACCGCCACCCGCAGCACCGTCGCGCCCAATGGTGGAACTGGTCCCGGTCAACGCGTCGTGGGGCCGCGTCCTGCGCACGACGGTCGGTCTGCGGCCACACCGCCCCGGCGGGTTCGTGGTGCGCGCCGAGAAGCTCGACGCCAGAACCGTCGTGCACGACTACGGCCACGGTGGCGCCGGCCACTCGCTCGGCTGGGGTACGGGGGCACTGGCTGCCGACCTGGCGGTCGCGCACGATGGTCGCCACGCCGCCGTGCTCGGCTGCGGCACGGTCGGCCTCACCGCCGCCCGACAGCTCCAGCGCCGGGGCTTCGACGTCACGATCTATACGGAGGCGATGCCGCCACACACGACCTCGAACAAGGCGTGGGCGGGCTATACCCCCTCGTCGGGCCTCATCGCCGTCGGGCGCCGAAACCCCGCCTGGGACGCGCAGTTTCGGGAAGCCGCCGAGATCGGCTACCGCGAACTGCAACGGATGGCCGGCACGAACCGCGGCGTCTCGTGGGTCGACAGCTATGGCATGCTCAACGACCTGCGGGAGCCCCGCGAGGGTCGCGGCGAGTCGACGCGACCACGCGATCCGCTGATGCCGGCGCACCTGCTGACGCCACCCGAAATGCTCGGGCCCGGAGAGCACCCGTTCCCGTCGACCTACGCCGCCCGGGCTCCGATGCTCCGGATCGAGCCTTCGCGCTATCTCGATGGGCTGACGCGTGATGTCATCGCGTTCGGTGGCCGGATCACCCTCCGGAAGTTCGAAACACTGCGCGACCTGATGACCCTCGACGAGTCGCTGATCGTCAACTGCACCGCCCTGGGATCGCGTGAGCTTTTCGGCGACACCGAACTCGTGCCGCTCAAGGGGCAATTGACGCACCTCGCGCCGCAGGCCGACGTGAACTATTCGACGATGGGCGGCCTCCCGGGAAGCCAGAACGGATTGGGCATCCACATGATGCCCCGCTCGGATGGCATCGCGCTGGGCGGGACGTCCGAGCGCGGCATCTGGGACACAACGCCAGACGAGGACGCTCGCCAGCGGATCGTCACCGGTCACATCGAACTGTTCAACGCCATGGCGCGGCCACGAACCGGCAGCGCCGCCGCGGTCTGACCCAAGCCGCCCGCGATCTCGGCAACGTCCGCAGGAGGAATCCGATGGTCTCCATTCCGGCGCTCTGGCTGCCCATTTTCGGCTCGGCCATCCTGGTCTTCGTGGCCAGCTCGATCATCCACATGCTGCTGCCGTATCACCACAATGACTTCGGCCAGGTGCCGTCGGAGGGCGAGGTGATGGAGGCGCTCCGGCGATACTCGATTCCACCGGGCGATTACGTGATCCCTTACGCCGGGACGCCGAAGGAGATGAACTCGCCGGCTTTCGTCGAGAAGGCGACGAAGGGACCGGTCGCCTTCGTCACCGTCATGCCCAGCGGCCCGCCGGCGATGGGCGCCAGCCTCGTCCAGTGGTTCATCTTCTGCATCCTGGTGGGGATCATGGCCGCGTACATCACGGGCCGCACGCTGGGACCGGGTGCCAACTACCTGGACGTCTTCCGGTTCGCTGGGACGACCGCGTTCATCGCATACGCCGTGGCTCAGTGGTCGGATTCGATCTGGTACCATCGCGCCTGGAGCACCACGCTCAAAAACACATTCGACGGGTTCGTCTACGCGCTACTCACGGCCGGAATGTTCGGCTGGCTCTGGCCTGAGGGCTGAGGCGCAGTCACGGCACGCACCAACCGGACAGGGGCCAAGCCCTGTCCGGCTGCGCTAGGGAGAAGACGACGTCGTCGCCGTCAGGCGACCTTCTTGACGTCGATCTTCTTGGCACCCTTGCCGATCTCGATCCGGCGCGGCTTGGCGCTCTCGGCCAGCGGCAGTCGAAGGTCGAGCATGCCGTCGTGGAACGACGCCGTCACCTTCTCGCCCTCGACCTTCGCCGGCAGCGTGAACATGCGCTCGAACCGCCCGTACCGAATCTCGGAGACGTGCAGCTCCTTGTCTTCCTTCGTCTCGGAACGCTCACCCTTGATGGTCAGCGTGTTGCCGTGCAGATCGACGTGCACGTCGTCGGGCTCGATCCCCGGCAGCGCGATCCGCATCTGCCAGCCTTCCTTGTTGGACGTGACCTCCGTCGCGGGAACCCACGGGACTTCGTTGCCGCGGATCGGCACCTCGCCCCAGGTACGCCCAAAGAGGCGGTCCACCTCCTGGTGAAGGTCGGTCAGTTCATTGAACGGATTCCATCTGGTTAACATTGTTTCTCCTCCTTATTCTTATTTATTATACATCAGATTATATTATCGTCTACTACTCATATCTTGAACAATCTGACGCTCCCGGAGCCATCGAGGTTCCACGATCTATTCAAGCTCTGTATTTTCAGTTAGTTAGAGTGAGGCGAGGAACGCAGACGCCCGACGCAGTGAAACGAACGATCACGCCGGTCGGGGCGGCCACCGGTCGGCGACCACCCCGGATCGGCGTGAAAGAGAGATCGCCGCCTACTGGGTACCGTGAGCGGGCCGAAGGACGAACTCGGCGATCCGCGCGGCGCCAGGGTCGCCTGGCGCGGCAAGCTGCTCGACGACCGAACTATGCGTGCGGTCCGGAATCTCTGCGGTCGCGACGTCGTGCTGGCCCGCTGCGGTCAGCGCCGTCGCACCCCGCTCGATCTGCTCCCGCCGCCAGTCGGCGTCCCCGTCGGCATAGACGAACAGCAGCGCCGGCTTGCCGTCACGGAAGTAGGTGGACGGCGACGCCGAGCGCCAAATCGCCGGGTCGGCACCCCAGACGGTCGTCGGGCGATCGGGCGCGACCTCCTCGACGTAGAGGAACGGACTAATCGGGATCGCCCCACGGACGGCCGACAGCGTGACGCCGGCCTCGCCGAGATAGCTGTCGTCCAGCGCCAGGAGCGCGGCCATGTAGGCCCCGGCCGAATGCCCAGCCAAGTACACACGCTCCGGATCGCCGCCGTACTCGCTGATCTGTTCGACCGTCCAGGCGAACGCCGCGGCGGCATCCTGGAGATGGGCCGGATGCATGACCCCCGGCGACAGGCGGTAGTTCGCCGAGACGACGCCGATCCCGCGCGGGACGAGGCCCTTGGCCACGAACTCACCCTGCGACTTGTCGCCGTTCACCAGGCCACCACCGTGGAAGAAGACGACGACCGGCACGCCCTCCGCATCGGACGGCATGAAGACGTCGAGGCGATCGCGCTCATCGGCGTACGACGCATCGCCGATGTAGTCGATCTGGCGATGAACCTCCATCCCCGCAATCGACGTCTGCGCTTCCGCTGACTGCCACGGACCGGCCAGAACGACCGCCACGATGACCAACACGATCCAAGCCTCGAATCGCCGCATGACTCGCCTCCTCTCGCTGGATGCCCAGGAGAACTGGCCGATCATACTTCGTGCAACGCCGTGTGCGAATGCACCGGCTTCCGGCGGGCTCGGCCTCAGCGGGCCAGGTCAGCGTGAACTTCGGCGACGCCGGCCATCGTCACGAGCACCGTATCGCGTCGCTCACCCAGCTCGGGGTGGCTGAAGATGACACTCCGCGTACCGATCGTCACGGGCAGGTCGGTCAACGGCGTGCGACCCATCGGCTCGCCGTCCACCGTCACCTCGGCCCAGGGATCGGCCGTGACCGACAGTCGCCCGTCCGGCAGTTCGACCGAATGCGCGGTCACCTCGCCGGGAAGCACGTCGAGTGTGACCTCGGCCCGATACGCCAACCGCTCGTTGACCAACTGTATCCGGTGGGTCCCCGGAGCCAGCATCAGGCGCCCATCCTCCGTCGTGCCGATCCGACGCCCCTCCTGGAGTAATTCGAGTTGGACCGGCGCGAAGACCGCCACGAATCCCGCGTAGATCGACTCGACCATCGAGGAGGTCACCCCGGCCTCGACCTGAACCGACCGCTCCAGCGTGCCGGCATCGCTCTCGAGCCGAACCGTGTGGCGGCCGACCGGCAGGTCCGGCACGGCCAGCGGCGTTACGCCGTAGTCCGTGCCGTCTATCGTGACCCGCGCCCCCGACGGTTCCGAGGTGATGTCGAGGCCGCCGGTCGCCGCGCCATCAGCCCCGCCGGCTGGCGCCGACTCCTGCGACGACGTCGCCCCCGGCAGCAGCGCCGCGAAGTCCGTCGTCGGCCGGAGAGCGACCTCGAACTCGCCCAGGGCGACGTCTCGGGCCAGCACGCTGAGTTTCGACACGAGGACAGCGGCTGGATCGTGGTCGATCACCAGAGCCGCAACGGCACGTTCGTCAACGGTCAGCGAATCGCCGATCGGGCGCCCGTCCGTGTCGGCGACGTGATCCATTTCGCCACGCACGGCTACGAAGTCGTGCCTGGCGGCGCGAATTCGGGCGAGAGCATGGACCCGACCGTTCATGCCGAATCGATCTCGGACGTCCAGGGTCTGGTCGACCTGCTGCACGTCATCAAGGATCAACGCACCTTTCCGCACTTCCAGCCCATCGTCGACCTGCAGTCGGGCAACGTAGCCGGCTACGAGGCCCTGGGACGGGCGGCGACGCTCAGGGGCTCGGTCGAGCTGAGCAAGCTGTTCAGGGTGGCCGAGCAGACCCACGACGACCTCGCGTTGAGTGGCCGGTTCAGGGAGTCGGCACGCGCCTGTACCGAGTGCCGCCACTGCTGGACCTGCCCGGACGGCGTCACGCTATTCCTCAACATTCACCCTTCCGAAATCCGCGACCCGGCGTTCATGACGACGCTCGAAGATCTTGGTCGTTCGGAGCTGACCCGGTGGTACCGGCTGGCCGTCGAACTGCCGGAGAAGTGGGTCAGCAAGACGGACCAGATCCGTGAGTTGTCCGCCAAGCTCCGGGGCGCCGGGATTGCCGTCGCCTACGACGATTTTGGCGTCGGACAATCTCGACTGCCCGATCTAATGACGGCACCGCCCGACTTTCTCAAGCTCGACCGGCAACTGATCACCGGCTTGCCGCACAACCGGGTCGCGCAGGATCTCGTCCGGGCGCTCGCCTCGGCCTGTGCGGACCTCGGTGCGACCGTCCTGGCGGAAGGGATCGAACTGGAGGAGGAGCGCACGGCCTGCCTCGACATGGGCATTCCGCTGGGCCAGGGCTTCCTGCTGGGACGGCCCGAGCCCGCCTACGCGCTGTTCGACACGCCCGTCGACACCCTCGTCGATTCGTGTCCGTTCGTAAAGCTGAACCTGGTGACCCGCTAGCGTAGAGAGCGGCCCGTGCCACGGAGGTTGCCCCGAGGCCGCGTGTTCGCGCTATCCTGAGGGCCGTGCGCTGCGAGCGACTCGCCGTCCCAACCTTGGCAGCCCGTGGTGAAAGTGCCGAGTGGCACCGAGACCTCACTGAGCGTGAGTCGCGGTCGCCTTGTGCAAGGCGCGAAGAGAGAGAATGCCGGGAGTATTTGATCGATGAGCAACGCCGCCGGGCGGGATGCATCGGCGGTCGAATGAAGCGGCACTTTCACCGCGGGCTGCTAGCCCTCGCGTTGGGTCTGCTGCCTTCGGCCTCCGGGGCGCAGACCGAGGTTCTCCTGAACGGTCTCCCCGCGCTACGCGTCAGCGAAAATGGCGTCGTGCGCTCCATCGAGGAGATTCCGCCCGACGAAGCCGCGGCCGAAGCCTGCCTCGTGCAGCGCATCGGCGATCGGTACTACTGGGCGACCCACGAGAATGTTGAGGTCACGCGGTTCGAGCATGGCTCCTTCGTGACCTACGTAGCCACCAACGGCTCCGGCTACGTGCGGGTGCTGGATCCCGACGCGCGCTCGATCTTCGATGGCCTCAATCGCACTGACGGCGACTACGACTACGTCGAGCACTACCTGCTCGGCATGACGACCGTGACCTACTTCGGCTACCGTCGCGACCGACGCTAGCCATCGTTCGGTTCAAGCGAGGCGAACGCGGTGAGAACAATGCCCCACGACAAGAGGGTGCCTAGCACGGCGCCATGACGAGCGAGTCGGGCCAGAATCTCGACTTCTCCGACCAGACGGCGCTCGTCACCGGCGCCACGCGGGGCATCGGCGAGGCGATCGCCGACGCGCTTGGCGCACGAGGCGCCACACTGCTGCTGACGGGCACCGACCCCGACGACATCGAACGGCGCAACGCCGCCGCACCTCCCGGCCGACGCTATCTACGCGCCGACTTCGCCTCGGCCGATGGCCTGCAGGCGTTTCTCGACCAGCTGGCCTCGATCGATCGGATCGACGTCTGCATCAACAACGCGGGCATCAATCGCGTCGACGCCGTCGACGAAATCGACCCGGCGGATTGGGACGCTGTGGCGAACGTCAACCTGCGCGCGCCGGCGCTGATCACCGGCGTCGTCGCGCGGACCATGAAGCGCCATGGCTACGGTCGCATCGTCAATGTCTCGTCGATCTGGGGACATCGGGTCTGGGAGAAGCGGGCGACGTATGCCTCGACAAAATGGGGCCTGCGCGGCCTGACGGCGGCGTCGGCCAGGGACCTGGCGGCCGACGGCATCCTGGTGAACACGGTGTCCCCCGGCTTCACCGACACGGCGTTGGTGCGCCGCAACTACTCCGAGGCCGAACTCGCGTCGGTCGTGAACAGAATCCCGCTCGGCCGGCTGGCGCGCACCGACGAGATCGCCACGGCCGTGCTATTTCTCGCGAGCCGGGGCAATAGCTACATCACCGGACAGAGCCTGGTCGTGGACGGCGGCTATGGCCTGGGGTGAACGCCCGGTTGAATCGCGTTCGTGATTCAGCTACCGTTGAGATTGAAGACCGAGAGCCGCGCCCTCGTGCAGTCGGCTCGCCGAACCACGATCGGGAGAATCGAGTAGATGACCTTCTTGAGAACACTTTCAGTGATCGCCCTGCTGCTTGCCGCCTCCGCGCTCCACGCGATTGGGCAGGAGGGCGACTCGAAGACGATTCACGATGGCGTCTTCACCGAGGCTCAGGCCGAACAGGGCGCGAAGCTCTGGGAGGGCATCTGCGGCGAGTGCCACATGGACGAGGAGTTCGTCGGCGAGAACTACATGTCCAGCTGGACCAACGTGCCGATCGCCGAGATGTTCGATCTGATCTCGGTCACGATGCCCGAGGACAATCCCGGCAGCCTGGCGGACGCCGAGTACTCCGCGATCATCGCTCACATGCTTCATCTCAACGGACTGCCGGCCGGGGAGGCAGAACTCCCGGCCGTCTACGAGGACCTCCAGAAGATCCTCATCCAGGGCCCCTTCCAATAAGCAAAGCCCGGAACGGATCGACGTCAGCAGGTCAGGACGATCTTGCCCGCGGTCTGCCGTCCCTCGAGCGCGCGATGCGCCTCGGCCGCGTCAGCCAGCGGGAACTGGCGGCCGATTCGAACCTGCAAGGATCCATCGGCGACCGCGTCGAGCACGGCGCGGGCCCGCAGTTCGAGTTCGGCGCGGTCCTGCATGTAGTGGATCAGTGAGGGGCGGGTCACGTAGACCGAGCCCAGTGGATTGAGCCGATTGAGATCGAACGGCGGCACGGGCCCACTGGATTGCCCGAACAGCACCATCATGCCGCGCGGCCTCAGCGACTGCATGCTGCCCTCGAACGTCGACGCGCCCACCGAGTCGTAGACAACGTCGACTCCGCGCCCCGCGGTCCATTCGGCGACGCTCTCCGCGAAGTCTTCCGTCGCGTAGTTGATGACGCGATCGGCGCCCGCGGCCCGCACGAGTTCGGCCTTCTCCGCGGTCGAGCAGGTACCGGCGACGCGGACTCCCAGCCGCGTGAGCATCTGAACCAACAGGAGACCGACACCGCCAGCCGCGGCGTGCACGAGTGCCATGTCGCCCGACGACGCCGGGCGCGTACTGTGCACGAGGTAGTGCGCCGTCATCCCCTGCAGCATCGCGCCGGCCGCGGCCTCGTCGCTGACCCCGTCCGGCACGGCGACGAGCTTGTCGGCCGGGATGTTGGCGGCCTGGGCGTACGACCCGGGCACCATCGCCCAGCAGACTCGGGCACCGGGAGCGACACCGTCGACGCCGGCCCCGAGCGCCTCGACGACGCCCGCGCCTTCGCGGCCGAGGACAATCGGCAACTCGGCCGGATACAGCCCGGTCCGGAAGTAGACATCGATGAAGTTCACGCCGGCCGCGGTCACCCGGACGCGGACGGCGCCCGCGGCCGGCGGACCCGGGTCGTGCGCTTCGTAGGCCAGCACCTCGGGTCCGCCAGTCTGCCGAATCAGAATCGCCTGCGCCATCGGCATCCGTCCTCTCGCTTAGCTCAGCCGGCGGGCGTCGTCCTGGAAGAACTGACGCACCCGCTGCGCCACGAGGATTTCCTCGCCGTCGCGCAGACACCGCGTGCTGATCCGGCGGCCGGTCAGCGCGACCCTCGGCTCGCCGTTCTTCAGCGCCTCTCGCGCCTGGGCAGGTGTGAGGCGGATGTCCGACTCGTCCCACTGGAGGTCGACCTGCGGATGCCCCTTCGGATGCATCACGCGTTCGACCGTCAGCCCCCGGATGCCACGCAATTCGTCGGCAATGTACTGTGCCTTTCGGGTCCATTCCTGGCGCACTCGTTCATGGTCGAGCGCCGTGTAGCGATCGAGGGCAACGAGGAAGCCCATGATCTCCTCCTTGCCGACCTTCATACCGCGCCCGACGTTGGCATTCGGCGAGGCATTCAGCGTCGCCGCTTCGATCAGGTCCGCGCGGCCCGCCAGGATGCCGGTCGACTGCGGCCCGCGGATCCCCTTACCGCCGCTGATCACCACGAGATCCGCCCCCGCGTCGCTCCAGCGGGTCAGGGTCGAGGCCGGAGGAATCTCGGCCGCCGCGTCGATGAGCACCGGCACCCCGCTGCGCCGGCCGAGATCCAGGAACTCCTGCGACTTCATGACGGCGGGCTGGTCGGCGCGTTCGTAGTCCAGCCGGGCCACGACGGCGATCATCGCGGTGTTTGGATTCAATGCGGCCGCGAACTGCTCGCGTGTCTCGGCCTCGACGATGGTCATACCGGCTGCGCGGTACGCCCGGTCGTAGGCGAATCGATGCGCCCCTTGAATCAGGCACTCCTGCTTCGGCCAGGATGGATGCGGGAGCGCATCGATCTTCTCCGGATCGGTTCCGCTGAGGCAGGCTGCGGCACCCAGAATCAACGCGGAGAACGATCCGCAGGTCACCAGCGCCGCCTCCGACCCGACGATCCGCGCCAACCGTTCCCCCGCGGCCCGGGTCAGTTCGGCCATGTCCACGAAGTGCTCGTTCGCTTCGATCATCGCCTGCATCACCTCGTTGGGCATGCGTGAGCCGCCCAGCGCGGTGATGTGGTCGAACGCCGCCAGGTGCGGCTTCAGGCCAAGCATCCGGGTGTAGATGTTGTCGCTCAGCGCCTGGCTCGCCGCGGCGGCAGCCTCGGCATTCACCATCCGCGCCGGCGCGGCGGTGCCCCGGCTCGCGCAGCCTCCCGCGACACCGCCGAGCAGCGCCGCGCCAAAGAACTCGCGCCGGCTGACACGCGCGCGTGACGACGATGAAAGGGGTTTCCGCTGCAGCATGTCGACCTCCTGATCCCCGGGGACCACTGAACAGCGCATCGCTCGGCCGAGCGCCGAAAACGCGGCCATCGTGGCACGTGCCTCGAGCGATCGCAAGCGCGCTCGACCAGGGTGGCGTCGCCCGCGACGGCGTGACAAGATGCCCGCATTCACCTTGGAGGTGGCGATGCGTAGACAGTCGAAGCGATTCCTCGTCGCTGGCGCGATCGGCGCTGGGCTCCTGGCCGCCGCGGCCTCGGCTCAGGATTCGACGGGCCGCGCCCGGGCCAGAGAGCTGGGCATCGAGCCCGGCGTCTTCCCACCAGGCGCGCTAAACGCCATCACCGACGTCGCGGGCGTCCGGGTCGGACACACCACCCTCATCGAGGGCGACGATGTCCGCACCGGCGTCACCGCCATCGTGCCGCACGACGGCAATCTGTTTCAGGAGAAGGTGGCCGGGGCCGTCTTCGTCGGCAACGCATTCGGAAAGCTCGCGGGATCCACGCAGGTCGAGGAACTCGGGACGATCGAAACGCCGATCGTTCTGACCAACACGCTGAGCGTCGGCACCGCCGTGGCAGCCACGGTCGCGCACACCCTGCGGCGCGAGGGCAACGAGACGATCGGCTCGGTCAACGCCCTCGTCGGCGAAACGAACGACGGCGGCCTGAACGACATCCGCGGCCAGCACGTCACCGAGCGTCACGTCTGGGACGCCATCGACACGGCCGCCGCGGGACCGGTCGCTGAAGGCTCGGTCGGCGCCGGCACCGGCACGCGCGCGTTCGGCTGGAAGGGCGGTATCGGCACCTCCTCGCGCCGCCTCCCCGACCGCCTCGGCGGGTACACGATCGGCGTCCTCGTGCAAAGCAACTACGGCGGGGTGCTGACGATCGACGGCGTGCCCGTCGGCAAGGAGTTGGATCGCTACGCCTACGCGCCGCCCCCTCAGGCGAGCGCGACGGGGTCGGCGCCGACAAGAGGTCCGTCGAACGAGGGCGACGGATCGTGCATGATTGTCGTGGCGACCGATGCCCCGGTGGACGCCCGCGACCTGAAACGCATCGCCGCGCGCGCCGTCTTCGGATTGGGCCGAACCGGATCGTCGTATGGCAACGGCAGCGGCGACTTCGCCATCGCGTTCACGACCGCTCCGGCGATGCGCTCACAATTCGGCGAGCGGACACCGCGCGAACGCTCCGTCCTCCAGCCCGACGCGGTCTCGCCGCTGTTCCAGGCCACCCTGGAAGCCACGGAGGAAGCGATCTACAACTCGATGCTCCAGGCGACGACGGTCACCGGGAACGGCCGCACCGCCGAGGCGATCCCGATCGCCGACGTGCGCGCGGCCCTGCGAAAGTACGGCCGGGGGCAATAGATGCCCCGGCACATCTCTCTCGATCTCATCCGCGACGCCGCCGCGTCAATCTATCCGGTCGTCGTCCGCACACCGCTCGTCCGTCTGCCGGTGCCCGACGACACGCCGTTGGCCCGCGTCGGCGGCGCCGACTTGTACCTGAAACTCGAGACGCTCCAGTCGATCGGATCGTTCAAGATTCGGGGAGCCGTCAACGCCATCCGCCAGTTGACCTCTGACGAACTCGCGCGCGGCGTCTGGACGGTGAGCGCGGGAAACGCCGCACAGGGTGTGGCACTGGCCGCGCGCACGCGCGGCGCCGCCTGCTCGGTGATGGTCATGGACACCGCGCCCTTGACGAAGTTGGCCGCCATCGAGCGGCTGGGCGCCCGGCTGGTCAAGGCGAGCTACGACGAATGCTGGCAGGCAGTGGAGACGCACGCGTCGGATCGCATGGAGGGCGTGTTCATCCACCCGTTCGACGACGACCGCTTCATCGCCGGCAACGCCACGGCTGGACTGGAGATTCTTGAGGATCTCCCCGACGTCGACGCGGTCGTCGCGCCAATCGGCGGAGGCGGCCTCATCGCGGGCATCGGCAGCGCGCTGCAGGCGCTCAAGCCTGACGCGAGCATCTTCGCGGCTGAGCCCGCGACGGCCGCGCCGTTGGCTGCGTCGCTTCGAGCCGGCGCGGCGAGCCGATTCCCCGAATGGAAGGCGTCCTTCGTCGACGGCGCCGGCGGCAAGGCCGTGCTGCCCTCCATGTGGCCACTGCTGTCGACCCTGGTCACCGACTTGATCGTCGTGTCGCTCGACGAGGTGGCGCAGGCGATGCGCATCGTGGCCGAGCGCGCGCGGATCGTGTCGGAAGGCGCGGCCGCGTGTGCGGTGGCCGCGGCCCTGACAGGACGAGCCGGGCAAGGCAAGATTGTCGCCGTGGTCTCGGGGGGCAACATCGATCTCGCGCGGTTCGCCGCGCTGACGACGAACGACGCATGACGCTGACATGGTGAAACGGCGCGTGGAGCCTCCGGCTCTCCCCCAACGGATCGATCGCCTGAATGAACTGGCGGTCGACCTCTGGTGGGCCTGGAACGAACGAGCCCGCGACGTCTTCCGGTGCCTCGACTATCCGCTATGGCGCGCCACCGCCCACAACCCCGTCCGCATGCTCCGCACACTGCCCCCCGAGCGACTGCGTGTCGCCGCCAGCGACCGATCGTTCGTGGAACTGTACGACGCGGCGATTGGTCGGCTCGACGAGTCGCGCTCCGCCGACGAGACGTGGTGGGCCCGGCACGGCGTGGAGATACCGGGCCGCTGCATCGCCTATTTCTCGGCGGAGTTCGCGCTCCACCAGTCGCTGCCCATCTACGCCGGCGGCCTCGGGGTGCTGGCGGGTGACCACCTCAAAGAGGCCAGCGACCTCGGGCTCCCGCTGGTCGCCGTCGGCTTCATGTACCCGCAGGGCTACTTCCACCAATCGGTGTCGTCGGAGGGCTGGCAGGAAGAGATCTACGAGCAGCTCTCCTGGGCAGACGCGCCGGTCGAGCCCGCGGTGACGCAGACCGGCGAGCGGATCGTCATCGCCGTCCCACTCGGCGAGCGTACGGTGCTCGTGGCCGTCTGGCGAGTTCGGCTCGGTCGGGCCAAACTCTACCTCCTGGACACCGATCTCGAAGAGAACGCGCCGTGGGATCGAGAACTGTCAGCCAGGCTATACGGCGGTGACCGGGAGACGCGCATCCAGCAGGAAATCGTGCTGGGCGTGGGTGGTGTCCGGGCGCTCCGCGCGCTCGGATCGGATCCGGCGATCTGGCACCTGAACGAGGGGCACGCGGCGTTCGTGGTGCTGCAGCGCCTGCGCGAAGCGCTGGAACGCGACGTCGGGTTCGACGCGGCGCTGGCCGAGATCCGACGCACGACGGTCTTCACGACGCACACCCCGGTCCCCGCGGGGCACGACGCGTTTCCCTTCAATCTGGTCGAGACCCATCTCGCCGGCTGCTGGGGCTCGCTGGGCGAGCACCGCAAGGACTTTCTCGCGCTCGGACATTACGACAACGGCGGCGGCCCGAAGTTCAACATGACCGCGCTGGCGATGCGAACGTCGAACGCGGTCAACGCGGTCAGCGAGCTGCACGGCCAGGTCACCCGCGACATGTGGGGGCCACTGTGGCCGGACCTGCCGTCGAGCCAGCGGCCGGTGAAGGCCCTGACGAACGGCATCCATCTCGCAACCTGGTTGTCGACCGAGATGTCGCGTTTGTTCGATCGCCACCTCGGCGAAGCCTGGCGGGCGGAGCACGACGACCCCGCGGTGTGGGAGGCCATCCTCGACCTTCCCGACGAGGATCTCTGGGCCGCGCGCCGGTCGCTACGGAACTACCTCTTCGCCTTCATCCGCGAACGCGCGCGACAGCGTTGG
Source organism: Acidobacteria bacterium UBA2161 (assembly GCA_002328835.1). Taxonomy (GTDB): domain Bacteria; phylum Acidobacteriota; class Vicinamibacteria; order Vicinamibacterales; family UBA823; genus UBA2161. Next base: position 66,264 of record DCWN01000033.1, on the reverse strand, counting down.
ACCCAGGAGCAGGTGAGCGCGGCCCGAGTCGTCGCCGCGGGAACCCTGCTCGATCCCGCCGCCCTGACGATCGGGTTCGCGCGGCGATTCACCGGATACAAGCGCCCCGAACTGATCTTCCACGATCCCGAACGCCTGGCGCGGATTCTGAACGCCCCGAAAGCGCCGGTCCAGATCGTGTTCGCCGGCAAGGCCCATCCGGCTGACGACGTCGGCAAGCACCACCTGCAGCGCGTCTTCAAGCGCGCACTGGACCCGAGTTTCGGGGGGCGCATCGCCTTCGTCGATGACTACGACCTGCACGTCGCGCACTTCGTCGTCCAGGGATGCGACGTCTGGCTGAATACCCCGCGCAAGCCCCTGGAAGCCAGCGGCACCAGCGGCATGAAGGCGTCCTTGAACGGCGTCCCGCACCTCAGCATCGGCGACGGCTGGTGGGCCGAAGGCTACACGGGCACGAACGGCTGGCTCATCGACGGCGGCGTCGGCGCGGACGATCCGGAGGCGGCCGATGCGGCCGACGCCGAAGCGCTCTACCGGCTCCTGGAAAACGACGTGGTCCCGACGTTCTACGGCCGCGACGCCGGCGACATCCCACACCGCTGGCTGCGGGTGGTCAAGGAAGCGATCCGGTCGGTCGCCCCGCAGTTCAACACCCGACGGATGCTCAAGCAGTACGCGCAGCGAATGTACATGTCGTCGCTCGACCCGCGCACCCAGCCTCTCGGCTCCACGCGCCGGGCTGCCCGGCCGTAGCCGGAACGGCGCACGCTGGCCCACGGCCGCATCCCTCCGCGACGGGCGTACTTGCCGCGGCGCAACCCGCAGTCTAGAATCTGCACATGCCGCGGAAGACGGTCGTGCAGGCGGGGTGCGCGCTGTGTGGCGCCAAGGAGGTGTCGGAGCCGCGCGGCGAGGCACGCTACTGCCGTGACTGCTGGGACAAGAAGATCGCGGTCGAAGAGATCGTGGCGCGCGAGTTCGTACTCAAGCGCTACATCCGCGCCCACAGCGCCGAGAAGTATCTCGTCTTCCACTCCACGATCAAGCGTCCGTGTGGACAGCTCGTGGTCCTCGACGACGGCTACGACCTCTTCTTGACGCTGGTCCTCTATCCGAGCTTCGCCTGGGACGATCCGGCCTACCACCTCGAGGGCGACCCGGAAGCCCGTTCGTTCGCCGAGCTGCTGGTCGACGTCGTCGCCACGGAGGTCGTCGAACCCTGGGGCGGCGGCCGGTGGCACCTGGAGGTCTTCAGGTCCTCCAACCCCGAGCCGGAGGACTGGAACGGCGAAATGTAGGCGGAAACTGGTCGGTCTGGCCGCCATGTTGAGGTTTTTGCTCGCCAGACCTATAATCCGTCTTCTTGCCGAAAGGCAGACAACCCGGGAGGGATTGATGAAGCGCCTCAACCTTGTTCTCGTGGTCGCCATGGTTGGCCTTGGCCTGACGGCGATCGGATGCGGCGGTTCCGGCGGCGACGCGCCCGCCGAGGAAGCCGCGGCGCCAGCGGCAGCCCCCACGCTGCCGCCGCCCAGCTTGGGCGAGGGGGCGGAAGGCGAAGAGCGGCCGCGATTCATCGCACCGATTCGCGGCATCGCCGAGCTGGCCTATCTCCAGCCCGACACCGATGTGGTGAGCGGCGAGGTCGTCACCAAGATTACGGTCCAGAACCGCGCCACGGGCGCCATCGCCGGCCTCAAGATCGACGAGTACTGGTGGGACGCCGACGGCAACCCGCTGCCCGGAGATTCCGAGCGGCTGCGTCAGCCACTGATGCCCGGCGAGGTGGCCACGATCGAGTTGCGTGTCCCGCGGAACTCGCGGATGAACCGGAACAACTACAACTTCAGCCACGCCAACGGCGAGATCAAGGCGACGCTCGTGCCCGAGCTTCCGGACCCGGAGCCTGGAGAAGCCGAGGAAGGCGAGGATGGCGAGCCGCCCGACGGCGAGCCGACCTAGCGCGCGGCTCGCATCCAGGGGGAGACTTCACATGGGGTCGGCGGGCATCCGCCGACCCCGTGTCATGTACGGCGACGCCTACTGACCGGCGCGGAGGCGGAACGGCACCTCGCGCGCGGCGGAGGCTTCCCGATCCAGCCGTGAACTCGCCTCGGTGCGCAGGACGTAGAGCCCGGGCTCGACGCCATCGAGCGGAATCCGCAGCGCATGTCCGTAGCCGCCGCGCTTTCCCTCCAGTTCGTCGCTCGACCGTTCATCGGTGAGGTCGAACACGACGCGGCCGTCGTCGGCGCGGATCGTCGTGCGGATGTCCACCGTGTGTGAGGTGTCGGTCTCGTTGTCGTAGATTTCGGAGAACACGAACAACTCGTCACCCAGCACGAAGTCGCGCAGCGTGGTCGGTTGCGTCGGCAGCACCTCGCGGAACTGTTCGTCGGCCTTGGCGGTCGGTGTCCGGCTGGCGTCGGCCGACGCCAGCGCGATCCCGCTCATCTGGAGCGGCCCCTCGGAAAAGTCCGGCACCTCGAGGTCGTACAAGATACTGCCGCTCCGACCGCCGCCTGTCTCGTGCGAGGCCACGCGCACCTGGTAGCGGCCCGGTTCGAGATCGAAGCGGGAGACGACCTTGAGCCCGTGGCGCGACACAGCCTCGTGGGTCTCGGGTTGCAGCTCGAGCTCGAGCGACTGGCTCTCGCCACCCGCGATCTTCCCTTCATCGTCCACGATCGTGAGCGAGAGTTCGACCGTATCGACGAGCAGGCCATCCCGTTCGGCGAACGTCAGATTCCCCCCGTCCAGCTCGACCATGACTGCCACCGACGACTTCGGGCGTTCTCCGAGGAACGGCGCCGCGGCAACCCGCAACGACAACCCGCTCACCGGCAGCGGATTCGTCATGACCTCGCGTAGCGCCTCGGAGGCGCCCTCGGCCTCCACCAACTCCGGCTCGTCGTCGCGCCCCCGCGGCGCCAGGTAGCCGTTCCGCGATCGGACGACGAGCCCCGGTCGCGTCACGCGCACCTCGATGTCGCGGAACCGACCGTCGCGGCGATCGTTGCTCGGGTAGTACCCGAGCACGTAGTAGGAGCTGTTGTCCTCGACGATCCGCGTGAACGCACTCGAGAGGTCGTTCGAATTGATGAACGCCATGCCGCCGGTCTCGTCGGCCATGGTCTGCAGACTGTCATGGGCCAAGCGCATGTTGTAGCGGAGCGACTCGGCACTGAGGCCGGTCCCGCCGCCCGTCCCCCGATCGTCCTGGATGTACACGGCCTCGGCGAGGTCGGACCCTACCGTCGCCATCCCGCGGGGATCCAGTGTGTAGATCGCCACATTCGCCTGCGTCGCCGCCGCGATCGTCCGCTTGGTCTCGGCGACGACCGTCGAGGCGTAACGACTCCCCGCGAAGGGCCGCGTGATGACGTCGTAGATGTCGTAGTCGATCCCCTGGCTCATGAAGACGACGGCCTTCCGCCGGCCGCGCACGCCGGAGAGCCACTCGGACAACTCGCGGAGGGTCGCCAGCGTGGCACGGGCCTTCAAGCCGCGCTCATTGTCGAGCTCGTCGATGACGCGTTCGGTCGCGTCGCGCTCACCCAGGCGCCGGAAGAACGTGTCGTTGCGGGTCAGCACGCTGGAGCGGACGCCCTGACCGATGAAGCTGTCGATGGCGTTCAGGAGCAGTCGTCGGTTGCCCGTGAAGCCCTGTGAGCCATCTGAGCGTCCGCTCGTGAAGAAGACCGACGCCAGGTCGTTGGCGCCAAGATGCTGCTCGATGAACTCCCGCGCCACCACCTTGGTCTGATTCGTTCGCTCCGCGGTCGTGTGCAGATCGTCGAGCAGCAGGACGAAGACCCGCCCGTCGAACGGACGGGCGTTGCTGCTGACGTCGGGTTCGAGCGGGTCGGGCGAGAACAGCGCCCGCTCGGCACGCGCGACCGGAATGTTGACGAGGGAGAACGCGCTGACCTCCTGCGCCTCCCCATCCTCGAGGATCTCGAAGTCCTCGAGCGTGAGGTCATCGACGAAGCTCCCGTCCTCGTCGGTCACGACGGCGTCGACTTCGACGTAGTTGACCTCCAGCCTGAACGTGACCGGCGGCTGCTGCGTTTCGTCGGGCACCTGCTGGGCCGTCACGCCGAGGGTCAGCCCTAGCGCGACCACCCCGGTCACCCCGACACCCAAGACTCTTCGCCACTCGCCCATCGTCAACTCCAGCTCGGATCGAGCACCTGACCTCCAGATACCACTGCACCCATTATAGGAACTTCCGCGGCCTTCCTCCGATTTAGACGCCGCTCGACGGCGAAAGGGCCGGCGGAAGGTCCAACCAGCTCGTGACCCGTGGCGTCCTACCTTGAGAGGACGCGAGTGACCGACCGCACGGAATCAGACTGCTATACTCGGACGGATGTCGCTGGACGTTCACGCGATCCAGGCGGCGCTGCGCGCCGATGGGCTAGACGGATGGTTGCTCTACGACTTTCACGGGTCGAACCCGATCGCCAGCCGTCTGGCCGGCCTGTCGAGCGGCGACAAGATGGCGACGCGCCGCTGGTACTACCTGATTCCCGCCGAGGGCGAACCGCGCGGCCTGGTCCACGCGATCGAACCGCACAATCTCGACGCGCTGCCCGGGCCAAAGGCGGTGTACGCCGGGCGCGAGCAGCTGGCCGCCGGAGTACGGGCGCTGGTCGCCGACCGTCGGCGCCTTGCCATGGAATACTCGCCCGACTGTGCGATACCGTACATCTCCCGCGTCGACGCGGGCACCATCGACCTGCTGCGCCAGTTCGGGATCGAGCCGGTCTCCTCGGGCGATCTGGTTCAGCGCTTCGTCGCGCGGTGGAGCGCGGACGCCCTGGCGTCGCATCGAGCGGCGTCCGAGCGGCTGCACCGGATCAAGGACCGCGCCTTCGACGCCACGGCCCGGGCAGTGCGGAGCGGGACCGGATCGACCGAATACGATCTACAGCAACAGATGGTCGGCTGGTTCGCCGACGAGGGGCTGGTGAGCGATTCCGCACCCGTGGTCGCCACGCGGAGTCACACGGGCGATCCGCACTACCTGCCCGAACCGCGCGGCAGCCGAACGATCGACGCGGAGGCGATCCTGCTGCTGGATCTGTGGGGCAAGCTGGACGAGCCGGGCGCCGTCTTCGCCGACATCACCTGGATGAGCTACACCGGCCCGAGCGTGCCACAGGAGATGCGTGACGCGTTCGGCGTGATCGTGGCGGCCCGGGACGAGGCGGTGCGGGTCGTCGAGGACGCCGCGCAGAACGGACGGCCGCTCAGAGGCTGGGAAGTCGACCGCGCGGCGCGAGAGGTGATCGCGCACGGCGGCTATCGAGACTGGATCCTGCACCGCACGGGCCACAGCCTGGGCGAGGAGGTCCACGGAAACGGCGTCCATCTGGACGACTATGAGACGCACGACGACAGACGCTTGCTGCCCGGCACGGGATTTACGATCGAGCCTGGCGTCTACAGCGACACGTTCGGGGTGCGCACCGAGATCAACATGCACATCGGCGAGGATGAGGCCCAGGTGACCGGGCCCCGACAAACGGAGATCCTGACGCTCGCCTAACCTGGTCAGGTCACGAGTGGGTGCGCGGCCGCGAGAGCGCCGCGACACGGGGTAGGGAGGAATTGATGTCCACGCGCAGAACCACGGTCTTCTCCATGGCGTTGATCGCTGTCGTCTCGATGGCGGTCGGCATGGTGCTTACGTCGCGGCTCGACCTGTCGTCGAGCTCGGAGGCGCAGTCGTTCGGGCTGCCGCCGATGAACAGCGACCCCCTGACCGGCACCATCGATGCACAGACGTTCCGGCGCATCGCCACCGCGCAGACGCCGATGGTGGTCAACATCCGAACCGAGTCGCGGCGCCGAACCCAGGACCTGACCGAGTTCTTCGGCGGCGACGACTTGCTGCGCCGGTTCTTCGGGGAACCCCAGCAGGAGCAGCCGCGCGAGGAGTTCACGCAGGGCGCCGGCACCGGATTCGTGATCGACGAGGACGGCTTCATCCTGACGAACAACCACGTCGTGGAGGGCGCGACGAAGATCGAAGTCGGCTTCTTCAACGACGACGACGGCGAGACGTATGAAGCGCGGCTGGTCGGGCGCGACCAGCTGACCGACAGCGCGCTCATCCAACTGATCGAAAGCCCTGATCACGAGCTGCCGGTCGCCACGTTCGGCGACTCCGACCAGATGCAGCCGGGCGACTGGGTCATGGCGATCGGCAACCCGTTCAACATGGCGCACACCGTCACGGTCGGCGTCATCAGCGCCATCGGCCGCCCGTTCCCCGTCGCCACGGGCCGCAACCAGGACGTTCTCCAGACCGACGCGGCCATCAATCCGGGCAACTCGGGCGGCCCGCTGTTGAACATCCGTGGCGAGGTGGTGGGTATCAACACCGCGATCGTCAGTGACCGCGCCAGCAACGTCGGTATCGGCTTCGCCATCCCGATCAACACCGTGCGGGAGATCTTGACCCAGCTCCAGAGCGGCAAGGTCACACGCGGCCGGATCGGCGTGAACATCACGCCGGTGCTGAGCGAGGCCGTGGACGCATTCGGGCTGTCCGACACGCGGGGCGCGGTCGTGGCCAGCGTCGTGCCCGACGGCCCGGCGGCGCGCGGTGGCCTCGAGCCGGGCGATGTCATCGTCGAGTACAACGGTGAGTCGATCGAGGATACGGCCGACCTGCAGAACAGGGTGACGGGCACGGCGCCCGGGACCGAGGTGCCGGTCACGGTCATGCGGGATCGCGAGCGGACGACGCTGGACGTCACGATCGAAGAACTCGATCTGGACACCGAGAGCCAGCCTCGCGTGGCCCAGAACGAAGGGGAGAGCCCGGGATTCGGGATGACCTTGGCCGACCTCGACGGCGACTGGGCGCGGCGCTTGCGGACCCCGGCTGACGTCGCGGGCGCGGTCATCGTCGATCTCGACGCCCGCGGCGCCGCAGCGCGCGCCGGCATGCAGCGCGGCGACGTCGTCGTCGAGGTCAACCGCATCCCGATCCGCGGGGCAAACGCTGCCGTGCAGGAGTTGCGCGTCATCGACTCGGGCGACACCGCGTTCTTCCTCATCTGGCGCGGCGGGACCGAGATCTTCGTGCAGGCGACCAAGGAGTGATCGCGCGACGCCAGCAGCGGACCCCATGTCGCTCCGCGAACTGATCGTCGAGCGGGCCCGCACGCGCGGCCCGCTCACGTTCGCGGAGTACATGGATCTGGCGCTCTACCATCCTGAGTTGGGGTACTACACCGGTGCCGCCCAGCAGTCGGGTCGCGCCGGCGATTTCTTCACCAGCGTCGATATCGGCCCGGTGTTCGGTCGCCTGCTGGCCGTACAGTTGGCCGAGATGTGGCCGATGGTCGACGGTGCGGCCACGCGCTTCGACCTCGTGGAGGCCGGTGCCGGCAACGGCCGACTGGCGCGCGACATCCTCGACGCCGCAGTCGAGACACCGCCGTTCTATGACGCGATCAGACTCCATCTGGTCGAGCGCAGCGCGGCCGCGCGGCACGCGCAGGCCGCCGTGCTCGCCGCCCACCTCCCGACGATCGCCTCGAGCGGGCCCGACCTGCCCGACATGATCCGCGGCGTCATCTACGCCAATGAACTCCTCGACGCCTTCCCCGTCCACCGCGTGACGATGACGCACGATGGCCTCCGAGAGATTCATGTCGACGCCGACGGCGGTCATGTCGTCGAAAGGCTCGAGCAGGTGCGGACCGCCGGCCTGGCCGAGTATCTGAAAGATCTCGGCGTCGCCATACCGGTCGGGTCGCGCGCCGAGGTCAATCTGCTGGCCCTTCAGTGGCTCCGCTCGGCGGCGCGGCGGCTCGAGCGGGGATTCCTCATGCTGATCGACTACGGCGACCAGGCGGCCCGCCTCTACGGCGCGGCAGGTCGTCAGGGGACGTTGACCGCCTACCACCGGCACACCGACGCGACGGAACCAGCGGACTGGCTCGACGCGCCCGGCGACTGGGATCTGACGTCGCACGTCGACCTGACCTCGATCGTTGCCTGCGCCGAGCGGCACGGGCTGCAGTGCCTCGGCGCGCTCGACCAGACCTACTTTCTCCTCGGCCTGGGCGCGGCGGAGATCGCCGGTAGCGCAGGCGACGGACGAGCCGGTCTGACGAAGCGCCTCGCCGTCAAGACCCTGCTCCAACCCGGCGGCCTCGGCAGCACGCTCAAGGTTCTGCTCTTCGGCAAAGGGGTGGGTACGCCCGCCCTCCGCGGCTGCTCGCAGGGGACGCGACTGACATGACCGAGGCGACCCCGGCACACGCGCTGGTCCTGACGGCCGGGCTCGGCCGCCGCCTCCGCCCGCTCACCGACGTCCGCGCCAAACCGGCGGTCCCGGTGGCCGGCGAGGCGTTGATCCGGCGCGTCCTGCGCTGGCTGGCTGGGCAGGGTGTGCGAGAGGCGGTCCTCAACCTCCATCACCGTCCTGAGACGATCACCCGCCTGGTCGGCGACGGTAGCGCGCTCGGCCTGCGCATCCGCTACGCGTGGGAACCGACGCTGCTGGGATCGGCGGGTGGACCGCGCGCGATGCTCCCGCTGGTTGAACCAGGTTCGACGCTGATCGCCAACGGCGACACGCTGACCGACCTGTCGCTGGAGGCACTCGGTCTCGAGCACCGGCGCTCTAAGGCGCGGGTCACGCTGGCGGTCGTCGACAATCCCGATCCGGCCCGATACGGTGGCGTCGAGGTCGATGACGAGGGATGGGTGCGGGCGTTCTTGCCCGCGGGGCATCAGGCCCCATCGAAACACTTCGTGGGCGTGCAACTCGTCGAGCCCGACGTCTTCGCCTCGCTACCCCTGGGCGAACCGGCGTCAACCGTCGGCGGCGTCTACTCGGACCTGGCGGCCGACGATCGACGGGCGATCCGGGCACACCAGGTTGCGTGCCAGTTTCTCGACATCGGCACGCCCGCCGACTACCTCGAGACGTCGTTGTCACTCGCGCCGGATGGCAACCTCGCCTCGACGGCCGGCGCGAACGCACGAATCGATCCGACGGCTCGCCTGGTGCGCACGGCGGTCTGGGACGACGTGACGATCGAGGCCGACTGCGCGCTGGTCGACTGCGTGGTCACCGATGGCGCGCGGATACCCCGAGGCAGCCAGTTCCAGGCCCGGGCGCTCATCGCCTCGTCCGGACACCCGGCGCTGCTGGCCGTACCGCTGGACGGCAGGTCGGTGTCGGCAGCGGATGATGCGGGCGGAGCATGATGGCGCCGCCGCCGATCGGACCGGCCGACGAGGTCTGGCGCGCCCGCGTCAGGCACTTCCTCGAGCGTTCCTGGCTCGCCGAGATCGACGCGCCGCTCGTGCCACTCACCGGCGACGCGTCCAACCGGCGCTACGTGCGGGTCATTCCACGCGACGGGGATTCGTTCGTCCTGGCCCTCTACACCGAGTCGTTCGAGTTCAACACGCTGCCGTTCATCATGATGGCGTCGCTGCTGGACCAGATGGCCGTACCTGTCCCGACGGTCCTCGAACACGCCGCCGATCTCGGCGTGCTGGCGCTGCAGGACCTCGGCGACATCACCCTGCAGGCCCACCTCGGCGCCGGATCGGCCACCGACCACATGGCGCTGTACCGAGAGGCGGTCGACCTCATCACGATCATTCAGCAACGGGGCGCCGAGCTGGCCACGCCGGGTGTGCTGCCCTTCACGATCGCGTTCGACGTCGCGAAACTGATGTGGGAGCTCGACTTCTTCGTCGAGCATTTTCTCGAGGGCTACCGCGGCGCCACCCTCGACAGGGCGGTACGCGAGGACCTGACCGGCGCGTTCCAACGGCTCTGCGTGGAACTGGCGGGCGAGCCGCGCGTGCTCTGCCACCGCGATTACCACAGCCGCAATCTGATGCTGCACGACGGGCGACTCTACGTCATCGACTTCCAGGACGCCCGGATGGGACCCGCCGCCTACGACCTCGTCTCGCTCCTGCGCGATTCCTATGCTGACCTGACCGAGGACACGATCGAAGCGCTCATCGATCGTTTTCTGGCGAGCACGAACGACCCGCCGGCGGGCGAGGCGTTCCGGCGCCAGTTCGACACGATGGCGCTACAACGCAATCTCAAGGCGCTCGGCACGTTCGGCTACCAGACGTCGGTCCGGCGGAACCCGGTCTACATCCAGTACATCCCCCGCACCCTGCACTACCTCAGGCAGACGTTCGGCCGCAATCCTCGCTACGACGCCCTCCGCCGCGCACTCGCCACGCTGCTGCCGGAAGTCGGCTGACCGGTTGGGCGTCGACCACGAGGCCGGCCGGCCATCGGGCCCTATGGCCGCGCGAGAGATCGGCTACGATGGAGTGATGCCCGTGTACATCGATGACATCGCGCGCTTCGAGGGCCAGCCGGTGACGTTGCGGGGTTGGTTGCACAGGCGACGCTCCAGCGGCAAGATCCACTTTCTCACCGTACGCGACGGCACCGGCTTCATCCAGGCGGTCATGTCGAAGGCCGCGGTCGGAGAGGAGGTATTCGAACGCGCGGATCACCTCGGCCAGGAAACATCGCTCGCGGTGGAGGGCACCGTCCGCGCCGACGCGCGCGCCCCCGGCGGCTACGAAATCGACGTTGCCGGCCTCGAGGTCTTCGGCGAGTCGCACGACTACCCGATTACGCCGAAGGAGCATGGCGTCGACTACCTGCTCGACCGCCGACACCTCTGGATCCGCTCGCCACGGCAGCAGGCGATCCTGCGGATCCGCCATGCCGTGGTGGACGCGGTACGCGACTTCTTCAACAGCCGAGGCTTCACGCTCGCCGACACCCCGATCTTCACGCCAGCGGCGTGCGAGGGCACGACAACGCTCTTCCCCGTCCAGTATTTCGACGATGCGACGGCCTACCTCGCCCAGAGCGGCCAGCTGTACAACGAAGCCAACATCATGGCACTGGGGCGCGTGTACTGCTTCGGCCCGACGTTCAGGGCGGAGAAATCGAAGACCCGGCGCCACCTGACCGAGTTCTGGATGGTCGAGCCGGAAATGGCGTTTGCCACGCTCGACGACGCGATCGAGCTTGGCGAAGCGCTCGTGGTGGCCGTAGTGGCGCAGGTCCTCGAGACGCGACAGCGGGAGTTGGCGACGCTCGAGCGCAATGTGTCGGCACTCGAACGGGTGCAGGCGCCGTTTCCGCGCATCACCTATGACGAGGCCGTCGAGACGCTCAACGCCAACGGACAAGCCTTCGAATGGGGCGGCGATTTCGGCGGCACGGACGAGACCGTGCTGGCCGAGCAGTTCGACCGGCCGGTTGCGGTGCACCGGTTTCCCTCGAAGATCAAGGCGTTCTACATGAAGTCCGACGCGGACCGCCCCGAGCTCTCGCTCTCCGTCGACATCCTCGCGCCCGAAGGCTACGGAGAAATCATCGGCGGCGGGCAGCGCGAAGACGACCTGGACGTCTTGCTCGCACGGATCAAGACGCACGACCTGCCCCAGGAAGCCTTCGAGTGGTATCTCGACCTCCGTCGGTACGGCACCGTCCCGCACTCGGGATTCGGCATGGGCATCGAGCGCCTGCTCGCGTGGCTGTGCGGCCTGGAACACCTCCGGGAAGCCATTCCGTACCCCCGCATGCTCTACCGTCTCTACCCGTAGGCGTTGAGACCCCGATGAAGATTGGCTTCGTCTCGCTGGGCTGCCCCAAGAACCTCGTGGACAGCGAAGTGATGCTCGGACTCGTCGAGCGCGCCGGCCACGAGGTGACCGAGCGCGCCGAGGGGGCCGACGTCATCGTCGTGAACACCTGTGCGTTCATCGACAAGGCGAAGGAAGAATCGGTCGACACGATTCTCGACGTGGCGCGGCACAAACGGGACGGCGCGTGCCGGCGTCTGGTCGTGACCGGATGCTTGGCCGAGCGATATCGCGACGAGCTGCGGAAGCACATGCCGGAGATCGACGCCGTGCTGGGCACCGACGAGATCCCCGACATCGTCGGCGCGCTCGACGGGTCGGCGCGCGCCACCGGCGTGCCGATGCAACTGCTACGCGACCCGGTCGAGGCCGCCGCGGAACCCGCCCAGCCCCGGCAGCTGAAGTACCTCTACGACGCCGACACGCCGAGGCGCCGCACGACCGCCTCGCACCTCGCCTACGTCAAAGTTGCAGAAGGCTGCGACTACGCGTGCGCATTCTGCATCATTCCGACGCTGCGCGGTGGGTACCGCAGCCGACCGGCTGACTCGATCGTGGCTGAGGCTCGGGCGATGGCGGCCCGCGGCGTGAAGGAACTGATCCTCATTTCGCAGGACACGACGATGTACGGACTGGATCGTGACGAGCGCGGCGCGCTCCCGCGACTCCTCCACGCCCTGAACGGCGTCGACGGCCTGGAGTGGATCCGCCTGCTCTACCTCTACCCGACGACGATCACGGGCGACACGATCGACGCGATCGCCGACTGCGACAAGGTGTGCAATTACATCGACCTGCCGCTGCAGCATTCCTCGGCGGCAATCCTGAGGCAGATGGGACGACCCGGCACCCGTGCCAGCTACGAGCGGCTGCTCGAGTCGTTCCGCCACCGGATCTCCGAGATCACCCTGCGCACCACGTTCATCGTGGGGTTTCCGGGAGAGACCGATGCCGACTTCGCCGAACTGTGCGACTTCGTGGAGCACGCGCAGTTCGATCATGTCGGCGTGTTCACGTATTCGCACGAGGAAGGGACGCGGGCTTTCGCCCTGGAGGACGACGTACCGGCCGACACGAAGACGGCCCGTCGCCGCGATCTGATGCTCCGGCAGCAGAAGATCGCGTCGCGTCGTCAGGCCGAACGGGTCGGGCAGCGGGTGCGGGTGCTCATCGAGGGACACTCGGCCGAGCATCCGCTCGTGGTCCGGGGCCGATGGGCGGGCCAGGCGCCCGAGATCGACCCGATCACCTACCTCACCGAGTGCGACCCGTCCGGATTCGCGCCGGGCCAGCTCGTCGACACCGAGATCGTCGGCAGCCACGACTACGATCTGCTCGTCCGTCCATTGCCGTAGCCATACCGTCGTGATAACATCGATAGACCTGATCCGAAAGGATCCGGGTGTAGTGGGCTCGTGCCCACTTTTTGTGTTTTCAGGGCTCTCGGAAGCGATCGTGGAGCGTCCAGTCGACGACAGGTGGCAGCGTCTCCACGCCATGGCCGAACGGGTCGCGGGCGGGCATGGTCTGGATGTGTTCGACGTCCAGTGGCGGCGGGAGTCGACCGGCTGGGTGCTGCGGGTCGTGCTCGATCGACCCGACGCCGGCGCCGAGGATGGTATCGGCGTCGACGACTGTCAGAACGTGAGTCGGGAACTGAGCGCCGTGCTCGACGTCGAGGAAGTGCTGGACGGCGCGTACACCCTCGAGGTGTCGTCCCCGGGGCTCGACCGGCCGCTGCGACGGCCAGCGGACTACCGCCGATTCGCCGGGCGGCTGGCGCAGGTGGTCGTCTCCGAGGCCGTCGATGGGCAGAGCTTCCTGAAGGGGCGGATCCACGACGTCACGGACGAGGCGGTGCTGCTGGAGGCCGACTCGCGCATGCATCGCGTGCCGTTCGGTGTCATTACGCGGGCCAGGCTAGAAGTGGAATTCTGAGTAGACGCATCATGAACAACCCGTTGCAGCAAACTATCGAAGCGCTCGCGAAGGAAAAAGGGATCGAGCCCGACGTCATCATTACGGCGATCGAGGATGCGGTGCTGACGGCCTCGCGCAAGTACTACAAGACCGACGAGAACCTCCGAACGAAGTTCAACCCGGAAACCGGACAGGTCGAACTGTTCGCCGTCCGGCAGATCGTGGAGGAAGTCGCCGACGCGGAGAAGGAAATCTCGCTGGCTGAAGCCCAGGAGCTCTATGGCGACGAGGCCGAGGTCGACATGGAGATCGAATTCCCCAAGCCGACCGATGTGCTCGGGCGTATCGCCGCGCAGACCGCAAAGCAAGTCATCTTTCAGAAGGTTCGAGAGGCCGAGCGCGAGAACATCTACGCGGAGTACAGCGACCGAGTCGGCGAAGTTGTCAACGGCCTCGTCAAGCGATTCGAGAGCGGCGACATCATCGTGGAGATGGGGCGCATCGAAGTCCTCCTGCCGCGCAAGGAGCAGTCCCGCGCCGAGAATTACACCGCCGGCGACCGGATCCGTGCCGTGATCAAGGGCGTCAACCGCAGCACGAAGGGACCGCAGATCGTGCTGTCCCGGACGGACCCGGCCCTGCTCATCAAGCTGTTCGAGCAGGAGGTCCCGGAGATCTACGACGCGACCGTGCAGATTCGTGGCGCGGTCCGCGAGGCCGGCGACCGCGCGAAGGTCGCGGTGTTCTCGCGCGAGCGCGACGTCGACCCGGTCGGCGCGTGCGTCGGCATGAAAGGAACGCGCGTGCAGTCGATCATCCGGGAACTCCGCGGCGAGAAGATTGACATCGTCGAGTGGTCGGACGATCCGGTCACGCTGGTCACCAACGCCATCAGCCCAGCGCGCGTGCAGCGCGTCGGCATCGTCGACGAGGCCGAAAGGGTCATGGAAGTGGTCGTCGAGGACAGACAACTCTCGCTCGCAATCGGGAAGAAGGGGCAGAACGTCCGCCTGGCGGCGAAGCTGACTGGCTGGAAGATCGACATCAAGAGCGAGGAAGAGAAGCGCCGCGAAGTCGAGGCGCAGTTCGAAGGCTTCGACGCCGAGCGCGCGCAGGCCGACGTCGCCGCGGCGCTGTTCGCCGTCGAGGGTTTCGGCGAAGGCATGTGGCGAACCCTGCTGGACTCGTCGCTCCACACGGCTGAGCGGCTGACCGACCTGCCGGCCCACGAGCTGGCCCAGATTCTCGGCGCCGATGATGCGCTGGCCGCCGCGGTGCAGGAGGCGGCAAAGGGCGTCGTGGCGGCGAGCCAGCCGGCCGTCGCGCTGGACGCGCTGTTTGCCAGCACCGGGGATGAGGAGACGGCCGAGGCGACACCGGATGCCCCGGACGCCATGCCGGTCGAGAGCGGTGAGGCCGCGGCCGACGGCGACGCCACCGTGCCCGAGGCCGTCGGCGAGGTCGCCGACGCCAACGCCGGCACCGATACCAAGGACGCGCCGGCCGCCAGCGAAGGCACCGGCACGGAGAAGGCACCCGTCGCGGAGGCAGCCGGCGCGCCCGAGCGGGCGGAGTAAGCGTAACGTTCGGGGAAGAGACCCAAGACTACATCGACCAGTCACGAGGCGAGGATACGTTTGGCCACCGTTCGGATCTACAAAGTCGCGGAAGTGCTCAACACCACGAGCCAGGATGTGGTCGCGCTGCTCAAGCGCGATCACGGCATCGATGTGAAGAGCGCCTCCAGCACGATCGAAGAAGTTGTCGCCCGGCAGTTCGTCGAGCGCGTGGCGCGCGACCGCGGCCTCAGCGTGCCGGGCGGGCCGATGTTCACGGGCAAGCCCAAGGCCAAGAGCCGCAAGGGCCGCGCCAGCGCGCGAACGGCTGAACCGGCCAAGCCTGCCTCACGACCGCTGCCTCCGCCGAGGCTGGTCAAGGTCAAGCCGAAGCCCGCGCCTGAAGAAGGCGAAGCCGAGGCCGACGCCGAGGCGACCGATGCCGTGGCCGATGCCGCGCCGACGCAACCGCCCGCATTGGCCGCGGACGGCGCACCGGTGGAGGTGGCCGAGCCGGTGGTCGCGGCGAGCCCGGAGGTGGCCGCCGCTGAACCGGAGCCGGTGCCCGAGCCCGCCGCGCCCACTCCACCGCCGCGCGCGGCGCGAATCGTCCCGCCGACCCTCCGGCTGAGGGTCGAGGACGACAGCACGCCGGCCGCGCCGAAGGCCGCGGCACCCCAGACGACCGTCAAGCGCCCGACGCCGCCTCCGCCGCGCCCGGCCACGCGGCCGGTGGCCGGCGGCGGCGTCCCGAGAGTCGCCGTGTCGCCGTCACGCCCGCCGATCGGTGGCACGCGGCCGGCACCGTCGCCAACGACCCGCTCGCCACTGCCGCCGCGCCCCGGAGGCTTGCCGCATCGCGGGCGCCGCCCGCCGTTCCGGCCGGGCGGTCGATCGGGTCGGCGGAAGCACCCGCGCGCGACCGCGCCCGCCGCGCCAGCGCCGGCGCCGGAGATCACACGGACGATCACGCTCGCCGAAGGCATGACCGTCAAGGATCTGGCGGACAAGCTCGACACGCGCCCCAAGGATGTGCTGAAGAAACTGATGGAAAAGCGCATCATGACGACGATCAACACGACGCTGGACAACGAGACCGCGACGATGATCGCCCGCGAGTTCGGCGCCGACGTCGAAATGCGCAGCTTCGAGGAGGAGATGCTCCACGTGGAGCAGCAAGAGGCGCAGCCGGAAGATCTCGAACCGCGCGCGCCGGTCGTCACCGTCATGGGTCACGTCGACCACGGCAAGACGACGCTACTCGACGCCATCCGAGAAACGCGCGTGGCCGAACGCGAAGCAGGCGGCATCACGCAGCATATCGGCGCCTACGCCGTGTCCGCGAAAGACCAGCGAATCGTCTTTCTCGACACCCCGGGTCACGCCGCATTCACCCTGATGCGCGCTCGTGGCGCGAAGGTCACCGATGTGGTCGTGCTCGTTGTGGCGGCCGATGACGGCGTCATGCCGCAGACGAAGGAGGCGATCGACCACGCTCGCGCGGCCGGCGTGCCGATCATCGTCGCGGTCAACAAGATCGACAAGCCCGACGCGAACCCCGATCGGGTCAAGACCGAGCTGTCGGACCTCGACCTCGCCCCGGAAGCCTGGGGCGGCAAGACCGTCACCGTCGACGTCTCCGCAAAGAAGGGCGAGAACATCGAGCTGCTGCTCGAGATGATCCTGCTGGTGACCGAACTCGGCGAGTTGAAGGCGAACCCGAAGCGCAATGCGGCCGGCACGGTCCTTGAGGCGAAGCTCGACCGAGGGCGCGGCCCGGTCGCGACGATCCTCGTCCAGGACGGCACGCTGCGCGTCGGCGACACGTTCATCGCCGGGACGGTCGTCGGCAAGGTTCGGGCGCTCCTCGACGACCGTGGGCGCCAGATCAAGTTGGCGGCGCCGTCGACGCCGGTGGAGGTGCTCGGACTGGGTGGCCTACCGCAGCCTGGCGATGCGTTCCAGGCCCTCCCCGATGCCGCGAAGGCCCGCCAGATCGCGAACCTGCGTCAAACCCAGGCGAAGGAACGCGCGCTCGGCGCGAAATCGCCGCGACTGACGCTCGAATCGCTGCAGGAGCAGATCACCGAAGGCGGCATCAAGGAACTGCCGATCATCATCAAGGCCGACGTTCAGGGTTCAGCCGAGGTGCTGTCCGACACGCTGACGAAGTTGAGCGACGAGCGCGTCAAGATTCGGATCATTCACGAGGGCGTCGGCGCGATCAACGAATCCGATGCCTTGCTCGCGTCCGCATCGAACGCGATCGTGATTGGCTTCAGCGTCCGCCCCGACCGCAACGCCACCGAGGTCGCCGAGCGCGATGGGCTCGACATGCGGCTCCACTCCGTCATTTACAACGTGACCGACGAGATCAAGAAGGCCATGGCCGGCCTGCTCGACCCGACGACGAAGGAAGTGCGGTTGGGCTCGGCGGAAGTGCGCGAGACCTTCAAGGTGCCGAAGTTCGGCTTGGTTGCGGGCTGCATCGTGACCGACGGTCGGATCACACGCGCCGGCGACGCGCAGGCCCGCCTGCTGCGCGACAACGTCGTGGTCCACGAGGGCCGCATCGGCTCGCTGCGTCGGTTCAAGGACGACGTGAGCGAGGTCAAGACCGGCGTGGAGTGCGGTATCGCGTTCGAGCGCTTCAACGACATCAAGGTCGGTGATGTCATCGAGGCGTTCACCGTCGAGCAAGTCGCCGCGACGGTCTAATGAAGGCCCGTCCCGCGGCGCGCCTGAGGTCAGCCGTCGCAGCGCGGCGGCGGCGCGGGGCAGCTACCCCATCATGTCGATCGTCGGCCTGCTGACCGTCGAACTGCACCTGCCTGACGCGCAGTCGCTCAAGGCCAAACGGATGGTGCTGCGCCGCGTGAAGGACCGGCTAAAGAAGTTCAACGTGGCGATCGCCGAAACCGAGTATCAGGACCTGTGGCAGCGGGCAGCGCTCTCGGTGGTGGCGGTCAGCAACGACACCGCGGCCGTCGACGAGGCACTCGCCAAGGTCGTGAACGAGATCGAGCGCGTGGAACCTGGAACGGTGACCCGCACGCAGATCGAGTTTCTCACCTGAGGGCTCGAGCCAGCCATGGCCCAAGGCTCACGTCCCGACCGCGTGGCAGACCTGGTTCGAGCCGAACTCTCCGAGTTGCTCGCGCGCCACGTGAAGGACCCAGGTGTCGGCTTCGTGACGCTCACGCGGGTGCGCGTGACGCCAGACCTCCAGCAGGCCCATGTGTATTACACGACGCTCGGCGATGACGCCCAACGGCGGCAATCGAGCCGAGCGCTGCAACGCGCCGGATCGTTCCTTCGGCATCAGATCGGACGCCGGTTGCGGCTCAAGCGGACGCCGGCGCTGACCTTTCATTTCGACGAATCGATCGGACACCAGGTCCGAGTCGAGCAGTTGCTGGAGGAGTTGCAGATCGAACCCGAACCCGCAGCCGATGAGGGCGACGGGGGCGTGAATCCTGAATCCGGACATGACGAAGACGAGTAAGGCGACGGACCATACGCTACGAGACGTCTGCGAGGCGATCGGCGCCCGCGAGCGATTCGTCGTGGCGTCGCATGCGAGACCAGACGGCGATGCCGTCGGCTCACAGATGGCGATGGCGTTTGCCCTCGAGGCCCTGGGCAAGCAGGTGACAGTCGTGAGCGCGGACCCGCCGCCGGAGGCCTGCCGCGGACTGCCGGGCGTGGGCACGATCGTCATCGGGCCGACGGTCGCCGGTGAGTGGGACGCGGCCATCGTCATGGAGTGCGGAGAGCTGGCGCGTACTGGCCTGACCGGCCTGGACGGTACATTCGCAATCAACATCGACCATCACCTGGGCAATACGCTCTACGGCGACGTCAACTATTTCGATGAATCGGCGGCGGCCTGCGGCGAGCTCGTGTCGAGCGTCATCGGCGCGCTCGGCGTGCCACTCACCGCCGAGATGGCGACGCACCTGTACGTGGCCATCCTCACCGACACCGGGTCGTTCCACCACGGGGCGATCTCGGCGCGGACGTTCGAAATCTGCGGCCGGTTGACGGCCGCCGGAGCGGACCCGCCGGGACTCGCGCGTCAGATGTTCGACCAGTACAGCGTCGGGCGCCTGAAGGTTCTGGGGGCCGTGCTGACCGACATGCGCCTGGTCGGCAATGACGGCGTGGCGGTGCTCGCGTTCGACGATGCGCTGCTCACCCGAAGTGGCGCGACCCTCGACGACCTCGAGGGTCTCGTCAATCTGCCGCTGGCCTCGCGCACCGTGCAGGCCGTGGTCCTGTTCAAGACGGCAGCCGGCGAGCCGGTTCGTGTCAGCCTGCGTTCGAAAGGCGGCGTGGATGTCAGAGCCGTCGCGTCCGCGTTCGGTGGTGGGGGCCACAGGAACGCGGCCGGCTGCACCCTCGAGTCGAGCACGCCGGATGCGCGCGACGCCATCGTCACGCGGGTCGTGGCGGCCGTGAACGAAGCCGCAGCCGCGGCCGCAACCGCGGTCGTGGCAAGCGAGGGCCATGGCCGCGCGGGAACGTGAAGGCGGTCCCGGACGCCGATGACCACTGACGGTGTCCTGGTTGTCGACAAGCCGAGCGGCCCGACGTCGCATGACGTCGTGGCCTGGGTACGGCGCGCGCTGGGAACCAAGCGAATCGGCCACACCGGAACGCTGGACCCACTGGCTACCGGTGTTCTGGCGCTCGTCGTCGGCCGCGCGACCCGGCTTGCCCAGTTTCTCTTGAGCGATTCGAAGGTCTACACCGCAACGATCCGGCTCGGCGTCTCCACCGACACCTACGATGCGCTCGGCACCCCGGTCGAACCGGCCCGCGACGCCAGCCCGACGCCAGCGCGCGACGGAGAGGCGGCGGTCGAGTCGGTGCTGAAGCTCTTTCGCGGTCGCTTCGACCAGCGTCCGCCGCCGTACTCCGCCAAGAAGATCGCGGGCACTCGCGCCTATGCGCTCGCGCGACGGGGCCGGCCGATCGCCCCGGCACCCGTGCCGGTCGCCGTAAACCAGCTGGAACTGCTGGAACTGGCCGACGACCGACTTCGCCTGTCGCTGGAATGCTCGGCGGGCTTCTACGTCCGATCCCTGGCGCAGGACATCGGCGAGGCCCTGGGCTGTGGCGCCCACCTCGAGGCCTTGCGTCGCACGCGAACCGGCGCCTTCGATCTCGCGCAGGCCGTGCCCATGGACCGCGAGGGCCTGCCGACCGCCCTCGTCGACGAGCGACTGGTGCCGCTCTCCCGGCTGCTCCCGGAGTGGCCGACGGCAACGCTCACGAGCCGTGGCCGGCGGCGCGCGGCACACGGTCAGCCGATCGTGCACTCGGACCTGGCGGACGTCGGTGTGGCCGACGAACCACCAGCGGGTCGGATTCGCCTGCTGGACGATACCGGGCAACTCGTCGCCCTCGCGGAAGCCCGAGACGGCGCTTTGCATCCACGGGTCGTTCTGGTCTAACATTGGTGGTTCATAGATGAGTAGAAACCAGAGACAGCAACGGCGGCCTGGAGCGGGCGCGTAGGCCCGCAAGCGCTCACCCTGGGCCGTACGTGGAGGTAGAGACGTGACTCTGCAGCGGGAGCGAAAGTCGGATGTGATCGGTTCCTATCGGACCCACGACAGCGATACTGGGTCACCCGAAGTACAGGTTGCCCTCCTCAGCGATCGGATCAGCTACCTGACCGAACACTTCAAGGTACACGCGAAAGATCACCATTCGCGGCGGGGCCTGCTCAAGCTCGTCGGACAGCGTCGACGCCTGCTGGATTATCTGAAGCGCAAGGACTCCGAGCGCTACACGGAATTGATCCAGCGGCTGGGTATCCGCAAGTAGGCTCGAACACGGGTAGCTGGACAGTCCCCCATCCACCCGCCAGATCCACGATGGCGGCGCGGCTCGCCGACCACACCATCCGAGGCGACGAAACTGATGTACAAGCGTGAATTCACGATCGGTGGCAAGACGCTTTCGATCGAAACAGGAAAACTAGCCAAACAGGCCGATGGATCGGCCATCGTCCGCTACGGTGACACCGTCGTCATCGTCACGGCGTGCTGTGCGAACACCGAACGCGAGGGCATCGACTTCCTCCCGCTGACGGTCGACTATCGAGAGTACGCCTACGCCTCTGGACGCATTCCCGGCGGCTTCTTCAAGCGCGAAGCGCGGCCGTCCGAAAAGGAAACGCTGACCAGCCGGGTCATCGACCGGCCGATTCGGCCGCTGTTTCCAGCAGGCTGGCGGCGCGAGACCCAGGTGATCGCCTTCGTGCTGTCGTCAGACGGCGAGCACGATGCCGACGTCCTGGCGCTGACCGGCGCCTCGGCCGCACTCTCCTTCTCGCGCATCCCCTTCCAGAAGACGATCGCGGCCGTCCGGGTCGGGCTGGTCAACGACGAGATCGTGATCAACCCCACCTACGCGCAGCGCGCAGAGAGCCGACTCGACCTCGTCGTCGCCGGCAGCCGCGACGCGCTCGTGATGGTCGAGGCCGGGTCGCTGGAAGTCTCGGAGGAACAGATCGTCCAGGCGCTCGAAGCTGGACACGAGGCCATCCGACAGATCGTCGAGCAGATCGACGCCATGGCCGGCGAGATCGCCAAACCTAAACTGGCGGCGACTCCGGAGTCGATCGCGGCCGACGTACAGCAGGAGGTCGAGAGTCAGGCGCTCGAACCGCTGACCGAGGCGATGCGGATCAAGGGCAAGATCGAGAACTACGAGCAGGTCGATCGGGTGCAGGCCGACTTGCTCGCATCGATCCCGGAGGAGGACAAGGACAAGCGCGCCGCCGCCAAACGGATCTTCAAGGCGCTGAGCGAGCAGGTGCTGCGGACCGAGATTCTCGAACGCAACACGCGGCTCGACGGCCGGGCGTTCGACGAGATCCGCCCGATCTGGACCGAGGTCGGCACGCTTCCCCGCACGCACGGCTCGGCGGTCTTCACGCGGGGCGAGACCCAGGCACTCGTCACGGTGACGCTTGGCACGGCCGACGATCAACAGAAGATCGAATCCCTGGCCGGCGAGAGCTATCGCCGCTTCATGCTGCACTACAACTTCCCGCCGTTCTCGGTCGGCGAAGTGAAGTTCCTTCGGGGACCGGGGCGCCGTGAGATCGGCCACGGCGCGCTCGCCGAGCGGGCGCTGTCCCCGACCGTTCCCGACGAAGACAAGTTCCCGTACACGATTCGGGTTGTGTCGGACATTCTCGAGTCGAACGGGTCTTCGTCGATGGCGACGGTGTGCGGCGCGTCACTCAGCTTGATGGACGCCGGCGTTCCCCTGAAGTCTCCGGTCGCCGGCGTGGCGATGGGGCTGATCATGGACGAGTCGACCGGTCGGCACGCCATCTTGAGCGACATCGCCGGTGCCGAGGATCACTACGGCGACATGGACTTCAAGGTGGCCGGCACGGTCGATGGCATCACCGCCCTGCAGATGGACATCAAGGTCACCGGGATCACGATGGACATCATGCGGAAGGCGCTCGAGCAGGCGCGGGCGGGACGGCTGCACATCCTGCAGAAGATGACGGAGACAATCGGGGCTCCGCGCGAGGACGTCTCGACATTCGCGCCGCGCATCGTCACGATCAGGATTCCCGTGGACAAGATTCGGGACGTCATCGGACCCGGCGGCAAGATGATCCGCAGCATCATCGACCGCACCGGCGTGAAGATCGACGTCGAGGACGACGGTCGCGTCAACGTGGCCTCGGTGGACGAAACATCGGCCCAGAAGGCGATCGACATCATTCAGGAGCTCACGGCCAGCCCGGAGCTGCACAAGACCTACCTGGGCAAGGTGCAGCGGATCACGGATTTCGGGGCGTTCGTGGAGATCATGCCCAACATCGATGGGCTGCTACACGTCTCGGAGATAGCGCTCCATCGGGTGAAGGACGTCCGAGACGAGCTCAAGGACGGCGAGCAGATCCTCGTCAAGGTGATCAACATCGATCCGTCGGGCAAGGTCAGGCTCAGCCGCAAGGCGCTGCTCCAGGAGGCGGGCGGCTCTGACGGCGCGGCGGCGGGCGCGCCCGGCAAGCAGGATCGTCAGCCGGTCAAGCGCAGCTGACACCGATTGGACCGAATCCACCTCAGGCCGCAACCCTCAACGCGGTTCGGTCCGCACCGCTCCGCTCCACACCTCGGCCATCATCCCAGCGGCCGCGATTCGCTCGTGCACCGGCGGGTGGGCATAGGACAGCCACGCGAGCCAGCGTGACGGGCGTTCGGCCAGATGCTCCTCCCCGAGGCGCCGCATCGCCGACATGAACGCCTCGGGGTTGCGGGTCAGCTCGAGCGCGAATCGGTCGGCCCGTCGTTCGTGGTGGCGAGACAGCTGATTGCGCACCGGCGCCATCACCAGCACGCCCGCCCCGCCGGCGAGTAGCACCAGCGGAAGCCCGGCCGGGTCGCTGGAGCCGGACAGGCCGACCGACGGCCCCAGTAGGAGCAGCGCGTGCGACGCGGCGAAGCAACCGACCAGAATCGTCGCGATGTCCGATGCGAGTCCTTTCCAGAGGTCGCCGTGCAGGTGATGCCCCAGTTCGTGGGCGATGACGACCTCGATCTCGTCATCTGAATAGCCGGCGACGAGCGTGTCCGAGAGCAGCACGCGCCGGTGATCCCCGACACCGACGACGGCAGCATTGGCGGGTTTGCCCAACCCGCCCGGGTCGAGCGCGTGGACCTCGACATCGGGTGCACCGGCCCTCGCCGCCAGTCGCTTCAGACGATCCCGTAGCTCGGGCCGCGCCAGCGGCGTCGGCGCGAAGAACCGGAACATCACGGCCGGTACCGCCGTCACCACGCCCACCACGATCAAGGCGAACACCGAGCCCATCACCAGCCACCATCGTGTCGGCCAGGACTCGATGACGGCGTACAGCAGACTCGCGCCAAGCGGTCCAACGGCAAGCAGGCCCCCCGACACTTTCAGGTAGTCGACCGGCGAAGCCGGCGAGGACGTCGCCGGCCGGTACCGGCGCTCCAGGTACTCGAGCCAGACCCGCACCGGAAGAATCAGCAGTTCGTGACACAGGATCAGGCAGGCGGTAGACAGGGCGACCCCGGAGAGCGAGACCTCCCCGTCGGCACCCGCAACGAAATCGCGCAGCGCGGCCGACGCGCCAGTCAAGAGCATCGCCGCGAGCAGCAAGACGCTGATGCCGCGTGAGGTCAGCGTGGCGCGGCGACGCAGCCGGTGATACCGGGTCGCCTTGTCTTCGTTCACGGTACGGTAGCAACGGTGGCGGGCTCGCCGTCCGCTAGTTGAGCCGGACGGAGATCAGCTTCGACACGCCCGGCTCTTCCATCGTGACGCCGTAGAGGCGGTCCGCGATCTCCATCGTCCTGCGATTGTGCGTGATGAGCACGAATTGCGTCTCGTCGAGCATGCCCCGAAGCATCTCGACGAACCGGCCGATGTTGATGTCGTCGAGCGGCGCATCAATTTCGTCGAGCAGGCAGAACGGACTCGGCCTGTACTTGAAGATCGCAAACATGAGCGCCATCGCCGAGAGGGCTTTCTCGCCGCCTGAGAGCAACTGCACGCTCTGCAGGCGCTTACCCGGAGGCTGCGCGATGATGTCGATGCCGCTCTCGAGCAGGTCCGCCTCGTCGAGCAGCACCAGCCCCGCCCGTCCACCACCGAACAGCGTGGAGAACATCTGCTGGTAGTGCGCATTGATTGCGTCGAATGCGGTGCGGAACCGCTCGACCGTCGTCCTGTTGATCCGCCGGATCGCCTCGGTCGTCGCGGCGATCGAATCGAGCAGATCCTTTCGCTGCGTCGTCAGATACGCATAGCGGCTATCCAGTTCGTCGAACTGCTCGATCGCCATCATGTTGACGGCACCCAGGCGCTCGATCTTCGCCTTCAATTCCGCGATCACGTCTTCCGGCGAGGACGGGCGGGCGGGCAGCTCGTCACCATCGGCCGAAGTCTCAGCCGCGGGCTCGGCGTCGGCATCGGCATCGGCAGAGGACAGCGCGGAGCCGAGGGCGGCGTCGATCTCGATCTTGCCGTCACGTTCGAGCTGCTCCACTTCGGCGATCACCGACGGCAGATCCGCCTGAACCGCCTCCAGGCACGCCGCCGCCAGGTGCGTGAGATCGGCCTGCGCGGTCGCCTGCGCGACTTCGAGACGGCCAACCCGGGCCCGGACCTCCTCGAGCGCGGTGCGCACCGACCGCACCGTGGCATCTTCACCCTCGACCCGGCCCCGCAACTCCGATAGCCGCTCGTCGGCCGACCGCACATCGGCCCGCAGGGTCTCCAACTCGCCCACATCTCGGTCGAGCCGTTGCTTGGACTGCTCGATCTGGACCTGCAGCGACTGGCGGCGACTGTCGGTGCGCGAGAGATCGTCCTGGCGGCTCGTGACCCTGGCCTCCAGTTCCGCCGACGCATCCTCGAGGCGCCTGACGTCTGCCGCGACCGACGCGGCGCGCTCGACGAGACGCGCGTGCAAGGCCTTGGCGTCGGCGAAGCGCTGCCCCATCGATTCGATCGACGACCGCGCGTCGAACAACTGACGCTGCGCCGCAGCGAGTCGGTCATCGGCCGTCTGTTGCTCGGCATCGATCTTCGCGATCGAGGCATGCGCTTCGTCGTGGCGCGCCCGCAGGGCCGTGCGCTCCTCGTCGGCTCGCCGCCGCTCGGCGTCGAGCAACTCCCGCTTCCGGGTGATCCGTGTCGCGTCGTCTCCCAGCGCCGCCAGTCGGAGGTCCAGTTCCAAACCCAGCTTCTCGTGGGACTGCCGCTCCTCGTCGAGCGCCTCCAGCGCTGCCGTCGCAGCCTCGACGGCGCGATCCAGTTCCTCCAGCCTCCGGGCGGACGACTCGACCTGAGTCCGCTGTGCGGCAATCGCCTCGCGAAGGGACTTGATCTCTCGCTTGGTCGCCAGAATCCCTCGCGCCTCGGCCTTGACGCCGCCAGACACCAGGTGGGCGCCACGCACGACCTCTCCGGCGAGCGTCGCGATCGGCCCGACCACCGTCGGCGCCACCTGCGACGCCTGGTCGAGCGAGGTCGCGACGTAGGCCTGCCCGATCGCCGCCCGGACGGCCGGGGCGCACGGCCCACTCACCCGAACGATCGACGCGACCGGCACCAAGCCAGCGGGCGCATCCGCTTCAGTGCCGGCAGCCGGCACATCACTGCCGCCGTTGCGCTCGACCACCAGGAATCCGCACCGTCCGGCGTCGCGGTCCCTGACGAAGCGAAGCCCTTCGGCCGCGTGCTCGTGACGGGGCACGACGACGCGCTGCAGCAGGTCACCCAGACACGCCTCGACGGCCAGTTCGTAGCGCGCGTCGACCTCGAGATGGTCTGCGACGGAACCCATGTGACTGATGCTCCCGTTCGACTCGACCAACAGGAGCCGAGCAGCGTCGCCGTACCCGGCGCGCGCCGCCTCCAACTCCTCCAGCGACTTCAGCCGCGCGGTCTGGCCGGTCAGCTCCCGCTCTCCCGCGCGTGCCGATTCCGAAACACCGGCCTGCTCGTGCTGCAGGCCTTCCAGCTCCTGCCGGCGCGCGGCGTGGGTCTCGGTCAGCCGAGTCAACGCGGAGCGCGACGCGTCGCGGTCAGTCGACGCCGATCGGTGAGAGGTCTCGAGTTGAGCCTGTTCGGCGTCCAGTTCGGAGAACTCGATGTCGAGCTTGGCCAACTCGGCCGACACTCGCTCACCCGCGCTGGCCGCGTGCTCGGCGGCGTGGCGAAGCGCCGTGGCCGCGTTAATCGCAGCGAACACTTCACTGCGCGCCGCTTCGACATCGCCCTCGAGCCCTTCGACGTCGCGGCGCGCCGCCGCATACCGCGTCTCCTCGGAGGCCATCGCGTGCTCCGCTTGCCCGCGCTCGGTCGCGGCCCCGCCAGCCTCGGCGCGCCCCTGGGCAATCGCCTCGCGTGCCGGCCCGCGGCGCGCGTCGAGCGTCTTCAGTTCGGTGCGAATCTCCTCGGCGAGCGTGGCCAACTCAGCGACCTGCTGGCCGTCGAACTTCAACTGTTGCTGGCGTCGATCGATCTCGAGTTCTCGGCCATGCGCGGCGTCGCGAGTCGAGGTCGCGCGGGTCTCGGCCTCGGTCAACTCGATCCGCAAGCGCTCCTGGCGCGCCTCAACTTCGGCCAGGCGCGCCGCCGTGACCTGCTCGGTCGTGCGCACGTCGGCAAGTCGCGCGTCGGCGGACTCGATGGCGAGCGCGAGTGTGTGGTGGCGGCGCGCGAACGAGACCTTCTCCCAGCGACGCAACTCGTCGCGCAGCCGCTGATAGCGGCGGGCCTTCGCCGACTGGCGCTTCAGCGCGTTGCGTTGCTTGTCGACCTCGTAGACGATGTCGTCGACCCGTGTCAGGTTCTGCTGGGCCGCCTCGAGCTTCAGCTCGGCGGCGCGCCTGCGGGTCTTGTACTTCGTGACGCCCGCCGCCTCCTCGATCAACTGGCGCCGATCGTACGGTCGAGCGCTGAGAATCTGGCCGATCTTCCCTTGCTCGATGACGGCGTAGGCCTTGATCCCAACGCCGGAGTCCATCAGCAGGTCCTGCACGTCGCGAAGACGGCAGACCTTGCCGTCGATCAGATACTCGCTCTCACCCGATCGATACAGTCGGCGCGACACTTCCACGTCGCGCGCGACCCGGGGCGGGGCCTCGTCCGTCTCGAGTTCCTCGTCGGATCCGGGATCGACCGCGAGTTCGACCGCCACCTCTTCGACCATGGCCTCGGCCGAGCCGGCGTGCTCGACGCCGCCGTTACCGTTGCCATTGCCGTTCGCCGCCCCGCGCCCACTCACGCCACCGATCCGGGCCACCGTGACGCCGCGAAGCATCAGCTTGACCTCGGCGGCGCCCGTCGGCTTACGACCGTCGCTGCCGCTGAAAATGACGTCCTCCATCCGGTCGCCCCGGAGGCTCTTCGCGCTCTGCTCCCCCAGCACCCAGGTGATGGCATCGACCACGTTGCTCTTGCCGCACCCGTTGGGTCCGACGATCGCGGTCACGCCGTCGTCGAACTTCAGTTGGGACCGGTCGGGGAAGCTCTTGAAGCCGGAGATCTCGAGGTGCTGCAGTTGCATCAATGCTGCCCTCAGCAGTACGAACGAACAGCCGCGCGATCGAAGGTCATGACACCTCAGCAATCGAGCGGCTGGGAGCGCTCACACACCGCCGTCGCAAGCACCCTCCAGCGGCCATCACGAAGGCGGGGGCCGCCGATGAGGGTCAAGGCTCGGGCCCGTCTCAAGGTGCCGTCAGGGCACTCTGCGGCCCGCTACGCGCCATTCCCGTGCTCACCGGGCAGTCACCCGACGGCCCTTGGGAACGGCCGCAGTGTACCAAGGGCCTAGCCCTTGGGGCAAGATGAAAGTGCGCCACAAAATGTGGTATTCGCCCAGCGATTCCGGGCTGGTCTAGGTCTAGGGCTCGACTGGCTGCCCAGGCCGCGCCAGGCGTGTGAGGGCCTCGGCCTTGTCGAAGAGCGTCAGCGCGAACTTCGCCTGCGGGTCGACCTCGACGAGATGCCGGCGAGCGTCGACCTCGCCGAACAGGTCGAGGTCGATCGTGTAGCGGATCATCGCTCGCACGAACGCCGCGTCATCCGCCAGGGCGTCGACGTCGATGGCCACGCGCTCCTGGGCGAGGAACTGCATGAAATCGTCGACGATCTCGTCCGTCATGTCGAAGTCGCGGTCCACCAGCACCCGATCGCGCCCCTGCTCACGGATGCGCGTGTCGCCGATCGCCGAGTACTTCTGCGCGTAGCGCGGGAACGCCTGACGCGCGAACAGTCGCCGCCCGATCGGCGTCGGATCGAAGCCCTCGACCGGACCGGCCATGAATTCGTCCGGCTCGATGCCGCCCGCGCTGTACACCTGCCGACCCGCGTCGGTGTACTTGAGGTCGGTACTCGAGTGCTGACGATCGGCTTCCTGGTCGCGCATCGAGTACATCAGGTACTCGTCGAATGTGCCATCCCACGGCCGCTGGATGAGGCGACCGCTCGGCGTGTAGTAGCGTGCCGTGGTCAACGCCAGACCGGCCCCTTCGCTCAC
This sequence comes from Acidobacteria bacterium UBA2161, assembly GCA_002328835.1. Lineage (GTDB taxonomy): Bacteria > Acidobacteriota > Vicinamibacteria > Vicinamibacterales > UBA823 > UBA2161. Next base: position 37,047 of record DCWN01000033.1, on the reverse strand, counting down.
CCGGTAGATCGACTGCACCAGGGCCTTACCGAACGTCGTCTCACCGACGATCAGTCCGCGGTCGTGGTCCTGGATGGCGCCGGCCACGATTTCCGACGCGCTCGCGCTGTTCCGATTCACCAGGACGACCAGCGGGAGGTCGGTGAAGTCGCTCTCCTCGCTCGCGTGGTAGTCCTGATCGGAGTTCGGAATCCGACCGCGCGTGTAGACGATCATGTCGCCGCGCGGCAGGAACCGGTTGGCCACGCGGATCGCCTGGTCGAGCGGCCCGCCGGGGTTGTCCCGTAGGTCCAGCAGCAGCTGCTGCATCCCCTGGCCGGCCAGATCCTCCAACGCCAGCCCGAGGTCGTCGTCGGTCGTTTCCGAGAAATCTCTCAGCCGGACGTAGCCGGTCGAGGCATTCACCATGAATGCGCCCCGAATCGTCGGGATGCTGACCTCGTCGCGCGTCACCTCGAGCGGAATCAACTCGTCGTACCCCTGGCGGCGGATCGCGATGTTGACCGGCGACCCTTTCGGGCCACGCAGCCGGCGCACCGCCTGGTCGCTCGTCCAGCCCGAGGCGGACTCACCCTCGATTTCGGCGATCACGTCGCCCCGACGGATCCCCTCCTGGTGGGCCGGTGCCCCGTCGAAGAGCGCCATGACCGTGATGTCCCCGTCCTGCACCTGAATCGTGATGCCGAGGCCGTAGTAGCGGCCTTCCTGCCGTTCACGCATCTGGGAATAGGTGCGCGGATCCATGAAGCTCGAGTGCGGGTCGAGGGTCTGCAGCATCCCGTTGATCGCGCCGTAGACCAACCGATCGGTATCGACCTCCTCGACATAGTTGGCCTCGATCGCCGCCAGCGCGTTCGAGAACACCTTGTATCGCTCGGCGACGCGGTCCTGTGTCGCAAGCGCCCGGCCGCCGAACAGGCCGCCGACGAGCGCCGACACCACGACCACCATCACCGCCGCGGAGAGAGACTGGGCTGCACGCATGCAACGGATCGTACCAAATAAGCCCATAGTTCGCAATGAGTTCCGAGCACCGGCGCGGGGCTGCTGGCTTGACCGGGCGGGGGCACGTTTCTATAATGCGATCAGGTACGTGTACGCGCTGGCAGCCGACCACGGCGTGGTTCCGGCGCCGAGCGTTTCCCCGTCGCCGGGCACCGAATTGTCCGACCGAGGCACCGCCGAGACACTGGTTCTTAAGGAGCGTCAGGACATGTTTGGCTCAATCGGAATGCCCGAACTCATCATCATCTTCGTCATTGCCCTGATCATCTTCGGCCCCAGAAAGCTGCCGGAGCTGGGCCGATCGCTGGGCAAGAGCATCGGCGAATTCAAGCGCGCCTCCAACGATCTACGGAACACGCTGGAGGAGGAGATCCGAGTCGAGGAAACCAAGACGCCGGAGTCGACACCGACTGCGGCCTCGACGACGACGCCCTCCTCGGCGCCCAGTGTGACGACGCCAGAGCCGGCTCCGGTGCCGGCCACGCCGACAGCGCCAGCGTCCGAACCCGCGGCTCCGGCCGAGAGCGCTCCGGCAGAACCCCCGCCGAGCCAGAGCCCGTCCAACTCGGGCGCCTGAACGTCTCGCTGACCGAACTCGATGGCGTCGGATTCCGCCGGGGACTCGCACCCCGTACCCGCGCGACCGCAAGTGCCCGGCACGCCTCCGCCCGCCGAGGACGAAGAGGACTCCTCAGCCGGTCGGATGTCGTTTCTCGAGCACCTCGACGAACTGCGCAAGCGGCTCGTGTACGCCGCCTACGGCATCCTCGGCGGCTTCGTCGTCGCGTTCGCGTTCATCAAGTTCATCTTCGAGTTCATCATGGTGCCGCTGCAGGAGGTGCTGCCCCCTGGCGGGCGCCTCGTGTACACGGAGCCTGCCGAAGCCTTCTTCCTCTACATGAAGATGGCGGCGCTGGTGGGGCTCCTGCTGGCCATGCCGATCCTGGTGTCGCAGATCTGGCTCTTCATTGCCCCGGGCCTGTACTCCCACGAGAAGAGGTTCGCCATCCCGTTCGTGGCGTTCACGACGATCTTCTTCCTGGGCGGCGCACTGTTCTCGCACTACGCGGTGTTTCCACTGGCGTGGCGCTTCTTTGCCGGATTCACCACCGACTACATGGAGTTCCTGCCGCGCATCGCGCCGGTGTTCGCGCTCTACGTGAAGATGATGCTGGCCATGGGCATCGTGTTTCAGTTGCCCACCCTGGTGTTCTTCCTCGCCAAGCTGGGCCTCGTCACGCCGCGGTTCCTGGCGAAGAACACGAAATACGCGATCCTCATGATCTTCATCATCGCCGCCGTGCTGACGCCGTCGGCCGACCCGGTCACGCAGACCGCCATGGCCGCGCCGATGATGGTCCTCTACGGCATCAGCATTGGCATCGCCTGGCTGTTCCAGAAGAAGCGCCCCGAAGACTCTGAAGACGACGAGTAGGCGCGCCCCATAGGGCGATCTCACGGCGAAACGCGCCGGTTTCCCGTTGACTTTGGAGGATCCGTACGTTCTACTTAACTTCGGTCCATTCGGTCACGCGACTTCCGAGGGAGAGACGAACATGGCGAGGCGGTACTTGGGTCTCGCAGGCTGGGTGCTGGCGGTGCTGATGGTCGGCACTTCGCCGGCAGTTGCACAGTCAGCCGATGCCGACGATGACGCGGGCGAACTCGCCACGCGGCCGGCCACGACGACCTTCCTCGGGGATACCGGACTCTGGTTCGTACCGACCGGCGAGATTCTGCCCGACCGCAAGGTGTCGGTCTCGATCGGCCGCATCGGCTTCAACCGAGAGCAGGGCTTCACCAACGTTTCGCACTTTCCGATCACCTTCGGTGTGGGCATTCGAGATCGCGTTGAGCTGTTCGGCTCGTTTCGCACGGTCACGCGGATCGACCGCGACGTCCGTCCGATTTTCGGGGCCGATGGTTCGGAGTTCGGCGGCCTGACGAACGACGACCCGCTGATGACGACCGGCTGGGGCAGCGGCGTCGGGGACCTGCTCATCGGCGCGAAGGTGAATCTGACGTCGGAGCACCGGCAGCAGGGCGCCGCTTTCGCAATCCGCGCCGTGGCTCAACTGCCCACGGGTGACACCGACGAGGGGATCGGCACCGGCGAGCCGAGCTTCGAGCTCGACGCCATCGTCAGCAAGCACGTCAATGGGCGCGTCGAACTGTCCGGATTCGGTGGCTTCGCCATGCGCGGCGATCCAGACGGCTCGACGCTTTGCGCTGCCAATAGCCCTTGCGGCATCAATCTGTCGAACGGGTTTCGCTGGGGCGTCGGCGCCGGATTTTCAACGTCGAACGCCGTGCGCCTCTTCACCGAGCTACACGGCGAGGCCACCTTCGACGACGTCACGGTCGAGACGCCGTTCGCGGCCGAAGACGGCACCCTATCGCCGCTGCTCTCCCCCACCAGTGGCCCCCTGGACGCCACGATCGGAGTCCTCTGGCAGGCCTCGAGCGGCTTCTTCGCCGGCGCGGGCCTGAACATCGCCCTCAATCACGGCTCGAGATCCGATGCCGGCCAGGATTCGGCGAGCGGTGACAAGATGGACTTTCTCGTCCGTCTCGGTTACCACCCGGGCGTCCGGGTGTACGTGCTGCCGCCGCCACCGCCGCCACCGCCGCCACCACCACCGAGCAACCAGCCGCCGACGGTCACCGCGCGGTGCAACCCGTGCACCGTCAACGTTGGGGAGCGGTCGGAGTTGACCTCGCAGGCACAGGATCCCGACGGCGACGCCCTGAGCTACCGCTGGAGCGCCGGCTCGGGCAGCTTCGCCGACCCGACGGCGCCCGACACCGCCTGGACGGCGCCCGACGACGAGGGTGCCGTGCCGATCGCCGTCGCCGTCACGGACGGGCGCGGTGGAGAGGCCTCGGACACGGTCACCGTGGAGGTCGTCCGACCGGCCGTGCGGGAGTTCGTCTTCGAGGATGTGCACTTTGACTTCGACCGGTACTCGCTCCGGCCAAGCGCCGTGCGAGTGCTGGACGAGGCGATCGCCGCGCTCGAGGAGACCCCGACGCTACAGATCGAGATCGAGGGTCACACCTGCAACATCGGCACCGCGGAGTACAACCTCGCGCTCGGCGACCGCCGTGCGCAGGCCGTGCTCGACTATCTAACGAGCCGCGGCATCGGGGCCGGCCGGCTGCGGACGGTCAGCTACGGTGAAGAGCGGCCGGCGCACGACAACTCGCGGGAAGAGACGCGGCGCCTGAACCGCCGGGCGGCGATGGTCGTCCGCGTTCAGTAGTCGTCGACTGAAGCCGTTCAGGGAAGGCCCACGAGCGTCAGCGCGTCGCCAACCTCGACGCCGTGGGTCTTCGCGAACCCCGACACGACCTCCACCACATAGAGCGCGTCGGCCTCGGGCGAATAGGTCGGACACGGATCCGCCCGACACGGCGGCACTGAGTTCGCAATCGATACGACACGCCCGCCGGCGTCCACCCAGAGCATGTCCAAGGGAATCAGGGTGTCCTTCATCCAGAACGGATAGAACCCGCTGGCGTCGAACACAAAGATCATCCCTTCATTCTCGGCCATCGACTCACGGAACATCAGGCCGCGCTCTCGGGTCGCCGCCGTGTCGGCGATCTCGACCCGAACACGAGTGTCGTCGGGAAAAACCACCGCCCCGCTCGATCCGGCAGCCTGCTCCGCCGGACTCGGCCCTGAACACGCGACGAGGAGCGCGAGCGCGAATCCCACGCGTAGCATCGGCCCTCCCGGTTGGATGATCCGCTAGTACGCCTTCGCGAAGTAGGCCTGCTCGCGCGCGGGCGCGTCGCAGCGAACGCACGTTCCGCTCACATCGGCGGCCTGCATCGGCAGGTTTCGGATCGTCGCCTGCGTCTCGGTCTTGATCGCCGCTTCGCAGGCCGCATCGCCGCACCACGGCGCCACGACGAAGCCGGGCCGACCGTCCATCGTCGTCTTGAACTCCTCGTAGGATGCCGCGTGCGACGTCTGGTCGTCACGGAACTGGCGCGCGCGCTCGAACAAGTCGTGCTGAATCTCGCCGAGCAGCGCCTGGACACGCGTCACGAGTTCGCCACGGGGTATCGCCGCCTTGTCGCGCGTATCGCGGCGAGCCGACATGACCTGCGCCTTCTCGATATCCTTCGGACCGATCTCCAGCCGCACCGGAACACCGCGAAGCTCCCACTCGGCGAACTTCCAGCCGGGCGAGTGCTCATCACGCGCGTCCAGCTTCACACGCACGCCGGCCGCCACCAGCTCGTCGCGCAGCGCCTCGGCGTGCGGCAGCACCGTCTCCTGCCAGTTCCCCCGCAAGATCGGCACAATCACGACCTGATGCGGGGCGACATTGGGCGGCAGAATCAGCCCCGAGTCGTCACCGTGCGTCATGATGACGCCGCCCACCAGGCGCGTCGACAATCCCCAGGAGGTCTGCCAGACGTGCTGTACCGACTTGTCCCTGGCCTGAAACGTGATGTCGAACACCTTGGCAAAGTTCTGCCCGAGATGATGTGACGTCCCGGCCTGGAGCGCGCGCGCATCGCCCATGAGCGCCTCGATCGAGTAGGTGTGCACGGCCCCAGCGAACTTCTCGCTCTCGCTCTTCCGCCCCTCGATCACCGGCATCGCCAGTTCCTGTTCGGCGAAATCCTTGTAGACCCCCAGCATGCGGAGCGCTTCCTCCTCGGCTTCGCGCTCGGTCTCGTGGGCCGTGTGCCCTTCCTGCCAGAGAAACTCCGTCGTGCGGAGGAACGGGCGCGTCACCTTCTCCCATCGGACGACGTTGCACCACTGGTTCAGCAGCATCGGCAGGTCGCGCCACGATTGAATCCACTTGGCGTACATCATCCCGATGATCGCTTCGGACGTCGGACGCACCACGAGCCTCTCCTCGAGCGGCTCGTCGCCGCCCTGCGTCACCCACGCCACCTGCGGCGCAAACCCCTCGACATGCGCAGCTTCCTTTCGCAGCAGGCTCTCTGGAATGAGCAGCGGGAAATAGGCGTTGAGGTGTCCGGTGGCCTTAAAGCGCCGGTCCAGCGCCTGCTGCATCAACTCCCAGATCGCGTAGCCGTAGGGACGGATGATCATGCTGCCCTTCACCGGCGAGTAGTCCGCCAGTTCGGCTCGCCGCACCACGTCCAGATACCAGCGCGAGAAATCCTCCGACCGTGGAGTGATCTCCGTCACGAACGCGCCCTTCTTGTCCGCCATCGACCGCTGCCTCACTCTCCCGCCCCGACGTTGTCGGATGCATCACGCGAAAACTTGGATATGCTGCTATCCTACCATCTGATCATCTGAGCATCCGATCATCGGCCGACCGACCTCTCCGAACAATGAAGCTGACGCGCATCGACGTCGCCGCGGGCGCCCGCACCTATCAAGTGCAGATTGCGCACGGGCTGATCGAAAAGCTGGCGTCACTTATCGACGACGCCGCACCATCGGGTCGCCGATTCATCGTGTCGAACTCCACGGTGTGGCGGCTGCACGGGGCCGCGGTCAAGGCCGCGCTTCCGGATACCGAGGCGATCCTGATCCCAGACGGCGAACGCTACAAGACGATCCAGACGGTCGGTCGGATCTATGAAGCACTGATCCGCGCCGGAGCCGACCGCCAGACGACCCTGGTGGCCGTTGGTGGCGGCGTGGTAGGCGATATCGCCGGCTTCGCGGCCGCCACGTTTCTCCGCGGCATCGCGGTCGTGCAGGTCCCGACGACGCTGCTCGGACAGGTCGACAGCGCGGTCGGCGGCAAGGTGGGGGTCAACCACGCCCTGGGCAAGAATCTGATCGGCTCGTTCCATGCGCCCGCGACCGTGCTCATCGACCCGGCAGTGCTCACGACCCTGCCGCGGCGGGAGTTTCGAGCCGGGCTGTACGAAGTCGTCAAGTACGGGATGATCTCGAGCCACGACCTCTTCGCGCGGGTGGAACGCGAGCTCTCCGAACTCTTCGCCCGGAAACCCCGGGCCCTGGAGCCCGTGATCGCCGAATGCTGCCGGATCAAGGCCGCCATCGTCGAGGCTGACGAGCGTGAAGCGGGCCCGCGCCGCGCGCTGAACTTCGGGCACACCGTCGGACACGCCCTCGAAGCGATCACGAAGTACCGCCGCTTCCGACACGGCGAAGCGGTCGGATACGGCATGCTCGCGGCCTCAGACCTCTCCGAACGCCGACGCGAGCTGGCGCCGGACGCCCGACAGGCGCTCGCGGCTCTCATCACGCGCATGGGACCGCTGCCCTCAGTGACGGACCTGTCCTCGAAGCAGATCGTCGAAGCGATGAAGCGGGACAAGAAGGTCGTCGCCGGCAAGCTGCACTTCGTGCTGCCCTCGGCGATCGGCACCGTGACCACCGTGGACGACGTCACCACTCGGCAGATCGACGGCGCGCTGCGTCGGCTCGGCTTGCGGCGCTAGTCAGCCGCTAGCGGCGGCCGGCGGGTGCCCCGATCGCGTATTTCTTGATCTTTGCGGCGAGGGCCTTGGGGCTGACCTGTAGCTGCATCGCGGCCTCGGCGCGATTCCCCCCGGCCTCCTTCAGCACTTGCTGGATCTTCCGGCGCTCCACCTCCGCGGTGACCCGGCTGGTCGCGTCCGTCAGGCTGCCCGACAGATCCACCTGCGCCCAGAGGGAGGTGTCGGCGCCCGCGTCGTCCGCGCGCGGCAGCACGGACGACAGGTTGAGGTGCAGCGGCCGGATCGTGTCGCCGTCGGTGAGAATCACCGCGCGTTCGATGCAATTCTGCAGTTCTCGCACGTTCCCCGGCCAGGCATAGCCCTGGAGGGCAGCCGCGGCGTCTGAGGAGAGCGTCAATCGGGGCTTCCTGAGATCGGCGCAGAACCGCTCGATGAAGTGGCGAGCCAGCAAGGGCACGTCGCTCGAGCGCTCGCGCAGCGGCGGAATGGACACCGGGAACACCGACAGGCGGAAGTAGAGATCCTCCCGGAACTGCTTGGCCGCCACTCTCTCCTTGAGCCGTTTGTTCGTGGCAGCGACGACGCGAACGTCCACTCGCCGTTCGGTCGTGCCGCCGAGACGTTCGAAGCAGCGTTCCTCGAGCGCCCGCAGAATCTTCGCCTGCAACGCCAGCGGCAGATCGCCGATCTCGTCGAGGAACAGGGTCCCACGATCCGCGACCTCGAACTTGCCCAGCTTTCTGGCCACGGCGCCCGTGAAGGCGCCCCTCTCGTGACCAAACAGTTCCGATTCCAGCAGGGCGTCAGGAATCGCGGCGCAGTTAATCGCCACGAACGGTCGCTCGGCTCGGGGGCTGAGCGCGTGCAGTGCTCTCGCGAAGAGCTCTTTCCCGGTCCCGCTCTCACCCTCGAGTAGCACGGTCGTGTCGGTGCGCGCCGCGCGCTCGAGCGTCGCCAGAATCTTGGCCAGCTTTGGATCGTTGCCGATGATGTGCGGCATCCCCCGGCGAGCCGCCAGCTCTTCCTTCAGCGCGACGTTCTCGGTGACGAGCTGACGCTGTTCGATGGCGCGGGCCACCAGGAGACGCAGATGCTCGGGGTCGACCGGCTTGGCGAGAAAGTCGAGGGCCCCTTCCTTCATCGCGGCCACGGCGTCCTCGATGCTGCCGTAGGCCGTCATGACGATCACCGGCGTCTCGGGATCCTGCTCCTTCACGGCCCGCAGCACGCCAAAGCCGTCGCCCTGTGGCAAGCGAAGGTCCGACAGCACCACGGTCGGCCGAGTTGTGGCGAGCTGCTGCTTCGCTTCAACCTCGTCCCGCGCTTCGACCACGCCGTGGCCGTGGCCCTCGAGCGCGTGGCGCAGCATCGTGCGCAACGAGTCCTTGTCTTCGACGATGAGAATTTGCGTAGACGGCGAAGGGGGCGGTGTAGGCACCGGCTGGAACTCCTGGCCTCCGCTCAGCTCGGCGGATCCAGCGCAGGCGAAACGCAGGGGTGGACGACGCGATTCACCGAAGCCAACCGGGCGGCACCCCGGCTCGGCGCGCCTCTTCCTGAATGTCGGCGATGGCCTCCTGCTGCGCCTCGATCTCCTCGTCGATCCGCTCCATCTCGGCCAACGCGTCGAGCCGCTTCGACTCGACCTCCTGCCGCTGGAACGGATCGTCGGTCGCGGTGAACTCCGCCCAGAGACCGTCTATCCGGTTCTGGAGCGCGTCCCTGAACAGTTCGTTACGCGACAGCTGCTGGCGAGCGGAGGTGATCCGTCCGCGCCAGTACTCCTCGTCCCGCTGAGGTTCCGCGGCGTCGTCGGCCGCAGCGGGAACGTCCGGCTCGGTCGGATCGGCTGAATTCGGGAGGCCGCCGAGCGCGCCCTGGCCTGGCATGTCGGCGGCCTGTGCGGGCGTGTCGGCGCCCTGGGAGGGCAGACCCGACGAGGTGGTCAACGTACCGCCGCCGCGGAGGTCGGCATTGGTGTACACCTTGGACGGCGTTTCGAGCGCCTTGCGGCGCGCCTCTTCCCGGCGTCCGATTTCCGCGAGGGATTGTGCGCCGACCGTGCTGGCCAGCGACCCCATCAGGAGAACCATCACGGCACCGCACACGGCCTTCCAGCTGCACATGTCGTCACTCTCCCGATCTCACGGCCGCCTGGGCCGTCGGTAACCGCCTACCTAAGTGTAACAGAACACGGTGCTTAGACACCACTCAGCCTGGCGATGACGCTTCGTTCGCCGTATCGGGCGATCGGGCCGCCGCCGCGCCTTGCAGAACCCCTGACTCGTCGAGAACTGGCGACACCGTGACGCCCAGATGGGTCGCCCCGGCCGTCCCCGCAGCGGGTCGGACGTCGACCGCCCGGCGCACGATCGGATGCCGGGAGGTCAGACATTCCTCGATCGCGGCGACGAGCGCCGGGGCGCTCGCGCCGAGCAGCGTCTGGAATCTCGCATCGTCCGCAATCAACTCGAGCCCCAACATCTGAAGCCCCGACGGGTTGAGGATGCGAACCTCACCTCCCAAGCCGACCACGAGCAACCCCGAGGCCATGCTGACGATGATTTCCCCCAACAGGCGCTCTGACGCGGTCGCCCGGGCCGCACTGGCCCGTTCCCGCTCCTTCAGCTTCGCGACGGCCTCCTGCAGGGCCGCCGCGAGGAAGGCGTTCTCGGCCGCACCGTCACGCGCGCCTCTGCTCGCCTTGCGCGCCGCGGCACCGACCCGCAGCACCGCGAAGACGAGTACGGCGACCAACGCGCCGACGACGGCTGTCAGGCCGAGTAGGAGGTATCCAGACTGAGTCATGTCCGCGCTAGTAGAACGACGCGTACCAGCGCCACAGCGGATCGCCGACGAGGCTCGCCGCCAACGCGCCGAGTGCGAGAAAGGTGCCAAACGGCAGCGCGTACTTCAGGCCGCCCCGGCCGGAGGCCAGCAGCCCGATGCCCACGATCGACCCGGCCACCGAGGAGAGGATCAGCGTCACGATCATCTGCTGCCATCCAAGGAACGCGCCGATCATGGCCAGCATCTTCACGTCGCCCATCCCGAGCCCCTCCTCGCCGCGGATCCGATAGTAGCTTTCCGCGATGAGGAACAAGACCCCGCCCCCCGCCACCGCGCCGACCGTGGCGCTCATCCAGCCTGGCGGCGCCACCAGGCTGCACGCCAACCCGACGCCGATCCCCGGCAGCGTGACCCGGTTGGGCAGAATATGGTGCCTGAGATCGATCATGAACAGGACGACGAGCGCGCTGGCAAACACGAGGCGGACGGCCAGCAGTAGCTGCCACCCGAACAGCGCCCAGTGCAGCACGAACAGCCCAGCCACCGCGGCTTCCACCAGCGGGTAGACAGGCGAAATCGCCACGCGGCAGCCTCGACACCGCCCCTGCAGCAGCAGGTAGCTGAGTACCGGGACGTTGTCGTACCACCGGATGCGGGCCCCGCATTGGGGGCAATGAGAGGGCGGCGAGGCCACGGAGCCGCCCAGGGGCAGCCTGTGGATGCAGACGTTGAGGAAGCTGCCGACGCCAAGGCCGGCCAGCGCCACGAGGACCCACTCGATCGTCTCAGGACTCACGACGGAGGGTCCGGCAGCGCCTCAGGTTCGCGGGGCAACGGGAAGAGCAAGGACTCGCGCGAGAGTTCGAACTCGCCGGTCCCGGGAACCAGGATGTAGCCGGTCCCGGTCGGGTCAAGCGGCTCGAACGGCACGAGCCCGGTGTCGATGAGCTGCGCCCAGGTCCGCGGCCAATCCCCGGTCCGATCGCGGTAGGCCTGGGCCGCCAGAGCGAGCTGATCGAGGGCGTCCAGTGCGTCGAGCTGGAGCAAGCGGCGACCGGCCTCAGCTTGCAGCCACTCGTTGTCGCTCGTCTCGAACAGTTGCTGCCAGAGCAGCCGCGACCCGCCCCGCTGGCCGCCTTGCGCGAGCGTCGTGGCGGCCAGCGGCTCGAGCCACCAAGGTGCGCCCTCCACTTCGCTCGCGATCCTGAACCACTCAGCCGCAGCCTCGTAGTCGTGGAGCCACCAGTAGTGGATGAAACCGATATCCATCACGTACTGCCACTTCTCTGGCATCGCCGCGACGCCCTTCTCGAGCAGGGCGATCGCCTGTTCCGGCCGGCCCGGGCCGTCCGGGTACGCCTCGGTCAGGAAGATCGCTCCGAATCTGTAGGCGATGTTGAAACGCGGGTCGAGCGTCGTGGTGAAGTCGAGAAACGGATACAGCAGGTCGTAGGTCCGGTCGGCTTCATCAGCGATCTTCGTCGAGCCGTAGTGCTGCACGGCCCGGATCCAGTACAGGTCGGCCAACAAGTCGTCGAACGCCAGGCCCAGCCGCGTCAGCACCGCGCCCGAGCGCACGTAGAGCAACGAGGATTCAGCCTCCCACGCGGCGTACCGATTGTCGCGCGCCGCCTGCGCGGCCAGCGCGCCGCCCAGCAGCACCACGATCGCGAGCGCCAGGCCCAACCCACCCAACGGCGGACCCGCCTCGGCGGTCGGCGCTTCCTCGGCTGGCATCACTTGAAGTCTCGGCGCGAGAAAATGACGATGGACGCGAGCAGCAGCGCCCCGACGTAGGCCACGCCGTACGCCGTCGTCAATGCCATGTAGCCCCACGGGACTGGCTGAGCGTGCACGACCGCCGTCTTGACGTCGAACGGCGCCAGGTTCGGCAAGGCATAGTAGAACCCTCGCGCCAGGGCTGCCGCGGCCGGCGAGTCCACGACGGCTTCGAAATTCCTGAGATCCGCATTGAAGTGCCCGACGACGTAGAGGCCGATCGTCAGCGCCGCCGACAGCGCGGCGCTCGTGAAGGTGGAGAAAAACAGTGCGACCGCCGTGATCAACATCAGCTGCACGAAGATCAGAAAGAACGCCTTCAGCATCGCTGGGTCGGTCGCCGGAGCTTCCCACCCGGCCCTGAACTCCGGCGATTCCATCCAGGACATGACGCCCAGCACCGCGTAGTGCGCCGCGATCATGACTGCGAGATTCACCGCCAGCGTCAGCACCAGGCCAGCGTACTTCCCGAGCACGAACTGGAGTCGCGTGACGGGCTTGGCGAGCAAGCTGTAGATGCTGCGCCGCTGGACTTCCTTCGACACCAGCCCGATGCCAAGAAAGACCGCAATGAACAGACCAAAGAGGGACGTGGCCGCCAGCCCAAGATCCTTGATGATCTTGACGTCCTGCCCCGCGGTCATCTGACCCATGAGGTAGGAAGCGATGATGAGCACCACCGCGAAGATCACCAGATTGTAGAGAATCCGATCACGCACCGACTCCTTGAACACGTGGACCGCCACATGGCCCACGACACGGAGGGATGCCATAAGGCCGCCCGTGGCCGATGCGGTCATGACGCTGGGGGGGGCTCCGTGGCCCGCGAATCGTCGGAGGGGGCGCCCTCGTGCCCGGTTTCGTCTTGGACCACGCGCAAGAAGAATTCCTCGAGGGTCGCGTGGAGCGGGTTCAAGGCGACGATGTGCGCCCCGCTCTCGATACAGTCGCGTACGAACTGGTCGGACTCGGTCGGTGCGATCTCCAGCGCATGGCGGCCGAGGGCGATCTGCGTGATCCGCCGCGCGCGCCCGCCAATCGCTTGCTGGGCCGCCTCGGACAGGTCGGCGACGACGAGTTCCCAGCCGCGCTCGAACGCGAGCATCTCGTCGACCCGGCCGACACTGACGAGGCGCCCGGCAACCAGCACGCCGGCCTGGCTGCAGATCGACTCGGCGTCCGCAAGAATGTGTGAACTGAAGAAGACCGTCCGACCCTGGCGACGCAGGTCCAGGATCAGCTCCCGAATCTGTCGCCGGCCGATCGGATCGAGGCCCGACATCGGCTCGTCGAGAAACACGACCTCGGGGTCATTGACGAGGGCTTGAGCGACACCGACCCGCTGCAGCATCCCCTTGGAGAAGCGTCGGAGCATCTGACGCCGCTCTGGGCCAATGCCAACCTCGTCGAGTAGCCGGTCGACTCGGCGGCGGCGGTCCGCCGGCGCATAGCCAAACAGTTTCGCGAAGTAGAGCAACAGCTCTTCGGCCGTGAGGTTGTCGTAGAAATACGGCGTCTCCGGCAGATAACCGACGCGGCGTCTCACGTCGATCGATCCGGCCGGACGCCCCAGAATCTCGGCCACACCCGACGTCGGAAAAATAAGCTGCATCAGCAGCTTCAGGGTCGTCGTCTTGCCCGCGCCGTTGGGGCCGAGGAACCCGAAGACCTCGCCGGGTTCGACGGAGAGCGTGAGCTGGTCCAGCGCGCGGTGGGTGCGCTTGCGCCAGAACCCGACCGAGAAATCCTTCGTCAGCCCGTCAGTGCGGATCGCGGACACGGGAGTCGCTCGCCTGTTTCACTCGAACCCGGCCGTGCGTTGGTGCGCGGCCAGCACGGGGTCATTGCGTCTCGGCCGCCCGCTCGAGTTCGTAGGCGATCGCCGCATCGAAGTACGGCACGGTCAGACCGCCCGTCACCCGTACGCCGTTAATGACGAAGGTCGGGGTCGCCTCGACTCCGAGACTCACGCCCAGCGCGATGTCTTCCCTGATCTGGTCGAGCATCGCCGGGTACTCGGCCTCGAAGTCCTCCACGCCGCCGACGTCACGCGCCGCGGCCTGGACGCTCGTCGGCGACAGCGTCGCCTGGCGGTCGAAGAACCAGCCCTCGAGCGCCTCGACATCGGCCCCGTCCCGCCCGGCCAGCAACACCGCGGCCGCAGCCTCACACGAGGCGTAATGCACGCCGTTGGGGGCGGTGCTGTTGCACTCTGGATCGAGTGGATAGTGCTTCGTCACCAGCTTCACCGCACCCGGCCTTTCGGCTTCGTACTTCGCGAAGACTGGCCGGTAGTTCAGATAGGTCTGCCGGCACGGCGGGCACATGTAGTCGTTGAACTTGACGACGAGGACCGCGGCGCCATCCGCCTCGATCGGCAATTCGACTCGCGGTTGCGCGCTCCACCAGCGGATGAACTCCTCCTCTTCGACGGGTGACAACGTCGCGGCCGGCGCGCCGACACTCGACTGCGCCGTCGGCTCACCGAGCCACGCCGCGCCCAGGCCGGACGCGACGACGAGGGCCGCGGCGATCCCGAGCCCGACCGGCGAGCTCGACAGCGACCGCAGATCGGCGAGCGCTCGGCCGGGCACCTGGGACATCGGGATTGAGGCCGCAGCCCCCGAGACCACGAAGAGCCCAACGACCGCCACGTAGACGGTCACGCACAGCATGCAGACCGCACCGAGCACGGCGAACGACGCGTAGCCCAGATAGAGCACGACCGCCAGCCCCACGGTGGACAGCGCGAAGAGATACGCCGGAAGGTGTTCGCGGAGCTTGGCCGACCCCAGCCGCGCCGCCAGAATCAGCGCTCCGGCGAACGCAAACCAGACGAGCCCGAGGTAGGCGACGGGAATGCCCGCCATGCTGCCGTATCGGCTCAGATAGACCTGGGTACAACTGACGGTGTCGTTGACATCGCAGAAGCTGACGTAGGTCGGGTCGCCGAGGAGTTGAGCGTGGACGTAGGTCGAAGCCGCCGATGCGCCGAGCCCGACGAGGACGAACACCGTGATGAGTCGATGAGCCGCTGCAGTCATGGGGTCTAGTTTAGGTGTTTTGCGATTTCTTCATCAAGGCGTCAAGTCGCCGGGCGGGCCCGCAAAAACCGAACGAGGGATGCCCGCCTGGTGGCGAGCATCCCCCGCAAAACGCCGCCGTATCCGTTGCTACTGAATCGGGACAGAGCCGCCGCCCGGCGCGCCGTTCTGGGTCACCGGAACCGCCGCGGTGTTCTGATAGATCGTCCCGCCCTGATTCGTGCCGAAGAAGCGCGTGCCGCCGCCCGCCAGCGGGACCCCGGCCACGAAGTAGGTCGTCACGACCGTGCCCGCCGCAGCGCCGTTGCAGGACGCGGGAGCCCCAGGCGCCACCGCACCCGCGGTCAGCGTGACGGTGTAGGAGCTCTTCGTCGACGGGTCAGCGGCCAGGTCGGGGCCGATGAATCCGTCGCCGCCGCCAACGGTTGGCGGAGTCGCCAGACGAACCAATGTCGGCGCGTAGAAGCCGGTGGCGCAGCTGGCCGCATAGCTGGACATGGCGCTGTTGATGGCCCGAAGCGAGCCGATGTTGGCCGCCTCGTTACCCGCCATGCGAGCACGAAGCAGACCCGGCACCGCGATGGCCGCGATGATGCCGATGATCGCAACGACGATCAGCAGCTCGATCAGCGTGAAACCCTTGTTGCTCTTCATCTTGCTAGTCATTGTTCTCTCTCCATATCGCGGCCTCTGAACCGAGGGAGATCTTCAAATATAGTGCATGGACAATTTTTGTCAATTGGGACTTCCCCTCGAAAAAGGCCACCTTTTTCTACAGTTTCGGTCATCCGGCCGATCCTTCGGTCGGATGTCACGCTCACGGTCATGGCGTCGCCGCGCCTGAGGCTCGTCCACGAGGACGAAGTTGCCCCACGATCTTGTCGGGCGTGGAGTGGCCTTACTGCAAGTGGGGATACGGAAGGTGGTCTGACGTGGCCGGCGCGAACGGCGCGGTCACGCGCAAGAATGTGAAGCGACGTGCCGAATCAGCTCTATCCGACAAGCACGGCGGCGGCGATCACGGTCGTCCACCGCCCGTTCTTGTCACCGACCGCGGTCTGCGTCACGTTCTGCGTCCGGACGATCTGATTGGAGAGCCGGTAGACCTCTTTCTTCTCGTCCCAGCTCTTGTCGGGATCGAAGTCGAGGCCCAGCGCGGTCGCCAGCATCTCCGCCGCCAACTCCTCGGCGTAGTCGCCCGCCGTCTCTTCGTTCTCGCCGTAGCTATGGTGCTCCGACAAGTACCCGTAGAGCGTCGGATCGCGAGGAATCGCCACGCCGATCGTCGCGGCGATCAGGCGGTGTGGCTCGCGTGACGCGGCTTCCGACATGACGACGAAGGTGACCTGCCCCGGCTTCAGACGCTTCCCGCCTTCGCCCCGGGGCACGATCTTGCCGCCAGGTGGAAAGATGCTCGAGACGCGGACGAGATTGCACGCCGCGATGCCGGCCGATCGCAGCGCCAGCTCAAACGAGGTGAGCTTCTCGCGGTGCTTGCCGACACCCTTGGTGAAGAAGAGTTCCTTGGGAACGAAGCCGAGCACAAAGCGCTCCATCGCCCACCCAGCCGGCCCTCCGACTCGCGCGAGCGACCTGCATCGTAGGGAACCGGTTCTATGCTGTCAAGGCGAAATCCGTCTCCCGCCGCCGGCCGACGTCCTGCGGCGCCGGCGCCGCGGGC
>DCWN01000033.1:0-19999 GCA_002328835.1 Acidobacteria bacterium UBA2161 | reverse complement strand
CGCCGCGGGCTCATGGGCCTGATACCTGATATATGATGACCTTTCCGAACGGCGTCGAAGAGCCCCGCCGGTGTCCCGGGCGACGCCGCCGCCCATCGGGATGAGGGAGGGTAGCTGCCATGAAGGTCTACGACACGCCAAGCATCAGAAACGTCGCGATCGTCGGACACAGCGGGTCCGGCAAGACGCAGTTGACCTCGGCCCTGCTGTTCGATGCGGGGATGGTCAACCGTTTGGGAACCGTAGACGAGGGCACGACGGTCACCGATTTCGATGAGGAAGCCATCGAGCGCAAGCACACCCTGTCGGCCAGCGTGGCCTACGCGGAATGGAGCAAGACGAAGATCAACCTCATCGATACGCCTGGGGTCGCAAACTTTCTGAGCGAAGCGCGGGCGGCGTTGAGCGTCAGCGACGTCGCCGCAGTCGTCGTGGACGCCGTCGCGGGCGTCGAGGTGCAAACCGAGAAGACCTGGGCGGCGGCACAGGATCTGGGGCTGCCCAGAGTGGTCGTGCTCAATCGGCTGGACCGTGACCGCGCGAGCCTGGACCGTTCGCTGGAGTCGCTGCGGGAAGTTCTCGGCCGAAGCATCGTGCCGATTCAGATACCACTCGGCGAGGAGAAGTCGTTCCGCGGCGTGGTGGATCTGGTGGCGATGAAATCGCTGGTGTTCGCCCCGGACGGCGACGGCAAGCCCACGGTCGAGGAGATTCCGGGCGACATCGCGCCGGCGGCCAAGACCGCGCGTGACGCGTTGATCGAGATGGTGGCGGAGGCCGACGAAGGCCTCATGGAGAAGTTCTTCGAGGCCGGCACGCTCACACAGTCGGAACTCGAAGCGGGGCTGCGGACGGCCGTGCTGGCGGGCCAGATGGCTCCGGTGCTGTGCACGTCGGCGACCCTGAATATCGGCATCGTGCCGCTTCTGGACGCGCTGGTAACCTACACACCGTCGCCCGCGGATCGTCCGTTCGCCGGCGCGGACGCCAGCGGCGAGTCGGTCGAGGTTGCCGCCGCCGGCGACGGCCCGGCGGCGGCCTTCGTCTGGAAGACGATCGCCGATCCGTTCGCCGGACGGATCACGATGTTCCGAGTCGTCTCGGGTGTGCTCAAGGCTGACGAAACGGTGCACAACCTCACGAAGGATGCTCCCGAGCGGTTCGGCAGCCTGCTGGTGCTGCAGGGGAAGACGCAGACGAGCGTCGGCGAAATCCGTGCCGGAGACCTTGGTGCCGTCGCGAAGCTCAAGGACACGCACACCGGCGACACGCTCGCCGACAAGGGCAGCGCCGTGTCGTTTCCGCCCTTCACGTTCCCCGAACCGGTGTTGTCGTACGCCATCGAACCGAAGAGCCGCGGCGACGAGGAAAAGATCAGCACGTCGCTGCAGCGCCTCCGCGAAGAGGATCCGACCATTCAGTACGGCCGCGATGGCCAGACCGGAG
Source organism: Acidobacteria bacterium UBA2161 (assembly GCA_002328835.1). Taxonomy (GTDB): domain Bacteria; phylum Acidobacteriota; class Vicinamibacteria; order Vicinamibacterales; family UBA823; genus UBA2161. The sequence continues at coordinate 18,553 of DCWN01000033.1, read as the reverse complement.
AACTGCTCCTCTCGGGTCAGGGCCAGCTCCACATCGAGGTCACGGTCGCCAAGCTGAAGCGTCGCTTCGGCGTGGAAGTGAACCTGAAGCTGCCGCGCATCGCGTATCGCGAGACGATTCTCGCGGCAACCGAGGCGCATGGGCGGCACAAGAAGCAGACCGGCGGCCACGGTCAGTTCGGCGACTGCAAGATCCGGATGGAACCACTGCCGCGTGGTGGTGACTTCGAGTTCGCCAATGAGATCTTCGGCGGAGCCATCCCGCGCCAGCTCGTACCGGCGATCGAGAAGGGGATCCAGGAAGAGCGGATGCGGGGATACCTGGCGGGCTACCCGGTCGTGGACTTCAAGGTGACGGTCTACGACGGCTCGTTCCACCAGGTCGACTCGAACGAGATGTCATTTAAGATGGCCGGACGGCTGGCCTTCAAGGACGCGATGACCCGCGCGAGGCCGACGCTGCTCGAACCGGTGATGAACGTCGAGATCTACTCGCCGAGCGAGTTTGCCGGAGACCTGATGGGCGATCTGAACGGCCGACGGGGACGGATCGGCGGCATGGAGCCGCGCGGATCGATGACCTCAATCAAGGCCCAGGTGCCGATGTCGGAGATGCTGACCTACGAGCAGCAGCTGACTTCGGCCACGGGTGGCCGCGGCGCCTACCACATGGAGTTCTCGCACTACGAAGAGGTACCGGCCCACCTGCACGGCAAGATCGTGTCGGCTGCGAAGGCCGAGCGCGGCGAGAAAGCCGCGGAAGAAGCTTAGCCGCCCTTTTTCGAGGATCGGCCGCGCTTGGCCCCCGCGGTGCGTTTCGGCGCCTTGGCCGGCTGGGCGCCGCCCGGTGCCGCATCGTCCTTGCCGCGGATCCGGCGCGCCGCCGCGCGCAGCCGGCCGCCCACGCCGGTCTTCTTCGTCGCCTTCGCCGGCGCATCGGCCTCGACCTCGGGGCTTTCGGAATCGGGCGTGTACTCGCTTCCCACCAGCTCGATCTGCGCCAGTTCGGCGTTGTCCCCGCGGCGCGAACCCAGTCGTAGCAGCCGCGTATAGCCGCCCGGGCGCTCCTCGAACCTCGGCGCGATCCCGTCGAACAGCTTGCTCACGATGGCCTGGTCGGCGATATCGCGGCGGACGAGCCGGCGCGCATGCACGCCGCGGGCGGCGTCGCCACCAGCCAGCCCACGCTTAGCAATCGTGATGAGCCGCTCGACAAACGGCCGCAGTTCCTTCGCCTTGGGCACGGTCGTCCGAATCCGCTCGTGCTGCAGCAACGCTGCGGCCTGATTGCGCAGCAATGCCCGCCGATGCTCACTGACTCGTCCCAGTTTCCGATGAGCTACTCGATGACGCATCTGACCTTCGCTTCTCGCTGTGTCGAGCCGACCCTGCCCCGTGGGTCCGGGCGCCCGGCGCGTGGGTTCATTCGGGCTGCGGTTCCGGCTCCGGCTGCGCGGTCGGCTGATCGAGCCGCATGCCGAGGCTCAGCCCCATGCTCGTGAGAATCTCCTTGATCTCGTTCAGCGACTTCCGGCCGAAATTCTTCGTCTTCAGCATCTCGGCTTCGGTCTTCTGCACGAGCTCCCGGATCGTCCTGATCTCGGCGTTCTTCAAGCAGTTGTACGACCGCACCGACAACTCGAGTTCCTCCACGCTCTTGTCGAGGTTCTCGTTCGATGTCAGCTGCGGCTGCTCCGCCGCCAGCTCCTGCGGCTGGTCGATCGGGTCGTCCTGCGTGATGAAGATATTCAAGTGGTCCCGAATCAACTTCGACGCCAGCGACACCGCATCGCGCGGCGTGATCGACCCGTTGGTCCAGACATCGAGCGTGATCTTCTCGTAGTCGGTGGTCTGCCCCAACCGCGCTGCCTCGACCAGATAGTTGACCTTCTTGATCGGCGAGTGCACGGAGTCGATCGGAATCCACCCGATGCCCAGCTCCTCGTCGAAGTTCTTGTCGGCCGCCACGTAGCCCCGACCTCGCCGCACGCGCATTTCCATCTGCAGGCGACCACCCTCGGCGATCGTCGCGATATGTGCATCGGGTTCGAGGATCTCGACGTCCGCGTCGGTCTGGATGTCGCGCGCCTTGACCTCACCCGCCTTGTCGACATTGAGCGACAACGTCTTGGTATGGTCGACGTGCATCCGTAGCGGAACCTGCTTGAGGTTCAGGATGATGTCGGTGGCATCCTCGACGACGCCCGGGATCGGCGAGAACTCATGGAGCACGCCGTCAATGTTGACGGCGACGACCGCCGCACCTTCAATCGACGACAGCAGGACGCGGCGCAGGCCGTTCCCGATCGTCGTGCCGAAGCCGCGCTCGAACGGCTGCGCGGAAAACCGGCCGAACCGGTCGGTCAACGTCTCCCGCTCGAACTCCAGGCGCTTGGGCCGCTGGAAACCTTTCCACAGCATCGACATCAGTCCTTTCTCTAACCGTTCCCGTCGACCTACGCGGTCGATTCAGGTCTACTTCGAATACAGCTCGACGATGAGCTGCTCCTGCACCGGCAGGTTGATCTGTTCGCGCGTCGGCAACGAGGCGATTCGCCCGGAAATCTGCTCGGCGTCAAACTCGAGCCACTCGGGAATCCCCCGCCCCTTGACCTCTTCCATGGCGTGCTGAATCGACGTGCTCTTGCGGCTTCCCTCGCGCACGCTCACGACGTCGCCGACACGCACCGAGTACGACGGCACGTTCACGCGACGGCCGTTGATGAAGAAATGTCCGTGCCGCACGAATTGCCGAGCCTGCGGCCGCGAGGTCGCCAAGCCCAGCCGATAGACGACGTTGTCGAGCCGACGCTCGAGCAGTTGCAGCAGCGTCTCACCCGTGATGCCGCGCTGGCGGTCGGCGGACTCGAAGTAGCGGCGGAACTGGCTCTCCAGCACGCCGTAAATCCGCTTCACCTTCTGCTTCTCGCGCAACTGCAGCCCATACCCCATGAGCTTGGCCTTCCGGCCTTTGCCATGGTGTCCTGGCGGCACGTTTCGCTTTTCGATGGCGCACTTCTCCGCGTAGCACCGCTCGCCCTTGAGAAACAGCTTCATGCCTTCGCGCCGGCAGAGCCGACAGACCGCGCCCGTGTATCGTGCCATGCTGTGTACCTACCGATCGTCGTTCAGAGATTGCATCCTACGCTCGTTACACACGCCGCCGCTTCGGCGGCCGACAGCCGTTGTGCGGCACCGGCGTGACGTCGCGAATCGATCGCACGTCGAGCCCGATCGTCTGGAGCGCCCGCACCGCCGACTCGCGGCCCGCCCCCGGACCCTTGACTCGCACCTCGAGCGACCGCATCCCGACACCCTTTGCGGCGTTTCCGGCATTGATGGCGGCCTGGGTCGCGGCGAACGGCGTGCCCTTGCGGGAGCCCTTGAAGCCGATGCCGCCCGCGCTCGACCACGCCACGACGTTGCCCTCGGCATCGGTGATCGTGATGATCGTGTTGTTGAACGAGGCTTGAATGTGCGCGTGCCCATGGTGCACCACGCGCTTTTCGCCGCGCTTCTTGAACGTCTTCTTCCGTTTCCCGGCCTTCTTCTTGACCGGTTCCGGCAGCGCGTTTTCAACAGCGTCTTTCTTCGCCATGCCTTCGAGACCCCTCGCCTAGACCGTCTTCTTCTTCGCCACCGCGCCCTTGCGCGGACCCTTGCGCGTGCGCGCGTTCGTCTGCGTCCGCTGCCCGCGAACGGGCAAGTTCCGCCGGTGGCGCATCCCGCGATAGCACCCGATCTCCATGAGCCGCTTGATGCTCATCGAGATCTCCTTGCGCAGGTCGCCTTCGACGCGCCCTTCCTCTTCGATGACGCGGCTGATCTTTCGAACGTCGTCCTCAGAAAGATCCTTGACCCGAATATCTCCGCTGACGCCGGCCGAGGTCAGAATATCGGTCGAACGCTTGCGGCCGATACCGTAGATGTAGGTCAAGCCGATTTCCACCCGCTTCGTTCTCGGCAAGTCAACGCCTGCGATACGTGCCATCTGTGTCCTTCACTCTCAGGTGCGTCGCGCACTCGTGGCGACCGGGCTCACCCCTGTCGCTGCTTGTGTTTCTGATTGGTGCAGACCACCCGCACGACGCCGCGTCGACGGACGATCCTGCACTTGGAACACATGCGCCGAACCGATGCTCTAACCTTCATCTCCACGTCCTCACTTGCGCTGTCGCCACGACCTCAGTCGTGCCGACGGACGATCCGCCCTCGCGTGACATCGTGCCGCGCCAGCTCCACGACCACACGGTCGCCCGGCAACAGCCGAACGAAGTTCTTGCCGCTGCCGCCGGCCACGTGGGCCATGACGGAGCGCTGCCCGGCCCCCTCCAGCGCAACACGAAACATCGCGTTGGGCAGCGCCTCGGCTACGACACCGTCCACGCCCACCGACTCGCGCTTCGTCATCGTGCCGGTCTGAACCACGGTCGACATCACGACGCCGGCGCCGCCGAACCCGCGGCGACCGCGCTCACATCGCTCGACCTCCGCGTCAACACCTCCGGCCCGTCAGCCGTCACGGCCACCGTGTGCTCGAAGTGCGCCGACAGGCTCCCGTCCCGGGTCACGGCGGTCCACCCATCATCGAGCACACGCACTGCCGGTTTGCCCACGTTCACCATCGGCTCGATCGCCAGCACCATCCCCTCGGCCAACCTCGGCCCGCGGCCAGGCTCGCCGTAGTTCGGAATCTGCGGCTCTTCGTGCAGCTTGCTGCCGATGCCGTGCCCGACGAATTCACGCACGACCGAAAGCCCCTGGGCCTCGACATGACGCTGCACGGCATGGCCGATGTCCGACACGCGAGAGCCCACGCGCACCTCGGCGATCCCCAACTCCAACGCCTCCTCGGTCACCCGGAGGAGGGTTTCGGCCTCGTCCGAGATCTCGCCGACCGCGACGGTCAGCGCCGAATCGCCGTAGAAGCCTTCGAGCAACACGCCGACGTCGAGCGACACGATATCGCCCTGGACGAGTTCGCGCGGCGACGGAATCCCGTGCACGACCTCGTCGTTGATCGACGCGCACAGGCTGGCCGGATACCCGCGGTAGCCCTTGAACGCCGGCGTCGCGCCCGCGGCGAGCACCCGCGCCTCGACCGCAGCATCGAGATCGGCCGTGGCGACACCCGGCGCCGCCATCGTCTGCAATTCCTGCAACACGCCAGCCACAATCTGATTCGCGGCGCGCATCCGCGTGAGCTCCTCGGGCGACTTGCAGACAATCACGCCTGCACCCCCGGGTCGCCGACCGACTGGCGCGCCGCGGCCTGGAGGCGGTCGATCGCCTCGCCCACCGCGCGCCCGACGTTGTCGGCGGGCTGTCCGCCGTCGATCTCGGCGAACGTGCGTCGTTCGCGGTAGTAGCGGGTCAACGGCTCGGTCTCGCGCGCGTAGACCTTCAGTCGCTCGCGGACCACCGACTCGGAATCGTCGCTCCGCTGCACCAGCGCCCCACCGCATGTCGGACAGGCGGCCGCCGCCGCGCCGTCGCCGAAAATCGCGCCGCACGCGCCGCAGACACGTCGGGCCCCGAGCCGGCGCACGACCTCATCGGGAGCCACGGCGATGTCCAGAACGATGAGCGGTTCGCGGTCGGCCAGCAGAGCGTCGAGCGCCTCGGCTTGCGCCACCGTGCGCGGGAACCCATCCAGGATGAAGCCCGCCTGGGTGTCGTCGCGATCGAGGCGCTCCCGGACGATGCCGATCATCACGTCGTCGCTCACCAACTCGCCGCGGTCCATGATGGCCTTCGCCGCCAGGCCCAGCTCGGTCGCCGACTGCACGGCATCACGGAGGATGTCGCCCGTCGAGATCTTGGGCACGCCGCGAGCCGCGGCCAGCTGCACGGCCTGCGTGCCCTTGCCGGCTCCCGGCGGTCCGAGCAACACGATGTTCAGTGCCATCTCGCCGTACCCTCTACCCGCGCCGCCCGCGGATGCGCGTCTTCTTCATGAACCCATCGTAGTGACGCATGATCAGCTGCGACTCCACCTGCTGCACCGTATCCATCGACACGCCGACGATGATGAGCAGCGAGGTGCCGCCGAAATAGAACGTGACGTTCATCCCCTGCGTGATGAACTGGGGCAGAACGGCGTCGAGCTGCTCGCCGATGAACGGGATCGGCGCCACATTGATCCCCACGATCAAGAGGTCGGGCAGCACGGCGACCATCGCGAGGTAGATGGATCCCGCGAGCGTGATCCGCGTCAAGATCGTGTCGATGTGCTCGGCCGTCCGCTTGCCTGGCCTGATGCCCGGAATGAACCCGCCGTACTTGCGCATGTTCTCGGCGACATCGTCCGGATTAAAGATGATGGCCGTGTAGAAATACGCGAAGAAGATGATGCCGCTGACGTACAGCAAGTAGTACAGCGGCATCCCGTAGGTTAGCTGGTCGGTCGCCGCCTGGGCCCACCCCCCGGCCGGCAGCACCCCCGCGATCGTGGCGGGAAACGCCAGGATCGAGGAAGCGAAGATGACCGGAATGACGCCGCCGGTGTTGACCTTCAGCGGAATGTGCGTGCTCGACCCGCCGTACATCCGTCGCCCGACAACGCGCTTGGCGTACTGCACCACGACCCGACGGTGGCCGCGCTCGATGAAGACCACCGCCGCCACGACCGCGATCATCAGCGCCAGCAGGGCAATCAATCGGAATAGTCCGATCTGCCCGCTCCGCAGTTGATCGATCGTCGTGAACACCGCACTGGGCAGCCCGACGACGATCCCCGCGAAAATGATGAGCGACATGCCGTTGCCGATCCCGCGTTCGGTGATCTGCTCGCCCAGCCACATGATGAAGATCGTGCCGGTGGTCAGCGTGAGCACCGTCAGCAGGCGAAAACTCCATCCCGGCTCGTACACCAGTGGCAACCCGCCCGCGATGTTCGTCTGCCGCTCGAGGAAGATGGCGATCCCGAGCGACTGCACGACGCAGAGAAACAAGGTGCCGTACCGCGTGTACTGCGTGATCTTGCGCCGCCCCAGCTCGCCTTCCTTCGATAGGCGCTCGAGATACGGCCAGACCACCGTCAGCAGCTGCAAGATGATCGACGCACTGATGTAGGGCATGATGCCCAGCGCGAAGATCGTCACCCGCGACAGATTCCCACCCGAGAACATGTCGTACAGCCCGAACATCGTATTCCGCGCCTGCTCCGCCAGAATCGCGAGCGCCTCCGTGTTCACCCCGGGCGTCGGCACGTGATTCCCGACCCGGTACACGCCGAGCAGCGCGAACGTGAACAGCACGCGCTTCCGCAACTCGGGAACGGCGAAGATGTTCTTGAGGCTGTCGATCATGACTTGGCGTTCAGCTCTCCAACACGACGGCCTGACCGCCACCGGCCGCGAGCTTCTCGGCGGCCTTGCCGCTGAACTTGTGCGCGTGCACGGTCAGCGGCTTGGCGAGGTCGCCCCGCGCCAGAATCTTGACGCACTGTTTCCCGCGCCGCACCAGCCCGCGCTCCCTCAGCAAGTCGGGTGTCACCTCGGTGCCAGCCTCGAACCGCTCGCCGAGCGTGTCGAGGTTGACGACGGCGTAGTCCACCCTGAACGGATTGTGGAAGCCGCGCTTGGGCACCCGTCGCTGCAGCGGCATCTGGCCACCCTCGAATCCGCGCTTCCGGCTGTAGCCCGACCGCGACTTCTGCCCTTTGTGTCCGCGCCCGGCCGTCTTGCCGGTGCCCGAGCCCTGCCCGCGTCCCACGCGCTTCTTGGATCGGGTGCGCCCTTTCGGCGGCTGCAGCGTGCTCAGATTCAGCTTCTGCTGCTTCTGCATCGGCTGCTCCAGCGGCTGCTTGCCTTCGTCCTTCTCTTTGGCCTTCGCCATCAGCGTCCAGCCTCAGCTTCCTCGATGCGCACGAGGTGTCGCACCTTGTGGACCATGCCGCGGACCGACGGCGCGTCGGTCAACTCGACCGAGTGCCCCAGCCGGCGCAGCCCCAGGCCGCGCACCACGTCGGCCTGCCGCTTGTTGTAGCCGATGGGGCTCTTCACCAGCGTCACGGTTACCTTGCGAGAAGCTCTCGCCTTCTTGGCCATGCGTCACTCGTCCTTCGGGCTCACCCTCGGCTCACGCGGTCGGCGTCTCGACGCGCGCGTCAGTCGGCGCAAAGGCCTCGCCCAGATCCTCGACGTTCTTGCCTCTCAACCGGGCCACGGTGACCGGGTCGAGCAGGCTCATCAACCCCTGAAACGTGGCCCGCACGACGTTGTGCGGATTCGCCGTGCCGATCGACTTGGTCAGGATGTTCTGAATCCCAGCCGACTCGACCACCGCGCGCACGGCCCCTCCAGCGATGATGCCCGTGCCCTCGGGCGCCGGCTTCAACAGGACGCGGCCCGCGCCGAAGCGCCCGACGACGGTGTGGGGAATCGTCGTCACCTGCAACGGCACCCGAATCAGCGCTTTGCGCGCCGCCTCGATGCCCTTCTTGATCGCCGAGGGCACTTCCTTCGCTTTGCCGACCCCGAAGCCGACATGACCAAGGCCGTCTCCCACGATGACCAGGGCGCTGAAGCTCAGATTCTTTCCGCCCTTGACGACCTTCGTCACACGGTTGATCGACACCACCGTGTCTCTCAACTCCAGGTTCGTCGGATCGATTTTTTCTGTCGTCTCGAACATAACGTCTCAATCGCGGCACCGCTGCCGCATCCTAACCGCGTGCCTAGAACTTCAACCCCGCTTCGCGCGCCGCCTCGGCCATCGCCCGGACACGGCCGTGATACAGAAACCCACCGCGATCGAACACCACCTGCTTCACACCACTGGCGATCAACCGCTCGGCGACGGCCTTGCCGACGGCTTTCGCCCCGGCCACGTTGCCCCCGCTGGTCGCCTTGCCGAGCGAGGCCTTCACGGTGGGCTCCATACTCGACGCCGCCACGACCGTTCGGCCCGACGCGTCGTCGATCGCCTGGGCGTAGATATGCTGCGCGCTGCGAAAGACGGCGAGGCGGGGTCGGTCGACCGTGCCCGCCACGCGCATGCGCGACCGGAACTGAATCCGACGCCTCCGATCCTGCTTCGTCTTGACTCTCATAGCCTGTCCACCCTGCAGTCCGCGGTGGAAGTCCGGCTGCATTCGGCCGGCGATGCATCCCCGCTGGCTGCGTTGCTTCTCATTCGCATATTCCCGATATTCTCATTCGTCGCGCCTGGCCATCGTGGCGCCTCGCCGCCCTCGGTGCGACGCCAGCCTTCCACCACGGACCGCTGCCCTACGCGCCGGTCTTGCCGACCTTCTTCTTGAGCACTTCACCCGTGTACCGAATGCCCTTCTGCTTGTAGGGATCGGGCTTCCGGAGCGAGCGGATGTTGGCGGCGACCTGCCCCACGAGCTGGCGGTCGATGCCGTGCACGGCGATATGGGTTTGCTTGTCCACCTTCACGTCGATCCCTTCCGGCAGATCGAACACGACCGGATGGGAGTAGCCCAGCGCGAAGACCACCTGGCGCCCCTTCACCTCGGCGCGGTATCCGATGCCGACGATATCCAGTTCCTTCGAAAACCCCTGCGTGACACCGTGCACCGCATTGGCCACCAGACTTCGCGCCAGTCCGTGAAACTTGTTCAATCCGGGCCCGTCACCGAGAATCCGCGCCTCGAGCGTCGAATCCTTCAACTCGAACCCGATCCCTGGCGGCAGCGACTGACTGAGCTGCCCCTTCGGTCCCTTGACATCCACCGACTCCGAGCCGACCTTCACCGTGACGCCCTGCGGCACGACGATCGGCTGCTTGCCTATGCGAGACATGACTTTGGCTTTCCCGTCTACCAGACGTTACACAAGACTTCGCCGCCGACGCCGACTTGCAGCGCCTCGCGGCCGGTCATGACCCCGCGCGACGTCGTCAGGATGTTGGTGCCCAGCCCGGCCAGCACCTTCGGCACGGAGTCTCGTCGGAAGTACACGCGGCGCCCAGGCCGGCTGACGCGCAGAATCCCGGTGATCACGCGCTCGCCCCGCGGCCCGTACTTCAGGAAGATCCGGATGGTCTTCTGCGCGCCGCCATTCACACCCGGCTTCGCATCGAGGACCTTGTAGCCCTGGATGTAGCCCTCGCCGTGCAGAATCCTGGCGATCTCTGTCTTGAGCTTCGAGGCCGGCACGTCCACGCGCTGATGCCGCGCGATCGTGGCGTTCCGGATTCTCGACAACATATCCGCAATCGGATCAGTCATGTCTGCTTTCTCATGCGTACTCAGGCGGCCTGGCTCTCCGTCGGCCGCCCACCCGCCGTCGCGGGGTCTACCAACTGCTCTTGATCACTCCGGCGACGTCACCCTGCAGCGCCAACGTGCGGAAGCACAGGCGACACAGCCCGAACTTCCGCATGAACGCGCGCGGGCGTCCGCACCGCCAGCAGCGGTTCCGTCGACGCACCTCGAACTTCGGCGCCTTGAGCTCTTTGACCTTCTTGGCTATCGTGGCCATTCTTCTCCACCTGGATGCCGCGACCAGCACGGCTGCCGTCAGTTCGCCCGGAACGGCATCCCCATCAATTGCAGCAACTTCCGTCCTTCTTCGTCCGTACGCGCGGTGGTCACGACCGACACGTTCATTCCGCGGGTCTTGTCGACCTTCATGTAGTCGATCTCCGGGAAGATCAGCTGATCCTTCAACCCGAGCGTATAGTTCCCCCGGCCGTCGAACCCGCGCGGCGAGATGCCCCGAAAGTCGCGCACGCGCGGCAGGGCCACGGCAATCAGGCGATCCAGGAACTCGTACATCCGCTGCCCGCGCAGCGTGACCATCGTCCCGATCGGCATCCCCTGCCGGACCTTGAACTGCGCGACCGATTTCTTGGCGCGGCGAATCACCGCCCGCTGACCCGTGACGCGGCCCAGTTCGTCCGCACCCGTGTCCACGAGCTTCGCGTTCTGCGTCGCCTCGCCCAACCCCATGTTCACGACGATCTTCTCCACCTTGGGGATCGCCATGACGTTCTCGTAGCCGAACTCCTTGCGGAGCGCCGGCATCACTTCCTTGACGTAGCGTTCGCGGAGCCGGCTCATCGATCGACTACTCCCTCGCACTTGCGACAGATCCTGACCTTGCGCCCGTCCTCGAGCACCTGACGCCCGATACGCGTCGCGGCGCCGCATTCGGGGCAGACCAGCTGCACGTTGGACGCATGCAGCGACGCCTCACGCTCCACGATGCCTCCCTTGATGTTCTTTCCAGGGTTCGGCTTCGTGTGGCGCTTGACGAAGTTCACGCCTTCGACCACGACCCGATTCGCATCGGGAATCACCCGCAGCACGCGGCCGCGCTTGCCACGGTCCCGCCCGGCCATGACCAGGACGTTGTCGTTCCGTCGAATCGGTGTCTGCAAACGGGGCATGACTCTTCTCACCTCACCGCGATATCCGGCGCGGACGGCTACAGCACCTCCGGCGCCAACGAGACGATCTTCATGAACTTGCGCTCGCGCAGTTCCCGCGCCACGGGCCCGAACACACGCGTCCCGATCGGCTCCTTCTGGTCGTTGATCAAGACCGCGGCGTTCCGATCGAACCGGATATAGCTCCCATCGCGTCGGCGCTGCTCCTTGTGCGTGCGCACGATCACCGCCCTGACAACCTGGCCCTTCTTGACCGCCGAATCAGGCGTGGCCTCCTTCACCGACGCCGTCACGATGTCGCCAAGCCGCGCATAGCGGCCCGTGGACCCGCCCACCGGATTGATGACCTGCACCTTGCGCGCGCCCGAGTTGTCGGCCACATCGAGGACCGATTGCATCTGAATCATCGGCGTTGCTCCGCTCGGCTAGACGCCCCGGCCCTTTTCGACGACGCGGGTCACGACCCAACGCTTCCGTCGACTCATTGGCCGGCCCTCGACGATGGCGACACGGTCGCCAACCTTGACGGCATTCTCTTCATCGTGCGCGACGAACTTCGACGTCCGCCGCTGGGTCTTCCCGTAGAGGCCATGCCGCACTTTCCGCTCGATCGCCACGACAACGCTCTTGTCCATCTTGTCGCTGACGACGAGGCCCTGCATTTCGGATTTGGTTGCCATCGCGCTACTCGTCCGCCGCATCGCCGGCTTCACCGGCCGCGGCTCCTGGATCGCCCTCGTGCTCCCGCAGCACTGTCTTCACCCGCGCCAGATCGCGCCGGGTCTCGCGCAGCTTGCGAGGCGAATCGAGCTGCCCCATCGATTTCTGAATCCGCAGTCGGAATACCTCGTCGTCGAGTTCCAGCTCGCGCTGCCGCAGATTGTCGTCACTGAGATCACGAAACTCGGAGACCTTCGTCATGACGCTTGCTCCGCGAACCGGGTGGCAAATCGAGTCCGAATCGGCAGCTTGGCCGCCGCGCGGCGCATCGCTTCGCGCGCATCGGCCTCGTTCACCCCTTCCATCTCGAAGAGGATCCGACCCGGACGCACCACCGCGACCCACTGCTCCGGCGCTCCCTTGCCCTTGCCCATCCGGACTTCCTGCGGCTTCTTCGTAATCGGCTTGTCGGGAAACACCCGGATCCAGACCTTGCCGCCACGCTTGATGAACCGGGTCATCGCCACGCGCGCCGCCTCGATCTGGCGATCGGTCATCCAGCACGGCTCGAGCGCCTTCAGGCCGAAATCGCCGAAACTCACGGTCGAGCCACGCCAAGCCTTCCCGGCCATGCGGCCGCGCTGCTGCTTCCGATACTTGACCTTCTTCGGCATCAACATGATCGTCAGCCCATCCGCCCCGCGCGCCGCGGCACACGGTAATCCTCTTCCCGTCCAATGAGCGGCTGCAGCCGCTCACCCTTGTAGAGCCAGACCTTGACGCCGATCTTGCCGTAGGTCGTGCCAGCCTCAGCGAACCCGTAGTCGATGTCGGCCCGCAGCGTCTGGAGCGGCAACTGCCCGTGCAGGTACCACTCGGTGCGTGCGATCTCCGCGCCGTTCAGCCGGCCCGAGACCCGGACCTTGATCCCGCGCGCCCCGAACCGCTGCGCTGACTCGACGGCCTTCCGCATCGCTCGCCTGAAGGCAACGCGCTTCTCCAGCTGCAGCGCCACGGACTCGCCGATCAGCTGCGCATCCAGTTCAGGCTTCTGGATCTCCTGGATGTTGATGAAGACTTCGCGCTTGGTGCGCTTTTGCACCTCGGTCTTCAGCTTGTCGACCTCGGAGCCCTTGCGGCCGATGATGATCCCGGGCCGCGACGTATGAATGTCGATCTTCAGCTTGTTGGCGGCCCGCTCGATTTCGATCTTCGAGACGCCCGCGTGCGCGAAACGCTTCTTCAGGTCGCGCTTGAGCCCCAAGTCCTCGTGCAGTAGCTTCGCGTAGTCCTTGTCGGCGTACCAATGCGAGCGCCAGGTCTTGTTGAACCCAAGCCGGAATCCGTACGGGTGAACCTTCTGCCCCATGAGTGTGTCCTCGCCTACTCTTTGCCCGCCGTCTTGCGCCGCGTCGTCGACGACCGGCGACTGCCGGCGCTCGCGCGCGTCTTCTTTCTCTTCCGCTTCTTCACTGGCATCTTGCGCGCTCGCTTCGTCGACGGCGTCGACTCGGCGGGTTCGGTCTCCTCGGACGTGCTGGCGGACGCCGGCGTGGCATCGGTGATCGCCGCCGCCTCCGGCCGCTCGCTCACGCGCACGGTCAGGTGGGCGGTCCGCTTCACGACCCTGAACGCCCGGCCCATCGGCGCGGGGCGCACCCGCTTCATCGAGGGCCCCTCGTTGGCGTAGCACGCCGAGACGACCAGCCGGTCGATATCCCCGGTGAAGCCGTCCTTCTGCTGCACGTTGGCGATGGCCGAACGCAGCACCTTTTCGATGTCACGCGCCACGGCCTTGCGCGCGTACTGCAGCGTGGCCAGCGCCGCGTTCACATCGCGGCCGCGGATCACGTCGAGCACGAGCTTGGCTTTCTGCGCCGACGTGCGCACGTAGCGCGCCGTGGCGTGGGCTTCGATCATGACGAGGCTCCCGCCGTCGGCGCCGCCTTGGGCGCGCTGGCCACCGCGGCGGCCTTCTCACTCTTCGTCGTATGTCCTCTGAACTGGCGGGTCGGCGCGAACTCGCCGAGCTTGTGCCCCACCATGTTCTCGGTCACGTAGATCGGGATGAACTTCCGACCGTTGTGCACGGCAATCGTGTGCCCGACCATCTCCGGCACGACCGTGGAACGGCGCGACCAGGTCTTAATGACGCGCTTGTCGCCACCGCGATTCATGATCTCGATCTTTTCGAGCAACGACAGCTCGACGAACGGGCCCTTCTTCAGCGATCTACTCATGGCTTACAGCGTCCTTCGCTACTTCGACTTACGCTTCGACCGTCGCTGCACGATGAACCGATCGGTCGCCTTGCGGTTGCGGGTCTTGTACCCCTTGGTCGGCATCCCCCACGGCGAGACCGGATGTCGGCCTCCGGCGGTCTTGCCTTCGCCTCCACCCAGCGGATGGTCCACGGGGTTCATCGCCGAGCCTCGGACGTGCGGGCGCTTCCCCTTCCACCGGGTGCGCCCGGCCTTGCCCACCGAGACGTTCTCGTGGTCGAGGTTGCCGACCTGCCCGATCGTCGCAACGCACTCGACGTTGATCCGCCGCACTTCGCCGGAGGGCATCCGCACCGACGCGTAGCCACCCTCCTTCGCGACGACTTGCACCGACGAGCCGGCGCTCCGCGCGATCTGTCCGCCCTTGCCTGGCCGGAGCTCGACATTGTGCACCTGCGTGCCCAGCGGAATGTTCTTGAGCGGCAGCGCGTTCCCCGGCAGGATGTCGACCTGATCGCCGGCGACGATCGTGTCTCCGACTTTTACGCCCTGAGGCTGCAAGATGTAGCACTTCTCGCCGTCTGCGTAGGTCACCAGCGCGATGCGTGCCGATCGGTTCGGGTCGTACTCGATCGTCGACACCGTCGCCGGCACGTCCTGCTTCGACCGCTTGAAATCGATCACGCGGTATCGCCGCTTGTGCCCACCGCCACGCCACCACGACGTCTGGCGCCCTGTGTTGTTCCGCCCGCCGGTCCGATGCAATGACTCGGTCAGCGGCTTGTGCGGCTCACTGGTGGTGATCTCGTCGAACGTCTGGACGGTCTGGAACCGCCGGCCGGCCGACGTCGGCTTGTATTTACGAATGGCCATCTTCGAACCCTCTTGGGCTTGGCGCTATGCGCCTTCGAGGAACTCCGGCATCTTCTCGCCGTCCCGAAGCCGCACGTACGCCTTCTTCCAGTCCGGGCGCTGCCCCACGAAGCGCCCCTGCCGCTTCGTCTTGCCGTGAACGATCGATGTCCGCACGTTGGCCACCCTGGCCTTCAACAACTGCTCGACGGCCTGCTTGATTTCGACCTTCGTCGCGCCCACGGCGACCTGAAACGCTATCGTCAGGCTGCCTTCCCGCATAATGGTCGTCTTCTCCGTAATGAGCGGCCGCCGGATCACTTCGGTCAGCTTCATCGCGCCAACGCCTCCTGCAACGCTTCGATGGCCGCCCGGGTCACGACCACGCGGCCCGCGTCCATGACGTCGCGCGCCGTGAGATGCGTCACCCCGACGAGCCGCGCGCTCTCGAGATTCCTGACCGACAGCAGCAGCTTGCTATCCGGCGTGACGTCGACCAGCAGCACCCGCTGGCGCCCGCCCAGCCGGTCGAGCAGCTCGCCGGCCATCTTCGTTTTGACCTCTCCGAGCGCCAGCTGATCGACGACGGTCACGGCATCCTCGGCGACCCGCTGCGCCAGCGCGGCGCGCAACGCCCCACGGCGCATCTTGCGCGGCAGGGCGTAGTTGTAACTCCGGGGCTGGGGCCCGAACACCGTGCCGCCCTTGCGCCAGAGTGGGGTCCGCACGTCACCGACCCGCGCGCGCCCGGTGCCCTTCTGCCGCCACGGCTTGCTGCCGCTGCCGCGCACCTCGCCGCGGGTCTTCGTCTTGTGCGTGCCGCGCCGGTCGGCGGCATTCTGGTGCACCACCGCCTCCCAGATCAGTGCGGCATTCACACGGCCGCCAAACACGTTCGGATCCAGTTCGACGGAACCGATTTTTTCGTTCTGGTCGTTGACGACATCTACCGTCATACGCTTCTCCAACTCGCCGACATCGAAGCCGAGCTACCTCTTCCCCTTCTTCGGGGGTGCCTCTTCGACCACGGGCACCGGCCTGGCCGCCACGGCCTTGCGAACGATCACGTAGCTGCCCGGCGCGCCAGGCACCGCACCCTGCACGATGAGCAGATGGTTGTCCTCATCGACGCGCACCACCTGCAAGCTGCGCACGGTCACGCGCTTGCCGCCCATGCGACCCGGTCCGCGCATCCCCTTGATGACGCGAGACGGATACGACGACGCACCGATCGAGCCCGGCGCGCGGTGAAACATCGACCCGTGCGTCGCGCGGCCACCGCTGAAGCCATGGCGCTTCATCACGCCCTGGAATCCTTTGCCACGGCCGGTACCGATGACGTCGACGCGATCGCCGCCCGCGAACATCGAAACCAGCACCTGGTCGCCGGGCTTGACGGGCTCGTCGCCCGGCACTTGCGCCACTTCCCGCAGGATCCGGGTCGGCGGGAGATCCGCCTTCTTGAAATGACCGGCGAGCGGCTTCGTCACGCGGGCCGGCCGCTCCTCGACGAGACCGAGCTGCACCGCCTCGTACCCGTCGTTCGTCGCCGTCTTGGCCTGCACGACGACACAGGGGCCGGCCTTGATGACGGTCGCGGGCCGGACTCGCCCGCTCTCATCGAAGAGCTGGGTCATGCCGACTTTCTTGCCAATGATGCCTGTGACCATGCTGGCTCCAGATCGTCCTGACGACTCGAACTACTTGTGCTCTTTGCCGAACGCCTTGATCTCGACGTCGACGCCCGCCGGCAGGTCGAGCTTCATCAGTGCGTCCACCGTCTGCGGCGTCGGCTCGAAAATGTCGATGAGCCGCTTGTGCGTCCGGATCTCGAACTGCTCCCGCGACTTCTTGTCGACGTGCGGCGACCGAAGAACCGTCCACTTGTTCTTCTCCGTCGGCAGCGGAATCGGGCCGGCGAGCTGGGCTCCGGTTCGCTTCGCCGTCTCGACGATTTCCGTCGTCGACTGATCGAGCACGCGGTAGTCGTACGCCTTCAGGCGGATGCGAATCTTGTCGCTGAACGCTGCCATCTCGTCTTCCTTGTCTTCATGGGGCGCCTTGCCTGCCCCGAGCTCCGTCGAGGGGCGCCCCCTGCCCGCCCTTATTCGACGATGTCGGTGATGGTGCCGGCGCCGACGGTGCGGCCGCCTTCGCGAATCGCGAACCGCAACCCCTTCTCCAGCGCCACCGGCGTGATCAGTTCCACTTCCACCGTCACGTTGTCGCCCGGCATCACCATCTCCACCCCTTCGGGCAGCGTCGCCACCCCCGTCACATCCGTCGTCCGCAGATAAAACTGCGGCCGATACCCGTTGAAGAACGGCGTATGCCGCCCGCCCTCGTCCTTCGTCAACACGTAGACTTCGCCCTTGAACTTCGTGTGCGGCGTGATCGACCCCGGCTTCGCCAACACCTGCCCCCGCTCCACGTCGTCCTTCTCCGTCCCGCGCAGCAGCACGCCCACGTTGTCGCCCGCCACGCCTTCGTCCAGCAGCTTCCGGAACATCTCCACCCCGGTCACCACCTTCTTCTGCGTCTCCGCGAAGCCCACAATCTCGATCTCTTCGCTCACCACCACCTTGCCGCGCTCCACCCGACCCGTCACCACCGTCCCGCGCCCCGAAATCGAGAACACATCCTCGATCGGCATCAAAAACGGCTTGTCGATGTCCCGCTCCGGCAAGGGAATATAGTCGTCCACCCGCGCCATCAGCTCCTTGATCGACGCGGCCGCGTCCGCGTCCCCTTCCAGCGCCTTCAAGGCCGACCCCTTCACCACCGGCAGGTCGTCCCCCGGAAACTTGTAGGTCGACAGCAGCTCCCGCACTTCCAGTTCCACCAGTTCCAGCAGCTCCGGGTCGTCCACCGCGTCGCACTTGTTCAGGAACACCACCAGATACGGCACCCCCACCTGCCGGGCCAGCAAAATGTGCTCCCGCGTCTGCGGCATCGGCCCGTCCGTCGCCGCCACCACCAGAATCGCCCCGTCCATCTGCGCCGCTCCCGTGATCATGTTCTTCACGTAGTCGGCGTGCCCCGGGCAGTCCACGTGCGCGTAGTGCCGGTTCTCCGTCGTGTATTCCACGTGCGCCGTCGCGATCGTGATCCCCCGCTCCCGCTCCTCGGGCGCGTTGTCGATCGAATCGAACGACCGGAACGCCACCTTGTCGTCCCCTTCCGACAGCACCTTCGTGATCGCCGCCGTCAGCGTCGTCTTTCCATGGTCAATGTGCCCGATCGTGCCGATGTTCACGTGCGGCTTCGATCGATCGAACTTTTCCTTCGCCATGACCTATTCCTCTCTTCAGCGTTCGTCCGGCGCCCTCCGCGCCGCGCTCCGGGAGCTGGAGCCGATGACCGGGATTGAACCGGTGACCTCGTCCTTACCAAGGACGTTCTCTACCGACTGAGCTACGTAGGCACAAGTTCTTTCGTGCCTAGAGCGGCGGACGAGGC
>DCWN01000026.1:113693-128081 GCA_002328835.1 Acidobacteria bacterium UBA2161 | reverse complement strand
ACCTGCTGATTACGAATCAGCTGCTCTACCAACTGAGCTACGCCGGCGCTGGTGGGCTGCCCGGACCGCCGCGCGCACGCGGGGTGCGCGACGACCGGCGCAACCCCGGATGGTAGCACAGACGCCGCAGACGACCCGCCGCGCAGCAGATTGCGCGGCATCCATTTCCCGCCAGAGGCCGTGTCCGCACGCCTCTGTCCACCGTGTCACGTCGAGGCGTTTCAAGCACCTTCCTTTGCCTTGCCGCGGCGCTGGGTTTTCCCTCGAAACCATTGAAGACAGTGTGGTTTCCGCTGTCGCCACCGCCCTGGGTTCCGATACATTACATACGCGCGTTTCGGCCGCGCGTTTCGGCGCTGACATTTGCGGCGCCGGTGGGGGACGTGATGGCGGAACAGACGGTGTTGCTCGTCGAGGACGAGCCGTCGATCAGGCAACTGATGCGACGGATGCTCGAGGGGCACGGCTACACGATGCTCGAGGCGAAGAACGGCGCGGACGCGCTGAGCGTAGCCGAGGGCCACTCCCAACCGATCGACCTGCTGCTGACCGACGTCGTGATGCCGGCGATGGACGGCTTCGAGCTCGCCAAGCGACTCAAGGCGCTCCACGACGAGACGCGCGTCCTGTTTCTGTCTGGCCACGCCCAGGACTCGCCCGAGGTGCGCGCCGGACTGCGCGAGTCGTCCCATGCGTTTCTGTTGAAGCCCTTCACCCGCGACACGCTGCGGCAGAAGATCGCCGAGGTCATCAACAGCAACGGCGCCTGACGGGCGCTTCGCACTCCCTCGCTCCTGTTCCTCCGCCCGCCCGATCCTTTCCAGCGACGCACGTCGTCCTTCGCCCGGTTGCAGTCCCTTGGGGGCCTGGGCTAGCATGGCCTGTTCGAGGGTTGCAGAAATTCCGCCCTGTAGGGCGAAGAGCGATGTCCGAACCCGCCACAGGCCAGAACGGCCACCTCGTCATCACCGGCGCCCGCACGCACAACCTGAAGGGGATCGATCTCGAGCTGCCGTCCAACGAGCTGATCGTCGTCACGGGCGTCAGCGGATCGGGGAAATCGTCGTTGGCGTTCGACACGATCTACGCCGAGGGGCAGCGGCGCTACGTCGAGTCGCTGTCGGCCTACGCGAGACAGTTCCTGGAGCGGATGGAGAAGCCGGACGTCGACCGGATCGACGGCATCGCGCCGGCCATCGCCATTCGCCAGAAGAACAGCGTCCGTAACCCGCGCTCGACCGTGGGGACGACCACCGAGATTCACGATTACCTCCGGTTGCTCTGGGCCCGCATCGGCCGAACGGTCTGCCGAGGCTGTGGCCGCGACGTCATCCGCGAAACGGCCGAGGTGGCGGCGATGCAGCTGAGCGAGCTGGCGGAGGGGACGCGCCTGTTGCTCGGCTTCGAGACGCCGGTCGTCCACGGGCTGCGCGACGCCGAGGACAACGGTGCCGACGGCGAGCGCGACGTGGACGCCGAGAACGAGGCCGAGGGCGATGGTGCGCACGGTGAGGACGCCGTCGCCGATCGGCAGGCCGCGCCGGACGACGCGGCCGCCGAGGCCGTGCCGGCGACGATCGACGCCTTGCGACGGCGGGGCTTCGGCCGGCTGTATGTCGATGGTCGGGTCGTAGGCTTCGATGACCTCGACCTGCCGTCGTTGGAGGGTCGATCGACGCTGGACGTCGTCGTCGACCGCGTGAAGCTGACCGCCGGCCCCGACCTGCTCACGCGCGTCACCGATTCCATCGAGGTGGCCTATCTGGAGAGCGGCGGCGCGGCCTTCGCGATTCAGCTGGCCGACTCCGACGAGGCGGACGACGAGCCGACCCGCCACGTCTTCAGCGAGCGCTTCGAGTGCCGCACCTGCGCGATCCCCTACGAGTTGCCGCAGCCCCGGCTGTTCTCGTTCAACAACCCGTTCGGGGCCTGTCCGACGTGCCATGGCTTCGGGAACGTGATCGAGCTCGACCTGGGGCTGGTCGTGCCCGACGAGACCAAGTCGATTCAGCAGAATGCGATCGAGCCGTGGAGCAAGCCGCACTACCGGTCGAAGCTGGTCGACTTGAAGCGGGCGGCGCGGACGAAGCGGATCCGGATCGACGTGCCGTGGGAGGAGCTGAGCGATGCCGAGCGTGCCTTCGTGGTCGACGGCGACGGCGAGTACGAAGGCATTCGGGGCTTCTTTCGGTGGCTCGAGCGGAAGAAGTACAAGGTCCACGTGCGGGTCTTTCTCAGCCGGTACCGCAGCTATCTCACCTGTCCCGATTGCCAGGGCGCGCGACTGCGTCAGGAGGCGCGCGACGTCTGGGTGAGCGGCCGCACCATTGACGCCGTCAGCGCGCTGACGGTGCTCGAGGCCGCCGCGTTCTTCGATGGCCTCGAACTGGATGCCCGCGACGAAGCGATCGCCGAGAAGATCCTGCGCGAGATCCGAAAACGCCTGACCTTCCTGCGCGATGTCGGCCTGACCTACTTGACGCTGGATCGCGTGTCGTCCACGCTGTCGGGCGGCGAGGCCCAGCGGATCAACCTGGCGACCTCGCTCGGATCGGCGTTGGTGGGCACGCTGTACGTCCTGGACGAGCCGTCGATCGGCCTGCACCCGCGCGACAATCTGCGGCTGATCGGCATCCTGAAGCAGCTGCGCGACCAGGGGAACACCGTGCTCGTCGTCGAGCACGACGCCCAGATGATGAAGGTGGCCGATTACATCGTCGATCTCGGGCTGGGCGCCGGCGAACAGGGTGGGCGCGTCGTCTACGCCGGGCGCTACGAGCCGTTGCTCAAGGAGCCGCGGTCGCTCACGGCGAAGTACCTCCGCGACGACCTGGCGATCCCGCTGCCCGCGAAACGGCGGAGGCCGCCGGGGCAGGTCATCCGGGTCGTGGGCGCGACCGAGCACAACCTGCAATCGCTCGACGTCGACATTCCCCTGAACGCGATGACCTGCGTGACCGGCGTCAGCGGGTCGGGGAAGTCGACGCTGGTGCACGACGTGCTGTTCGCTGCGCTGAAGCGGGCGAAGGGCGGCTGGGACAAGAAGGTCGGCGCGCACGAGTGGGTGGAGGGCGCGGAACTGATCGGCGACGTCTCGCTGGTCGACCAGGCGCCGATCGGACGCACGCCGCGGTCGAACCCGGTGACTTATCTGAAGGCCTTCGACCCGATCCGCGAGCTATTCGCGTCGACGAAGGATGCCAAGGCCGAGGGCCTCACGGCCAGCCACTTTTCCTTCAACGTCCCAGGGGGCCGGTGCGATACCTGCGAAGGGGAGGGCGTGATCCGCGTCGAGATGCAGTTTCTCGCCGACGTCTTCGTGCCGTGCGACGAGTGTGACGGCGCGCGGTTCAAACCGCAGGTGCTCGACGTGACCTATCGCGGGCGGCGGGTCGATCAGGTACTCGACATGACCGTCCGCGAGGCGCTGTCGTTCTTCAACAACTCGCCGAAGGTGTTGCGCCGACTCGCGGTCCTCGATGAAATCGGGCTCGGCTACCTGCGGCTCGGGCAGCCGGCGACGACCCTGTCGGGCGGCGAGGCGCAGCGGATCAAGATTGCCTCGCACCTGACGGCGCACGGCAGCGATCGGACCCTCTACATCCTGGACGAACCGACGACCGGACTGCACTTCGACGACATCGCCAAGCTGCTCGCCGCGTTCAGGAAGCTGCTCGAGGCGGGCCACACGCTGCTGGTCATCGAGCACAACCTCGACGTCATCAAGACGGCCGACTGGGTCGTGGATCTGGGTCCCGAAGGCGGGGCGGACGGCGGCCGGGTCGTGGCCACGGGCACGCCCGAGCAGGTCGTCGAGGTCGAGGCCTCGCACACCGGCCGGTATCTGCGCGACGTGCTGGCCAGCGGCCGGCCGAACGCCTACGCGACCGACTGAGCGTCGGCCACCTCGCCGCGCCCTCTACTGGCGGCTCTGCGCCCTGCCGATCTCCACGTTGAAGATGATGTCGCGGCCGTCGCGCAGGCCCGTCAGCACCACGGTGCCACCGATCGGCGCGTCGGCCAGCAGGCGGAGCAGGTGGGACGCATCATCGACCGGCTGGTCGTCGAACGCGACGATGACGTCGCCCGGTCGGATCCCCGCCTCGTAGGCCGGCGTGCCGCGCCGCACTCGGGCAATCAACGCGCCGCTGCCCGGCGGCACGCCGAGTTGCTCGGCCTGGCGGGTCGTCAGCGGGGCGATCTCGATGTAGACGATCGATCCACGCGGCACCTCGCCGAATTCGATGAGATCGTCCATGACGCGGCGAGCCAGGTTGCTCGGGACGGCGAAGCCGACCCCCTGGTCACCGCCGCTCTGCGTGAAGATCGCGGTGTTGATGCCGATCAGTTCGCCGCGGCCGTTGATCAGGGCGCCGCCCGAATTGCCCTCGTTGATGGCCGCGTCGGTCTGGATGAAGTCCTCGTAGGTCGTGATCCCGAGATTCGCGCGCCGGACCGCGCTGACGATGCCGAGCGTCACGGTCTGGTTCAACTGAAACGGGTTGCCAATCGCCAGCACCCACTCGGCGACCCGGATGGTCGACGAGTCGCCCCACGGCGCCACCGGCAGATCGTCGGCGTCGATCTTGAGCAACGCGATGTCGGTCCACTGGTCGACGCCGATGACCTCCGCAGCCAGCTCCCGGTTGTCGGCCAGGGTCACGGTGACCTCGGCATCGACGCTGCCGACGACGTGGTTGTTCGTGAGGATGTAGCCGTCCGGCGAGACGATCACGCCCGAGCCGAGGCTGGTGCGTTCCTGCGCGCCGAACATGTTCGGGTCGTTGCCGAAGAAATAGCTGAAGAACGGGTCGTTGAACATCGGCCCGGCCGCCCGGCGTTCGAGACGCATCGAGGAGATGTTGACGACGCTCGGCACCCGAGCCGAGGCGACCTCGGTGAAATCGGGCAGGCTGGCCGCGGTCAGCGTCGCGGCGGCGGACGATACGGTCGGCGACGCCTGGTCGGCCGAGGACTCCTCGGCGACCTGGAGCCGGCCCGTGAGCACGAGGCCGGCGAAGACCCCGGTACTGAACAGCAGCGCTGGTAGCAGGAAGCGTTTCATGACGTGCCCTCGAGTGAGTCTCCCAGCAGGATACGCCATTCTGGCCGCGTCGCGTATACCTGACGGCCGGCGGCTATGCTACGATCGGCGGCTGTGCGGGAGGCCTGACAACCGGTAGGGGCAGGTAGCGATGAGTTCGATTCAAGCGACGCGGCTTCGGAAGGGGATGTTGATCAAGCAGGGCGAGGGCCTCTTCCGGATCCTCGACCTCCAGCATCTGACGCCCGGCAACAAGCGGGGGTTCGTGCAGTCCCGGATGCGCAACATCCGCTCCGGGACGCTGACCGATCACAAGTTTCGTTCGGAGGACAGCGTCGAGCGCGCGATCATCGACGATCGCGAGATGCAGTATCTCTATGCCGACGGCGACGCCTACTACTTCATGGACACCGAGAGCTACGAGCAGACCCACATGTCGACCGACCTGCTGGGCGACTCGATGCGGTATCTGATTCCGGAGGCGCTGATCCGCGTGCAGTTCTACGGGGACGAGCCGGTCGGCATCGATCTGCCGCAGACGGTCGATCTGAAAGTGTCCGACACGCCGCCGTCGATCAAGGGCGCGACCGCCAGCGCGCAGATCAAGCCCGCCACGCTCGAAACGGGCCTGGTGGTGCAGGTGCCGCCGTTCATCAACGTCGGCGACACGATTCGCGTGAACACGAACACGGGCGAATACCAGTCGCGCGTCTGAGTCCGGTCGCGGACCGCCGCCCGTGCGCTGCAATGTCGATCGCTTCGATTCTCTCGACGCTGCTCCTCGTTCTCGGGGCCGGGTTCCTGGTGGCCAACGCGCGCGTCGCCTGGCTCTGGGTCAAGTTCCGCCGACTCCGTTCCACGGCCATTCTCACCTGGCGCGGGACCAAGCCACCGTTCTTCGGCCTGGTGATGGCACTCGGTGTCGTCCTCGGCCTGCTCGTCTTCTTCAAGCTCGTCATCCAGCAGCGGCTGCCGACGCAGGTGTTCGGTGAAGGGATGATGTTTCTCTACTACGCCTACGCCATTCCGCTCAGCATGCGGATCACGCGGGGCTTCTACGAGGACGGGATCTGGGCCGACACCGGCTTCGTGCCGTACTCGAAGATCGGCGGGCTGACCTGGCGCGAGGGCGACGAGATCACCCTGGTCGTCATCGACCGGATGCAGCGCCTGGCGCGGCGGCTGACCGTGCCGCACAAGCACTATGGTGAAGCCCGCCGGGTGTTGCGCGACAAGATCGCCG
The DNA here is from genome assembly GCA_002328835.1 of Acidobacteria bacterium UBA2161. Lineage (GTDB taxonomy): Bacteria > Acidobacteriota > Vicinamibacteria > Vicinamibacterales > UBA823 > UBA2161. The sequence goes on along the minus strand of DCWN01000026.1, from coordinate 121,794 downwards.
CGCACGACCTGCAGTTCACCGGCGAAGCGCTCGATCTGGGTGGGCACGACGAACGCGAGGATGTGTAGCCCCTTCACCCGGTCCCTCTCCCTCTGGGAGAGGGTTGGGGTGAGGGCCCCGCTCCAATTATGGAGCCAGCCCTAGCAGCCAGCCGACGAGGCCCGGGCCGGCGGCGATCGGGTCGCCGAGCCACGCCGGCGGCGTGAGCCAGACGAACGCCAGGATGGCGATGACCATGAGGTCGTACTGCCAGGTGGCGCGGTCGTAGGTCCAGAACAGCGCGTTCCAGACGATCACGAACGGCAGGCCGAGCGCGCGGGTCACCTTCGGGCTCATGCCGCCGCTCCGATCCGGGTCCGGTTCAGTTCGCGCCAGGTGTAGAAGATCCGGTCGGCCACCGTCACGATCGACAGCACCCCGATCACCCAGAGCACCGCCGCCATGCGGTTCGTGAACGCGCCGATCATGAACAGCACGATCCGCTCGGGTCGTTCCATGAAGCCGACCTTGCACTTCTCGATGATCGACTCGGCGCGGGCCCGCGTGTAGCTGGTGAGCACCGAGAACATCATCGCCAGTGCGGTGATGATGACGTAGTCGGTGCGGCCGAGCTGGGCGTAGAGATAGATGAGGCCGATGAACAGCGAGATGTCCGAGAAGCGGTCCATGACCGAGTCCCAGAAGCCGCCGAACTCGGATCGTAGGTCCAGCTCCTCGGCGACCTTTCCGTCGATGAAATCGAAGATGTTCGCGACGATCATGATGAACCCGGCCAGCGTGAACCGGCCGACGGCGAGCGCCCACGCGGCGACGAAGTTGATCAACACGCCAACCAAGGTGAGCACGTTCGGATGCACGCGCAGCGCGACGCTCACGGCGATGATCGCGCGCAGCGGAAAGAGGCAGAGTGTGCCGATGGTGCCGGTGAAGGTCATCGCAGACCGGAGGGCCCGAACGTATTATCGTGGGATCGCACGGCTGTGACCTGTCGGCGTGATCCGACTTCCGCCGACGGGGCAGCGTTCGCCCCGACCGCAGTGTAGCCCATGCCTATCGCCGATCTCAAGCGTCAGATCGACCGGTTGCCCGAGCAGCCGGGTGTGTATCTGTACGCCAATCGGCAGGGGGACACGCTCTATGTCGGCAAGGCCCGCGCCCTGCGCGACCGGGTCCGCAGCTACATCAGCGCCTACGGCGCGAGCCCGCGGATGGACGCCTTGTTCGACGAGATCGCCTCGCTCGAGGTCATCGTCACCGATTCGGTCGTCGAGGCGCTGGCGCTCGAGAATCACCTGATCAAGCAGCGGTCGCCGAAGTACAACGTCCTGCTGCGTGATGACAAGAACTACAGCTACCTGCAACTCACGACCAACGAGTCGTGTCCGCGGGTGCTCGTGGCCCGGCGGGTCGAGCGCGACGGCGCCTTCTACGCCGGTCCGTTTCTGCCGACGCGGCTCGCGCGCAAGACGATGTCGCTCACGCATCGGCTGTTCGGCATCCGGTCGTGCAACGAGGTGATCACCGGCCGACGGGGACGGCCATGCCTCGAGTACGACATCAAGCGCTGCCTCGCGCCCTGCGTGTCGGAGGTCTGTTCCACCGAACGCTACGCGCGAGCCGTGGAGGACACGCGCTTGTTCCTTGGCGGCCGCAACGACGAGTTGGTCGGCCAGCTCGGTGTCCGGATGCGTGAGGCGGCGGACGCCGAACGCTTCGAGGAAGCGGCCGAGTGGCGCGACGCCACCCGGACAATCGAGACGCTGCGCGATCGCCAGCAGAAGATGTCGACCACCCAACTGGGCGACCGCGACGCCTTCGGCGTGCGTGTGGGGCCCGCGGGCGCCGTCATCCAGGTATTCCAGATGCGGCGTGGGCGCGTCATCGAGCGGATCGAACTGGTGGCCGACACGGTGACGCCGGAGGGCACCGATGCGGCCGATGTGCTGCAGGCGGGCCTCCAGCAGTTCTACGAGGAGCGGCCGGCGCCACCCGAGATTCACGTGCCGGTCGCGCTGGCCGAGTCCGACGCGCTCGAGGGCTGGCTGTCGGCGCGCGGCGACGGCCGCGTCCGCGTGATGACGCCGAAGCGTGGCGACAAGCGGGGGCTGCTCGACCTGGCGACGCGCAATGCGGCGCTGGCCTACGAGACGAGGTTCAGTGACGATGCGGCTGCGCACCGCGCCGCGGTCGAAGCGCTGCGCGGCGCGCTGCACCTGGCCGCGGCGCCCCGTCGGATCGAATGCTTCGACGTCTCGACGATTCAGGGGAGCGATACGGTGGGGGCGATGGTCGTCAGCGAGGACGGCCGGATGGCGAAGGGTGAGTACCGGAAGTACCGGGTCCGTCACGACGGCGGCACCGGACATCCTGACGATCTTGCGGCGATGCGTGAGGTCGTGCTGCGGCGCTACCGGCGCCTGCTCGAGGACGGAGGGCCGTTTCCCGATCTCGTCGTCATCGACGGCGGAGCGGGGCAGCTCTCGGCCGCCTACGGTGCATTCGGGGAGCTGGGCCTCGGCAATCTCGTCGCGATCGGCCTGGCGAAGCGAGAAGAACGGGTGGTGATGCGCGAGGGGCCCGAGATCGCCTTGCCGAAGTCGAGCCCGGCGCTGCTGCTGCTACAGCGGATCCGCGACGAGGCCCACCGCTTCGCGGTCACGTTCCACCGGGAGGCTCGAAAGAAGCGGAATCTGCACTCCGAACTCGACGAGGTCCCTGGTGTCGGGCCGCGTCGGCGCCGCCGGCTCCTGAGCCGATTCGGGAGCCTGGCCGGCGTCAGGCGCGCCACGCGTGAAGAGCTGACCGCTGCGGTCGGCGCGCGCCTCGCCGACGCCGTTTTGGCTCATTTTGCGACGCCGAGGTTGTGAAACCTCCGCCCAAGCCGTATCCTTTTGGGCGTTGCTCGATTTCAACGTCATCGATCTCCTCACCGTCTTTCTCGTTCTGTTGCTTTCCCTGACCGTGCATGAATCGGCGCACGCCTGGACCGCCGACCGGCTGGGCGATCCGACCGCACGAGCGCTCGGCCGGATCTCGATGAACCCGCTCGTGCATGTCGATCCGGTCGGGACGGTCGTCCTGCCCCTAGTGGCCTTCGCTTCGGGGATTCCGGTCATCGGTTGGGCGAAGCCGGTCCCCGTCGACGTCGCGCGGCTGCGGCGCGGCCGGCGCGACTACGTCCTGGTCGCGGCCGCCGGCCCGGCCAGCAACATTGCGCTGGCCGTCCTGGCGTCGTCCGCGATGGGCGCGTTGCAGGCCTCGTCACTCGACGTCGCCGTCGGTGGGGCCGGGCCGTTGCTCTACCGGTTCGTCAGCGTCGCCTTCACGCTGAACCTGCTGCTGGCGGTCTTCAACATGCTGCCGGTGCCGCCGCTCGATGGGGGGAGCGTCGTGGGCGGGCTGTTGCCGGCCTCGCTCGCGGACCCGTTCGACCGGCTGGTGCGACCCTATGGCTTTCTCATCCTGTACGCGCTCATCCTGACCGGCATGTTCTGGACGATCATCGGACCGCCGTATCTCTTTCTCGCGAGGCTCCTCGGACCGTGACCAAACGCGTGCTGTCCGGGATGCGCCCGACCGGGAAGCTGCACCTCGGCCATCTGGCGGGTGCGCTCGGCAACTGGGCCGAGTTGCAGTCGAAGTACGAGTGCTTCTACTTCGTGGCCGACTGGCATGCGCTGACCAGCGAGTACGGCGACACGCACGGGCTGACCGACTACGCCCTCGATAACGTGGCGGACTGGATTGCCGCCGGGCTCGACCCCGAGCGCAGCACGCTGTTCATCCAGTCGCTCGTGCCGGAGCACGCCGAGCTGTATCTGCTGATGTCGATGGTCGTTCCAACGCCGTGGCTCGAGCGGGTGCCGACCTACAAGGAGCAGATCGCGCAGCTCGCCGAGAAGGACCTGTCCACGCTCGGCTTTCTGGGCTATCCGCTGTTGCAGGGCGCCGACATCATCATGTACCAGGCCCACTACGTGCCGGTCGGTGAAGACCAGGTGCCACACCTCGAGTTGACCCGCGAGGTCGTGCGCCGCTTTCACGGCTTTTACGGCGAAGTCTTCGTGGAGCCCCAGCCGCTCCTGACGCACTTTCCCCGCCTGCCCGGGCTCGACAACCGGAAGATGAGCAAGAGCTACACCAACACGATCGATCTCTCGGACGACGCCGCCACGGTGCGCAAGAAGGTCAAGCGGATGTACACCGACCCCAACCGTGTGCGCGCGGACATCCCCGGGAATGTCGAGGGGAATCCCGTGTTCATCTATCACGATGCCTTCAACCCGAATACGGCGGAGGTGGACGACCTGAAGGCCCGCTATCGGACCGGCTCGGTCGGCGATGTCGAGGTCAAGGACAAGCTGGCCGTCGCGGTCAACGCCGTGCTCGATCCGATTCGGGAACGGCGCGCCGCCCTGGCGTCCCGCCCCGAGCAGATCCGTGAGATCCTCTTCGAGGGATCGAAGCGAGCGCGTCGCGAGGCGAGAGCGACGATGGAGAAGGTGCGCGAGGCCGTGCGGCTGAAGTACTGACGGCGACGCTGATGGAACGTCCGAACGATTTTGAATCGATCGTCGAGGCCTACCCGGTCAAGCTCGACAACTTCGAGGGACCGCTCGACCTGCTGCTGTTCCTGATTCGCAAGCACGAGATCGACATCCAGGAGATTCCGATCGTCCTCATCACGGAGCAGTATCTCGGTTACCTGGGCCTGATGCTGGAACTGGATCTCGACACGGCGGGTGAGTTCCTCCTGATGGCCGCGACGCTCATCCACATCAAGTCGAAGCTGCTCTTGCCGCGGCCCGATCCCGGCGAGGATGAGTCCGACGAAGATCCGCGCGAGGCGCTCATGCGCCGGCTGCTCGAGCACCAGAAGTTCAAGGCCGCCGCCGAGCTGCTCCACGATCGGCAGACCATCCGCAGCGCGCAGTGGGGCCGGCACGACGATCGCCTGGCCGAGATTGCCGGCGAGCCCTACGAGCCCGAACTCGAGGTCGACCTGTTCAGTCTGCTGACGGCGTTCCAGGCCGTGGTGGAGCGCGCCAAGCAGCGTCCGTCGATGCCGCTGCCGACCGAGCACATGTCGCTCGAAACGCGGATCGAGCAACTCTTGGCCATCCTGTCGGAGACCGAGGCCTGCGGCTTCGAGGAGCTGTTCGCCGACGTGTCGTCCCGGCTCGGATTGATCACGACGTTTCTCGCCCTGCTGGAAATGATCCGGCTGAAGGTCGTCCGCGTCTTCCAGAGTGGCGCGTTCGGTCCGATTCGGGTCTACCGTCGGGCGCGTCCCAGCGACGCGCCGACGCCAATCGGCGACCCGAGCCCCTGACAATGATGCCGAGGGAGTGGCTGTGGCTGACAATCTGAAGGCGCTCGTCGAGGCGCTGATCTTCGCGTCGCCCGAGCCGGTGACGCGCAAGACGCTGTACACGCTGCTCGATAGCGAACCGCAGGAGGACGTGGATGCGGCGCTCGACGCGGTCCGCACGGACTACGAGCGGCCGGGCGGCCTCCATCTGGTCGAGGTGGCGGGCGGGTTTCAGATCGTGACGCGGCCCGAGTTCCACGAGTGGGTCCGGCGGCTGTTTCACGAGCGCAGCACGCAGCGGCTCTCGGTGCAGGCGCTCGAGACGCTGGCCGTCATCGCCTACAAGCAGCCCGTCACCGCACCGGAGATCTCGGAGATTCGCGGCGTCAACACCTCGGGCGTCATCGGCACCCTGATCGAGCGCCGCATGGTCAAGGTGGTGGGCCGGAAGAAGGTCATCGGCCGGCCGTTCATGTATGCGACGACCCAGGAATTCCTGAACCGGTTCGGGCTGAGCGATCTCACCGACCTGCCGAAGGTCGAGGACATGGCCGAGGCGCTCGGCCTCGACCTGCCGCCCGGGCTCGCCACGCCGACCGAATCGGACCAGCCGCTGCCGCTCCCTGAGGAGACCGACGCCGACGCCGAGGCGGAGTCCACCACCGGGGCCGCCGGCGCCGAAGAGGAGCAGGTCCACTAGTTGCCTGCCGGCGCCGATGTCGCCAGCCATCCGTCTCCAGAAGCTGCTCTCCGCTGCGGGCGTCTCCTCGCGGCGCGCCGCGGAGCGCCTCATGGAGAGCGGCCGCGTGACCGTGAACGGGGAGGTCGCGAACACGCTTGGCATGAGGGCCGACCCGGAAGTCGACGATGTCCGCGTCGATGGACGACGGGTCGCACGGTCGACGCGCCGGCGGTACCTGCTGCTGCACAAGCCGCGCGGCTACGTCACGACCCGGTCAGATCCGCAGGGACGCCGCACCGTGCTCGATCTGTTGACCCGCGTGCGGGATTACGTCTACCCGGTCGGGCGACTCGACTACGAGTCGGAAGGGCTCTTGCTGCTCACGAACGACGGGGAACTGGCGGCGCGGTTGACCCATCCGCGACACGCCGTCGAACGCGTGTACGAGGCGCGGGTGCGCGGTGTGCCGACGGTCGAGCGGTTGGCGCGGCTGCGTCGTGGCGTGCACGTCGATGGGCGCCGCACGGCGCCCGCCTCGGTGCGCATCCTCCGGCGGTTTCGCAGCGCACAGGGCGGTGAGGCTCTGCTCACGATCGGGCTGCGCGAGGGACGCCACCGACAGGTGCGAAAGATGTGCGAGGCGATCGGGCATCCGGTCGTCCGGCTCAGGCGGGTGCAGATTGGCCCGCTACGCGATCGCGCACTGAAGGTTGGGGAGTATCGAGAATTGAGTCGTCGGGAGGTCGACGCGCTGCGCCGTGCGTCGGACGGCTCGTCGAAGTCCGCATCGCGTTGAGCAGTCGGATGCCCAGAAACGAGACCATCGTCGCCATTGACGGGCCCTCGGGTGCCGGGAAGGGAACCGTCGCCCGAGCGTTGGCGCAGGAACTGGGGTACCGGCACATCGACTCGGGCGCGATGTACCGGGGTGTTGCCTGGCAGGCGAGCCGCGACGGTGTCGACCTGACCGACGAGTTGGCGATTGCCGCCCTGGCCGAGGCGGCCGTCTTCGCGTTCGAGGGCGACCGGATCGCGGTGAACGGCCATGACGTCACGGAGGCGATTCGCACGCCCGAGACCGACGTCGCGGCGGCGTCGGTGGCCCGACTGCCGGCCGTACGAGAGGCGCTCGTGTCGCGCCAGCGCGCGCTGGGGGAAGACGGCCGGCTGGTGATGGAAGGCCGGGATATCGGCACGGTCGTGTTTCCCGCCGCCGCGGCCAAGATCTACCTGGACGCGTCGCCCGACGAGCGGGCCCGGCGCCGCGCCGTCGATCCGGCGCACGCCAGTGGTCGAACGCGCGCGCTGGCCGACGTGGCGAGCGCGCTCGAAGCGCGCGATACCTCCGATCGGACACGCCATGCGTCGCCGCTCACACTCGCGCCGGATGCGGAGTTGATCGATACCACCGGGGTGCCGATCGGTGACGTGGTCACACGCGTACTCTCGATCGTACGGTCACGATTGGGCGGGGCGCCGTCCGCGCCGGCGGGCTAGCTAGTCGCCTTCAGGGTCGTCGCGCCGCAGCCAGTTGGGGCGGACTCTCGGCCAGCGGGTCGCCGCGGGGCGCGCGTCGGTCGGGGCTTCGGAGGGCCTCTCCAGCTCGTGCTCCGGCTCTGGCTCGGTGCCCGGCGCCTGCCCGGGGTCGTCGCTCCGGGGTTCGCCGGGCGGAACGGGCTCGGCGAAATCCAACCTCCAACTCGAGTCGACATCGCCCAACGTCACGCCGGGCAGGGGCGGTGTGCTCGGCGCCGGCTCGGGGTCGGGCGCGGCCGGAGTGGGCGACGATGTGGGCTCGGGCAGTCCGGCCGCGGGTGGACTGGGTGCCGGCGCGGCCCGAGGTGGCGGTGGAGCAGGGGTGGCCACGGTCGGTGTTGGCACGTCCGGCGCCTCAGGCGCTGGCGAGAGCACGATGTCCTCGCCGCGCAGCGTGCGGCGCGGGCGATCGAGCTGTGGCGGACGGCGCGGGCGCGCGCCGCGCCGGCGGTCCAGCAGTTCCTGCAGGGGCAGCGCCCCCGCACCCGCCGGTGAGGCAGCGGGTTTCCTGGAAGTCGCCGTCGCCGTCTTCGTCCTCGCCTTGGTGGCTTTCGGCCTGGCGGTCTTCGACC
>DCWN01000026.1:0-113347 GCA_002328835.1 Acidobacteria bacterium UBA2161 | reverse complement strand
GGCGGTCTTCGACCTGGCGGCCTTCGACTTGCTGGACTTCGCGGGTGCCGCAGCCTTCGATTTCGCGGGCTTCCGTTTCGCGGCCCTCGACTTCGCGGTCTTGCGCTTCGTAGCTGCCGAAACGCGCGGCTTGCGGCGAGCGGGCGATTTGGCGGTCTTCCTCCGCTTCGCCTTCGGCTTCGTCTTCTTCAGACCCGCGCGTCCGCGCGCCGGCCTGGCTCGGGCGGAACGCGAGGTCGTCTTCCGCGCTCCTCCCGCCGCCTTCCGACGTGTCGACTTCGAGGGTTTCTTGGCCATCGCTGGGTCCGTGATCCGGCTAGTTCGGGCGGTCACGCGCGCGGTGCAGGAGCGCCAGCGCGGCTTGACGCCTGATCGCTAAGTATCGTACAGTCTGTATCTTATCGCAAATTCGGTGGGCCTCACTGAGCACGCGACGATGCGGTTGGGTGAGCGTAGCCGCCGGAGAATCTTGCTAGAGGAGGATCGGGAACGCATGGCGAGCGCAGACGAAACGGTCAACGTCGAACCCACTCAAGGAGGTGCCCCCGAAGCGGCCGTGAGCTCCGAACCGGATGCCATCCAGGCCGACGAGGCTGAGATGGACCCGCAGGAGTATGCCCGCCTGGTCGATCTGTACGACAGCAGCTTCCGCAACATTGCCGAGGGCGAAGTCATCAAAGGCACCGTGCTGCAGGTCTCGGAGTCGGAGGTCATTGTCGACGTCGGATACAAGTCCGAGGGCATGATTTCGATCGACGAGTTCCGGGATGAGAACGGCGAGGTGATGGTCCAGACCGGCGATCTGGTCGACGTCCTCCTGGAGCGCACCGAGGACCGCGAGGGGCACATCGTGCTCTCGCGCGAAAAAGCCGAGAAGATGAAGATCTGGGACGAGGTCGAGAAGGCCTATGCCGAGCGCAAGGTCGTCATCGGTCGCGTCATCGAGCGGATCAAGGGTGGACTGGCGGTGGACATCGGGGTCCGCGCGTTCCTGCCCGGCTCGCAGATCGACGTGCGACCCGTCCGCAACCTCGACTCGCTGCGGGGCCAGGAGCTTCGCATGCGGGTCATCAAGGTCAACAAGAAGCGCGGCAATATCGTGCTCTCCCGCAAGTCGCTGCTCGAAGAGGAGAACGCCGAAAAGAAGACGCAGACCTTGGCCACGCTCGCCGAGGGCAAGGTGCTGCAGGGCGTCGTGAAGAACCTCACCGACTACGGGGCCTTCATCGACCTGGGTGGTCTCGACGGCCTGCTGCACATCACCGACATGTCGTGGGGGCGCGTGTCGCACCCGTCCGAGTTGTTCAAGGTGAACGACGAGGTCGAGGTGATCGTGCTGAAGTTCGATCCGACGACCGAGCGGGTGTCGCTGGGCTACAAGCAGCTCATCGCCGATCCGTGGACGGTCGTGGCCGAACGCTATCCGGCCGGTGGCCGGGTGAGCGGGAAGGTTGTGAGCCTGACCGACTACGGCGCCTTCGTCGAGCTGGAGCCGGGCGTCGAGGGCTTGATTCACGTCTCCGAGATGTCGTGGAGCAAGCGGGTCAAGCATCCGTCGAAGATTCTCAGCGTCGGCGATACCGTCGAGACGATGGTGCTGGGCGTCGATTCGCAGGCCCGGCGCATCTCGCTCGGGCTCAAGCAGATCGAGGCCAACCCCTGGCTCGAGCTGGCCGAGAAGTATCCGGTCGGCACACGGATCAACGGCGCCGTGCGCAACCTCACCGAGTTCGGTGCGTTCGTCGAGGTCGAGGAGGGCATCGACGGGCTGATTCACATCTCCGACATGTCGTGGAGCAAGCGGCTGAAGCACCCGTCCGAGGCGCTGAAGAAGGGCGATACGGTCGAGGCGATGGTGCTGAACGTGGACGCCGAGAACCAGCGTCTCTCGCTGGGGCTGAAGCAGCTGGCCACCGACATCTGGGATGAGTTCTTCGCCAATCACAAGGCCGGCAATGTCATCGACGGCAAGGTCGTGCGGATGACCAACTTCGGCGCCTTCGTGGAACTTGCCGACGGCATCGAAGGGCTCATTCACGTATCGGAGTTCGACGACAGCCACGGCGAGGAAAAGGTCGAGTTGCAGGTGGACGAGTCGTACAGCATGAAGATCATCAAGCTGAGCCCGGCCGAGCGGAAAATCGGCCTGAGCATCCGCGCGCTCAAGTCCGACGAAGAGCACGACTGGGAGTCCTACAGCACGTCGAGTAGCTCAGTGACGCTCGGCGATCACATGAAGCGGAGCGAGTAGGCGCGTCGATCGCCGCCGCCGGCGACGGTCCGGTGGGCGAGCAGGAGGCAGCATGACGAAGGCGGAGCTTGTCGAGGAGGTCTCCCGGGTGTCCGACCTCACGAAGAAGCATTCCGAGGTGATCGTCGACACGGTCTTCAAGAGCATCATCACGGCGCTGCATCGCGGCGAGAAGATCGAGCTGCGCGGGTTCGGCAGCTTCAGGCTCCGGCAACGTGAACCCCGCAAGGGGCGGAATCCCAAGACTGGCGACAAGGTCGATGTGCCGCCGAAGAAGGTGCCGTACTTCAAGCCGGGCAAGGAGCTCAAGGAGCTCATCAACCGGGCGTCAGAGTCGACGCCCCCGGTGACGCCAACCCCGACGCCGGCGACCCCGGTGCCCGGTACTGGCCTTCCCCAATACTGAATCGTTTTTGATCCAGGATCTCGGCGCCGCATGGGCGGCGTCGCGGTCGTCCCGTCTGCCGTGGAACGGCTCTGGTCTCCCTGGAGATTCACCTACGTGTCGGGCATCGATCGACCCGAGGGCTGCGTGTTCTGCGATGCCGCGACGCAGTCGGACGCGCCGCTCGTCGTGTTCCGCGGCACCGCCTGCTACGTCATCCTCAATCTCTATCCCTACACCAATGGCCATCTGATGGTGGTGCCGGTCCGGCACGTTGCGAGCCTGGCGGCGACCACGGCCGCCGAGCGAGCCGAGATGATGGAGCTGACCCAGTTCGCCGAGCGGGCCCTCGCCGAGGCGTACCGGCCGCACGGGCTGAACGTCGGGATCAATCTGGGCCGGGCCGGTGGCGCCGGCATCGTCGATCACGTGCACATGCACGTCGTGCCGCGCTGGGACGGTGACACGAACTTCATGACCTCGGTGGCAGAGTCGCGGGTCCTGCCGGAGACGCTGGAGGGCTCGGCCGAAAAGCTCCGGCCGATCTTCGCCAAGCTGGCATCTGAATAGGCTGCGGCCTGACTCCCGCCAGCGCCACCCGCCGGCGAGAGTCAGCCCTTGCCCAGAATCTGCTTGGCGATCGTCTGCAGCTGCAGGTTCGACGTGCCTTCGTAGATCTGACCGATCTTGGCGTCGCGGTACAGCTTCTCGACCGGGTAGTCCTTCACGTAGCCGTAGCCTCCGAAGAGTTGCACGGCCAGCGAGGTGATCCGTTCGGCGACCTCTGACGAGAAGAGCTTGCAGATGGCGGCCTCGGTCACGAACGGCCGACCGGCGTCGCGCAGACGCGCGGCGTTGTACACCGTGAGTCGCGCGGCTTCCAGTTCGGTCGCGGCCTTCGCGAGCTGGAACTGGACGCCCTGAAAGTCCGCGACGGGGCGACCAAACTGCTTCCGCTCCTGCGTGTAGGCGATGGCGTGCTGGAGCGCGCCGTCGGCCAGGCCGATCATCTGCGCGCCGATGCCGATGCGGCCCTCGTTCAGCGTTTCGATGGCGACCTTGTAGCCCTTGCCGACCTCGCCGAGCACCTGGCTGGTTGGCACGTGGCAGTTGTCGAGCAGGAGTTCGCACGTGCTGCTCGCGCGGATCCCGAGCTTGTCCTCCTTGCTGCCGACGGTGAAGCCCGTGGCGCCGCGTTCGACGATGAACGCGGTGATACCGCGATACCCCGCGTCGGGGTTGACGTTCGCGAAGACGACGAACACGTCCGCCTCGGCGGCGTTCGTGATCCACAGCTTCCGCCCGGTCAAATCGAAGCCGTCACCGCGTTCGACCCCCCGGGTGGCCATGGCGAACGCGTCGCTGCCCGACCCGGCCTCGGAGAGCGCGTAGGCGCCGACCGTGTCGGCGGCCAGGCGTGGGAGGTAGCGCGACTGCACCGCCGCGTCGCCCCAGCGGCGAATGGCGTTGACGACCAGCGTGTTCTGCACGTCGACGAGCACGCCAATCGCTGGATCGACCCGCGAGAGAGCTTCGACCGCCAGCACGGCGTGGAAGAACCTGGCGTCTCCGCCACCCAGAGCCTCCGGCACCTCGATGCCCATCACGCCCAGCGCGAACAGCCCGTCGAGCAATGCGCGCGGTATGGTCTGTTGCTCGTCCATCTCGCGGACCAGCGGCCGGATCTCGCCGTCGGCGAACGCGCGGACGGTGTCGCGTAGCAGTCGTTCGTCTTCGGTGAGCGTCGTGAGCGGTGCGGGGGGCTCGACGGGCATGGTCACGTACGCGAGGCGTGTCGTCGGCACACGAGTGAGCCAGCCCACATCGCGCGGCGGGCCGGGCGACGAGTCCGAAGATGCTATCATGGCGTCCTAACCTCTAAGGCGGTGAGCGCCACAAGGCGGGTGAGCGATCAATGAGACCGTGGGCCGGACGGACGCTGGCGCTGATCCTGCCGTTGGCGGTGTTCCTCTCGGCCGCCCTGGGCGGCCCGGGGCACGCCGCGCCCCAGGAGCCCGAGGCGACGCCCCAGCAGCCGGTCTTCCGCACCGGCGTCAATTTCGTTCGGGTCGACGTCATCGTGACTGACGACGACGACGTCCCGGTCACCGACCTGACGATCGAGGACTTCGAAGTCTACGAGGACGACGAGCTCCAGGCCCTCGAGACGTTTCAGCTGGTCCAGATCACGCCGGCCTCACTGGTTGACGACCCGGTTCGTCCGATCCGCAACGAATTCGACGAGGAACGCGAGGCGGCGAGGCCCGACGTCCGGCTGTTCGCCATCTTTCTCGACGACTACCACGTGCGCCAGGGCTCGAGCCTGCGCGTCCGCGAACCCTTGATCGAGTTCGTCGAGTCGCTCGCACCAACCGACATGGTCGGCGTCATGTATCCGCTCACGCCGCTCGTGGACCTACGGATGACGCGGAACCACGCCGCCATCATCGAGGAGATCAAACGGTTCCAGGGGCGGAAGTACGACTACGAGCCCCGCAACCGGTTCGAGTTCCAGTACGCGCGCGCGCCCGCCATGACGGTGGAGCAGATCCGGAACGAGGTGTCGCTGACCGGGCTGCGCGCGCTCGTGACCCATCTCGGTGGGCTGCGCGAGGGCCGGAAGTCGGTGATCCTCGTCAGCGAGGGCTTCACGAACATCCTGCCGCCGCAGATGCGCCGGACCGATGCCACGCAGCTCGCCGATCCGCGTCAGCAGAATCCGTTCGTGACGAGCGGCAATCCCCGCGAGCAGGCGATGCAGATGACGGCCGATCTGTCGCTGCAGACCGATTTGCAGCGGCTGTTCGATGGGGCGAACCGGGCGAACACGTCGATCTACTCGCTGGATCCGCGCGGCCTGGCCTCGTTCGAGTTCGACATCAACGAAGGTGTCGGCTTCACCACGGATCGCAACATGCTGAACGCCACGATCAACACCTTGCGGTCGATCTCCGACACGACCGATGGCTACGCCATCGTGAACACGAACGACCCGCGCGAGGGGCTCCAGCGAGCCGTGCGCGATGCCAGCACCTACTACCTGCTCGGCTACAACTCGGCCGACGCGCCGGCCGATGGACAGTTTCACGAGATCACGGTGCGCGTGCCCGGGCACGACGTCGACGTGCGGGCGCGGCGGGGCTTCTGGGCGATGTCGCCGGAGGACCTGGAACGGATCGAGACGGCGTCCGCCGCGCCCGAGACGCCCTCCGAGGTCGACCTGGCGCTGTCGCTGCTCGGCGCCAGACGGAACCAGCGGTTCGTGCAGACCTGGATCGGAATGGGACAGGGGGACGATGGACTCACCCGGGTGACCTTCGTCTGGCGGCCGGCGCCGCGCGTGCCGGGCCAGCGGCGGGACGAACCGGCGAAGGTCGGCCTGACCGCCAGCGGGAACGGCGGTGTCAGCGTCTTCCAGGGCGAGATTCCCGATGGGCCGGTGGTGCTCTCCGACGATGGCACGGCCGATCCGGGGCGCGCGGTCTTCGACGTCGCGCCGGGCGCGCTGCAGCTGGCGCTGTCGGTGCGCGGCGTCGGTGGGGGCGTCATCGACAACGACCTGCTGCACTTCAACGTCCCGGACCTCACCGGCACCGACGTCACCCTCGGCTCGCCGCGGGTCTTCCGCGCGCAGAACGCGTTCGAGATGCGTCAGCTGCGAACCGATCCGAATCCGATTCCGGAGACCGGCCGGGAGTTCCGGCGCACCGACCGGCTGCTTGTCCACGTCGAGGCGTACTGGCCCGGGACGGCCGCGCCCGAGGTGACGGCGCGGTTGTTGAACCGCGGCGGCCAGTCGATGGCCGACCTGCCCGTCCAGGTGCCCACCGAGGCCTCGGCGCCGTACGAGCTCGATCTCCCGCTCGCGAGCCTGGCGCCGGGCGAGTACCTCATCGCACTCACCGCGGCGGTCGCCGACGCGAGCGCCGAGCAACTCATCGCCATTCGCGTGACGAGCTAGCAGCCCTTTCACCGCGAACTGCTAGGCGCTGGCGGCCCGCGCGCCGATCTGCCTGCCGCTCCGTAAGCCCCGACCTTGACATCCGGCGCGGCCAGGCTGGCGGCCTGACGCCTCATGCGTGGTATATTCATAGGTTGTCACGCCTTCGAGGCGTACTCATGGACGTGTTGGGTTCCACGGCTTCATCGAGGAGGACGGTTGCATGGTGACGAAGGGCGCGGGAGCGGGGTCGGGAGTGTCGGGCTATGTCGCCGACGTGATGGCGGAAGTCGTGGCGAAGAATCCGTCGGAGTCGGAGTTCCATCAAGCCGTTGGCGAGGTGCTCGAGTCGCTGGGCCCCGTGCTGGAGGCGCGACCCGACTATTGCAGCGGGAAGATCCTCGAGCGCGTCGTCGAGCCGGAACGGGTCATCATGTTCCGCGTGCCGTGGCAGGACGATCGCGGCGACGTCCACGTGAACCGTGGATTCCGCATCGAGATGAACAGCGCCATCGGCCCCTACAAGGGCGGCCTCCGATTCCATCCGTCGGTCAACCTCGGCATCCTCAAGTTCCTGGCGTTCGAGCAGATCTTCAAGAACGCGCTGACCACGCTGCCGATCGGCGGCGGCAAGGGCGGGTCCGACTTCGACCCGAAGGGCAAGAGCGACGGCGAGGTGATGCGATTCTGCCAGAGTTTCATGACGGAGCTGCAGCGTCATATCGGCGCCAACACCGACGTGCCGGCGGGTGACATCGGCGTGGGCGGCCGCGAGATTGGCTTCATGTTCGGGCAGTACAAGCGGCTCAGGAACGAGTTCACCGGCGTGCTGACCGGCAAGGGCTTGAACTGGGGCGGGTCGCTCATTCGACCCGAAGCGACGGGCTACGGCGCCGTGTACTTCGCCGCCGAGATGCTCGCCGCGCGGAGCAAGACGCTCCACGGCAAGATCTGCCTCGTGTCGGGTAGCGGCAACGTTGCGCAGTACACGGTCGAGAAGCTGCTCGAGCTCGGCGGCCGACCGGTGACGCTCTCAGATTCCAGCGGCTACATCTACGACGAGGCCGGCCTCGACGACGACAAGCTGGCGTTCGTCAAGGAGCTAAAGAACGTTCGCCGCGGTCGGATCAAGGAGTACGCCGAGCGCTTCGACAATGTTGTCTTCACGGCAACCGATGCGTCGGCGGACCACAATCCGCTCTGGAATCACAGGGCGCAGTGCGCGTTTCCGAGCGCGACGCAGAACGAGATCAACAGCGTCGATGCCGCCAACATGCTGCGCAACGGCGTCACCGTGGTGTCGGAAGGCGCCAACATGCCGGTCACACTCGACGGCGTGAAGCAGTTCCTCGACGCGAAGATCCTCTACGGGCCGGGCAAGGCCGCCAACGCCGGCGGCGTGGCGACCTCGGGGCTCGAGATGACGCAGAACAGCCTGCGGATGAGCTGGACGCGCGAGGAGGTGGACGGACGTCTGCGGACGATTATGAAGGCGGTCCACCAGGCGTGTTACGAGACCGCGGAGCGGTTCGGCGACCCGGGCAACTACGTCATGGGCGCCAACATAGCCGGCTTCGTGAAGGTCGCCGACGCGATGCTCGACCAGGGACTCGTCTAATCCCAGAACTCACTGGGGTTGGCGTGGTCTGGCAACGGGCCGGCGGTGGCGCCGGCCCGCGCGGGCCCCGCCTCCAACGTTCCTTACTATGTCCGAGACGCGGCCGGACGATCTCTCGTTCAGTTCAGGAAGCCGGCTCCGGAGCTTCCAGGACCTCGGCCTCTACCGCGTCAACGACATCCTCCTCGTTTCGACCCTCTACGATTCCTTTATCCTCGCCGAGGACGGCCGCCTGAGCGAGGTCATGCTGACGGAGTTCCTCGACCTCGACCTGCACCATACGCCGCGCCTGACCCGCGTCTCCACCGGAGCCGAGGCCGTCGCGCTGGCCCGCGCCGAGAGCCGGTACAACCTCATCATCACGTCGTTGCACGTCGGCGACATGGACGCGCCGAAGCTGGCGGGGGAGATCGCCGCGGCGGGCCTCGAGACCCCGGTCATCGGCCTGGCCTACGACACCCGCGATCTGGACCGCTTCGCGCCGGCGACCGAGGTCGCGGCGATCAACAAGGTCTTCCTCTGGCAGGGCGACGTCCGGATCCTCCTGGCCATCGTGAAGTACGTCGAGGACCGGATGAACGTTGCCCGCGACACCGGCGAGATGGGCGTGCAGTCGATCATCGTCATCGAGGACAGCGTTCGCTACTACTCGTCGTTTCTGCCGGTCATCTACACCGAGCTGGTGCACCACACGCACAATCTGCTGCCGGACGGGATGAACCGGTCGCACAAGCTGATGCGCATCCAGGCCCGGCCGAAGATCCTGCTGTGCACGTCGTACGAGGAGGCCTGGGAGTACTTCGAGCAGTATCAGGACGACGTGCTCGGCGTGATCTCGGACGTCGGCTTTCCCAGGGGTGGCGAGGTCGACAAGAACTCCGGGTTCGAATTCGCACGGCGTGTGCGGGAGCTGCAGCCGGACGTGCCGATCATGCTGCAGTCGGGCTCGGGGTCCTCCGACCACGTGGCGCGCGCCAAGGCCGCCAACGTCTTCTACGTCCGCAAGGGGTCGCCGTTCTTGCTGCACAGCCTGCGGCAGTTCATGACCGACGGATTCGGGTTCGGCGACTTCGTCTTCCGGCGACCCGATGGGTCGGTCGTCTCGGTCGCGAAGGACCTCCGGCAGCTCGAGACACAGCTGGGCGAGGCGCCGGGGGACAGCGTCGCCTTCCACGGTGAGCGGAACCACTTCTCACGGTGGCTCAAGGCCCGAACCGAGTTCGAACTGGCGCACTTCCTGCGGCCGCGCAAGCTCGCCGACTACGACACGGTCGAGGGTCTGCGCGAGGTGCTGATTCAGGCGATTCACGACTACAACGAGCAGCGCCACCGCGGGATCGTCGCGGACTTCGAGCGGGAACATTTCGATCCGGCCCGGACATTCGGCCGGATCGGCGCCGGGTCACTGGGTGGCAAGGGGCGCGGCCTAGCGTTCGCCAACTCGCTGCTGGCCGAGGAGATTCCCGAGTCGCGCTTTCCCGGGATCCGCCTCGGGGTGCCGCCGGCGGTGGTGCTGGCGACCGAGGTCTTCGACCGCTTTCTCGACGCGAACGACCTCCGCGATTTCGCCATCGAGTGCGACGACGACGCCGCGCTGGTCGAACGGTTTCGCGCGGCCGGTTTTCCGGCGCCGATTCAGCAGCAGCTGAGCGAGCTGATTCAGCTGATGAACTACCCGCTGGCCGTCCGCTCGTCGAGCTTGCTCGAGGACTCGCCCTACCAGCCGTTCGCCGGCGTGTACGAGACGGTGATGCTGCCCAACGACGACACCGATCCGACCCGTCGGCTGCGACGGCTGCTCGATGCCGTGAAGGCGGTCTACGTCTCCATGTTCCGCCAGCGGTCGAAGCGCTACCTGCACGCGTCACCGTATCGCCTCGAAGAAGAAAAGATGGCGGTGATCATCCAGAAGCTCTCCGGGATGCGCCACGGCGATCGCTTTTATCCCGATGTGGCCGGCGTGGCGCGTTCGCACAACTTCTATCCGATCGCGCCGATTACAGCGGAGGACGGCGTGGCCGCGGTTGCGCTTGGACTGGGCGCGACGGTGGTGGATGGGGAAGCCTGCTTCCGATTCTGTCCGTCGTATCCGCAGCAGGTCGTGCAGTTCTCGTCGGTCGACGACATGGTCGCCAACTCGCAGCGGTCGTTCTATGCGCTGCAGCTTGGCGAGGGCGAGTCCGAGGAGGCGGGCAGCTCACGGTTCGAACTGCAGCAGTTCGGGCTGGAGAGTGCCGAAGCCGACGGGAGTTTGCGCTTCGTCGGATCGACGTTCTCGCCCGAGAACGACGCCATCTACGATGGCATCGCGCGCCCGGGCCTGCGGCTCGTTAGCTTTGCGCCGATTCTGAAGCACAAGGTGTTTCCGCTGGCGGAGTTGCTGCAATCGCTGCTCGAGGTGGGGCGCGCGGCGACGGGAGGCCCGGTGGAGGTCGAGTTCGCCTGCAATCTTGGCCTGCCCGACGACCAGCCGGCCGAGTTCGCGTTCCTGCAGCTGCGTCCGCTGGCGCTTTCCCGCGAGTTGACCGAGCTGGAGCTCGGCGATGTGGATCCGGCCGACCTGGTCTGCGCGAGCGATGCCGTGCTCGGACACGGTCTGATCGAGCACGTGCGCGATCTGGTCTACGTCGACCCGCAGCGATTCGATCGTGCCAAGACGCGCGATGTTGCGGCGGAGATCGCCAAGCTCAACGCCGTGCTCGAGAACGCAGGGACCCCCTACGTCCTGATGGGCCTCGGCCGATGGGGGTCGCGGGATCCGCACCTCGGGATCCCGGCCACGTGGGATCAGATCTCGGGCGCTCGCGCCATCGTCGAGGCCGGGTTCGAGGATATGCACGTGGCCCCTTCCGAGGGCTCGCATTTCTTCCAGAACATCACGGCCAGCCACGTCGGCTACTTCACGGTGAACCCGCAGGCGGGCACGGGGTCGGTCGATTGGGAGTGGCTGGCCGCGCAGCCGGCGACGACCGAGCTGACCTACGTCCGGCACATCCGGTGCGACGGGCCGCTCGTGGTGAAGATGAACGGGCAGCAGCACCGGGGCGTGATCCTCAAGCCCGGTGCCGGTGGGGCTCCGGCCTAGGCGTACAGACCGCGCATCCGGGTCGCGCCCGCGACCCGCCTGATGGCGACGATGTAGGCCGCCGCCCGGAGATCGACCTCGAAGCTGAGGGAGGTGTCCAGCACGTCCGTGAACGCCTCGCAGAGCTTCCGCTCGAGCCGGTCGTTGACTTCGGCTTCGGTCCAGAAGTAGCCGTAGCGATCCTGCACCCACTCGAAGTACGACGCGGTGACCCCGCCGCTGTTGGCCAGGATGTCGGGAATCATGAAGACCCCGCGTTTGTGAAGCCGCGCGTGCGCCTCGGGCGTCGTCGGGCCGTTGGCGCCCTCGACGATGATCTTGGCCTTGATGCGCGGCGCGTTCTCGGCGGTGATCTGGTTGCCCAGCGCCGCGGGCACGAGCACGTCCACGTCCATGTCGAACAGCGCCGCGCCGTCAAGCGGGTCCGCGTGCGGAAACCCGGCGACCGTTCGGTGCTCGTCAACGTGGCGCTGCAAGGCGGCGACGTCGAGGCCGTCCGGGTCGTGCACGCCGCCGCCGTGGTCGGTCACGGCGACGATCTTCGCGCCCAGCTCGGTGAGCAGCGCCGCGGCCACGGATCCGACGTTGCCGAAGCCCTGGATGGCCACCGTGGCCTTCGTGATGTCGAGTCCGAGATGCTTCGCCGCTTCTCGCGTGATGATCGTCACTCCGCGCCCCGTCGCCTCGCGTCGGCCCAGCGAGCCGCCCAGCTCGACCGGCTTGCCGGTGACGACGGCGGTCACGGTGCGGCCGTGGTGCATGCTGTAGGTGTCCATCACCCAGGCCATGACCTGGGCGTTCGTGTTGACGTCAGGCGCCGGGATGTCCTTCTCCGGCCCGATGGCGTCGACGATCTCCGCGATGTAGCGCCGCGTCAGCGCTTCGATCTCGCGGGTCGATAGCGTCGCGGGGTCGCACACGACACCGCCCTTGGCGCCGCCGAACGGGATGTGTGCGATGGCGCACTTCCACGTCATCCAGGCCGCGAGCGCGGTGACCTCGTCGAGGTTGACACCCGGATGAAAACGGATGCCGCCCTTGCAGGGCCCGAGCATCATGCTGTACTGGACCCGGAAGCCTTTGAAGACGCGCACCGAACCATCGTCCATCTGGACCGGGCACGACACGATGATCTGGCGCATCGGCTTCGTGAGGATCTCCCAGATGCTCGGTTCCAGGTCGAGGCGCTTGGCGGCGCCGCTGAATTCCTGGAGCATGGCGTCGAACATGCTGTGGTTCTGACTCATGGGGTCCCCCGTCACGCCCGCCGGCGAGCGCACCGCCCAAAATCTTACAGCACTCGCGGACCGGCGCTGCCGCGAAACGTTGATTTCCACCGCCGTCCGCGCCTATGCTGACGCATCAGTGCGCCGCCCGGCGATGACGATCGCGGCCTGCCAACCATGAACCCCGTCAGGTCAGACGCTCCGCCCACCCGCGCTCCTGCTCGTCCGGCGCGACCAGAGCGGTTCACGACGAGCTCGAACCTGCCGATCGCCCCGGTGTACGGCCCGGCGGAGACCGCGGATCTGGTCTACGACCGGGATCTCGGAGACCCCGGCCAGTTTCCCTACACCCGCGGCATTCACCCCAGCGGCTATGCCGGCAAGCTCTGGACGATGCGGCAGTTCGCCGGCTTCGGCACGCCGGACGAGACCAACGCGCGGTATCGGCAGTTGCTCGGCGCGGGGGGCACCGGGCTCAGCGTGGCGTTCGACTTGCCGACGTTGATGGGGCGCGACCCGGACCATCCCCTGTCCCTGGGCGAGGTCGGCAAGTGCGGCGCCAGCGTGGCGTCGCTCGCCGACATGGAGCGGCTCTTCGCCCAGATCCCGGTGTCGACGATCACGACGTCGATGACCATCAATTCGCCCGCGGCGATACTGCTCGCCATGTATCTCGTGGTGGCGGAGCAGCAGGGAGCGGATTGGCGCGAGATCTCGGGCACGATTCAGAATGACATCCTGAAGGAATACATCGCGCAGAAGGAATACATCTATCCGCCTGGGTCCTCCATGCGGCTCGTGACCGACGTATTCGGGTTCTGCGCCGAGCGCGTGCCGCGCTGGAACACGATCTCGGTCAGCGGGTATCACATCCGCGAGGCCGGCTCGACCGCGCTGCAGGAACTAGCCTTCACACTGCGCGACGGAATCGAGTACGTCGAGTACGGGATCGAGGCGGGCCTGGCGGTCGATGCGTTCGTGCCGCGGATGTCATTCTTCTTCAATGCCCACAATGAGTTCTTCGAGGAGATTGCCAAGTACCGTGCGGCCCGCCGGCTGTGGAGTCGCGTGATGCGTGACCGGTTCGACGCTCGTGACGAGCGATCGTGGAAGCTCCGGTTTCACGCGCAAACCGCCGGGGTGTCACTGACCGCTCAGCAGCCGCACAACAACGTGATCCGAACGGCGGTGCAGGCGCTGGCCGCCGTGCTCGGCGGCGCGAATTCGCTGCACACGAATTCGCTGGACGAAGCGCTTGCGCTGCCGACCGTGGAGGCCGCCACGCTGGCGCTACGGACGCAGCAGATCATCGCCCACGAGAGCGGGTTGGCGGGCGCCGCCGATCCGCTGGGGGGCTCGTACTATCTCGAGACGCTCACGAACGATCTCGAAGCCGGCGCGCTCGAGTACTTCACGACGATCGATGATCTCGGCGGCATGGTTGCAGCGATCGAGCAGGGATATCCCCAGCGGGAGATCGCGGACAGCGCGTATCGATTCCAGACGGAAGTGGAGCGGGGCGAGCGCGGCATCGTTGGGGTCAACGTGCACGCCGACGACACCGCACCCGGCGTGCCCACGATGTACATCGACGAAGGCGTCGGCGACGATCAGGTGGCGCGACTCGCCGACCTTCGGCGGACGCGCGACGGTGAACGCGTGGCACGGTCGCTCGATGCGCTGCGCGAGACCGCGCGTGGCCGGGAGAACGTGATGCCGAAGCTCCTCGACAGCGT
This sequence comes from Acidobacteria bacterium UBA2161, assembly GCA_002328835.1. GTDB lineage: Bacteria > Acidobacteriota > Vicinamibacteria > Vicinamibacterales > UBA823 > UBA2161. Next base: position 99,106 of record DCWN01000026.1, on the reverse strand, counting down.
CCGCGCCTACGCGACGCTGGGCGAGATGTGCGATGCGCTGCGCGACGTCTGGGGCGAATACGAGGAGGCGCCGGCGATTTGAGCGCGCCAACGGGCATGCGCAACATCCGCGTCGTCATCGCCAAACCTGGCCTGGACGGACACGACCGCGGTGCCAAGGTGATCGCCCGGGCGCTGCGCGACGCGGGGATGGAGGTGATCTACACTGGCCTCCGGCAAACCCCGGAGCAGATCGTGGACGCCGCGCTCCAGGAGGACGCCGACGTGATCGGACTCTCCATTCTGTCGGGCGCGCACAACCACATCTGCCCCCGCGTCGTCGAGTTGCTGGAGGCCAGGAAGATCTCGGACGTGCTCGTCGTGGTGGGTGGCATCATTCCGGACGCCGATCTGCCGAAGCTGCACGCCATCGGCATCACGGGCGTGTTCCCGCCTGGCACGTCGATGCAGGAGATCGTCGAGTTCATCCGCCAGCACGTCCGACCCAAGGCCGCGACCTCGTGAGTCGGGCCCCCGCCGCTCGCGTCGTCGCTTGACGTTGCACGCAACGGCAGGTACGCTCCAGAAAATATGGCCCACCGCCTGCTGCTTGCCGACGACTCCGTGACGATCCAGCGCGTGATCGAGCTGACGTTCACCGAGGAAGACGTGACGGTCACCGCGGTGGGCGATGGCCAGCAGGCGATCGATCAGATTCGTGCGGAACCGCCTGACATCGTGCTCGCCGACGTCGGCATGCCGGAGAAGACTGGCTACGAAGTGGCGGAGTTCGTGAAGGGTGACCCCCTGTTGTCGCGTATTCCCGTCATCCTCCTCACTGGGGCGTACGAACCGGTCGACGAGGAGCGCGCGAAGCGAATCGGCTGCGACGGCCACATGGTGAAACCGTTCGAGCCGCAGATGGTGATCAACCGTGTCCGGGACCTCCTCGCCGGCGAGCGTCCCGCGGCGCTCTGGACGGCCCCGCTCGATGATGAGGTGTCGGGTATCGGTGCAAAGGCCATCGCCCTGGTGCGCGAGGTCGATGGCGCGACTGCCGAGCCTGCCCCGGTGGCCGCTGAGCCCGATCCAGCGCCGTCCGCGATCGAGACGCCGAGTGTCGATCCGACTCCGTCGGAGGCGACGCCGGTCCTCGACGAGTTGCAGACCGAGACGTCGAACATCTCGGTCACTGGTGAGTCGGTGCCGCCGGAGGATTCGCTCGACGACTACTTTGATCACCTGGAGCAGTTGATCGGACAGTTCGGCGAGTCGACGAAGCCCGGCGCGGCCGATGCGCCGGCGTCCGATCTGGTCCTGAACCCGCCAGACCTCGAGGCATCCGAGCCTGCGGCCGATGCGTCGACCGCCGTACCGACGTTCGCGCCAACCGAGAGCGACAGCGGTGCGTCGACGCCGGCAGCCGATCTGTCCGTGCAGCCGGCCGCGCCAGACGTACCGGATGTGCAACCGTTCGACGACGAACCGGCGGCGAGCGCGGCGCCGGACGACGCGACGCCACCGCCGGAACCCGAGGTGTCCGACGCGGTCGCACCGGGCGAGGCCGACCCGGTCGTCGAAGAACCGGCCGCCGTCGCACCGGCCGAGGTTGAACCGGCTGTCGAGGAACCGCCCGCCGCGCCCACGCCGATGCCACCGGTCGCGGCGCCGCCGGCCGCAGCCGGTGCGCCGGTGTCACTGGCCGAGGCGTTCGCCGCGCTGCTCGCGGCGGAGCAGAGCTGGCCGTCGCCGCAGCCCACGGCCGGCGAGCGAGCCGCGTCCGCCCTGGCGACCGAGCGTCTGGTGGCCGCGGTGACGAGCCGAGTCCTCGATCAGCTGACCGATCAGGTCGTCGAGGACGCGGTCACGCGCGAGGTCTCTCAGGTGGCCGAACGGCTCGTCCAGGACGAGATCGACCGGATCAAGTCCGACGCCGACGCCACCTAGTCTGGTTCGCTCCCGCCCTGCCTCCGGGGCCGATCTCCACCGAGCCTGATACGATCAGAGCGCCCATGGCCAAGGTTGATCTGTCCAAGACGTTCGAGCATCGCGACGTCGATCCAAAGTGGTACGCCTTCTGGGAGTCGATCGGGGCGTTTCGCGCCGATCCCGATTCAGGCCGGCCGCCATTCAGCATGGTGCTGCCGCCGCCGAACGTGACCGGGTGGCTCCACATCGGTCACGCCTTCAATCAAACGCTGCCCGACATCGTCGCGCGCTGGCGACGGATGCGCGGTGACGACGTGCTCTGGCTGCCCGGGACGGATCACGCCGGCATCGCGACCCAGAATGTCGTCGAACGCCACCTGGCCGACGAAGGGAAGACCCGGCACGACCTTGGCCGCGACGCGTTCGAAGCTCGCGTCTGGGATTGGGCCCGGCAGAGCAAGGGCACGATCATCGGTCAGATGCGCACTCTGGGTTCGTCGGTCGACTGGAGCCGCGAGCGGTTCACGCTCGACGAGGATCTCTCTCGCGCCGTCCGGAAGGCGTTCGTCACGCTGTACGACGAGGGCTTGATCCATCGCGGTAACTACATCGTCAACTGGTGTCCGCGGTGCCGGACCGCCCTGTCTGACCTCGAGGTCGTGCACCGCGAGACCAACGGCTCGCTGTACTACGTGCGATATCCGTTTGCGGACGGCCACGGCAGCGGCAGCATCATGGTCGCGACCACGCGTCCGGAGACGATGCTCGGGGACACGGCCGTCGCGGTGCATCCCGACGACGAGCGCTATCGAGACGCGGTCGGTCGGCGCCTGCGGCTGCCGATCCTGGGGCGGGAGCTGCCGGTCATTGCCGATGCGTTTGTGGCGACGGAGTTCGGCACCGGCGCCGTCAAGGTGACGCCCGCGCACGATCCCAACGACTTCGCGATGGGCCAGCGCCACGATCTCCCGCAGGAGTCGGTGATCGACGAGGACGGGCGGATGACCGAGGCAGCCGGGCCGTTCGCCGGCCTCGACCGGCGCAAGGCTCGCGCGGCGGTGGTCGAGCAACTGGAGCGCGACGGGGCGCTGGACCACACCGAGGCTCACCGGCATGCGGTCGGGCACTGTCAGCGCTGCGGAACGGTCGTCGAGCCGCTCGTGTCGACCCAGTGGTTCGTCCGCATCGCCCCGCTGGCGGAGCCGGCGGTCGACGCGGTGCGGTCGGGCCGCATCACCTTCGTGCCCGAGAACTGGGAGAAGACCTACTTCGAGTGGATGACCAACATCCACGACTGGTGCATCTCACGCCAGCTCTGGTGGGGCCACCGGATCCCGGCGTGGTACTGCGACACCTGCGACCGGACGATAGTGGCGGAGACGACGCCCGAGCAATGCCCGTGCGGCGGAGCGCTGCGCCAGGAGACCGACGTCCTCGACACCTGGTTCAGTTCTGGACTCTGGCCCTTCAGCACGATGGGCTGGCCGGAGTCGACGGCCGACCTGGAGCGCTACTACCCGACGAGCGTGATGATCACCGCGCTCGACATCATCTTCTTCTGGGTGGCGCGGATGATCATGCTCGGCCTGAAGTTCGGGCAGGAGGTGCCGTTTCGGAAGGTCTACATCACCTCGCTCGTGCGTGACGCGCACGGGAAGAAGATGAGCAAGTCGAAGGGGAACGTCGTCAATCCGCTCGAGTTGATGGACGAGATCGGCGCCGATGCACTGCGGTTCACGCTGACCGCGCTCGCCTCTCCCGGCATGGACATCGCGCTGTCCGAGGGCCGCCTCCGAGGCTACCGGCAGTTCGTCAACAAGATCTGGAATGCCTCACGCTTCGTGCTGATGCAGATCGGGGAGATTGAGACGCGGCCCGAGCCGCCCGCCCGCCCGGCGGCGCTCGCGCATCGGTGGATCCTGCATCGCGTCAGCGCCCTGGGTGCCGAGGTCAACGCGGCGCTCGATGCGTTTCGCTTCGACGTGGCCGCCGACCGGCTCTACCACTTCTTCTGGCACGAGTACGCCGATTGGTACATCGAGCTGGTCAAGCCCTACCTCCAGTCGGAGGGGCCCGACCGCGACACCGCGGTGGCGGTGCTCCTCGAAGTGCACGACCGGACGCTGCGGCTGCTGCATCCAATCATCCCGTTCGTCACCGAAGAGGTCTGGCAGCAGCTACCCCGGCGACCGGCCGATGGCCGCACGGCTGACGGCGAGCACCAGACCCTCACGCTCGCGGCGTTCCCGATGGGGGAGTCGGCGTGGCTCGATGAGGCTGCGGCCGCCGAGATGGCTGCCCTGCAGGAGGTCATCACCGCCATCCGGACGGTCAGGTCGGAATGGGGGGTGGCGCCAGCCCGGAAACTGGTGGCATTCGTCGAGGGAGCCGACGCGGGCACACGCGCGACGCTCGAGGGCAATCGCGATCACCTCACGCGGCTGGCCGGCCTCGAGCGCCTCGAGTTCGAAGCCCACGTGGCGAGGGACCCGGAGACCGTGGTGCGCGTCGTTCGCGGGCTGCAAGTCCATCTGCCGCTTGCCGGCATCGTCGACCGACAGGCCGAGCTGCAGCGCATCGAGAAGGAGCTGGCCAAGATCGGGAAGCAACAGGCCGCCGACGAAGCGAAGCTGGGGAACCCGAAGTTCCGTGAGCGCGCCGCACCCGACGTCGTCGCGGAGACCGAGACGCGGCTGCAGGGCGTGACCGAGCAGCGACAGAAGCTCGAACGCCTGCTGCAGGAGCTGTCGCGGTGACCACGCGCTCGCTCGAGCCAGCGACCTATCGCGAGCTCGTCCGGCGCGCGCTGGAGGAGGACGTCGGCGCGGGCGACGTCACGAGCGCGGCGGTGGTGCCGGCGGTCGCGCGGGCCGCGGGCCGAATTGTCGCGAAGTCCGCCTGTGTCGTGGCCGGACTCGAGATCGTCGCGGAGGTCTTCCGCCAGCTCGATCCGGAGGTCGTCGTCACGCCGCACCGAGCCGACGGCGACACGTGCGCGGCCGGCGAGGTCGTGGTCGGTCTGTCCGGCGCGGCGCGGGCACTCCTGGCCGGCGAGCGCACGGCGCTGAATTTCCTGCAGCGGCTCTCGGGCATCGCGACGCTCACACGCGCCTTCGTCACTGCCGCCGGCGCCGTCACCGTGCTCGACACGCGCAAGACGACCCCGACACTCAGACAGCTCGAGAAGTACGCCGTGCGCGTCGGTGGCGGCACCAACCATCGGTTCGCGCTCGATGATGGTGTGCTGATCAAGGACAACCATATCGCGCTGGCGGGCGGCGTCGGGCCCGCCGTGCGGTCGGCGCGTGCGGCCAACGGCGGTCGGTCGGTGCAGGTCGAGGTCGAGAGTCTCGCCCAGGCCGACGCGGCGCTGGCGGCCGGCGCGGATCGGCTGCTGGTCGACAACATGGACGACGCGGACGTGGGTGAGGTCGTCCGCCGCAGTCGGGGCCGAGCCACGGTCGAGGTGTCGGGTGGCGTGTCGCTGGAGCGGATGGCCGGGATCGCCGCGACCGGCGCGGACTTCGTGTCGATCGGCGCGTTGACCCATTCGGCTCCGGCCGTGGACTTCGGTCTGGATCTCGAGCGTGGCGAGTCGTGAGTGACGCGGATCCCTCGGTCCGGTTGAGTCGGGCCCTGCGTGCCAATGCCGAGCGGCTCGGAGGCTTCGCCGAGCGGGTCGGCTACCTTCCAGAGATCGGATCGACGAACGACAAGGCGATCGAGTTGGCGCTGGGGGGCGCGCCCGAGGGCACGACCGTGGTGGCCGGCGCCCAGACGGCTGGGCGCGGGCGTCGGGGGCATGTCTGGTCGTCGCCTGCGGGTGCCGGACTGTATGCGTCGGTGGTGCTCCGGCCACCGGCGCTGGCGCCGCTGGTGACGCTGATGTGCGGCGTTGCGATCGCCGACGCGATGCGGAAGGTGGCCGGGCTCGAGGTCGCCCTCAAGTGGCCCAACGATCTCGTCGTCGAGCACGGGGGACGGCGGAAGCTGGGCGGGATTCTCGCGGAGGCCGGGACGTCGGCATCCGGGCTCGCGCACGTCGTCGTTGGTTTCGGGATCAACCTGCGAGCTGCACCGCGGCCGGACGCGCCGCCCGGGACGGTCACGTCGATCGAGGCCGAAGGCGCACGGGTACCGTCCCTGGAAACGCTGATGGTCGAGGTGTTGGCTGCCCTGGTGTCGTGGCGGGCCGCGATGGTCGCCGGGCGGACGGGTGCTATCCTGGATCGCTGGCGGGTCCTGTCGCCTTCGAGTGTCGACGCCGCTGTCGAACTGGCCGGTGCCGGCGGCCCGCGCCGTGGCACGACGGCGGGCATCGACGAGGACGGGGCGCTGCTGGTGCGGATCGACGGCGCGATCGAGCGGGTCGTGGCGGGGGTCGTGCGGTGGGTGTGAGGGTGGCGCGCCAAGGGTGGCCCGCATGAAGCGAGACGGCATGCTGCTGGCGATTGACGTAGGCAACACGAACGTCACGCTCGGGGTCTTCGACGGTGAGACCCTGACCCAGAGCTGGCGTCTCGCTACGCTCAAGGAGCGGACCGCCGACGAACTCGGCATCCTGGTGGGCGACTTGTTTCAGGCGCGCGGTCTTGACAAGGCGTCGATCGGCGGCGTGGTCGTCGCGTCGGTCGTGCCCGCACTGACCGGACCGGTGTGCGAGATGATCGCCACGTACTTCGACCGGAAGGCCGTCGTCGTCGACCCCACCGCGGACACCGGCATGCCGGTGCGCTACGACTCGCCCGGCGAGGTCGGCGCCGACCGCCTGGTCAACGGCATCGCCGCCTACGAACGGTTCGGCCGGGCACGGGGCATCCCGATCATCATCGTCGACTTCGGCACCGCCACGACGTTCGATTGCATCTCCGCGCGCGGCGAGTACCTCGGCGGCGTCATCTGTCCCGGCGTGCAAATCTCTGCCGATGCGCTGTTCCAGCGCGCCGCGCGTCTCCCGCGCGTCGACGTCCGCAGGCCGGACCGGATCATCGGCAAGACCACCGTCGGCTCGATGCAGTCTGGACTCTTCTACGGCTACGTCGCCATGGTCGAGGGGATGGTCGCCCGCATTCGCGAGGAACTCGAGGGAGACGGCACGGGCCCGGCGTGCTGCGTGGCGACCGGGGGGATGGCCGGCATCGTGGCGGCGGAGACGTCGGTGATCGAGGCGGTCGAGCCGGAGCTGACGCTCCAGGGACTTCAGATGGTCTGGGCTCGCATCGGCGCCAAGGCGACGTCGTGAGTGACCCCGCCGAATACTGCCGGGCTGTCGAAGCCTACCTCTGCAAGAAGAATCAGGGACACCTCATCCGCCTGGTCGGCCCGGCGTTCGAGCTGGTCCGCGGCTGGGCCACCGAGGGCGTGCCGCTGAAAGTAGTGATGCGCGGCATCGACGCACGGGTCGCGCGCCGCGAGGCCAAGGGCGGGCGGCATCGTGCGCTCCAGATCGAGTTCTGCGAGGACGACGTGCTGCGAGCGCTCGACGAATGGCGTCTCGCCGTCGGACCGACGATGCGATCTGAGGTCGCGCCCCACGACGCGGGTCCAGACGTCGGTTCGACAGCCCGACCGGCGCGGGGGCAGAGCCTGCCGAAACATCTGACCGGCGTCATGTCGAGCTTGACGGGGCTCCTCATGGCGCCCGAGCCATGGCCGGGACTTCACGCCGCGGTCGACCGTACCGTTCGTGCGCTCGATCCGTTGAGTGCGAAGGTCAAGACGGTGCGGGGCGCTGCCCGTGCGGCGTTGCTCGACGAGTTGCGGGCGCTCGACGACACGATGATGCAGGCGGTCGAGGCCGTCGCCGATGAGGCCGCCCTCGCGCAGGCGCGCGCCGCCGCGGCTGCCAACCTCGAGACGTATCGCGATCGGATGACCGAGCCGGCGTTCATCGAGGCGACCTCGCGAGCGATCGCGCACCATCTGCGCGCGCGGGTCGGCCTCCCGCGCCTGAGTGCGGACTGATTCGGTGTCGGAGACCGCGGGGAGGAGCGGACGGACGGTGTCTGGCGCGAGCGATGCGGTCACGCCCGGCGCGCTCTTGGATCTGACGATCGACCAGCCTGCCGTCGGGGGGCGGATGATCGCCCGGCACGGCGGACGCGTCATCCTGGTCGCCGGCGCGCTGCCGGGCGAACGGGTGCGGGCTCGCATCGACGGTGCGCGGCGCGACGTGCCCCTGGCCTCGGTCGAGGAGGTCGTCGTCGCCGGCGCCGATCGGCGACCCGCCGCGGATGACGCGACGTGCGGCGGCAACGTGTTCGCCCATATCGCCTATCCCCGCCAGCTCACGCTGAAGGGGGAGATCGTGGCCGACGCCTTCGCCCGCATCGGCCACGTCACGCCGCCCGGCCCTTTGACGATCGCCCCGTCACCCGAGCACGGCTACCGCCTCCGCGCCCGGCTGCATGCGGCGGGCGCCCGACTCGGCTTCCTGCGCCCGGGGTCGCATCTGCCCTGCGATGCCACGCGGACCGGGCAACTCGCGCCGGTTACCGCGGAGGTCGTGGCAGGGCTGGAACAGGTGCTTCGCGACCGTGGGGACGGCCATGGCGTGCGCGGCATCGATCTCGCGGAATCGATCGACGGCGATCAGCGGGCGATTCAGGTCTGGCTGGACCGCGCGCATCCGGCGAGCGAGGCAACGCTCGGCGCGCTGGCAGAGGTGCCGGGCGTGACCGGTGTCGCCGCCGCCGTCCGGCGTCGCGAGCCGGCGCGCGTCGTGGCGGGAGAGCCGGTCGTCGCAGAATCGTGGTCCGCGATTCTGCCGTCGCGGCCCAGCGCGGGCGGGGTCCTGCGCCGCCGGCCCGCGGCGTTCTTCCAGGGCAACAGATTCCTGCTGCCCGCCCTCGTGGAGCGGGTACTCGGCGAGATTGCGGACGGCGCCGTCGTCGACCTCTATGCGGGGGTCGGCTTGTTCGCGTTGGCGGCGGCCGCCGGCGGCGTGCACGATGTCACGGCGGTCGAGGAGGATCCGGTCTCGCGCGAGGACCTCGCGGTCAACGCGCAGCAAGCGGGTGGGCGAGTGCGGGTGGTGGGCCGCAGTGTCGAGCGCTACCTGCGCGGCCGGCGGTCGGCGGCCTCCGGCGTCTGGATCGTCGATCCACCGCGGGCCGGTCTGTCGCGCGATGCGCGCAGTCGCATCGCCGCCGTGGGACCGCCACGACTCGTGTACGTGTCATGCGACGTGGCCACGCTCGCACGCGACCTCGGCGGGCTGACGGCGGCCGGCTACGCGCTGCGCCGCCTGGATGGCTTCGATCTCTTCCCGAACACGGCGCACATCGAACTTGTCGCCACGCTCGAGCGCTAGCAGTCCGTGGTGAAAGTGGCGTGAGCCATCGAGCCGGGCGAGGCGCCCGGCTGGCAAGGCGCGACGACTGAGAATATCGGGAATATTGGAAGAAGGAGCAACGCGGCCAGCCGGGATGGATCGCCCGGCGAATGCCGCGGGACTTTCACCACGGGCTGCTAGACTCCGTCTGGCTTGCTCTGAACGGCGAGAGCTGCGTTTCTCCTCGGTCGCTTGGGCCCACCAAACTCCCGCGTCGCGCCTTGCTCTCGCCGCCCAGCCCTGGGCCAGACAACATCACACCCAGCGATTCCTGGGGGCTCCAGGCGCCGCTACATGCGCGACGGCACGTCGCACCCCATCACGGTCAGGGTGCGCGTCATCTGGGTCTTGAAGTACAGGGCGGCCGCCGCCCGCCAGCGCTGGAGGTCGACCTGCTCCTCCTTGAGAATCGGCGCGCGGTGGTAGAAGGCGTTGAACGCCTGGGCGAGGCCGAACGCGTACTTGGCCAGGACCGAGGGTTCCAGCCCTCGCAGTGCCTGGTCGACGACCTCGTCGAGCCGCGCGGCCTCCAGCACCAGTCCCCACAGGTCGTCGCCCTCGCCGCGGGCCAGCGCGTCACCGGGCAGTGACGCGAGCGACGCGACCACCGCGGCTTCGTCGAGGCCGGTCCGCTCGTGCAGCTTCCTGAAGATGTTGGCCGCGCGCACGACGGCGTACTGGAGGTAGGGGCCGCTCTCGCCTTCGAAGCTCAACGCCTCGTCGATATCGAACACGATCACTTTGCCGCGTGAGTACTTGATCATGAAGTACCGCACGGCGGCCGTCGCGATCACGCGGGCGATTTGGGACGACTCGTCGGTCGTGAGGTCCGGATTTCGCTTGACGACCTCGTGGCCGGCGGCGTCGGCGAGTCGGTCCAGCAGGTCGTCGGCCTTCACGCCGAGGCCCTTGCGCCCTGAGACCTCCACGAACGGGCGCGTCGTATCGATCTCGGTGAACCCCAGCGCCCGCGCCGCGCCGTGCGACAACGTGACCATCTCGTAGGAGAAGTGCACGGAGCGTTCGGCCTGGCTGGTGTGGCCCATGGCCTGCAGCGCCTGGGCGAGCAGGTCCTGCAGGTAGGCCTGCCGGGTGTCGATGACGTTGTAGACCGCATCGGCCTGGCCGAACGACGGCGGGGCGCCCTCGCTTGGGGTCGAGCTGGTCGCCCAGAGCGGCGGGTCGCTGGTCTCCACGAACCGTCGATAGTGGAAGTCGGTGCCCAGCAGCCCGAACTTCCAGAACTGGTAGGCGATGTCCTTGCCGACGTAGGTGACGGTGCCGTCCGATCGGACGATGACCTTTTCGCGGGGTTCGTCGGCGTCACCCGAGGCATTCTCGCCGTCCTCGGCGGCGGCATCCTCGATCGGCATGACCCAGCAACCCGCCAGCTTGCCGGTCTCGGGTCGGGTCATCACCCCCGCGTCGCGGAGGATGTCGAAGGCGCGGCTCCAGAATTTCAGCCGCAGGATGTCGCCTTCCCAGGTGAGCAGGTCGTAGCCGATGTGGAGCCGCGCCATCGTTGCCAGATGTCGCCGCACGATCCGCTCGGCGATGACGGCCGCGGTGTCGGCCATCTCGTTGCCGCCGGCCTCGAGCGCGTGCAGTGCCTGGGCGCGGAGCGCCAGGCGCGCCGGATCGGCCTCGTACCATTCGGTGACCTTCGCGTAGACGTCCCAGCAGTAGTAGTCGAAGTCGGGCTGGGCCGCGCGCGCCTCGATGTCGGCGGGCGTCATCGATTCGAGCTCCCGGAACGCCACGACCATGTCGGCCACCTGCACACCGGTGTCGTCGATGTAGTTCTGGATCTCGACGCGTCGGCCCTGGAAGCGCAGCAGCCGGCCGAGTGTGTCGCCCAGGACCGCGTTCCGGAGGTGGCCGATATGGGCCGCCTTGTTCGGGTTGATGGCGGTGTGCTCGACGATCGTCTTGGGGCCGTTCGGGTCGGCCGCGGGCTCGGGGTCCGCCACGCCGGCGCGTCCGGTCAGGAACGCGACACGATCGAGGAAGACGTTGACGTAGCCGTTCGGAGCGGGTTCGACGGCGGCGACTCCATCGACTGGGCCCAGGTCGTCCGCCAGTTCCTGCGCGATCTGCCGCGGCGCCTTCCGCGCGATACGTGCCAGTTCGAAGGCCACGGGCACGGCCAGATCGCCCATGCCGCGGTTCGGCGGCATCTGCACGGCAATCGACGGCATCGCGTCGCCGTCGATGCCGTAGAGTCGCGTGATGGCCGAGCGGAGCGCGGCGCGAAGCGCCTCGTGAATCGGGAGTAGCATCTATACGTTCCGGTCGCGTCCGGGCGCCGCGGGCCCCGAGGGGTACGCGGCGAGGCGCTCGAGCGCGCGTGCGTAGTCCTCGGGCGTGTTGACATTCGAGAACAGCACGCCGTCTGGGTCATGTGGCGCGATCTCGTCTGGGCCGACCTCGCGTACTTTCACGTGTCGCAGTAACTCCTGCACCTTCAAGACGCCGTCGTCGATCTGCTGGCGCAACCGCGGCGCGCATCGGCGCGCATAGCACGCGCACAGCGGCTCGTAGCCCGCGGCCGTTCTGGGAATCGCCACGTCGGCCGATCCAGCGGACTCGACCAGATGACGCAGGAACGCCGCGTGAATGAACGGCATGTCGCAGGCCACGACCAGGACCGGGTCCGCCGTGGCGCGCACCAGGGCCGTGTACACTCCGCCGAGGGCGCCCGCTCCCGGCACCTCGTCGGTGATGACCGGTACGCCCAGGCCCGCGTAGGGCTCGGGGTCGTTGGCGACGACGAACACTGTCTCGGTGATGCTTCGCAGAACCGCGAATTGGCGCTCGATGATGCTGGTCGCGCCGAACGCCAGGGCGCCCTTGGGTTGCCCGCCCAGACGACGAGCTTCGCCGCCGGCGATGATGGCCGCCGTACACATCCGCCAGGGTAACCTTATCAAATAATGCGTGAGGCCCGCATCGGACGGATGCTGCCGGCGAGCGTGCATCAGGCAATCGTCGACGAGTTGCCGGCCAGGCTCGACTACTACGAGCACTGGCTGCATCCCGCCGGTCTCCGGGACGGCACGATCGGCGTCGCGGCGTTTCGGGCGGTCCTGAGCTTTCTTCGACAGGAGGACGCGGCCTATGCCGCCGTGGTCGGCCGGGCCGGCCGCTACGCCGCCGCCTGGTCGCTCGACGAAGCCTCGCCTCTGTCCGGCCGGCTGATCGGCTGGCTCCCGTTCCCGCTTCGGGCTCGTGCGGCGGTTCGGCGGGCGCGGCGTGTCATCGCCGCGACTGATGGCCGGGCCCGGGCGACGGCGAGCGCCCGACGGAAGCGCGCCCGCATCCGGATCGCCGGGTCGGCGTTCTGCGAGGTGCGCGAGCCAGTCGAGGCGCCGCTGTGTGGTTTCTACGCGGCGGCGCTCGCCGAAGTGCTTGCCCTCCACGGGATCGAGGCGCAGGCCGACGTCGAAGACTGCCGGGCTGTGGGTGGGGAGGTGTGTATCGTCACGGCCGCGCTCGGCGCCGGCGCGGAGCCGGAGGCCACCGACGCCGTGAGTGCCCATCTGGACCCGCCCGCATCGCGTTGACACCGTCTGCGCGCTCCGCTAGCGTACGAAGTGGGTCGAGGTCGAGGAGGCGGCGCGGCCGTCCACAGAGACCCGGAGGTACGATTTGCAGGTGCGGCTCGGTCGACTCACCGCGGGGCGCCTGGCCCCGCTCCTGATCGCGCTCCTGTCGAGTGCGGTGGCGTCGTTCGCCCCGCAGGCGCCCGAGGCGCCGGCATCGGATCGCCCGCTCGTGCTGGCGGCCGAGGTCGAGGCGATCATCCATCCCGTCTCGGCCGAGTTCATGATGCAGGCGATCGACCGCGCCGATGCGGCCAACGCCGACCTGCTCGTCTTCACGCTGCGCACGCCCGGTGGTCTGGTCGAGTCCACCCGGTCGATCACCTCCCGCATGATTTCAGCCGAGACGCCGGTGGCGGTGTTCGTCGCGCCGAGCGGCGCCCGGGCGGCATCGGCCGGCTTCTTGATCACGATCGCGGCCGATGTCGCGGCCATGGCGCCGGGCACGCACATCGGCGCCGCGCACCCGGTCAGCGGGGGCGGTCAGCAACTCGACGAGACAACCGCCGAGAAGGCCGCCTCCGACGTGGCGGCCTTTGCGCGTTCGCTGGCGGCCCAGCGGAATCGGAACGTCGAACTGGCCGAACTGGCCGTGATCGAAAGCCAGGCGTTCACCGAGAACGAGGCGGCCGAGGCCGATCCGCCGCTGATCGACGTCATCGCGGCCGATCTCGATGAATTGCTCGCCGTCTTGGACGGTCAGACCATCACCCGGTTCGACGGACGCGAGGTGGTGCTGCACACGGCCGATGCGCGGATCGAGCCGCTGCAGATGACGTGGCGTCAGCGGGTGCTGAGCGGTATCGCGCGGCCCGAAGTGGCGTACCTGCTCTTCAGTCTGGGCACGCTCGGGCTGACGATCGAACTGTGGAATCCGGGCGGGATCCTGCCCGGTGTCGTCGGCGGGCTCTGCCTGCTGCTGGCGTTCTTTGCCTTCCAGGTGCTGCCCGTGAACCTGGCCGGTGTGGCCCTGGTCGGTTTCGGCGTCGGGCTGCTGGCGCTGGAAGCGTTCGTGGCGAGCTTCGGGCTACTGGCGGCGGGCGGCATCGTCAGTATCGTGCTCGGCTCGCTCATCCTCATCGACTCGCCGCTGCCCGAGTTGCAGATCGGCCTGTCCCTCATTCTGCCGGTGACGATCGCGTTGTCGGCCATCATGCTGTTCCTGACCCGCCTGGTGGTGGCGGCGCAGCGCCGCCGGGCGGTCACCGGCCGGTCGGGCATGATCGATGAGATCGGGCACGCCCTGAGCGACTTCGCGCCCGGCGGGCCAGGGCGTGTCGCGACCCACGGCGAGATCTGGGCGGCGACGGCCGCCGAATCGATCGCCGAGGGCGATGAGGTCCAAGTGGTCGCGGTGAACGGCCTGACGCTGACGGTCCGTCGCCCCGCGTCGGTGTTGCAGGGAGGAGAGCATCCATGAATCTGTCCCCACTCGCGGTGTTCGGGTTGATCGTGGCGTTGTACCTGCTCAGTTCCATCAAGGTGCTGAACGAGTACGAGCGCGGCGTGATCTTTCGGCTAGGGAAGCTGCTGCAGCAGTCGAAGGGGCCGGGAATCATCCTCGTCTTTGCGCCGATCGATCGCATGGTGCGGGTCAGCCTGCGCACCATCGTGATGGACGTGCCGCCGCAGGACGTCATCACGCGGGACAACGTGTCGGTCAAGGTGAATGCGGTGGTCTACTTCCGCGTCATGGACCCCCAACGAGCGATCGTCGAGGTCGAGAACTTCCACTACGCGACATCGCAGCTGGCCCAGACCACGCTCCGGAGTGTGCTGGGTCAGGTCGAACTCGATGGGTTGCTGTCGCAGCGGGAGAAACTCAATTCGGACCTTCAACTGATCCTCGATCAAAACACCGACGCGTGGGGGATCAAGGTCTCGTCGGTGGAGGTCAAGCACGTCGACCTGCCGCCCGACATGCAGCGCGCCATGGCGCGTCAGGCCGAAGCCGAGCGCGAGAAGCGTGCAAAGATCATCCACGCCGAAGGTGAGTTCACCGCATCGAAGCAGCTCTCTGAGGCGGCGGCCGTGCTTGCCGTCGAACCACATGCCATCACGCTGCGCTATCTGCAGACGCTGACCGAAATCGCTTCTGAAAAGAACTCGACTATCGTCTTCCCGCTGCCGATAGAGTTGTTGAACATGCTCGACCGAAAGCCACGTGCGGGCGGATCGTCGGCGTGAGGGACGCCAGGCCATGTCGGACGACGGTTTTCACGAGATCCAGCTGAGCGGCAAGCAGCTTGTGTTCTTATTCATGGCCACGACGGTCGTGTCGGTGGTGATCTTTCTCTGCGGCGTGCTCGTCGGTCGAGGTGTGCGGGCGCGTCAGGCGCCGGCGCTCAGTGCGTTCGCGGGCGGCGCGGGTCCCGTCGGTGCGATGGCCTTCGATGAGGAGACGGACGACACGGGCACGGTGGCCGGCGAGGATGATGCCGTCGGCGCGGCCGGGACGATCGATGACGCGGGGACCCTCAGCTACTTCAAGCGCCTCGATGGCGAGGCGCCCGTGACGGAGACCCTCGAAGGGTTGCCGGCGCCCGAGCCCGCCGGCCCGGCGCCCGATCCGGAGCTCGATCAACCGATGCTCGACCTGCCGCCGTCCGAGGCGCCGCCGGCGCTGGCCGACCTCGACGCTGCGCCCGCGGCGGCCCCCGTGGAGGGCTTCACGGTTCAGGTCACTGCGTTGCGCGGGCGGAGCGACGCCGAGGCGATTCGAGAACAGCTGACGCGCAAGGGATATCCGGCCTACGTGCTCGAGCCCGCGCCCGACGCGCCGGCGGCGGTGTTTCGCGTCCGCGTCGGTCGGTATGCGGATCGCGCCGAAGCCGAGGAGATTCGCCGCCGCCTCGAGCAGGAAGAACAGTTCAAGCCCTGGATTACGCGCTAGCCCTCCTTTCCGGCGTCCTGCTCGCGCTGAGCTTCCCGAAATTCGGTCACCCCGCGCTGGCGTGGGTCGCCCTGGTCCCGCTGCTGGTCGTGCTGGAGCGCACACCGCGGGCGCGTGCCCAGCGCGTGTTCGGCCTCGGCGTGGTCACGGGCGCCGTCGCGTTCGCCGGCACGCTCTACTGGATCACCGGCGTCATGACCACCTACGGCGGGTTGCCGCCGTCGACGGCGGTCGGCGTCAACGCCCTGCTGGTCGCGTATCTGGCGCTCTTCATCGGGCTCTTCGCGGTGCTGGCCGCGCGCGGCATCCACGCCGTCGGCCCCCCGGCCATCGTGACCACCGCGGCGGCCTGGGTCATCGGCGAACTGGGCCGCCGCTATCTGTTCGGGGGATTCCCCTGGGCCCTGCTCGGCTATTCGCAAGTCAGCGTCCTGCCCGTCGCGCAACTGGCCAGTGTCTTCGGTGTCTACGGCGTCTCGTTTCTGGTGGTGCTCGTCAATGCCGCGCTGGCGGCAGCGCTGGTGCGGACCGAACGCCGGCGACTCACCGGCCTCGGCGTCGCTGTCGGCGTCGTCGCCGCGATCGCGGCCTGGGGCCAGTGGCGCGTTTCGCGGGGCGCGCTCGTGGAGAGCGCCGAGCCGGTGCGCGTGGCGATGATTCAGGGCAATGTCGCCCAGGATGACAAACGCGATCCCGGTCTGCGCCGGTCGATCCTGGAGACGTACCTCTCCAGGAGTCAGGCCGCCGCGGACGCCGGCGCGCGGTTGATCGTCTGGCCGGAGTCGGCGACGCCGCAGCCGGTCGAGGAGGATGGCGCGAGTCGCGCCGCAATCCTCGACCTGGCCGCGCGCACCGGCGCCGACGTCATCCTGGGCAGCGAGGAGATCGACCGTGACCGTGTGACCCGCTACTACAACGCGGCCTTCCACGTCGGTCCGGCGGGGATCGCGCCCGAGACCTATCGCAAGATCCGCCTCGTCCCGTTCGGTGAGTACGTGCCGCTCCGGCGCTGGCTGTTCTTCGCCGGGCGGCTGGTGGCGGGCGTGGCCGACTTTACGCCGGGCACCGATCCGGTCACGTTCTCGGTCGATGGGCATCGCCTCGGCACAGCGATCTGCTACGAGGTCGTCTATCCCGATCTGATTCGGTCGTTCGTGACGGGGGGCAGCGAACTGCTGACCACGATCACCAACGACGCCTGGTTCGGTGAGACGTCGGCGCCGCACCAGCACTTCGCGCAAGCGGCCATGCGGGCTGTCGAGCAGGGACGCTACCTGGTGCGTTCCGCCAACACCGGGATTAGCGGCGTCGTCGATCCGTACGGCCGGGTGCTCGCGCGGACCGAGTTGTTCGAGCATGCTACAGTCGTGGCCGACGTAGGATGGATTCGGACCCGGACCGTGTACGGTCGAACGGGCGACCTGTTCGCCTGGGGATGCGCCGCGCTGGTGCTCGGCGTGCTGGTCGCGGGCGCGCGGCGGCGCCCAGTGAGACGCGGAGGAGATGAGCGTGGCAGTGACGCGTGACGAACAACTGAAGCGATTCGAGGACTTGAGCAGGCGGGCGGACGACTTGCGGAGCTATCTTTGACGCCGCGAGCTCTGCGGACGAGTTGGCCACGCTGGAGGCCCAGGCGGCCGCTCCGGACTTCTGGAAGGATCAGGCGGCCGCGCAGCAAGTGCTGCAGCGCCGGCGCCGCTTGGAGGACGATCGTGCACTCTCCGCATCGCTGAAGCAGCGCGGCGAGGATCTGGCCGTCCTGGTCGAGTGGGCGAGTCAGGGCGAGCCGGTCGACGACGATCTGGCTCGAGGACTCGACGAACTCGAGGCCGAGGTCGAGGCCGCCGAGATCAAGAAGATGCTCGGCGGCGAGCACGATCGCCGCAACGCCATCGTCACCATTCACCCTGGTGCGGGCGGCACCGAGTCGCAGGACTGGGCCGAAATGCTGCTGAGGCTCTACTTGCGGTGGACCGAGCGCCGGGGCTTCAAGCGCGACATCATCGACCTGCAGCCGGGCGAGGAAGCGGGCATCAAGAGCGCCACGTTGGTGGTGACGGGCGACTACGCCTACGGGCTCCTGCTCGCGGAAGCCGGTGTGCATCGGCTCGTGCGCATCTCCCCGTACGACCAGGCGGCGCGGCGGCACACGTCGTTCGCGTCGGTGTTCGTCTGGCCCGAACTGCCGGATGACGTCGAGGTCGAGATCGAGGACAAGGATCTCCGAATCGATACCTACCGGTCGAGCGGCGCCGGGGGGCAGCACGTCAACGTGACCGACTCGGCCGTGCGGATCACGCACCTGCCGACGAACATCGTCGTGTCGTGCCAGAACGAGCGCTCACAGCATCGGAACCGCGATGCGGCGATGAAGGTGCTCCGGGCGCGGCTCTACGACCTGAAACTGAAGGAACAGCAGGCGAAACTGGAGCAGATCGGGGGCGAGAAGAAGGACATCGCCTTCGGGAGCCAGATCCGGAGCTACGTGCTGCATCCCTACCGCCTGGTGAAGGATCACCGGACGAAGGTCGACGTCGGCGACGTCGACCGGGTGCTCGACGGCGACCTCGACGGCTTCATCAAGGCCTACCTGATGCAGAAGGCGTCCGGGAGTTCGGCGTAGTGCCTACTGAAATGCGATGCCGGGCTCGGTGCCGGCGATGAAGGACTCGCGGATCGCATTGGGCGCCGAGGGTTCGGCGATGTCGCCGGTCCGGCGATCGACGGACCGAAAGACGATGTTGGCCGGCTGCAGGAACTGCGGGCGCTCCGTGCGGTCGCCGATATGGGCCTGCATGAACTCGATCCAGATCGGCAGCGCTGCCGTGGCACCCTCTTCCGCCGGCCCCAGGGTGGTCTTCTGGTCGTGGCCGACCCAGACCCCGACCGTCACGTCCGGATCGTAGCCCACGAACCAGGCATCGGTGTACTCGTCGACGGTGCCCGTCTTCCCGGCCAGCGGCCAGTTGAGCGCGTTCGCCCGCCGAGCGGTGCCACGCTGGACCACGCCGCGCAGCAGGCTCGTCATGATGAATGACGTGTCGGCCGGCAGCGATTCGTGCGCAATCGGGCGGTTGTCCTCGAGCGTGTTGCCGTCACGGTCCTCGACCGTCAGGACCTGGAACGGATCCAGCCGCACCCCCTGGTTGGGGAAGACCGTGTAGGCGCTCGTGATCTCGAGCAGCGTGCCCTCGGCGGCGCCGAGGGCAACCGACAGGAATGGCGGCAGCTCGGACGTGAATCCCATCTGCCGGGCGTAGCCCACCACCTGCTCGGGGCCGAGCTCCGCCATCATCTGGACCGCCGGGATGTTGCGGGAATCCTCGAGCGCGTGGCGCAGCGTGACCGGCCCCTCGAACTCCTGGTCGTAGTTTCGAGGCTCGTAGTCGGGCTGGTCCGGTCCGGCGGGGAAGCTCACCGGTTCGTCGATGATGATCGAGGTCGGCGTGTAGCCGCGGTCGATCGCCGTTGCGTAGAGGACCGGCTTGAACAGCGATCCGAGCTGGCGCTGGGCCTGCACGGCTCGGTTGAACTTGCTGCGCTCGAAGTCGTAGCCGCCGACCATGGCCAGGATGTGGCCCGTTCGGTTCTCGATGGCGATGAGTGCCGCCTCAGCGAGCGGCTCCTGATCGAGCGAGGCCGTGAGCGTGAGTGCGGCCTCATCGATTGCGGAGACCTGCGCCAGCACCACGTCGCCAGGCTCGACGAGCCGGGTCGCTTCCCGGCGGGTCCACCGGAAGCCGTCGCGCCCGATTGCTCCGCGGTAACGGCCGACTCGCAGCGCGATGCGGTCGGGCGTGACGCCCGTCACGACCGCCGGTACCCGATCGCCCTCGACGATGGGCCGACGCCAGCGGGCGTGCTCGTAGCCTTCGATCGAGCCGTCCTCTGCGTCCCGCACGTTCTCCGCCGCGCCTCGGTAGCCGCGGCGCTTGTCCAAACGGTGCAATCCGGTGCGGATCGCCACGTTCGCCGCCCGCTGCAGCCCGGCGTCGAGCGTCGTATGGACCGAGAGACCGCCCTCGTAGAGCTGTTTGGCGCCGTAGTTGCTCTCGAGATGCTGTCTGACCTCTTCGACGAAGTAGGGGGCGATCGAACTCTCGCCACGCCGGTCCGAGACCACGATCGGCATCGCGCGCGCGGCGCCGGCCTCCGCGGCCGTGATGTAGCCGTCGGCCTCCATCCGACCCAGCACGTAGCTGCGGCGCGACCGCGCCCGGTCTGGATTGACGAACGGGCTCTGGCGGGCCGGTGTCTGGATGATGCCCGCCAGCAGCGCGGCTTCCTCGAGCCCGAGGTCGCTGGCGGACTTGTCGAAGTACATTCGCGCCGCGGCCTCGACGCCGAACGCGCCGTGGCCGAAGAGGATCTGGTTGCAGTACAGCGTCAGAATCTCGCGCTTCGTATAGCGCTTCTCGATCTGGAAGGTGAGCAGCAGCTCCTGGACCTTGCGCGTCCAGGTCTTGTCGAGCGTCAGGAAGAGGTTGCGCGCCAGCTGCATCGTGATGGTGCTGGCGCCGCTCAGCTCCTGGTTCAAGACGTCGCGGACGGCCGTGATGACGAGCCGCGGGATGCTCACGCCGAAGTGGCTGTTGAAGCTGCCGTCCTCCGACGCGATGATCGCCTCCCGCAAGTGCGGCGCGATCTCCTCGTAGGCAATGACCACGCGCCGCTGGGTCGCGAACTCGGCGACGACCGAGCCGTTCGCCGCGTGCACGTGCGTGATGACGCTCGGCGCATAGTCGTCGAGCGCCGTGATCCGAGGCAGGTCACCGGCGAAGGCGAACAGGACGCCGCTGACGATGCCGAAGATCGCGGCGCCGACGAACGCTGCGATGAGGCTGGCTTGCCGAGCGATGCGGATGACGTAGCGAGCCACGAGGCCCCCTGAGAGTGCAGGCCGAACAGCCGACTAGGGCTATCCGGCGGATTATTCCGCGATTATAGCACCACGGTACAACTGACGTTCCTGCAAAGGATTAGGTCGTATCGGCGACTAGTCGACCTGGTCATGGATTGACAATACAAGACTCATATTTTATTGTATTTCTCATATAGATCGTTGGCGTCATCATCTTCAGTCGCGACACGGGCACTCGGCCCCCTGGGGTCTCCCGGCGTTCGAGGAAAGCGGACATGAGCAAAATCATCGGTATCGACCTCGGCACGACCAACTCGGTCGTCGCCGTCATCGAGGGGGGCGAACCCGTCGTCATCACGAATCCCGAGGGGGGACGGCTGACGCCGTCGGTCGTCGGGTTCACGTCGACGGACGAGCGGCTGACGGGGCAGGTCGCCAAGCGGCAGGCCGTGACGAATCCCGAGAACACCGTCTTCTCCATCAAGCGGTTCATGGGGCGCAAGGCCGACGAGGTGACCGAGGAGATGACGATGGTCCCGTACTCGGTCGTGGCCGGCCCGAACAGCGACGTGCGCATCAAGGTCGGCGACCGCGACGAACCGTACACGCCGCCGCAGATCTCGGCGATGATCCTGCAAAAACTGAAGCAGTCGGCGGAGGAGTACCTCGGGCAACCCGTCACCAGGGCGGTCATCACCGCGCCGGCCTATTTCAACGATGCCCAGCGCCAGGCCACCAAGGACGCCGGCCAGATCGCCGGTCTCGAAGTGATGCGGATCGTCAACGAGCCCACGGCCGCCGCACTGGCCTATGGCCTCGACAAGAAGGGCGACGAGACGATCGCGGTGTTCGACTTCGGCGGGGGTACGTTCGATATCTCGATCCTGGAAGTGGGCGAGGGCGTGGTCGAGGTCAAGGCGACGAATGGCGATACGCATCTGGGCGGGGACAACCTCGACCAGCGCGTGATCGACTGGATCGTGGCAGAGTTCAAGAAGGAATCCGGTATCGATTTGAGCCAGGACCGGATGGCGCTCCAACGCCTCAAGGAGGCGGCGGAGAAGGCCAAGATGGAGCTGTCCACCGTCAAGGAGACCGACATCAACCTGCCGTTCATCACGGCCGATCAGTCGGGGCCGAAGCATCTGGCCATGAAGCTGACCCGGTCGAAGTTCGAGCAACTGGTGGAGAAGCTGCTTCAGAAGGCGGTGGGCCCGGTCAAGCAGGCGCTGGCCGACGCGGGCCTGGAGGCTTCGAAGATCGACGAGGTCGTTCTGGTGGGCGGTTCGACCCGCGTGCCGCGGGTGCAGGAACTGGTCAAGGAACTGTTCGGCAAGGAGCCCCATCGCGGCGTGAACCCGGACGAGGTTGTGGCCGTCGGCGCGGCGATTCAGGCCGGCGTCCTGGCGGGCGAGGTGAAGGATCTGCTGCTGCTCGACGTCACGCCGCTGTCGCTGGGCATCGAGACCCTGGGCGGCGTCTCGACCTCGTTGATCGCGCGCAACACCACCATTCCCACCCGCAAGAGCGAAGTGTTCTCCACGGCAGCCGACAACCAGACGAGTGTCGAAGTGCACGTCCTGCAGGGAGAGCGCCCGCTGGCGCGCGACAACCGGACACTCGGCAAGTTCCATCTGGTGGGATTGCCGCCGGCGCCGCGCGGCATTCCGCAGATCGAGGTGACGTTCGACATCGACGCGAACGGGATCGTCAACGTGTCGGCGAAGGATCGGGGCACCGGGAAGGAACAGAAGATCACGATCACGTCGTCCAGCGGCCTCAATCAGGAAGAGGTCGAGCGGATGATGAAGGAAGCCGAACTGCACGCCGAGGACGACAAGGCGCGGCGTGACGAGATCGAGGCTCGCAACCAGGCCGATCAGGCCGTCTATGTCGGCGAGCGGATGCTGCAAGACAGCGGCGACAAGATTCCCGAGGGCGATCGCGCCGCCGTCGAATCCGGCATCGCGGATTTGAAGAAAGCGCTCGAGGAGGGGGAGGCCGACACGATCAGCCAGGCGATGGAGCGGTTGAACAGCGCACAGCACAAAGCGGCCGAGGCGCTGTACAAGACCGCCCAGGCCGCCGAGGCGCCGGAGGCTCCCGAGGGCGAAGCGGCCCCGGACGAGGCGGCGAGCGGCGGCGCGTCGGCTGACGGCGACGTGATCGATGCGGAGGTCGTCGAGGACGAGAAGAAGTGAGCGTGGGCGTTTCTGGGAACGGGTGAGGAATGGATTTCTACATCGTTCTCGGTCTCGAACGGAGCGCGAGCCTAGGTGAGGTCAAGCGGGCCTACCGCCGCCTGGCGCGCAAGTACCATCCCGACATCAATCCGGGAGACCGCATCTCGGCGGCGGTGTTCCGGCGCGTCAACGAGGCTTACCAGATTCTCAGCGATCCGACCGAACGGCGGCGCTACGACGCCCGGGGTACCGTGCCGGACGATTCGCCCGAATCGTCCTTCGAGTTCCAGGGGTTCGACTTCTCGGCGACGGCCGAGGGCGACGACGCGTCGACCTTCGGCGATCTGTTTGCCGACGTCTTCCAGGCGGGGGAGCCGGGCGACGCTGCGGAAGGCGAGGGCACCGACCTCCATCTGGCGGTTCGCATCAGCCTCGAGGAAGCGATCCGGGGCGCCGAGCGCTCCGTCACGCTCACCAGGCTCGATCAGTGCAGCGCGTGTCGGGGCGCCGGTGTGCTGCGAATGACCGAGGGGCGCTGCATCGAGTGCAGGGGCACCGGGAGCCTGCGGTGGGCCCGCGGGCACATGGTGTTTTCGAGAAGCTGCACGCACTGCGGCGGCTCCGGCCGTCAGCAACATCGTGTCTGCGAGCGCTGTAGTGGGGAAGGCACGGTGTCACGCGCCGACTCTGTGACGGTCCGGATTCCGCCAGGGGTGACCGACGGCGGGCGGGTCAGGGTGCCGGCGCGCGGCCACGCGGGCCGGCGCGGCGCGCAGCCTGGCGACCTGTATCTCACGGTCGAGATCGAGCCGCATCCGCTCTTCACGCGCGAGGGGAAGGACCTCCAACTGGTGCTGCCCGTTGCGGTCCACGAGGCGGCACTGGGCGCCAAGATCGACGTGCCCACGCTCGACGGTGCGGCCCGCGTCCGGGTGCCGCCGGGCACCCAATCGGGGCAGCGGTTCCGCGTGCGTGGCCGGGGCGTGCCGGCTCCGGCGGCAGGCGGTACGGCCGGGGACCTCGTCGTCGAAGTGCGCCTCGTGCTGCCGCGCCTGGTCGACGAGCGATCGAAGGCGCTGCTTCGGGAGTTCGGCCGACTCAACGAGGACAACGTGCGCGAGGAATTCGAAGCCGCGGCGCGTGCCGTGCTCGAGGCCGAATAGAGACACCAGCCATGTCGACCAAACGCGCGAGCAAGGCCCACTACATGATCAGCGCCGTAGCGCAGAAGTACGACATTCATCCGCAGACGCTGCGCCTGTACGAGCGCGAAGGACTGTTGAAACCGTCGCGCACCGATGGGAATACGCGGCTCTACGGTGAGGACGATCTCGAGCAACTGGAAACGATTCTCGCGCTGACCCGGGATCTTGGCGTCAATCTGGCCGGCGTCGAGATCATCCTCAACATGCGGCAGAAGATCGAGCAGATGCAGGATGAGGTCAACGAGTTCGTCGGCTACGTCAAGCAGGAATTGACGCGCGGCCTCGGCGACTGGGAGCAGCGCCTCGGCACGGCGCTCGTCAGGGCCTCGCCGACGGACCTCGTTCGCGCCGCCTCGGTCAAGCCGTCGCGGCCGTCCAGCGGCGGCGAGGGGCGAACGAGGCGTCGGCGTTCCTGACGCCGCGCTCCGGCAGAACCCGGGTTGTTCGGCGCCTGGCAGCCCGTGGTGAAGGTGCCACGCGGCACCTTCACCACGGACTGCTAGTTCACGCTACAATGTGGCCCGCTCCGATCGCGAGGACCGCAGCCGAACCCCATGCCCTGTCAGCACTGCGACGATACCGGGTGGAAGCCAGTCGAGGATGACGGCGTCCGCCGCGTAGTCCGGTGCGAGTGCTGGCGGGAGGCCCTGACCGGAAGGTTGTTCGGGGACGCCCGCATCCCGCCGCGGTATCACCGCTGCGATCTCGACGGCTTCATCGTCTACCCCAACGAAAAGCTCCAGAAGGCCGTGGCCCGTGCGCGCGCGTTCGCCGAGGCGTTTCCCGTCGTCGAGCAGGGGCTCTTCTTCGTCGGCCCGCCCGGGATCGGCAAGACCCATCTAGCGGTGGCGGTGCTGAAAGCGGTCATTCAGCGCTGCGGCGCGCGTGGGCTCTTCTACGACACGCGCGAACTGCTCCGCGTCATCCGCAGCACCTACAACCCCGTCGTGCGGACGACCGAGTCGGATGTCCTGCGGCCGGTCATCGAGGCCGAGTTGCTCGTGCTGGACGATCTGGGAGCGGAGAAGACGTCCGAATGGGTCGATGAAACGCTGAATCTCATCGTCAACACGCGCTATAACGAGCGGCGGCCGACGATGTTCACGTCCAACTACGACGAGTACCCCGACAACGATCTCGAGCCGTCCCTGCTCGAGCGCGTCGGGTTTCGCATGGTGTCTCGCCTGCACGAGATGTGCGAGTTTCTGGAGTTCGAAGGGGCCGACTATCGGTTCTGGGAAGGCCAGGGGCCGGCTACGCCGGCCGACCTGCTCAACCTCTACAAGAACCAGAAACGTCCGAGCCGCAGCGGCCGGCGGCGCGCCTCCGGTCAACTGAAGGCGCAGCTGCGTGAAGGCAGCTCGGACGTTCGCTGGCCGGGCGGCAAGGCAGGCTCGTCGTGACGGCGCCGGCGCCGGCCGAGGCGGCGCCGTCGGCGGGAACCCGTGCGGTGGACGAGTCGATCGGCCTCGGCCTCTATGTTCACGTTCCGTTCTGCGACGCGATCTGCACCTACTGCAATTTCACGCGCGGCCTGTTCGACGCGGCGCTCGTGCGGCGCTACGTGGAAGTCGTGATCAAGGAGATTGCGACGGCACCCACGGCCCGGGCCGCCGACACGATCTACTTCGGGGGCGGCACGCCGTCCGTGCTCGAGCCCGAGGATGTGAAGCGGATCCTCGTCGCCTGCCGGTCATCGCGGGCCGTGGGCGCGGACGCGGAGATCACGATGGAGGCGAATCCCGAGTCGGCGACGGCGGCCCGGCTCAACGGATACCGTGATGCTGGTGTGACTCGACTCAGCCTCGGCGTGCAGTCGTTTCGCGATGCCGAGCTGGCGACGCTCGGGCGGTTGCACACCAGCCGCGGCGCACGCGACGCGGTCGATCGGGCCCGGCAGGCCGGTTTCGACGACCTCAGCCTCGACCTGATGATGTGGCTGCCTGGCCAGACCATCGACGCGTGGCTCGAGTCGGTGGATGCGCTCATCGCGATGGAGCCCGACCACGCGTCGATCTATCTGCTGGACGTCTACCCGAACGCGCCGCTGCGCGACGAGATGGCGCGAGTGGGTTCCACCCAGGCGCCCGATGACGTCGCGGCCGAGATGTACCTGGCAGCACTTGACCGACTCGACGAGGCGGGATTCCAGCAGTACGAGATCTCGAACGTCGCGCGGCCAAACCATCGCTCCCGCCATAACATGAAGTACTGGACCGACGGGAGCTGGGTCGGCTTCGGTCCCGGGGCGCACTCGACCCTTCGGGCCGACCGCTGGTCGAACATCCCGGACACCGCGGCGTACGTGGCGCGGCTCGAGGCCGGCCAGGACCCGACCCAGGCCCGTCAGCGGCGGTCGGCGGCCGACCAGGCGTCAGAAGCGATGTTCATGGGGCTGCGTCTGGCCGGGGGCGTCGAGGTTGCGGGGGTCGAGAAGCGCCACGCCATCGACGTGCGCGCCCGGTTCGGCGCGGCGCTGCGGCCCTTTATCGACGGCGGTCAGCTCGTCGACGACGGCAATCGGCTGCGGCTGACCCGCGCGGGGATGCTGCTGGCCAATGAGGTCATGGCGGTTTTCGTCTAGCGCCGGAGTACGGTAGAGTAATGCCTTTCGATTTTGAAGGAGGTCGTGGATGCGCTCACGTGAGGAGAATCCCGTTCGTCGCCCGGTCCGACTCGGGGCGATCGTCGTGCTAGCAGTGGTTTTCGGCAGCCTGCTGGGTGTGCACGGGTCGGCCCGCGCACAGCAGCAGAACCGGGCCACTACGTTCAGCGGTGAGGTCGGGCTCATCCAGAACACGATCAAGGCCAACGCCACCGCCGACTTTGAGATGGTGATGCAGAAGGTCAAAGAGGCGCTGCGAGACAGCCAGAACCCCGTACGCCAACGCCAGGGGCGATCGTGGAGGACGTTCAAGAGTTCCGCGCCTGGTCCGCAGGGTGTGATCTTCTACTTCCACGTACTCGACCCGCCAGTCCCCGACGGGGATTACACGATCTCGACGATCCTGTCCGAGGGGTTCCCGGCCGAGGCGCAGCAGCTGTACGACACGTTCAGCAATGCGTTCTCCGGCGGTGTCGTGCCGATCAACCTGGAACTCGTGAACGATTTCGGCCGGTAGCCGTCGGCGCCTACCAGCGCGATCCCAACCTCCACGATTTCGATGACGACCGGGCGGCCGCGGGCGCGACGAGCGCACGCGGTCGCCTGGTCGTGCTGTGCGTGGTGCGCCCGAGGCCGAGGGCGGCTCAGAACGCGAAGTTGAGGCCGAGGTAGATCCGTTGCGGCTTCGATTCGACGGGCGAGCCCTGGAGCGTGAACACGCGGTAGTCGATGCGGGCACGGAGTGGCCCGGCGATGGCGATCTTCACGCCGCCACCGAAGTTCAACCCCATGTGGGTTTCCTGCAGGTCGGCGAGCTCCTCACGGTAGACGCCGGCGCCGGTCGTGCCGTAGAACTGCAGGCCCGCGAGCGGTACCGGTGTCTGCACGAGCACGTTGAACATGCCTGTTCTGAGCGCCGGCGCACCTTCGAGTTCGTCCTCGCCGTTGCTCGAGTACTCGAACTCGAAGCCGATCACGAGCAAGGAGATCCCGACGCCGAAACCGCGCACCGCGCGGTTGGAGGGCATCGTGTTCACGCCGGTGAAGATTGTCGCGTCGGCCGCGGCCTCCCGAGGGGCGACGACGACGAGCGCCGCCAGAGCGATCACGAGTCCGGTTCGAGCTGCGGTGCTGAGATGAAGGCGCATCGGGGCGGTCCTTACGGCACGGGCGCGGCCGGCGGCGGGCCCGTGCCCGCGAAGTCGGCAACGAGGGTCAAGTTGATGAGGCTCGGGCTGTAGGCGTAGGACGCGGCGAACTTCTCGTACAGTTCCTGGGCCTCGAGCGGCAGCTCCTGGCGAAGCAGTTCGCCGATCGTGTAGTCGGAGGCGGCGACGGTCGGATCGATGATGAACACGTACAGCACCGAGTTCTGGTCGGGCGGTCCGGGTTCTGCCGCCCGGTACACCTTCCAGCCGGCCGCCTGCGCGCGCCTCGTTTCGTCGGTGCTGTTGCGCAGCGCGTCGCGAACTCGCGTGATCACATCCTCGAAGTCCGCCGTCTTGTCCTGAAGGATCGGATGGAAGAGCACACCGGCCTGGCCGGTGAAGATGCGATCCTGCGCTTGGCCTACCGACGCGCCGAAGGCCAGCGCCACCACGATCACCATGCCCCCTGCGAACATCCTGGTCCGTGCGAACATGCAGTTACTCCTTGAGCGTGAATGCGGCGGATAACGCAGCTAGTAGTATACGCCCGATTTCGTGGCCGCAGGGTTGACTCCGCGTCGCGTCCGGCCGTCGGCGTCCGTAAATCGCTGTGATAGAGTGCTGCGCGAGCCGATGGGCGCAGGCAGCGAAGGCGCGCTGAGTACGCGCGTGCTCGGCGGCGATCCCCGAGCGGTGGCTCGAGCGATTTCGCTGATCGAAGACGGCGCGCCGGAAGGTGCTCGGCTCGTCCGCGAGTTGTTCGGCCACACCGGCGGTGCGTGGCTGGTCGGCGTGACCGGCCCGCCGGGCGCCGGCAAGAGTTCGCTGGTCGATCGACTCATCGCGCGGTTCCGGTCCACGGGGCGCCGTGTCGGCGTCATTGCCGTCGATCCCACGAGTCCGTTCAGCGGCGGCGCGGTGTTGGGCGACCGCGTCCGGATGCAGACGCACGCCGGTGACGACGGCGTCTTCATCCGTAGCATGGCCACGCGCGGCCAGTTCGGCGGGCTCGCGAGCGCGACGCACGAGGCGGCGCTGGTACTCGATGCCGCCGGATACGACCCGGTGATCATCGAGACCGTCGGCGTGGGGCAGGACGAAGTGGAGATCGCGCGAACGGCCGATGCCGCGGTCGTCGTCGTCGCCCCGGGATTCGGGGACGACGTGCAGGCGATCAAAGCGGGCGTACTGGAGATTGCGGACGTGTTCGTCGTCAACAAGGCCGATCATGACGGCGCCGATCGGGCCGTGACGCAGCTCGAGACGATGCTCGGCCTCGCCGAGCCGCCGCGCGGCGAATGGCGCCCGCCAGTCGTATTGACGCAGGCCACCTCGGGCGAAGGCGTCGAGGAGTTGGCGGTCGCGCTCGAGAGGTTCCGCGACCGACCCGACGATCTTCGACTCGAGCGACGGCGCCAGCGAGAGGCGAACGCGCTGCGCCGGCTGGTCGGGGAGCTCTGCTGGCGGCAGGTCGAGGAGCGCATCGGGCTGTCGGAGATCGGCGCCATCTCGGCGCAGCTGGCGCGGCGCGAACTGGACCCGTATGGCGCCGCCGAGTCGCTCCTGGCGCGAACCCGGCCGGCGCAGCCGTAGCCGTGCGCCGCGAACCGTGAGCCGTGAAGCGTGAAGAATGACTCCATGAAAGTCACCTTGGATCACGTCGGCATCGCCGTGCAGGATCTCGAGGCGGCGCTCCGGTTCTTTCGCGACGCGCTGGGCCTCGAGGTGGCCGCGCCGGAATCGGTGGCGACGCAGCGGGTGCGCGTCACCGAAGCTGCGGCCGGCGGCCCGACGCTCGAGTTCCTGGAGGCGACCGACCCCACGTCGCCCGTGGGCCGATTCCTGGATCGGCGCGGCCCCGGCCTGCATCACATCACGCTGGCGGTCGACGACCTGACCGGGACGCTCGAGCAGCTGCGCGCTCGCGGCGTGACGCTCATCGACCAGCAACCGCGGGTCGGTGTCGAGGGTTCCCGCATCGCCTTCGTCCATCCCGCGAGTGCCCATGGGGTGCTCGTCGAACTCAAGCAGGCGGATCCCGCGACATGACCGTTCAGATCGGCATCATTGGTGGCAGCGGACTCTACGACATGGCCGAGGTGACCGAGCGCGAGGAGATCACCGTCTCGACGCCGTTCGGCGATCCATCGGGGCCCTACGTCGTCGGCACCCTGCGCGGCCGGCGGGTGGCGTTCCTGGCGCGCCACGGGGCCGGGCATCGGCTGCTGCCGTCCGAACTCAATTTTCGGGCGAACATCTACGGGCTCAAGACGCTCGGCGTCGAGTGGATTCTCTCAGCCAGCGCGGTGGGCAGTCTGCAGGAGTCGTACCGGCCGCTGGACATCGTCGTGCCGGATCAGTTCCTGGATCGAACGCGCGGGCGCATCAGCACGTTCTTCGGACGCGGGATCGTGGCCCACGTCGGGTTCTCTCAGCCGCTGTGTCCTCAGCTGAGCGCGGCCGCGTTCGAGGTTGCGACGGCGGCGGGCGTTCGAGCCCATCAGGGCGGGACCTACGTCTGCATGGAGGGACCGCAGTTCTCGACTCTGGCCGAGTCCAAGCTCTATCAGTCGTGGGGCATGGACATCATCGGCATGACGAATCTCCAGGAAGCCAAACTCGCCCGCGAGGCGGAGATCTGCTACGCGACGTTGGCGCTCGTCACCGACTACGATTGTTGGCATCCATCGCACGACGAGGTGACGGTCGAGATGATCATCGCCAACCTGACGCGGAACGCGGCCACGGCGCAGCAGATCATCAGCGATGTCGTGGCTCGGCTGCCCGAACCACGTTCGTGCGCCTGCGGGTCCGCGCTGGCGACCGCCATCATCACCCAGCCCGGGGCGATGTCCGCGGCCACCCGCGCCGAACTCGAACCGATCATCGGCAAGTACGTGAAGGCCTAGGGGTTAGCATCGCCAGCCGTCCGGCTGACGGCGTGCCCCCGTTTGCGAGAAAGTTCCCCGCATGCATCCGATACTCGTCGTTGGCTCAGTGGCGTTCGATTCGATCGAGACGCCGTTTGGTACGGCTTCCCGCGTTGTCGGTGGGGCGGCGACCTATTTCGGCATCGCCGCCGCGCATTTCACGGACGTGCGGCTGGTCGCTGTCGTCGGCGACGACTTCGATGACGAGCGGATGCAGATCTTCGACGGGCGGCGCATCGACCTGACGGGACTGCAGCGGGTGGCGGGCGACACATTTCGCTGGAAGGGCAAGTACAGCTACGACCTGAACGACCGCGAAACGATCTACACGTTTCTCAACGTGTTCGAGGAGTTCCGGCCGACAATCCCGCCGGACTACCGCTCGTCGCCGTTCGTCTTCCTGGGCAACATCCACCCCGCGCTGCAGCTCGACGTACTCGATCAGGTCGAGTCGCCGCGCCTGGTGGCCGCCGACACGATGAACTACTGGATCGAGCGCGCGCCCGACGAGTTGCGGCAGGTCCTGACCCGAATCGACGCGCTCGTGATCAACGATGCCGAGGCGCGACAGCTGAGCGGGGAAGCCAACCTGGTGAAGGCGGCCCGGGCGATTCAGGCCATGGGGCCGAAGCTGCTCATCATCAAACGGGGCGAGCACGGCGTGCTCATGACCCGCCGCGACGGTTTCTTCGCGGCGCCCGGCCTGCCGCTGGAGAACGTCTTCGACCCGACCGGTGCGGGCGACACGTTCGGCGGCGGCTTCCTCGGCTATCTGGCGGGGTGTGCCGAGGTCGGCGACGACACCCTGGCGCGGGCCGTGATCGCCGGCAGCACGATGGCGTCATTCTCGGTGGAGGCGTTCGGCCTCGACCGGCTGCTCGCGGTGACGCCCGAGGACGTCCAGCAACGGTTTCTGGAATTCAAGCGGCTCACGCACTTCGAGGCGCTCTAGCGGCCTGCCTGGTGGTACGGCCGTGTGCTATCGTGCGAGCCCAGCGCATGACGATGGTCAGCACGCGCGCATCGGAGTAGCGCCGTCACCCCATGGGAAAAGCCTCGAAGCGGCCCCGGGCGCGGCCCGCGACGCCGACGGCGGACAGCGGCCAGGCGTGGCTGGTCTGCCTGGCGGCCTGGGTGGTGCCGGGCGCCGGGCATCTCTGGCTGGGTCGGGTACGCCAGGGCGTCATCTTCCTCGTCACACTGCCCTTGATGTTCGCGATCGGTCTCTGGCTGGACGGCAGGATCTTTCCGTTCGAACCGTCGGAGCCGCTGGTCGCGCTCGCCTCCCTGGCCGACATCGGGATCGGCACGGTGTATCTGGTGGCGCGGGCGGCGGGCCTGGGTGCGGGGAACGTCGTGGCGGTGACCTACGAATACGGGAACTCGTTTCTCATCGTCGCGGGACTCCTCAACGCCCTGGTCGTGATCGACGCGTACGACGTCGCCCTCGGCCGCAAGTAGCATGACGAGCCACTTCTTCCTGATGGCGCTGTTCTCGGCGTTCGTGTCGGTGGTGTTCGCCGCCTTGATGCGCGACGAGCCTCGCGACCAGCTTCGGTTCGGCGCCATGCTGTTTGCCGCGTTCGTGGCCGCCGGCGTCGTCCTGAGCTGGCTCATGTACCCGTTTCCGCTCTGATGGTCCGCGTGTGGCTGTGGGTTCCGGTCGCGGCCCACATGGGCCTGATCTACGCGTCGTCGTCGATGCGAGGCTCGGCGGTGCCGTCGGTGCTGCCGGACAAGCTCGTCCACGGCGCGGTCTACGGTCTGCTCGGCGGCCTGCTGCTGCGCGCGCTCGCCGGTGGGCGCTGGGCGGGGGTGACCGCCTGGACCGCGGCCGCTGCCGTCGCGATCACGATCGCCTACGGCGCGTCCGACGAATGGCACCAGTCGTTCGTGCCCGGCCGGACGCCGGAACTCGGCGACCTCGTCGTTGACAGCCTCGCGGCGACCGTCGTCGTTCTGGCGGTGTGGGCGTGGAGTATAATCGTGGCGAGTCGAGCGCATGCCACGCGACGCGCGGGCCACGCCGCGCCGACCTCCACCGAACGACTCCCGTGACGCCCGACCGCGGTCTCCCAGCAGTCCGCGGTGAAAGTGCGGCGTGGCACCGAGACCGGCGAGGGGCTCGGCTGGCAAGGAGCGACGGCCGAGAATATCGGGAATATTTGAGGACGGAGCAACGCCGCCAGCCGGGATGCATCGCCGGTCGAATGCCGCTGGACTTTCACTGCGGGCTGCTGGCCGGGGACGAGACTCGTTCGGCTCGCGTTTCGGCCACGCGCAGCGACGGGGATACGAGATGACGTTTGACAACATTCAGGTAGAGCACGACGGCGGGGTGCTCGTCGTCACGATCAACCGGCCGAAGGTGCTGAATGCACTCAACAGTCAGACGGTCGACGAGCTGAGGCATGCGATGACGGCCGCGGCCGGCGATGACACGGTCCGGTGCATCGTCGTGACTGGTGCGGGCGAGAAGGCCTTCGTGGCTGGCGCCGACATCAATGAACTGGCCGAACAGACGCCGGTGGGCGGGAGCGCCCACGCGCAGCGGGGGCAGGCCCTGCTCGATCTGATCGAACGGTTGGGCAAGCCGGTCATCGCGGCCATCAACGGCTATGCGCTCGGCGGGGGCTGCGAGCTGGCGATGGCCTGCACGTTCCGGGTGGCGTCGGACGCCGCGAAGCTGGGGCAACCCGAGATCAACCTGGGCATCATGCCGGGGTACGGGGGGTCGCAGCGGTTGCCGCGCCTCGTTGGCAAGGGGCTGGCGCTCGAGATGCTGCTGACGGGCAACCGGATCGGCGCCGCCGAGGCGCACCGGATCGGCCTGGTCAACCGGGTCGTGGCGGCGTCCGATCTGATGACCGAGGTGCGCGCCCTGGCGGCCGATCTGGCGAGCAAGGCACCGATCGCCGTGCGGGCGATCATCGCCGCGGTCAACGACGGTGCGGAGATGCCGCTCGCCCAGGCGCTCAACCACGAGGCCGCGCTGTTCGGGCTGGTCGCGTCGACCGAGGACATGCGAGAAGGCACTCGGGCCTTTCTCGAGAAACGCAAGCCGGCCTTCAAGGGTGCGTGAGGTCGCCCGCCCGTGACCCGTCCATCTGGTTCCTCGCCCCTGCCTGACGCGCGCGGGCTGCGCGTCGCCCTGGTCGTGTCGCGGTACCACCACGACGTGACGGATCGCCTGCGGAACGGCGCACGGGCCGCGCTCTCGGAGGCGGGCGCCGACGACGCGGCCGTGGAAGCGCTGGCCGTGCCCGGCACGTTCGAGGTGCCGCTGGCCGCGCGCCAGGCCGCCGAAACTGGGCGATTCGACGCCGTGGTCTGCCTCGGCTGCGTGGTCAAGGGGGAGACCCCGCACTTCGAGTTCATCGCCTCGGCCGTGGCCCACGGCATCACGGCCGCGTCGGCCGAGACCGGCATTCCGATGGCGTTCGGCGTCCTCACGACCAATACGCTCGAGGAGGCGCTGGCGCGCGCCGGCGACGGGCCGTCGAACAAAGGGTGGGAGGCGGCCGTTGCCGCGATCGAACTGGCGCTGGTCTGCCGGCGGCTCCTGCGGGGCGATCCGACGGGAGCCGGGGGGTGAAGGCTGCGAGGCGGCACGACCGCCGCCATCAGAGTCGCGAAGCGGCGCTGCAGGTGCTGTACCAGAGCGAGATCGGCAAGATGCCGGTCGACACCGCGCTCGAGGCGTTCGCGGAGTTGGAGTCGGCGCCGCCGCAGCGCGAGTTCGCGGCCTGGCTCGCCCGCGGGACCGCCGCCCACCTCGACGAGATCGATCCGCTCATCACCGGCAGCGCCCAGCACTGGCGGCTGGCGCGCATGGCGGTCATCGACCGGCTGATCATGCGGCTCGCGGTATTCGAGTTTCTCTACGCCGAAGAGACTCCACGGCCCGTGGTGATCAACGAGGCCCTCGAGTTAGCCCGGACGTTCAGCGCTGACGAGGCGGTGGCGTTCGTCAACGGCGTACTCGACGATATCAGGCAGCGCTTGGACGCAGGCGAGGCGAAACAGTCGGCGGCCGACTGACGGCCGACTCGACCAGGCCCGGGAATGACGAACGACAGCGATCAGCTCGCGCAGCGCCGCCGCAACCTGGAGGAGGTCGCCCAGCTCGGGCGCGATCTCTACCCGCACGCCTTCCCGTGCACCGACACGATCGCGGCGCTCGTCGATCGCCACGGCGGCGAGAGCGGCGAGGCGCTCGAGGCCGCCCAGCCGCAGACGACCACGGCTGGTCGCATTCTCGGCATTCGCAGCTTCGGCAAGGCCAACTTCCTCGTGCTGTCGGACGGCCAGGCGCGCATCCAGGTCTACGTCCGCAAGGACGGCGTCTCGGCCGAGGACTTTGCCCTGTTCAAGCTCCTTGACTTCGGCGACCTGATTGGCGTCGAGGGCCGGATCTTCCGCACGCGAACCGACGAACTGACGATCTGGGTGTCCCGCATCGAGTTTCTGGCGAAGTGCCTGGTTCCGCTGCCCGAGAAGTGGCACGGGCTGAGCGACGTCGAGATTCGCTACCGGCAGCGCTATCTCGACCTTATCGTGAATCCCGACGCGCGGCGGGTGTTCGAGGTGCGCAGCCGCGTCCTGACCGGTCTACGGGAGTTTCTGGGCGCTCGGGGCTACCTCGAGGTCGAGACACCGATGATGCAGCGGGTCGCGGGTGGCGCGCTGGCGCGGCCGTTCGAGACCCACCACAACGCGCTCGATCTCGACCTCTACCTTCGGATTGCGCCCGAGCTCTTCCTCAAACGGCTGGTGATCGGCGGGATCGAACGAGTCTACGAGATTAACCGGAACTTCCGCAATGAAGGGATCTCTACGCAGCACAACCCGGAATTCACGATGCTGGAGTTCTACCAGGCCTTCAGCGACTACCGGGACCTGATGGCGCTGACCGAGCAGATGTTGTCAGACGTCGCACGCTACGCGATCGGAAGCGATGACGTGCCCTACGGCGAGCACCGGATCTCGTTTGCCGCGCCATTTGCCCGCGTCGCGCTCCGCGACGCGGTGCGCGACGCCGCAGCCGAGCGACTCGGCCGTTCGGTCGAGGATGCCACGTTGCGTGGCCGCGAATCGGCCGCGGCGCTGGCCGGCGAGCTCGGCGTGGAGATTCCGCCGCCGGCGACGGCGGGCAAGGTCGTTCTCACCATCTTCGAGGAACTGTGCGAGGCGGACCTGATTCAGCCGACGTTCGTCTACGACTACCCGACGGAGATCTCGCCCCTGTCGAAGCAGCGTGCCGACGATCCGGAGACCGTCGAACGCTTCGAGCTGTACGCCGGCGGGTTCGAAATCGCCAATGCCTTCAGCGAGTTGAACGATCCGGCCGAGCAACGGCGCCGATTCGAAGCCCAGCGCCAGGAGCGCCAGCAGGGCGATCTCGAGGCGCACGTCATGGACGAGGATTACCTCCGCGCGCTCGAGTACGGCCTGCCGCCGACCGCCGGCGAAGGCGTGGGCATCGACCGGCTGGTCATGCTGCTGACCGACAGCCGCTCCATCCGCGACGTCATCTTGTTTCCGCTGATGCGGCCGCGCCGCGAGTGAGCCGCCGACGACCATGCGACTGCCGTTCGAACTCTACGTGGCCCTGCGCTACCTGCTGGCTCGCCGCCGGCAGGCCTTCATCTCCCTGATTTCGGTCATCTCGACCATCGGCGTGGCGGTCGGCGTGATGGCGCTGCTGATCGCGCTGGCGCTGATGACCGGCCTGCAGCAGGAGCTGCGAGATCGGATCCTGGGTTCCACGGCCCACGTCTACGTCTGGAAGCTGGGCGAGGCCGGGCTGGTCGAGTACGACGGCGAGATCGAGCGGCTGCGCGAGGTCCCGCGGGTCACGGGTGTGGCCCCGGTCATCCTCGGCCAGGCGCTCGCGACGAGCGACACCGGGGAGGCGTTCGTCACCATCAAGGGGATCGTTCCGGCCCTCGAAGCGGACGTCACGGAGGTAGGGGCGGCGATCCGGAACGGCAGTCTCGACGCGCTCGCTCCGCAGGCCGGCGGTGCGCCCGAGGGCCTGGTCATCGGTGATGGGCTGGCGGCCGAACTCGGCGCCTTCGTCGGCGACGAGGTCACGTTGATGACGCCCGAGGGGCGGCTGTCGCCGATGGGGGTGATGCCGCGCACGCGCCGGTTCCGGGTCGTCGGCATCTTCGACATGGGGCTGCACGAGTTTGACACGGCCTACGGCTACGTCCGGCTGGACGTCGCGGCCCGGCTGCTCAACCGGCCGGGTGCCGACTTCCTCGAACTGAAGGTCGACGACGTCTACGCCGCGCCCGATGTGGCGTCGTGGATCATGCGGGAGATGGGCACGGGCTACCTGACGCAGGATTGGTCGGATCTGAATCGGTCGCTGTTTTCGGCGCTGTGGCTCGAGAAGATGGCGATCTCGATTGCTGTCGGCCTCATCGTGGCGGTCGCCGCGCTCAACATCGTCGCGTCGCTCGTGCTGCTGGTCATGGACAAGAGCCGTGACATCGCCATCCTCAAGACCATGGGGACGAGCGCCCGCAGCATCATGGTGATTTTCATGCTGCAAGGACTGATCATCGGCTTGGTGGGCACGGCGGTTGGCGCCGTCGGCGGGGTTGCCGCGACACAGATTCTCGATCGCTATCAGCTCGTACAGCTGCCGAGCGACGTCTATCAGGTGACCTATATGCCGTTCACGCTCGAGCCGCTCGATCTGGTTCTGGTCGTGGCGTTAGCGATCGTGGTCTGCTTCGTGGCCACCATCTATCCATCGCGCCAGGCGTCGAGTCTCGATCCCGCGCAGGCGTTGCGCTACCAGTGAGCGACATGCCCTACGTCGAGGTCGCGCAGCTGGCGAAGGCGTATCCGACCGAGCGCGGCGCCTTGCCGGTACTGCGCGACCTCGACTTGACGGTCGACACGGGCGAGATGGTCGCGATCGTGGGCGCGTCGGGCGTGGGGAAGAGCACGCTGCTGCACCTGCTGGGCGGGCTCGAGGGTGTCGACGACGGGTCGATCCGGATTGGCGGCGTCGATGTCGCCTCGCTCTCGGACGCGGCCCGGGTCGACTTCCGCCACGCGCAGGTCGGGTTCATCTTTCAGTTCCACCACCTCCTCCCGGAGTTCACCGCGCTCGAGAATGCCGAGATGCCGCTGCGGATCGGCCGACTGTCGGCTGACGCAGCGCGGCCGCGGGCGGCCGCGCTGCTCGAACGCGTCGGCCTGGGCGAGCGGCTCGACCATCGTCCGGGGATGCTGTCGGGCGGCGAGCAGCAGCGCGTGGCGGTCGCCCGCGCGCTGACAATGGAGCCGACGCTGCTCCTGGCGGACGAGCCGACGGGCGATCTCGACGAGGGGACGGCCGATGCGTTGCATCGGTTGCTCCGGGAGATGCACCGCGAGCGGAAGCTCACATCGGTCATCGCCACCCACAACCAGCGTCTGGCCGATGGCTGCGACCGCGTCCTGCGGCTCGAAGCCGGTGCGCTGAGGCCGGCTTAGCGGCTCAAGCCCAGAGCTAGGTCTTCGGCGAGCGCCGGTGCGCGACGCGCCGAGCTCAGACAGTCCTCGCACGCCGACGGCAGGCACGTCAACATCGGGACTGGATAAGGGCTTCCGGCCGTCGACGCGCTGTCCACCCTCCGGGCGACTCGCCGGCGGTCGCATCCCCGGCACTCGCCAAAGAGGCGGCAGCTGGGCGGCGGTGCCTCGTCGGCAGAGCCCTAGAGGCAGCCCGGCAGGGCGCTTCGCCATGAGCATGGAGTTTCTGGATGCCGACCGGGCTCCACGACACGGTGCCGCTGCCCAGCCCCGCGCGAAGCGTGGGCACGCTAGGTCGCCCAGCATCATCCGTAGGGCATCGGCCCCAGAAGCGTCAGGGAATGAAGGGATTACGGCAGATCCGGCCGGGTCGTTCCGCGCTCCGTGCCGTATAATGCTTAGAAGGGGCGGCGCTTGGCGATGAGAGCCGCCGCAACGACGAGATTCTATGTTCGAACGGTATACGGAACGGGCGCGGCGCGTGCTGTTCTTCGCGCGCTACGAAGCGAGTCAGCTCGGGAGCATCTCCATCGAGACCGAGCACCTGCTGCTGGGGCTGATCCGCGAGGGCAAGGGGCTCACCAGCCGGATCTTCGCGCGCTCGCACCTGTCGCTCGAGAACATCCGCAAGGAGATCGAGGGGCGCACGGTCTTTCGCGAGAAGGTGTCGACGTCGGTCGAGATCCCGTTCAGCGGTGAGACGAAGCGCGTCCTCCAGTTCGCGGCCGAGGAGGCCGATCGGCTGCTCCACAACTACATCGGCACCGAGCATCTACTGCTGGGCATTCTGCGCGAGGAGCGCTCGGTGGCCGCATCGATTCTGATGGAGAAGGGGATGCGGCTCAACAGCGTCCGCGAGGACATCGTGGCGCTGCTCAACGAGAAGACGATCGTCACGCGGGTGAAGGAGACCCCGCTGCTGGCCGAGTTCTCGCGCGACCTCACCGATTCGGCGATGAAGAGCCAGCTGGATCCGCTCGTGGGGCGCGACACCGAGTTGGAGCGGGTGCAGCAGGTGCTCTGCCGCCGGACGAAGAACAATGCTGTGCTCATTGGGGAGCCCGGGGTCGGCAAGACCGCTATCGTGGAGGGCCTGGCGCAGAAGATCGTGCACGGCGACGTGCCGCACTTCCTGGCCGACAAGCGCCTGCTTGCGCTTGACATCTCGCTGATCGTTGCGGGGACGAAGTATCGCGGGCAGTTCGAGGAGCGGCTGAAGGCGATCATGAAGGAGTTGACCGAGAACCCCAACATCATCGTCTTCATCGACGAGTTGCACACGCTGGTCGGCGCCGGTTCGGCGGAGGGGTCCCTGGACGCGGCGAACATTCTCAAGCCGGCCCTGTCCCGGGGCGAGATCCGCTGCATCGGCGCCACGACCCCGGCCGAGTATCGCAAGTACATCGAGAAGGACCGCTCGCTCGAGCGACGGTTCCAGGCGGTCAAGGTGGATCCGCCCGCCGAAGCCGAGACGATTCAGATTCTGCTGGGCGTGAAGGACCGCTACGAAGCGTTCCACCACGTGGAATACACGCAGGATGCCCTCGAGGCCGCGGTCTACCAGTCGAGCCGGTACATCACCGATCGATTCCTGCCGGACAAAGCGATCGATCTGGTCGACGAGGCCGGTGCGCGCGCCAAGCTGCGCGACGCCGGCCACAGTGAGGAGTTCGGCGAGATCAACAAGAGCATCCGCGTCGCGGTCGAGCAGATGGAGAGCGCCGCGGCGCAGAAGGACTACGAGAAGGCTCAGTTCTTCCGGGAGCAGGAGGTCATTGCCCGCGAGAATCTCCAGTTCGTCCGCGAGAAGTTCGACGTGAAGTCGAACACCCGTCGTGCCGTCGTCGGCAAGCAGGAGATCGATGAGGTCGTCTCCAAGTGGACCGGCGTGCCGATCACGTCGATCAATCAGGACGAGGGCGACAGGCTGCTTCGGATGGAGGACGAACTGCACCGCCGGGTCGTCAGTCAGGGAAAAGCGATTTCGGCGCTGGCGCGGGCGATCCGTCGCTCGCGGGCCGGCTTGAAATCGCCGAACCGGCCGGTGGGCAGCTTCGTGTTCCTCGGGCCGACCGGCGTCGGGAAGACCGAGTTGGCGCGCGCGCTGGCCAACTTCTTGTTCGGCGCCGACTCGGCGCTCATCCGCTTCGACATGTCCGAGTACATGGAGAAGCACTCGGTGTCGAAGCTCATCGGCTCACCCCCGGGCTACGTCGGCCACGAAGAGGGCGGCCAGCTCACCGAGAAGGTGAAGCGGAATCCCTACTCGGTCGTGCTGCTCGACGAGATCGAGAAGGCTCACCCCGATCTGTTCAACATCCTGCTCCAGGTGTTCGAGGATGGCCACCTGACGGACGGGCTGGGGAACAAGGTGAATTTCAAGAACACCATCCTCATCATGACGTCGAACATCGGCGCGCGGTATATCCAGAAGAAGGCGTCGCTGGGCTTCCAGTCGGCCGACGCCAAGGAGATTAGCCGGAGCGTCAGCGACATGGTGCTGGCCGAGGTGAAGCGGACGTTCAATCCGGAATTCATCAACCGGATCGACGAAACGATCGTGTTCGAGGCGTTGACCGACGAAGACCTCGAGCAGATCACCCGGCTGCTCGTCGCCCAGCTCAACGAGCATCTTTCCGACCGCCGGCTGACGATCGCGTTGTCGCCCGAGGTGATCAGCTGGATCATCGATCAGACCTGCAAGGACCGTTCGTATGGCGCGCGGCCGCTGCGCCGCGCGATTCAGCGCTATGTCGAAGATCCGCTGTCGGAGGAGCTGATTCGGGGCCGCCTGATGGGCGGCGACGTCGAGGTCTATCTCGACGGCGGGTCGCTCGCCTACCGCGCCTCCGACGGCGAGTTGGAAGGCCGTCGGCTAGTGCACGACGTCTAAGACCTCAGTGAGACGGAACGTGAAGATGGGACGACGGAGCGGCCGGGACACGGCTGCGCGGATCCGGTGGGCTGCGCCCGCGGCGGCCGTGCTGCTCCTCGCAGGGCTCTGGCCCGGTTCGGCGGCGGCGCAGGCGGGGACGGCGGCGCTCATCGCGGCGGCCGATGCCCAGGCCGCCGTCTCGATGCCGCCCGAAGGGTCACCGCCGGTGGTCCGCACGATCCAGATCGCGTTTCCGGCCCAGGGCAACGTCCCCTCCATCGAGCCGTCGACCTATCTCTTCTACATCTCGACGCGGCCGAGTAGCTCGCAGGAGAACGTCTGGCGCGAGTACGACGAGCAACAGGTCCTGGATGACTTTCGAAACCTCTGGGCGACCGGATTTCTCGACGATCTGACGATCGAGTACAACGACGAGCCGTATCCGAACGGTGTCATCGGTCGGAACATCATCTACAACATGGAGGAGCGCGAGCGGGTGCGCGTCGTCGAGTTCGAAGGGTCCGAGGAACTCGACCGGTCGAAGATCGAGGAGGCGCTGACGCAAGCCGAGGCCGCGATTCAGCTCGACACCTTCATCGACACGGCGCTCATCCAGAAGGCGAAGACGATTGTTCGCGTCATGCTCGCCGAAGCGGGCTACCACGACCCGGTGGTCACCCACGAAATCGAGACGGTGGCCGGCGGGCCGAAGCGCGTCCGCCTGGTCTTCACGATCGAGGATGGTCCCGAAACCCAGATCCGTGAGATCGAGTTCTCGGGGAACGAAAAGGAGAGCGACGGCGCGTTGCGCAAGCAGATGAAGGCGAACACGACGCCGCGCATCTGGCCGATCTCCATCTTCTCCGACCGGGGCATCTACAAGGAGCACCGGTTCGCCGAAGACGCCGACGCCATCGTCCAGCACTACCGGAACCAGGGGTACGTGCGGGCCCAGGTGGGGCAGCCCGAACTGACGACGCTCGAGGACTCCGGGGACGGCCGGCAGCGCTTCGTGAAGATGCGGATTCCGGTCTCCGAGGGCCGCCAGTATCGCTTGGGCGACCTCGAGTTCGAAGGCGTCGAGATCCTGCGGGAGGAGGCCCTGCGCGCCCAGTTCGACATCCAGGAAGACGACTTCTACAGCGAAGAAACCATTCGCGAAGGCATCGAGCGCGCGCAGGCGCTCTACGGTGCCGGCGGCTACATGGAGTTCGTCGCGTTTCCGGATCTCTCACCCCGCGATCAGCAGATCGCGGAGAACGGCACGGTGGAACGTCTCGATGTGCCGCCGGTCGTGGATGTAATGATTCGGGCGGAGGAAGGCGAGCAGTACTTCGTCAACCGGATTGATTTCGCGGGTAATACGACAACGCGCGACAAGGTCATTCGCCGGGAGATGCGGGTCTTCGAGGGTGGCGTGTTCAACACCGAGATGCTCAAGATGAGCGTCCGCCGG
Organism: Acidobacteria bacterium UBA2161; assembly: GCA_002328835.1. Taxonomy (GTDB): domain Bacteria; phylum Acidobacteriota; class Vicinamibacteria; order Vicinamibacterales; family UBA823; genus UBA2161. The sequence continues at coordinate 56,571 of DCWN01000026.1, read as the reverse complement.
CTGAATCAGCTCGGGTACTTTCTCCCGCTGGAAGAGGATGCGGTCGACGTCGAGAAGAGCGGCGAGGACGAGAACGAAGTCAACCTGCGCTTTCCGCTCGAAGAGCAGAACCGGAACCAGATCACGTTCGGCGCCGGCATCTCGGAATTCGACGGCTTTTTCGGGCAGCTATCGTTCGGCACGTCGAACTTCCTGGGACGGGGCGAGACCGTGACCGTGTCGCTGCAAAGCGGCTCCCGGGCGCAGAACTTCGTCGTCGGATTCACCGAGCCGTTCCTGTTCGACCGCAACATCGCGGCCGGCTTCAGCGTCTACAAGACGAAGCTGGAGTTCATCGGGCAGTTCACGCAGGCGTCGCTCGGCGGCAATTTCAACGTGAGCAAGCCGATCGCCAACTTCACGCGCCTCTCGTTCGGGTACAGCTACGAACAGGTGCGCGTCAGCGAATTGAATCCGCTGTTCAGCGATCCGCTCGTGTTGCAGTTCAACCCCTTCCTCCAGGATTCGCTGCTCATCGGCGTGAACGGCAGGCGAAAGGTCAGCAAGGTGACGCCCGGGTTCCTGCACAACACGATCGACCACCCGATTTTTCCGAGCGCCGGCAAGCGGATCATCGGGGCGATCGAACTGGCGGGTCTGGGTGGCAACACGGCCTTCTACAAGCCGCGCTTCGAGAGCATCTGGTACATTCCTCACACGCCGACGGCGTCGTTCGGCCTCCGGTTCGAGACCGAGTACATCGCGCCTTACGGTGACACGCGGATCCTGCCGCTCTTCGAGCGGCTCTACCTCGGCGGGGAGTACAGCATCCGCGGGTTCGACCTGCGCACCGTCGGCCCGCGCGATCCGGTGACGGGGCTCGTGCTGGGAGGCAACAAGAGTCTGCTCATGACGGGCGAATACCTGATCATGCTCGGCCAGCCGATGCGGCTGATCTTCTTCTACGACACCGGTCAGGTGCAGAACACCGGTCAGCGTTTCTCGCTCGGTGACTTCAAGACGTCGACCGGGGCCGAGTTGCGGTTCCTGATGCCGGTGATGAACGTACCGTTCCGTCTGATCTTCGCGTATAACCCGCACCGCGAGGGCGTGCTGGACAATACGTTCAGGCCGGAGCAGGCGTTCAATTTCCGGTTCGCCGTGGGCTCGTCGTTCTAGGCCGGTCGTTCTCGGTGCCGACGATCGTCGCCGGAATCGGACAGATCGACGCTGAACGGTGTACAATACCAGGCTGTTTTTGATCTGCGGCGGGTCGCCGGCCGCGGCGCGGTCGGCGGTGAATGGACGTTGGCGGGGTGTCCTGTGCATCCCCTGAAAGGGAATCAGTCGATGAAAGTCTCGAGTGTCGTCGCAATGTCGTTGTTCGCGCTTGGCATCGGAGGCGGCCAGGTGTGGGCGGCTGGGCAGGAGGCCCAGGCGGCGCTACCTGAGGGGGCCGTTCTGGCCTGGGTCAACGTGCCCCGCATCGCCGCCGAGTCGGCCAGCGGGCAGGAACTTGCCGCGCAGGTGCAGGCGTTGAACGAGGAGAAGCTCACCGAACTCAACACGATGAACGAGGCGCTCCAGGCGAGCCAGCAGAAGCTGCAGCAGGGCGGCACCGTGATGAGCGACACGGCCCGGGCGCAGCTCGAGCGCGAGATCGGCCGGATGCAGGTCGACATTCAGCGCGCCACTGAAGATGCGCAGATCGAGGTGCAAACGCTCCAGGAGCAGTTGCAGGTCAGTTTCCAGGACGATCTGATTCCCGTCATCGCCGAGGTGTCCGCCGAGAAAGGGCTGCATCTCGTGTTGAGCGTCAGTGACTCCGGCGTCGTCTGGAGCGCGCCTGGCCTCGACATCACTGACGATGTGATCACTCGGTTCGACGCCGCGCACGCCGCGGCCGGGGGCGCTGCTCAGCCACAGCCGTAGCGCACGCCCACGCGCGGCGAGTCTGCGAGCGGCGGCACCGGCGCCGCCTGTCAGTTCCCGACATCTCCACCACACGGCCCCAGGGACCCCGTGCCGATCGACATCCCGGCGACGCTCGATAGGCTCAATTACCGGTATCCGTCCTTCCTCGTCGACGCGGTCGTGGACCACGAGCCCGGCCGGCGCATCGTCGGGATGAAGAACGTCACGGTCAACGAGGAATTCTTCCAGGGGCATTTTCCGGGGACACCCCTCATGCCGGGTGTCCTCATGATCGAGGCGTTCGCCCAGGTCGCGACGATCCTCTTCTTCCAGGACACCGACCGCCCGGCACAGCGCGCCTGGCTGCAGGGCGTGGATGCCGCGAAATTCCGGCATCAGGTCGTTCCGGGCGATCGGCTCAGGCTCGAGGTGACGATGGGCGAGGCCACCACCACCGAAGCCCGCGCCCACGCTAAGGCGTTCGTCGAGGACGAGCTGGTCGCTGAAGCGAAGCTGCTGTTCGGCCTGACCGACGCCGATGTCGACATCGATCCGTCGGCCCGGGTGGCGCCCGGTGCCACGCTCGGCGCCGGCAGCGTCATCGGACCGCACGCCGTCATCGGCGAGCACGTCACGCTGGGCCGACGTTGCCAGATCGGGGCCTCTGCGGTGGTGGACGGCTGGACAGAGATCGGTGACGACACGAAGGTGTTCCCCTGCGCGTCGATTGGTCTGATTCCTCAGGATCTCAAGTTCCACGGCGAGTCCAGCCGCCTGAAGGTGGGCGCGCGCAACGTCTTCCGGGAATTCGTCACGGTCCATCGGGGCACCGACGGGGGCGGCGGCGAGACGCGGATCGGCGATGACAACCTGTTCATGGCGTACGCGCACATTGCCCATGACTGCCGGGTCGGCGGTCACACCATCTTCGGGAACGGCGCGACGCTGGGTGGCCATGTGTCGGTGGAAGACTACGCGACGATCAGCGCGCTGTCCGGAGTGCATCAGTTCTGCCGGGTTGGGGCCCACGCGTTCGTGGGTGGGTTCTCGGTCGTCACCCGTGACGCGCTGCCGTTCGCGCGGACGGTCGGCAATCGCGCGCGCGTCTACGGGGTGAACACGATCGGTCTCATTCGGCGCGGGTTCTCTCCGGAGTTGATCACCAAGCTCAAGCGAACGTATCGCTATCTGCTGCAATCGAAGCTGAACACGAGTCAGGCACTGGTGCAGATCGAGAGCGATCCCGCCTTGGCGTGTGCCGAGGTGGACTACCTGGTGACGTTCATCCGGTCGTCGAAGCGCGGCGTCGGCCTGCGCCGGGCGGGCCGACGCCGGCACGAAGACGAGCCGCTCGACGATGAGTAGCGAGGCCGGCCCCCCGATCGGGGTCATCGCGGGCAACGGCCGTTTTCCGTTTCTGGTGCTCGACGCCGCGCGCCGCCTGGGCCGCGCCGTCACCGTGGTGGCGATCCAGGAAGAGGCCGATCCCGAGCTGAATCAGGTGGCGGCCGGCGCGTCGGACACGGCCGTCCACTGGATGTCCCTGGGGCAGCTGGGAAAGTGCATCGCCGTGCTGCGAGAGGCGGGCGTCACCGAGGCCGTCATGGCCGGCCAGGTGAAGCACGTCAAGCTGTTTGCGGGCGTGATGCCCGACCTGACGCTGCTGTCGGTGCTCAAGCGCCTGCGGGCGAAGTCGACCGATGCCGTGCTCTCCGCGATTGCCGATGTGCTCGCGGACCACGGCATCACGCTCGTCGATTCGACGGCGTTCCTCCAGCCGTTGCTGGCCGCTGCCGGCACGTTGACCGAGCGCGAGCTCACGGCCGAGGAGTCGGCGGACTTCGCGTTCGGGTACCGGATGGCCGACGCCGTCGCCGGCCTCGACCTCGGTCAGACGGTGGTCGTCAAGGACAAGGCGGTCGTGGCGGTCGAGGCGATGGAGGGTACCGATGAAGTCATCGCGCGGGCCGGTCGGCTCGCCGGGCCGGGTGTCCGGGTGGTGAAGGTGGCCAAGCCGAATCAGGACATGCGGTTCGACGTGCCAGTTGTCGGCGTCCCGACCGTCGAGGCGATGCGCGAGGCCCAGGCCTCGGCGTTGTCGATCGACGCGGGGAAGACGTTGATCGTCGACCCAGACGCGTTCATCCGTGCCGCCAACGACGCCGGACTCTCGGTCGTGGGCCGGTCGCGCAACGCACGTGAGGAGGCTAAGTGACCGAACGTTCACTGCGGGTCGCGGTCGTCGGGGTGGGGCACGTTGGCCGCCACCATGCTCGCCTCCTCTCGTCGCTGTCGGACGTGGACCTGGTGGCGACGGTCGACCTCAACCAAGAACGGGCGCTCGAAGCGGCCCACGGAACGTCGGCGAGGGCCGAGACGGATGTCAAGGCGATCGAGGGGCAGGTGGACGCCGTGACGATCGCCGTGCCCACCGAGAAGCACCTGGAGATCGCCAAACCGTTCCTCGAGGCGGGCGTCCCGGTGCTCGTCGAGAAGCCGATGGCGAGCAGCGTGGCCGAAGCCGACGAGATGCTGGCCGCGGCAAAACGTTCCGGCGCTTGCCTGGCAGTGGGCCACACCGAGCGATTCAATCCGGCGCTGGCGGCGGTGTCGCCGCTCGTCGATCGGCCACGGTTCATCGAGGTGCATCGGCTCGGGTCTTTTCCGTCGCGGAGCCTCGACATCGACGTGGTCTTCGACGTGATGATTCACGATCTCGATGTCATTCTTGGCATGCTCGATTCCGACGTGGCCTCGGTCGAGGCGGTGGGCGTGCCGATTCTGAGTGACCGCATCGACATCGCCAACGCCCGGCTCCGGTTCGAGTCAGGCTGCATCGCGAATCTCACCGCCAGTCGCATCAGCCGCGACCGGGTCCGCAAGATCAGGTTCTTTCAGTCGGGGGCCTACCTGTCGGTGGACTATGCCGCCCAGGCGGCCGAAGCGTGGCGCTTGGCCACCGACGACGAGGGGGAGCCTTCCATCGAGGGGGGCAAGCTCGAGGTGACGGGTGGGGAGCCGCTCGCGCGCGAGCTCGCGGACTTCATGCTCGCCGTGCGCCACGAGCGCGAGCCGGGCGTGACCGGTGCGCAGGGGCGCCGCGCCCTCGAACTGGCCGAGCGAATTGCCGATCGAATCGCCGAACATGTCTGACGACGCCTCGCTGGCGGAGTTGCGCGAGACACTGGCCGCGGATGGCGGGCTCGAAGAAGCGCAGGTGCGCCTGCTGGCCTCGGCCGACCTGCTCTCACTGGGTGTGCTCGCCGACGAGGCCCGCCGACGGCGTCATGGTCAGCAGGCGACGTTCGTGCGGGTGGCCGAGGTGGCCGTGGACGCCTCGGCCGTCGAGACGCCAGGTCGGGCGAGGGAGATCAGGGTCACCGGCGTCCCGGCGTCGGTCGACGCCGCCGAGACTGCGGTGCGGGCCGTGGCCGGCCAGGGCGTGCCCGTGACCGGGTTCGCGCTCCACGACCTGATGGGGCTGGCGAACGGTCACGCGGCCGAGTTCGCGCGCCTGCTGCGCGTACTGGGCGACGCCGGGCTGGTCGCGGTGTCCGAATTGACCGTGGATCGCACGGTGGATCCCGAATCGGCCGTCGCGGTCGTCGCCGACGCCGGTTTGGCGGTCTCTCGTCTGACGATTCAGGATGCTCGAGGCGACTCGAGACTCGAATGGGTGCGGACGGTCGCGGGGTGGTCGTTCCCGCCGAAGGCGGTGCGGGCGTTCGCGCCGCTGCCCCGCGCGGAGAGCGGGGCGACGCCGGAGTCGGAGCCGGCGACGGGCTACGACGACGTGCGCCAGGTTGCGCTGTCGCGTCTCCTAGTTGACAATATCGACTCGATCCAGGTCGACTGGGCGTTGCACGGCCCGAAATTGGCGCAGGTCGCGCTGACATTTGGTGCCGACGACATCGACGGGGTCCCGGCGGTGGACACGGACGAGTTGGGCCCGCGACGCACGTCGGTGGAAGACGTCCGGAGAAACATCCGGGCCGCATCCTTCACGCCGGTCGAACGGGACGGCGGCTTCGAGAGTGTGACGCGATGATTCGGCTGGGGGCAGTCGCCTACCTGAACGCGAGGCCGCTGGTGCAGGGCCTCGACCAGCAGTCCGAGAGGTTTTCGCTGCGGTTCGACGTGCCGTCGAAGTGTGCGTCGCTGTTACATGGCGGCTCGGTCGATCTCGGATTGATTCCGTCAATCGAAGTCACGCAGCGACCCGACTACCACGTCGTGCCCGATGTGGCGATCACGTCGAACGGGCGGGTGGCCTCGGTGGCCGTCTTTGCCGACCGTCCGATTACCGCCGTTCGCTCGATTGCGGTCGACAGCAGCTCGCGCACCTCCGTGGCGCTGCTTCGCGTGTTGTGCGCACAGTCGTTCGACATCGAGCCGAAGTTCGTCACGATGCAGCCGGACATCAAGGCGATGCTGAAGCGCTGTGACGCCGCCCTGCTCATCGGCGACGGGGCGCTGTTCACCGACCATGACGCCCTGGGAATCGAGAAGACCGACCTCGGCGAAGAATGGACGGCGATGACGAACCTGCCGTTCGTCTGGGCGTTCTGGGCCGGGCGGCCCGGCGTCGCCACGGCCGAGGATGTGGCAGCGCTCGGCGCGGCACGCGACGCCGGCGTGGCGGCCAGCGACGCCATCGCAACCGAGTTCTGCGAAGGTGATGAAGACAAGGTCGAGATCGCCGTCGACTACCTCCGCGATAACATTGCGTTCACGCTGGACGACGCGGCGCGGGCCGGGCTCAAGAAGTTTCTCGAGGCGGCGAAGGACCAACGCGTCGTTCAACTGCTTCCCCCACTGAAGTATTACGAGTTGTGAGCACGAGCTCGCCGGCCGTCGATGCCCTGGCTCGGAAGGTGCGGGATGGCGGGCGCCTGAGCCGGTCCGAGGCCCTGACGCTCTATACGGAGGCGCCGACCCACCTGCTCGGTCGGCTGGCCGACGAGGTGCGCGCCGCGCGCCACCCGTCCGGCGTCGTCACCTACATCATCGATCGCAACGTCAACTACACGAACATCTGCGTGGCGCAGTGCAATTTCTGCGCGTTCTACCGCCCGGTGGGTGCCGCGGACGGCTACGTCCTGGGGTTCGACGAACTGTTCCGCAAGATCGACGACACGATCGCGGTGGGCGGGGAGCAACTCTTGCTGCAAGGTGGGCACAATCCCGACTTGCCGCTCGAGTGGTACGAGGACTTGTTCCGGGCCATCAAGGCCCGCTATCCCGCGTTTCGGCTGCACGCGCTGTCACCGCCGGAGGTGATTCATCTCTCGCGCCTCGCCCAGGTGGAGGTGCCGGTCGTGATCGAGCGCCTGATGGCGGCCGGCCTCGACAGCATTCCCGGCGGGGGAGCCGAAGTGCTCGTGGACCGGGTGCGCCGCGAGTTGAACTGCCTCAGCAAGGCGACAGCGGATGAGTGGCTCGATGTGATGCGCCACGCGCACCGGGCCGGCCTGCGGACGACGGTGACGATGATGTACGGCACGGTGGAGCGGCCCGACGAGCGCATCGAGCATCTGATGCGGGTGCGCGAGCTGCAGGACGAGACCGGCGGCTTCACGGCGTTCATCAGCTGGAGCTTTCAGCCGTCCCACACGGAACGCGGCGGGGCGGAAGCCACGGGCGTGGAGTATCTGCGCACGCTGGCCCTGGCGCGCCTGGTGCTCGATAACGTCGACAACCTGCAGGCATCGTGGGTCACGCAAGGTGGCAAGGTCGGGCAGCTCGGCCTGTCGTTTGGCGCGAACGACATGGGCAGCGTCATGATTGAGGAGAACGTCGTGCGCGCGGCCGGCGCGGCGTTCTGCATGGACGAGCTGGAGATCGTGAGGAACATCGAGAACGCCGGCTTCATCCCGAGACGGCGGAACATGCACTACGAGCTTCTGGGCGACCCGATCGTGTGGGAGCGCGACGTCCCGCGCATGACCGCCCTGGCCGAGGCGCGGGCGGTCGGCGATGCGTCGGTGCCCGAGGAGCTCGTGCGCTATCGGGCGCGGACGCCAACCGGCAAGCGCCAGCGCGCGCCGCGGTAGCGCCGGTCCAGATGCGTCGCTACCGCGCGGCGTGGGTGCTACCCATCGCCGGCCCGCCGATCGAGAACGCCACCTTCACGGTCGACCAAGGCCGTGTCGTGTCGGTCGAGTCCACGTCGCCGACCGGGTCGGCTGGTGGCGAGGCCGACGTCGATCTCGGGTCGGTCGTCGTGCTCCCCGGCCTGGTCAATGCCCACGCTCACATCGAGCTGTCGTACCTCGAAGGACGGGTCGCGCCGGCCGCGGCGATGCCGCAATGGGTTGACGAGTTGATCGGTGCGCGCCGCGAGGCTTCGTCCGCGGTGGGTGAGCCGGCGCCTGAGGTCATCGCGGCGATCGAGCGGGCCATCGTCGAGATGCGCCGCCACGGGACGGCGCTGGTCGGCGACATCAGCAACACACTGGCGACGGTCGAGCCGCTGCGGCGCTCGCCGCTGGCGGCCGTCGTGTTTCACGAGATACTGGGGTTCAATCCATCCGACGCCGACATGGACGCCGCGCGTGCGGCCGAGGCGATCGACTTGGCCGGCGAGGGTGACGCACGCGTGAGCCTCGCGGCACACGCACCGTACTCCGTGGCACCAGCGCTGTTCGAGGCGCTGCGGCGGACGGTAGCCGCCCGGTGCCCCGACGCGCCGTTGGCGGTGCACCTGGCCGAGTCGGCCGAGGAGGTGGCGTTTCTCGCCGACGGACGTGGGCCGTGGCGTCAGCTCCTGGAACGCCTCGGCGTCTGGAACCCGTCGTGGCGAGCGCCCGCGTGCGGGCCCGTCGAGTTCCTCGAGCGGGTCGGATGGCTCGGCCACCGGGTGGTCGTGGTGCACGGCGTGCACCTGCAGGCGGCGGAGCTGGCTGTCCTTGCGCGGCGAGCCATGACGCTGGTGACGTGCCCTCGCAGCAATGCCTGGACCGGTGCCGGGACGCCGCCCGTGGAGCGCTTCGTCGAATCGGGTGTGCCGTTGGCCGTCGGGACCGACAGCTTGGCGAGTGCGCCAGACCTGAATCTGTTCTCCGAGCTGGCGCGATTGCGCGCGCTAGCGCCGAACGTCCCGGCTTCGGTCTTTCTGGCGAGCGCGACCATCGGCGGAGCCCGAGCGCTCGGGTGGGACGACGCGTTCGGCACGATCGAGTCGGGGAAGCGCGCGGCGCTGATCGCGGTCACGGTGCCCTCGCCGGTAACGGATGTGGAAGAATATCTCCTCGGCGGCATTGAGGCGTCGACGATTACCTGGGTTGAGGATGTGGCGTAGGCCAGTGGGACGCTGCCACGCGTACCCGCCGTGGGACGTGGAGAGATGATGAATCGGCTACGCACCTACGCGTCCTTCGTCCGGTTCAGCCACTCGGCATTCGCGTTGCCGTTCGCGCTGGTCGGGGCCCTACTGGCTTCGCGGTACGTCCCGGTGACGGTTGGCCGGGTGGGCTGGGTGGTCGCCGCCATGGTGGCGGCGCGATCCGCCGCGATGGGTTTCAACCGCCTCGTCGATGCGCGGCACGACGCGCTGAACCCCAGGACCGCCGCGCGGGAGATGCCTCGCGGCGCAATCTCCCGGACCCAGGCGGTCACGTTCGTGGCGGGCTGGTCTCTGGCCTTCGTCGCCGTGACGTCTCAGATCTCGATGCTTTGCTTCGCCCTGTCGCCGGTCGCGTTGGCGATCGTCTTCTGGTATTCGCTGGCGAAGCGCTACACGACGTATGCGCAGCTGTTCCTCGGGCTGGCGATGGCCGTGGCGCCCGTGGGGGGCTGGATCGCCGCCGGGGGGCCGCTTCGGGCGGAGCCCTTCCTGCTGGCGGTCGCCATCGGTGCGTGGGTCGGCGGCTTCGACGTGCTGTACGCCTGCCAGGATCTCGAGTTCGATCGGCGTCACGGCCTGCGGTCGATTCCGGTCGGGTTCGGTGTGCGTCGGGCGCTCTGGATTGCCAGGGGCATGCACGTCGTGACCGTGGTGGCGCTGGGTGTGCTCGCCGCGGTCACCGACCTGGGGCCGGTCTATCTGGGCGGGGTCGGCGCCGTGGCCGCGCTGCTGGTCTACGAGCAGTCGCTCGTGTGCGCCGACGACTTGTCGCGCCTCAAGCAGGCGTTCGATCTGAACGGCTACGTGGGTGTGCTCTACCTCGTAACCACCGCGGTGGCGGTCTATGTCGGGTGACGCCCCGCGCTCGCTCACGGTCGCCGTGACCGGCGCCAGCGGCGCGTTCTACGCGACGCGCACGCTCGCCGCCTTGCTCGAGCGGGGCTACCGGATCGAGCTGGTCGTCAGCGACTTCGGTCGGCGCCTGCTGACCGAGGAACTCGGCCCGGCCGCGGCCGCCGATCGGCTGCTGCCGTACCTCACCGAGACCTATGGTCGGAGCGTCGAGCGCGGCACGCTGGCGCTGCACTCCAACAAGGATCTCGGCGCGGGCATCGCGAGCGGCAGCCATGAGTGCGACGGTATGGTCATCGTGCCGTGCTCGATGAAGACGCTGGCCGGGGTCGCGCACGGCTTGTCGCGCTCCCTCGTCGAGCGCGCGGCCGACGTCATGTTGAAGGAGCGCCGCCCGCTCGTGCTCGTGCCGCGGGAGACGCCGATGAGCCTTCCGCAACTCCGGAACATGGTGGCCTGTGCCGAGGCAGGCGCGCACCTGCTGCCGGCGATGCCGGCCTTCTATCAGGGCCCGCAGCGGCTCGAGGATCTGGCGGACTTCATGACCGGCAAGATCCTCTCGGCGCTCGGACTGTCGCACGATCTCTACCCGCCCTGGAAGGGATGACGGACGACCCGGGTCTGCTGCGGAAGGACGCCCGCCGCATCGCGGGCATGTTCGACGCGATCGCACCCCGCTACGACACGCTCAATCATCTCCTGAGCGCCGGATTCGACCGGCGCTGGCGGACGCGCGCCATCGACGCGCTCGGGTTGACTGGTCGCGAAACGGTCGTGGACCTGTGCACGGGCACCGGGGATCTGGCGCTCTCGGCGATTCGCGATCCGGCGGCGCGGGCCCGCCGGGTCGTCGGCATCGACTTCGCCGGCGCGATGTTGCGCCTCGGGGCCGAGAAACAGCAGCGGCATCCCGCCGGTGCATCGCTGCGGCTGATGCGTGGCGATGCGTCACGGATTCCGCTGGCCGACGCGTCGGCCGACGCCGTCACCATCGGGTTCGGCATCCGGAACGTCGAGGACCCGCAGGAGGCGTGTCGCGAGATCCATCGCATCCTGCGTCCGGGCGGGCAGCTCGCGATTCTCGAGTTCGGCATGCCGTCGACCGCCGCCCTGCGAGGGCTCTACCGCTGGTACTTCACGCGACTCCTGCCGCGGGTGGGCCGCCTGGTGTCCCGTCATGCGGAGGCCTACGCCTACCTGCCTGCCTCGGTGAGCGCCTTTCTCTCGCCAACCGCCCTGTCGGACCTGCTCGCGGCGTCGGGCTTCGAAGACGTCCGGGCGATTCCGCTCACCTGCGGCGTGGTCTACCTGCATCTGGCGACGCGGCGCGGAGACCAAGGGGCTGCTATAATCGTCTAACCGACTGATGTACTTCGACTTCGACGAGTCGCGACCTGACGCACCGTCGTTCGACGGCGTGATGTCACGCCGTGAAGGCGTCCTGATATCGATCATCGGCCACCTGGTGGCCCTGATCGTGCTGCTGGTGGCGCCGTCGCTTCCGTTCGTCAAGGAGGCGGTCGAGCGTCGGGCGCAAGAGGCGGCGGTGCGCACGGCGCAACTGCTCGAACAGCAGCGTGCGCAGCAGCGACAGGCCGAGCGTTTCGTCTTCGTGGAACCGCTGATCGACGTCGAAGCGCCGGAGCCGCCGGACGCTGGGATGCTATCGGATCGCGATCGCATCGCCACCGCGCCCGAACGTTCGGCTGACCCAACGAACCCGCTGCCGTTCGCGCGCGGAAACTCGGCCGAATTGGTCATCGCGCCCGACGTGGTGGAGACGCCCCGGGGTGACGGCCCGGCCCTGGATCCGGCCGAGGGCGAGGTGGACGGCGCGGTCGAGAGCGACATCGCCGACGAGTACCTCGATACGGCCGATATGGCCGACATGGAGGCGAGCGAGGCCGACCGGGTCTCCGAGGGCGAGCGCGAGCTAGACGATCGGGAGGCGGTCGACGGGGCCGGGCAGTTCGACCCGGGCGAGCTCGGGGCGACCGGGCTGGACCCGCCTCGAATCGCGTCCCGGTCGGCGCCTCGCGCCGTGCAACCCCCGCTCTCGGGTGGCGCGCTGGGCGAGGCGATCCGAAACCTCGAACGCTATGTCGATCGCGAGAGCCTGGATAACCCCGGCGGCGACGGGGGGCAGTATGGGCCGTCGATACAGTTCGACACCAAGGGCGTCGAGTTCGGGCCGTGGATCCGCCGGTTCATCGCCCAGATCAAGCGCAACTGGCTGGTGCCCTACGCGGCGATGGCCTTCAAGGGGCACACGGTGCTCACGTTCAATGTGCACAAGAACGGCGCGTTGACCGATGTCACCGTGATCGAACCGTCGGCGATCGACGGGTTCAACTCGTCGGCGCGCAATGCGCTGCTGGCGTCGAATCCGACGCAACCCCTGCCGCCCGAGTACCCCTCGGACCAGGCCTTCTTCACCGTCACCTTCTACTACAACGAACGCCCGCCGTACTAGGCGCCTCCTATTCGCAGTGTGTCGGGCCCGACGCAGACGAATACTCCTGACGATAGACTAGTGACATGGCCTGGCCGACCTGGACGCAGGTAGGTGGACTGACGATCGTGCTGGCGTTGCTGACGATCTACATGATTGCGAGCAGTCTGCTCTGAGCCCTGATCGATGACGGCGATGGCCATGATGTCAGACGGGGCGCCGCTGCTGCTGGCCGTCGTCGGTCCGACGGCGACGGGGAAGAGCGCGCTCGGTATCGATCTGGCCGAGCGCTTCGACGGCGAAGTGATCAGCTGTGATTCGACCGCCGTCTACCGCGGGTTCGACATTGGGACCGACAAGGTGCCGCAGGCCGACCGGCGCGGCATCCCGCACCATCTCGTGGACGTCGCCGATCCTCAGGAGGTCTACTCCGCGGCGCGCTATGCCCGAGAGGCCACGGCCGCCATTCGAGGTGTCACAGCGCGAGGCCGGCTGCCCATTCTGGTCGGCGGCACCGGGCTGTACTTTCGGGCCCTGACGCGCGGTCTGTTTGCCGGGCCGGGCCGGGACGGGGCCCTGCGGGATCGGCTGCGCCGCATCGGCGAGAGGCATGGGCTGGACCGGCTGCATCGGCTGGTGCGACAGGTCGATCCCGCCTCGGCCGACCGGATTCACGCCCGCGACGAAAAGCGTCTGATTCGCGCGCTCGAGGTCTACTACCTCACCGGCGAGCCGTTGACCCATCACTTCGCGCAGACCCAGTCTCCGCTGGCGGGGTACACCGTCGCCGGGATCGGACTGCGCCAGACGTCCGAGCGTACCGCCGACAAGGTGGCCCGCCGAGTGGAGGCGCAGTTCGCGGCCGGCCTGCTCGACGAGATCCGAGCGCTCAGGGCAGCGGGCGTGCCCGACACGGCTTCCCCGTTCGGTGGGATGGTGTATCGCCAGGCGCTGGCGTTCTTGAACGGCGTGGGCGACGAGGCCGGAGCGCGCGACGAGATCGTGCGCGCCAATCGTCGGTACGCGCGGCGTCAGTTGATCTGGTTCAGGAAAGAGCCTAACCTACAGTGGATTCAGGTGGATGACGGGCCGGCGCAGGTCGCGGACTCGGCGGTTCGCATCATCCACGAACGCGCGCGGCAGCGGTCCGCGCGCTTGGCGCCGTGAGACACTCGGCGTGTGCTGCGCGGTGCGATCCTCGCCTTTTCAATTCTCCCGTGCGATCGTAATCGTCCTCGACGGCGCCGGCATCGGCGGGTTGCCGGACGCGGCCGAGTACGCCGACGAGGGTAGCAACACGCTGGGGAATGTCGCGCGGGAGGTGCCCCTCGCGATTCCGACGCTGCGGGCGATGGGGCTCGGCCATGTCGTCGAGCTGGGCGGCACGCGGCCGCCGCCGCTCGCGGCCTTCGGACGCATGGCCGAGGTGTCACCGGGCAAGGACTCCGTCACGGGGCACTGGGAACTGACCGGCGTCACACTGGATCGGCCGTTTCCGGTCCATCCCGACGGGTTTCCCGCTTCGGCCATCGCCGAACTCGAACGGCGAATCGGGCGGCCGACGCTCGGCAACCTCGCCGCGTCGGGGACCGAGATCATTCAGCGACTCGGCGTGGAGCATCTCGAGAGTCGCGCGCCGATCGTCTATACCTCGGCCGACAGCGTCTGTCAGATCGCGGCCCACGAATCGGTGGCCTCGGTGGACGAGCTCTATCGCTACTGCGAGATCGCCTTCGAGGTGATGGCCGAGGGCCTCGGTGTCGGCCGGATCATCGCGCGCCCGTTCGTTGGCAGGCCGGGCAGCTTCCGGCGAACGAAGGAACGGCGCGATTTCGCGCGCGCGGCGCCCGGCGAGACCCTGTTCGACTTGGCCACCGCGCACGGTGTGCCGGTGACGACCATCGGGAAGATCGACGACCTGTTCGCCGGGCGCGGCATCGGGCGGGCGATCCACACAGTGTCGGACGATGACGGAATGGACACGCTCGAACGGACGATGGCGGAGGTGTCCGACGGCTTGCTGATGGCCAACCTGGTCGACTTTGATACCGTCTACGGCCATCGCAACGACGTGTCGGGCTACGCGGCGAACCTGGAGCGGTTCGACGCGCGTCTGGCGCGGTTGCTGCCCCGCGTGAAGCCGGACGACCTGATCGTTGTGACGGCGGATCACGGGAACGACCCGACGACGCCCAGTACTGACCACTCCCGAGAGTACGTGCCGGTTCTGCTGGCCGGCGCGTCGGTGCGGGCCGCGGTCGATCTGGGCACGCGCGGGAGCTTCGCCGACCTGGGACAGACCCTGGCCGAGGGCCTCGGCCTACCGCCGCTCGGCGCGGGTGTCAGCTTTCTCTCGGACATCGTGGCCGGGGCAGCCGCTGTGGGTCGTTGAGTCATGAGCACCATCCGAAAGGACCTGGAGGCGCGGGAGCACGAGTGGCTGGCAGCTCAGGCCGCGAAGAGCGACGCCAGCCGCGGGCGGCTTCGGCCCGAACCGGAGGATCCGATCCGGCCGGCGTTTCAGCGCGATCGCGACCGCATCGTGCACTGCAAGGCGTTCCGCCGCCTGAAGCACAAGACCCAGGTGTTCTTTTCTCCAGCGGGCGATCACTACCGAACGCGGTTGACCCACACGCTCGAGGTCTCGCAGATCGCGCGAACAGTGACCAAGGTGCTCAGGCTCCACGAGGAACTGACCGAAGCCATCGCGCTGGGGCACGACCTGGGACATACGCCTTTCGGGCATGCGGGCGAGCGTGTGCTGCGCCAGCTGATTCCCGGCGGGTTCAATCACTACGAGCAAAGTCTGCGGATCGTCGACCGGTTGGAAAACGACGGCCGTGGCCTGAACCTGACGTGGGAGGTGCGCGACGGGATCGCCAAGCACTCGAAGGGCAAGCGGGGGGCACCGGTCGGTGCGACCGATGCGAACCGGTCAACGGCACTCGAGGGGCAGGTCGCGCGGGTCGCCGACATCATCGCCTACGTGAATCACGACATCGACGATGCGCTACGCGCCGGGTTGCTGGCCGAGTCTGACCTGCCGACCGGGCCGATCGATCTGCTGGGGCGGACGACCTCAGAGCGGATCGGACGGCTCGTGACCGACGTCGTGGAGCAGACGCTCGCGGCCGGTCTCGATCAGGTCCGGATGGGCGACGGCGTCCTCGAGGCGCTGCTGGGTCTGCGCGCGTTTCTCTTCGACACGGTCTACGAGAACAGCGATGCGACGAGCGAGTTTCACAAAGCATCGGGCATTCTCGGGGGGCTCTGGGAGAAGGTGCACGCGAAGCCCGAGGCCTTCCTCGACCAGCAGATCGTCGACGATGAAGGCGTCGATGTCGCCGCCCGAGACTTCCTGGCCGGCATGACCGATCGGTATGCGGTGGGCCTCTACGAGCAGCTGTTCATTCCCAAGCCCTGGGTCGAGTTGGGCTGAGGCTCGACGGGGCATCCCAGCCCTGGACGGGGCCAGGCGAGTCGCCGGCGTTTTCATGCTAGAATTTTTGGTTGGGAGTTGCCCGGAGCGGGCCGCTGATGCTGCTGGATCTCAAGGCGCTGACCGAACCGCGCGAGCACCTGGAGCGGACGTATCCCGCGTCGGCGTTCGACGCCACGGACGACTTCGCGGTCGCCGATCCGGTCGCCCTGAACCTTGACGTTGAGAAGGTGCGTGACGGGTATCGGCTCGCGGGTCGGGTGACCACGCGGCTGCGGGTGCCCTGCTGCCGGTGCGTCGAGCCGTGCGACACGTCGCTGGATGCGGCCTTTGACCTGCGGTATGTGCCGCAGGAGCGGAACACCGGCACGGGCGAGGCCGAGATTGCCGAGGACGATCTGTCGACGGCGTTCTATCGCGACGAGCAGATCGATCTCGGGCAGCTCATGCGTGAGCAGTTCTACCTCGGGCTGCCGATGAAGCCGCTGTGCCGGGAGGACTGTTGCGGGTTGTGCAGCGTCTGCGGCGCGAATCTGAACGTTGCCAAGTGCGGGTGTTCGGCCGAGTGGCATGATCCCCGACTGGCCGTGCTCGAAGGATTACTGCACGGCAGAACCGAGAAGGACCAGACATAGACGGGCGAGGAACCGACGATGCCGAATCCCAAGCGGAGACATTCGAAGACGCGCACCGCGAAGCGGCGAACCCACGACGCGATCGATGCCCCACCCGTTGGGGAGTGCCCGCAGTGCCATGAGATGAAGCCCCCGCATCAAGTCTGCCCGCACTGCGGGTACTACAAGGGGCGCCAGGTTCGAGAGGTCGACGAGGTCTAGTCGGCATTCGCGCTGAGTCAGCTGCTCGATTTCGCGGGCGACCTCCTGTCGCCTGCCTTTTCTTCCGGCAGTTTGAGGGTCACGGGCCGGTGCGGGCCCGCGTGGCCAGGCGCGTGGCGGTGACGGCCCCGTCTCGGCGGCGGGTAGTGTGTGAGATCGAGCATGCTGGCATTCATGTTTCCTGGACAGGGGTCGCAGCGCGTGGGCATGGGCCGCGATCTCGTGGAGGCGCACCCGGAATGCCGCGCGACCTTCCAGGAAGCTGACGACGTCCTCGGGGAATCGCTGAGCACGCTCTGTTTCGACGGGCCCGAGGATCGCTTGACCCTGACCGAGAACGCGCAGCCGGCCATCTTGACGGTGAGCGTGGCGATGCACCGAGGATTGACCGCGCGCGGACTGGCACCGGCGCGCGTGGCCGGCCACAGCCTGGGCGAGTACTCGGCACATGTCGCGGCCGGGACGATGGCCTTTGCCGACGCCTTGGGTATCGTGCGGCGGCGTGGGCGCTACATGCAGGAGGCCGTGCCGGTCGGCGAAGGCGCCATGGCGGCCGTGCTGGGCCTGGACGCCGACGAGGTCGGACGGGCGTGCGCCGACGCGGGGCAGGGCGAGGTCGTGTCGCCAGCCAACCTGAACGCACCCGGCCAGGTCGTGATTGCGGGTGCCCGCGGGGCCGTGCGCCGGGCGGGCGAGGCCGCTACGGAACGGGGCGCCAAACGGGTCGTGCCGCTGACCGTCAGCGCGCCGTTCCACTGCGCGCTGATGCAGCCGGCCGCGGACCGCCTCGCGCCGGAACTGCGCGCGCTCGAGGTGGCCGATCCGACCGTTCCCGTCGTGGCCAACGTCGACGCGCAGCCGAAACTCGAAGCGGCGGCCGCGATCGAAGCGCTGATCGGACAGATCGCCTCGCCCGTGCTGTGGCAGCAGGTGGTCAAGCGTCTTGCATCGGACGGCGTTGACACGTATCTTGAGGTGGGGCCAGGGTCGGTCCTGACCGGGCTGATGAGGAAGATCGATCGCTCGCTGCGGGCGGTCGCGGCGGATAGCCTGCCCACGCTTGATCATGCCAAGGAGTCGATCGGATAGGCCCGGCGCCCGGGGCCGACGGAGAGGTGCATGACCGGATCGACTGAGCGGGTGGCGATCGTGACGGGCGCATCGCGGGGCATCGGCCGCGCGGTCGCCGAAGCGCTGGGCCAGTCGGGTCATCTGGTCGTCGCTGCGGCGCGAGAGCGCAACGCCGAGGGCACGGTCGAGGCGATTACGGGGGCGGGTGGGCGCGCCGAGGTCGCGACGCTCGATGTCACCGACACCGAGGCGGTGAGCGATCTCGTCGGCGACGTCGTGAAGCGGCTCGGGCGAGTCGACGTGCTCGTCGCGAACGCCGGCATCGCGCGAGACCAGCTCCTGCTTCGGTTGAAGCGGGAGGATTGGGATCAGGTGCTCGCGACGAACCTCACCGGGGTTTTTTCGTGCGTGCAGGCCGTCTTGCGGCCGATGGTGCGGCAGCGCTCGGGTCGCATCATCACGATCAGTTCGGTGGTGGGCCAGATGGGTAACGCTGGCCAAGCCAACTACGCCGCGTCGAAGGCGGGGCTGATCGGCTTTACCAAGGCGGTCGCCAAGGAAGTCGCGTCACGCGGCATCACCGCCAATGTCGTGGCGCCGGGGTTGATCGAGACCGACATGACCAAGGCGCTGACTGGCGACGGGCGCGACCAGTGGGAGTCGCTCGTCCCGCTCCGGCGGCTGGGCAGCCCAGCCGACGTCGCGCATGCGGTGAGTTTCCTGGCGTCGGATGGGGCAGCCTATATTACAGGGCAAGTCGTAGGCGTCAACGGTGGCATGTACATGTAGGAGGCGCGAATGGCCGTTACGGACAAGGTGAAGGGCATCATCGTGGAGCAGTTGGGCGTGGACGAGGAAGAGGTGACCCCGGATGCGTCGTTCGTCGACGATCTGGGCGCTGATTCGCTCGACACGGTTGAGCTGGTCATGGCCCTGGAAGAAGAGTTCAGCATCGAGATTCCCGACGAGGACGCGGAGAAGATCACGCGCGTCAAGGAAGCCGTCGAGTACATCGAGTCGCACGCCAAGAGCAAGAAGTAGGGCCGGCAAGGACCCGGAGGCTGTGTGAACAGGCGAGTCGTCGTCACCGGGGTCGGACTCGTGTCGTCGCTTGGCGTCGGCACGGACCAGAACTGGGATGCGCTGTGTGCGGGGCGTAGTGGGATCGGGCCGATCACGAGGTTCGATGCTGCGGAATATGCCGCGCGCATCGCCGGGGAGGTCAAGGGTTTCGATCCCCTGCAGTTCATTTCGAAGAAAGACGTCAAGAAGATGGACGTCTTCATCCAGTTCGCCATCGCGGCGGCCGAGTTCGCCGTGCGCGACGCCGACCTGAAGGTCACGCCGGACATCGCCGCGCGGGTCGGCGTGTTCATTGCGTCTGGCATCGGCGGCTTCACGACGATCGAGCGCGAGCATCGCACTCTGCTCGAGCACGGGCCGAGGCGGATCTCACCCTTCTTCATTCCCGCATCCATCATCAACTTGGCGGCCGGCCAGGTGTCGATCCGGTTCGGGGCCCAGGGCCCGAATTCTGCGACGTGCACGGCGTGTTCGGCTTCGGCGCATGCCGTCGGAGACGCCTTCGAGATCATCAGCCGCGGCTCGGCCGACGTGATGATCGCCGGCGGGTCCGAGGCGGCCATCACTCCGCTGGGCGTCGGGGGGTTCGCCGCGATGCGCGCGCTGTCGACCCGAAACGATGAGCCCACGCGCGCGAGCCGTCCCTTCGACCTCGACCGGGACGGCTTCATCATCGGCGAGGGCGCCGGCGTCGTCATTCTCGAGGAATACGAGCGGGCGTGCGCGCGCGGCGCGCAGATCTACGCGGAACTCGTCGGCTACGGGATGTCCGGTGACGCGTTTCACGTGACGGCGCCGTCCGAGGACGGTGACGGCGCCACCCGGGCGATGCAGGCGGCCCTGGCGCGGGCCGACTGCCAGCCTGAGCAAGTCGACTACATCAACGCGCACGGCACCTCCACGCCGTACAACGACAAGCTGGAGACGCTCGCCATCAAGCGGGTCTTTGGCGAGCATGCGAAGCGCCTGGCGGTGTCGTCGACGAAGTCGATGACGGGCCATTTGCTCGGCGCCGCGGGCGGCCTGGAGGCCGGGGTCACCGCGCTCGCCGTGAGGCATCAGACGCTCCCTCCGACGGTCAATCTCGACACACCCGATCCCGAATGCGACCTCGACTACGTGCCGGGCGCGCCGCGCTCGGCCACCGTCGGTTTGGCGCTGTCGAACTCGTTCGGGTTCGGAGGCACCAACGCCGTGCTCCTCTTCAAGCGGTGCGACGCTTAGCGCGTCGCGTCAACGTGTCGGTGGCGCCGAGCCTCCGACCGTGTCGTGGTTGACGGCATGCAGATCATCGTTTGCATCAAACAAGTGATCACCCGCGATTGGCCCGTTCGGGCCGATCCGGATGCGGCCTGGATTCGAGAGCAGGACGCCAGCTTCGAGATGAACGAACCTGACGCCTATGCGCTCGAGGCTGCGCTGCGTCTCAAGGAGCAGCACGGCGGCCAGGTCACGGTCTGTTCGGTCGGGCCGGAGCGGGTGACGCAGGTGATCCGCGAGGCGCTGGCACGCGGCGCGGACCGGGCGATTCACGTCCTGCGCGACGACGTCTCGCGAATGGACGCCTTCACGGTGGCGACCGCGCTCGCCGACGCCGCCAAGGACGAGACGGTCGATCTCGTGCTGACGGGGCTGCAGTCCGACGACCACGGCTTCGCGCAGACCGGCGTGCTGCTCGCGGCATTGCTTAGGCTCCCGCACGCGACCATCATCATGGATGTTGAGGTCGGCGAGGGGAGTCTCCGGGTGAAGCGCGAGCTCGAGGGCGGGTGGTTCCAGTGGGTCACGATGCCGACACCCGCGCTGCTGACGATCCAGAGCGGGATCAACCAGCTGCGCTATGCGACCTTGAAAGGCATCATGGCGGCCAAGAAGAAGGAGATTCGGACGGTGGCGGCGGAGGGCGGCGCGGACGGTCCGGCCCCGCGTCAGCGCATCGCGTCCCTCTATCCGCCCGAGCGGGAGAAGCAGACGCGCTTCGTCGACGGAGCGCCGTCGGAGGCGGCCCAGACCCTCGTGAAGCTGCTCCGCGACGAGGCGCACGCGCTATGAGCCGACGCAGTCGGGAGGCCATCGAGGCACGACCATGCTTCTCGTGATTGCCGAACAGCGCGACGGCGTGCTGAACCGCGCGAGCGCCGAGGCGCTGACCGCGGCTCAGCAGATGGGAGACGAGGTCAAGGTGGCGCTCCTCGGCGCCGGGCTGAACGCCGCGGCCGCGGAGCTGGCGGCAGCGGACGTGGCCGAGGTGCTCGTCCTCGACGCGCCCGCACTCGAACACTACACGGCCGATGGGTTCGTGCGGGCGTTGACCACGCTCGTCGCGGCCGAGGCACCGGCGCTGGTTGTCCTGCCGCATACCTATCAGACCCGAGATTTCGCCCCGGCGCTGGCCGTGGCGCTCGATCGGGCGCTGTTGACCGATTGCGTCCGGGCCGTCCGCCGGGACGGGACCCTGGCGTTCAGCCGTCCCATGTTCCAGGGCAAGCTGATGGCCGACGTCGTGCCGCTCGGCCCGGCGCCCCACCTGGTCACGTTTCAGAGCGGCGCGGTCAGTGCCGAGGGGCTGGCGCGTGGCGCGACGCCCGCGCCGACGCGGGCCGTCGATGTCGCGCTCGACGCTGCAGCGATCCGCCAGCGGCCTGAGGCGCCGTTCCAGGAAGCGAAGCAGGCGGTCGATCTCTCGCAGGCCGACCGGATCGTCGCCGTGGGGCGTGGGATCAAGGGTGAGGAGCACGTCGAATTGGCGCGGCGGCTCGCCGAGGCGCTCGGGGCTGAGGTGGCCGCGTCTCGGCCGATCTGCGATGCCGGCTGGCTCCCGATGGACCGGCAGGTCGGGAGTTCCGGCCAGACCGTGGCCCCGACGCTGTATCTGGCGCTGGGGATCTCGGGGGCGATCCAGCACGTGGTCGGCATGAAGGGCGCGAAGACGATCGTGGCCGTCAACAAGGATGCCGATGCGCCGATCTTCGAGATCGCCGACTACGGCATCGTCGGTGATCTGTTCGACGTCGTGCCCGCGATGATCGCCGCACTGGAGGCGTGACGCTGGACCGAGAGACGCTCGAGGTCGACGTCCTGATCGTCGGCGGCGGTCCGGCGGGGCTCTCGGCGGCCCTGCACCTGGCGCGGTTGCGCAAGTCGAGCGGCGGCGATCCGCTCGGCATCGCCGTGCTCGAGAAATCCCGCGAGAGCGGCGGGCACATGCTGTCGGGCGCGGTCCTCGACCCCAGCGCGCTTCGGGACCTCCTGCCCGACTTCGAGTCCCGCGGCGCGCCGCTCGGGCCGGCCGTCCACGACGACCGCGTCCTGTTCCTGACCGAGCGACGCACGTTCCGCTTTCCGATCGCCCCGCCACCGCTCAAGAACCACGGGTGTCACGTCATCTCCCTGAGCCGGTTCGCCCGGTGGCTGGCCGAGCAGGCCGAGGCGGAGGGCGTCGATGTCTTCACCGGGTTTGCGGCCACCGAGGTGCTCTACGAGAGCGACCGTATCGTTGGCGTGCGTACCGGCGACCGTGGCGTCGACCGGCAGGGCGGCCGCAAGCCGACGTTCGAGCCGGGTGTCGACATTCGCGCCGCGGTGACGATTCTGGCCGACGGCGTGCGTGGAAACCTGACGAAGACCGTGCTGGGTCGGCTGGGGCTCGACGCGGCGTCACAGCCGCAGAGCTACGCGCTGGGCATCAAGGAGCTTTGGGAAGTGCCGGCGGACCGCCTGGTGCCCGGCACGGTCGTGCACACGCTCGGGTATCCGCTACGCGCCGAGGAATTCGGCGGAGGGTTCATCTATGCGCTGGCACCCGATCGGCTGTCGGTCGGGTTCGTGACCGGCCTGGACTATCGCGATCCGCTCTTCGACCCGCACGCGGCGTTCCAGCGATTCAAGCGCCACCCGGCGATCGCGGGCTTGCTGGCCGATGGCCAGATGGTGCGGTACGGCGCGAAGGCGCTCCCGGAGGGCGGCTGGCACGCGTTGCCGCGCGCCTACGCCGACGGCGCGCTCGTGATTGGTGACGCCGCTGGGTTCCTCAACTCGCTGCGCCTCAAGGGGATCCATCTGGCGATGCGGACCGGTATGTACGCGGCCGAGGTGGCGCTCGACGCGCTGCAGGCCGGCGATGCCTCGGCCGATCGTCTCAAGGTGTTTCAGGACAAGGTCGACGGTGGGCCGGTCCGCCGGGAACTGTATCCGGTGCGCAACGTTCATCAGAGCTTCGGACACGGCCTGCTCGCCGGCCTCGCCTACGCCGGGCTGTCGTTGGTGACCCGGGGGTGGTGGCTGCGCGATCCGATGCCCGGCCACCCAGGCCACGAGCGGATGCAGACGGTGCAGGCATACCATGGAGGCGATGCGCCGGGCTCGGCGCCGCCGGCCGTGCCGGTCGATCGGGCGTTGACGTTCGATCGGCTGACGAATGTGCACTTCTCGGGGACGCGCCACGAGGAGGATCAGCCGACGCACCTGCTGGTCCGCGACCTCGAGATTTGCCGGACCAGGTGCCGCGAGGAGTTCGTCAATCCCTGTATCCGGTTCTGCCCGGCGCAGGTGTACGAGATGGTCGAGTCCGACGATGGCGTGCGACTAGAGATCAACGCATCGAACTGCGTGCATTGCAAGACGTGCGACATTCTCGATCCATATCAGATCATCGACTGGGTGCCGCCGGAAGGCGGCGGCGGTCCGCACTACGACGGGATGTGATGCGGCGATCGGCCGTCGGCACCCGGAGGGGCCGCGTCTGATGCCCGACGCCTCGACGCCGCGGCTGACGACCTGGCAGCGCGCAAAGGCGGCCACCATCGCGCTGCTGGGCTATCCCCTCATTGCGCTGCTCGGGGCCACGCTGCGGTGGCGCGTGAGCGGGCTCGAGCGATTCGACGAGATCGCCGCCGGCGGGCGCCAGCCGGTCATGGCGTTCTGGCACGGTCGGATCCTGTCGGCCACGTACTACTTCCGCGGGCGCGGCATCGTCGTCATCACCAGCGAGAACTTCGACGGCGAATGGATCGCGCGGATCATCGAGCGGTTCGGCTACGGGACCGCGCGCGGATCGAGTTCTCGGGGTGGCCAGCGGGCGCTGCTCCAGCTCAAGCGGGCCCTGGCCGAGGGCAAGGCGGCGGGCTTCACGCTCGACGGTCCACGAGGGCCGGCCGAGCGGGCCCAGCCTGGAGCGGTCTGGCTGGCCGGCGCCACGGGGCAGCCACTGCTACCGTTCCATCTCGAAGCCGAGCGGTCCTGGATGGCGCGCAGCTGGGATCGGACACAGATCCCGAAGCCGTTCAGTCGTGTGGCGCTGGCCGTGGGCGCGCCGATCGAGGTGCCTCCGGACGCCGATGAGGCGACACTCGAAGCCAAGCGTCTCGAACTGGAAGAGGCCCTGCGCCGGTTGGTGCGTACGACGGATCGATTGCTGGAGGCCCGATGACCGACACAGCGCTCACGGTGTTTGCATCCCAGCGGTTCGCCGACCACGTCACCCCACCGGGCTATCCCGAGCGCGTCGGTCGGGCCGAAGTGATGCAATCGGCGGCGGCGGCGTTTGCGGAGCGCGGCGGGGCCGTCATCGAACCCCGTCCGGCGACCGACGCCCAGCTGCAGGCGGTGCACACCGACGCCTACGTGGCGTCGATCGTGGCGACGTCGGGCCGCGCGGTCAGCCTGGATCCCGATACCTTCACGTCGCCGCAGTCACACGACGTCGCGCGCCTGGCGGCCGGCGCGATCGTCCAGGCCGCCGAGCAGGCGATGGCCGGTCGAGGGCGGGCGCTGGCGATGGTTCGCCCGCCAGGCCATCACGCTGAATCCGATCGCGCGATGGGCTTCTGTCTCTTCAACAGCGTGGCGGTCGCCGCCGCGCACGCGCTGGCGCAGGGTGCGTCGAAGGTGGCGGTCGTCGACTACGACGTCCACCACGGCAATGGCACCCAGTGGATCTTCTACGACGACCCCCGGGTGCTCTACGTGTCGACGCATCAGTCTCCGTTCTATCCGGGCACGGGCGCCGCGGCCGATATCGGCCGCGACGCGGGGGAGGGGCGCACGCTGAACGTGCCGCTCGCCGCCGGCGCCACCGACGCCGACTACGACGTGGCGTTCACGCGTCTCATCGTGCCGGCGCTACGCGCGTTCGCGCCGGACCTCGTGCTGGTCTCGGCGGGCTACGATGCCCACGAGCGGGATCCGCTGGCCGGGATGCGGGTCACCACGCCCGGATATCACGCGATGATTCGACATCTGCGAGCGGCCGCCGACGAAATCTGCGACGGGCGGCTGGCCGGCGTGATCGAGGGCGGGTACGACCTCGAGGCGCTCGGCGACTGCCTGGAGGTGACCCTCGACGTACTCGGTGACGCCCCCGTGGGTGAGGCGCCGACGTTCTCGGACTCGACGGCGCGCATCGACGCCGTGCTCGACCAGGTCGTGACCGCCCACCGTCCGCACTGGCCGAGTGGCGTCTGGTAGGCGCAGCGACAGACGCTATAATGGCGACGTGACGGCCGGTCGCCGCCGCGCGTCCCGCGAATGACTCCAACCGTGTCCGACTACGCCCCGCAGACGATCGAGAAGAAGTGGCAGCAGCGCTGGGCCGAGACCCGAGCGTTCGAGGTCTCGGCCGACCCGTCGAAGCCCAAGTTCTACTGCCTGGTGATGTTCGCGTATCCCTCCGGCCACGCACACGTGGGGCACGTCCGCAACTACATGATCGGCGACGTTGTCGCCCGGATGAAGCGGCTGCGCGGCTTCCACGTCATTCATCCGTTCGGGTGGGACGCGTTCGGGCTTCCGGCCGAGAACGCGGCGATTCAGAACAAGCTGCATCCCAGGACCTGGACGCTCGACAACATCGCCCACATGAAGGGCCAGTTGCAGCGGTTGGGCATCAGCTACGCGTGGGAGCGGGAGATCGCGACCTGCCTGCCCGAGTACTACCGCTGGAATCAGTGGATCTTCTTGAAGATGTTCGAGCGCGACCTGGCCTACCGCCGGCGCTCGACCGTCAACTGGTGCCCCAGTTGTCAGACGGTGCTCGCCAATGAACAGGTCATCGATGGGAAGTGCTGGCGGTGCGGGTCCGACGTCGACGCGCGAGCGCTGGAGCAGTGGTTCTTCCGCATCACCGCGTATGCCGATCAACTGCTCGAGGGTGCCGATGGCCTGACCGAGTGGCCGGAGAAGGTGCTGACGATGCAGCGCAACTGGATCGGTCGATCCGAAGGCGCGCGCGTCACGTTCACGCTGGTCGGGGAGCCTGCGGCGCCGATCGAGGTGTTCACGACCCGGATTGACACGATCTACGGCGGGACGTTCGTTCTGCTGGCGCCCGAGCATGCGTTGGTCGACGACATCGCGTCGTCGTCGGGCGATCCGGAGGGGTTTCGCGAGCGGGTGCGCCGGTTTCGCGCGCAGGATCGGACGGCTCGGCTCACGGGTGAGATCGAGAAGGAAGGGTTCGACACCGGACGTCGGGCCATCAACCCATTCTCGGGCGAAGAGGTCCCGGTCTGGGTGGCGAACTTCGTGCTTGGCGAGTACGGGACCGGCGCCGTCATGGGCGTGCCGGCGCACGACCAGCGAGACTTCGAATTCGCGCGAAAGTACGACCTGCCGATCCGGATCGTCGTCCAGCCGGACGAGGGCCCACCGCTTGCGGCCGATGAGCAGGTGGAAGCCCACCCCGGCGCCGGCCACCTGGTGGCGTCGGGCGAGTTCTCGGGCATGCCCTGGGCGGACGCGTGCGCGGCGATGACCCAGGCAGCCGCCGACCGGAAGATCGGCGAGGGCACGGTCCAGTATCGGCTGAAGGACTGGGGCATCTCCCGGCAGCGCTACTGGGGCACGCCCATCCCCATCGTCCACTGCGAGGCGTGCGGTCTGGTGCCGGTGCCGTACGAGGATCTGCCGGTCGAACTGCCCGACGTGACCGATTTCACCGGACGCGGAGATTCGCCCCTCGGCCAGGTGCCCGAGTTCGTCAACACGATCTGTCCGACCTGCGGCGCGGCCGCACGACGCGAGACCGACACGATGGACACGTTCGTCGACTCATCGTGGTACTTCTACCGTTACTGCGATCCGCGGAACGACACGCTGCCGTTCGATCCCGAGGTCGCGCGCTACTGGACGCCGGTCGATTTCTACAGCGGTGGCGTCGAGCACGCCATCCTGCATCTGATCTACTCTAGGTTCTTCTGCAGGGTTCTGCGCGACCTCGGGCTGGTCGCGCACGACGAGCCGTTCACCCGGCTCCTGACCCAGGGGATGGTGCTGAAGGACGGCGCCGTGATGTCCAAGTCGAAGGGCAACGTGGTCGACCCGGACGACATGATGGCGACCTACGGCGCCGATACGCTGCGCCTGTACGAGACGTTCGTGGCGCCGCCGGAGAAGGAAATCGAGTGGACCGACACCGGGCTCGAGGGCAGTTTCCGCTTCCTGGGCCGCATCTGGCGGCTGGTGGCGCCGCTCGCGGGACGGGTGCAGGCGGCGGCGCCGCCCGCCGGCGAACTGGACGATGCCGAGCGCGCGATGCGGCGCAAGACGCACGTGACCATCCAACGCGTCTCGAGCGATCTCGAGCGCGTCCACCTGAACACGGCCGTTTCCGCGCTCATGGAACTCGTCAATGATCTGTATGCCCTCTGCGATCGGGCGGGATGCGGTCCGGCGTCGCGGGCATCCGAGGCCGCCGAGCTCCGGCCGGCGACGGCGTCGGTGCTCCGCGAGGCCTTCGAGGCGTTGGTCCTCCTGCTGTCGCCGTTCACGCCGCACCTGGCGGAGGAGCTCTGGGAGCGACTCGGGCACGGCGACGGCCTCGCGGCCGCGTCGTGGCCGGAAGCCGACCCGGACGTCGCCAAGGCCCACACCCTGGTCGTTCCGGTGCAGATCAATGGCAAGGTGCGCGCCCGCTTGACGGTGGAGGCGGGCCAGAGTGATGCTGACCTGGAGGCGGCAGCGCTGGCGGAGCCACAGGTGCAGGCGCACATCGCCGGCAAGACGGTGGCGAAAGTCGTCGTGGCGCGCGGCCGGCTCGTGAGCGTGGTGGTGAAATGACCGAGACGCGAGGGAGCCGTATGCGCGTGAGGCTGCGCCGATGGATGCAGGGGGCGACCGTGGCGCTCGCGTGTCTGGCGACCTCTGGGTGCGGCTACAGCCTGGCCGGCCAGGGGTCGTTTCTCCCCGAGTACGTCGAAACGATCGGCATCCCGCTGTTCGTGAACAACACGGCGTTCTTCGAGCTGGAACAGACGCTGACGCAGGCGGTCCGCACCGAGTTCATTGGACGCGGCAACTACCAGGTCGTGCCCGAGGAAACCGGCGTCGATGCCGTGGTCGTCGGTCGCATCGTGGGGGTGCAGCTACGGCCGACGAGTTTCACCGGCCGGCAACAGGCGTCGCGCTACGCGTTCACGCTGACGGCCAGCATCGTCATGCGCGACCTCCGGGCCCGCGAAGTGCTCTGGGAGAACGATTCGCTCATCTTCACCGAGGAGTATGAGGTCGCCACGGGCGGCGGGGCGCTCGACGCCAGCGCGTTCTTTGGCCAGGACCGAAACGCGCTCGACCGGATGGCCGGCGAGTTCGCGACGACGGTCGTCAGCTCCATCCTCGAAGCCTTCTAGACGCCAGCCGATGCCGGTCTCCGCCCCGGCCACCGTCCGCGAGCAGATCGCCTCGGGCAAGACGGCCCCCCTCTACCTGATCCTCGGCGAGGACGACGAGGCGCGCGCTCGGCTAGCGAGCGAGTTCGCGAACGTCGTCGAAGAGGACCTCCGGCCGTTCAACGTCGAGCGGGTGTACGGCGGGGAGACCACGGCCGTGGCGTTAATCGAAGCGGCGCGGACGCTGCCGATGATGGCCCCCCGACGCATCGTCATCGTGTCCCGGGCGGAGCGCGTGCTGATCCCGAAGCATGAGAGCCAGAAGGCCGAGCGTGACCTCGAGGCCCTCGAGGCGTTCATCGAGTCACCCGAGCCGCACGCAACCGTCGTGTTCGAGGCCAGCGGCCTCGATAAGCGACGCCGCGTCGTCACGAAGCTGATCAAGCATGCCACCGTCGTCGATTGCGGTGGGCTCGACGATGCCGGCGACGCGCAGCGCTGGGTGCGGGCGCAGCTCAAGGAGCGAGGCCTGGCGATGGACGCCGACGCGATCCGGCTCCTCGTCGCGAGAGCCGGCGCGGATCTCTCGAGACTTCGGGCCGACTTCGATCGCGTGTCGCTCTACGCGTCGGGTCAGGCCTCGATCGGGCGCTCGGACGTCGAGGCCGTGGTGGGTCTGGCGGTCTCGCAGGATGACTGGGCCGTCGCGCGGGCCATCGAGCAGGGTGCCGCGGACGTTGCACTGCGCGAGTTGGCGTTGGCGCTCGACGCCGGGGCGGCGCCGCTCATGGTGCTCGGGCAGCTCGGCTGGGTGGCGCGCACGAAGCTCTCGGCCCCCAGGATCCCTGGAGCCGTCGAGGCCTTGTATCGGACGGATCTGGCGCTGAAGTCGTCGGGCGGGGATGCGAGGATGTTCCTCGAGCGCCTCGTGATCGAACTCTGCGGGCCGGGCCGGCCGGGTCAGCCGCTACGCCGAGGCTGAGAGCTTGGCGAGCTGTTTCGTCAGGCGCGACTTGTAGCGGCCCGCCGTGTTGTCGTGAATGATGCCTTTGCCGGCCATCTTGTCGATGAGCGAGACGGTCTGCTGCAGTTCGGTGCGGGCCGCGGTCGCGTCGCCCGAACCGAGCGAGGCGCGAATTGACTTCAGCGCGCTGCGCAACTTCGTCCGCTCTTCCCGGTTCTGAGTCCGCCGCTTCACGTTCTGCTTGTGCGCCTTGACCGCCGATTTGTGGTTTGCCACCAGTTCCGCCCTTGAAGCCTTGAATAGCACAGCCGACGCCTTCGCCGCGCCGACAAACCCTGATTATAGCATCACAACCCGCCCCATCGCATCCGTAAGCAGAGCTGGCGCCGGCGGGTGGCGCCGGACCGGGGGCCCGCCGCGGGCGCGGAGGCCAAGCCCGAGGCCAGCGCCGCGGCGAGGGCGCGCCGGGCTCAGACACCCTCGCACGCCGACGGCAGTACCAGCTCAGCACCTAGCGGAACTGATACCGGCCGTCGACGCGCTGTCCACCCTGCGGGCGACTCGCCGGCCCATCTTCAGTCGGCACCCTTTCACGAGGGCGCAGACTGCGGGGTGCAGGGGCCCCGCGATCAATGGATGGCCCACCAGTGGGGGCCCACCGGCGACAGGACCCGCCACAAGATCCTCTATCGGCGCGCGCGTGTCAGTCGTCGATGCCCTTGAGGCGCCGGAGCGTCCGGCGCTCGCGCTTGCCTGGCGCCGCCTGCAGACGCGCAGGCCGGCTGGCCCGGCTGGCGAGCCGCACCAGCTCTCGCAGTTCCGCTTCCTCGGGGGACGGCGGCGGGGTGACGTCGTCGTAGAGCTCGCGGGCCTCGGCCTTCGCCACGTGGCGCTCCACCAGGCCCTTGACGACCAGTTGCTGGCGGCCGCCCAGCGCCCGCGTGATGGTGATGCGATCTCCCGCGGAGACCTCGCGGTGGGGCTTCGCGCGCTGGCCGTTGACGTCGACCTTCCCTCCCTTGCACGCCTTTTGGGCCTCGGAGCGAGTCTTGAAGAGGCAGGTGACGTCGAGCCAGACGTCGAGTCGCAGTCTTTCGAGCGCCGTGGCGGCGCCGTCGCTCACGGCGTGGGGCGAGGCCGTTCTGTGGCCTGCGGATCTCGATCGGGCGGAGGCACGTTGGAATAGCGGGGCACACGCCGATCGCCGACGACGTCGATGCTCTTGTAGATTCCCGCAGCCGTGCGAGAGACAGTCGTGACCTCCGTTTGCCGGCGGATGCGGCCGACGAACTGACGGGTCTCCTGGTAGGGTGGAATCTGGTTGCCGTAGCGCTCGACGACGCCGGGGCCCGCGTTGTAGGCGGCCAGCGCCAGTTCCTCGCTGCCGTCGTAGCGGTCGAGCAGCCGGCGCAGGTAGGTGACGCCGCCCCGGATGTTCTGATCGGGATCGAACGGGTCGCTCACGCCGAGCTCGTCGGCCGTCCCCGGCATCAGCTGCATCAGGCCCAGGGCGCCCACCGACGACACGGCGCGCGGGTTGTAGGCCGACTCGACCTGGATGACGGCTCGAACCAGATCCGGGCGGACGCCGATCGCCGCCGCATGGCGCTCGATGAGCCCGTCGTATCTTCCGGCGGTGCGGGGTCGGATGCTCGCGGTCGTCCGCACCGCTCCCGATCGGCCGACGCCGATCGTCAACGCGCTCGGATCCATCGGTCGATCCGACAAGACGAGTCGGCCTTCCGCGTCGCGCCAGGAGTAGATCTGTGCCTGCGCCGTGTCCGCGACGGCTGATACCACCAGCACGATGAGCGCGACGGCTAGGGCTCGAGTCATGCGTGCATGCACATCAGATCCGATAGGGCAGTGTACTTCGCCCCGCGCTGCCGGGCAAACGGGCTGATTAGCGTGTCGGTTGATGGAGGGTTCGGCGTCAGTCCGCGGCGTTCAGGACCTGGCGTACGACGGCTTCGCTCCGAGCGAGCATGGCGTCGATCTGCGCTGGGTCCTTGCCGCCGGCTTCCGCGAAGTCCGGTCGGCCACCGCCGCCGCCGCCGACCAGCGGTGCGAGCGCCTTGACGATCTGGCCGGCCGGCACCCGCGACTTCGCGTCAGCCGTGACGCTGACGATGAGCGCGACGCGCCCGGCATCCGTCGCCGAGGCCACCACCACCAGTCCGGACGCGATCCCGCGCTTCAACTCGTCGGCGAGCGCCCGGAGGGCCCGCTTGTCCAGACCGTCGGCACGCCGCGTCACCAGGGTGAGGCCGTCGACCTCGACGTGTGCGTCCGTTTCGGTGGCCAGTTCCAGCTTCATCCGGAGTGCGCTGACCTCGCGCGCGAGCTGCTTGGCCTGCGCCTGGAGTTGCCGGAGCATCTCGGGTGCCCGGTCCTCCGACGTGGACAGCGTCTCCAGCAGTTCACCCAGCAACGCGCGGCGCGCTTGCTGCCGTTCGAGGGCCGTCGGCCCAGTCACGGCTTCGACGCGCCGGACGCCAGCCGCGGTGCCGCTCTCGTGTTCGATCGAGAACGCGCCGATCTCACCCGTCGAGTGACAGTGCGTGCCGCCGCACAACTCCTTGCTGAAGTCGGAGATCGAAACGACCCGTACCCGATCGCCGTATTTCTCGCCGAACAGGGCGATCGCGCCGCCGGCGATCGCCTCGTCCGGAGACTGCTCGACCGTGGTGACCGCTGCACTCGCGACGATCTGCTCGTCGACGAGGCGTTCGACCTCCTCGATCTCCGCGCGGCTGAGCGGGGCGCGATGTGAAAAATCGAACCTCAACCGATCCGGCGCGACGAGAGAGCCGGCCTGGGTCACGTGGGTGCCCAACACCCGCCGGAGCGCGGCGTGCAGGAGGTGGGTCGCCGTGTGGTTCCGCCGGATCGCGTCCCGTCGCGGTGCGTCGACGATGGCCGATACCGCATCCCCCCGGCTCAGCGTCCCGGTGACGACCGACACCTGGTGCACCCGGGGGGCTGAGCCCCAGCCGACGACGCCGGCCACGTCGGCCGTGGTCGCACCGTCGGCCGAGGCGATCCGGCCGGTGTCCGAGACCTGCCCGCCCGCCTCGACATAGAACGGGCTGCGGTCGAGTGACAGGTACCCCGACTCACCCTCGGCGAGCTGGTCGCGTGGTGACTGGGCATCGTTCCAGAGCATGAGGATCTCTGCGCCGTCGACCTGCGTCGAGTCGTATCCGGCGAAGCGGTCCCGGGCGTCGCGCAGACTCTCCTCGAGCTGAGCCGGATTCCAGAACGCGCGCGCGCTGGGGTCTTCCGCCTTGAATCCGCTGGCGGCCCGGCCGCGGTCGCGCTGCTCGGCCATGAGGCGCTCGAACCCTTCCCAGTCGACCGAAAGGTCGCGCTCCGTCGCGAGATCCTCGACGAAATCCGCCGGGAAGCCGAGTGAGTCGTAGAGGCGGAACACATCCGCGCCGTCGACGCGCCGGTCGCCGGCGCTGGCGCGGTCGAGCACCGCCTCGAGCTTGGCGAGTCCGGCGCTCAGCACCGCGTCGAATCGGTCTTCCTCGTCGCGGATAGTGCTGACAATCGACTTCCGGTTGCGCGACAGCGCCGGGTAGGCGTCGCCCATCTCCTGAACGACCACGTCCGCCAAGCGGTGCAGAAAGGGTTCGGTGAGGCCCAGCATCTTGCCGTGGCGCATCGCGCGGCGCATGATCTTCCGCAGCACGTAGCCCCGCCACTCGTTGGAGGGCGCGACCCCGTCGCCCACGAGAAACGTCATCGCCCGGAGGTGGTCGGCGATGACCCGCATCGACACATCGGCATCGGGCCGGTCGCCGTACGGCGTGCCGGTCACTTCGGCGATCGCCTGCAGCAGCGGGAGGAACAGGTCGGTGTCGTAGTTCGACCGGACGCCGCCCAGAACGGCGGCCGCACGTTCGAGGCTCATGCCGGTGTCGATCGACGGCATGGGCAGCGGCGTGAGCGTGCCATCAGCCTGGCGGTCGAACTCCATGAACACGTTGTTCCACAGTTCGATGTAGCGATCGCACTCGCACGCCGTGCCCCGGCACGTGGGTTCGGGGCACGGCAGGTCGTCGCCGAGGAAGACATGGATCTCCGAGCAGCGACCACAGGGTCCGGTGTCGCCCATCGCCCAGAAGTTGTCGGCGGCGCCCAACGCGTCGATCCGGTCTTCGGGCAGGAACTTGCGCCAGGCCGAGTACGCCTCGTCATCCCTCGGCGCGGTCTCGTCGCCGCGGAAGATCGTCGCCCGCAGGCGATCGGCGGGCAACTGCCACTCCTCGGTCAGCAGCGCCCAGGACAGGGCGATCGCGTCCGCCTTGAAGTAGTCGCCAAACGAGAAGTTCCCGAGCATCTCGAAGAACGTGTGGTGTCTGAGCGATCGACCCACCGTGTCGAGGTCGTTGTGCTTGCCGCTGACGCGCATGCACTTCTGCGACGAGGCCGCGCGCGTGTAGGCGCGCCGTTCCTGGCCCTGGAAGACCGCCTTGAACTGGTTCATGCCCGCGTTCGTGAAGAGCAGCGTGGGATCGCCCGAGGGAACGAGCGACGCGCTCTCGACGATCTGATGACCGTGCCGCGCGAAGTAGTCCAGGAAGCTCCGTCGAGTGTCGCGCCCCGTCATGGCGTCATTCTACAGCGAGTCTCCAGCAGCAGACTGTCGGGTGCGGCCTCCGGCGATCGCGGGCGACCGTCAGTCGTCCGAGGTGTCGGTCGCGTGCGGCGCGCGGTCGGCCAGCGCGCGCGCGATCATCGACGTCGGGAAGCCCTGGCGCTCGAGCGCGCGGTGCAGGCGGCGCAGGTGGGCGGTGTCGCGCACCGGGCCATCGAGCCGCTTTGCGAGCGCCCGTGCCAGCACCTCGGCCTCGTCCACGTCGGCGAACGCGGCATCCACGGCGTCGCGCGCCGAGGCATCGTCGATACCGAGCGCGACGATCTCCTGGAGCACGCGGCGACGGCCGCGGGCCGTCAAGCGGACGGCGGTGCGGGCGTACGCGAACGCCGTCCGCCGGTCATCGAGCGAGCCATCTTGCTTGAGGCGCTCGATGGCGTCGTCCGTCGCCGCCGCGTCGACCTTGCGTTTGCGGAACCGCTGGCGGAGCTGCCGTTCCGACAGCTCGCGCTTCGCCAGCAAGGTCAACCCGAAGGTATACGGATCGGTGGGAGCGCGAAAAGACACGCGGGGCTCACCCGGGGGGTTCGTGCTAGAACCGGACGATCTCCGAGGAGTCGCCGTCACCTTCCGGCTGCGCCGGCTCGTCCTGGGCCATATCCCCGGTCGTGGAGATGCCCTGCACCCTCAGCTTGAACTCGTCGACGTTCGTGGCCCAGCGCAACGCCTCCTCGTACGAGACAAGCCCGCCCTGATACAGGCCGAAGATCGATTGATCGAAGGTCTGCATCCCGTACTGCGACGCACCGGCGGCAATCGCGCCGCCAATCTGGTGTGTCTTGTCCTTGTCGACGATGCAGTCGCGAATGAACGCGGTCGAAATGAGGATTTCCACGGCCGGGCATCGACCCTGGCCGTCGGCCCGGGGCACGAGGCGCTGTGAAATGACCGCCTTCAGTACCGAGGCGAGCTGGAGGCGCACTTGCCGCTGCTGATGGGGCGGAAACACCGAGATGATCCGGTTGATGGTCTCCGTGGCATCGAGCGTGTGCAGGGTGGAAAAGACGAGGTGGCCGGTCTCGGCGGCGAGCAGGCCGGTATCGACCGTCTCCAGGTCCCGCATCTCGCCGACGAGGATGACGTCGGGGTCCTGGCGGAGCGCGCTACGCAAGGCGTGGGCGAACGACTTGGTGTCGACCGACACCTCCCGCTGATTGACGATGGAACTCTTGTCGCGATGCAGGAACTCGATCGAGTCCTCGATCGTCATGACATGCGCCG
The DNA here is from genome assembly GCA_002328835.1 of Acidobacteria bacterium UBA2161. Lineage (GTDB taxonomy): Bacteria > Acidobacteriota > Vicinamibacteria > Vicinamibacterales > UBA823 > UBA2161. The sequence goes on along the minus strand of DCWN01000026.1, from coordinate 21,147 downwards.
ACCGAGTCATGTTGATGTAGTCGATCATGGCAGCCAGCGTCGTGCTCTTGCCGCTTCCGGTCGTTCCGGTGACCAGCACCAGGCCCCGCTCCTGCTCGGCGATGGAGTTCAACACGGGCGGCAGCGCCAGTTCGTCGATCGTGTTGATCTTTGTCGGAATGACGCGGAAGACGAGGCCGATCGTGCCGCGCTGCTGGAACACGTTGCAACGGAATCGTCCGAGGCCGGGAACGCTGTACGCGAGGTCGACTTCCTGCGCTTCCTGAAACCGGTCCCGCAGCGCGGGCGTCAGGGTAGCCGCCGCGAACGCCTCGGTGTCGGCGCGGTCGAGCCGGGTCTCCGACGTGGCAATCAAGTTGCCGTGCAGGCGGAGCATCGGCTGGCACCCCGCCTTCAGGTGCAGGTCTGACGCTCCGCGCTCGACCGCAAGCTTCAGGAGATCGTTGATGTCCATCGCATCTGTCCGGGGTGGAGCCGCGTCAGCCTGTGGCCTTCGCGGTCGCGGGCTTCGCGTGGTGTTCGGTGGCGGCGTCCGCGTCCACGAGGCGCAGCCATCCGTACTGATCGGGGACGCGCCCGTTGACGATGTCGAAGTAGGTTCGCTGGATCGCCTCGGTCACCGGTCCACGCGTGCCTTGTCCGACCACGATCTTGTCCACCGATCGAATGGGCGTCACCTCGACGGCAGTGCCGACGAAGAACAGCTCGTCCGCGATGTAGAGCAGCTCGCGCGGAATGGCCTGCTCGACGACCGTGAAGCCGAGGTCGCGAGCGATCGTCATGATCGAGTCCCGCGTGATCCCTGGCAGGATCGACGACGCCACCGACGGGGTGTACAGCGTGTTGTCGCGCACGATGAAAAGGTTCTGCCCGCTGCCCTCGCTCAGCGTACCCTCAGGGTCGAGTGCGATCGCTTCGTCGTAGCCGTTGGCGACGCTCTCCATCTTGATCAGCTGCGCGTTGGCGTAGTTCGCCGTTGACTTGGCCAGGGCCGGGAGCGTGTTCGGCGCGAGCCGCGCCCACGAGCTCACGCACACGTCGACGCCCCGCGCGAGTGCGTCCTCGCCCAGGTAGGTATCCCATTCCCACAGCATGATCGCGGTATCCACGGGGCAGGGAAGCGGGTTGACGCCGAGCGTCTCGCTACCGCGGTAGATGAGCGGGCGGATGTAGCAGGCCCGAAACCCATTGGCGCGGATCGTGTCCACGACGGCGTCCTCGAGTTGCTTCCGAGACAGCGCTTGCTCCATCCGGTAAATCTTGGCCGAGTCGACCAGCCGGCGCATGTGCGCGTCGAGACGGAAGCAGGCCGGGCCCCGCTCGGTGTCGTAGCAGCGCGCGCCTTCGAACACGCCGCTGCCGTAGTGGATGACGTGCGAGCTGAGATGAATATTCGCGTCGGCCCAGTCGACCAACGACCCGTTCATCCAGATCTTGCCGGTGCCGGCAAACCCCATGGGAGACTCCTTGTGCGGGGGGGGCGACGGTGGGCGGCAGCGAACGCACCGCGCGCCGAGTTTCGCCCTGAAATCAGGGCAAGTTTAGCACTACTGGAGTTCCCGACAAAACGGACAGCGGTCGGTTCGGGCGTGCAGCGGCTTCCGGCAGTGCCAGCAGAAGCGTGGTGTCGGGGTCGTACGCGCGGCCGGTGGCCGCGGTTTGACGCCAAGGTCGGCCGCGGCGCGCGGCGACCGCACCGCCGGTCGGCGGGCTGCCGGACGCTCCGCGATCAGCGCTTCGAGCAGGTCGCTGGCGCGCTGATAGCGCGTCGGGATGTCCGGCGCGAGCGCGCGCATCACGATGTCGCTGATGCGTGTCGGGATCTTCTTGTTCTTGAGCCGCGGCGCCGTGATCAGCGTGCCGGTCATCAGTTTCTCGAGGTCGGCCGGGGTCGGCGTGTCGTAGGGGAGCATGCCTGTGAGCATCTGATACATCGTGACGCCGAGCGAATAGATGTCCGACGCGAACACGGCCTTGCCATGGAACTGCTCGGGCGCCATGTAGGGCGGACTGCCGATCACCGTCGTGCCGTGCGCCGCGATCTCCAGGAAGCGTGAGGTGCCGAAGTCGGCCACCTTCACGACGCCGCTGTCCGAGACCAGCACGTTGGCGGGTCGAAGATCGCGGTGGAGGACTCCCTGGTGGTGCGCGTGATCCACGGCGTTGCAGATCTGGCAGGTGAAGTCGAGCGCCTGGCCCAATTCGACTGCGCCATGGGTGGCGATGGCCTGCTCGAGGGTCTCACCCGGGACGTACTCCATCACGATGAAGAACACGTTGCCCTGCTTCTCCGCCGTCGTGATCGAGACGATGTTGGGGTGGTTGAGGCTGGCGAGCAGGCGAGGTTCCCGCAGCAGCTCGCCAAAGTCCAGGTTCTGCCGATGGGGGACCTTGAGGGCGACCTGCTTGTCGATCCAGGTGTCGCTCGCCAGATACACCGTGCCGAACCCGCCGCTGCCGAGGGTGTCGATAATCTTGTATTTGCCGAGCGTCTGACCGGAGACCAGCATCTTGGTGCGTGGAGTATAGCGCGAATCTCCGGACGCTCCGGCGCGCGCGGTGCCGATCAGGACGAACCCACGCGCGAGAACCGGTTCTATAATCTCCCCATGCGCCCGCGCTTCTTCGCCCCGTCACTCGACGGCCGCGCCGCATCGGTCGACCTGCCGCCGGACGAGTCGCGGCATCTCCGTCAGGTGGTGCGGCTGGGCGTTGGTGACGAGGTGCGCGTGTTCGACGGGCGCGGGCTCGAGTTTCTGGGGCGGGTGGATCGCCTCGGGCGCGAGGCGGTCAGCGTGGCGCTCGTCGAGCCGTCGACGCCCGCGCCGGAATCGACCGTGGCCGTCACGCTGGCGCCGGCGTTCCTCAAGGGACGGACCTTCGATGCCGTGGTACGCGACGCCACGGCGCTCGGAGTCGTTGCGGTCCAGCCGCTCGTCGCCGAAAAGCAGGCCGCGCACCGGCCATCGAGCCGGCCGGGGAGTCGCCGGAGCCGCGGGGCCGACCGCTGGCGGCGGATCGCCGTGGCGGCCGCCAAGCAGTGCGGCCGGGCGATCGTGCCCGAGGTGCGCGAACCGCTCTCGGTCGGTGAATTCGCCGACGCGGCCCAGTCCGACGTCAAGTTGTTTCTGGCCGAGCCCGGTGCAATGCCCGCTCACACGCTGCGGGCGCGCGACCTCCTGGACCGACCGCGGCCGTCGGCGGTGTCGCTAGCCGTCGGGCCGGAGGGGGGCTGGACGCCGGACGAACTGGTCCGGTTCGACGCACGAGGGTTCCAGGCGGTCACGCTCGGTGGCCGCGTGCTGCGCGCCGAGACCGCGCCCGTCGTCGCCCTTGCCGCGTTGGCGTGTCTCTGGGACGAGGCCTGAGCCGCTTCGAGTCAGTTCCGCCGCCAGGTCTGGGCGATCCAGCCCGCCTCCGCGTCCGTCCGATCGCGGACGAGTCGCGTCCCCAGCGCCGCGTCGAGTGCGGGGCCCTCATCGCCGGTGCAGCCGCCGACGATCACGTGGCCGCCGCCGCCGACGGCATCCGCCAGCAGGTCGGCCATGGCCATGACGGTCGCACCGGTCAGGTTCGCGAGCACGATGTCGGCGCTCGGCATCGCCGCGTTCGCGGCGTCTCCGTGCACGATCTCGACTCGGGCGCCCGGATTGTCCGCCACGTTTCGGCGAGCGGCCTCGACCGCTATCGGATCTGATTCGATGCCCACGACGTTCGCTGCGCCGAGCCGACTGGCCGCGATGGCGAGTACGCCCGAGCCGGTGCCGACGTCGAGGACACGCCGGCCCTCGACCGGCACGCGCTGCAGCGCGTGGAGGCAGAGCCGGGTGGAGGCGTGATGCGCGGTGCCGAAGGCGAACGAGGGGGTGATGACGATCGTGTCGGCGCTGGGGCCGGCCGGCGCATCCCAGGGCGGCGCGATGACGAGGCGGCCAACCCGCACTGCGCGCAGTGCCGCCTGCGAGCGTTCGGCCCAGTGCTCGTCGGGGAGGTCGACGGTCTCGGCGGAGACACCGATTTCATCCAACCGACCGACGATGGCCCCGAGGGCGCGGTCGCGCGCCTCGGCGGTCGCGAAGTAGACCAGCCAGGGGTCGTTCGAGGTGTCGAGTCCGGTGGGCCGAAAGTCGTCCAGGAGGGCGAGCGTCAGATCGGCGGCAGGCTGACGGTCACGGACCCGAAGCCTGACGCGCAGCGCCGGCCACCGATCACCCAAACATGTCCCTGACGCGCTCGAAGAACGGCCGCTCGTCGTGCGCCTCGCGGGCGCGCGGCTCGACCTTGTGGCCGTGCATCGTCTCGGCGAGTCGTTCGAGCAGCCCGCGCTGTTCCTTGGAAATCCGGCGCGGCGTGTCCACCTGGACCTCGACCAGGAGGTCCCCGTGGCCGCGGCCGGTCACGTTCGGCATCCCCTTGCCCTTGAGGCGGAATCGCGCGCCGGACTGCGTTCCCTTCGGCACCGCAACCTCCTCGTTGCCGTTGAGGGTGGGCACTGAGACGTCGCCGCCGAGCACCAGCGTGGGGTAGGGAATCGGGACGACGCAGAGGAGGTCGTCGCCGTCGCGGTGAAAGAACGAGTGCTCGGCGACGTGTACCACCACGTACAGGTCGCCGGGCGGCGCACCCTGTTCGCCGAGTTCGCCCTCGCCCTGCAGCCGCAGCCGCTGACCGGTCGAGATGCCCGCCGGAATCTTCACAGTGAGCTTCCGCTCCTTCGGTGTGCGGCCGGCGCCCCGGCACGTCTCGCACGGCGTGCCGATGACCTTGCCCGCCCCGCGGCAGCGGCCGCAGGTGCGGGCAACGGTGAGGAAACCCTGCTGGTAGCGGAGCTGGCCGTGCCCGCCGCACTGGGCGCAGGTGTCCGGCGTGCTGCCCGGCGCCGCGCCCGTCCCGCGGCAGGTCTGGCACGGCTCCTCGCGGGGCAGTTGCAGGGTCGTCTCGGCGCCGCCGGCCGCGTCGTCGAAGGGAATCTCGAGGTCGTACCGGAGATCGTTGCCCCGGCGCGGGCCCGCGCGGCGGCGGCCGCCGAAGAGATCGCCGAACCCAAAGACGTCGCCCAGGCCCCCGAGAATGTCGCCGAAGTCCTCGAAGATCGTCGGGTCGACGCCGCCTCCGCCGGCGGACCCGAGGCCGGCGTGACCGAAGCGGTCGTACACGCTCCGCTTCTCGCGGTCGGCGAGGACCGCATAGGCCTCGGCCGCCTCCTTGAAGTGTTCCTCGGCCGCGGCGTCGCCCGGGTTGCGGTCGGGGTGGTACTTCAGCGCGAGCTTGCGGTACGCGCTCTTCACATCCTGGGCGCTGGCCTCGCGCGCCACGCCGAGGACGTCGTAGTAGTCGCGCTTACTCACCCTTCGCCACCCTCACCATGGCCGGCCGGAGCAGGCGCTCGCCCAGCAGGTAGCCGCGACGCATCTCGGCGATCACCTCGCCGTCGCGGTGCGCGGCGCTCGGCTCGTGGGCGACAGCCTGATGGACGTGCGGATCGAAGTCGGCCCCCACGGCCTCCATCGGCGTCACCTGGTGCTTGCGGAGCAGATCGAGGAGCTGGCGGTGGATGATTTCCACGCCCTGACGGTAGGCGTCGGCTCGATCGTCGCCCGTCGAGGCCTCCAGTGCCCGCTCGAGGTCGTCGACGATCGGCAACAGCTGCTCGAGCACCTCGGCGCCAGCGCTCTCGAGCAGGTCGCGTCGCTCGCGATCGCTGCGCTTCCGGTAGTTGTCGAACTCGGCGGTCTTGCGGAGCAGGAGGTCGTAGTACTCGTCGCGCTCGCGCTGGATGTCGTCTACGGACGGCCGATCGGTGGCCGACGACTCGGGCGAGGGCTCGGCGCCCGCATCACCGTCGGCCTCGCGCCCAGTCGTCTCCTCTGACGGTGCAGAATTCGCGTCGTCGGTCATCTCGTCGTTCAGTTGGTCCAGGCGCCGCCATCGGTGGGGCCCAAGAGATGGCTCACCGTGCGCGACACGCCGTCCACCGCGGCAATCGACCGGGCGTAGCGCATCCGGCGCGGGCCGATGATGCCCACGCAGCCGGTCTGACGCCCGTCGAAGTAGGTGGAGGCGATCAAGCTGAGGCTCTGGAGGTTCTGCGTGCGATGCTCCGTGCCGATGATGATGGTCAGTCCGGGATCGTCGATATAGCGACTCAACAGCCGTACGAGCCGGCCCTTCTCCTCAATCATGGCGAACAGGGAGCGCAGGCTCGCGATCGACGACGGGTCGTCTCCATCGCTCGCGTCGTCGAGCAGCAACGGCGTACCCTGGACGAACAACAGGCTCTCCGGGAGATCCTGAAACGTGTCGCGAGCCAGCCGCAGCGCGCGGGCGCGGAGCGCATCGTACAGCGTCCGTTCCTGTTCGAGGCGCTCAAGGATGGCCGCCCGCACGTCGCAGAGCGGCAACCCGGCGAACTCGCCGTTGAGGTAGTTCGCGGCCTGCGTGAGATCCACCGGTCGCATCGCCTCGGGCAGATCGACGACCTTGTGCGAGACCTGCCCGGTGGCCGAGACGACGACCACCAGCACGCGCTGCCGGTCGAGCGGGACGAAATCGATCTGGCGGAACGCCGCCGCGTCACCCGACGGTGCCAGCGCGAAGCCGAGGGAGTGCGACGCCCGCGACAGCTCGTGAGAGACGTTGGTGAGCAGGTCGTCCACCGTCGACGCGCGCCGCAGCCGCGCCTCGACGTTGGCCGACGAGCGCGCGGGTCGCCGGGCCTCCAGGAGCAAGTCGACGTAGCATCGGTATCCGCGGTCAGTCGGCACCCGGCCCGCCGACGTGTGCGGCTGGTGCACGTAGCCGAGATGCTCCAGTTCGGCCATTGTGTTGCGCACCGTGGCCGACGACACGCCGAAGCGGCCGTGCCGCGTCAGCCAGAGCGAGGAAACCGGCTCGCCGCGCTCGACGTAGCTCCTGACGACCGCCGCCAGAATCGCTCGCGATCTCTTCGAGAGCGGCGAGTCCTCCGGTCGGCGCCGGCGCGATTGGGGCACTGGAGTCATCAGCGGGTCTCGAGGCTCTTCGGCGTCCACCGCAGCGATCGCACCGTCGCGTCCGCCTCGCCGCGCCCGGCCTTGCCGTACTTCACGGCGATCAGTTCGGCCAGGATGCTCACGGCGATCTCCTGCGGCGTGACCGCGCCGATGTCGAGGCCGATCGGTGCGTGAACGCGCCGGAGACACTCGGCGGGCATCGACTCGTCCGTCAGCGCCTCGAAGACCCGCGAGACCTTCGCGCGGCTACCGATGAGACCGAGATAGCGAAGATCGCGCGCCGCCAGGGCGCGGAGCGCGTCGAGGTCGTGGCGATGGCCCCGCGTGACGATGACCGCGTAGGCGTACGCCGGGAGGTCCGCGTGGTGCAACCACTCGGGGATCGAGTCCACCACGATCGCCTCGGCGTCAGGGAATCGTTCGGCGTTGGCGAACTTCTCCCGATCGTCCACGACGTGAATCCGAAACCCGACGCTCGTGGCGATGGCAGCCAGGTGGTAGGCCACGTGCCCGGCGCCGATGATGTACAGGGGCGGAGCCGGTTCCAGCGGTTCGATATAGACGTCCATCTGTCCACCGCAGACGAGCCCGCTTTCCTCCGCGAGGTCGTCGGTCAGTTGGTAGCTCGCGACCAGGGGTTCCCGACGTTCCAGGGACTCACGGGCCTTCCAGAACGCGTCGTTCTCGTAGCAACCGCCGCCGATCGTGCCGACGGTCCGGCCGTCGGCGTAGACCAGCATCTTCGCTCCCAGGCGCTGCGGCGTGGAGCCCTGCGTCTTGACGATCGTGACCAGGGCGGCCGGCTCACCGGCGGCGAGCGCCTCCACGACCGCTTCGAAGACTTCTTGATTCATGGCGGTGCGCCGCGCCCGATCAGGCGTTGCCCCAAGCCTGGCGAGCGTTTCTTCTGATTATAGCAGGGTCCGCGCGGCCCGCCCGCGCTAGCAGCCCTGGCGAAAGTGCCGCGGCTAGCGGTGGCGCCGGCAGTAGAGGTCGGGCACCGTGCCGGCCAGAAACGCCTCGGTGATCACCCCTGGGCAGCCTGGCCGGGCCAGACGGCCGGTTTCCGGATCGACGCGTGCGAACTCGATGCCGGGCGGGATCTCGAACGCGCCGGTACGGCGGCCGGCCAGCGCGCCGTCCATGAACGCCGTCCAGATCGGCAGGGCCGCCTGGCTCCCGGAGAGTCCGAGTGGCTGGTTGTCGTCGCGCCCGACCCAGACCACGGTCAGCAGTTCGGGCGTGAAGCCCACGAACCACGCATCGCGCAGTTCGTTCGTCGTCCCGGACTTGCCCGCGGCGTCCAGCCAGAATCCGGAGTCGCGCGCCGCGGCTCCGGTGCCGTCGCGAAACACGCTACGCAGCATGTTGGTGACCAGGTAGGTGAGGTCGGGACGCGCGATCCGCTCGGGCGCCGGCGCCAGGCTCTCGAGCGCCGCTTCGCCGACCTGGATCGAGGCGATCGCGCGCAGCGGCTGGCGGACGCCGTTGGTGGCCAGCAGGCCGAAGGCGCTCGCCATCTCCATCGGCGTCGTTTCGAAGGCGCCGAGGGCGATCGACGGGTACGGGTCGATGGGGCTGCCCCCGGCTCGTTGCCAGAGGCCGGCCAGGCGATCGTAGCCTGCCATCTCGGCCACCTTGACGGCCGGCACGTTCCGAGAGCGGGCGAGGGCGCGTCGCAGCGTGATCGGGCCGTCGTACCGGTCGCCGTAGTTGTCCGGTCGCCACGTGCCGGTGTCGGTTGCGAAGACCGTCGGTGCGTCGTTGACGATCGACGCGGGCGTGAAATCGGACCGACGCTCGAGGAACGCGCGCTCGAGTCCCGCCAGATACACGAACGGCTTGAACACCGAGCCGGGCTGCCGGCGTGCATGGGTGGCGCGGTTGAACTGGGAGGTCCGATACGACCGCCCGCCGACCAGTGCCAGCAATTCGCCGGTGCGCGGGTTCGTGGCGATCAGCGCGGCCTGCGCCGATCGCTCGCCGTCGTCGATCCGCTCCAGGCCCTCTCGCACGGCCCGCTGCGCCTGCCGCTGGAGATGCAGGTCGAGTGTCGTGTGCACGTCCACCGGGTCCGACGCGCGCAGGAGTTCCGGGTGTCGGTTGGCGAGGACCTGTCCGACGAAGTCGACAAAGTAAGGCGCCTCGTCCTCGAGCGCGTAGCTCACGACCTCGAGAGGTTCGTCGGCGGCGCGGGCGGCCAGGTCGTCGGGGAGATAGTCGGCCTCGGCCATGGTCGCCAGGACGACGTTCCGGCGGAGCCGGGCGCGCTCTGGATGGCGGAACGGCGAATAGGTCTGCGGGGCCTGGATCACGCCGGCGATGGTCGCGGCTTGGGCGAGCGAGAGGTTCGCGACGTCGCGTCCGAAGAACAGCCGGGCCCCTTCCGCGACCCCGTGGACGGCGAACGAGCCGCGGTGGCCGAGGTAGACCTCGTTCAGGTACAGCTCGAGGATGTCGTGCTTGGTCAGGCGCTGTTCGAGGCGGACGGCGAGCACTTGCTCCATGAGCTTCCGCTGCAGCGTCTTCTCCGGAGAGAGCACCATGTTCTTGACCAGCTGCTGGGTCAGCGTGCTGCCACCCACGAGGTACCGCCGCTCGCCGCGAAGGTTCGTGACGAGCGCGCCGACCATGCGCACGGGGTCGACCCCAGCGTGCTCGAAGAAGCGTCGGTCTTCGATCGCCAGCACGGCCTCGACCAGCGTCCGCGGGAGGTTTTCGAGCGACGTGACCCGCCGCTTCTCGCGCGATGCGGCCTCGAGCGACGTGAGCAGCGGTGCATCGAGTTCGAGACGGGTCAGCCGCTCGCCATCGACGATCTCGAGTCGCCGGATGCGGGGCTGCGGGGTCGCCCGAGTGAAGTCGATCCGGAGGTGCCGGCCGGCGTGCGGACCGCCGCGTGCCACGACGGTGAGCGCGCCGTCGGGGTCGACGGCGAACGCGCCGGGGGCGTCGCGCCCGGGGCGCTCGGAGTAGCCCAGCACGTTCAGGCTCGCCACGAGCTCTGATCGGCTCATTGCCTGGCCTTCCCAGAGTCGGACCGGCCGTGCGAAGACCTGGAGTCTCGGCTGGAGGCGGTTGGCGGCGAGCCGCGCATCCATCTCCGTCGACAGACGCGTGTAGGCGTAGGCGAAGCCGCCGGCCGCCGTCGCGAGCGCCATCAGGACCAGCACGCAGATCGTGCGCGGCCAGGTCCGGCGCGGGCGCGTCCGAGCGGCTCGACGGCGGGCGGGGGTTCGTCGGGACGTCATCGACCTCCCTGGGTCTATCGGCCGGAGGCCGGCCCACTCCCAGGCGCGGGGCGCCGATGGTCTCGGTGCCGGACGGGCGAGTCCTGGGTCAGGTCAGGGCGTGATGAGCGAGTGGTGCGCCGGGTCGAGGGGCAGTTCGCTGAGGAGACGATCGATCAGCGATGGGCCGAACCGGTTCAGGAAGCCGACGAAGCCGAGGGCTCGCTCCTGGGGATGGCCGTCGGGAAACGCCTGGGCGCGCGCGCGCGTGAACTGGCGGCGCAGGGTCTCGTCACGCCGCTTCGCGGCCTGGAGAATCTTGTTGTGGAGCGTCTTCAAGTCGTGCTCCATCCGGCCGAGCGTCGATTTCGCAGCGCCGGCCAGCGTCGGATCGACCGAGGGGACGACGTCGACGACCGCCGCGAGGCGTGCCCGGATCGCTTCCCGCGCATCGTTGATCGACTGCTCGACCGCCGGCGGCAACTGCGCCTCCAGCAGCCGGTTCAGTGCGGCTTCGTCCTGGGGTTGTAGCGTCTCGAACGGCAGGTCGTGCCGGTCCAGGAACTTCGCGCCCGCCGAGTCGAGCAGCGTCGCGCTGTCGCGCGGATGCAACAGTGGCATCGGCAGGGCGAAGTGCTCGTACACACCCTTGAGCTGCGCCAGGTACGCCAGTTCGCTCGGCCCAGGAACGTAGCAGACCGTTGGAAACAGCGTGTCCTGCATCAGCGGGCGCAGCAGCACGTTCGGCCCGAACGCGTCCGGAGTTCGCTCCAGGGCGTCGACCAGATCGTCCAGCGCGGCGGGCGCGGTGCCGACCGTGAAGCCGTCGGCGGTGCGGCGAATCGGCTGGCGCTCGCCGTCGACCCGGAACAGCGCGATGCTGCCGTCGGCCGGTGTGACCTGGGCGTGATAACCCTGCGCGGCGAGCCGATGCCCGGCCTCGCTGGCCAACGCGGCGGTTCGGCCGCTGCGCAGTTCACGCTCGAAGAGATCGCGGGCGAAGGGTTTGGCAGCCGGGTCGGACGAGTCGAAGACGACGAGGCCGTATGAACCGAGCACCGTCTCGAGCCACCGGCCGAAGGCGTCGGCCATTCCCGAGCCGGGTTGATAGCTCCGGCGCAGATCCTCGACGAGCGCGGCGGTGAACTCGGTGGGCGGGAGCGCGAGGGTCAGGGCGTCGAGGACGCCGCCGATGTCGTCGCCGATCGTCAACGTGCCGACGGGGGCCTCGCCCGCGCCCGGTGGCGGCGCCAGCGCGACGCGCTGCACCTGCCAGTCGGTGTCGAGCACCGCGCACGCCGCCACTTCATCCCAGTCGTGGTCCTCGGCGTCGATCCAGAACACCGGAACCGTCGGCACGCCATGTTCACGCGAGACCCGCGCGGCGAGTTGCAGCGTCGTCAGGGCTTTCAGCAGGGTGAACAGCGGTCCGCCGAACAGTCCGGCCTGCTGGCCCGTGACGACGGCCACGGCGTCCGGCCGCCGCAGCGACTCTGCGGAGGCCCGTGCCTCGGCGGGTGCCTCGCGTGACTCGAGCTGGGCGACGAGGACGTCGACGAACTCGACCGGAGGCCGGGCGGCCGACCGGCCAGCGATGGCCGCACGCCAGGCGTCGGGCGCTGCCGGGTCGCCGGCGAAGAACGTGGCCAGGGCGTCGTGGTCGGAGGCGTAGTCGGAGGCCAGGCGCCGGATCCACGGGAACCGACGGATATCGATGGCGTGTTGCACGGAAGCGTCTGCGGGAATCACCGATTGGGCGAGCGTGGCGTCGCGATTCGTACTGTCTCAGAGGCTCGCGCGACGTGTCAAGCAACCGCGCGCGGGGTCCGCGTCTGACGGGAACTCGTTGAAGCGACGCGGCTTCCATGTTAGCATTCGGCTACCTTCCGGAGGAGTATCTGCACTGACACCCGACGACGCGAGCTCATCCCCGCAGCCTGGAGCATTCGGCCCGTTCCGGGTGTTGCATCAGATCGGGGTGGGCGTGTTGGGTCCCGTGTACCGGACCTACGATCCGGACGGTGACCGCCTCGTTGCGGTGAAGGTCTTCAAGCTCGACATCACCCCCGAACAGGCCGGAACGCTGGCGGAGCAGTTGAACCGGATCGCCCAGATCGGGCTGTCCGAGCCGGGTCTGGTCGCACCGCTGACGGCCGGCGTGGAAGACACCGCCGCGTATCTTGCCCAGGAGTACGTCGCGGCGGAATCGCTGGACGTGGCCTTGCGGCACTACGCGCCGGCGTCGATCGATCGGGCCGCGCCGTTCATCTCACAGCTCGCGGGCGCCATCGATGGTGCCCGCGCGGTTGGGGCACAGCACGGCGCGCTGCACCCGCGCGACATCTTCGTGACACCAGACTCCGCGCGGGCGACCGGGTTCGGCGTGGTGCCGGCGCTGGAGGACATCGGGGTCCGTGGGCCGGTCCGACGGCCCTACACGGCGCCCGAACGAGTCGGTGGCGGAGAGTGGGGGCCGGGTGCCGATATCTTCTCGCTCGCCGTGATCGCCTACGAGTTGCTGACCGGGAAGCGACCCGTCGGCACCGGGGCCGAGGCGGCCGCCCAACTGCGCGAGGAGGGCGTCGCGGCCGATGCCGATGCCCTCGAGGCGCTCTTCGCGTCGGCGCTTGCCGATGACCCGGATGCCCGACCGCGCACCGCTCACGAATTCGCCACCGCGTTCGAGGCACTCGGCGCGGTAGGGTCCGCCGCGAAGCCCGCGGCGGCGGAATCGGCCGCCGGCGATGTGCAGCCGCCTGCGGCCGTGCCCGAGACGAGTGGAGCCGAACCGGCCGGCGCCTCCGCCCTGGACGCTGCGTTCGAAGCCGTGGAACAGGCCGAAGCCTCCGATCTGGTCGTCGAGCCGACGGTCATCATCGACGAGAGCGACGCCAAGACCGAGGCCTGGGATAGCGAGGCGCAGGAGCCGGCGACCTGGATTGCACCCGAGCCGCCCGCCGCCGAGCCGCCAACGAGTCCCGTCGTGCCCGAAGCTCCGGTGGCTGAGGAGCCGCCGCCGGTGCTCGAGTCGGCGCCGGCGCCGACGGTCGATCTGACGGCCGCCGAACTGCCGCCGGCCGGAGACGTCGCCCAGGAGGCAGTCGGGGCGGGTGAGGCTCAGGACGCGCCGGCCGACGCCACGCTGAGCGTCGAGGACGACGAACTGGCGGCGTGGCTCGCGTCGAGCGACGCGAAGCCTCGCGCCCAGTCGCCGCCGAGCGCCTCCGAAGTCGAACGCATTCTGAGTGCACCCGAGGCGAGTGAGGTCGAGGGCGAACCGGGATCTCCCCACGCGTCCGACCCGGCCCCGTCGCAGCCGGCGCGTTCCCTCTTCGACGCGGGGGGTGTCGAGGCGTTCGACCCCGCAGCGCCTCCGGGCGAGCCGCCGTTCGCCAAGGGAGACACGACGGAAGACCAGGAAGATGTTTGGGGCATCGGCGCCGCCGACGATCCGCCCGCGGCGGAGGTGGCCCCGGAGCCCGAGCCCGAGTCCGAGCCCGAGTCCGAGCCGGAACCGCAGCCGGAGGCCGAAGTGGCTCCAGTCGGCGAGTCGGAGGAGATCGGCGTTCCCGCGTCGATGTGGAGTGCCGCAGCCGAATCGAACGACGAAGCCGCCTTTGACGAGGCCCTGGTCGAGCTCCAGGAAGAGAAGCCCTCCCGTCGAGCGCCCGCGCTCCCGTTCGCCCTGGCGCTCGTCGTCGCGATACTCATCGCCTTCGTCGCCGGCTATGTCCTGCGTTCGGACGACCCGGCCGAGCCCGGGCAGGCGCCGGGGGGCGACGTGGCCGGGCAAGGACAGGCGCCCGCGGCCGCGCCCGACGCGGTCGAGACACCCCCGCCGGTCGTCGCCGCCGAGACGCCGCCGGCGACCGTCCCTGAACCCGCCGATGCCGCGGACGCCGCGGACGCCGGGGCAACGGCTGCGCCCGCGGACACCCCAGCGGCGGCTCCGGAGCCTCCACCGGTCGCGGTGGCCGAGGCCGAGGTGGCAGTCGATGAAGCGCCGGGGCTTCGCGCCGACGCCGCACCCGCGACGCCGGCGCCGGTCGTCGGTCGACTCCTGATTCGCTCGAGCCCGCCCGGTGCGCAGGTCGTCGTCAACGAAGCCGCGGCCGGGATCACGCCCCTCGCCATGGCCGACCTGGCCTACGGCGACTACGTCATCCGGATCAGCCGCGCCGGGTACCGCGTCGAGTTGCTGAGCGTGTCGATCTCGGCCGACGAGCCGGTCGCGGCGCTGAACCTCGACCTGATCGAGGCGTCGACGGAGGCCGCGCCCGCCACAGCGCCGACGGGCGCCGCACCGGCCCCATCGCCGGACGCCGCGGCCGCGCTGGCGGGGGAGTTGGGGAGCCTCCTGATCGACACGCGTCCGGCTGGAGCCGAGGTGTATGTCGATGGGCGGCTCCTGGGTGCGACGCCGCTGACGCTGGTCGACGTGCCGACCGGCGCGCACACGATTCGGCTGCTGCGTTCCGGCTACCGCGAGTGGACCACGACCGTCGAGATCGAGAGTGGGCAGCAGTTGCGGGTGGCCGCCTCGCTCGAAGGCGCACCGTGACGAGGGCGACACTCGCGCTCGAGGACGGGTCGTGGTTTCAGGGCGAGTCGGTCGGCGCAGAAGGTGACACCGGTGGTGAGGTCGTGTTCAACACGAGCATGACCGGCTATCAAGAGGTCCTGACCGACCCGTCGTATGCGGGGCAGATCGTTACGATGACCTGCCCCGAGATCGGGAACTACGGCGTGTGCGACGACGATGTCGAGTCACGCGCACTGCAGGTCGCCGGCTTCGTCGTCCGCGAGGCCTCATCCATTGCCAGCAACTGGCGCGCAACGGGGACGCTGCGCGACTATCTGTCGAGCCACGGCATCGTGGCCATCGCTGACATCGACACCCGCGCACTGACCCGCGCGCTCCGATCGGACGGCGTGATGCGCGGTGTCATCACGACGACCGGCGCCGATCCGGAGCAGGCCGTGGAGCGCGCCCGCGCGCTCGCGCCGATGGAAGGTGCCGATCTGGTCACCCAAGTGACCTGCCCGGCGGCGTTCGACTGGCCGCCCGAGGCGGGCGCACCGGGGACGGCCGCGGCTGAGGCCTTCGGCGTACCACCCGTGCGACGCGCGGCCCGGCCCCTCAAGGTGGCGGCCTACGACTTCGGGATGAAATGGAACATTCTTCGCCGCCTGCAGGCGCATGGCTGCGAGGTGCGGGTGTTTCCCGCGACGGCGCCGGCGAGCGAGTTGCTGGCGGTCGACCCGGACGGCATCTTTCTGAGCAACGGTCCGGGGGATCCCGCGCCGCTCGACTATGCGGTCAAGAACGTCGAGGCCCTGGTGGCGGCCGAGGTGCCGACCTTCGGGATCTGCCTGGGCCATCAGGTGTTGGGTCTGGCCCTGGGCGGGACGACCTACAAGCTCAAGTTCGGGCATCGCGGCGCCAACCATCCGGTCAAGCATCTGGCGACCGACAAGATAGAAATCACGTCGCAGAATCACGGGTTCGCGATCGACCCCGAGTCGCTGCCGAGTGACGTGACGGTGACCCATCTCAATCTCTACGACGGTACGGTCGAGGGGTTGCGTCATACGTCGCGGCCCGCGTTCGCCGTGCAATACCATCCCGAGGCGTCGCCCGGTCCCCACGACGCCGACTATCTCTTCACGTTGTTCGTCGACGCGATGGAGGAACGGCGCTGACGACGGCGGGCTTGCGGGTCGGGATCGTGGTTCGGGAATGCCCAAACGCACAGATGTAAATCGCGTCCTGGTGATCGGCTCGGGGCCGATCGTCATCGGCCAGGCCTGTGAGTTCGACTACTCAGGCACGCAGGCGTGCAAGGCGCTGCGCGCCGAGGGGCTCGAGGTCGTGCTCGTCAACAGCAATCCGGCGACGATCATGACCGACCCTGAGGTCGCCGACCGCACCTACGTCGAGCCGCTCACCCCGGAGGTCGTGACCCAGATCATCGAACGCGAGCGACCGGACGCGTTGCTCCCGACCGTCGGGGGTCAGACGGCGCTCAACCTGGCCGTGGCGCTCGGCGAGAGCGGCGCGCTCGAGGCTCACGGGGTCGAACTCATCGGGGCATCGGTCGAGGCGATCAAGGTTGCGGAAGATCGTCTGCAGTTCCGGGAAGCGATGCACTCGATCGACGTGGCGGTTCCGGCGAGCGCCTACGTCAAGACGCTCGACGAAGCGCTGGCTGCGGTCGAGACGCTCGGGTTCCCGGTGATCATCCGGCCGTCGTTCACACTCGGCGGCGTGGGAGGTGGCATCGCCTACAACGTGGAAGAGTTCCGCGAGATGGCCGATCGCGGTCTCGGCCTCAGTCCCGTCAACGAAGTTCTGCTCGAGGAGTCGGTCATCGGATGGAAAGAGTTCGAGCTGGAAGTGATGCGGGACGCGGCGGACAACTTCGTCGTGATCTGCTCGATCGAGAACATCGACCCGATGGGCGTGCACACGGGCGATAGCGTCACGGTCGCGCCGGCCCTGACGTTGACCGACAAGGAGTATCAGCGGCTGCGTGACATCGCCCGGCGGATCATCCGGCGGGTGGGCGTCGAAACCGGCGGGTCGAACATCCAGTTCGCGGTGCATCCGGAGGACGGGCGGGTCGTGGCGATCGAGATGAATCCGCGCGTCTCCCGATCGTCGGCGCTCGCGTCGAAGGCGACGGGCTTCCCGATCGCGAAGATCGCCGCGAAGCTCGCGTTGGGTTATCACCTGGACGAGATTCCCAACGACATCACCCGCCTGACTCCGGCGTCGTTCGAGCCGACGATCGACTACGTGGTCGTCAAGATTCCGCGCTGGGCGTTCGAGAAGTTCCCCCAGGCCGACCCGACGCTCACGACCCAGATGAAGTCGGTGGGCGAGGTCATGGCCATCGGCCGGACGTTCAAGGAGAGCTTCCTCAAGGGGTTCCGATCGCTCGAGCTGGGACGGTCGGGCCGGCTGTTCGCGCAGCCGGCGGGGGAGTCCGAGGACGACGCGACGCTCCAGCGCCAGCTGGCCGTGGCCACCGACCGCCGCCTGTGGGCGGTGTTTCGAGCGCTGCAGCGCGGGTGGTCGGTCGAGCAGGTGCACGAGATCACAAGGATCGACCGGTGGTTCCTTCGCCAGTTCGAGGAACTCGTCGAGCTCGGACGCGAGGCCGCACTGGTCGGGCTGCGCGACATGTCGGCGGAACTCCTGACGACGCTCAAGCGTACCGGGTTCGGCGACGCCGATATCGCGGCAATCACCGGCGCGGACGCCGCCGCCGTGCTCGAGCGGCGGCGGGAGGCCGGGCTCCGGTCGGTCTACAAGCGGATCGACACCTGCGCCGCGGAATTCGAGTCGTTCACGCCCTATCAGTACGGCACCTACGAGCGTGAGTGCGAGGCCGACCCGACCGACCGGCCGAAGATCGTCATTCTCGGCAGCGGCCCCAACCGGATCGGCCAGGGTCTCGAATTCGACTACTGCTGCTGTCACGCGGCGTTCGCGCTCCGGGAGCAAGGGTTCGAGACCATCATGGTCAACTGCAATCCGGAGACGGTGTCGACCGACTACGACTCGGTCGATCGGCTCTACTTCGAGCCGCTGACGTTCGAGGATGTCCTCGCCATCATCGAGCGCGAGCGGTCGGCCGGCGGGGAGGTGTCGTGCCTCGTGCAGTTCGGCGGCCAGACGCCGTTGAAGCTCTCGCTGCCGCTGCAGGACGCCGGCGTGAACATTCTGGGCACGTCGCCCGATTCGATCGACCTGGCCGAGGACCGCGACCGCTTCTCGCGCTTGCTGTGGGATCTCGGCGTGGCGCAGGCCCCGAGCGGCATTGCCACCTCGCGCGAGGAGGCCCGGGCCGTCGCCGCCACGATCGGCTTTCCGATCGTCGTCCGTCCGTCGTACGTGCTCGGCGGGCGCGCGATGGCGATTGTCTACGATCTGTCGGCGCTCGATCGGTACATCACCGAAGCGGTCGACGCATCGCCGGAACGGCCGGTGCTCATCGACAAGTTCCTGGAGGACGCGTTCGAACTCGACGTCGATGCCGTGGCCGATTCGACGGGGGCCGTCGTCATCGGGGGCATCATGGAGCACATCGAGGAGGCGGGCATCCACTCGGGCGACAGCTCGTGCGTCGTGCCGCCCTACCTCGTGCCCGAACGCCACCTGGCCGTGATCCGGGACCACACGCGGCGCATCGCGCGGGCGCTCAATGTCGTCGGCCTCATGAACATCCAGTCCGCGATCAAGGACGACACGGTATACGTGCTCGAGGTGAATCCGCGCGCATCGCGGACGGTGCCCTACCTGTCGAAGGCCACCGGGGTGCCGCTGGCGAAGGTCGCGGCCCGGATCATGGCGGGCGCCACCCTCGCGGAACTCGAATTGGTGGACGACCTCGACGTGGCCGGGGTGTTCGTGAAGACGCCGGTGTTTCCGTTCGCGCGGTTCCCGGGTGTCGATACCCTGCTCGGGCCCGAGATGAAGTCGACCGGCGAGGTGATGGGCGGGGCCGAAACCTTCGGGGCGGCGTTCGCGAAGGCCCAGCTGGCCGCGGGCCAGCGTCTGCCCGACAAGGGGACGGCGTTCATCAGCGTGAACGACGACGACAAGGCCAACGTGGGGCAGATCGCCTCGGACCTGGCCGCGCTCGGCTTCACGGTCGTCGCCTCCAGGGGCACCGCCGCCTACCTCCGCGCCCACGGCCTCGATGTGGACGTCGTGTTCAAGGTGAACGAGGGACGCCCGCACATTGCCGACCGTGTGCTGAACGGCCAGATCGACCTCATCATCAACACGCCGCTCGGGCGCGAGTCGTTCTTCGACGATCTGACCGTCCGCCGGGTGGCGATGATGCATTCCGTGCCGTGCATCACCACCCTGACCGGTGCCGCGGCCGCGGTCAGTGCGATCAGGGCGCTGCGGTCCGAAGCGCTCGACGTCCGGCCCTTGCAGGACTACCACGCGGAAATCGCCACCGACGGCGCCTGAGCGATTCGTTCGGGTTCTCGGGGCAGGATCTGCACGCCCGGGCTCCTGATCAGGTTGCCGAAACTTCGTCCCTGCAGCGCCTCGCGCGGCCGGCTCCTGTCGGCGGCGATTCCACGAAACTTGCATCGTCCGGCGCGTGACGCATCCCACCAGCGTCGCGGCGCTCCCCGTGCTGGTCGGCGTGGCCCTCGGGTCGGCGGTCCCCGAGTGGGACGCGGGGATCACGGCGGCGGCCGGCGTGGTGCTGGCGAGCGCGTGGGCCGGCCTCGCGCACGGGGCCCGGCGCGGTTCGATCGTCGCCGCAACCGTGGCACTCGCGGTCGGCTACGGCGCGTTCGGTGCCTGGGTCGGGTCGCGCGAGACCCGCCGCGCGCTCGAGCCTTCGCTCAAGAGTCGCTATGTCGATCTGGTCGAGCGGGGTCGCGACGGCGATCCTCATTGGCGACCGCGGCGGGCTCGACGACGCAACCCAGCGGCGCCTGCGAAACGCCGGCACGTATCACGTCATCGCCATCTCCGGCGGCAACATCGCCATTCTCGGGGCGCTCGTGCTGGCCGCGCTGCGCCTGGGGCGCTGCGGCGCGCGGAGTGCGAGCCTCGTCACGGTCGTGGTGCTGGGCGCCTATGCCTATCTCGTCGGTCCCGAGGCGTCGGTCGTCCGCGCGACGCTGGGCGCGACGGTCTTGCTGCTGGCGCGGGCCGCGGATCACCGAACGCCGCCGCTCAACGCGATCGCTCTGGTCGCCGCCACCATGCTGGTTGCGACGCCGCTCACGATCTTCGACGTCGGGTTCGTGCTGACCTTTGGCGCCACCGGAGCGATTCTCGTCGGGGTGCCGCGGTGCGTGGGGTGGTGGCGGACGCGGCTCGGGCCGCGGTGGGACCGCCCCTGGCTGATTGCGCTCGTCTCGCTCGGCGCCGCGACGTTGTGCGCCGAGCTCGCGCTCTTTCCGGTGAGCGCCTCGGCGTTCTCTCGCGTGACGGGCGCCGGCCTGTTGCTGAACTTCGCCGCCGTGCCGCTGATGACCGTCGTCCAGTGCACCGGCATGGCGGTCCTGGGAGCGTCGGCGGTGTGGCCGGCCTGGCCGGTGTTGAGCTGGCTCGCCGGTCTCCTTGCGCACGCCGCGGCGACAGGCCTCGTCGACTCGGCGGCGCTCGTCGAATGGCTACCCTGGCTGTCGCGCCGGGTGGCGCCGCCATCGCTGGCCATCGTCGCGCCGTATTACGCCGGGTGGGTCGCCGTGCTGGCGGGCGGACGCCGTTACGGACTGCGACGCCTCGGAGCCGTCGTCTCCCTGACCACCGGCCTCCTCATCGTCACCGGCGCGCAGTGGTCGTGGCCGACGGGGTGGGCCTCGCCGGGGCGCCTGCGTGTCACGTTCCTCGACGTCGGGCAGGGCGACGCCACGCTGGCCGAGTTTCCGAACGGGGCGACGCTGCTCGTCGATGCCGGTGGGATTCCGGGCAGCGCGTTCGACGTTGGCGCCCGCGTGGTCGCGCCGGCGGTGTGGGCGCGCGGGATCCGTCGGCTCGACTTTCTCGCGCTGAGCCACGGGCATCCGGACCACATCGGCGGGGCCGTGTCGGTCGTCGCCGATCTCGACCCGCGGGAGATCTGGGAAGGCGTACCGGTGCCGAGCCACACCGGCCTCGAAGCCGTGGCCGCTGCCGCGGCGGCGCGTGGCAGCGCCTGGCGGACGCTGCAGGCAGGCGATCATCTCAGGCTGGGCGGCGTCGACGTCCATGTCTGGCACCCCCTGCGCCCCGACTGGGAGCGACCGCGCGTCAGAAACGACGATTCGGTCGTGCTCGAGTTGCGCTGGGGGGAGGTGTCGATCCTGCTGCCGGGCGATATCGGCGGGGACGCCGAGCAACCGTTGGCCACGCGGTTCGTGCCGGCACCCGTGCAGGTCGTCAAGGTGCCGCACCATGGGAG
>DCWN01000021.1:71803-76562 GCA_002328835.1 Acidobacteria bacterium UBA2161 | reverse complement strand
TGCGAAAGATTCTGGACACAACCCAGCAGATTCTGGCACTCGGTCGCCTGGGCTGGCCGTTACGGCGCATCGAAGCCGCCACCGGCGTGCGGCGCGAAACGGTTAGTCGGTACCTCCGGGTCGCCGGCCTCCAGGTGCGCGGCCGAGGGCGGCCCAGCGAAGGGGTGGCAAAAGCGGCCATTTCCTCGCTCAGGGTGTCCACCGACCTCAGTGCGAGATCGCCGGTGGGCGAGCCGGCCTCGGTCGGTGTCGAGACTGGCCCCACCCGTGCGCCGAGTGCGAGCGCGTGCGAGCCCTACCGGGACTTGATCACCGACGCCGTCGGGCGCGGGCGGAACGCGATGGCGATTTGGCAGGACCTGGTCGATGACCATGGCTTCCCCGCGGGCTACGCCAGTGTGCGCCGCTTCGTCGCCGCCCTGCGGGGGACCCGACCGGCCGACGCGCGCGTGGTCATCACGACCGCCCCCGGTGAGGAAGGACAGGTGGACTATGGCGACGGCCCCATGGTCCGCTGGCCGGCCACCGGCAAGTACCGGCGCACGCGGCTCTTCGTCTTCACGTTGGGCTACTCGCGGAAAGCCGTCCGATTGCTCGTGTGGCGCTCGAGTGCCCAGACCTGGGCTGAGCTGCATGAGCGGGCGTTTCGCCGACTCGGCGGCACCGTGCAGGTGGTCGTTCTCGACAACCTCAAGGAAGGCATCCTCACCCCCGACATCTACGACCCGGCCCTCAATCCCCTCTACCGCGACGTCCTGGCGCACTACGGCGTCACCGCACTGCCGTGTCGCGTCGGCGATCCCGATCGGAAAGGCAAGGTCGAAGCGAGCATCGGCCACACCCAGAAGACGCCGCTGCGGGGCGTCCGCTTCGAGACCCTTGAGGCCGCGCAAGCCTATCTGGATCGCTGGGACATGCGCTGGGCCGATACGCGCATCCACGGCACGACCAAGCGCCAGGTCGCGGCGATGTTTGCCGAGGAGCGCCCCGCGCTCGGCCCGCTCCCGGTCGAGCCGTTTCGCTATTACCGCTTCGGGCGGCGCACCGTCCACCTTGATGGGTGTGTTGAAGTCGACGCCGCCTACTACAGTGCCCCGCCGGGCTGGATCGGCCGGCGGGTCCAGGTGCAGTGGAATAACCTCCACGTCCGCCTCCTCGAGCCCACCACCGGCCTCCTCCTCCGCGAACACGTCCGGGCGCCGCGGCGCGGCTGGCGCCGCATCACCGACGCCGATCGCCCGGCCCACACGCCCGCCGGGACGCTCACCCTGTTGACGCGCGCCACACGAGCCGGCCGCCATATCGGCGCGCTCTGCGATCACATCCATCGCCACGATGGGGTGGCCGGTGTTCGCCGCATCCAGGGCGTGCTTGCCCTGGCCAAGAAGCATGGGGCCCCGGCCGTCGACGAGGCGGCGCACGCCGCCCACGAGATGGGCGTGCTCACCTATCGTTTCCTCCGCCGCTATCTGGAGCGCCGCCCCCGCGCGCCACTCACGTTGCGACAGGTTGACCCGCTCATCCGCCAGCTCACGCTCTATCGCGAGCTCATTGACCGTCAGACAGGAGACCCCACATGAATCTCGTCGAAGTCGATCACGCGCTCCGCAAGCTCCGCCTCTCGGGCATGGCCGACGTCCTCGAAACCCGGCTCCGCCACGCCCAGAGTGAACGGCTCGCCCCCCTGGACCTCGTCGCCACGCTCGTCAGCGACGAGCTGCAACGCCGCCAGGACCGGCTCATCGCGCGCCGCCTCAAACAGGCCCGCTTCCGCGACCCCGACCGCTCCCTGGAGACGTTTGACTGCACGTTCAACGCGAAGATGGATCGCGCCCTCATCTACGAGCTGGCCACCGCGCGCTTCGTCGCGCAGCGGGAGGACGCCCTCTTCCTCGGCCCGCCCGGCACCGGCAAGAGCCATCTGGCGCAGGCCATCGGGCGGGCCGCGATCCAGCAGGGCTATCGGGTCTTCTATCGCGAGGCGCATGGCCTCCTCGAGGAGATCGCCGACGCCACGCTCGACGGTACCCGCAAGCCGTTCCTGACCGAACTCGCGACGGTGCCGCTGCTCATCATCGACGACCTCGGCATGCGGAAGCTGCCCCATACCGCCGCTGAAGACCTGCTCGAAGTCATCATGCGCCGCTACGAGCGCGCCTCGACGATGCTGACGTCGAATCGCCCGGTTGATGATTGGGGGAAGCTGCTCGGCGACACCGCGGCCGTCACGGCGCTGCTCGATCGGCTCTTACATCACGCGCACGTGCTCAAATGCGGACCCCAGAGTTGGCGAACCAAGGTCCGCACGCCCTTGCGCACGGAGGGGCTGCCGAAGTAGTACTCCACAGTCTCGGTCGCGTCGGCGAAATGGCCGGTTTTGCCCTGTCGATAAATGGCCGGTTTTGAGGTGTTCACCGAGGCGGGTGAGCAGCCGGAGCACCACGGCACCCTGTGCCTCGAAGAACGGCAGCACTCGGTCGTTCAGGAGGTCGGCAGCCGTGATGGCCGTCTTCGCGGGGTATAGCTTGGCCGCCGCCCACTTCGAGTAGGTGTCCACGAAGGCCTGTTGATAGATGCGCCCGACACCCTTCAAGGTCCCCACGTAGAACGTGTCCTGGGAGCCGAGATAGCCCGGATGCTCGGTCTCGATTTCGCCGGTCGCTTCATCGTCGTGCCGCTGGCGTTCCAAGGCGGCCAGTTGCCCCTCGGTGAGGATGACACCCTCCTCAGCGACCTTTCGCTCAAGCGCCACCAGCCGCTTCTTGAACGTCTCGAGCTCGTGCCGTTGCCAGACGCCGCGCACGCCGGCGGGGGAAATCGTCAGGCCGCGCTTCCGCAGTTCGTTGCTCACGCGGACCTGGCCCAAGGCGGGTTCCTCCACCGCCAGGGTCACGATGGCCTCTTCGATCTCCGGCGCCGTCCGATTCCGCAGATTCGGCTTCCGCCGGGACTTGTCGATCAGCGCCTCCACGCCGCCCTCGTCGACCGCCTGCCGGTACCGGTAGAACGTGTCGCGGGAGTAGCCCATCACCTTGCATGCCTGGGACACGTTGCCGAGTTCCTCCGCGAGCCGCAGTAGCCCGACCTTGTGTTTGATGACCGTTGGGTGTGTACTCATCACGGGGTTCCCTTCTGGAGCAATCTGCTCCGGTTGTTGTTTGGCCAACAACCAGGGTAACCCCTCTTCTTTGCTTCTGAAGAGTGTCAGATCACATCGCGGCTAGTACAGCTGAGTTGATGGCGTCTTTCACTTTCCCTCCAACTTCACGACACTACCAGAGCTGTGTACCACCCGCTCCAGGTCGGCATCCACCATCAGGGAAATCAAGCCTTCGAAGCTCACAGTCGGTTCCCAGCCAAGTTCCTGCCGCGCCTTCGAGGCGTCGCCAATCAGATGATCGACTTCCGCCGGCCGAAGAAGCTTGGGACCGGTGCGAACATGCTTCTGCCACTCGAGCCCGGCGTGCCCGAACGCCAGTTCCACCAAATCTCTCACCGAGTGACTGATGCCAGTGGCAATGACGTAGTCGTCAGGCTGGTCCCGCTGCAGCATCATCCACATCGCCCGCACATAGTCTCCAGCACACCCCCAATCGCGATGCGCGTCCAGATTCCCCAGCGACAGCGACTCGGCAAGACCAAGCTTGATCCTGGCAACGCCGTCGCTCACCTTCCGAGTCACGAACTCCAACCCACGACGTGGGGATTCATGGTTGAACAGAATCCCAGAAACGGCGAACAGATCATAGCTTTCACGGTAATTCACTGTGATGTAGTGACCAAAGACCTTGGCGACGCCATAGGGACTGCGTGGATAGAAGGGCGTGTTTTCGGCCTGGGGTGTTTCCCGAACCTTACCGAACATCTCGCTCGAAGATGCCTGGTAGAACCGGATCGACGTATCGACCTGCCGAATCGCGTCCAGGACTCGTGTGACGCCCAGGGCATTGAATTCGCCGGTGAGCATCGGCTGATCCCACGACGCCGGAACGAACGACATCGCCGCCAGATTGTAGAACTCGTGGGGGCGCACTTCATCGATCGCCCGGATCATCGACAGCTGATCGAGCAGGTCGGCTGGCTTCAGGTGAATGCGATCGAGTAGATGCTCGATTCGCCAGTAGTTCGGCGCGCTGGATCGGCGCACAACCCCGACGACTTCGTACCCCTTCTCGAGCAGCAACTCTGCCAGATACGAGCCGTCCTGTCCCGTGATCCCTGTGATGATGGCACGCTTCGACATGCTTGAGGCCGCTAAGTCCTTCGTATTCTAGAAGATTCGCCGACCTTCGTCAAAACGTCGCCGACACTGTGGCACTCACAGCCTGACGATGTGTGGCTCGCTCCGTCCCTTCAGCGCGTTGCGAGTGTCGACGACCAGCGGCGAGCCTTTGACAATCGCGTCGTAGTCGAACGCGCTGTGTGGGGTCGTGATTATGGTGCAATCCAAACCGAGGCCGAACGCGTTGCGAGAATCGGTTGCGTCGATCTGCAGTGAGCCGACGGAAAGCTGCGGAACATACGGATCACTGTAGGACAACACCGCGCCACGCTCGTGCAACAGTTGGGCGAGATCGATTGCCGGCGACTCACGGACGTCGTTCACGTCGGCCTTGTATGCAACGCCGAAGAGATGGATCCTCGAGCCTTTCAGCGGCTTGCCGACGGTGTTCAGTGCATCGCTCACGCGCTTGAGGACGTAGCGTGGCATGGTCGCGTTGATGTGACCGGCGAGCTCGATGAATCGGCTCTCGAACCC
>DCWN01000021.1:67997-71501 GCA_002328835.1 Acidobacteria bacterium UBA2161 | reverse complement strand
CTCGATGAATCGGCTCTCGAACCCTTTCTGGCGCGCCTTCCAGCTCAGGTAGAACGGGTCGATCGGAATACAGTGTCCGCCGAGACCCGGACCCGGATAGAACGGCATGAACCCGAACGGCTTCGTCTTCGCCGCATCAATGACTTCCCACACATTCACACCGAGGTCGTGACACATCAGCGCGAGCTCGTTCACGAGGCCGATATTGACGGCCCGGAAGGTATTCTCGAGCAGCTTGACCATCTCCGCCACGCGCGTCGACGAGACCGGCACGACGGTCTCCACGATCTGCTGATACAGCGCTGCGGCTGCCTCGGTTGACTCGGGGTCCACACCGCCGACAACCTTCGGGATGTTGGCGGTTCGCCACTCGGCGTTTCCGGGATCTACGCGCTCGGGGGAGAATGCCAGGCAGAAGTCCCGGCCGACCTTCAAGCCGCCGCGCTCCAGCATTGGCTGCACGACCTCCTCGGTCGTTCCAGGATAGGTCGTCGATTCGAGAATGACGAGTTGCCCTGCGTGGAGGTGCTTCGCCACGGACTCCGCGGCCGCTGCGACGAACGACAGATCAGGATCCTTCGTCTTACGCAGCGGCGTCGGCACGCAAATGTTGACGGTATCGACCTCGGAGAGCCGTCGAAGATCGGTCGTCGCCAGGAGACGACCATCACGGACAGCCGGCGCCAGATCGTCGGAGCTGACGTCGGGAATGTACGATTCCCCGCGTCCGATCTGCTCGACCTTCGCCGCGTCGATGTCGAACCCGATTGCGGAAAAGCCCGCACGTGCGAACTCCACGAGCAGCGGCAGTCCGACGTATCCGAGTCCGATGACTCCGACGGTCGCGGAGCGATCCTCCAACTTGCGTACGAGTGTCTTCTGCGACGCGCTCACCCTCTCGACTCCACCGTCACTATAGCACTCAGGTTCCCGGCCGACGGTGCGCGGGACTGAAGTCCCGAGGTACTTCCTGTTGCGCAGGGCTCAGCCCTGTGATCGGCACCGTCAATCCACCGATCTCCGCGATCGTAGATGGCGGCGCAAGGCGTCCTGCCACGACTTCAACGCCACGCCGGCAGCGGACAACTTGGCGTTGGACAGCGCGCAATACCTCGGGCGAGCGGCCCGCAACCGTGCCGTCTCCAGGGAAGCCGGTACCAGCCGGGGCTCGGCCCCAACTTGACGCGCGATCTCCTCGGCTACCTCCCACCAGGTGCCGTGACCGGAGTTCACACAGTGGAAGAGGCCGGTCGCCGCGTCCGACTCGACCAACGATCGGGTCGCCCGGGCGACGTCGTGCACGTAGCTGGGCGAGACGATCCGGTCAGTGAAGACGCGGACCTCTCGCCGGCCCAGGATGGCGTCGATGATCCAATCGACACTGCTGCGCGCGGGACTCCCGCCGAACAAGCTCTCCACGCGGATCACGTACGCCGATGGCACGTCCAGCGCAAACCACTCGCCGATCAGCTTCGAGGATCCGTAGACGTTCCCAGGATTCGGCTCATCGGCCTCGGTGTACGGCACACCGGCTGTACCGTCGAAGACGAAGTCGGTACTGTAGTGCACCAGTATGGCACCCACGCGGGTCGCCGCCCGAGCCAGCGACCGGACCGCGAAGGCGTTGACGGCAAGGGCGGCGACGGCGTCGTCCTCCGCGTCATCCACGCGATTGTAAGCCGCGCAGTTGATGATGAGTCCGGGTTGAGTGTCGTGAACAGCACGCTGCACCGCGTCGTGGTCAGTCAGGTCCAGGTCGGCTCGTGTGAGGGCCGTGACGTCGTAGTCATCATGGCCGCCGCCGAACTGCTCGCAGATGACGCCCCCGAGCTGGCCGGCAGCACCCGTCACCATGACCCGTCGCGTAGGCATCACGACATCCGGAGGTATTGCGCCATCGTCTCGACGACGTGCGTTTGCTGTTCTTCGGTCAGTTCGGGGTACATCGGCAGCGCCAGCGCGGTTTCCGCCGTCGCTTCGGCGCGCGGTAGGCTTCCGGCCGCGTATCCGAGGTGTGCGAAGCACTCCTGTCGGTGCAGGGGGACCGGGTAGTACACCGCCGTCCCGACGTCGTGGGCCTCGAGGTGCTTCCGCAGCTCGTCGCGGCGCGGCGCCTTGATGACGTACTGGTGGTAGGTATGCCAGTGGTCCTCAGGCTCGACTGGCAACTCGACGCCGAACGTCACCACGTCGGCTTCCTCGAACAGCCGGGTATAGCGCGCGGCGTTCTGCCGGCGCTGGTCGAGCCAGTGGGGCAGGTGCGGCGCCTTCACGCGCAGAATCGCCGCCTGCATTGCGTCGAGCCGGAAGTTGCCGCCGATCTCGGAGTGGCAGTACTTGCTCTCGGCCCCATGCGTCCGCAGCCTCCGAACCCGGGCCGCCAACTCGTCGTCGTTCGTCACCACCAACCCACCGTCGCCAAAGGCGCTCAGCGCTTTGCTGGGAAAGAACGAGATGCATCCCAGTGCCCCGAGGGTGCCGACCTGCTTCTCGCGATAGCGCGCGCCGACCGCCTGGCAGGCGTCCTCGAGTACCGGAATCCCGACCTCGGCCGCGGCCTCCAGAATCGGGTCGATCGGCGCGGCCAACCCGAACAGGTGCACCGGCATGATGACCTTCGTCTTCGGTGTGATCGCCGCCTTCACACTCTCCGGGTCGAGGTTGAAGGTCGCCAGGTCGATGTCGACGAAGACCGGCGTCGCGCCCAGCCGCGCAATCGAGCCGGCACTCGCGAAGAACGAATAGGTGCTGGTAACGACCTCGTCGCCAGGCCTAACGCCGAGCGCCATCAGCGAGACCAGCAGCGCGTCGGTGCCCGACGAGACGCCGATCGCATGCGTGGCCGACAGGCGCTTGGCTAGCTCCTGCTCAGCCAGCTCCACTTCCGGGCCGAGAATGTAGCGTTGGCTGTCGCACACCCGCGTCACGGCGGCCAGCAGATCCTCTCGGATCGACTCGTACTGCGCGCCGAGGTCGACCAACGGCACCCGCATCGCCCCCAGCTCCTTCATCGTCCTCGTCGTTCCTTGATGGCAGCACGCGTCTCGCGTTCGGCTTCCCGTTGCCGGATCCGCTCGCGCTTGTCGGGCGACTTCTTCCCCTTCGCCAGAGCGATCGCCACCTTGATCTTCCCGTTCTTGAAGTGCATCCGGATCGGCACGAGCGTCATGCCGCGCTCGACCGTCTTCCCCACGAGCTTCCGGATCTCGGCCTTGTGCAGCAGCAGCTTCCGCCGGCGCGTCGGCTCGTGTTCGGCGTAGCCCCGATGGCTGTAGGGGCTGATATGGATGTTGTAGACGAAGACCTCGCCCGCTTCGACCCGGCCGAAGCTGTCCCTGAGATTGACGCGGCCTTCCCGGATCGCTTTGACCTCAGTGCCGACCAGGACGACGCCGGCCTCGAACGTGTCCAGAATGTGGAAATCGTGAAACGCCTTCCGGTTCTCGGCAATCGGCCGTTCTTTCGGTTTCTTCTCGGTCATGGCTCGGCGTGCCCGGCGCGGAC
>DCWN01000021.1:0-67688 GCA_002328835.1 Acidobacteria bacterium UBA2161 | reverse complement strand
GGCTCGGCGTGCCCGGCGCGGACGACGCGCCGCCCCGCCGCGAGCCGCGCCGCCAGCAGCACCGCCTCCACCATGCTCGACGGGTCGGCCACGCCCTGGCGGGCGATGTCAAACGCCGTGCCATGATCCACCGACGTGCGGATGATCGGCAAGCCGAGCGTCACATTCACCATCTTGCCGAACGCCGCTAGCTTCGCCGGAATTAGCCCCTGGTCGTGGTAGCAGGCCACGACCGCATCGTAGCGCCCCTTAATCGCGCTCACGAACAACGTATCGGCGGGAAGCGGACCGACGACATCGATTCCCTCCGCACGGCACACCTCGACCGCCGGGGCGATGACCTCACCGTCCTCGGAGCCGAGCAGGCCATGTTCGCCGGCGTGGGGGTTGAGGCCGGCCATGGCGAGTCTGGGCGCCTCCACACCGAAGCGCGGCAGTTCCGCCGCCGCCAGCTGGATCGTCTTCTCCACCCGTTCGGCCGTCAACAGGCTCGGCACCTGTGCAAGCGGGACGTGCACCGTCGCCAGTACCACCCGGAGCTTGTCCGAGTGGAATATCATCGCGACGTCGTCGGCCCCGGTCAGGTGCGCGAGCAGTTCGGTATGGCCTCGCCACTGCAGCCCAGCCGCAGCGAACGCTTCCTTGTTGATCGGTGCGGTGACCAGCGCATCGGCCCGGCCCGCCTGAACCTCGGCGACGGCGCGCTCGATCGTCTCGTAGGCCGATCGGCCGGCCTCGGCCGAAACGATGCCCGGCGCGAACGGTTCCAGTTCCTCGGCGGTCGTCGGACCGTGAATCGTGATCTCGGCGACCTCACACACCTTCGGGTCCGCCGCGACCTTCAGGCAGACCTCCGGCCCGATGCCAGCCGGATCGCCGACCGTCACGGCGATCCGAGGCCGAGCAGACGTCGTCATTCAGGTAGTGTAGAGGGAAACGGTCCTCACAGCTGCAGCACCAGCCAATCCGCCACGACTTTCGGGCTGGCGTTGCGCGCCATGAGCGCGCCGAGCGCTCGATCGACCGCCGAGAAGGCACGGACGACCCGGTCGCCATCGTAGCGATCCGCCAGCTTCATGACCTCCGACCCGAGGTCGGCGTTCGCCAGGCCTGCGTCGTTCCCACCACTGAGGACGAGGCCGACGTCCCTCAACAAGGAGGTCATCGCACGCAGTCGCAGCGCCAGGGCTTCGCGGTCGGCCGCGGGTGCGCCCTTCTTCTTACTCTTCGCGACCAGCTCCTTGGCAGACTCCAGCCGGCGCTTCGGGTCGGCCGATGCTGTCGCCGTCTGGAGGGCTCGAGACGCCACGTCGCGAGCCTGAGCGACCGAGGTCGAGTCGGCACCCAGCGCTCGCCCGATGCTGCCGTCCGCGCTGGCGGCGGCAGCTCGGGCATCGGCTTCGGCGTAGCCGTGGTCGTGGACCAAGGTGTCGGTTACCTCCGCGGCGCTGAGGCGGCCGAACCGGAGTCGGGGGCATCGCGACCGCACCGTCGGCAGCAGCACATCCGGGCGCGAGGAAACGAGGACGAACATCGACGCACCCGGTGGCTCCTCCAGGGTCTTCAATAGCGCATTCTGTGCATCGGGCCCGAGCATCTCGGCCTCGTCGATGACGACGACGCGCTTTCGCCCTTCGAACGGGCGGTAGCTCGCCCGGTCTACGACATCCCGGACCTGATCGATCGTGATCGCCCCACTTTCGCCCGGCTCTACCACCAGCACGTCGCCATGCACGCCGCGTTCGATCCGCTGGCAGTTCTCGCAGGTGCCGCAGGCCTCCAGGGGGCTGGCGCCCCTCCCCGGGACCGCTGCCGTTCGCGTTTGACAGTTGATGGCTTGAGCGAGCGTGAGGGCGACGCGCCGTTTGCCGACACCCTCCGGACCGACGAAGAGCAACGTCGGCAGCAGCGTGTCACGCGCCAACGCGCGAGCCAGGAGATCAAGCACGGAGCGATGGCCGGCGATCTTGTGGAGTGGCATCAGGCTACTGAAAAAAGCGTAACATGTGGCCGCAAGCGCTTCGTTGACTCTGGGCTGGGCGAGAACGAATGACGAGTAAGCGCGACCGTCTCCTCGAGCGAGTCAAGAGCCGAACACGGCCGGGCGGCCGTCTGAAACCAGGCGACTTCGCAACGGCGACGTGGGGGACTCTCGGTAACGGTGCAGACCAAGCGCCGCAGGCGGGCCCCGACCGCGGCGAGTCCGAAGACCGAGGTGTGCATGGCCGGCCGCTACGGTCGCGCGCTGCCCCCGTGCCGCCTGCCAGCCGATCGTGGGAGAAGCTTCCTTGACACGACTGTGTGCTGTCCCCCTCGACCCAACTTGTGAAGCAGGAAATGGCGGGGCCGACGAGACTCGAACTCGCGACCTCTGGCGTGACAGGCCAGCGTTCTAACCAACTGAACTACGACCCCGCAATGTCGCCAACGCGGCGAACCTCTATATTATCATTCACGGCTCCAGGCTGAAGAGCGGGGCGGTTAGCTCAGTGGTAGAGCACCGGCTTTACACGCCGGGTGTCACAGGTTCGAACCCTGTACCGCCCACCAATAACCCTCACCCCAACCCTCTCCCAGTAGGGAGAGGGTGTCATACATAGAAGGCACGCACCCAAAGCAACGCGGCAACGAACAGCAGCCCCGCAGCGGCCTTGTGTTCCCGGTTCCGGACCGCCCGGTCGAACCTGAACTGTCGGCCCGGCTCGCCCGGCTCGCCGGCGCGGTAGGCGTCGTAAGCCACGCCGAACCGCTCCCGCAACTCGGCATCCTCCGTCTTGATCGCCGCGGTCAGCGTCAGGCCGAGGTAGGCAGCCACGACGACCGCGATGATCGGGCTCCCGGTCGCGGTGGCGAAGCCGAAACCGAGAATCGCCGAGCCGACATAGAGAGGATGCCGCACCCAGCGGTAGGGCCCCGACGTTGTGACCTCTCGCCCCTTCTCGAGATGTCCGGCGGCCCAGATCCTGACGAGTTCGCCGACGAGGGCGATCGGCAGGCCGAGTAGCAGGGTCAGTGAACTGGGGCGCGCGGCGGCGATGGTCACGACGCCGACGACGAAGCCGAGCGGCACGCGGAGCCCGGCCACACGCGCCAGGAACGTCGTCGGCTCTCCCCCACCGTCAGTCATTGCTCATCGCGTCCGGTGGCGGCGAGACGCGCGGCGGCGGCCGAGGCGACAGCGTCGACCGAGATGTCGTCGAGACACCACTGCTCGGTCTGGCACTGGCGTACGCGCTGACAACGACACTCGGCGAACCGTGACACGGTGAGGTCGTCAGCGGCCCACGGACCGTTTCGTGCGGGGTCGGTCGGACCGTAGAGGCCGACGATCGGCGTCCCGAGGGCGGCACCGATGTGGAACGGCCCGGTGTCACCCGAAACAAGGAGGGCCGCCTCCTTCAATATGGCGGCGAGCTCACCGAGCGAGGTCGGCCCGGTGGCGGTCGCTGCGCCCTGCGAAGCAGCGACGACCGTCGCGGCAAGGGCGCTCGCGTCCTCCTCCGGCCCCTGGACGACGGCAACGGGTAGGCCATGGTCGGCGCGGAGCCGAGCGGCGAGCGCACCGAAGCGCTCCGCCGGCCACCGCTTGCTCGGCCACGCTGCGCCCGGGTTGACGACGGCGAACGGGCCCGCCTCCGGCCCGAGCCGGCTTCGGAGTTCGTTGACGGCGGCCGTGTCGGGAACGACGAGTGGGAACTCCCAAGACGCAAACGCAGCGGTCGGGTCGACGCCAAGCACCGACGCCAACGAGAGATTCATCGCGGCCACGTGCCGAGCCGGGCCCGGCTGGCTCTCTTCGCCGTAGAACAGGCGCGCGGCGGGCTCGCGCAAATGGCTCCGCGGCAGCCCAATGACGCGGCGGCCACCGGCGAGCCGCGCCAGAACGGCCGACTTGAGCAGGCCCTGCGCATCGACGACGACGTCGTAGCGCTCACGCCGCAGATCGGCGACGACGCGAGCGACGCTCCACCAGGCCGGCGCCGAGCGCGTCCGCCAGACGACCCGGCGATCGACGATCGGCACGAGGTCGAGAATCTCCTGGTAGCGCTCGTCGACGACCCAGTCGAGGCGTGCCTCGGGAAACCCCCGGCGCAGCGCCGCCGCGAGCGGCAGCGTATGGACGATGTCGCCCAGCGAGCTGAGCCGGACGATCAAGATGCGGGTCACGGTTGGTTGGCGATCCGCGCAATGAGTTCACGCGTCGACTGCTCGGTCGGCTGGGTGTCCTCGCAGTGGACGTCGGGACGAACCGACTCGAGAAGATCGGTGACCGCCGTCTCGGAACAAATAATGACGGTATCGACCGCGTCGAGCGCCGCCACTAGCTCGGCCCGATCGGCGGCCGAGAGGATCGGTCGGCCGGCACCTTCGAGCGCCTGGACCGAGGCATCGTCACTCACGGCGACGACCAGCCGGTCGGCTCGGCGTTTCGCGCCCTGCAGGTAGCGGACATGGCCGACGTGCAGGACGTCGAATGAGCCGGAGGCGAGGGCGACGGTGTCGCCGTGGTCACGCCAGGTGGCGATCAGCGTCTCGAGTTCGGCGGGGTTGACGATTGGCATTTCGAGAATTGGGCTTCGCCTTCGGCTCGCCCCGGCAGGGCTACCCGCCCGCTCCGCTGGGGGCCACACATTGTCTGACTCTGCACGTGGTGGCAAGGCCTGCCCTACACCTGACGGCAACCTTTCCGCGAGGCAAGTCCTGCCCTACGGCTGCTGCTGCAAGATCCACGAGACGGCGGTCATCAGATCGGGCGCGACGAGCGCGGCGTCAACACCCGCCTTCGGACGCGCCACCTCGGCCTCGCCGTAGCCAGTGCGGACGAGGATGCCCCGTCCGCCGAAATTCGTCCCCAGCTCGACATCGAGCCATCGGTCACCGACGACGAACGACCTACCGAGGTCGAGATCGAGGTCGCGTTTCGCCTGTTCGGCCATTCCGGTGCGGGGCTTTCGGCAGTCGCAGTCTTTCCGGTACGCCTCGATCGGCGCGTCGGGATGATGTGGGCAGTAGTAGAAGCCGTCGATCGCGGCGCCACCCTCGCGCAAACGGGTGTCGATGAACGAATGGGCCTCGCCCACGAACGCCTCGTCGAACATGGCGCGGGCGACGCCAGACTGATTGGTGACGACCACGACCTTGAAGCCGGCGCGGTTCAGAAGCCGAACCGCATCGACGCTCCACGGGTAGAGCGCGATCCGGTCGATCCGATCGAGGTAGCCCACCTCTTCTATCAAGGTGCCGTCGCGGTCGAGGAAGACGGCGGGCGACATGTTCATTGCGACACCGCCTGCGGCGACCCGGTCAGGCCGCGCGCCAAGGCCGCGAAGACGTCGTCGGTCGAAATGCCGGTCATGCAGCGGTGATCGATCGGGCAGTCGCGCAGCAAGCAGGGGCGGCAGTGCACCGGGTGCATCATCAGCTCGTGGGGTCCTAGCGGCGCCGTCGCCCGCTCGTCCGACGGCCCGAACAACGCCACGACCGGCCGTCCGAGCGCCGACGCCAGGTGCATCGCCCCGGTGTCGTTCGACACGCAGACGTCGCAACCCGACAGCACGCCGATGAGCGCCGACAGGTCGGTCCGGCCTATCAGGTTGACCAGGTTGACGACCCGGCCGGCGGCATCGGATCCGGCCATGGCGTTCGCCTCGGCCAGAGCGGATTCTATCGCACGGCCGGCGGGCCGGTCGGCGGTGCTGCCGACGAGCACGACCACCCGGCCCAATTCGGTCGAGGTTCGCCGCGCGAGTCGCGCGAAGCGTTCGGGCGGCCACTGCTTGGCGTGGCCGTGGCCCGCGCCGGGGGCAATCGCGACGATCGGCTCGTCGGCCCCGACCTTCTCGAGGGCAAGCAGCGAGGCAGCGCGCGCCCGATGCGCATCGGTCGCGACCAGCGCGATCCTCTCGGCCTCGTCTTTGTCCGCGACCCCTGTCGACACACCGAGCGCGCTGACAAGCGCCCGGTAGTAGTCGGCCTGATGGCCGCCGCGCTTCGGGCGCTTGATCCCGCGGGTCAGGAGCCAGCCGCGGAAGTCGGCCCGGTAGCCCCAGCGCTCGGCGATGGCGGCCTTGTGCACGACCCAGGCCGAGCGGAACGAATTGGGGAAGAGGATCGCCGTGTCGTACCCGCCATCGGCGAGCCGCGCGGCATCGTCAGCAACGCCGGCGCGTCCGCCGTCGAGCGGGACCACCGCATTCGGAATGTCGGAGCCAGACAGCGCGCGGGCGATCGACGTCATCACCCGAGGCAGCGCGAGCGCGAGATGCGACGAGGCGAAGTGACGCCGGAGGGCGACAATCGACGGCAACGCCATCACGATATCGCCGAGCCAACTCGGCGTCACGACCACCAGACGAGCCGGGTCAGTCACGGTCGGTCGCCGAACTGGGGCGCGCATCGCCCACAACGTTCTCTACTTCCGGCTCGGCGTCCGGCTCCGGGCTTGCGGCCGGGAACATCTCGGCGGTCGTCTCCAGTTCCGATTCCCGATCGCGCCAGCGGCGGTGCATCCAGAGCCAGAGGTCGGGATAGCGCCGCACGTACATCTCCAGGACGTCGGTGCACCGCTGGGTGAAGGCGCGCAGCGCGTCGGGGGTCTCGTTCTCGGGCGGCTCGACCGCCGGCTCGTACACCAGACGGTAGCGCCCGTCGTCGAGCGGCAGCGCGAAGAGCGGAATGACCGGCGCGCCGGTCCGCGCGGCCAGGACCGCCAGTGCCGCGGTCGTCGCCGCCGGACGATTGAAGAAGTCGACGTAGACGGCGTCGCGGGGCTGGACGTGCTGGTCGATCAGCATGCCGACGGCGCCGTTCCCCCCGAGCGTGCGAAAGACCCGCCGCAGCGCGCCGCGCCGGTAGATGACGCTGTTGCCGGTCGAGACCCTGACCTGTTCGAGCAACTCGTGCACGTGCGGATTGTCGAGCGCGCGCGCCATGACCGACATCGGGCCGAACCGAAGGCTGTGCGCCAGCGCCTGGATCTCCCAGAACCCGAAGTGGCCGGTCAGGAAGAGGATGCCACGCCCGCGCGCCTGGGCCTGTTCGACGCGCTCGGCGCCGGCAGGGTCGACCTCGACCATGGCGAGCATCGCGTCGGGCGAGAGCGTGCGGAACTTCAGGAGGTCGACCGCCAGCCGGCCGAAATGTTGAAAGGTCGAGCGAGCCAGCGCGCGGCACTCCTTGGGCGATCGCGCGGGAAACGCCGCCTGCAGGTTGGCGGTGGTCAGCCGGCGGTGCGGGCCATCGACCAGGTAGAACGCCGAGCCGAGCACCCGGCCCATCCACCGCGTGAGCCGCCAGGGCAGCAGAGTGATCAGCGCGCCGGCGGCGACCAGCGCAGCGTACTCGCATCGATGGCGGATCGCGCGCACACCTCCCATCACCCTTCCGATTCCCCGCGGGCCGCTTCGAGACGCCTGTGCCGAGCCGCGTCGAGGCGTTCCATCAGCCATGCACCGAACGCCTCACGTTGCGGCATCTCGACGACCAGCGGCACGGTGGCCAGCCGGAATGGCCACGGGCGGTGCGGCAGCATCCTCTCGAGATCCTTTTCGGTCGTCAGGACGATCTCCGCGCCCCCCGCCGTGGCCGCCTCCGCCATCTCGTCGATCTCTGCCCTCGAGAACGGATGATGGTCGGGAAACGGACGCGTCGCCGCGACCACGGCGCCGCGTTCACGCACCGCCTCGAAGAACCGATCGGGCGCGGCGATGCCGGCGACACAGTAGACGCGGAGGCGTTCGATCCGAACCGGCGTGTCGGCCGGATCGGCGCCGACGGCCGGCCCCAGGTGTTGCGTGAACTCGAAGACCTTGGGGACGCCCAGCCGGATGCCGATGGAAGAGGCCTCCCCGTCCTCCTCAGACTCAGAGGCGCCGCTCAGCAGCAACGCGTCGGCCCGGGTCGCTGCCGCTACCGGCTCGCGGAGGCGGCCCGACGGAAACGTCGCGGCACCGTCCAGCTCACTCGCCCGCATCACCAGCAGATCGACGTCGCGCGCGAGTTGCAGGTGCTGGAACCCGTCGTCGAGCAGATGCACCGTCGCTCCAAGCCGGCCTTCCGCCAACCGCCCGGCCAGGTAGCGGTCGGCATCGACCACCACGGCGACGCCCTCGAGCGCCCGCGCGAGCATCATCGGCTCGTCACCCGCGTGCTCGACATCGGTTCGGATCCCGGCGAAGTCGCGCACGACCGTCACGCCATCACTCGCCGCTTGGCGGGCATAGCCCCGGCTGAGGATCGCCGGTCGCTCGCCGGCCTCCCGGAGCAACCGCGCCACGCAGGCGGCGAGTGGCGTCTTTCCACTTCCGCCCGCCGAGAGGCTGCCTATGCTGACGACCGGCCGGTCCAGGACGCGGCGCCGCGCCGGGTTCGACTCGTACCACCGGCGGCGCCCTCGGGCGACCGCCGCATAGAGCGAATCGATCAGCTGCACTCGACCTCTAGAAACTGACGTGCTACTGGACGAGCCGGAAGGGCCGGACGGTGGGCGTGCTGTCCGAGTCCTCGGGCGGCAGCAGATCCTGGATCGCCGACAGACTCCGTTGCTTGGCGCCGCGATTCGACTCGACCAGCGCCCGCGCGGCGGCCCCGAGGCCGGCGCGACGCGCCGGATCGGCGAGCAACGCCATCAGCGCCTCCTCGAACTCGCGCTCGGACCGCACCTGGCAGGCGGCGTTCGACGCCACGAAGGCCTCGGCGATCTCCTGGAAGTTCTGCATCTGCGGACCGAAGACGATCGGCTTGCCGAAGACGGCCGGCTCGAGAATGTTGTGGCCGCCGGCGTCGACCAGGCTGCCGCCGACGAAGACGACCGTGGCCACCTGGTAGAGCCGCGCCAGCTCGCCGATCGTGTCGAGGACGACGACGTCCATCCGGGGCTCGCTGTCGATCGGCAGGTCGGTCCGGCGGGCCACCGAGAACCCGGTGCTCTCGACCAAACGCACCACGTCGTCGAACCGCTGGGGGTGGCGGGGCGCGATGATGAGCAAGGCGTCGGCGGCGGACCGCTTGACGCGGGCGAACGCGCGCAGCACCGGCGCCTCCTCGCCCTTGAGCGTGCTGGCCGCGACCACGACATGGCGGCGCTCGCTCATCCGGAAGTAGCGCAGCACGCGGTCTCTCGACTGCAGCGCGGGCCGCGCGGTCGGCGGCTCGAGCGAATCGAACTTCAGGCTGCCGGTGACGATCACCCGGGCGGGATCGGCACCGAGGTCGATCAAGCGCTGCGCCGACTCGTTGCCTTGCGCACAGTAGCGGTCGATCTGCTCCAGCACGTGGCGGAACAGCGGGCGGATCGCGCGGTAGCGCGGGAACGAGCGCGCCGAGATCCGCCCGTTCACCAGCATCGTCTTCACGCCCTGCCGCCGGCACGCCCGCAGCAGGTTCGGCCAGATCTCGGTCTCCATCATGATGAAGAGCTTCGGCCGGACCAGCCGCAGCGTGCGGTTCACGATGAAGCTGAGGTCGAACGGAAAGTAGAAGACCCCATCGAGGCCCTGCAGGTTCTGACGCGCCAACCGCTGGCCGGTCATCGTCGTCGTCGACATGAACAGCCGGAGCGAGGGGTAGCACTCACGCAACTCGGGCAGCAGCGCACGCGCCGCCAGGACCTCCCCCACCGAGACGGCGTGGATCCAGATCGACGGTTCGCCGTCCAGATTGAACGAGACGGGGAGATAGCCGAGCCGCTGGCGGAGGCTGCCGATGTACTTCCGGTAGCGCAGCGCCTGATAGGCGAAGTACGGCGAAACGATGATGAAGAAGACGAGCGTGAGGAAACTGTAGATGAGGTACATCGGAGAGGTGCCGCATCCGGATGCGACGACGCCATCTCTCGGACGTCGGTCGAGTATAGCTGGCGGTTTGACCGTTCGCAAGAACGTTCACTAAAATGGGCTGTTCGCGTGAACGCGAACGGGCATCCTGTCTGGTACAGCGTCTTGTGGGGGGAGCAGGGTCATGAGCATTCGCGTCGGAATCAACGGGTTCGGCCGCATCGGCCGGAACATCATGCGGGCGACGATGAGCCGCCCCGATGTCGAGGTGGTCGCGGTCAACGACCTGACAGACGCGAGCATGCTGGCCTATCTGCTCAAGTACGACTCGGTCATGGGCAACCTGACCGCCACGGTCGAGGCCGGCGACGGCGAGATCTTCGTCGACGGCACGCCGTTCAAGGTGCTCTCCCACCGCGACCCGGCCGACCTGCCCTGGGGCAAGCTGGGCGCCGACGTCGTCTTCGAATCGACCGGACTCTTCGCCAACCGGGAGGCGGCCAGCAAGCACTTCACGGGCGACGCCAAGCGGGTCATCGTGACCGCGCCGGCGAAGAATCCCGATGTGACGGTCGTGCTCGGCGTGAACGCCGATCTGTACGACCCGGCGCAGCACAAGCTCATCTCGAACGCCTCGTGCACCACCAACTGCCTGGCGCCTGTCGCGAAGATCCTGCACGAGCAGTTCGGGCTGCAACACGGCTGGATGACGACGGTCCACGCCTACACGAACGACCAGCAGTTGCTCGATCTGCCGCACAAGGACCGCCGGCGTGCCCGCGCGGCCGCCGTCTCGATGATTCCGACGACGACCGGCGCGGCGCTCGCCGTCGGCGCGGTGCTGCCCGAACTCAAAGGGAAGCTCGACGGCGTTTCGGTCCGGGTCCCCACGCCGAACGTTTCGGTCGTCGACCTGGTCGCCACGGTCGACAAGAAGACGACGACCGACGAGGTTCGCGACGCGTTTCGCGAAGCGGCCGCCGGCCCGCTGCAGGGGATCCTCGACGTCTCGGAGGACGAGCTGGTCTCGGTCGACTTCAAGGGGAATCCGCACTCGTCGATCGTCGACGCGGCCTACACGAAGGTGATGGATGGTGACTTCGTGAAGGTCCTGGCCTGGTACGACAACGAGTGGGGCTACTCCAACCGTTGCGTCGACCTGCTGCGATTCATCGCCGAAAAGGGGCTCTAGCAACCTTTCGCACCCCTGCCCGCATGGTTGAGGCGACGCCACCCCGGAAGCGCACGATCGACGATCTCGACCTCGCCGGCCGCAGGGTCTTCATCCGCGTCGATTTCAACGTGCCGATCGCCGATGGCGCGATCACCGACGACACCCGGATCCGGGCGTCGCTGCCGACGATCCGTCGCGCGATCGAGGCTGGCGCAACCGTCATCCTCGCCTCGCACCTCGGACGGCCCAATGGGCTGCGTCGCGACGACCTGACGCTCCGGCCGGTGGCCGAGCGACTGGCGGAACTGCTCGACCGCCCGGTCACGTTCGCGACCGACGCCATCGGCGCACCGGCCGAAGCCGCCGTCGGCGAGACGCCGGCGGGCGGCGTCGTGCTGCTCGAGAACCTCCGGTTCCACGCCGAGGAAGAAGCCAACGACCCGACTTTCGCCAAGACGTTGGCCGCGCTTGCTGATAGCTACGTGAACGACGCGTTCGGCGCGGCGCACCGAGCCCACGCCTCCACCGAAGGGATCGTCGGGCACGTGGCTGAGGCGGGCGCCGGCCTGCTGATGGCCGCAGAACTCGACTACCTGGGTCGCGCGCTCTCGAATCCGGCTCGACCGTTCGTCGCGGTGATCGGTGGCGCGAAGGTGTCGGGCAAGCTCGACGTCATCCGCAACCTGCTCGAGCGCGTCGATACACTGCTCATCGGCGGCGCCATGGCCTACACCTTCTTCAAGCAGCAGGGCCTGCCAGTCGGGCGTTCGCTCGTCGAGGGCGATCTGTTGGACGCGGCCGGCGAGGTGGTCGCCGGAGCCCGGGCGGCCGAGCGGAACGTCACGCTCGAACTGCCTGTGGACCATCTCGTCACGACCGCGCTCGATGCGACGTCGGGCGACGTCCTGGCCGCCGACGACCCGGCGATCGGCGACCGGATCGGCGTCGACATCGGGCCGGAGACTCTGGCGCGCTACGCGACGGCCCTGTTGGGGGCGAAGACCGTCGTCTGGAACGGACCGATGGGCGTGTTCGAACGGGACCCGTTCGCCGCCGGCACGATCGGCGTCGCGCGGGCCGTGGCCCATGTCGACGGTACGACGATCGTCGGCGGGGGCGACTCGATCGCCGCCATCGCCAAGGCCGGCGTCAAGGACCGCATCTCGCACATCTCGACCGGTGGCGGCGCGTCGCTCGAATTCCTCGGCGGCCGGACGCTGCCCGGCGTGGCGGCACTGCCGGATCGAGCAGTCACGGGCTAAGTGTAGGGCAGTCCTTGCCCCTTCCTGCAGGGGTGAAAGAATACTGGGGGCCCCGAAGTGAAGGCGAGCGGGCAGGGCTACCGGGGCGAGCCCGCAGGGCGAAGCCCTTCTCTTGGAACGAGGCCAACGATGCGCACTCCTCTCCTGGCGGCGAACTGGAAGATGTACAAGACGGTCGGGGAAGCCGAGGCATTCGTCTCGGCTTTGCTCGGGGGGACTGAAGGGGTCGATCTCGCCGGTGCCGAGATCGTCATCGCCCCACCCTTCACGGCGCTGCCCGCCGTCGCCACGGGTGTTCGTGGCACCGGAATCGGCGTCGCCGGACAGGATCTGCACTGGGAAGCCGAAGGTGCCTTCACCGGCGCGATCAGCGCCGGCATGTTGGTCGAGGCCGGCGCGACCCACGTCATCGTCGGCCACTCCGAGCGACGCCGGCTCTTCGGCGACACCGACGACGCCGTCAACCGGAAGACGAAGGCCGCACTCGCCGCCGGATTGATCCCGATAGTCTGCGTCGGAGAAACCCTCGAAGAACGTGACGGCGGCGAGATGCCCGCCGTCCTGACGCGGCAGGTCCGGGGCGGCCTCAACGGACTCTCGGCCGAGCAGGTGGGCACGCTCGTCGTCGCCTACGAGCCGGTCTGGGCGATCGGCACCGGGCGCACCGCCTCGGCAGCGCAGGCCGGCGAAGCCCATGCGCACATCCGGTCGACGCTCAGCGACGCGTTCGGTGCCGATGCCGCCGACTCGTGCCGGATCCTCTACGGCGGCAGCGTGAAGCCGGGCAACGTCAAGGAACTCGTCGCGCAGGCCGACGTGGACGGCGCGCTGGTCGGCGGCGCGAGCCTCGATCCCAACAGCTTCCACCAGATTGTGGCGGGCGGTCGCGGGACGGAGCTATAATTAAGGGCTATGTTTTATTACGTATTGCTGGGTGCCTACATCGTTGCCTGCTTCTTCCTGATCCTGGTCGTCCTGCTGCAGCAGGGCAAGGGCGGGGACATCGCCGCCGCGTTCGGCGGCGGCGGCAGCCAGACGGCGTTCGGCGCCCGCGGCAGTGCGACGGTCCTGACAAAGGCGACGACCGTGCTCGGCGTACTCTTCATCGTCGGCGCCCTCACGCTGGCGATCATCGGTCAGCGCGGACCCGGCTCGCTGCTGAGCGGTGTCGGTGGACCGGCGCCGGCGGCGGCGCCGCTGCTGCCAATCACGACATCCGAGCCAGAAACGGCGTCGGAAGAACCAGCCGAGTCCGGGACGTCAGAGGAACCCGAGACGGAACCGCCAAGCGAGCCGCCTCAGGGATAGTCAAACCCGACGACGGCGCCGGGCCGTTGTCGTGCGCACCCTCCAATACGCGGAAGTGGCGGAACTGGCAGACGCACCAGCTTGAGGGGCTGGCGGTGGCAACATCGTAGGGGTTCGAATCCCCTCTTCCGCACCACCACCAACGACTGGGTAGTCAACGGCTCGGCGGACAACGGCCCGTCGCGGTCCCCTACGGATCGAGGAGCCGCCGAAGCTGAATAGTTACCACCTGGACAGCAAGCCGTCGGGCGTCTACTGACAGGCCAAGCTCCTGGGGTGAAACGGCGTATCCGTATCGAAAGCGCAACTGATTCAGATTGGGCCTGAGCGTCGTGGACGGAATATCGATGTGGCTCACCTGCATCCCTGGCTGCAGCGTCAGCGAGGCCACGGCGATGGAGTTGACCTCGATCTGGACTGTCTGGGAGGGTAACCCCGTCGCGTTGAATGGTCCCCACTCGAGCTCGAGGACGTAGTCATCCACGTTCGTCTTGAGT
Organism: Acidobacteria bacterium UBA2161; assembly: GCA_002328835.1. Taxonomy (GTDB): domain Bacteria; phylum Acidobacteriota; class Vicinamibacteria; order Vicinamibacterales; family UBA823; genus UBA2161. The sequence goes on along the minus strand of DCWN01000021.1, from coordinate 53,674 downwards.
GGCACAAGCACGGTGGAGGTGTCGTTGCTCGCCCACCGAAACGAAAAACTGGGATGCTGTTCCCGCGCCGCCCACCCGTGGCCAAGGAACCGCTCATCGCCTGGCGCACCGACGTCGATCGAGAGATTGTTGTACGTCCGACCCCGCAACCGGTCGTAGATGGGCAAGCTCACATCGTACCGCCACGCCACGTAGGCGCCGACGGGCAACGAGAACGGATTGCCCACGCGGTCGTACAACTCGCCCATGACGCTCGCGAACGTCACGCCTTCGGTCGGCGGCAACGTGCCGCCTCGGTAGCCGAGCATGAATACGGTGTTGAACAGCAGCAGCGCACACAGCGTCACGGCCGGTGCCACGAGAGGGCGTCGCTGGATTGCGGCCAGGAGACCGGCCAGGCCAACCGCGAAGACGAGCGCGCAGTTGGCGAAGCGCCGCGCGCCAAAACCCACGCCGCCCCACCAGATTTCAACCGCCCCGTTGATCCACGTCTGGGCGAGAAACCCACCGCCGAGCACGAGAGCCACGCGCCAGTGGTCGCGGGCGAAGAGCACCAGGCCGACGAGTGCCGCGGTGATGACGGGCGTCCACGACAACAGCCCGCGGTTCGATGAAAAGAGGACGTCGATCATGTATGGCGGCAGCCAGGTCGGTTGAAACGCATGCTCGCGAACCGGCAAGTAGACCCAGGACCCGTACACGGCCTTCCAAAACAGGAGCTGGGGTACGAACGCACAGAACGCGGCTCCGGTGAACCTGAGCAGGTCTTCGCTGCCCGCGCGCAGCCGGGCGCGGCGATCACCGGTTCGAGCGCAGTAGGATGTCCACAAGAGGTCAGCCAGTGGAAGCCCCACGAACGCGGCGTTCTGCCATCGCACCATGGTCATGACGCCCGCGGCGGTGCCCAGCCAGATCCAGGGCACTCGCGTCGGGACGTCGCGAGCGCGGTGCCAGAGAAACAGAAACAGCGTCGTCGCGAACATCGAGACGCCGTGGACCATCGAATTGTCGACGACGAGATACCAGATCAGAAACGACGTGCCGCACAACCCCAGCGTCGACAGACAGGCCAGGCCCTTCGAAAAATACCTCCGCACGACCCTGTACATGAGGACGAGACCGACAAAGCCGTACAGGAGTGTCCCGAGCCCGATCGCGCGCTGATACGGGAAGTAGTAGCCGTCGACCCGGAGATCGCTTCCCAGTAGATTCAGCCCACTGAGCCAGACATGGGCGGCGACGAAAAAGGGGCTCCAGAGGATGGGCGCCCCGAACGCGTACTGTTTCGCGCCGTGTCCGCCAAACTCCGCTTCATCGTTGGCAAAGTCGAGGTCGCCATCCATGACCAGGGATCGCACCTGCACGAAGTACGACCGGCCGTCGGAGGCTGCTCGCTCGAAGCCCATATGAAAGAGCAGGAGCAGCAACAGCAAGAACGCGATGAAGACGATGCCGACCGTATCGATCCGGGCGGCGTGCCGCATGAGGAACGAGCGCGCCGTTGGGGTGACGCGTCGCGCCAACTGCCTGCTGACGAGCACGAGTGCCAGGACGACCAGCAGCCAAGCGGCCAGTCGCCACGGCGTGTCGCGAGCCAGCCAGAGCAACGAGACGTGCCACACTACGAGGCACGCCGTCACCAACAGGCTCAAGACGAGGCACCACGCCCATCTCGCCCACGGGGCTACGTGCATTTGGCTCTGAGCAGGCGCCCTTGAAGGGATGTCCATGGCTGGGCCGTGCCACAAGGCAGCTGAATCCTATCGTAATTCCCCAACGATCCGCCGCGCCAGCCGGCGTTGGACAGCCAAGGTTGGAGCGCACCGACCGCTGGCGGCGTCGTTTCCCTGTGCGATTCAAGTCATGGTACGTCCAGGTGGAGCCGGCCTCACTCGAGTGACGCGGACTCAACGATACACTCAGTCCGCTCCTAGAAGCGGTTTCACAACCTCCTGAAGGGTCGACTTTGTACTTGTAGATTAATCGCGGATTTGGTACTCCCCTGGCCGCAGGTAGTAATCGTAGCCAGACGCAGCGTCCATTTGACCGACGCGCAATGGGCCAAGATCGAACCGCTCCTCCCACGGATGGCGCGATCCCAGCGCGGCGGTCACCTTGGGCGAGCCATCGAGCCGTCGTCGACGGCGTTTTGCGCGCACGGTGCGCTCGACAGCGGCAATAGACGCCACCACGTCCGGCTGCGCCTGGAATTAGAACGCCCGCTGAAACGTCGGGGAACACGTCCGACTGGATCGTCTCCAACGCGCCCTGCAGAACGGCGGCGCTCCGATAGCCTTGGAGGTGTGGAGTTGCCTGAGGTCGACGTTCCCGCCAAGGAACGACAGGTTAGCGGGCGAAGAATCGCAACCGAACAAGCGTCCACACCGCCGACACCGCGTCCATCCAGGAGATCTTTTTCCCTTCCGCTCGCGTGCGCGCCGCATACGCGATAGGGACTTCCACGATGTCGGTGCCGCGCATCAGAATCTTCGCCGTCAGTTCCGGCTCGACGTTGAACCGGTCGGAATCGATGCGAAGGTCGGCGACCAGGTCTCGCCGCAGCAGCTTGTAGCACGTTTCGATGTCGGTCAGCGCGGCGCCATAGAGCCAATTGGTCAGCATCGTCAGGGTACGATTCCCGGCCCAGTGCTTGAACGCCATCACCGGACGTGTACCCTTGAATCGTGAGCCGTAGACGACGGGGGCGTTCTCTCGAACGGCCACGTCCAGCAACCTAGTGTAATCCTCGGGTTCGTACTCCAGGTCCGCGTCTTGGATGATGACGTAATCGCCGGTCGCGTGTGCGAATCCTGTCCGAAGGGCCGCGCCCTTGCCCCTGTTCCGATCATGAAACACGACAGTTCGATTCGGTTCCTTCATCGATTTCAGAAGATCACGCGTCCCATCAGTCGAACAGTCGTCGACGATGATCAACTCCTTCTCGAGGTCGACGGCGTCGACCTTGGTCAGGAGCTCCTGGATCGTCGCCGACTCGTTGAATACGGGGATCAGAACGGAAAGACGCATCGGTAACGAGACTAGTCCCACCGGTTCCGGTACAGCTGCTGATCGACGACCGCCGCCATGACCCCCGCATCCAGCCCTCCGACGAACGCCGCGATCCGCTCCGCTTCCCCGGCGGCGTTGTCGAGGACGGCCCTGTAGTCGACGTCGAGCACGTCGAAGCAGGGGCGGCGGTCGAGTAACCGCTTCGTCTTCTCGACATCCTTTTGGTACGACGCGACGAGCGCGGCGTCATGGGCGCCCTGCTCCTCACCGCGCTTCGGGAGCATCTTGCTCTGGGACGTCATCACCTCCTGCAGATTGCGATGCATGAAGATGACTTTCTAGTTGTGCGCCTCGGGCAGGCTCGGCAGCAGGAACGAGATAATCTTGATCGCCTTGCCACGGGTGTCGGCGAGCCACCGTTTGTCGGGATTCTCATGCAGGTGCATGACCGGCTCGTAGAGGTGACCGGCTTCCCGAACGGTCACCGGCGGTAGAGCCGATCGAAAGACGACATATGCGAAGATAATAGCGCAGGAGTTCGGAATGTTGAGTGACGACGTGGCAGATTCAAGTGGTTATGGTGAACAACGAGGTCGGATGACGGACTCGGAGCTCGCGACTACGATCGAGCAAAGGAGAATTCCTTTTCTAAAGCGGCTCACCGATGTCGTCTTGGCAATGCTTCTGACCCTCTTGTGTCTGCCGCTGTGGATCGTCATTCCTCTTGCCATCAAACTGTCCGGCATCATCCGCCCGGAGGACCGGGGCACCGTGTTACGGCATGAGGTCCGCTACAGCGGGAAGCAGCCTTTTGATTGCTACAAGTTTCGAGTCATCAAGGCGAGTGTGCTCGAAGAGGAGCCTCTCGGCCACGGTTTGGTTCGAGCCAAGACGTTGGAGGGTGACGCGAATTGCACGGCTGTCGGCAAATGGATCAAGAAATGGTACTTGGATGAACTGCCTCAGTTGCTGCACATCCTGCAGGGAAGAATGAGCCTGGTCGGTCCCCGACCTTTTCGCGTCGAAGATTACGGTGAAAGAAGAGGACGGGAAGGGGTGGAGATTCGGACTGCGCGCGCGGGGCTGACTGGGTTGCTACAGTCCTACAAGGGGATTCCAACCACGAAGTCAACGCATGAGTTGGAAATGGAATACATCCGGATGAGCCAAACATTGAGCTCTTTCCAACTCTGGCGGTACGATACGGGGATCCTTCTCAGGACCATCAGAGTGTTTCTCCAAGCGAAGGGAATCTAGTCCGGCTACCATCACCTCCCCACTTCGTCGCCGAGAATACGCCCAGGCTCGGACGGCGAATGGATTGGGGCCTTCAGTACCTAACCTACTTGTCGATGCCATAGACCAGATTCACGGACTGCGGCCGCAATCCATTCTGGATGTGGGATGTGGAGACGGTCATTTCCTGAGCAGCAGGCCAACCCTCCCGCGTGCGACGAACGCATGAACCAGACTTCCCGGTACGGATCGTCCTCGTAGCTCGTTCGATACCAGATCATTCCGGGTTGAAAGCTCGTTCCGGCCAGCAGCCCGACAGCCGGTTGGTTCAGCTCCGCCGGTTCCGATACAGCTGCTGGTCGACCACGGCCTCCATGGCGTCGGCGTCGAGTCCCCCAATGAACGCCGCGATCCGCGCCGCCTCACCGGCCGCATCCTCGAGGACGGCCTTGTAGTCGACGTCGAGGACGTCGAAGCAGGGTCGGCGGGCGAGCAGCCGTTTGGTCTTCTCGACATCCTTTCTATAGGACGCAATCAGCGTGTCGCCGTCAGCGTTCGCCCCCGGCTCTTCGCCGCGCTTCGCGAGCATCTTGCTCTGAGAAGCCATGACTTCCCGCAGATCCCGATGCATGAAAACGACCTTGTAGTGGTGCGCCTCGGGCAGGCTAGGCAGGAGGAACGAGATGATCTTGACCGCCTTGCCCCGGACGTCGGTAAGCCACCGCTTGTCGGGATCCTCGTGTAGCCGCATGACGGGTTCGAATTCGTAGTAGCCCTTCGGATTGCTCTCGTCGGCGGTCCGCTTGCCGTCGGTGACGATCGGCACGCCGCCGGCTTCGAGCATCTTCATGGCCATCGACGTTCCGGAGCGCGGCAGACCGGAGACAACAATAATCGGCTTTCCGAACCGAAGCTTGCGATAGAGCCCATCGATAAACGACATCATACCGAGATGATAGCCCAGGCCGCCGCCACCACACGTCGGTGACCTCGCAGTCGACGTCAAGTCAGACGTCACTGCAGGGTCTGGTGATCCAGAAGCGGTTGCCGTCGGCCTCGATGTCGACCGGCTCCCAGGCTGCCAACAATCGGCGCAACTCCGACTCCGAGAAAGTTCGAAAGGCCGACCCCTTCAACACCGTGCGATATACGTAGCGTAGAAGATTCAGGGCATGGCCACGACGCGGGAGACAGGAAAACACCCCGGGCACATGACTAAGAGCCTGCAAGACATCCTCGGTCCGCTCGACATATTGCAGGCAGCCGAGGTCGAACCACGCATCGGCGGGCGGGAACTCCACGGCCGTGATGTCGACACATTCGAATAAGCAGCGATCCTGCACGCCGGCACGTTCCGCCAGCACCTTGGCCCTGGCAATCGCCTCCTCGGAGATGTCGTAGCCGATCACCGTCACCCCTCGGCGAGCAGCCTCCAAGGCAAAGCGGCCCGAGCCGCAACCAATGTCGAGAAGACGGGCCGCGCCGCAGGTCTCGACGAAGGCCAGCGCCTGCCGCAGGCGGTCTTCGAGCCGGCGCCTCTGCATGTCGCCGAGGATCGGAATACGGCTCTCGAAGGCAGTCCTTGCGTACAATCGGTCGAAGGCCAGCGCCTCGGAGAGCCAGCGATTATCAACTTTCGGGCTCATGAAGAGCCTAGCCCCCGTGTCTGTGACTCGCCGTGGTCGCCATCGTCCCGCACCTCGCTACTCCGCATCGGCTCCTTCAGGGCTGCCTCAATCGGCGTAAAACGGACGCGGCGGGCGATCGCGCGGTACAGGTCCTCCCTGTTACGACACCGGAGACGATACAACGCCGGTATCAACGTCCGCGTCGGCGGATACCTGCCAGTCTCCAGCCCGCAATTTCGAACGTATGGGCATAGTAGTGAAAGAACCGCCGCTCGCGTACCCATCGATCGACGCTCCAGAGATAGAGCGACTGCGGCAGCAGCCGTGAGATGACGCAGTAGCCGATCGGGAACTTCAGACCCGTGCCGAACAGACGCGTCGTCGAGATCGGGACGTGCCAGAGACCTGGATGGATCGCTACCGGGCCGGCCGCGTCAGGCACGCCGCCACGATTGAGGCCGGCGCCGCTGGAAACATAGCTGAAGCCCAGGTCTTCGAGGATACGGAAGTACTCCGCAGAGTACGGCATCGTGAATCCCGGTGGTCGATACCCGAGGATGCGACGTTGATAGCGGCTCAACGTCGCCAGCGACCGCGACACGTCTGCCCTGAACTCTGGCACGGACATCGCTCGCACGTCACGATGTTCGAAGCCATGTGAAGCCAGCGCATGCCCTGTGCCACGATGCTCTCAAAGAGGTCATCCCGGCCGTCGCAGTACTGGGCGTTGACGAAGAACGTCGCGCGAGCGCCGATCTCAGACAGGATCCGCAGCGTTCGATCGATGTCGCGGCGCAGTTTCGGCCGGTAACCCCGTGGGAGCGGCTGTCCACGCAACTGGAAAGCCGCAACCACCTGATCGTCGACGTCGATCGACAAGGTGTGTTCGGGTTCCGCTCCGGACCTGCGGCAGGAAGAGTGGTTCACCACCCCTCGAGAATCGACATCATGCGATGATAATAGCTCAGGACCTCGACATGTTGAGCGACATCTGCACGATCGCACGCGAGGCGGGCGCTACGATCCTCCGCTACTACAAGTCGGGCGACCTGTCGGTCGATGCCAAGGTCGACGGCACACCGGTGACCGCGGCCGATCGCGAAGCCGACGCGCAAATCCGGGCGGCACTCGAGCGGCTCGACGGGTCGATCCCGTGCATCTCGGAGGAGAGCGCGATCCCCCTCTACGAGACTCGCCGCGACTGGCAGCGGTTCTGGCTGGTGGATCCACTCGATGGCACGAAGGAATTCGTCAGAGGCACGGACGAGTTCACAGTCAACATCGCGCTCATCGACGGCGGGATCCCGGTGCTCGGCGTCGTCTACGTGCCGCCGCTCGACGTCATGTACTGCGCCGAAGCCGGGCGCGGCACCTGGAAACAGGCCGGCGACGCGGCGCCCGAACAGCTCTTCTCGACCTTCCCCGATCCGGCCGGCGAACTGGTCATCGCCGAGAGCCGGTCGCATCCGAGCCCCCACATGGAAGCGTTCCTGAAGGACTACCGGGTCAAGGCGCGGGTCGCGGCCGGCAGCTCGCTGAAGTTCTGCCTGCTGGCGGAGGGCTCGGCCGACATCTACCCGCGGCTCGGCCGAACGATGGAGTGGGACGTGGCGGCCGGCGACTGCGTCTACCGGCACTCGAAGCGGGGCGGGGCGCACCCGGTCTCGCTGCGATATAATAGCCCCCTGCTACGGCAAGACGGGTTCGTCATCGGGCTGGAGCCCGGCACGTTCACGCTTCCCTCATCGAGTTGATGTTCGTTCAGACGCCGCCGTCGCGCTCCCGGGCCATCTCCTGGCGGGCTGTCGCGACCGTCAGTACCGCCGCGCTCGTCTACGCGCTGACCCGCGATGTCGGCCTGTCGCTCATGGTCGGCGCCCTCGACGCGATCGTCAAGATCGCGCTCTGGCCGCTGCACGAGCGCGCCTGGGCGGAACGAGCAATGTCGGGGCGGGCGGCCGCTCCCGGCCCCACGCCGGCGGTCCTCTGGTTCACCGGTCTCTCGGGCTCGGGCAAGAGCACGATCGCGCAGCGGGTCTACGGCGACCTCGAGCGCCGGGGCCACAAGGTGGAGTACCTCGACGGCGACACGATCCGCGACATCTTTCCGACGACCGGCTTCTCGAAGGCCGAGCGCGACCTGCACGTGAAGCGGGTCGGCCACCTGGCCAGCACGCTCGAGCGAAACGGCGTGCTGGTCATCGCGGCGTTCATCTCGCCCTACGCCGAGACGCGCGATTTCGTCCGCGGCCTCTGCGATCGGTTCGTCGAGATCTTCGTCTCGACTCCGCTCGCGGTCTGCGAAGAGCGCGACGTGAAGGGACTCTACGCGAAGGCGCGCCGCGGCGAGATCACGCAGTTCACAGGCATCGATGATCCCTATGAGGCGCCGACGCGGGCCGAGATCACGATCGACACATCGCGCGTGTCGCTCGACGATGCCACCGATCAGGTGACCGAGTATCTCGAGCAGCACGCCGTGGGCGCGCTGCCCTAGGCACTGACATGGACCATCTGGACCAGCTCGAGAGCCGTAGCATCCACATCTTCCGCGAGGCCTACAGCTGCATCGGCAATCTGGCGATGCTCTGGTCGATCGGCAAGGACAGTACCGTCATGCTGTACCTGGCCCGCAAGGCGTTCTTCGGCCATGTGCCGATCCCGCTCGTGCATATCGACACGGCCTACAAGATCCCGGAGATGATCGAGTACCGGGATCGGCTGGCGCTCGAGTGGAATCTCACGATGATCTACGGCCAGAACGAGGCCGCGCTGAAGGCGAAGCAGACCTACCCCGACGGCGCGTGCGATCGCCTCACGTGTTGCGGTCTCCTGAAGACCCAGGCCCTGACCGACACGCTGAGCGGCGAGGGGATCCGGTACCGCCTCAACCACACGACAAAGGCATACGACCCCGATCCCAACAAGGAGCCGTTCACCGGCGTCATCGTCGGCATCCGCGCCGACGAGGAAGGATCGCGCTCGAAGGAGCGGTACTTCTCGCCGCGCGACCAACAAAACATCTGGGATTTTGGCGATCAGCCGCCCGAGTTCTGGAACCAGTACAAGACTGACTTCAAGCCGGGGACGCACGTCCGGATCCATCCGATCCTCGACTGGCGCGAGGTCGACGTCTGGGCCTACATCGATCGCGAGAAGATCCCCACGGTCTCGCTCTACTACGACCAGGGCACCGGCCAGCGCTACCGCTCGCTCGGGTGCGGGCCGTGCACCTTCCCGGTCGACTCGACGGCGAAGAACCCGGCCGAGCTGGTGGCCGAACTGCAGACCGGCAAGTTCAAGGACATCGCCGAGCGCTCGGGCCGCGCGCAGGACACCGAGGATCGCGGCACGCTCGAGGAACTGCGGCGCAAGGGCTACATGTGACGGCGCCCAAGGGCCGTGAGCGGCTCAATCTCGTCGTCGCCGGGCACGTCGACCACGGCAAGAGCACCATCGTCGGGCGTCTGCTGGTGGATACCGACTCGCTTCCGCAGGGCAAGCTCGAGATGATCCAGGCCTACTGCGAGCGGAACGCCAAGCCGTTCGAGTACGCCTTCCTGCTCGATGCGCTCAAGGACGAGCAGTCGCAGGGGATCACGATCGACGCCGCGCGCATCTTCTTCAAGACGGCGAAGCGCGACTTCCTGATTATCGACGCGCCGGGCCACATCGAGTTCCTGCAGAACATGATCAGCGGCGCGTCACACGCCTCCGCCGCCCTGCTGGTCATCGACGCCGCCGAGGGCGTGCGCGAGAACTCACGGCGCCACGGCTACATGCTCGCGATGCTCGGCATCCGGCAGATCGCGGTGCTGGTCAACAAGATGGACATGGTCGGCTACCGCCAGGACGTGTTCGACCAGGTCGTCGAGGAGTACCGGCACTTCCTGAAGGAGATCGACATCGAGGCGCGCGCGTTCCTGCCGGTCTCGGGCCTGCAGGGCGAGAACATCACGGCCGCCCCGGCCGCGATGCCGTGGTTCACGGGGCCCACCGCGCTGGACATCCTGGACACGTTCGACCCCGAGGGGACGCTGGCCGGGATGCCGTTCCGGTTGCCGGTGCAGGACGTCTACAAGTTCACCAAGATGGACGACACCCGGCGCATCGTTGCCGGCACGGTCGATTCGGGGTCGATCAAGGTCGGCGACGAGGTGGTCTTCTACCCGTCGGGCAAGTCGAGCACGGTGAAAACGATCGAGGAGTTCCCTGCCACGACCATCGACGAACCCGCCGCCGGCCAGTCGGCGGGCTTCACGCTGGCGCAGCAGATCTACGTGCGCCGCGGCGAACTCGCCGCGCTCAGGTCCCAGCCGGCGCCGCAAGTATCGACGCGCCTCCGGACGAGCCTGTTCTGGCTGGGGCGGACGCCGCTCCAGCAGAACAAGGACTACGTGCTGAAGCTCGGCACGGCGCGGACCCGCGCGCGCCTCACCGACGTCGTCCGCATCCTCGACGCCTCGAGCCTCGACACACGCGAGGGCGCCGGCCAGATCGAGCGCCACCAGGTCGCCGATTGCATCCTGACGCTCGACGCGACGATCGCCTGCGACCTGGCCGACGAGAACATCCTCACCGGCCGGTTCGTGCTGCTCGACGACTTCGAGATCAGCGGCGGCGGCCTGGTCCGCGAGGCCCTCGAGGATCCGCAGGCGAAGGTGCGCGAGCAGGTGATGCGGCGCCACACGAAGTGGCAGCGCGGACGGGTGTCGGCGCAGGCCCGCGAGGAGCGCTACGGCCAGAAGGCGACGCTGCTGGTGATCACCGGATCGAACGATCCGCTCCGGAAAGAGGTCTCCCGCGACCTCGAGGCCGAACTGTTCGAGGGCGGGCACCATGTATACTTTCTGGGGATCGGCAGCGTGCTGTACGGCGTGGACGCCGACATCCGCGGCAGCCACGAAGACCACGCGGAGGATATCCGGCGCCTGGCCGAAGTCTCGAACATCCTCCTCGACTCCGGACTCATTCTCATCGTGACGGCGTCCGAGCTGATGCAGCACGACCTTGACATCATCTTCACCGCCATGGACCGGCAACAGGTGGGCACCGTCTGGATCGGCGACGAGGTGACCCCGCCATTGTCGAGCGATCTGCACGCGTCGGGCGGGGACGCCGCGGAGGTCCGGGCGCAGGTCATGGCACTGCTCAAGGAGCGGGGCGCGCTCGAATAGGCGTTCGTCGGTGATCGATGACGCGAGACCCGGGAGAGATCGAGATGCCGCGACTTCGACCTGCCACAACCAGACCGAACGACCCGCCGACCCCGGCCCGGCCCTCGCTTCGGCTGACAATCGGCCTCGCGCTGGCCCTGGTCGGCGCCAGCGCCATGCCGGCCGACGCCTACATCGGCCCCGGCGCCGGGTTCGCGCTGCTCTCGTCGTTCCTCGTCCTGTTCACGACGATCGTCGTCGCCGGCCTGTCGCTCTTGATCTGGCCGTTCCGGATGGCCTGGCGGGCGATAACCCGCACGACGCGGCCCAAGGCCGTCATCAAGCGGCTGATCGTCATCGGGCTCGACGGTCAGGAACCGACGCTGACCGACAGGTACATGAAGGAGGGCAAGCTGCCCAACTTCAGCAAGCTGGCCGAGATGGGCAGCTACACCCGGCTGGCCACCACCTACCCGTCGGTCTCTCCGGTCGCCTGGTCGTCATTCAGCACCGGGACCAACCCCGGCCGGCACAACATCTTCGACTTCCTCGATCGCGATCGACGCACCTATCTGCCGATGCTGTCCTCGACGCACATCGGCAAACTGGAGCGGTTCCTGAAACTCGGCAAGTACCGGATCCCACTGAAAGCCCCGGTGATCCGGCTCCTGCGAAAGTCGAAGCCGTTCTGGTCGATCCTCGGCGAGCACGATATCTGGAGCACGATCCTGCGCGTGCCGATCACGTTTCCGCCCGACCGCTTCCGCGGCGCGCAGCTGAGCGCGATGAGCGTGCCGGATCTGCTCGGCACGCAGGGCACCTTCCTGCTCTACACCGACCGGCCGGCGGGCGCCAAGTTCAAGGAAGGCGGCCTCCGTTTCCCGCTCGAGTTCACGGGCGACCGCGTCGAGTCGGCGATCGAGGGACCGGAAAACATGTTCCTCGAGGGCAACCCGCCGCTGAAGGTGCCGCTCGCGATCACCCGCGATCGCGAGAAGCAGCGCGCGAAGGTCGAACTGAACGGGACGGCCCTGGAGTTGGAGCCGGGCAAGCTGAGCGACTGGGTGACGGTGACGTTTGGCGCCGTGCCGGGTGTGAAGGTCTCGGGGATCACCCGGATGATGGTGACCGAGATGGACGAGCACTTCTCGCTCTACATGACGCCGCTCAACATCGACCCCGACAAGCCGGCGATGCCGATCTCGCACCCGTCCTATTACGCCACGTACCTGGCCAAGAAGGTCGGGTCGTACTCGACGCTGGGCCTGGCCGAGGACACCTGGGCGCTCAACGAGGAGGTGATCGACGACGGCACGTTCCTGAAGCAGGCCTACGACATCGACCGCGAGCGCCAGGAAATGTTCTTCTCGTCGCTCGACCGGCTGCGCGAGGGTTGCGTCGTCTGCGTCTTCGACGCGACCGACCGGATTCAGCATATGTTCTGGCGCTACATCGAGGACGGGCACCCGGCCGACAAGGGGACGAACGGCCACAGCGGCCACAATGGCGACCACCGCGACGCCATCGAGAAGCTCTACCGCCACAACGACGTGCTGGTCGGCAAGGTCCTGGAGCGGGTCAAGGAGGACGACCTGCTGCTGGTCATCTCCGACCATGGGTTCAGTTCGTTTCGGCGCGGCATCAACCTGAATGCCTGGCTGCGCGAGCACGGCTACCTCACGTTGAAGGACGGCGCCGACGGCGGCGCGGAGTGGCTGCGCGACGTCGACTGGGCCAAGACCAAGGCCTACGCGCTCGGACTCACCGGCATGTTCCTGAACATGCAGGGCCGCGAGAGCCAGGGCACCGTTGCCCCCGGCGAGGAGGCGGCGCGGCTGAAGGCCGAGATCATCGGCAAGCTGAACGGGCTGCGCGACGACGAGAAGGGCGACGTCGGCATCAACGAGGTCTTCGACACCGCCGTGCTGTACGACGGCCCGTACACGCAGAACGCGCCCGACCTCTTGATCGGCTACAACGCCGGCTATCGCACGTCGTGGGACTGCGCGACCGGCGTCGTGTCCGCGCCGCTCTTCGAGAACAACGTCAAGGCCTGGAGCGGCGACCATTGCATCGACCCGCGCCTGGTGCCCGGCGTCCTCTTCAGCAATTTCGAGGTCGACGCGGAGGACCCGGCGCTCATCGACATCGCCCCGACGGCGCTGCGCCTCTTCGGCGTCGAGCCGCCGAAGCATATGGAGGGGAAGATCCTCTTCCAGCCGAAGGCCGCCGAGGCTGACGCGGCGCCGCAGCCTGCGTGACACCGCCGACACGACCGACGACGATGACGACACCGAAGGGCACAACGTTCGCTTCTGCAGCGCTGCGCATCCTCGTCATGGTCATGGCCATGATCATGGGGCTCGTGGCCGCTGGCTGCGGTGCCGGCGACCCGTCCGGGACCCGGGTGATCGTGCTCGGCTTCGACGGCATGGACTACGAGTTCACGCGCCAGATGATCGAGCGCGGCCGGATGCCGGCATTCGCCAGGCTGGCCGCCAACGGCGGCTTCGATCCGCTCGAAACGACGGTGCCGCCCCAGAGTCCGGTGGCGTGGTCGACGTTCATGACCGGGCTCGACCCGGGTGGCCACGGGATCTTCGACTTCATCCACCGCGATCCGGAGACGATGCTGCCCTACCTCTCGACGACCGAGACGGCCGAGGGCGGCACCAGCCTGACCGTGGGCAACTATCAGTTCCCGCTGCTCGGCGGCAGCGTCGACCTGCTCCGCGGCGGCGAGCCCTTCTGGAACGTGCTGGCCGACCGCGGGATCGAATCGACCATCATCCGGATGCCGGCCAACTATCCGCCCTCGGGCAGCGCCACGCGCGAGCTGAGCGGGATGGGCACGCCCGATCTGGTCGGCACCTACGGCACGTTCTCGTTCTACACCTCGGACGTGCTCATCGCGAGCAAGGACATCCCCTCGGCCGAGGTCCACTTCGTCGAACCGGAGGATGGCGCCGTGCAGGTGAGGATCCTCGGGCCCGACAACCCGTTCCTGGTCGAGCCCGAGAAGGTGACGAGCGAGTTCACCTTGTACCTCGATCCCGAGCGCGAGGTCGCGAAGCTCGTCGCCGGCGACGAGGAGCGTGTCCTGGAAGTCGGCGAATGGACCGACTGGGTGGCGGTGGACTTCGAGCTGCTGCCGCTCCAGAGCCTCCGCGGCATGGTCCGCTTCTACCTGCGCCAGATCGAACCGGACCTGCAGCTCTACGTGACGCCGACCAACGTCGACCCGATAGACCCCGCCCTGCCGATCTCGACGCCCGATTCCTACGCGGCCGAACTCGCCAAGGCGACCGGACGCTTCTACACGCAGGGAATGCCCGAGGAGACGCGCGGGTTGCAGGAGGAGATCTTCACGCGCGCCGAATTCATGGAGCAGTCGAGGCTCGCGGGCGGCGACGTGCGGGGGCAGTATCAGCTCGTCCTCGGTCGGTTCGACGCGGGGCTGCTGTTCTACTACTTCGGCAACCTCGACCAGACGTCGCACATGCTGTTCCGGACGACCGATCCGGAGCACCCGGAGTACGACCCCGAGACCGACCCCGAGTATCTCGAGGCCGTCGAGGGGCTGTACCTGACGATGGACGAGATCGTCGCCGAGACCCTCGACGCGATCGACGCGAGCGGCCAGGAGACGACCCTGATCGTGATGTCGGACCACGGGTTCACGTCGTGGCGCCGCGCGTTTCACCTGAACGGCTGGCTGCGGGACAACGGCTACCTCCGCCCTCGCAACGCCCAGATGGCGAACGACCCGGGATTCCTCACGAACATCGACTGGGCGCAGACGCGCGCCTACGGCCTCGGCCTGAACGGGCTCTACCTCAACCTGCGGGGACGCGAGCGGCAGGGCATCGTGGCGCCGGAAGCCCGGGACGCTCTGATGACCGAAATCGCCGACAAGCTGCTCGCCGTCGTCGATCCGGTCTCGGGCCAGCCCGCGATCACGAAGGTCTACCGGCGCGAAGAGGTGTACGCGCCCGGCGAATACGACCACCTCGCTCCGGACCTCGTCGTCGGGTACGCCAAGGGAACGCGGTGCTCGAGCGAGTCGTCGACCGGCGCGGTGCCGCGAGGTGACGTAATCATCGACAACCTCGACCCGTGGAGCGGCGACCACTGCATGGATCACGAGGCGGTGCCGGGCATTCTCCTGACCAACAAGCCGCTACAGCGCGCGGCCCCGTCGCTCGAGGATCTAGCTGGCGCGATCCTGGCCGAGTTCGGCGTCGACGAGTTCCCGCGCCCATCGGAGGAAGACTGATGTTTGGACGCCATTCGATCAAACTGGACAAGGACCTCCTGGACCGCATCAAGCGTTACGCCGATCTGGCAGGCTACTCGTCGGTCGATGAATTCGTTGCGCATGCGCTCGAGAAGGAACTCGCGCAGCTCGAAGACTCGGACTCCGAGGACGAGATCAAGAAGCGCCTGAAGGGCCTCGGCTACATTTCGTGACGCCACCCGCCCGATGACACTCGTGAATGCCGTGCTGGGCGGCCTGGTCACCGGCCTGCTGTATCCGTTCCGCACCCTCCCTCCCATCGTCGGCCTGCTCGTCGTCTCGTTCATCACGGCGATCGCGATGCTGGTGGTCTTCCGGGCCACGTCGAACCAGGAACGGATTGCCGCCGTGAAGCGCTCGATCCACGCCGGGTTGTTCGAGATCAGGCTGTTCAACGACGATTTGAGGCAGATCCTGCGGTCGCAGATCGACATCCTCCGGCACAACCTGACGTACCTGCGGCTGTCGCTGGTCCCGATGGTCTGGATGATCGTGCCGCTGCTCCTGGTCGTCGCGCAGCTGCAGTTCCACTACGGCTATCGCGGTCTCGAACCCGGGCGCACCGTCCTGGTGAAGGTGCGACTCGACGCGGACGCCGCGGCGCCCCGCGACATCACACTCGAGGCGCCGGTCGGGATGCGGGTGGAGACGCCCGCGGTCTGGATCCCGACGCTGCGCGAGGCCGCGTGGCGGGTCGTGGCGGAAGCGCCTGGCGACTACGACCTGTCGGTCCACGTCGATGGACGGACCTTCACCAAGGCGGTGCGGACCTCGGACGCCGTCATCCCTCGATCGCCCGTGAAACTGGCGCCGGGCTTCGTGAACCAACTGCTCTACCCCGCCGAGGCGCCGCTGCCCGCCGACTCCGGGCTGGCCTCGATCGAATTGACCTATCCCGAACGTGAAATCTCGCTGCTGGGATGGGAAACGCACTGGCTCGTCGCGTTCTTCATCCTCTCGATCGTGATAGCGTTCGCGCTGCGGAACCGGTTCAGCGTCGTCCTCTGACACAGCTGGCGACGGCCCGAAGCTGTCGGTCCGGCCGCTCCAGGTATAATTTCAAGGTTTTGGGCGGCATCAGACTACTCACGGTCACGGTCATCGCCGCGACGCTCGCGAGCGGTTGCGGGTCGGACGATCTGGTGCCGGTCTACGATTTCGCCGAGCGGGCGCCGCGCGGCACCTTCCGGCTCCAGACCCCAGGCACCGAGTTCTCTGCGGCCGATCCGGCATTCGATCTCGCTACCACCGCACGTGGATGGTCGTCTCCAGAGACCAGGCCGACCGATGGACTGTCCTTCGCCTGGGCGACCGGCCTGGACGCGTCGATCGATCTGCTCATCCTCGACCCCGCCACCGACTGGCTGCACTTCCGCGCCTGGCCGTACGCGTTACCGTCGGGCGAGCCGCAGCGCGTGACGGTGCGCGCCAACCGCGTCGTGCTGGGCGAATTGACGCTCCAGCCTGGCGAGCAGACCTACACCCTGCCGATTCCCCCGGAGACGGTGAGTCCGGGCGAGAACACGATCGCCTTCAAATTCGCGGAGGTCGGCCCCGAGTCCGACGGCGCGGGAACGCCGCTCCCCCGGATGCTGGCGGCCGCCTTCGACTGGGTGACGATCTCGCCCGCTCCCGAACCCCACGCGCCCGACGTCGCAGTCGGCAGTCTGAACGTGGCCGGGGACGGGATCGAGCAGCCAGCCGGCTCGGAGCTCACGTTCTCGACGACGATCCCGCTGGATGGCGCGATCGAGTTCGGCCTCGGCGGCGACGCCGTCACCGGAAGCTCCGTCGTCGTGCGTACTGCGCTCGGCGCCGAACTCGCTCGGCTCGATACCCCACGGCTCGCCAGCCGCCAGACGCTGGATCTCTCGGCACACGCCGGTGAAGCGGTGGACGTCGTCTTCCGGGCCCTGGCGGCCGATAGTGGTGGGACCGTGACCTGGGAGCGCCCGCGCCTGCTCGGCCGGATCGGCGACACGAACCTCGCGACGAACGTGCTGCTCATCGTCGTCGACACCCTGCGAGCCGACCACGTCGGCAGCTATGGTGGGGCACCGGCGACACCGAACATGGACGCCCTCGCGGCGGCCGGGGTGCGCTTCGAGCGCGCCTACACGCACGTGCCGATCACCGTCCCGAGCCACTCGTCGATGTTCACGTCGCTCTTGCCGACGAGCCACGGCGTCCGCTCGAACTTCCAGAGCCTGGCGACCAGCCACCTGACCCTGGCCGAACTGCTGCACCGCGGCTACCGCGAAACGGCGGCGTTCGTCAGCCTGGGCGTCCTCAAGCGCCCGGCGGGCCTCTCCCAGGGGTTCGACGAGTACCACGACGACTTCGGCTTCGACTGGTGGAAGCCTGCGGCGGACATGACCGACGCGATGCTCGCGTGGAGCGCGCGGTCGACGGGCGCGCCGTTCTTCCTCTGGGCGCACTACTCGGACCCGCATGAACCGTATGCGCCGCCCGATCCGAACGGGCCCGAGGTGCGGGTCAACTACAACCGATCACGGGTCAGCACGTTTCAGGTCGACGCGTCGACCGCTTCGATGCCGATCACGGTGCCGCCGGGCGAGTCGCCGCTGATGCTACGCGCCGTGGACGATCGGCTCTCGAACGGCGTACGGCTGCGCGACTTCCACGTGCTCGACATCGACGTGATCCTGACCTGTCGGTCCCGGTGCGAGGAGGTTCGCGACCAGGTCTACCGGGTCAGGTTGCCGGCCCGATTCGACGTGCAGAACGACACCGGCGAGACGGTGCAGACGACGCTGCGCCTGCGGGCCGACCGTACGCTCGACATCCCCGAGGCCCGGCGGCGCTATGTGGAAGAGGTCGAGTACACCGATCAGCATCTGGGACGGCTCCTGGACGCGCTGCGCGAGGCGGGTCAACTCGACGACACGCTCGTCATCTTTACGGCCGATCACGGTGAGGGCCTCGGCGATCACGGTGGTGTCGGCGGGATGGGCCATATCAACCAGCTCTACGAGTCGCAGCTGCGCGTCCCCCTCGTGATCAGCTGGCCGGGGCGCCTGCCGCAGGGTGTGACCATTGACACGCCGGTCGCATTGGTCGATCTGCTGCCGACGGTGATGGACCTGCTCAACGTCCCCGATCCGATGAACCGGATGGGCCGCTCGCTGGTCCCGGTGATCGAGGCCGAGCGTGCGACGGCGCCGCCGCCGATCGTCGCCGCGACCTTCCGGCCGAGCGCCAGCGAGGAGTTACGCGCGGTCGTCGTCGGCGATCTCAAGCTCATCGTCGCGCCCGACTCGGGCACCGTCCGAGCCTACGACCTGGGTGACGACCCCGACGAGCTGTCGACCGACTCGGCGGACGACGACCTTGTCGCAGACCTGCAAGGGATCCTCGAGGCTGGCCTCAGCGCGGCGGAGAGCTACGAAGCCGACGACATCGACATGTCGGACGACGAGCTGCGACAACTGCGCGCCCTGGGCTATGTGCGCTAGCACCGAACAACCGTGTCACGGCGTGACCCCGGCGACGGCGCGACGGTGACCGAGCGTTTGCAGCGTCCAGGCTACGTCAGGTGAGAAACGCACCGCTCGGACCTCCGCTGAAATGGGCCGGCGGCAAGCGGTGGCTGATGCCGCACCTCGCGCCGATCTGGGCGTCGCATCGAAGGCGCCGATTGGTCGAGCCGTTCTGCGGCGGACTGGCGGTGGCGCTCGGCCTCGATCCGCGCCGCGCGCTGCTGGCTGACACGAATCCCCACCTGATCAACTTCTATACCTGGCTGCAGCGTGGCCTAGCCACCACTCTGCCGATGCGAAACGACGAAGCGTTGTTCTATCGCCACCGGACACGCTTCAACGCGCTGGCCCGGTCGGGCCGCGCCGAGACGGCCGAGGCGGCAGCGCTCTTCTACTTCCTGAATCGCACCTGCTACAACGGGCTCTGCCGGTTCAACCGGGCCGGTGAGTTCAACGTCCCCTTCGGCCGCTACGCTCGCATCCGGTACACGCGGGACTTCTCCGCCTATCGGGCTGCCCTGTCACGATGGACGTTCTGCGTGAGCGACATCGACGCCGTCGGCTTTTCCCGAAACGATTTCGTCTACGCGGACCCACCCTACGACGTGCAATTCACGCAGTACTCGCGGGGCGGCTTCACCTGGGACGACCAGGTGCGTACCGCTGAACGTCTGGCCAGGCACCCGGGCCCGGTCGTCCTGTCGAATCAGGCAACGCCCCGTATCCGCACGTTGTACCGTCGACTCGGCTTCACGCTGCGCTACCTGAACGCGCCGCGGATGATCAGTTGCATCGGCCGACGTGTGCCCGCGCGCGAGGTGCTCGCGGCCAAGAATCTCTGACGAGAGGCGACGTACGACGACGGCTCGTGCGACGGGTTCGCACGGCCGCCCGGACGTCTTGCGCTGACACAACCTTCATGGCACCGTAGACACGTGTCGGCAGGAGCCTGGCTCGCGCTCGCGCTCGTTGCGCTCCTGCTGTTCCCTTCGGCGAACTACCATCTGTTCGATGGTCTTCCGCTCGCGAGCGCCGGCGAGTTCGCCGCGCTCGTCCTCGTTCTGCCTGTCTTCTTCTCACAGGGTCTCCGTCGCCTCTGGGCGCGAAACATCCGGCAGTTGGGACGACCGGTGGTGCCTGCCCTGCTCGCAGCCGCCTGCGTAGCGCTGATTCTCAAGCTCCTATTGATGACGTCCGGCGGCGCCGAGGGCTTCAAGGCGTGCTACCACTCGCTCGTCGAGCGCCTACCCGACAGCCCGTGCGAGAAGTCGTACGACAACCCGTGGCATCGTTTCACCGCGACGAGGATTGACGGCACGATCGACTTTGAACCCGGCACCTGGAATCTGTCGTTCGTCAACTCCTTGAGATTCAACTACTACGGTCCCGGAACGATCCCTCGCGAACGACTGCCGTTCGGCTCGATGTGGCTGGGTGAAGTAAGTCACGCTGAACCACGCCGGCTACACTTCACGTACGCCGGCGAGGTCTTGGTCCAGCTTGATGAAGAGACGATCGCGCTTCCGCCGCACTACGAGGATGTGCGCCGGGAATCGCTGCTGGTCCCAGCCGGGCGACATCCCCTGGTCGTGTCGTTCCGTTTCGATGGCGGATCCAGTTCCGGCTCGGGGCCTTACGCCACTCTACGTTTGTCCACGACCCCTCCTGGATCCGATTCTGGCGAATCACTCGCGCACGCGGTGCCGCCACCCGTGCATTGGCAGCTCGCTGCCCGTGTTGTCGACGCGGTGTCGGTCGCACTCCTGGCGTCGCTCATCGTGGTCTACGCGTCACTCTTGACTCGGCGGTCGGCGCTGCTCTTCGCGATTGGCGGCATTGCGCCACTGGCCGGCTACCTACTTCCACCCCTGGCTCTCGCCAACCAGAGTCTGTACACGGCATCGGCACTTGTGTTGCTCATGCTCCATGTCGCGGCGCGACGCCAGACTCCACGCAGACATGAACTCTTGACGGTCTACTGGAGCCTGGCGCTCCTGCTCACCGCTGACACGCTCCGAGGGTACCCGAGCTTGGGCCACGTGGTCCTCAGAGACGGCGGAAACGACTGGTTGATGTACGAGTCATACGCCAGGTCGATTCTCGAGACATGGTCGCTGCAAGGCGGTCGCGATGTCTTCTACTTCCAGCCCATGTTCCGCTACGTGAGGTTCGGAGAACATCTGCTTCTCGGTGACGGAGATGCATTGATCGCCGTCACCGCCAGGATGTCCTTGAACTTCGCAGTCTTCTGGGCGTGCTGGAGCTTCCGCCAGCGGTCGAGGCCTGAGCTTGGCCCGAGACTCCTCGCGACCACGAACGCCATTCTTCTGCTGCTTCTCCTGAACTCCGAAGCCGTCGTCGGCCTGATTCGAGCTGGAGCGTCGGAGTATCCAACGTGGATCTTGCTCCCTGTCGTCCTCACCTCGCTGTTCTGCCGAGCCGATGAAAGGCAGTGGCTGTTCGTCGGCGGATCGTCTGCTGGCCTGTTGTTCACCCTTCGAAGCAACCAAGTCCTGGGCGTCGGCTGGTTGCTGACAAGCTTCCTCGTCTCGATGTTGCGCAAACGACGGACGCTTGCCGCCATTGCGCTGACGTCGGCATTGGGCGTGGCGCTGCTCCCGCTCGCGCACAATCTGTACTATGGCGGCGAGGCCGTTCTTGCTACAACGAGCCGATCGATTCCCGAGAATCTAGTGCTGCCGCCCAGCTCACTCTTGAGCGCCCGCGGAAATCCGGAACTGATCCAAATGGTCAGACAGCAACGCGACGGCGTGCTCTACACGGGCGGTACCAACGAACGACAGCCCTTGGCAGGAGGAGGACTCCGGAATGTGATCCGCGGCATCCAGGTGCTCTGGATCGTCACGCTCATCGCGTCGTTCAGGCGCGGTGTTCGCGACTCCGTGGAGATGCGGTTCCTGCTGCTGACGCCCGTCCTGTTTCTCGCGGTCCACTTCTTCTATCAAGTCATGGTCTTCTATCCACGCCACATCACGATCGGCTATCTGTCGATGGCGTTGACCGTGGCCTTCTTCTGGCTCAGCCGTGCCGCGCGACGTCCGAGAACGGACGCGTGAGAGGGTGCTATACTCGGCCCTCCGCGCGTCTACCTTGCTTCCCGTGCGGCGACGCATTGCGCACGGGCGTTTCGGGTTCGGAGCGCCGAGGCCTTCTCCCTTGATTCGCACGGCCCTGAAGAACGCGCTCAGGTCGCACCCGATTGGGCGCTGGACCTACACGAAGATCCGCGGTGGATATCGCGACCTGCGCTACGCACGGGTCAACGGCCGCGCGGTCTTGAACCGCTACGCACACGACATTCCGCGGCCCATCAAGATCGAGCTGACGAACATCTGTAACGCCGATTGCATCTTCTGCGGCTACCAGTACGAGACACGCGCCAAGGGCACCATGTCGTCGGAGCTGTTCGAACGCGTGCTCCAGGAATATCGCGCGATGGGCGGCAACTCGATCTCGTTCACACCTGTGGTCGGTGAACCGCTCGTCGATCCGGCGTTCGTCGACCGAGTCGCCAGGGCACGGGAGGTCGGGTTCGGCCAGGTCACGACCTACACCAACGGCGTCCTGCTCGAGAATCACGACCTGCCGAGGCTGTTGTCGCTCGGCGTCGAGGCGCTGCACATCAGCATGGCGAGCTTCGACGAAACCGAATACGAACGGATCTTCCGAAACAAGCACTACGACAAGCTGATGCGTGGCCTACGCGCACTGCTCGAGCTGAACGGCCAGCAGACGCGCCCGGTGCCGATCCGACTGGAGCTGCGGTCGGCGCTGCCGTTCGATCAGATTCTGTGACAGCCCGACTACGTTCAGCAGATCGCGCCGCTCCTGGGAGACCATACGAAGCTGGCCTACCTGTTCGACTACGACAACTGGGGCGGCATGATCGAACAGTCCGATCTTCGCGGCGTGATGAAGCTGGCGCATATCCCCAAGCACAAGTCGAGCCCGTGCTTCCGGACCTACTCGTGCATGGTGATGTGGAACGGCGCCGTGCGGGCCTGCAACTGCCGGTTCTCCTTCAAGGACAAGACCGACGGCTTGCTCATCGGCGATCTCACCGATGGGTCACTCGAAGAGATCTGGTACGGCACGAGCCTGACACAGCTCCGCGAGAGTTTTCTCGACGGATCCATCCCCGAGGTCTGCAAGTCGTGCGCCTGGTACGTGCCCGGCGACCACGGGCGCGACCACCAGTACCTGTTCGCTTAACCCCAGAACACGCAAGACGCGTCAAGCCAAGTAAGTTCTGAGGTTCCCGACCCGTATAATGCGGGCGTGTCGGTTACGCTCGGCGTCGAAGCCCTCGCCGCCTCGAACCGGTTGTCGGGTCAGCGTGTCGGCCTGGTCTGCAACCCAGCCTCGGTCGATCATCAGCTTCGCCATTCGGCCGACGTCCTGACCGACGCGGGCGCCGAACTCGCGGCGCTGTTCGGCCCACAGCACGGCTTCCGGTCGGATCGGCAGGACGACATGATCGAGACGCCGCACGGCCGCGATGCCGCGCGCGAGGTGCCCGTCTATTCCCTGTACAGCGAGACCCGGATCCCGACCGCCGAGATGCTCGACGGCATCGATGTCATGGTCGTCGATCTGACCGACGTCGGAACCCGCGTGTACACCTACATTTACACGATGGCCAACTGCATGCGGGCGTGCCGCGAGCATCGCATCCCTGTCATCGTTGCCGACCGTCCGAACCCGGTGGGTGGCGTCGACGTCGAGGGCCCGTCGCTCGACCCGGCCTGGACCTCGTTCGTCGGGCAGTTCCCGATCCCGCTCCGACACGGTCTGACGATCGGCGAACTGGCCGAGCTGTTCAACGTCGAGTTCGGACTCGGCGCCGATCTGGACGTCGTGCCGATGAGCGGCTGGCATCGCGCGCAGTATCTCGACGAGACCGAGCTGCCGTGGGTGCTGCCGTCGCCCAATCTGCCGACGCTCGACAGCCTCATCGTCTATCCGGGCATGGTGCTGCTCGAAGGCACGACGCTGTCCGAGGGCCGTGGCACGACCCGCCCGTTCGAGCTGTTCGGGGCGCCGTGGCTCGACGCCGAGCAGCTAGCCGTCCGCCTGAACGGGGCCGAGCTCCCGGGCGTGCAGTTCCGGGCGGCCGGCTTCGAGCCGACCTTCCAGAAGCACGCCGGCGCCGCCTGCGGCGGTTGCCAGATTCACGTGTTCGACCGTCATCGGTACCGACCGGTTCGCACGGCGCTGGCGGTCATCGACGCTTGTCGCGCGAGCGATCCGGCGCGGTTCGGCTGGAAGTCGCCGCCGTACGAGTACGAGCACGACCGGATGCCGATCGACCTGCTCTGGGGTTCGGACGCGCTGCGGACGCACGTCGATAGCGGCGGCGCCGCAATCGACCTGGCGGTGGACAGTGCGGCCTACCTCGACCAGCGCGAGAAGTATCTGAGGTACTAGCCAGCGACAGAGCGCGCACGGCGCGCTCCGCGGGGTGCGGAGTGGGGCTTGGGGCGCAAGGCGCCCCATCTAGAGACAATGCGCGGTCAGGTGAGCTTTCAGGTGCTCGAACGCCTCGCCGGGTTCGTCGGCACGGTGAATCGCCTTGAGGTCTCGCTTCGAGATCGCGCCCCAGTCGACCATCGGCTGGAGGTTCAAGATCTGATCCCAGTACGACCGGCCGTAGAGCACGACCTCGGTCTTCGTCGAGATCCGGCGCGTCTGGGCCAACGTCAAGAACTCGAAGACCTCGTCCAGCGTCCCGAAGCCGCCGGGGAAGATCACGAGCGCCTTGGCGAGGTACGCGAACCAGAACTTGCGCATGAAGAAGTAATGGAAGCGGAAGTTCAGCTCGTCGGTGACGTAGCGGTTCGGCTTCTCCTCGAACGGCAGGTTGATGGTCAGCCCGATCGTCTTGCCGCCCGCCTCGTGCGCCCCGCGGTTCGCCGCTTCCATGACGCCGGGCCCACCGCCCGAGCAGACGACGAATCGGTGGCGCGGCTGGTCGAGCGCGACGCTCCACTCGGTCAGGAGTCGGGCCAACTCGCGCGCTTCCTCGTAATAGCGAGACCACTGCACCGCCTGCCGGCACCGCCGGAGCCGCTCGGCACGCTTCGGTGACCGGGCCTGCTCCCGCTTCAACGCCTGCGCGGCGCGGCGCTGGCTCTCCACGCGCGCCGAGCCAAAGAACACGACGGTGTCCTCGATGTTCTGCGCGTCGAAGCGTCGCAGCGGTTCGAGGTACTCGGACAGGATGCGGAGCGGCCGCGCCTCATCGCTCGAAAGAAACTCCGGGATGAGGTACGCGGGGCGCGGCTCGGTCATGCGCTGCACTCTATCACCGCGGTGATCGCACGCCGTCGCCGGGTGACCGCCCTGTGCAGCGCCGTGCAGTAGTGCCCAGAAGTGCCCAGAAGCGACGAGGAGAGCCGGCCTTTTTTGACTCCGCCCCATCCGAGCCAGTACGATCGCGTCCTTGCGCTCCCGATAAACGGGGATACCGGAGCGCGACCAGCCGCGACCTCATGCGACGTCATCGACCCATCCTGTTCCGTGCCGGCAGCAGGCCGCAGAGCGCACTGGCGTGTGTGTGTGTGCTCGCGCTCGCGGCGGCGGTGATGGTCTCCGCCGCGGTGCCGACGCCCGCACAGCGATCGGCGCCCGCCCCGGTGCATGCACAGGCCTCGGCGCGGCTCCTGATCACGAACGCGATGGTGATCTACGGCAACGGGCGGCCGCCGTTCGGCCCGGTCGACGTGGTCGTGGAGAGCGGGCTCATCACGCGCGTCGGCGATGTGACGACCGGCAGCGGGCGGATTCCCGACGCGGTGATCGACGCGACGGGCAAGTACGTCATGCCCGGGATCGTCAACACCCATATGCACTGGCACGAGTGGCGAGTGCCGTCCATTCCCCAGCCGGTCCAGTACGAACGTCATCTGTATCTGGCGGCGGGCGTGACCACCGTGCGGGAGGTCGGCGGGAACTTTCGGAAGTCGAAGCGGTGGCAAGCCGAGAGCGACGCGAACACGATCGTCTCGCCGCGGATTCTCGTCTACCCACGACCGAACCTCGGACCGACCCGCTCCCCGGAGGAGATCCGGGCCGGTGTGCGCCAGGCGAAGCTCGACGGCGCCGACGGGCTGAAGATCGGCGGGCTCGATCGCGATCAACTCGAGGCGCTGCTCGATGAAGCGCACCGTCAAGGGCTTCCGACGGCCGCCCACATCGGCGTCGAGGAGACGACCGCCGCCGACTACGTCGAACTGGGCGTCGACTCGATCGAGCATTTCTACGGCATCGGCGACGCGGCGATCGACGGCGTGCAAGATTTTCCGGCCGAGATGAACTACAGCGACGAGGCCCACCGGTTCGGCCGGGCCGGTGAACTATTCGCGCAGGCCGACCCCGACGCGCTGGAGGCGGTGATTGCTTCGATGGTGGCGGGCGGCGTCGCGTGGAGCCCGACACTCTCGATCTACGAGGCGAGCCGGGACATCGTGCGGGCGCAGAACCTGCCCTGGTACCGCGACTACCTGCATCCGTCGATGGAAGCGTTCTGGACGCCCGACCCCGGGCGCCACGGGTCGTACTTCGCCGGCTGGACCTCGTCGAACGAGGCCGCGTGGCGACGCAACTACCGGATCTGGATGGACGCGCTCGAGCGGTTCGGGCGGCTCGGTGGCCTGGTCACGACCGGCGACGACGCCGGGTACATCTACTCGCTCTACGGATTCGGCCTGATCCGCGAGCTGGAGCTGCAGGAGGAGGCCGGCTTCCATCCGCTCGAGGTGGTGAAGCACGCGACCGTCAACGGCGCCGAACTGCTCGGGATGGCCGACCGGATCGGCCGGATGCGCGTCGGCTACATGGCCGACCTGCTGGTCGTGAACGGGAATCCGCTCGAGAACCTCCGGGTCCTGAACCCGTACGGCACGAGCATCAGCGTGGATGGCCGCGGCGTGCAGGGCGGTGGCATCGAGTGGACGATCAAGGACGGCATCCCCTACCACGTGCCGACCTTGATGACCGAGGTGCGGCAGATGGTCGACGAGGCACGGGGGGCCGGACACTCCGACGCCTCGGGCGGACGACCGTAGGACGATCGAGTCGAGGAAGATGTCGACACCCGAAGAGTTCTCGACCACGCACGAGGAGCTGATCACCGCCGCGCCCGACCGGGTGCTCGCGGCGTTCTTCGATCCGGCCGCCCTGTCGACGTGGTGGCAGACGACGCGGTCGGTGACCGTGGCCCAACCGCTCGGCGTCTACGCCGTCGAGTGGGACCCGACGCCGTTTCGGGACGAGGTGCTCGGGCCGCTCGGCGGGGCCTTTCACGGCACGGTGATGGAGCATCGGCTGGAGCGGGAGTTCTTCGTCGCCGACGCCTACTGGCTCCCCCCCGAGGGTCCGCCCCTCGGACCGATGGCGCTCGAGGTGGCCTGCCAGATCGAAGGCCCGGCAACCCGGGTCCAAGTGCGGCAGAGCGGCCGGGGCACGGGCGTCCGGTGGGAACGCTACTACGGCGTCATCAAGCCGGGCTGGATGACCTCGCTGCGCGCCCTCAAGAGCTACCTCGAGGCCGGCCCGGAACGGGTCGCGGCGGCCACGCACGGCCCAGACACAGCGAAGAAGCCGATGGTGCGCATCTCGGAGATCGCCGCCCCGGCCCGCGCGCCGGCCCGTGCACGAGGCCGCGCTCGCCGGCGCTCCTAACCCTGTTCTGGGACGAGGCGAGAATCTAGCTCGACGCCGCGTCACCTACGCGGCGCAACGCGAGAAAGTTCGCGTCGACATGCGAGAGCTGGGTGCTGACGCGCACGAAGACCACGGCCGCGCCGGCCGCCACTGCCCCAGTAACCACGAGCCGCCGCTCGACGGCCAGTCGGTCGGCATCGATGTTTTCCCCAGGGGCCACGACGATCGGCCGGACGCCCCAGCTCAGGGCCAGGGCGTTCGCCACGGCCTCGCTCGGCGCCGCAGCGTACACGGTGGAGCCCGGCCGGAGTCTCGACAGGAGCCGGGCGGTGCGCCCGCCCCTTGTGACGGCCACGATCGCCTCGGCGCCGCTTCGGGCCGCCAGGGTGACCGCGGCCTCGCAGAGTGCGCGGTCGTGAGAGTGCCCGGAGGGCATCGCTGTCCGCGGTGGCACCGGCGCCGGCGAACTGGTCTCGGCCTCGCGGAGAATCGTGTCGAGCGTCTCGACGCATCTGACCGGGTGATCGCCGATGGCCGTCTCGCCCGCCAGCATGATGGCGTCGACGCTCTGATCGACGGCCGTCGCGACATCGCCGACCTCGGCGCGCGTCGGTCGGAGTTCGGTGCGCATCGACTCGAGCACCTGCGTCGCCACGATGACCGGAACGCCGCGCGCGCGCGCCGCGCGCGTGATCGCTTTCTGGAGTCCGGGGACTTGTTCGAGCGGCAGCTCGAGGCCCAGGTCCCCCCTGGCCACCATCACGCCGTTGGACGCGTCGAGAATCGCGTCCAGGTCTTGGACGGCCTGCGGCCGCTCGATCTTCGCGATGAGGGAGACGTCCGGCCGGCCGGCCTGTCGCGCCACCTCGCGGGCACGCTGGAGGTCGGTCGCCGACTGGACGAAGCTGACGGCCACCAGATCGACGCCCAACTCGAGGCCGAACGCCAGGTCCTCGACGTCACGCAGGGTCAGGCCGGAGTCGGGCAGGGCGACGCCGGGCGCGGTGATGCCCTTGTGCTCGCCCAGCGTCCCGCCCGCGACCACGTGGGCCGTCACCTCGGTGCCGTCGGACCGGCGGACCTCCAGTTCAATCCGGCCATCGTCGAGCAGCAGCCGGTCGCCGGCGCGCACCGAGGCGGCCAGGCCGGCGTAGCCGACCGACAGGCGGTCGTTGTCGCCCACGAAGTCGCCGGTGCCGATCCGGATCGTCTGGTCGCGCGTCAGCGTCACCGAACGCCCGTCGGCGAGACGCCCCGTTCGGATCTTCGGGCCCGGCAGATCCTGCATCACCGCCACGACGCGCCCGGCTCGCCGGGCCGCCGCGCGCACCGTCGTGACCATCTCGGCATGGCCGTCTCGCGTGCCGTGCGAGAAGTTCAACCTGACGACTTCCGTCCCCGCGTCGAGGAGCGCCTGCACGGTGTCGGGCCGGCGGCTGGCCGGACCGAGCGTGGCGACGATCTTCGTCTGGCGCATGACGGGTCAGACTACCGTACGGCGCGCGCGGATACGCCGTGCGGCGGCGAGTGCTCGGATATACTCTTGCGGCCGAACGGGCGGCGGGAGGCGACCGGACACGATGCGGATCGAGACGTGGTTGAACGCGATGAAGGCTGACGCCGAGGCGCGAGGCCTGCCCGAGCTGGCACCGCTGCTCGAGGCACTCGCCCAGTCCACGGCCGCGCTGCGCCGAGCCGACTGGAACGACGCGGCGGATCGGCCGGTTGGAGATCTCCCGGCCGGCCGTCGGTCGGCAGAGGACGAGGCGTCGCGGTGAACAGCCAGCCGCTGCGCCTTCGCACCATCGGGGACGTGGCGCCCGACGTCGCCTCGGGAGCGGTCTCGGCCAGCGCGTTGACCGAGGCCTGTCTCGGCCGGATCGCCGAACGCGACGGCGATCTCAATGCCTTCATCGCCATCGACGCGGACGGGGCCCGCGCGGCCGCGCAGGCCGCCGACGGCGAGATCGCGGCCGGGCGCTATCGTGGACCGCTGCACGGGATCCCGATTTCACTGAAGGACCTGATCGATGTCGCCGGCTCGCCGACGACGGCGGCGTCCAACGTGCGGCCGCGGACACCGGCGGCCGACGATGCGCCTGTCGTGGCGACGCTGCGCGCGGCCGGCGCGATCGTACTCGGCAAGTGCAACCTGCACGAGTTCGCGTTCGGCACCACGAGCGAGGACTCGGCGTTCGGAGCCGTCCACAATCCACACGATCTCGCCCGGTCGCCGGGCGGCTCGAGCGGCGGATCGGCCGCGGCCGTCGCCGACGGTATGTCGTACGGCTCGATTGGCACCGACACGGGCGGGTCGATCCGGATCCCATCGGCGGCCTGCGGCACGGTCGGCCTGAAGCCCAGCTACGGCGAACTGAGTTGCGACGGGATCGTCCCGTTGAGCCGAACGCTCGACCACGTCGGGCCGCTGGCGCGGAGCGTGGCCGATGCCTGGATGCTCTACGACGCGATGGCGGGTCGAACGCCCCGCCTGCCGGCGGACATGCCCCTGCCCGACCGCTTCCGGCTCGGCGTGCCGCGGCCGTACTTCCTCGACCGCGTCGATCCGGAGGTGCGCCGGCGGTTCGACGACGCGCTGGCGCGGCTGGAGCAGGCCGGTGTGGAGGTCACGGAGGCCGAGATCCCGCATGCGGGCGATATCGCCGTGATCTATCTGCCCATCGTCCTGGCCGAAGGCATGGCCTACCACGCGCCGACGCTCGACCGGCGGCCGGAGGACTATACGGCTGGCGTCCGCCTGCGTCTGGAGATGGGACGTTACGTGCTGGCCGAGGACTACGTCCGCGCTCGGCGAGGCCAGGAGGTCCTGCACCGCGAGGTCGCCGAGAGCCTGACGGCGTGCGACGCGCTCATCCTCCCGACCCTGGCTATTCCGGCGCCGCCGCTCGGGGTCGACGCGGTCGAGGTCGACGGGCACACCGACTCGGTCCGTGGCCTGACCCTCCGCCTGACGCAGGGCTTCAACCTGAGCGGTCACCCGGCCATCTCGCTGCCGTGTGGCCGGACGCCGGACGGTCTGCCGTGCGCCGTGCAGCTCGTCGGCCGCCGCGATCGCACCGCCGACCTCCTCGGCATCGCGCGGCGAGTCGAGGCGGCCATTCAAGACAACGACGACGATGGCGGCCATGGTGGCCATGGTGGCAATGCCGGGAATGCCGCCAGCGACCCGGCGGCCACGTGATCACCCGACTGTTTCACGCCTGGGAGCGACGGCTCGCCTCGGTCACCACCGACCGCGTCGTGCGCCCGTTCGAGTGGGGCCTCGACTGGATTCCGAACGAGACGGAGACGGAGACCGGGAACGTCGGCAGCGACGGCCCCCACGCGCCCGCCGCGCCCGAAACCCGCCTGCAGCACTGGGTCGACCGAGTGACGGGCGATTCCGACCGCTACTTCGCCGTCTCGCCGGCGCCGGACTACCAGCTGGACGGCGACTGGCTGACGTTCACCAGCCAGCTCGTCACACCGCACGCCAGCAACAACACCGTCCACCTCAGGTACTTTCGGAGCGGACGCGCAGGCAAGGCCGCCGAGCGATCGGCCGTCATCGTCATGCCCCAGTGGAACGCCGATCCGTCGGGGCACGTCGGACTCTGCCAGCTCCTGGCCCGCGCCGGTCTGGACGCGCTTCGGCTGAGCCTGCCCTATCACGATGCGCGGATGCCGCCCGAACTGCACCGGGCGGACTACATCGTCAGCGCCAACGTCGGCCGGACGCTGGAGGTTTGCCGGCAGGCCGTGCTCGACGTGCGGCGCGCGGTGAAATGGCTCGAGCAGGCGGGCTACCAGCGCATCGGGATCCTGGGCACGAGCCTCGGGTCGTGCCTCGCCCTGCTGGCTGCCGCGCACGAGCCGGCGATCGAGGCGATGGCACTCAACCACATCTCGCCGTTCTTCGCCGACGTCGTCTGGCGCGGACTCTCGACCTCGCACGTCCGCGCCGGTCTGGACGAGCGGATCACCCTCGAACAGCTACGACGTCTCTGGATGCCGATCAGCCCGTTCCCATATCTCGACCGGGTGCGTGGCCGCGCGATCCAGCTGGTCTACGCGCGCTACGACCTCAGCTTCCCCGTCGACCTGTCGCAGCATCTGGTGGCGGAGTTCGAGCGGCAGGCGATCCCGCACCGCGTCACGGTGCTGCCCTGCGGCCACTACTCGACCGGCATCGCGCCGTTCAGCTGGATGGACGGGTTCGTGCTGACGCGCTTCCTGAGAAGCGCCCTGGGTTAGAGATACCGGAACAGATCGCGCAGCGCCCGATAGAGGACATCGGCCAGTTCGCGGACGAGCGGCGAGATCTCTCCCTCGCTGACCGCGTCGGCAACGGTCACCGGGTCGGTCAGGACGAGCCACATCGTGGCGCCGGCCAGGGTGGCCGCGATCAGACCGACGAAGCCGAAAACGCCGAGACCGAATCGTTCGAGATCCATCAGGGCCCGCCTGACGGCGGGAACGGCCGCTCTACTCCGATTTGGACGAACTGCGGGGCATTCTGGTTCGCGCCGTCTCTGGTTCGTCAGTATGTCACGGCAGGCTCATCGGCGCGGGCGCGCCGAGACCGAGGGCCGGGAGCCCGTCGGCCATCGCGGCCTGGTCCCCGACGATGACGACGGCAAGCCGCGCCGGATCCAGATGGATCTGGGCCACCCGGGCGACATCCGCCGCCTCGACCGCCGCGACGCGCGCGCCGAACCGGGTGAAGTGGTCGTCCGGCAGGCCGTGCAGCGACAGCTGCGCCAGCCCGCGGCCGATCTGCTCGGCCGTTTCGAACCCGCGTGGATAGCCGCGGGTCAGCGCCGCCTTGGCGCGGGCGATCTCCTCGGGCGCCAGCGGCCGGCCGTCGCGCACGCCGTGCAACTCGCCGAGCACCTCGCGGATCGCGTCGCAGGTCGCACGGGTGTGCACGCTCGTGGCGACCGAGAACGGGCCCGGCCGGCGCCGGAACTCGAACGACGACCGCGCCCCGTACGTGTAGCCGTGGGTCTCGCGGAGGTTCTGGTTGATCCGGCTGGTGAACTGCCCGCCCAGCGCCATGTTCATCACCAGCAGCGGGAAGTAATCCGGCGTGCCGCGGGCGACGCCGACATGGCCGAGTCGCAGCTCCGACTGCGCCGCCCCGGGACGATCGACGACGACGAGGCGAGCGGCCTCCAATCCGTTCGCGTCGGCAGACGCGGTTGCTCGGGCCGCCGGGTCATCCGTGCCGGTCGAGCCGCCGTCGGTCCAGCCGCCGAAGGCGGAGGTGGCCATCCGTTCCAGCTGCGCTCGGGTCCCGTCACCCGCGACGACGAGCGTCGCGTCCGTCGGCCGGTAGGCGCCGGCATGCGCCGCCACGATGTCGGCGCGCGTCAGAGCGCGGATGCCCGGCCGGGTCCCCGACGGCAGATGCCCGTAGGGGCCGTCGCCATACAGGAGCCGAGCGAACGCACGGTCGGCCACCGCGGCCGGCACGTCGCGCAGCTGGGCCAGGCGATCGAGACGCAGCGCGCGAAGTCGGTCGACGGCGTCGGCCTCGAACCGCGGCACGCTGACCAGTTCGGCCAGCAGGGCTAGCCCGGCGTCGGCGCAGCGACCGAGCGTGGTCATCCGCACCGTACTCGCGTCCATCCCCACCTCGACGTCGAGTTGGGCGCCGAGTCGTCCCAGTTCCTGATACAGCTCCAGGCCGGACCGCCCGCCACAGCCCTCGTCGAGGAGCGCCGCGGTGAGCGAGGCCAGGCCGGGGCGCCCAGCCGGATCCATGGCCGAGCCTCCGGGCAGCAACAGGACGGCGCTCACGACCGGCATCTTCCGATGCTCGACGTTCCGGACGTCGAGACCATTCGGCAACGTCAGGCGGTGCGCCGTGGGAAACGCGAAGGGTGGGTCGCTGCCGACGGCGGGCAGCCGGGACCGATCGACCGCCATCACGAAACCTGCGCGGCCGCCGACCCCGGCAGAGCGAGTGAGCCGCCCCCGCGGGGCACGACGCTCACCGCGACTCGGGGCGACCGGACGAGGCGCCGGCGCACGGCCTCGCCGATCGCGGCGCCAGTCGCCGCGCGGTATCGGGACAGGTCGGCCTCGAAATGGTCCGGGTCGTCGATGACGACGTTGTACCCGTTGAGCTGATCGGACTTTCCGCCGAATCCCCCGACGGTCTGCAGCCGGTAGACGAAGTAGGCCTCGACCTGCGCCACGCTCCGCTCGAGCTCGTCGTCGGTCGGCCCGTCGCGGCCGATCTGTGCCAGCTCGTCCGAGATCACCGCGTCCAGCTCGGCCAGGGGATGGCCCGGCGCGGCGGTGGCGACGATCTGAAAGACGCCGGACAACTCCCGCGAGGACTGCATGACGGTGACGTCGGTGGCCAGCCGCCGCTCGTGGACGAGCGTCCGGTAGAGCCGCGACGCCTTGCCGTTCGACAGCGTCGTGGCGACCAGATCGAGCTCAGCGTCGCCCGCACCGTAGAGCCGGGGCGAATGCCAGGCGAGGCACAGCCTGGGCAGCTCGACCCGGTCCTCGAGCAGCAGTCGGTGCTCGTCCGCGAGGACCGGCGCCTCGGCTTCGCTAGCGGGCGGCGTGGGCGCGCCGGGCACCTCCTCGAAGTAGTGCTCGACCAGCGCCAGCGCCCGGCCGGTCTCGACGTCGCCCGCCACGGTCAGCGAGGCATTGCCCGGACGGTAGAACGTCTCGAAGAACGACCGGATCTCATCGAACTCGGCGGCCCGCACGTCCTCGGCGCGGCCGATCGTCGGCCAGTGATAGGGATGGTCGGCGGGATAGAGCGCGGCCATCGTCGCCATGCCGGCCATGCCGTAGGGCCGATTCTCGTAATTCTGGCGCCGCTCGTTCAGCACGACCTCGCGCTGGGTGTCGAACTTCTCGCGCGACAGGGCCGGCAGCAGGTAGCCCATCCGGTCCGATTCCATCCAGAGCGCCAGATCGAGCGCGCTGGTCGGCACGACTTCCCAGTAATTCGTCCGATCGGTATTCGTCGATCCGTTGAGCGCCGCCCCAGCCTGCTGCAGCGGCTGGAAGTACCCCTGGTCGTGGTGCTGCGACCCCTCGAACATCAGGTGCTCGAACAGATGCGCGAAGCCGGTGCGCCCGGGCCGCTCGTTCTTGGACCCGACGTGATACCAGACGTTGACCGCGACGATCGGGCAGCCGTGATCTTCGTGGACGATGACGTCGAGGCCGTTGGCGAGAGTCTGCTTGGTGAACGGAACGTGCATGCCTGTCGGTGGGGCGCCCGCGTTGCGCGCCTCTTGCATCCTACCGGCTCTGTCTGAAATCGTAAACGGCCATGGCCTGGAGAATGTTGGGGCTTGTCGCCCTCGGTGAGCTGCTCGGCATGACGCTCTGGTTCTCGGCGACGGCCGTGACGCCGACCTTGGTGGCCGAGCTGTCGCTCGATGCGGGGCAGGCCGCCTGGCTCACCATGGCGGTCCAGGCCGGCTTCGTCTGCGGCACGCTCGTCAGCGCCCTGCTGAACCTGCCGGACGTGATGAACGCCCGCTGGCTCTTCCTCCTCGGCTGCGGCGCCGGTGCCGCGGCCAACGCGGCGGTGGCCTGGTCGACCGATCCCGACCTCGTCATCGCCTGGCGCTTTGCGACCGGCCTCGCGCTGGCGGGCGTCTACCCGCCGGGCTTGAAGATCGCGGCGGGCTGGTTCGCCAACCGGCGCGGCACGGCGCTCGGCATCCTCATCGGCGCGCTGACACTCGGATCGTCAGTGCCCCAGCTGCTCACCTGGCTGCCGACCGACCTGCCGTGGCGGCAGGTCATCCGACTCTCCTCGCTCTTCGCTCTGACTGGCGGCGTGCTGGTCGCGGTGGCCGTGCGCGACGGCCCCCACGTGCCGCATCGCGCGCCATTCGACCCCCGCGCGGCCTTCGCGGTCTTCGTCAATCGGGGCACGCGCCTCGCCACGCTGGGCTACCTCGGCCACATGTGGGAGCTGTACGCGATGTGGACCTGGATGGCCCCGTTCGCGGCAGCCAGCCTGCTCGCGCGCAACCCGACGGCCGCGACGTCGGGCGCGCTGGTGGCCTTCGTGGCGATCGCCAGCGGTGCCGCCGGCTGTACGGTCGCCGGCCTCCTGGCCGACCGGATCGGCCACGCCCGGATCGCCGGATGGTCGATGGTCGCGAGCGGCGGATGCGCCGCCGCGACGGTCGTCGTGTTCGGCGCGCCGCCCGCGATCCTCTACGCCTTCGCGGTTCTCTGGGGCATCACCGTCATCGCGGACTCGGCCCAGTTCTCGACGCTCGTCACCTACTACAGCCCCGGCGCCCACGTCGGCACGGCGCTCACGATGCAGACCTGCCTCGGGTTCCTCCTGACGATGGTGACGATCCGCGCGGTGCCGGCCGTCGCGGCGGCGGTCGGGTGGCAGTGGGGCTTCCTGCTGCTCGCTCCGGGGCCGGCGCTCGGAGCGATCGCCATGCGGGCCCTCTGGCGGAGGCCTCCGGTCGTTCAGGCGACGGGCGCGCCGACCTTGGTCTCGTAGCTGGCGATCGACACCTGGGCGGCCAGCCGCGCCGCCGCGTCGATGAGCGCCCGCCCGGCCGGCGACTCCGGCTCGCCCAGCACGATCGGCGTCCCCGAGTCTCCGCCGACGCGGATCGGCTCGTAGAGCGGAATGTCGCCCAGGTAGGGCACCTCCATCTGCGCCGCGAGCGACTCCCCGCCGCCCTTGCCGAAGATGTCGCTCTCGTGGCTGCAACTCGGGCAGACGAAATGGCTCATGTTCTCGAGCAGGCCCAGCACCGGAATGTTGAGCTTCTGGTACATCCGCACCGCCCGGCGCGTGTCGGCAAGTGACACCGTCTGGGGGGTGGTGACGACCACCGCTCCCGCCACGGGCACGGTCTGGCTCAGGCTGAGCGCCACGTCGCCGGTCCCGGGCGGCATGTCGATGACGAGATAGTCGAGGTCGTCCCACTTGACCTCGCGGAAGAACTGCTGGATGACCCCGTGCAGCATCGGGCCTCGCCAGATGACCGGCGCCTCGTCCGGCGTCAGGAAACCGATCGAGACGACGCGGATGCCGTGCCGCTGGGCGGGGACGATCTTCTGGCCGTCGGTCTCGAGCTGGCCCTTGACCCCCAGCATGATCGGCACGTTCGGGCCGTAGACATCGCCATCGAGCAGCCCGACTCGGCTGCCGTGCGCCGCCAGCGCGCACGCGAGGTTCACCGACACGGTCGTCTTGCCGACACCGCCCTTACCGGCGCCGACCGCGATGACGTTCTTGATGCCCGGAATCGGCGCGCGTCCCTCGTCGGGGGCCGACGCCGACCGCACGTTGGCGGTCATCTCGACGTGTACCTTCTCCACGCCCGGCAGCTGGCGCAGCGCCGCCTCGGCCTCGTCGCGCATCTGGTCCTTGACGGGGCACGCGGGCGTGGTCAGCTCGATGACGACCGAGACCATCTCGCCATCGAGACTCACCTGCTTCACGAATCCCAGACTGACGATGTCGCGATGTAGGTCCGGGTCCTGGACGACCTTGAGCGCTTCCAGGACCGCCGATTCGTCGATTCCAGCGTGGGGCATCCCGATAGCTTAGCGAGTTTGTCGTCGGACTGACAAGGCAGCCGGTGGGTCGATGGCTGCTAGACGATCGTGACGCGAACGTCGACGGACGTCTCGGCGGCGTAGGGCGGGTTGATCGTGAACCAGAAGCGCGCGTTGGGCCCGACGCCGGTCGGGAGCGACAGCCGCACCAAATGATGCTGTCGCTCGGTGCCCGAGCCGGCGCACATCGAGCAGGCGTCGTCCCAGATCTCACCGCGTCCGCCGCACACCAGGCAGGTGCAACGCACCGGGATCTCGAGCGGCACGTGCGCGCCGCGGCAGGCCTGACGCCACGTCAGCCTGACCCGCGCGATGCAGGGCGCCGTCGACTCCACCAATCCGTGTCCGATCTGATCGACCATCTCGGAGACCGACGGAAAATCGAGCGCGATGTCATCGCGCCGCGACGCGGCCCGCGCCGCCGGCTCGGTCAGGCCGCCGGCCGACAGGTGCACGGTCTCGAGCGCGTCGCGGACTTCGTAGGCGCGCAGAACTTCACAGGCACGGTCCATCATCCGGCCGCGCCGCGCCACCACCGCGCGACGCCGACTGGTCACCTCACGATGGACCCGTCGCAGATCGTCAGGCCGTGCACCACGCGGAACGCCGACCACCCATGAATATTCGCGCACGTCGGCTAACGATAGGAGTGCGTCTCGACCTTGTCAAGGTAACGGCGCAATGCTACTGTCGCCACGGTCGGCACGATCTTCTTCACCGATGGCCACGACCCATGATTCATGATTAGAGAATGCCCGATGTGCGGCGAGAACCTTCGGATCGTCGAACGCGAGCGCGTCGACCAGATTCCCGGCGTGGGCAGGTCACCCGGCAGCGTGTGCGCGAGTGGGTCTGTCGCGAGTGCGACTATTTCGAGGAAGTGGACGAGGAGGTGGAGGGGTGAGCATCGGCGGGTGAAGCGCCCGCCGAACGACGCGCGCCTATCTCGAGCCGACGGTCAGGAGCATCTCGCGGCGGAGCGGCTCTTCGAAATCGGCCAGATTCAACTCTTCTTCGCACTCGTCACAGAGCACTTCGAGCACCGCCGGCCGGCTTTCTTCCGAAACCTCGACTCGCGAATCCTCCAGATGCACGACGTGCATCCGGAGCGTCTTGACCAGAAAATTCTGCTCGTTCCCGCAGCTGGGACAACTCAGCGTCATTCACCTCTCCTCTGCACCGGTCCTGACGACCAGTAAATCCTTACAAGTGTACGAAATGCCTTGGCGAGACGCAACGACGATCTTTGGCGAGCACGACGGAGCATGAACGGGACCAGCGGCCTCAGCCCCGGTGGGCCGGGCGCGATCGGCTACAATGGCCGGTCATGTCCGAGACGATGTCCACGGAGTTCGACGTTCGAAGCGAGGCGAAAGGTGCGCACTGGATCGCCTGGATCGTACGCGCCGGCGAAGACTCGCCTGACGGTTCGGTTGTGATCGTCGGCCAGACGCAGGAAGAAGCCGAGTCCCACGCCCGTCAGTGGGCGGCGCAGCAGTCCGCCAGCTGATCGTTCACGCCGACACGATGTCGGGAGGTTCGATCGATCGGCTCCCGAGCTCACGATCGGCCGCGGGAGCGAGGTCGGCCGGTTCTCCCACGGTGAGGGTCCGGCCGATCTGGTGGTCCGTCGCGCCGCACAGCGGTCCCTTGGCCTCGACGTTCACCAGCACCAGCCCCAAGCCGCGCGCTTCGTAGGCGACCGCGACGCAGCCGCACGGCAGACCTTCCATCGCCCGCCACTCGAACGGTTCACGCGCCTGCCCCGCTGCAGCTTGGTATGCCATGAGTGTCTCTCCGGTTTCTGGTCTCTGCCCCCTTGATCGCAAGTTCGGCGCCAACCTCTGCCTACTAGGACGACCGCCGCAATCCAATGGTTCCCTAGGTAGTTTCGGTCGTTTGCCGGTTCGACTGCCCTCCTCCGGTGACGTTTGGCCGATCCAGCGACATCGATCACGTTCTTGCAACTGCCGCCCGGAGCTAGACCGGCCCGCTGGGCCAGGCGCTGAAATCGTCGTCGTCATCGTCAGGGCCCCTCCGATCGGCCGGCTCCTCCAGGCGGTCTGGCGCGGCAATGGGCGGCAGCGCGGCCGGTGCACAGATCCGCACCCGATGCCGCCCGCGCGATTCGCCGTCCGGAGTCCAGTCGGCCGCTCGCGACGATTCCCCGATCGCGTCCAGCCAGCCCACGAACGAGGCGGGCAGTACCTCGGCCAGGCTGCCCCGCGCCGGCGCGACCCGACCCTCACGCCGCACGACCCCGAGGTACAGCGCGTCGCGGGCACGCGTGAGCGCCACGTAGAGCAAGCGCTTCGTCTCCTCCACCTCCCGCGCGCGCTCCTCCGAGCCGACGTCCTGCGGCGCGCTGCCAACCGTCACGAGCGGCGAGCCGTCGCCGCGATCGGCGATGACCTGGATCGCGGGCGACGCGACGCCGACGCCGCGCGTCAGCCCGACCACGAAGACGACCGGGAACTCGAGCCCCTTCGCGGCGTGAATGGTCATCAGGTGCACGGCGCCGGCGGCATCGATCACGGCGTTGGACTCGTCGCCCGACGAGAGCCGATCGACGTGGTCCGCGATCCGCGACAGCGTCACGTACCCCCGGTTCTGGATCCGCCGCAGCAGGCCGCGCATCTTCTTGAGGTTCTCTCGCGCCTGGCTCGACCTGGGCCCGCGCGTCTCGAACAGGTACGCCGATTCGTCGAGCACGCGGTCGACGAGTTCCGCCGGTGGAATCCGATCGACGAGGGCGAGCCAGCGCGTCATCCCCGCCCGGACCAGTTCGAGGCGCTCGCGGTCCGCCGCTGACAGTCCGCCGGCGGCGGCCGGCGGGTCGGCTCCCGCGATCGCGCCCGCCAGCTCCGGCGCCAGCGCCCGCACCGCCGGGTCGGACAGCCGGACCAGCCCGGAACGCAGCAGCGCCGCGGCCCAGAAGTTCGATGCGGGATCGGCCAGGAACCGGATGAGGGCGCGCAGGTCCTGCACCTCGTCGGCGTCGAAGAACCCGAGTCCCTTGTACACGTAGGTGGGCAGCCCCCGGGCCGCCAGCGCGCGCTCGTATTCGCGATGGCTGATCCGGGACCGGAAGAGAATGGCGACATCGTCCGGCCGGATCGCCCGGCTGACGCCGCCGGCCGGATCGCGCACGGTCGCGCCGGTCATCAGGCGATCGATCTCCGACGCGATCGCCGCCGCGCACGCGGCTTCGTCCTCACCCAGCGCGAGGCCGAGTGGCGCCGTCGGGTCCAGCGCCGGGTCCGACGACTCTTCCCCGGACTCGGCCGGAAGCGGAAACCGGTCGGACCCGTCGTAGCGAAACGCGTCAGACCGCTCGGCACGCTTGTCGATCGACCCGCAGAGATCGTTGACGAACCGCAGGAGCGCCGGCACCGCACGGAAGCTTCGGCTGATCGCTTCTCGCACCGGCACGTCCGGCCGCAGTCGCGCGATGTAGTCGCCGGCCTCGCCGAACAGCGCGACGTCGGCGTCGCGAAAGCGATAGATCGACTGCTTCCGATCGCCGACGACGAAGATCGACGGCGGGATCGGCGCATCCTGGAGCACGCCGAGGCCCTCGCCCCACGACTGCACGAGCAGCGACACCAGCTCCCACTGCGCCCGGCTCGTGTCCTGGAACTCGTCGACCAGCACATGGTGGTAGCGCGACTCCAGGCGATAGCGGCTCTGTGCGAACTCGTCCATCTGGCGAAGCAGTCCGAGCGCGCGCGCCTGGATCTCGGCGAAGTCCACGACCGCATGGGCTCTGAGCGTCCGCTGGTACTCGCGTTCGGCGACGCGATGCGCCCGACGCACGCCGCGCGCGAGAATCACGCCGATGTCGCGACGGAAGCGCGTCATGAGATCGACGAAGCCGGGCCCGAGCTGGCGCACGACGCCGAGATGCCGGCGGCGGTCCGCCACCGAGGGATAGTCGGCGGCGGCGAAGGGAAGCCGCTGACGCGGCGTGCCCGCCTGCGTCAGCAGATGCTCCCCGATCCGATCGAGAAGGCTGCGCACCCAAGCAGCGTCCGTCCCGTCTAGCTCCAGTGTCGTCAGGCGCGAGAGGTCCGCCGCCAGCATCCGGAATCGCGGGTGGCCGGTCGGGCCGTCGGCGACGAATTCCGCCGGGCCGCCTGCCACACCCTGAAAGAGATCGCCGACGCGGTCCAGGGCGCGTGCCGTGGCGCGCGCGGGCGTCAGATCGGTCGGGCCGCGCCTGAGGAACCGCCGCAGGGCATCGGTCGCGACCTGACGGCGCTGAAGCAGCCGCTCGAGACCTCGCCGGAGGTTCGACGCGCTCACGAGCGTCAGCAGCAGCCGCACGTTCTCATCACGCGCGGCCAGCACCCCGATGGTGCGCTCCGCCCGGTCGAGCGCCTGGGCCATCAGCCGGGGCGCCTCGGTTTCATCGGCCACGCCGAACCCCGGGTCGAGGTCGGCCTCGAGGGGAAACTCCCGGAGCAAGGAGAGGCAGAATGCGTCGATCGTGGTGATCGCCACGTCACCGAGCCGGTCCCGCAAGGCTCGCCAGAGTCGACGGGCCTCCTCGGACTGCCCCGCCGCCCGGCGGAGCGCGCCGAGGATCCGCTCGCGCATCTCCACGGCGGCCTTGCGCGTGAAGGTCATGGCGAGGATGTTGGCCGGATCGACGCCCACCCGCAGCAGATTCAGGTAGCGCTCGACCAGCACGGTCGTCTTGCCGGTGCCGGCGGAGGCCTCGAGGACGATGTTCCGCGACGGATCGACGGCCAGGCGTCTCGCCTTCGACAGCGCGCGGCCGAGGTCGCGGGCATCAGTCGTCACGCACCGCCCCTTTCCGGCAGACGGCCGCGTAGCCACACGAGGCGCAGAGCCTTTCCTCGGCCGGCCGTGGCGGCAGCTCGCCGCGCTCGATACCGTCCACGGCCTCGACGAAGCGCGCCTGGCCGTCGGCCAGAATCGGCGCCGGATCGACGCCGGGCCCGACGACCGGCACGAGCGGCCGCGTCGCGCCAAGGGCGAGATAGCCCGATTCTTCCGGCCGCCACGTCCGATCGCGGTAGCCCGAGAGCGCCTGCGACGCGCAGACGGCGTAGATCGGCAGCTGCAACGCCCGATCGGACCGCGGCG
The DNA here is from genome assembly GCA_002328835.1 of Acidobacteria bacterium UBA2161. GTDB lineage: Bacteria > Acidobacteriota > Vicinamibacteria > Vicinamibacterales > UBA823 > UBA2161. The sequence goes on along the minus strand of DCWN01000021.1, from coordinate 11,466 downwards.
CCCGACCGAGTTTGTAGTCGACGACGCGCAACGACCCGTCGGCGAGCAGATCGACCCGATCCGCGATGCCGCGCACGTCGACCGGACGCGATGCGCCAGAGGCCTCGCGAAGCTGGAACGTGCCCTCGAGCTTCCGTTCGACCTGCATCTCGACGACCTCGCCCGATCGCTCGGCCTCGAGCCGCACGAACCGCTCGACGAGCCCCATGCCCGCGGCCGAGCCCAACAGACGGCCCCGCGCGAGCTGACGATTGACGGGCGACAGCGTGACGACGGCCTCGTCGACGACCTGCGCGGCGAGTGCCAGCGCGTCCGGGAGGTCGTCGGCCGCGAAGCCGCGATGGCCCCGCGCCTGCCACGCATCGACGAGCGCCCGCAAAACCTCGTGCAGCAGTTCACCTTGCGCCCGTCGCGTCAGGGTCGGCTCCTCGTCGGCCACCTCGTCGATCTCGAGGACCGCTGCGCAGAAGTACTTGAACGGGCAGTCGAGATAGCGGTCGACGCGGCTCACGGCGTACGCGACCGGATCGAGGCGACCCACGTGGCCCGGCGGGCCGGCCGGCTCGGGCAGCCCTGCCCGATCCCCGCCGCGGCGGACCGCCAGCCAGCGCGCCGCATCGCCCTCGACCGCGGATGGCACGATCGGGCCATCGGCCAGCATCTCGGTGACACTCGCCCGCCGCACCGGCCGCGCGCGCTCGGGGCTCGGCGTGAGACCGAGGTCGACGACATCCTCGAGCAGGCTCGTCGGTGCCGTGAGCGCGTCGTGTTCCAGCTGGAACGTCGACAGCCGCGTCCGTCCGGTCGGCAGGCACACCAGGTCGGCGAACTCGGCGCGCGCGGTGCGCATGAGGTCGGCATCGACCGTCCAGCCCAGCTGCACGAGCAACCCCGACGGATAGAAGACGCTTCGCCGCGCGCGCGCCGGCCACTCGGTGTCGACCAGCCCGACGATGTGCAGGTCGTCGAACCGCGCATACCGGGCCGCGGCGGCATCCACCAGGCGCACACCGCCGCGCCGCGGTTCGCCCGCGAACACCTCGGCTTCGATCCGGCGGCGGAGGCTGGCCCGTAGCTCGCTCGGCGGCACGCGGGCGGCGGGAAACGCCTCGGTCGCGCGCCGCAGGTCGTCGATCGCCCGAACGACGGCGGTTCGCGCGCGGGTCTCTCGTTCGCCATCCGGCGTCGCGAGTTCCGGGGCCTGGGAGGCGTGTTGTTCGAGGAACCCGAGCAGGACCGTCCACTGCTCCGCGAGGGTGGGAACCGTCTCGAGGGGTGACAGCGCCTCGACGAGGGCGGAGGCCTCGAGACGCAGATGGGGCGAGCGGAGCACGGCGGCCAGATCGGCGCGCCCAAACCCGGAGATCACTGTCTCGAGCACCAGGTCGACGAACGCGGCGTAGGGCTCGGCGGCCAGCGGCAGCCCGTGGCGGGTCTCGAAGGCAACGGCCGCGGCACCGAAGATCCGCTCGGCGAGGTAGACGTAGGGCAACGGACGCTGAAAAACGACGCCGACGCTGACGGTACCCGCAGCAACCCCAGCCGGCGGCTCGCGCCGGCGGGTCTTCACCTGCCGCGCCACCGCCCAGACTTCTTCCTCGCGGTCGCGGTTGACGAAGTAGGAGTAGGGCAGGTCGCCGGCTTCGGGCACCTCGAGGGTCGGCCGCCGGCTCGACGAACCGTCCACCCGCTCTTCCTCGATGCCGGGCAGCAAGGCGTGGACGCGCTCGAGAAAGCCTGAGGCCAGCCAGCCCTCGGTCGCCACGACGTCGAGGTGTTCCAGCTCCGGCAGCCGGGCGAGCAGATCGAAGTCGGCCAGCCAGAGACCGTCCGCCGAAATGCCCTGGTCGGCAACGGTCACGACGACCTGGCGCATCGGGGGACGACAGGCCTCCACGAGGAGCCGGGCCCGCAGTCGATGCTCGTCGAGCCGGCCGGTCGCCTCGATGCGCGCCTCGAAGCGGTGGAAGGTCTCGACCAGGAAGCGGGTCTGCGCGAGCATCCGCGCCGCGCCGCGGTCGATAGCCGCCGTGGCGTCAAGCTCGCCGACCGCCAGCCGTTCGAAATCGTTCACCGTGCGCTGCTGACGCCGGAGCGCGTCGTAGAAGGCGAGCATCTCGGCGATGAGGGCGGGCCTGACGGCAAACGGCGCCGACACGCCGGCGTCGTTGGCCTCGCGCGCGGCGTCGCCGAGCAGCACTTCGCGTTCGGCGTTGGAGAGCCGCGACGGGGCCGCCGGGAGGCGTGCGTGCAGCCGCGCGTACCAGCCGGTGCGGGTCAGGAGGCGAGCGGTCGGCGGGCCGTCGGTCACCTCCACGATCGTGCGACCCAGCTCGACGGCGGCGGCCTCTGACGGCACCAGGACCGCCTGGTCGTCGGGAGAAGGCGCGGTGGCGGACAGCGAACGGACGATGGCGAGTTGATACGACTGAAGGTCCGGGGCTCTGAGGAGACGCGTTCGCCGAGGAGTGATCACCTCAATTCCGGCGCGCGGAGCTGGCGCTCCAGGTCGGTCTGCGCTTGCGCGAACAGCATGAGGGCCCCCGACGCCGCGGCCGAGGCATCCCAGGCCGTGTCCATGTTCCCGGACTGCACGGCATCCTGACGGAAAGTGACCGACGTCCGCGCCAGCTGCACCGCCCGCGTCATCAGATCGTGCACCGACTGCAGATCGACCGGCGGCGTGGAGGCCGCCAGCGCCGCTTCGACGCCCGCCAGCTGCTCCCCCAGCCGGACGAGGACGTCGGCGTCGGGGCCGGCGAGCGATCGGATCGCTTCGACGCCGGCCCTCGACCGGACGAACGTGGCCACCGGCGCCCGCAGGGTGCGCTGATACTGCCGATACGCCTGGATCCGCAGGTTCCAGCGATCTTGCGCAAGGCGCAGCCGGCGCGCCGACGCGAGCCCCGTGTCGACCGTCGACAGCAGGGCGCGCAGCTGGTTCGGCCGCCGACCGCCGAGCCGCGCGTCCTCCGAGGTGACGAAGCGGCGGAGCCGTTCCAGTCCGAGGACATCGGCGGTCGCCACCTGCTCGTCGGACTGCTCCACGATCGTCGCGGCCAGCCGCTGGTAAGCGCGCTCGACGGCCTCTTCCGCCTCCAGTTCCGTGGCCACGGTCGCGGCCATCGTCTCGGCCCACCCCGACGCGAGGCGCGAGGCGCTCTCGGCGATCAGGCTGCCCGTCGCCCGCAGCAGCGACATCCGCTCCGCGGGCACGGCCGAGAGCCGCGCCACGCCCAGGGCCTGCGCAATGGTCTCCTGGAGGCTCGGGGGCGACATGAGTGCCATCGGCACCGGCGGCGTCGTCAGCGCCACGAAATCGAGGTCGAATCGCTGCTGCCCTGCCGCCACGCGGATCTCCGAGATCACGCCGTCCAGCAGGCCGACAATCTGCTGCACGTCACCGGCCCGATAGCCATAGTGATCCTGGGGCCAGGCTTGCAGCCGACGCCGGGCCGCCTGCGCCAGATCGAGCTGACGTTCCGGGTCGTCGATGAGCGCGACCTCGTTCAGGGCGTACGCCACTTCGGAACTCAGCAGCGTGAAATCGGACTCGCCGCGCGTCCCAGCATAGTGCGCCGCCCGCGCCGAATCGGCGTAACGCTCCGTCAGCATCCAGTTGACGGTCGTCGACGGAATGCTGACAAGCTGCAAGCGGGGAACCGCGATCTCGGCGCCAAGCGGCATCGAGAAGACCACTTGATCCCCGACACGCGAGTACTCGCCGTAGCTGACGATGCTGGATCCGTCCGAGAGGAAGATCCGATAGAGAACCGCTTCGGGCGTCTCGGCGGCCGCGTCGACGCGGAGCCCCAGCAGCAGCCCACACAGGGCGAACGCCCCCCATATCGACCGCCACCGAGCGCGAGACGCTGTTCGCATGAAGACTGGCCCCAGACTAGTGCGGCCTTCTCGACCGGTCAAGCCATCGAGCGGCTCGGCGCGACGACGTGACGGCGTCCGCACGACGTCGCCGCGACGAGCGTCGCGTCGGCGCTGTTGAAAAGGTGTGGAAGATCAGTGCATGCCCTGTGAACGATCTGCTGATCACATTTTTTTTCTTGCGGGTGGATCAACCCGGCGATTCAGTTCGGTCGACCGTCGACCCCTTCGACGTTTCTTCCGCTTGACGACGATCGTCGAATCAATAGAATCGCCTTCTTGCTCTCCTTCATGACATCGACATCGTGACATCATCGTGATCGTCCATCGCTTCGAAGAAATCATCAACGGCCGGGAGTACACGATCGAGGTGTCGCCGGTCGACGACACCACCTGGCGCGCTCGGCTGGCACGGATGCCGGGCGGCGCGTCGGCCCTCATGCCGTTCTACGGCGACACCCCTGGCGCCGCGGCCCAACAGCTGACCAACTGGCTCGCACTTGCCCATCGCGGCTCCGCGAAGTCAGTATAGGGACGGTTCCCGGCGCCCGACGGCGTGAACGGGACCAGGAAAGGAGCGCTCATGGGATACCGCGTCCCTCTGTTCGCCGTGGCCTTGGCCGTCGCCGCGCCTGCGGCAGGCCAGTCCCCCGCAGCCGCCGCCGACCCTCCGCGAGTCCATTTCGTGGGAACGGGCGGGACGATCTCCAACCAATCCGGCGGGCGGCTGACCGTCGACGAGCTGGTCGAGCTGGTCCCCGATCTCGCCGAACACGCCCGGGTGACCTCCGAGCAGTTCGCCAACGTGTCCAGCTCCCGGATGACACTCGACCAGTGGCTGCAGCTCTCCCGCCGCGTGAACGAGATTCTCGCCCAGGATCCCGAGCTGGCCGGCGTCGTCGTCACGAGTGGCACCGATACGCTCGAAGAAACGGCCTTCTTCCTCCACCTGACTGTCCGCAGCGAGCGCCCGGTCGTTGTCGTCGGCGCGATGCGGAACCCGAGCAGACTCGGCTACGAGGGCGCCGCCAACCTGCGTCAGGCGTTCCGGGTGGCGGCGGCCCCGCAGTCGCGGGGCAAGGGTGTGCTCGTCGTCCTGAACGACGAGATCAACTCGGCCCGCGAGGTGACCAAGACCGACGCCCGCCGCCTGCATACCTTCCAGTCGCGCGGCTACGGCGTCCTGGGCGTCGTCGACCGTGACGGCCCGATCTACTACCGCGGTCTCCTTCGCCGCCACACCTACCGGAGCGAGTTCGACCTGGCCGGAGTGACGGCCCTGCCGCGCGTGGACGTCATCATGGTCTATCAGGGGGCGTCCGGCGATCTGATCGAAGCCGCCGTCGATGCGGGCGCGCGCGCCATCGTGATCGCTTCGGCGGGCGCCGGCGCGGCGAGCCCCGGGCAGTCGGAGGGCCAGCGCTACGCGTACGAGCGGGGCGTGTACGTGGTCGTGAGCACGCGCACGGGGAGCGGCCGGATCACCCCGACCTTCGTGCCGCTTCCGGACGAGGAGCTAAGTGAGTTCATGCGGCTCCTCGTCGGCTACCGAATCGGCGCGCAGGATCTGACGCCGCTCAAGGCGCGGATCCTGATGATGCTGGCGCTGACCGAAACCGACGATGTGGCGGAGATCAGGCGGATGTTCGCGGAGTACTAGAAGTCGATCGTGACACCACTTCTGGCACCGCCACGAGGCGAAGGTGACGGGCGGGCCACAGTCGTGGGGACGGCCCGGTGAGCCGAGTCGCCACGCTCGGCCTGTTGGTCGCCACCTACGTCGTCGTCTCGGTCGTGGCCTACACGGATTTTCCGCGGCGAGCCTCGATCCCACCCCTGACCGAGCTCGAGCACGAGGGCCTTCTCGTCTGGCGCCGGCACAACTGCCAGGCATGCCATCAGGTCTTCGGGTTCGGCGGCTTCCTCGGACCCGACCTGACCAACCGCGTCGGTGACGACACGGCGACCGACGCGCTGCGACCGCTGCTCACGCGGGGATCGAATCGGATGCCCGGCCTGGACCTGCCGCTCGCCGAACAGGACGCCGTCCTCGCCTACCTGCGAAGGCTCAACAGGTCCGGACGATCGCAGCCCGCGCCGCTCGGGGCCGGACAGACGGCCGACCCGGTAGACCACCTCCAGCTGATCACGACGGCCTGGATGCGACAGGGCGGCGGGGACCTGGCCCCGACGGTCCGCCGGGGCAGCGAACTCTGGAGTCTCCAGCGGTGCGGCACCTGCCATCTGCCGTTCGACGTCGGTCCGGTGCTGTCGCCCGATCTCTCCGGCGCGGCCGCGGACACGTCGGAGGATGGACTCCACGATCTGCTCGACCGCGGGAAGGGTCGCATGCCCTCGTTTCGCCTGACGCGCGAGGAGATCGTCGACCTGAGTGCCTACCTGGCGTGGGTCTCGACCCACCGAACAGAGTTAGCGAGGCTCAACGACCGGATGCTGGACCGCGAGCCGTTCTCGTGGACCGAGGTGCCATGGTTCGAGTACCGGTGAGCGAGGCCGCTGCCGAATCTCGGACGTTCATCTGGGCGGCCCTCCTGGCCCTCGGCGCCTGCGCCGTCACGATCGTCAGCGGCACGCTCGCGGCGGTGACCTACACCGATTCAGAGCCCTGGCTGCGAGCGGCCCGGCTCACGCTGCAGCAGCTCCGACCGGTGCACGAGACGTTCGCCTTCGCCTGGGTGTTCCTGGGCGGCGTGGCGATCGTCTACTTCTATCTGCATCGGGCGTTTGGCCCCCCATCGGCGGCGATGCAGCGACGCACCGTCTGGCAGATCGTGCTCTGGACGGTCGCCGGCGTCGGCATCCTGGTGACGCTGCTCTCGGGACGGTTCACCGGGCGGGAGTACCTCGGCTACCACCCCGCCTTCTCCATCCTCATCCTGACGGGATGGCTCCTGTTTGCATGGAACTTCTTCGAACAGAGCGGGATCTCGCTCGCGAATCGTCCCGCCTACATCTACATGTGGTCGATCGCCATTCCGCTCTTCGTCATCACCTACCTCGAGGGCCACCTGTATCTCTTCGACGTCGTGAGCGGCCGGCCGGTACGCGACATCGCGATCCAGTGGAAGGCCAACGGCACGCTCGTCGGGTCGTTCAACCTGCTCGCCTACGGGTCGCTGATGTACGTCTCCGGGCAGATCCGCGGGGACGAGAGCTACGCCCATTCTCGGACGGCGTTCGCGCTCCTGTTCGTCGGCGTGCTGAACACGTTCACGAACTACGGTCACCACACCTACCACCTGCCTCAGACGGCCTGGATCCACTGGATCAGCTTCGTCGTCAGCATGCTCGAGACGATCATCCTGGCCAAGGTGTTCCTGGATCTGCTCATCCTTCTGAGGACCGCTTCAGAGGCGAAGGCCCACCGCGTCTCGCAGTGGTTCATCCGCTCCGCGACGCTCTGGACATTCGGGATGACCGCGCTCGCGATCGCCCTGGCGGTCCCGCCGCTGAATGCGCTGATTCACGGCACCCACGTCGTCGTGGCGCACTCGATGGGGAGCATGCTCGGCATCGACTCGATGATCCTGTGGGCGGCGCTCGCCTACGGCCTCGAGGCCGTCCTGGGCTCGCAGCATCCGGTGGTGCGCGGGCGCCGCGTCCGTCTCGCCGTGCCGCTCCTCAACGTCTGCCTGCTGGTCTTCTTGCTCTCCTACCTCGCCAGCGGTGCGGCCGCGGGGTGGGCGCGCTATGTCGGCCCCTCGGCTCCGGACTTCTCGTGGCTGGTCATGGTGTTTCCCAGCGTCATGGTGCTGTCCGGCATCGCCCTGGCCACGAGTGTCCTGTGGATTGTCGCGCAGTGGATGGCCGCGCTCTGGTCCGCCCTGGGGCCGACCGACCGAGCCGCGGCCGCGGCTACTCGTGTCTGAGCGCGCGCATCGGCTCGAGTTGCGACGCGCGCTGGGCGGGGATGAACCCGGCGCCTAACGCGACCAGCGCCAGCGCGGCGGCCGCTAGCCCCAGGATCACCGGGTCACGCCCCTGGAGCTCGTAGAGCATCGACTCGGCGAACCGGCCGAGCGCGACGGCGGCGCCCAGGCCGATCAGGCCGCCGATGGCGGTCATCACGACGACCTGATGGAGGATCATCCGGCGGACGCGGCCGGGCGCGGCCCCCAGCGCCATTCTTAGGCCGATCTCCTGGGTCCGGCGCGCCACCGTGTAGGCCAGAACGCCGTACAGCCCGATGGCGGCGAGCAGCGTCGCCAGACCGGCGAACGCGGCCGACAGGACGCTGATGAACCGATCCTGCGAGAGATTGTTTCGAACCTGCGTCTCCATCGTCCGCAGATTGTCGACCGGCAGGTCCGGGTCGAGACGGGCGACCACCCGGGGAATCGTCGCCAGGAACGGTTCCGGCGCCGACACGGATCGCACGTAGAAGGTGTTGAAGCCGAGATCGGCGTTCTGCCTGGACGGCACCATGAAGAGCGGCGGGATCTCCCGCTTGACGCCGTTGTACTTCGAGTCCTGGGCGAGCCCGACGATCTCGATGTCGAGGCCGTCGCCACGCCCCCGCATCGCCATCCGCTTGCCGACGGCCTCACGCCCGAGATTGAACTTCTGGGCGAACTGCTCGTTGACGACCGCCACTTTCGGCGCATCCAGGACGTCGGCGCGCGTCAATCCGCGGCCGGCGATCAGGGGGATCCCGAGCGTACGGAGATACCCGGGGCCGACTTCGTTGTAGCGGGAGTTGATGTCGGTGTCAGGACCCGCCTCGAATCCCTCCACCGAGACGCTATTCCCCCAGCTCTGCCCGCCCAGCACTGGCACCATGCCACTCGAAACGCTCGCCACGCCGGGCAGCGCTTCGAGGTCCTCGGTCAGGCGAAGGAACAGGCTGCTCGACTGCTCGGGGGTATAGCCGTTCTGCTCCGGTGAAATGCTGAAGGTGATCAGCTGGTCGGCCCGCAGCCCCAGATCGACGCGGCTCACGTTCAGCAGGCTCCGGGTGAAGAGTCCGGCCGCGACCAGCAGGACCATCGACAAGGCGATCTGTACGGTGGCCAGCGAAGTCCGAAAGCGCGCGGCGGTCCGTGCGCCGGACGACTGGCCGGCCTGGCCCTTCAGCGCCGACACGAGATCGGGCCGGGTGCTGTGCAGCGCCGGAAACAGCCCGAACAGCAGCCCGGTGCTCACCGTTACGATCGCCGCGAACAACAGGACGGTGCCGTCGAGCTCCAGCGTCAACGCCTCGGCGTTCCGAGCGGGCAGCAACGATCCGATCCCGACGAGCGTCCAGCGCCCGACGAACAAGCCGGCGACCCCGCCGGCAACCGCCAGTACGACCGCCTCGGTCAGGAGTTGCCTCACCAACTGCCACCGGTTCGCGCCGATCGACAGTCGCACGGCCATCTCGCCGGCCCGCGCGACGCCCCGTGCGAGGAGCAGGTTGGCGATGTTCGCACAGGCAATGATCAGAACGAAGGCGGTGACGCCGAACAGGAGTGTCAGCGGTCCGCGCGCCTCGCCCTGCAACGTACTCTGCCCGCGCGGGCCCAGCTCGAGCGCGATCTGCTTGCCGACGAAGCGGGCCATCGTCTGATCGCTCATGTTCTCCTGGAGCGCGGCCTCGACATCGCCGAGGATCGCCGCATAGGGGACGTTGATCGCCGCGAGCGCCTGATCGATCGACGCCTCGGGCCGCAGCCTCGCGAAGAGATAGATCCAGTAGTTTCGCCGATTCTCGAAGCCATCGAACCGTGCGCTCAGCAGCCCACGCATCGTGATTGGAACGAACACCTCCGGTGTCGAGCCCAAGGTCGTGCCGTCGAAGCCTCGCGGCGCCACGCCGACGATCGTCAGGAGTTGCCCGTTGATCGTCAGCGGCTCGTTCAGGATCGAAGGGTCCTCCTGGAAGCGGCTGCGCCAGTAGGCGTAACTGAGCACGACCACCGGCGACTGGCCGACGCTGCGATCGTCCGACGGGTCGAGCAAGCGTCCCAGGGCCGGTTGCAGACCGAGGACGGGGAAATAGCCGCCCGACACGTACAGGCCGCCACCACTCTCGGTCTGGCCGCGATAGGACAGATTCGCGGCGAACAGCCGATGCGCGGCGATGCCGGTGAAGCTCGTTTGCACCCGCTCGAGATCGCGAAACATCGGATAGCTGAACACCGCCTGGCAGTCGCCCGCGTTGCCGCACGACTGCGACCCCGGGTTCGGCCCGGGCGCGGACAGATTCACCAGCCGGTCGGGTTCCGCGACCGGCAGTGCGCGCAGCAGGACCTGCTCGAAGACGGAAAAGATGGCGGCGTTGGCGCCGATGCCAAGGGCGAGCGAGATGACGACAATCCCGGTGACCAGCGGCGTCTGGACCAGGGTCCGAAGCGCGAATCGAATCTGCCTCATCGTGACGAACTCCTTGAAGATTCGACGATTCGCCGAGGCGTATGGTTGGCGGCCGAGCCGCCCCAGCGGGATGGCTCCCGGTGGCCGCACCGCGCGCCGACCGCGACTCGGACTAGAATCGCGCTATGACAACCAAGCTGACGCCGCTCGGAATCGTTGGGGCCATCGCGGCAACTCTACTCCTGGCCGTGCCAGGCTGTGGAGGTGCCCCGGAGCCTCCGGCCGAGGAACCGATCGAATCGATGACGACCGCCGCCGCCCTGGCCGATGCCGTGGCCGCGAACCCACTCCCTGGTTTTTCCGAGTGGTGGCCGATCGGCGACGGGTTCGCCACGCTCATGTCCGACGCGATCGTCTCGGAGTGGTCGGCGCTGGCCGGCAGTGCTGGCGACCTCGAGACGGTCGGCGAGCACGCGACCGAATACCTCGACATCGTCTATCAGCGTGATGCCCGGGCCTCGCTCGTCCAGGACTTCGCCGCCGAAGCGTTCTCGACGCCGCTCGAGTCGGGCGAATTCGACGCGCTGTCGTACGCCTTCTATCGCTCGGCGTTCGATCTGATCGAAGCCAACCCCGACGCCTACGAGGAACCGCTCGAGGCCGAGCGGCGAAACTTCACGCGTCGCGTCGGGCGGCGTGCGTTCGCGACGCTCGCTGATCGGCTCGGCCTGGATCTCCCGGCGGGTCTCGACGACCAGGCCGGCTTCGAGATGCTGAAGGCCGCGATCGATTCCATCACGACCTTCCTGAAGCAGGACGGCTACTTCCGGGACCACGGCGCGTTCGTCTTCGAGGTGGATGTCGAGCACCAAGGGCAACGGCTAGGCCAACCCGAAGCGGAGTTCGTCGACCGCCTTCAGACGGCCGGCTCCGCCCACGCGCTCTTCGAGATGGGCTATCCGGTCATCCTGCCGTCAGCCGTGTACCTGTTTGCCACGGTCGGGGAGGCGCAGCATCATTCTTCGCGGACCGTCGAGGAGCTCTTCGCTCGGGTCGGCTACGTCGCCAGCGAGACGCACGACTTCGATCCGAGCGGCTACCCGCCCGACATGGTCGTGGAACTGTGGGAAGTCAGGAAGCGCTGACTAGGAGGAGAGCCCGCCTACGGCGAGGCAACCTTCAATGGGAAGGCCCGCCTACGCGCTTCGCGGCTACGGCGAGGCATTCTTCACTCTCCGAGTGAAGAATGGTGGACCAGACGGGGGTCGA
>DCWN01000031.1:5843-11568 GCA_002328835.1 Acidobacteria bacterium UBA2161 | reverse complement strand
GCTCCCTGGTCTCCATTAGTTTGATAACGTACAATGCAGATAATGGTGCTGAGGAATTGGGCGATGGCTGGGCGTGGCGTTCAGTGGGCCGTCGCCAGGGGTCTACTCCTGGGTTCTTGTCTGTGTTGGCCCGCATACGCTGAACTGAGCGAACACACCGCACGCGACGAGCTAAGCAGGAGTCAAGTCCAGCGTCAGGATGCTGCTCAGACTGTTCGCCGCGTGGCTGAGCAAGGGGACGCCCTGGCCCAGTCAGGCCCAAAGACTGCAAAGGGCCACTGGGCACTAGTCAGCGTAGCGGTACGGTCCAAGAAAAAACGCTTGGGCAATGTGGCCGACCCCAGCCTAGTGCAGATGGCTGCTGGCACTATCCGCCTTTACTTTAAGAACGGCAACGAGGCTCAAGCTGGTATCAGCGGCCACGACAACTTGATCCACTCGGCGGTAAGTAAGAACAATGGCAGGACCTGGAAGGTGGAGTCCGGTGCAAGAAACAGCCAGTGGGAATCGCCGATTGAGGTGCTGTCAGTGGGCACCGGCTTCCGCGCCTTCGGTTGGACCCTTTCTGGCAGCGGGGATCAGTTGACTACCAGCACTTCGGCCGATGGATCAAATTTTCCTGCGCCTGGTAAAACCGTGGGGTTCAAGGTCTCGGCCTGCAAGACTCCCAAGGGCAGGGCCAAGATACTGGGCGATCCTGCGATTGCGAAACTGCCCACCGGGCGATGGGTGGCGGTGGTACAAGTGTCGGCGACAACCACCAACGACGGTGGCGGTAGACATCTTGGCTATGGATGCACCTATTTGTCGTCCAGCGAAACTTCCTGGTCAGCTGCTAAAGTGAAAGTTTTTGGAGCTAGCTCTTACGGAGAAAAGAACCAAGAAGTGGTCACCAATCCAACGGTTTACCGCAGCGGCAGGGTTGTAGAGCGCTGGACGCCTGCGATGGACACGGTGCTGTTCGAAACTTCGAGAAACGGCAAGAAGTGGCGAGGTTCCACTCACTACCTCCGCGCTTCCGACCCCGATCGCCTGGATCTCAAGAATGGCACCAAGTTGCTTGCCTTCGGCAACTTCGACGGCCGTTACGGCGGTGCGATAATCGTTGCCAAGAAAGTTTCTTCTGAGTACGAGTTCACGCGCCAGAATTCCGAAGATACTTTAACCATTCAGATCACAGGCACGGAGATACCCAGAGACGTGAAAGTCTGGAACCTTTGCGCCAATAAGCCAGCCCGCCGGATTGCCACTGCGACGGTGGAGACTGCCACGACCTCCGGCGGTCTGACGGTCACTATCCGCGACTCCGGCGAACCCGAGGGCCTAGTTCTCGGTTGTTACTACGCCCTGGTCGGCCCTTTAAAGGTGCTCGGTTAACCGAGCCTACATCTCCCACTTCGCTGACCTTGCCCCCTTAAACCGGTCCAAATCTAGAGAGAGGATGTTGGGCCGAGAGGGGGCAGGAGCTGTCGAAGAAACGCTGCACGTGGGAGGGGAATCCTGACCCGATCTCTCTCATAATAAGTGGACCACTATTGGGGGCAGGTCAGGACGGACCTCCGGCCGCGATTGTTCCCGCGCGAGTCCAAGATTGTGTAGCGCGGCCTTATCGCCGCCCGAGCCGGGCCGCCACCTCCTCGACCTCCTGCATCACCCTGAGCGTGTTCGCGCCGAGCACCTTCCGCACGGTCTCGTCGTCGTAGCCGCGTTTCAAGAGCTCGTAGGTCACGTTGCCCAGCTGGGAGATGTCTTCCAGGTCGTCGGGGGCGGGTGCGTCGTAGCCGTAGTCGAGGCCGATGCCGACATGGTCGGGACCGGCCACCTCGATGGCGTGCGCGATATGGTCGATGAAGACGGAGATCGGCGTCCGGTCGCGCTCGACCGGATCGATGTACTTGATGACGGCGTTGATCTGGATGACGCCGCCGTTCTCGGCCAGCGCGCGCAGCATCGCGTCCGACATGTTGCGCGCGTGGTCCATGACACCGTCGACCGACGAATGCGACGCAATGACCGGCGCCTCGGTCACCGCCAGCGCGTCGAAGAAGGTCGAGTCGGCCACGTGGGAGATGTCGATCATCATCCCCAGCCGATTCATCTCTTTGACCACCTCGACGCCGAACGGGCTCAACCCTTCGTGCCTGACCGGTACCGGCCGTCCGGTGCCCGACGAATCGGCCCAGTGGGTGTTGAACGAATGGGTTAGGCTCATGTAGCGGGCGCCGAGCGCGTGGAACATCCGGAGGACGCGCAGATCGTCCTCGATCATGTAGCCGCCCTCGATGCCGATGAGCGCGGCGAGCCGGCCCGAACCGGCGATCGCCCGCACGTCGTCGGCACTGGTCGCCAGGGCGACCTCGTCCGGATATTTCTCGGCCAACGCGTGGATCGATTCGATCTGCGCCAGGGCGCGGGTCACCGCCATCCCCGGCCGCGGCTCACGTTCCATGTAGATGGCGAAGAACTCGGCGTCGAGACCGCCCTCGCGTATCCGTGGCAGATCCATGTAGCCGTCGGTGTGCCGCTCGGTGAAACGCCACGGCCCGGCTGGGAACCCGCTCATCCAGTTGCTGCGGATCGGCTGGTGCCGCGGATCGTCGGCCGGGACGTAGGTCGGCCCGGCCATCCCCGGGTCGGTGATCCGGACCGGCTGGGTGTCCTTCTGGATGAACGGCGTCAGATCGGCGTGCGTGTCGAGGACGATCGCCTCCCGGTGCAGCCGTTCGGCGCGGGCGCGCAGCGCGGCTTCGGCATCCGCCGCCGCCGGCTGCTGCGGCGCGGCGGCGAGCACGACGCCCGAGACGGCGGCGCTCAGGACCGCGGTCTGTATCAGTCTCATGGCCTGGCGATCCTAGCAGGTTCCCCGCACCGCTTGCGCTTCGCCGGCCGGCGGTCTACTGTGGGCGAACATCACCACCGAACGGATCTGCCTCATGACGCACCCGACGATGAAACCCGCGAGCATCGCTCTCGGCATCCTCTGTCTGACCTGGTTGCTCGGCGCCTGTGGATCGCCGCCCGGCGCGCCGGAAGCCGACCAGGCCGACGCCGCCGTGCGCGAGATCGATCTCCTCGCACTCGAAGACAAGATCCGTGGCGGCTGGGCCGGGCAGATGATCGGCGTCACCTTCGGCGCACCGACCGAGTTCCGCTATCTCGAGAGGATCATCCCGACCGACGAGCTGCCCGAGTGGGAGCCCGACATGGTCCGCAACGCGCTCGACCAGGACGACCTCTACGTCGACATGACCTTCGCGCAGGTGCTCGACGAACAGGGGCTCGACGCGACGACCGACGATTTCGGGGCGATGTTCCGGGACGCCGACTATCGGCTCTGGCACGCGAACCTCGCGGCGCGGCGCGCGCTGAGGCGGGGCGTGCCGGCGACACTCTCCGGGACGCCCGCGTACAACGCGCACGCCAACGACATCGACTTTCAGATCGAGTCTGACTTCGTCGGCCTGATGACGCCCGGCCTGCCGCAGGCGGCCAACGAACTCTGCTACCGCGCCGGCCGGGTAATGAACCACGGCGACGGCATCTACGGCGGCATGTTCGTCAGCGGGATGTATGCCGCGGCGTTCTTTGACAGCGACGTCCGGCGGATCGTCAAGGCCGGCCTGGCCACGCTGCCGGCCGAGAGCCCGTACGCCCAGGTCATTTCCGACGTCGTCGCCTGGGCGGACGAACACCCCGACGACTGGACGGCGGTCTGGCAACTGGTCGAAGCGAAGTGGAACGCACGGGAGCCGTGCCCAAACGGCGCGCTCGACCCGTTCAACATCGACGCCAAGATCAACGGCGCCTATATCGCTCTCGGTCTGCTGTACGGCGGGGGTGATTTCCGCGACACGCTCGTCATCGCGACGCGCGCCGGGCAGGACTCCGACTGCAATCCGTCGAGCGCGCTCGGCATCCTCGGTGTCGTGCTCGGCTACGAGGGCATCCCCGAGGTGTACACGCGCGGCATCAACGCCATGGCCGACGAACAGTTCAGCTACACCGACCACTCATTCCGGACGATCGTCGACAGCACGAGAGATCGCGCCATCGCGATGGTCGAGCGGCACGGTGGGCGGCTGGAGGGCGACAGGCTCATCGTCGCCACGCAGTCGCCCGAGCCGACCGAGCTTGACGTCTGGGACGACTACGGCTCGCCCGTCGAGCGGATCATGTTCGACGATGCGCGGTGGTCGTGGACCGGGGCCTGGAACGACGAGAACGTGAGCTTCCGCCGAGCCTATCCGACCAACCTGAGCCGGACCGCGGGAGCCGAGGCGGCGATCAGGTTCGACGGCACCGGGGCTATCGTCACGGGCTGGTATCTCCCCTCGGGCGGCGTGGCCGATGTCTACCTCGACGGCGAGCTGCACAAGACCGTGGACGCCTATTCGGACGAGGCCGGTCGGAAGATTCAGGAATCGGTCTGGCACGCCTTCGGGCTCGCGCCCGGCGAGCACGACGTCCGGCTCGTCGTGCGCGGTGAGCCCTACGGTGAGTCGACCGGCGCCGACGTCTCCGTCACCAGCCTCGTCGTCTTCCGGTGACGGGCTACTGATACCAGAACGCCACGCTCCGGTAGGCCGAATCCATCCGGTGATTGTTGTGGCCCCGTTCGATCGACATCTTGAACGATCTCTCGAACGGAATCGGGTCGCGAACATGGAACCGGTAGACCAAGAATTTCCCGGCCTGCCAGTCCGGCCGCTCGTCCACCTTTTCGAGGACGCTCAGGCCGTGGAACGGCCGAGTGTATTCCTGGCGGAACCCCCAGGCGCCGCCGAAGTAGTCCTCGGTGCCGGTGCCATAGATCGACGGCTCGGCCTCGCCGTCGATCCAGATCATCTCGTCGCCCTCCCACCATCCGCGCCCGGACGCGTCGACTTCCAGGACGACGCCGATGAACTGCCCCGCGCCCGAAGCCTCGAGGACGAGATGATTCTCGGCGCCGTCGGCGTTCGTCGCCGTCGGCCGGCCGCGCGCCGGCCCGGGATAGGGCTCGGGCGGCGTCTCGGTGAGCGCCGCGTGGAAGCGTAGCGGACTCGGCGCCTCATCCCATTCCTGGTAGTCGATCTGGTAGTAGAGCGATCGGATCTCCTGATCGGATCGGTTCTCGACGACCAGCCGCGCGCCGCGGCCGAACGGCATCGGGAAGTAGCTGTTGAACCCGGCGACATTCTTGTTCGAGAGGTTGAAATTCAGCTCGGGCCGGGCCACCACCGTCACCAGCGCCGAATCGACCGGCCGGACCAGGCCGTGCCCCACGGCGTGGAACAACCCGAACGGCACGTCGACCGCCGGCACCTCCGCGCCGTCCCAGTAGAGCAGGAGGCGTGTCGTTTCGAGGTAGTCGGGGTCGTCGCTCGCTATCGTGAACCAGGTGTGGACGATCCGTCCCGCGCCCATCGCCTCCAGGACCGTGTGGCGCCCCCCGGGCTCGACAACCACCGCGTCGCGGTTGCCGCCGTCCCGCCGGTAGCTCGACGCCCGTCGCGCCGCGTAGGGCTGCGGCTGGTCGATGCTCGGCGGCGTCAACTGGTCCACCGGCCCCTGAGCCTCGGCCGAACCGACCACGCACGCGGTGCCGACAAGCACCAAGATCATTCTCATCCTTACCATCACTGACTCCCCGCGCTTCTGGGTCCCTACTCTAGCGCAGGGACGGCCGGGGCAAGGCCGAAGGCCCAGACCTTCGTCGCCTGCCGTATACCCCCCCCCCCCCCCC
>DCWN01000031.1:0-5538 GCA_002328835.1 Acidobacteria bacterium UBA2161 | reverse complement strand
CCTTCCGTACCCCCCCCCCGATCCGATGCACGCCACCCTCTACCGCGACTGGATCGTCGCCAACGCCTGGGCCGAATCGGTCGGCCTCGGGTCGATGTTCGTCATCGGCTCGGTCATCGCGCCCGGGCTGGATCGCTCGACGGATGCCATCGTCGTCATCGTCGCGGCGTTCGCCGCGGTCGCGCTGGGGGCGGTGCTCGAAGGGTTCGTCGTCGGCTACGCCCAGGAAGGCATCCTCCGGGACTACCTGCCGAATCTACGGCGCTGGACGTGGGTCATCGCCACCGTCCAGGGTGCGGCACTCGCCTGGGCGCTCGGTATGCTCCCCAGCACCGCGATGACGCTGACCGCCGGCGCCGCCGAGCCGTCACCGCCCGAACCCGGCGCCCTGGTGCAGTACGTCCTGGCCGCCGCACTCGGGGCCGTGGCCGGCCCGATCCTCGCGGCGATGCAGTGGACCGTGCTCCGCACCCACGTCACGAACGCCAGCCGCTGGCTCACGGCCAACGCCGCCGCCTGGGCCGTCGGCATGCCGGTCATCTTCTTTGGGATGGATCTGCTCCCCTGGGGCGGGAACTGGCTCGTGCTCTTCCTGGGGTTCTACGTCGTCTGCGGTGTGGCGGGCGCCGTCGTCGGCGCGATCCACGGCCGGTGGATGGTCAAGCTCGTCGAAGAATCCGACCGGTAGGGCGGTCCCTACTCCGGCGCCTTCACGAACCGGTACCCCACCCCACGCACCGTCTGCAGGTGCCGAGGCTTCGACGGCTCATCCTCTATGTACCGTCGCAACCGCGCGACGAAATTGTCGATCGTCCGCGTGTCGGTATCCTGCCGGACACCCCAGACCTCTTCGAGAAGCGCCTTCCGCGATACCGGGCGGCCCTCGTGACGGACGAGATAGCGCAGCAGCGTCGCTTCCATCAGTGTCAGCGATTGTTCGTAGCCGCGCCGCACAAGCAGCTGCCGTGTGAAGTCGAGCGTGATCTGGCCGAAGGCGTACTCCGCTGGGCCGGCGTCCTTCGCGTCCGCGGCACGCCCCTCCGCGGCACCCTCCAACGCCGCGCCGGAGGGTCTGCGCAGCCACGCCTGCCGCCGCAGCAAGCTTTCGATCCGCGCGTAGAGAATGGAGAGGTCGAACGGCTTCGGCAGGTAGTCGTCGGCCCCGAGCTCGAAACCCTTCAGGATGTCCTCGGCCTGGCCACGTGCCGTGAGCATCATGACCGGCACAAATCGGCCGGCCTCGCGCAGCCGCCGGACGACCTCGAAGCCGTCGAGGCCGGGCAGCATGACGTCGAGGAGGACCAGATCGACGCCGTTGGGTTCCGAGGTCAGCCGGGCGAGCGCCTTCTCGCCGCTGTCTTCTACCTCGGCGGCGTAACCTTCGGCCTCGAGGTTGAACTTCAACCCCGTCGCCAGGTGTTCCTCGTCCTCGACGATCAGGATCCGCGTCATGTGGCCGGCTTGAGCGGCAGCTCCAGCGTGAACGTGCTCCCCTGCCCCGGCCCGGGGCTGGCGGCGCGGGCGCTGCCGCCGTGCCGCCACGCCACCGTCTCGACGATCGACAGCCCCAGCCCGGTGCCGCGCAGCCGCGAACTCAGCGTGCGGGGCAGCCGGTAGAACCGCCGGAAAATCCGCTTCAGTTCGTTGGCGGGAATCCCCGGGCCTTTATCAGTGACGCGGACGGCGAGCTTCCGGCCGCTGGTGCGCGCGATCTCGACGACGACCTCGACTTGATCGAGCGAGTACTTGATGGCGTTGTCGACGAGGTTCGCAATCGCCGCCATCAGTTCCTCGCGGTCGCCCATGACGACCGCGTCCTCGCCGGTCTCGCGCCGGTCGATGACCCGGAGCGTGCCATCGTCGAGCCGGTGGCGGCGGCTCGCCTCCTTGACGCACTCGGTGACGACCTCGGCGACGTCGACCTCCGTTGGGTTCTCCGGCCGGCGCGCCTGGCGCGTCTTCCCCGCCAGCAACACCTGCTCGATCGTCGACTGCAACCGCTCGGTATCGGCGAGCGCCGTGTCGAGGAACTCCTGCTGCTTGTCTCGGTCGAGGTCGCGCTGCTTCAGGGTCTGGAGGTAGAGGACGATCGACGCCAACGGCGTCTTCAGCTCGTGGGTGACCGCGTGGATGAACGCGTCGTGCTGCTCGCTCCGGCGGATCTCGCGGACGAGGAACATCGTGTTCAGCCCGACGCCCGCGATGAGGACGGCGAAGCTCACAATGCCGGCCAGCAGCAGCAGGCCGGTTCGCCAGTTGACGACGATCCAGCCGACATTCAGGCCGACCGCCACCGTGATCAGCATCGAGCCGAAGAGAGAGGCGAGGACGATCGACTGCTTCCGCGTCCGCTTCCGGAACATCCCCTAGAGGATACCAACGGAAGAGGCTGGTTTGGCGGGAGGGCTGGTGACGCGAGATCTGTCGGAACTACGCGCTCCGGTAGACGGTTCTGCCTCCGAGGACGGTGCGAACAATCGGGACTTCCTTGATCCCGTCGGGGTCGACGTCGTGCGGGTCCTGGCCGAGGATGACGAAATCGGCGAGCTTGCCCGCGGTGATCGAGCCTTTGACGTCTTCCTCGAATGAGGCGTAGGCGCCGTTCATCGTACAAATCCGCAGCGCCTCGTCGACAGAGATCCGCTGGCTTGCTCCCCACGTGCGGCCTTCGAGGTCTTTCCGGGTCACCATCGACTGAATCGCCATCATCGGCTCGTAGGGCCCAGGGACGTAGTCGGACGCCGGTGCCACCGGAATTCCATAGTTGAGGAACGACCTGTGGGCGAACATCCACTCCATCTTGGTGTGGCCGTACTCTTCCCACTTGCGCCCGTGATAGTGCACGTAGGTATACGACGGCGCCGGAATGGAGCCCGTGGCCTTGATGCGACGGAGCAAGTCCGTGTTCACGAGCGAACAGTGCTCGAGGCGGTGGCGCGCGTCCGGACGTGGCCACTCCGCGAGCACGCGCTCGTAGGCGTTCAGCACCATGTCGATGGCCAGGTCGCCATTGGCATGGATGCCGATCTGGAAGTTGTGACGGTGGGCGTCTTCGACGGCGTCGTGGATCTCCTCCTGGGTCATCGTCAAGATGCCGTAGTCGTCAGGTCGCCCTTCGTACGGCGTGCTCATCGCCATCGTGCGACCCGACGCCGAGCCGTCGGCACCGAACTTCACGCCGCCGACCCTGAGCATCTCGTCACCGAATCCGGAGTAGATGCCGGCCGCCTTGCAGGCGTCGTACATCGCGTCTCGCACCAGCATGGAGACGCGGATCGTGAGCTCGCCCGCGCGGTAGGCATCTTGATACGCCACCGCGGAGTCGGGGAGGCAGAGCGCATCGTGCGCGGTCGTGAGCCCGGCCGAGTTCATCATCTCGGAGATGAGCTTGACGCCGTCGCGGCGCTCGTCGCGCGTGCTGCCCGAGGGCACCACCGGCGTGAACAGCGCCGAGGCCCGCGTGGCGACCTTGCCGAGCAGCGCTCCGTTGCCGTCCTTGTAGAGGATCCCCCCAGGAGGCGCGGCCGTCTGCGCCGTCACACCGGCGATCTCGGCGGCTTTGCTGTTGAAGTAGTGCTCGACTCCGCCGCGGTGCATCACGAAGACCGGATGGTTCGGCGCGGCGTCATCGAGATCCGTGAGCGTGATCTCGCGCCCGTCGCGCACTTTCGTATCGTCGTACTTGAACCCGAGCACCCATTCCCCGGCGGGAGTCTGGCTGGCGCGTTCACGGATGGCGCCCTTGATCGCGTCGAGACTTCGGAGATCGAGATTCACCATGGTGAGCTCGCGCACGCCGGCCGTCGCCGGGTGTGCATGGGCGTCGATGAACCCGGGCGTCACCGTCCGCCCCTCGGCGTCGATGATCTCCGTGTCACCGCCGACGATGTTCCGAATGTCGTCGTTCGACCCGACCGCGACGAACCGGCCGTGCTTGACCGCGAACGCCTCAGCGCGCGGTAGCGCATCGTCGATGGTGAAGACGCGGCCGTTCACGAGCACGACGTCCGGATGAGTCGCATCGGCACGCCCCGTTGGACCTACCTGGCCGATGAGCGGGGTCGCCCCCCAGCCGATCCCCGTCGCGGCAATGCCGGCGCCGCCGAGGCGGAGAAACTCCTTGCGCGAGTACTTCGTCATGTCGTACCCCCCCGGGTGGTTCAGCGTCGCGCAGATCCTAGCATCGATGATGGATCGCCAGGCGAAGGCCTGACCAAGGAAGGAATGTAGCTGGGGAGAGCAGGGTGAGGGGGTCGGCGAGGGGAACGACCTACGCCGCCGCCTCCTCCACATCGATCTCTTTCCGCTCAATCTGACTCTGCGTCGGCACCACGATGTCCCACGCCAACCCGACCTTCTTCATGATGCAGAGGTGCATCCAGGTGATGTCGATCTCGCTCCAGACCATCCCATGCCGCGCCGACCTCGGATGAGCATGGTGGTTGTTGTGCCACCCCTCGCCGAAGGTGATGAGCGCCACCCAGAACGAATTCTTCGAATCGTCCGACGTCTCGAACCGCCGCGACCCCCACATGTGCGTCGCCGAGTTCACCAGCCAGGTCACGTGCAGGCCGACCACCACGCGGAGAAAGATCCCCCAGAGCACCCAGGGGATGCCGCCGATCGCCAGCAGGATGAGCCCCAGCACCGTCAGCGGCACCCAGTGGTAGGTCGTCAGCACCCGATAGAACTTGTCCTTCATCAGATCGGGCGCGTACTTCCCCATCACTTCCGTGTTGCCGTGCAGCGCATCGCCGAACATCACCCAGAGCATGTGCGCCCACCAGGCGCCTTCGCGCGGCGTGTGCGGGTCGCCCGGCTGATCCGACTTCTGATGATGAATCCGATGCACCGCCACCCAGAAGATCGGCCCGCCCTCGAGCGTCAGCGTCCCGCAGACGGCGAAGAAGTAGTCCAGCAGCTTCGGCGTCTTGTACGACCGGTGGGTGTGCAGCCGGTGATACCCCAGGCCGATCCCGAACCCGACGCAGATCCAGTGCAGCACCAGCGCCACCACCACCGCCGACCAGGTCGTGTAGAAGAAGGCCGCCACCGCGAGGACGTGGAAGATCACCATCGCCACCAGGGTGATCCAGTTGATCTTGTCGCGGTTGCCGAAGTTGACGTCAGCCGTAGGGGAAACCGTCGTAGCCAATCGCTCGCTCCTGATTGATCGCTTTGATCGCTGCCGGTATCGGTCGCTCTGGGCGCCCGGTTCACGCCGGGCGCGATTCGAACCGGCCGAGCGTACCAGGGAGGAAACGAGGGGACTGTAATAGTTGTGTAAGGTCTACGGGGTCAAACGAATGTGGACCACATGAGGCTGTGAGATAAGAGAGACTTTGCCGCACGAGGAGGAGGTCCTCATGACGAAGGCGAAGTCTGCGGAGAAGGTCGTTCAAGACATCCGGAGGAAGACCCGGCGGCGGTGTTCAGCGGAAGAGAAGATTCGGATTGTGCTCGAGGGGCTGCGGGGCGAGGAAAGCATCGCCGCGCTGTGTCGCCGCGAGGGGCTGAATCCGAATTTGTATTACCGGT
>DCWN01000028.1 GCA_002328835.1 Acidobacteria bacterium UBA2161 | reverse complement strand
AGATCGATTTGACGACGTACACCCCCTTGTCATTCCAGTCGCTCTCGATTCGACAGTCACACGTATCAATACAATCCCTCCTACGAATAGAAGGGAAAAGAAAATGTAATTCATGAAATTGTATTGTGTGGCCTGCAAGAAACCGCTCAAGAAAGTCATCACGTAAATCACCGCTAAGCCAAGAACTATGTTCTTCAACCTTCTTGGATTGTCTTCACTCAATTCGCGGTGAGTTCCGTCAGCCATGGGGTTCTCCCTTCTTAGGGGCAGGTTGGAATAGTGATTGGCCAACGGCAGTGAAGCAGAGCCTTCGACGCGTGTGGGCTAATCCACAAGCGCCGCTCGCCGTGGCCGTCGAGGCGGTCTCCTGCGTCGGTCCACATGCCTTTCAAGGGGTTACGGGTTTAGTGAATTGACCGCCTAATCTCCATTTGCCAACCACGTTCCCTGAGTGGGCCACCGTTTGCCGGAGAGGCGCAGGCCGCCGAGCACCATCCAGATCTGGCGCAGATGAGCGTTCTGGTGGTTAATCACTCGAAGGCAAATTTGGACGATCGGTTCTTCACCAGACACTTGACCGGGTCCAAGCAACTGCGCCTCATCAAGAGATGCGATGGCGGCAATTCCTCCTTCGGTCACATGCGTCCAACGGTCGAGCAGAGCATTCGCATCAGGGAATTGCTCCCCATCTCCTGGAGGGGAAGTGGGCCAATCAAGAAAACGGTCGGTGTGCGAGATAGCGAAGCGGCCTGTCGTCGAACGATGCAACAAAGCATCCACATTAATGCAGCAGTGCTGCACAATCCATGCGATGTGATTCTCTTGGCCAGGTGGACGAGCGTGAAGTTGCTCAGGGGACAGGCCGCGAAGAGCAACCGTCATCTCGCGCTGCATCTCACGCAATTGGTGAAGGATGTACTTCTTCAGGGTCATGTCGTTCCTTGTTGGATAGTGGCACTGTAGCTCATCCGAGCTTCTCCCGGAGTGCTTTGCTCGCTATAATTCCTCGTTCCTGTGGCAGTGGAGGGGTCAATGCCGAAGATGAAGAAGATGAATCGGATGCTCGTCGTCTGCGCCGCTCTGTCGATCGCATCGGCGGCACTCGCGCAGGACCGGGACAATGAGCGACGTGAGGGTCAACGAGCGAACAACCTGGCGTCTTCACCGGTCATGGACAAGCTGGCGGCCTCGCGGGACGTGGAGGTCACCGACGCCCAGCTAGCAGAGCTGAAGACGCTTCAGATGGAGGCGCTCTGGGACGCGCTCGGCGACTACCGGGGCAACTACGCGCGTGGGTTTGAAACAAGCCAACCCGGCCAGCGCGTCGTCGGACGCGCCCTGACGATGCGGCACCTGCCGCCGCGGCCCGATCTCGTCGAGGCACTCGATACCCTGGCCGAGGCAGGCGACTGGAATCGCAGCTTCTACGGCCGAGCCGCCGACGAGGGTGAACCGGGCGATGTCATCGTCGTCGAACTCGGGGGGCTGTCCGGCGATCATATGTTCGGTGACATGGGCGCCCTGGGCATGAAGCTCGCGGGCATCCGCGGCGCCATCGTCGATGGCGGCAGTCGCGACCTCGCCGAGTTGTCGGATCCGGGCTTCGCCGATTTTCCGGTATTCGCCAGGTACTTCACCGCCGTCGTCTCCCAGTGGCAGGGCGTGGACTGGAACGTTCCGGTGCGGATCGGCCGGGCGACCGTGCTGCCGGGTGACATCGTCGTGGCGAGCGACTCGGGCGTCCTGTTCATTCCGCCGCAGCTCGTCGGGGAGGTCCTGTCCAAGGCGCGCGAGAAGGTTGCGATGGAGAACTATCAGCGCGAGTTGCTAAGGTCCGGGCAACACCGGTTCGGTGACATCTACCCCCTGTCACCCGCGCTGCTCGAAGAGTTCAGGCGGCGACCGACGCCGAGGCGCTAGCGGGCAGGCTCGCGCTCACGGTCGGACGTACGGTGCGCCGACGAGCAGGGCCGGCTCGACGTCGCCTCTCGGCACGAATTTCTGGGTCCGCCCGTTCTGGTTGTCCGAGCCATAGAGGTTGCCGTCGGCGTCGACCGCGAACGAGTGCATCTCGAGGAACCGGGTCGGTCCTTCGGTCGGCAGCGCCCACGTGTATCGCCAGTTCCCGTCGAAATCGAGCTGGGTGACCCTCGGCGGCTGCAGGTGGGAGACCCAGAGATGGTTCCCGCTGACGATGAGGTCGAGCGCCAGACCGAAGCCGGTCCACTCGTCGATCGGCGCGAACGCATCGCCTGACTGCCTGAAGACCTGGATCCGCCGGTTGTCGCGGTCGGCGACGAAGAGCAGGCCGTCCGGGCCGACAGCCAGACTGTGCACGACGTTGAACTGGCCGGGCCCTTCCCCCCGCTCGCCGAATTCCGTGAGGTAGGTCCCCTCGCCGTCGAGGACGACCACGCGCCCGTTGTCGTAGCCGTCGGCCACGACGATGCGGCCGTCCGGCAGGAACGCTACGTCCTGGGGCTTGCCGAAGTGGGTCTCGTCCCGCCCCGCGACGTCCTTCTCGCCGAGTGTCATCAGGAGGTCGCGCCCGTCGTTCGAGAAGACGAAGATCTGATGCGCCGTCTCGTGCACGACCCAGACGCGCCGCTCGGGATCGTAGGGGCTGATCCGAATCCGGTGCGGTCCGGGGCCGTCGGTGCCCGCGAACAGATGGTCCCACTGGTCCCAGACCTCGAGGAGCTTGCCGTCGCCGTCGACGACGAAGATGCAGTGCTGCCAGGTGCGGCCCTCGCCCCGTAGCGCGTTGATGCCAATCGAGCCGACGAATCCACTGAACCCGGGCGGCACCGGGTCCGGCAGCCGCGTCTCTCCACGCTGGAGCACGAAGATGCGGTCCGGCGACTCGGCGAAGACGCCCGAGTTCCCACCCAGGGCGAATCCCTCTGCCGCGAATGGCTGCAGCCAGCCCTCGGTGATGTCATAGGGGCTCGGCCCGGTCGGGCCGGCATCTTGAGCCGACACCGGCCCGGCGAACAGTCCCACCAGGGCAACGACCCCAACGGTATAGATGGATGACCGCATGATTCTCTCCACGTGAAGACGATTCTACAGCGACAGACCGCCCCGGATATACTTTCCCCCTTCACCCGGCAACAACGGGAGACTTTCCATGCGGTCGACATTCACGGCACACAGACGCACCTCGACGACGACCACCCGCACGACCGGCTGGGTCGTCATGCTGGCACTGGCCGCCCTGGCGCTGGGCGCGTGCGGCCCCGCCGGCTCATCGCCGGCGGGTGAGGTCACCCCCGCCGACTGGCGCACTCGCCTCCCGTCGGACTGGCCGTTCGACATCGACGCCGCGCCCGTCGCGGCCGAGAACGGCATGGTCGTGTCGACGGACGCGTATGCCAGCGCGGTCGGCGCTGACGTGCTGCGGGACGGAGGGAATGCCGTCGATGCGGCGGTGGCCACGTCGTTGGCGCTCGCGGTCGTCAACCCGGAAGCCGGCAACATCGGCGGCGGCGGGTTCATGGTGGTGCGCCTGGCGGACGGCCGCACCGCGGCGCTCGACTATCGCGAGCGCGCCCCGGCGGCGGCGCATCGCGACATGTATCTCGACGAGAACGGTGAGCTCTCGGATGGACTGTTCCTTGGCCACCGCGCGTCGGGCGTGCCGGGTTCGGTGGCGGGGCTCTGGACCGCGCACCAGGAGCACGGATCGCTGCCATGGGCATCACTGGTCCAGCCGGCGATCGATCTGGCCGAGGGCTTCGAGATCAGGGAGCGCCAGGCCCATTCCTTCAGCCATTCGATCGATGGACTGCGGGCGTTCGAGGCGACGGCCGCCACGTTCCTGCCGGGCGGCTCACCTCCGGAGCTCGGGAGCCAGTTCAGCCAGCCCGACCTTGCGGCGACGTTGACTCGGATTCGCGACGAGGGACGCGACGGGTTCTATCGAGGTCGAACCGCGGCGCTCATCGTCGCCGAGATGGAGCGGGGCGGGGGGATCATCACCGATGAGGATCTCGCCGGATACGACGCGGCGTGGCGCGACCCGGTCGTCTTTTCCTACCGGGGACATACGGTCATTTCGATGGCGCCGACATCGTCCGGCGGTGCGACGCTCGCCGCGATGGCGAAGATTCTGGAAGGCTACGATCTGTCGTCGCTGGAGTGGCACGGCACCGAGCACACGCACCTCCTGGCGGAGGCCTGGAAACGCGCGTATGCCGACCGCAACGCCTATCTCGCCGATCCCGACTTCGTCGAGATGCCGCTCGATCGGATGATCTCGGCCGAGTACGGGACCGAACGCCGCGCGTCGATCGAGATGGCGCGTGCCACGCCATCGTCCGCCATCGGGCCAGGCCTTGGGCGGCCGGAACGCGAGACCGAGACGACGCATCTTTCGGTCATCGATGCCGACGGGAACGCCGTGGCCGTCACCACGACGATCAATTCCTTTTACGGCAGCAAGGTCACGGTGCGGGATGCCGGGTTCCTGCTCAATAACGAGATGGACGATTTCGCCGCGCAGCCCGGGAAACCCAACCAGTTCGGGCTCGTCCAGGGAGAGAACAACGCGATCGAGGCGGGGAAGCGGATGTTGAGCGCGATGACGCCGACGATCGTCGTGCGGCCCTCCGGAGAACTCTTCTTCGTCGTCGGGTCACCCGGCGGCGCGACCATCATCACGAACGTGTTTCAGAACATCAGCAACGTCGTCGACTTCGAGATGACCGTCGTCGAAGCGGTGAACGCGCCGCGGCTCCATCACCAACACCTGCCCGACCGGATCCAGTACGAGCCGGGTGCGCTGACGGAGGAGACGATGGCCGCGCTCCGCGCGATGGGCCACACCGTCGACGAGCGGTTCAGCCCAGACTCGGCCTACCCCTACATCGGTGATGCCCAGGCGATCATGGTGGCGGGAGACCGACGGATGCTCGGATGGTCGGACCCGCGGCGCGGCGGCGCCGCGGTGGGCTACTAGGGCGTCGGGGGACCGATGAAGCACGCCTGTGTCGGGCTGTTCTGTGTCGTGGCGACGGTTCACGCCGTCGGGGCAGCTCAATCGTCGCAGTTCATCGACGACGAGGTCCGGGTGCCCGCCTACACGCTGCCCGATCCCCTCGTGATGGCCGATGGCCGGCCAGTCACCGATGCCGAGATGTGGGAGTCGGAGCGACGCCCGGAGATCGTCGACCTGTTCGAGACGCACGTCTACGGACGCAGTCCCGAAGCACCCACACGGGTCGACGCCGAGGTCGTCTCGGTCGACCGTGCGGCACTCGGCGGGCGGGCGGTCATGACACAGGTGACGCTGTTGCTCTCCGCCGATCGGGCCGGCCCGCGGATGCATCTGCTCCTGGTCGTACCCGCCGAATCCGAACGGCCGGTGCCGGCCTTTCTGGGACTGAACTTCGCCGGCAACCACGCCGTGCATCCCGATCTCGGGATCGCTCTCTCGGAGTCGTGGATGCGGGACGGTGGCGACGGGGTTGTGGAGAACCGCTCGACCGAGGCGTCGCGAGGCAGCCGGGCGAGTCGGTGGCCGATCGAAACGATCCTCGACCGGGGCTACGGACTGGCGACGATCTACTACGGCGACATCGATCCCGATTTCGACGACGGGTTTCAGAACGGCGTGCATCCTCTCTCCTACGGCGCGAGCCAGTCGTCGCCGGGTCCGGACGAGTGGGGTTCCATTGCGGCCTGGGCCTGGGGCTTGAGCCGGGCGCTGGATTACCTCGAGACGGATCCGGACCTCGATGCGAGACACGTCGCGCTCATCGGGCATTCGCGGCTCGGAAAGGCGGCGCTGTGGGCCGGCGCGCTCGACGAGCGGTTCGCGCTCGTGATCTCCAACAACTCCGGGTGCGGCGGTGCGGCCCTCAGCCGACGGCGCTTCGGCGAGACCGTCGAGCGCATCAACACGTCGTTTCCGCACTGGTTCTGCGACAATTTCACCCGCTATGACCGCAACGAAGACGCGCTGCCGGTCGATCAGCACATGCTCGTGGCCTTGATTGCGCCGCGGCCGGTCTACATCGCGAGCGCGGCCGAGGACCTCTGGGCCGACCCGCGCGGCGAGTTCCTGGCCGGGCTTCATGCGGGCCCTGTCTACCGTCTCCTGGGGACCGACGGGCTCGGCGTCGACGCGATGCCGGCAGTCGACGAGCCAGTGATGCACACCATCGGGTACCACATCCGCTCGGGCGGTCACGACGTCACGAGGTACGACTGGCAGCAGTACCTCGACTTCGCGGATCGGCACGGCCTGCGCCAGTCGCGTTGAGCTAGTAATTCACCATCCGAAAATCGAGCGCGGGGTGCTCACCGGGGAAGACCGCCTCGACGATCGGCCGGCAGGCGCCGTGGCCGGCCATCGAGTTGGTCAGGCAGACGACGGCGCGGCCGGCGTCGAGGTCGCCGAAGGTCATCGCCTTGAAGACGTCGTTGTCGCCCCAGTGCCAGAAGAGGCGCTGGTCGCCGACGGTCTCGATCCCCCAGCCGAGCCCCCAGTCGAGCCCTGGCTCGACGTTGCTGGTGGGGGTGAGCATCGTCTCTGCACGCGGTCGATCGTTCATGAAGGCCACCAGGAAACGGGCGTAGTCCGACGCCGTGGCGTGCAGGCCGCCAGCGGCATAGGTTTCGAGTGGTGCGAGGACGCGGTCGCGGCGCACGGCGTCCGAGATGCGCGCCTCGGGCTGCGGGTCTCCGTCGCGACCGTGCCCGATCGCGGCGCTCCGGTCGTAGTCGTCGCGCCAGAGGAAGCTGGACGCCGACATCCCGAGCGGCGTGAAGACGGTCTCGGACATCTCCGGCTCGAGCAGGTGACCGGTGACGGCCACCACCGCGGCCTGGAGATACATGTAGCCCTCGCCCGAGTAGCTGAACCGGCTGCCGGGCTCAAAGTCGATCGTCAGCGGCTGGGGATCGGGGTCCCAGCGGCCCTGCCGCCAGTTCGGAAACCCCGAGGTGTGCGAGAGCACGCGGCGCGCGGTAATCTCGGCGAGGCGCGGGTCGTCGACCCAGGGGCGGTCGACGTAGTCGCTCAGCGGACGGTCGAGCTCGAGTTCGCCCAGCCGCACCAGCTCGTGGACCCGCCAGGCGAAGAGCGGCTTCGCGAGCGAGGCGGCCGAAAAGACGGTGTCGGAGGTCACCGGCGCGCCGTTGTCACGGTCGGCGACGCCGAACGCGCCGTCGTAGACAATCTGGCTGCCGTCCACAACCGCCACGGCCAGGCCGGGGACGCCGACGTCGTCCAGCCAATCCGGAATGCGTTCGTCGAGATCGGCGGCGAGTTCTGCGCCGCTGGCGGCGTCACTCGTGTCCGGAATCTCGGATGCCAGCTCGGCTGGGGGCGCCCCTCCGCAGGCCGACAAGACGAGGCTGGTCAAGGCGCAAGAGACAATGAAGCCATCAACTCGCATCGGCGGATTATAATTCTCCATTCCATTTTCCCAACGGTCGACAACCTTCTCGAGTCCCCAGGAGATTACCGATGGCATCCCAGACAGCGCGACGCGACCGCACCCGACCCGACGTGAGCCGCCGTCAGTTCCTCGGCACCGCGACGGCCGCCCTCGGTGTCGGCGCGGTCACCCCATTCAGCTCCACCGCGGCGGCGGCCCAACCAGACGTCAGCGCGCTCGAGGCGAAGCTCGGCGACAACATCTTCACGCGGCGGTTCGGTATCAGGCCGCACCTGCCCGCCCACCCGAACATCACCCAGCTGAGCGGCATCCGGCTGGCGCCGGAGGTGACCGACGCGATGCTCGAGGCGAACGAGTACTTCGTCAACATGGCCGACCTCATCGAGGCAGCTGGCCGCCGCGTGGCGGCGGTCACGGGCGCCGAGGCCGGCCTGGTGTCGGCCGGCGCTGCCTCGGGTCTGCTGCTGGGCGCCGCGGCCTGCCTCACCGGAACCGACCGTGAACGGATGTCGGCGCTGCCGCATCCGACCTGGGAGCGGCGGGAATGCGTCATCCAGTCGGTGTCTCGGACGCGGTACTCTCAAGCCTTCCAGGCCGCCGGGATGACGATCGTCGAGGTCGAGACTCGCGAGCAGCTCCTGAGCGCGCTGGGAGACCGCACGGCGATGATCGCCGGCACGGCCGGCGTCGAGCGCCAGCGCCAGTCCGGGCCGCCGGTGCCGAAGCATCGGGCGACCGACTGGGGACCCGAGGTGATGCGGCCGCAGGAACTGGTCGACATCGGCAAGCGGGTGGGCGTGCCGGTCCTGATCGACGCCGCGCCGGACGTGCCGCCGGTCGAGAACCTGACGCGTTTCATCGCCATGGGCGCCGACCTGGTCGCCATGAGCGGCGGCAAGGGGCTGCAGGGGCCGCAGTCGACCGGCCTCTTGGCCGGCCGCGCCGACCTCATCGAAGCGGCGCGGATGCAGAACGCGCCGAACGACGGGATCGGCCGCGGAATGAAGGTGGCGAAGGAGGAGATCGTCGGCTTCATCGTCGCACTCGACCGGTTCGCGGCCCGGGACCACGCCGCCGTCCGGGCGGCGGTCAACCGCAGGGCGCAGTGGGTCGCCGGCGAGCTCCAGGGCATCCCCGGGCTGACCGCCACCTACGCGCTGAACACCGTCGACCTGGGGGTGATCGAGCTGACCTGGGACGAGAACGTCATCCCGCTGACCGCCCAGGCGCTCCGCGCCGAGCTGATGGACGGAGAGCCGCGGGTGATCATTTTCCGGAACTACGTCTGGACCCAGAACCTGCGCGACGGCGAGGACGTGCTGGTCGCCCGGCGGCTACGCGAGGTCTTCACGCGGGCGCGGGGATAAGCGTTCGAGTTCTGGGGTTTGGTCCCCGCGGGTCGCGGGTCGGCCGGCGGGATTGACGCGGTGGCATCCACGTCAGCCCCGCCGGCCGGTCGCGACGTTCACTGACCGAGAATCCGGTTCCACTCGTCGACCTGCGCCTGCTGCGCCGCGAGCAGCGCGGACGGGTCGCCCTCGATGACGATCGTCGTCATGACGTCACCCTGGGCGATGGCGTTGACGACATCCAGCCCCGCGGAGACTTTCCCGAACACCGAGTGCTTGTCGTCGAGGTGCGGCGTCGGCCCGTGCGTGATGAAGAACTGGCTGCCGTTGGTGCCGGGGCCGGCGTTGGCCATCGAGAGGACGCCCGCCGAGTCGTGCCGGCGCGAGGCGTGGAATTCGTCGGCGAAGTTGTAGCCCGGGCCGCCCCGCCCGGAGCCGGTCGGATCGCCGCCCTGGACCATGAAATTGGCGATGACCCGGTGGAACGTCAATCCATCGTAGTAGCCCCGCTGGGCCAGGTTCACGAAGTTCGCCACCGTCAACGGTGCCTCGGCCGGGAAGAGCTCGACCCGGATCTCTCCCTTCGTCGTAGTGAAGACCGCGGTCAGGTCGTTGGCTTGCGTGGCGGCGCTGGGCATGACGGGGGAACCTCCGATGATCGCCGCGGCGACCGCGGCGACTGCGAGTTGTCGAATCGTTAGCATCATTTCTCCTCGGCTGATGATCGCAGGTTTCCGGTGCTCCTGTCGAACATGCGTGTATCCTGTTCCAACTTTGGTCACCCCCACGACCCGGTGGGACCGGATCCACCAGTCGCCCGGCTACCGCCGGATGATCGTCCAGAAGACCCGCTTCGTCGTCGCGGCGACCATCTTCTTCGTCGTGTTCTACTTCGCCCTGCCGATCCTCGTCGGCTATCGCCCTGAGTGGATGTCCCGTCCGGCCTGGGGCGTCGTCAACTGGGCGTATCTCTTCGCCTTCTCCCAGTTCCTCATGAGCTGGACGCTGGCGTATCTCTACATGCGCGTTGCCGCCCGCTTCGACCGGATGTCGGAAGACGTCCTGGCGGCGACCGCTGACAGCACGGGAGATTGAGGTGTCGCTTCCCCTGCTGATGTTCCTGGCCTTCATCGCGGCCACCCTGGGGATTACCTACTGGGCGGCCGGCCGCTCGTCGGGCGCGAGCGCCTACTTCGCCGCCGGCCGGCGGATCACGGGCTGGCAGAACGGGCTCGCGATCTCCGGCGACTACATGAGCGCGGCCTCGTTCCTCGGCATCGCCGGCCTGATCGCCTTCTACGGCTACGACGGCTTCATGTACTCGGTGGGCTTCCTGGTCGCCTACCTGACGGTGCTCTTCGTCGTCGCCGAACCGCTCCGCAACGTCGGCAAGTACACGATGGCCGACGTGCTGGCCTTCCGACTCCGCGCGCGGCCGGTGCGTGCCTGGGCCTCGTTGAGCACGCTCGCCGTCTCTACCTTCTACATGATCGCCCAGATGGTGGGCGCCGGCGCGCTGGTCAGCCTGCTGCTGGCCGATTCGGGCATCGGCTTCACCGGCGCCGTGACCGGCGTCGGCGTGCTCATGATCGTCTACGTCGTCTTCGGCGGGATGCTGGCGACGACGTGGGTGCAGATCGTCAAGGCGGTGCTGCTGATGAGCGGCACGTTTCTGCTGAGTATCCTTGTGCTCGCACGCTTCGGCTTCGACCTCGGCGCGTTCTTCGACGCCGCCTCGGGGGTCACCTATCAGGTCGAGGGCCGGACGGTCACCGAGAACTTCCTCGAGCCCGGCCTCTACTACCGGCCGCCCTACGGGGCCCTCGATCTGATCTCGCTCGGCATGGCGTTGATCTTCGGCACGGCTGGTCTGCCGCACATCCTCATCCGCTTCTACACGGTGCCCGACGCCAAGACTGCCCGCGTCAGCGTCTTCTGGGCGATGCTGCTCATCGGCGTCTTCTACATGATGACGACGTTCCTCGGCTTCGGCGCCGCGACGCTCGTCGGCCGGAACGCCATCGCCGACAACGGCGGCATCAACATGAGCGCGCCGCTTTTGGCCCAGGCGCTCGCGGGCGACGTGTTCTTTGCCTTCATCTCGGCCGTCGCCTTCGCGACGATCCTTGCGGTCGTGGCCGGGTTGACGATCAGCGCCTCGACCTCGTTCGCGCATGACTTCTACACGAACGTCCTGCACCACGGCCGGGAGCGCTCGCCCGGTGAAGAGGTGCGCGTCGCCCGATGGACGGCGCTGGTCGTCGGCGCGGTCTCCATTGCCATTGCGATCATCCTCGGTCCTGGCGCGAACGTCGCCTTCCTCGTCGGCCTGGCGTTCGCCGTCGCGGCGTCGGCGAACCTGCCGGTCATCGTCTTCTCGCTCTACTGGAGCAAGTTCACGACCCGTGGCGCGGTCTGGGGGCTGGCGGCGGGCCTGCTCTCGTCGATCGGTCTCATCCTGGTGAGCCCGGGCTTCTCGAGCCTCGAACTCTTCCCGCTCAGCAACCCTGGAATCGTCAGCATTCCGCTCGGGTTCCTGGCCGCCTATGTCGGGTCGATCACATCGCGCGAGCCTTCGGCCGAGGCGAAGTTCATCGAGCTCAACGTCCGGGCCAATACCGGTCTCGGCGCCGAGAAGGCCCTCGATCACTAAGGATGGGGAAGGTGTTCATCGGCAAGACCGCTGTTCTGTTGAGCCTGGTGGCTCTGTCGGCCTGCGCGCCGGAGGTTCCCGAGGCGCCGTCTGCCGAACCCCCGCCGAACGTCATCCTGATCTTCGCCGACGATCTGGGCTACGGCGACCTGAGCGGCTACGGCCACCCGACCATTCATACGCCTCGGCTCGACCGGATGGCGTACGAGGGGGCAAAGCTGACCGCCTTCTACACTGCCGCGCCGGTTTGTACCCCGTCGCGGGCGGCGTTGATGACCGGGCGCTGGCCCGTCCGCGTCGGGCTGCCCGGCAACCTCGGGCCCGACTCCGAGGGTGGGCTCTCGCTGGACGAGCGGACGCTGGCCGATGCGTTGAGGGCCCAGGGCTACCGCACCGCGGCGTTCGGCAAGTGGCACCTCGGCTCGACAGAGGGCTACTTTCCGACCGACCGCGGCTTCGACCGGTACTTCGGCTTGCCCTACAGCAACGACATGATCCCGCCCTGGGTCGACACCGCGCGCCCGCTGCATCTCTACCGCGATACAACGCCGACCGACGAGCAGCCGGTCGATCAGACGACGCTGACCCGGCGGTATACCGAGGAAGCCGTTCGTTTCATCCAGGAATCCGGGGGCGAACCGTTCTTCATCTATCTGCCGCACTCGATGCCGCACTTGCCGGTCTACGCCTCGGAGGAGTTTCAGGGGCGCTCCGATGGCGGCCGCTATGGCGACGTGATCGAAGAACTGGATTGGAGTGTCGGGCGCCTCCTGGATGTGGTGGCGGAGGAGGGGCTGGACGAAAACACGCTGGTCATCTTCACGAGTGACAATGGCCCCTGGCGGAACATGCCGCCGCGCATGTACGAGACCGTCCCGGTCGAGCGATGGCACGCTGGCACTACGGGGCCGCTGCGCGGCGCCAAGGGCACGACCTACGAAGGCGGCGCCCGCGTTCCTGCGGTCGTGCGGTGGTCCGGACGGGTTCCTGGCGAACAGGTCATCGGCGAGATCGCGACAACGATGGACCTGCACGCCACGATCCTGGATTTGGCCGGCGCCGCCCCGCCAGATGCAGCCCTGGACGGGGAAGACCTCTGGGCTGTCCTGACCGAGGGCGCTCCGTCGCCGCATCGCTACTTCCCCTACTTCTGGATCAGCCAACTCGAGGCCGTGCGGGATGCCACCTGGAAGCTGCGCATCGCGGCGCCGGCCGACGATTGGATTTCTCAGGAGCTGCGCACCGGCGACGATCCGGTAGAGCTGGAGCTGTTCAACCTGAGGGACGACCCCTACGAGCAGTTCGACGTGGCTACCGAGCACCCTGACGTCGTCGACCGCCTGCGCGCGCAGATGGTGGCCATCGCGGACGACACCGGCGCGACTCTGGCGTTCACGCCGTGAATGGTCGCGCCGGCGACCTGAAGAATCCAGCTATAATTCAGTTTCCCCAGGTTGACTGCCCGAGGCGCGCGACGCCTCACAAGGAGATCTCAATGAAGCGTCTGCTGTCTGTGTCGTTGCTCGCACTATTTGTTGCCGTCGTGGCCATCGTCGCGGTCGAAGCCCAGTCCACATCGGGCTGGAAGATTCGCGCCGATCGGAGTACCAGCGCCTCTGATCCGGATGCGGTGGGTGAGATCGAGTTCATGGCGACGGGGGCCGGTTACCACGCGATCACTCCTCAGGCCGGGGTCTTCTGGCACCCATCGAGCACAGCGAGCGGTTCCTACACGCTCGAGGGCAACTTCGCGTTGATGGAGCCGAGCGGTCACAATAACTACTACGGCCTCGTCTTCGGGGGCAGCAACCTCGACAACGCCCAGCAGACCTATGTCTATTTCCTCGTCGCGCAGGACGGAACCTGGCTCATCAAGCACCGCGCCGGTGATGCCGATGTGCACGACGTCGCGGAGAAGGCCGCCAGCGATGCGATCAAGACCCCGGATACCACCGGGCAGTCCCTCAACGCGCTCGAGGTTCGCGTCGGTGCTGCTTCGATCGACTACGTCATCAATGGCACGGTCGTCCACACGACGCCGAAGACCGGGATGACGTCGGTGACCGATGGGACCTACGGGTTCCGGATCAACCACCGCCTGAACGTGATGGTGGACGGCCTCGAGATTTCGTAGCGTCTCGACGGTCTGAGGTCAAGGCACGACGCGGATGCTGACGGACTCCGCGCCCGGCAAGGGTTCGCCGTCACCTCCGGCGACGACGACTCGAAACAGGCCGGGCGCGGGGACGTTGCGGTACGAGAATGCGCGGTACCTCACCGACGCGGTGCGGGCGACCATCGTGACATCCAGCGAATTGACGCGGCCCGGTCCCGTGGCGCGGTCGCCGCTGTCCCAGGCGTGCACGAAGACCGTCCCCTCGGTCAGGCGCAGCGCCGAGTAGAACCAGATTCGCGGGACGCCAGTGTCGCCGACCGGCAGGGAGGCGAGACTGACCTCGCTGTCGGCGGCGATCGGCGATAGGCACTGTCGTTCGACGCGGGCGAGGCAGAACGTGCTCTCCGTCACCTCCACGGTGGTGCGCGGCTGCGGGCGTGCCGCCATTGGTGGCGTGGGCCTGGCCGCGTCTTCGCCCGGTGGCGGTGCGGGTGCCGGCGGCTCGGTCGGTGCCGGTGCCGGCGGGGGCTCCGCCGTGGGCGGCGGCGGCTCCGTGCGCCTCGGGTCATCCGGTGGCGCCGGGTCAGGCAGGTCGGTGTCGGCCGCGGCGCTCGCGTCGGTCTGCCGCTCCGCGCTCGCTGAGTTCTCGACCGGAGCGACCGGGTCCGGTGCCGTCCCGGCTTCGACCGTCAGCGGGATCCGCGCTTCCTCGGCCCGTCGCTCGGGTTGCACGCCCAGCCATCGGGTCTCACCCGGCACGAACAGTGACGACGGCATCCCGTCGGTCGTCGACCCGAGGAGCGCCAGGTACCGGCCGTCGACATCGACCGACACGGTCTGGACCTCGGCCCAGAGCGGCACACCGCCTTCAGCCTCGGCGTAGATCGCGAAGAGGAGGGTTTCGTCGCCGAATCGGGGGCGACCCTCATCATCGACCGCGATGCCGTTGAACGGCAAGAAGGTGACGGGCGCCTGGCCCGCGGCGCCGGCCGCGGCACTCAGCACGAGGGCGATCGCTGCTAGGGGCCTCATCTGCTTACTGTCTAGCCTACCTCACCCGGTTGGAGCGACCCGCGTCGTCCGGGCGACGCGCGGTCCCAGTCTCCCAGCTTCGAGGGAGTGGGGCGGGATTATATAATCCCCCGGTCCCAACAAGCGCGGTTCGATGGAGGCAGAGTGCTGATCATGATGCAGACGGTGAAGCGGATGCTCATGCGTCACAGCGTCGTCGCCACGGGCGTGGCGATCGTGCTGGCGGGTGCGGTGGGCGCCGACGCTCAGCCGTTCGCGCGGACGGAGTACGAGGCATTTCCAGGCTGGGCGATCAACATCTACCGGTCGGGCGAGACGCAGGCGTTCCTGCGATGTTCGGCTGAAGAACGGTATGGCGAGCAGTCGGCGCTGACCATCGCGCGATCGCAGGCGGGCTACGTCGTCGGATTCACGTCGAGCCGGTGGACGTTCGAGGACGGTGCGCGCCACCCGGCCACCCTGCGGGTCGACGCGGGCGACCCGGTGACGACGTCGATGCGGGGCCGGCTGCTGCCGTCGGGGCCGATGGGGTTCACCGACTTCCAGCCGGGCGATTCGGTGTTGACCGAACTCTCGGCGGGGCGCCGCCTGGCCGTTCGAGCCGTCGACGTCACACTCGAGTACGACCTGGAGGGGGTGGAGCGGGCGATGGCCAGCGTCGAGCGATGCGTTGCGGAGCATGCGCCCTAGCCTCCAGACGGAGAAGACGACTGACAAGGGGATGACGATGCCAGATACAGCCATCAGTCGGCGCGAGCTGTTTCGTCGGGGGCGTGTTCTCGGCGGCCTCCTGGCGCTGCCGGCGCTACCGGCACGAGCCTGGGCCGGCGCGGCCGCGGGTCAGGCCGAGGCCGGCGCGGTCGGGGCTCTGCGGACCGGCGCAGAGATCTATCAATCGATTGGCGTCAGGCCGCTCGTCAACGCGCGAGGGACGTTTACGATCCTGAGCGGGTCGCTGATGCTGCCCGAGGTGCGGGCCGCCATCGATGCCGCGTCGCGGCACTACGTGCACCTGGACGAGTTGAACGAAGCCATCGGCGCGAGGCTCGGCCAGTTGACCGGTGCCGAGTGGGGCATGGTGACGTCCGGATGCGCCGCGGCACTGACCCACGCCACCGCGGCGTGCGTGGCGGGTGGCAATCCCGACCTGCACATCCGGATCCCACATCTCGCCGGCTTTTCGAAGGACGAGGTCATCATTCCGAAGCACTCGCGCAACGTCTACGACGCCTCGGTGCGTGCGGTGGGCGTGCGTGTGATCGAGGTGGCGACGCCGGAGGAGCTGGATGCCGCGCTGGGGCCGCGCACGGCGATGATCTATCTGTTCGCCGGCCCCAGGGCCGACGCCAGCCCGTTGAGCCTTCAAGCGATCGCGCCGACGGCCGAGGCACGGCAGGTGCCGATCGTCGTCGACGCCGCCGCCGAGATTCTCACTGTGCCGAACGTCCATCTCGAGCGAGGCGCCACCCTGGTCGGCTACAGCGGCGGCAAGTGCCTGCGTGGGCCGCAGGCCGCCGGTCTGCTGCTCGGTCGCGAGGACCTGGTCCGCGCCGCCTGGGTTCACAGTGCGCCGCACCACGGCTTTGCCCGCAGCATGAAGGTCGGGAAGGAAGAGGCGATCGGCATGCTGATGGCCGTGGAGATGTGGGTTCGGCGGGATCACGACGCGGAATGGGCCGAGTGGACCGGATGGCTCGACGAGATCGCGGCCCGGATGGGCACGATCGACGGGATCACGACCACCATCGTCCAGCCGCGCGGTCTCTCGAACCGGACGCCGTCGCTGCGGGTGCTCTGGGATGGCGATCGTTTCGGGATCTCGGGGGCGACCGTCGCGCAGGAGCTCTTCGACACGGAGCCGCGGGTCGCGCTCAGCGCCCGACGTGACGATCCCGAGTCGGGCGAGACCGGCGTGTCGATCAACCCCTACATGCTGTCGCCCGGGGATGCTACCGTCGTGGCCGACCGGCTGTACGAGCAACTGGCCGATCCGATGCGCGAGGCAGCGACCTCGCCGGCGGAGCCCGTGGCCGATCTTACCGGCGAGTGGACGGCCGAGATCGAGTTTTCCGCGGGGCGGTCGACCCACGCCCTCTATCTGCACCAGCAAGGCCGCACGATCACCGGTTCGCATCAGGGTGACTTCGTCACCCGCGACCTTCGGGGGAGTCTCGACGGCGCGACGCTGCGGCTGCGCAGCGCCCGCGGCGAGGAGTACGGCGACGCGCTGACATTCACGTTCTCCGGCACTGTCGTGGGTGACCGGATCTCGGGTAGTCTCGACATGGGCGAGTACCTCGGTGCGACCTGGACGGCCACGCGGAAGGTGGCGTGAGACCGGGTGACTCTGGAAGGTGAAGGAGGAGCCAATGGCAGCATCTGATCGACGAATGTTCCTGAAACGCGCGCCGCTCATGGCGACGGCGGCGGCCGCGGCCGCCGCGGCACCTTCGGTCGCTCGCGCCGAGCAGGCGGGCGAGCAGCCGGTCAAGAGGGTGCGCTGGCGGGGCGGCCGGCGGCCGGAGCGGACGCCGATGTTCAGCGGAGTCGTCTCGTACGGCAATCTGCTGTTCATTGCTGGCATCGGGGCGCACTTTCCGGGCGACATCAAGGCGCACACCGATCATGTACTGAACGAGATCGAAGCGCGGCTCGAGGAGGCCGGGTCGTCGATGGACAAGGTGCTGAAGGTGAATGTCTACCTGAACGATCTCGCCGACTACGACGGAATGAACGAGGTGTACCAGGGCCGGTTCGGGCCGGAGCCCGGCGTCAGGACGACGATTGCGGCCGCCGGCGGGATTCCCGGGGACTCGCTCGTCGAAATCGACTGCATCGCTTGCATCTGATTATGAAGACCGTGCTCTTGGGGTTCGCGCTCGCGGCGGTCTCCGCCGCTGTCGGCTTCGCACAGCAGGCTGGGTTCGACCGCCTGCCCTCGGATGCGCTGGACGTCGTGCCGCCGTCGGCGCGTGTCGATGGAATGCCGGGCCGGATGACGGTCGCGCGGACGTCGTGCCGATCGGTGCCAATTGCCGAGGTCCGCCAGCGGATTGTCGACGTGGCGGCGCAGGAGTGGGGCTTCTTCGGCTTCAGCCTCGTCGACCAGACCCAGGAGGTCGAGCAGAGCGGGCGGCGCCGACGCCGCTGGCGGCGGACCAGTTCGGAGGAAGCCGGGCGCGTGGCCGGCTCGATCGCCGGCT
The DNA here is from genome assembly GCA_002328835.1 of Acidobacteria bacterium UBA2161. GTDB lineage: Bacteria > Acidobacteriota > Vicinamibacteria > Vicinamibacterales > UBA823 > UBA2161. The sequence continues at coordinate 41,154 of DCWN01000028.1, read as the reverse complement.
ACTGGACCGTCACGCCCGAAGGCAGCTGGATTCTCGACGCGCAGAACGACTCGTGGAACGGGTCGAACGGCATCGCCGCGCGGTGGCGCTATCCCTGGTCGGCGGCCTTCATCTCCTGGGTGATGTGCGAGGGCGGCCTCGGCGACACCGGTCAGTTCCGGCGCGCCGTCGCGCACCACAGCTACATCGACCAGGCGATCCGCGCGCGCGCCGCCGCCGTGCCCACCGCGGCGTTCACCGCGCACGACATCGGTGAAACCGAAGTCGCGCCGGGGGATCTGCTGTGCAGCGCGCGGCGGCCGGCCTATCACTCGATCGCCGAGCGTCGCCGGCAGCTGGGGGAGGGTGCCCGGACCCATTGCGACGTCGTCGTGAGGATCGACGCGGTACGTCACCGGATTCTGGCGATCGGCGGCAACGTGCGGGGCTCGGTCAGCCTGAAGTTGATCCCTGCGGTGGACGAGCCCGGTCTCGGCCTCCGGCCGGTCGGCGGCCGGCGGCGGCTCTTCGCGCACCTGAAGCTGCGCGGCGGCGGGGCGGTGGCCGACGCGCTCGATCGGACGCCGACGATGCAGGCGCTGGTCTGCGGGTCCGTGGGCCAACCGGCGGCGTGGCTGGCCGCCGCGAACCTGGTGGCCGCGGATGCTCCCGTCGCGAGCTGCTGACCTCTCTCTCCGACTCAAGGCGCGCACAGCGCGCCTCGCGGCGTGCGGAGTGGGGTTCGGGGAGCCCCACGGACATCGCCCTTCTTCACTTGGAACGGAAACGAGGACGCCATGCCGATTGCTCTTGCTGCCCTGCTCGTGCTTGCCCAGGCGGGTTCGACATCCCTGCCGGCCGCCGATGTCCCGGCGGCCGCGCTCAGCGCCGCCGTCGAGTCGATGAAGGCCAGCGGCGTGACCGACACGCCGCTCCGGACGATCGACGCGGGCGGGCACCACGTCGGGCTCGCGATCGTCCATCGGGGGACGTCGGCCGGCGTGGTCGCCGGCACGATCCACAGCGAGGTCACCGAGGTCTACACGATCGTCGAGGGCTCGGGCACGCTGGTGACCGGCGGCCGCCTCATCGACCCGCAGCCGCGCGAGCTGACGGCGCAGCGCCGCCTGGTGTCGGGGCCCGGCTGGACCGGCCGTGGGATGGAGGGTGCCGTGACGCGGCGGGTCGAGCAGGGCGACATGGTCATCATTCCGGTGGGCACCCCGCACTACTTCTCGGACGTCACCGAGCCGATCACCTACTCGGTCGTGCGGATCGATCCCGGCGGGGGATTGACCCTGAAGTAGGGTGGCGCCGGATATAATCTGGCCCTACGCACTGGAGGATTCATGAGACACGCGCGCGCCGCCCTCGTCGCCCTCGTCGCCGTCACCCTGCTGTTCCCGGGCGCGGCCCTGGCCCAGCAGGAGGAGCGCTACGACTACTGGCGGTTCAACCGGCAGATGGTCCGGTACGGCCAGCAGGCGATCTTCATGTGCAACGGACTCTTCACCTCCGGCCGGACGATCGAGCAGGTCTTCGCGCAGGAGTTGGCCTTCCTGCCGCAGCCGGTCGGGACACCACGCGGCGGCGACTACGTGATTGACGAGGAGCGGAAGGCGGTCGCGATCGGCGCCTCCGGCGGCACGCCGATCATGCGGGCGGCGTTTCGCGAGGGGATCGGTTGCGTCATTCTCGCGCCCGATCAGACGTTCGAGGATATCGACAGCCTGCCGAGCCTCGACCTCCCGCCGCCGCCGGGCGACCCGGCCACCATCGCGTGGCCCGACGGCGACCTGGTCGCCGACGACCGGCTGGCGCCGGGGATCGATGCCGCGGCGCTCCAGGCCGCCTCTGACTGGGCGTTCGAGCGGGAGTCGCCGGAGCAGGTGACGCTCAGCCTGGTCGTCGTGCACAACGGGCGGATCATCCACGAGCGCTACGCGCCGGGCGTGGAGGTCGGCACCCGCACGCGCACCTGGTCGACCGCCAAGAGCATCGGCGTCACGCTCATCGGCATGCTGGTCGACGAAGGCCGAATGGCGCTGGACGAGCCGCTCGGCCTCGAGTGGCTCCCGCGTGCCCGGTCGCCCGAGACCGATCCGCGCAATGCGATCACGCTCCGCCACGTCCTGAACATGTCGAGCGGTCTCGACACGGTCGACAACGACCGCCTGGAATACGCGACCGGGTCGGGCCTGGCCTACTGGGCCGGCGCCAGTTCGATCGTCGGCGCGCGTCGGCGTGCGCTGATCCGCGAGCCCGGCACGAACTGGGACTACGAGAACTACGACACGCTCCTCGCGGTCTACGCGATGAAGCGGGCGATCGGGGACGACCAGGAGTATCTGCAGTTCGCGCGGCGCGCGTTGCTCGATCGGATCGGCATGCGGAACACGCTCCTGAGCACCGATCGGTTCGGCGACTTCGTTCTGAGCAGCCAGGTCTACACGAACGCGCGCGACCTGGCGCGCTTCGGGTTGCTGTATCTGCAGGACGGTGTCTGGAACGGCGAGCGGCTGATCTCGGAGGAGTGGATCGACTTCGTGCGGACGCCGGCGACGGCGACGGCCGAGCGGGGCAATCACTACGGCGGCCAGTTCTGGCTGGTGCCCGACGACCGGATGGACGTGCCCAAGACGGCCTACTCGACCTCTGGCAACCGCGGGCAGTTCGTCGTCATCGTGCCGTCGCACGATCTGGTCATCGTTCGCCGCGGCCTCGACTACGGGCGGCAGGGCTTCGGCCGTTGGGGCCTGACGCGCGAGGTCCTGAAGGCGATCGGCCCAGGCGCGACCGAGGAGCAGCCGGAGGACCGGCCGCAGCGGGCCGTTCGATGAGGAGGCGGAGATGACAGGGCAGCGACGGATCCGGCCGGGCGCGATGGTCGTTGGCGTCGCCATGATGATGATCGTGGCGTGTGCCGGCGGGCGCACGGTCAGCGCCCAGGCGGTTGCGAACAACCCCTATCACGCGGTTCATGGCTGGGAGCAGATGCCGAACGGCTGGAAGCTCGGCGTGCCGAGCGGCGTCTTTCCGGATCCGGATGGCGAGCATGTCTGGATCCTGGCGCGGTGCGGCGAGAACCACTGCGCCAACACCGACCAAGATGCGATCTTCAAGTTCGATCTCGACGGCAACGTCGTGAAGAGCTTCGGCGGCGGGATGTTCTCGTTCCCGCACGGCTTCTTCCTCGATCGCGAGGGCTATCTCTGGGTAACCGAGGGCGCGCCGGCCGGCGACCGGCGCGAGGTCGAGGGGTTGAAGCGCGGCCTAGGCCATCAAGTCTTCAAGCTCGACCAGGACGGCAACGTCGTGATGACGCTCGGCGAGGCCGGGGTCTCGGGCTACGGCCAGCAGCACTTCAACGGTCCGGCCGGCGTCGTCGTTGCGCCCAACGGCGAGATCTGGGTCTCGGACGGTCATCGTGACGGCAACAACCGGATCGTCAAGTTCACGCCGGACGGCGAGTTCATCCTGGAGGTCGGCGGCGGCGTCGAGTCGCGCAGCGGGGATCCCGGGAAGTTCAACGATCCACACGACATCACGATGGACGGTCAAGGGCGAGTCGTTGTGGCCGACCGCGGCAACAACCGGATCCAGATCTTCGACCAGGCGGGCGAGTTGCTGAAGGTCTGGACGCAGTTCGGCCGGCCCAGCACTGTCTTCGTCGACCCGCACGGCACGATCTACGCGGGCGACGGGATGTCGGGCGAGCAGTGGAACCCGGGCTGGGAGCGTGGCATCCGGATTGGCGACGTCGCGACCGGTTGGGTGACGGCGTTCATTCCCGACTCGGAGGCGCCGGTGGGCACCGGCGTTGAGTTCCTGGGTGTCGATTTCGACGGGAACATCTACGCGGGGGAGGTCGGCCGCCAGCGGCTGGTCAAGTACGTCAGGTTCAGGCCGTAGACGGAAGTGAGAGTGAAAGCGAGGGGAATGTGATGCGTCAGGGACGAGTGGGAGTATCGCCGTGGGTCGGGGTCATCGCGCTGAGCGCGCTGAGCGTGTTGGTCGGTGCGGCGGCCTGCGGCCAGCCCGAGGCACCACCGGCGGAGACCGAGCCCGAGATGGAGATGGCCGAGGCCGTGCCCGCGGCCGAGGGCCCGGTCAACGACCGGGTGAACCCCTACACGACGATGAACGACTACTTCTCGCTGCCCGAGGGACGGACGTGGGGCTCGACGAGCGCGGTCGACATCGACAACGACGGTGCGTCGATCTGGGTGGCCGAGCGCTGCGGAGAGAACAGCTGCGCCGGGTCGGATCTCGACGCCGTGCTGAAGTTCGATGCGAGCGGGAATCTCGTCACGAGCTTTGGCGGCGGGCTCTTCCTGTTCCCGCACGGCATCCACGTCGACAGCGACAACAACATCTGGGTGACCGACGCGCGCGGCCCCGATCCCGACGAGCCAGGCCAGGCGGACAAGGGCCATGCGATCTACAAGTTCAGCCCCGAGGGGGAGATCCTCCTGACCCTGGGTGAGCCGGGCACGGCAGGCGACGGCTCCGACCATTTACTCAATACCCCGAATGACGTCATCACGGCCTCCGACGGGTCGATCTTCGTCGGTGACGGGCACGGTGGGCAGAACCAGAACGCGACGCCCGATACGGTGGCCCGGGTCGTGAAGTTCGACAGCGAGGGCAACTACCTGATGCACTGGGGCGGCCTTGGGTCCGAGCCGGGACAGTTCCGGACGCCGCATGGCCTCGCGTTCGACTCCCAGGGGCGCCTGTTCGTCGCCGACCGCGGCAACGTTCGGATCCAGATCTTCGATCAGGATGGCAACTTCCTGGAGGAGTGGCCGCAGTTCAGCCGGTTGAGCGGCATCTACATCACCGACGACGACATGCTCTACGGCGCCGACTCGGAGTCGAGCGACACGAGCAATCCGGGTTGGCGGCGCGGCATCCGCGTAGGCAGTGCGGTGACAGGTGAGGTGATCTACTTCATTCCCGATCCCGAACCGGAGCCGCGAGGCACGACGGCGGCCGAGGGAGTGGCCGTGGATGCGGCCGGCAACATCTACGGGGCCGAGGTGGGGCCGAGGCAGCTCGTCAAGTACATCATGGAATAGGCCGCGACGGGCGGGTGACGGCAGTCGTGGCTTGACCCGGGAGCGTCCGAAGATTACTGTAAACGTTGCACTTTTCGAGGGATCCGTGGAGACACGGGGCCTGGTGGGGGCACCGCGGCAACCGAGCCGCGGCGGCCGGGTAGTCCGCGACTCTCAAAGGTTCTGAGGAGGATCTAGATGTCACTCTCACGTCGCGCGTTCGTTCGTCGACTCGGTATGGGTGGTGCCGGGCTCGCCACGACATCGTTCATCATCGGCCACGGGCGCGAAGAGCTGAGCGCGTTCGGGTTCGAGGGTCTGGAGCTCGAAGCCGCAATGCAGCGGCAGCGCCAGGCGCTCCCGCCCGGCGCGGTCAAGCTGAGCAGCAACGAGAACCTGCGCGGACCCAGCCCGAAGGTGATCGAGGTGCTCAGGTCGCACCCGTCGACCTCGCTCGGCTTGGGGTATCCAGTCCCGAGCAGCCGGGCCTTCTCGGCGGCGCTCGCGCGGGCGCACAACGTCGAGCCGCGGAACGTGATCGCGGCCACGGGCTCGGGCGCGATCCTGCAGGCGGCGCAGCGGGCCTACGTGACGGACGACAAGCTGCTGGTGTCGGGCGACCCGTCCTACATGGGCGGTGCGGAGCGGTCGATTCCGGTCGATGCCGGACTGAACCTCGACCTCGACGGGATGGTGGACGCCGCGACCGGCGCCGGGCTGGTCTTCCTGTGCAACCCGAACAACCCGACCTCGACGATCCATCCGCTGTCGGACATCGAGACCGCAGTGCGGACGATCAAGCGCCGGTCGCCGGACACGGCCATCCTGATCGACGAGGCCTACATCCATTACTCGACGGCGCCGGGCGTCGGCTCGGGCGACCAGATCTCGGTCGAGTTCCCCGATGTCTTCATGACCCGGACGTTCTCGAAGGCGTTCGGCATGGCCGGTATGCGGATGGGCTACGGCATTGGCCAGCCCGCAACGCTGCAGAAGCTCCGGCGGGCCTGGGGCCTCGGTTCGATCAATGAGCTGCAGAGCGTGGCCGGCATCGCTGCCATCGAGGATACGGCGCACATGGACTGGGAGCGGGACGAGAACAAGCGGATCCGCGACTGGACCCTCTCGCAGTTCGAGGAGATGGGCTTCGGCGCGCCCGACTCGCAGACCAACTTCATCTTCGTCCGGATCGACCGGCCGGCCTCCGAGTTCCGGGATGCGTGCCGGGCGAACGGCATCATCGTCGGGCGCGACTTCCCGCCGATGGAGCAGACCCACGCGCGGATCTCGCTGGGCCGGATGGAAGACATGGAGAAGGCGATGGAGGTCTTCAAGAAGGTGCTCGAGACCTAGGCGCCGCTCTGAGACCGCTATCGGCAGACTACGAGGCCGGACGTCGCATAGCGGCGTCCGGCCTTCCTTTTTGAGGAGATACCCATGCGAGCCGTCGCCGCGCTGACTGGTCTCATCGTGCTCGCCGGCCCGTGTCTCGCGACGACCCTCGGAGGGGCGCAAGACGCGAAGCGCGCCTCGCTCACCGAGATCGGCCCGGTCGGCATCATCGTCGAGCCGATGGATCTCGAGGCCGTGCAGGACGGGTTGACGACCGACGCGCTCCAGGAAGCCGTCGTCGGCCGCCTCGATACCCACGGTGTGCCGATCGATCGCGGCGCAGGGCCGCCGCCGCACCTCGAGGTGAGCGTCAATGCCGTCAAGGGCGACGGCGGCGTGTACGGCTATTCGATCGACCTCAAGCTGAGCCAGGTGGTCACGGTTCGGGCGACGGGTCGGGAGACGGTCGCGTCGACGTGGGAGTTCGGCATCGTCGGGACCATCCCGGCGGCGCGGCTCCCGACGGTCGTCGGGCAGGTGGCCCAGGCCGTGGACGAGTTCAGCGTCGACTACCTGGCCGTGAACCCCGCGCCGTGACGCTCTGGGAGATGCCGATGGGCAATGACCTCACGGGCGTCGCACGTAGCGTGTTCCTGCGAGGCCTCGTTGCCGCGACCGTGGCGCTGCCTGGATGGGCCGCGGCCCAGACGCCACCCACGGCTACCGACCCGATCGTCCACGTGGCCGTCGTCGACCACGAGCCGATCGATGAGATGAGCGGGATCGTCAAGAGCCAGACCTACCCCGACGTCTATTGGGTCCACAACGACAGCGGCGACGACCCGCGCCTTTTCGCGATCGACGGCTCGGGCCGGATCGTGATGCGCGGCGACGCGGAGCGCCGCTTTCACGTGGGTCCGGAATCCACCGCGGAGGGGCGCCCGCTCTGGCCCGGCCTCCGGATTCTGGCCGCCGCGAACTTCGACTGGGAGGACATCGCGCTCGCCGACGGCCGGCTCTACATCGCCGAGATGGGGAACAACGGCAACGCTCGCAGGGACATGGGGATCTACGTCGTCAACGAACCGAATCCGCGCGCGGTACCCGCCGCGCGGATCCTCAAGTTCCTGCCGATCCGGTACCCCGATCAAGAGGTCTTCCCGGCACGCCAGAGGCACTTCGACTCCGAGGCGCTGTTCGTGTCGGCGGGGAAGATTCACGTCATCACGAAACACCGCCCGGTCGACGAGCCGGGGCCGGAGCCCGGGGCGAAGCTCTACCGGCTCGACACCGAGCATACCGACCGCGAGAACGTCTTGACCCTGGTCGGCACGCGGGAGGACCTCGTCTGGCCGACGGCAGCCAGTCTGTCGCCCGATGGTCAGCGTCTGGCCGTCCTCACGCTGGAGGCGCTCTGGCTGTTCGACGAGCCGTCGACCGGTGAGGACTGGTTCGCCGGAGAGCCCGATCGGATTCCGCTGCCCCAGGCGCGGACCCGCCAGGCCGAGGCTGTCTGCTGGGACGATGCGCGGACGCTCCGCATCGCGAACGAGCAGCGCGATCTGTTCACGGTCGACCTCGATGCCGCCGGCGCCGCCACCGGGGAGCGCGGCGCCCGCTGAGTCCGCTTTGACAGCATCGTCGCCCAGGGGTAGAAACCAGGGTTACCGAATCAATCATCATCGCTCATCGATACGAAAGGATACGGCGCATGCGACCGACGTTCAGCAAGACGACGACAGCGGCTTCGACAGGGCTCCTCGTGGCGGTGGCGTCGATGGTGGTGATCGCCTACCCCTCCGTCTTTCCGACGGGGACGACGATCTACAAGCCCGACCAGGCCTACAGCAGCTACATCCTGATCTCGGATCACAACGATAAGGGGAACCACTCGTCGGCGGCGGTCCGGGCCGAGGGGCAGGTGCCCGACGACGTCCGGCTGGTCGACATGAACGGCAACGTCGTGCATAGCTGGGCCGTGGCGCCGAACTTCAACAAGCGCAGCCGCCTGCTGCCGAGCGGCAACCTGCTGTATGCCGGGCCGAACCGCACGATCTACGAGTACGACTGGGACGGCAACGAGGTCTGGCGGCACGAGGGCACCGGGTCGACCAACGACCTGCGCTGGCTGCCCAACAACAATCGGCTGCTCATCGCGCATCAGCCGATCCCCGACGAATTCCAGGCGCAGGTCGAGGACGTGGACATAGGTCCCTGGTGGGAGCCGCGCAAGCGAGGCAGCGAAGAGCATCAGAACGGCGCCGACATCTACGAGGTGAATCTGGCGGGTGAGGTGGTCTGGGAGTGGCATGCCCACGAGCATCTCGATCTGAACCGGTTTTCTCCGGCCACACCGGCGAACGATTGGCTGCACGTGAACTCGATCGCGCCGCTGCCGGAGAACAAGTGGTTCGACGCGGGCGACGAGCGCTTCCGCCCGGGCAACATCCTGGTCAACGCGCGCAACATCGACACGATGTACATCGTCGACAAGCCGACGGGCGAGGTGGTGTGGGAGGGGACGCACACCTACAAGGGCGGCATGGCGCATTCCCACGAGCCCGAGATGATCGAGAAGGGGCTGCTCGGTGCCGGCAACATCATCCTGTTCGACAACTCGCTGTTCCCGCGGAGTCGCCAGCACACCGGTCAGACCTTCATCATCGAGATGGACCCGACAACGCAAGAGGTCGTCTGGACGTACGAGACCGAGGGCTACGCGAACATCAAGTTCTTCAGCAAGACGATGGGGTCGCAGCGGCGGTTGCCGAACGGGAACACCTTCATCGCCGAGGACAACACGGGGCGGCTGTTCCAGGTGACGCCCGACGGCGAGATCGTCTGGGAGTACGTGAACCGGGGCGGGACGACCCGGCCGTCGCCGGTGCCCTACGACTTCACGCCGCAGTTGCGCGCGATGGCTCAGCCGGAGGAGTTGGCCGTGACGCCGCCGGACAATCTGGAGTGGCGGCTCACGCCCGACGCCCAGCGGCAGCCGTAGCTGTCGCAGGAGTCCGTCCGTGTCCGTTGGAGGTATACCGAGGCGATACGGCGCCGCCTAGGTGCTGGCGGTCCGGACGAGCCAGAGGATTCCCCAGGCCACGACGACGACCAGGACGAGAATCCAGTAGAGGGCCTTGCTCTTGGGCGGTGGGGGACTGGCCAAAGCGCTCCTCTGGTCCGGTTCCTGTCGGGCGATACGCGCCGGTCGATATTACCCGAGTCGCCGTTTCTGACAAAGCCCAAAGCCACGGCAAGGATAGGTGTTGGCCGCGCGCCTGCTATAGTGCCGGAAGGCTCCACGGTGGCGGTCACGCCGTCCGGTGGCGCCGGAGAACCGCGATGCGCCGGTCGACTTGGTCGTGCTGTTCGTACTGGCTGGTGTTCGGTCTGCTCACCGTGGGACCGAGCGTCGCCGAGGCGCAGCGCCGACCGATCGACGACCGGAGCGTCTTTCGCTCGGGCATCGAGTTGGTGTACGTCACCGCCACGGTGCTCGACTCCAACGGCCGTCTGGTCGAAGGCCTCACGCAGGACGACTTCGAGATCTACGAGGACCGGGACCTTCAGCCGGTCACCTACTTCAGCACCGAGCGCGTTCCGCTCAGCCTCGGCCTCGTACTCGACATCAGTGACAGCATGTACGGGACGCGGATCGACGACGCGCGCGTGGCACTCGATCGCTTTCTCCTGGATCTCCTGGAGCCGACGGACGAAGCCTTTCTGCTGGTCTTCAACCACGAGCCGACGCTCACCGCGGAATGGGCGCTCAGGCCGAGTCGGCTGAGCCCCTCTCTGGAGGACGTGCGCCCCTATGGCGGCACCGCGATGTACGACGCGATGCTCGAGGCGTTGCCGCTGTTTAGCGGCCGGCGTCACCAGCGGGCGGCCATCGTCCTGGTGTCTGACGGCGCCGACACGGCGTCCGACCACCCGGTGCGTGAAGTGCGGCAGCGCCTGCGCCGTAGCGATGCGTTCGTCTATGCGATCGCGATCGATGCGAAAGAGAGCATGCCGATCAACGATCGCGTGAACCCGCAGGCGCTACGGGAGATGACCGACGAGAGCGGGGGGTATACCGAGGTCGTTCTGGATACGGCCGATCTGGCGCCGGCCGCGCAGCGGATTGCCGACGAGTTGAACCACCAGTACACCCTGGGCTACAGCCCGTCGAAGGCCCCCGACGGCCGGTATCGACGGATCCGCGTCCGGATCACCGACCGTGACTACCGGGTCCGGGCGCGGCAGGGCTACGTCGCCACGCCCTAACCCCGGAACTGGGGATGGACCCCTCGGGGCGGGCGCTGAGGAGCGACTATTCCTCGCGGAGCGCGATGATCGGGTCGATCTGGGTCGCGCGGCGCGCGGGCACGATCGAGGCCGCCAGGGCCGCGGCGCTCAAGATCACTGACACCCCCACGAACACGACCGGGTCGAGCGGGCTCACCTCGTACAGCAACAACGCCATCGAGCGCGTCATCACCGTGGCGGCCACCAGCCCCACGCCGATTCCCAGGCCGACGAGGCCCATGCTGTTCACGACGACCAGCCGGCGAGCGTCGCCCGACTCCGCACCCAGTGCCATGCGCAACCCGAGTTCCTTGGTCCGGCGGCTGACCGAGTAGGAGATGACGCCGTAAATGCCGAGCGTGGCGAGCAGCAGCGCCGTGGCGGCGAAGATCGCCATGAGGGCCATGCTGAGACGCGGCAGCGACACCGCCCGCGCCAGGACCTGCCGCATCGTGCTCAGGTCGTAGATAGGCTGCCCGGGGTCGACCGCCCAGACCTCGCGTCGAATCGTGCCCGCGAACTGCAGCGGATCGGTCTCGGTCCGGAGCACGAGCGCCATCCCGTTGAGCGTGGTCTGCCGGAACGGCAGGAAGATCTCCGGCCGAGGCTCGCTGTCGAGACCGTAGTGCTTCAGATCGCCGACGAGGCCCACGATCTCGTTGCGACCGTGCGGGTTCACGACCACCTTGCCGAGCGGGTCCTCGTCGGGAAAGTACCGCGTCGCCATCGTCTCGTTGATGATGGCGACATGCGGCGCCTCGGCGAGGTCGCGCTCGTCGAACCGTCGTCCACTCAGGAGCGGGACCTGCATCGTCGAGAAGTAGCCCGGCGTCGCGATTCGCACATCTGACTGCGGCTCTTCGCCATTGGCCGGCTCCGGGCGGCCGTCGACAGTGAAGGGCAACGCGAGATCGGTGCCGACCGGATGCATCGGTAGCGCCGACGCCGCGGACGCCGAGCGGACGCCGGGCACGGCGCGGAGGCGATCGATTACGCGCTCGAAGAACGTGGCAACCTCGTGCCGCTCCTGGTACTTCGTCTGCGGCAGGTAGATCTGCGCCGCGATGACGTTATTGGGCTCGAAGCCGGGGGAGACCTGGATCAACCGGTTGAAGCTCCGGATCATCAGGCCGGCGCCGACGAGCAGCACCAACGCCATTGCCACCTCGACGACGACCAGGCCATTCAGGACGCGCCGAGCGGTCGGGCTTCCGGTCGAGCCCGAGGCCTCGTTCAGGGTGCTGCGCAGCCGCGCGCGCGACGCCTGAAGGGCCGGCAGCAGCCCGAAGGCGACGGCCACCGCCACCGAGATCGCGAGCGCGAAGAGCAGGACGCCGCCGTCGAGACCGATCTGCTCCATGCGCGGCAGGCTCCCCTCGGGGAGCAGCGGGAGCAGGCGCATGCTCACGAAGGCCAGGAACAGCCCGAGACCGCCGCCGGCGAGGGCGAGCACGAGGCTCTCCGCCAGGATCGGGCGGGCCAGCTGCCACCGGCCGGCACCGAGCGCGGCCCGCACGGCGATCTCCTTCTTGCGGCCCGAGAGGCGTGCCAGCATCAGATTGGCGACATTCGCGCAGACGATGAGGAGCAGGAAGCCGACCGCGCCGGTCAGCATCAGCAGCGCGGGTCGCGCGGCCTCGACCAGCTGTTCGTGCGCCGCGATCACCTCGGCGCTCCAGCCCTCGTTGCTGTCGGCATACTCGGTGGCGATGCGTTCGGCGATGACGCGCATCTCCTCCTGCGTCTGCGCCGGGGTCGTGTCGGCCGTCATCCGGCCGATGACGGTCAGCGACCGCGCCCGCCGCGATCGGCCGTGCATGTCGTTCGGGTCGAAGGACAGCGGCGTCCAGATCTGGGCGTTGCCCGCTGGGGGAAACTCGAAGTCGGGCGCCATGACGCCCACGATCGTGTAGGGCTCGGCATCGAGGTCCATGGTCTCGCCAAGCACGTCGGGGCGGCCCGCGAAATGCCGTTCCCAGAACTGATGGCTCAGGACGACCACGTGATCCTGGCCGGGCGTGGCTTCATCCGTCGCGAAGGTTCGACCGAGTCGCGCCTCGGCGCGCAGGACCTCGAACAGCGACGGGCGGACCTTCAAGCTGGGTACGTCGAGCGGCTGTTCGCTCGCCGCAAAAGTGTAGTCCTCGTGGCGGTACGCCGCCATCGCCTCGACGTTGGTCGCCTGCTCTGCCCAGTCGCCGTAAGTCGGTATCGAGACTTGTTCGAGGGTACCGTCCGGATTGACCTCCCACAGGACCACCAGCCGGTCGGCGTCGTCGTAGGGCAGCGGGTTCAGCAGGACTGCCTTGGTGACGCTGAAGATCGCCGTGTTGGCCCCGATGCCGAGCGTCAGGGTCAGGATGGCGACGATGCTGAAGGTCGGCTGGTGGGTCAGCGCCCTGGCGGCGTAGCGGAGTTCGGTCAAGAAGCTGCGCATGCGACTCCTGCAGCCCGCCGCACACCCCCGTCCTGGCGTGGCGAGCCTGTCATCTAGTGAACGCGAGTGAAAGTCTAGGATACCACGCCGAACGCTGTGCGTAGGCCTCGTTGTCGATGATCTGACCGGTCTCAGCCGGTCTTCGCGACGGGCCGTTCTATGCGTCGGGCATGGCTGCCGCCAGGCTGGCCAGCGTGTCGGCGAGTTGCTTCACGCGGTCGTCGACGTCGGGATCGCTGACGCGCCCGTCCTCGAATGCCTCCTTGGTCGCGTAGACGAAGCGCGGGATGACCAGGCAGCGGAAGTCGAGCATCAGGCTGTTCGCGAGGCCCATCATCGACATGTAGCTGGCGCGGCCGCCGGCGGAGCAGAGGAAGCCGACGACCTTGTTGGTCCACGCCCGGCCGGTTAATTCGACGAGGTTCTTGGTCGCGGCGCTCGCGTCGTAGTTGTAGACCGGCGTGCCGATCAGGACGCCTTTCGCCTGGCGGATCAGCGCGTCGAGATCGGCCACGTGTTCGGCGTTGTAGCTCTCGCCGCCGTCGCAGAGCGGCAGAGGGTGATCGACCAGGTCGATGAATCGCGATTCGTGACCGCCGGTCTGCAGCCACTCGTGTGCCCGCTGGGCGAGGATCCGCGACCGGCTGGTGGGTCGAAGACTGCAGCTGACAACGAGATGCATCGGCGGGCTCCACGGCTGGCGACCGCTGTGTCGGCCGCGCGACCCGGGATAGTAGCACGGCCACCTGGGAAGCAGGAGGCGGAATCTGTGGAGGCTTTGCGGCGTCGATCGGTCTTCGGGCGGCGGTCTACCGTGTCATGTCCATGTGCAGGTCGATTGGCGGGGTGACGCCGACGGTCAGGACGGCGCGCTTCTCGCCGAACTCCGGATGGGAGAAGAGGATCTGTCGGGTGCCGACCGCCACCGGCACCGCGTCGAGTGGCGTGCGGCCGATGGGTGCGCCGTCGATCGACACTTCCGCCCAGGGCTCGGCGCGGAGTGTCAGCTCGCCTGGCGGCAGGTCGATCGTTCGGGCGACGACCGCGCCGGGTTCGACGTCCAGCACGTGGCGCTGCCTGACACCGAGACGCTCGTTGACCACCTCGAACGTGTACGAGCCGGGTGGCACCATGAGCCGGCCGTCCTCGGTCGTGCCGAGGTGCCGGCCGTCCAGCTGGACGTCGAGCTGCACCGGGGCGAACAGCGCGACCCAGCCGGCGTAGATCGCCTCGGAGAGGACGGCCGTCTGACCGGCCATCACCTCGACGGTCCGCTCGATCGTGCCCTGCGGGCTCTCGAACCGCACGACGTGCGCGCCGATCGACAGGTCATCGACCGTGATCGGCGTGCGGCCGACTCTCGCGCCGTCGATCGTCACCCGCGCGCCACTCGGGGTCGACGTCACCTCGAGCTGGCCGACCTCGGCGACCGGCACCGGGGCTTCGAGCGGAACCTCCGCGTTGCGCGCCCCGGCATCGGCGAGGCGCTCGAACGGGCCGGTCAGCGCGGCGGCGGCGAGCCCGACGCTCAGCACGAACAGCGCGGCGATCCGGCCCCGACCCCACCGGGGCCTCGCTGATGGCCGCGGCACCGAGTCGTCGTCGGCCCAGTCGGCCCAGTCGGCCCGGAGGGCGTCGTGCACACCACCGAGTGCCAGCTCGTCCGGACCTTCGTAGCCTGGCGACGAGGCGAGCGGCGCCGCCATCGGCGCGATCTCCGGTTCTGGCTGGCCCGGGTCGGGTGCGGCGACCGCCTGGGGTCGGAGCGTCGCCAGCGGCGTGGCGGGCCGGGCCACGGGCGGCTGAGGTGGCGGTGCCGGCTCGACTGGCGCGACCAGTTCATCACTGGTTCCGATGTCGGTCTGTGACAGCTCCGCGCCGCTGTCGTCGTCGCCGATGCGCCCGAGGAACCTCCGGAACGACACCCGCGAAGCGCCGGCCGGAAAGTCCTCGGTCAAGATCAGGTCGAACGACACGCGCGCTTCCGAGAGGCTGGCGAAGCCCCGACTAGAGCGAAGGGAGAGCGCCCGTGCGAACCAGGCGTGCAGGCTTGCCGGCAGCGGGCGAGTGGTGCCTAGCCCCGTGCGCAGCTCGGCCGCACCCAGAACGACTTCGAACTCCTCTGGCCCCTCGTCTCCGCCGAGTAGCCGGCCGCGGAGCAGCCCGAGTGAGATGATTGCGAGTTGGGCGATGTCGGTGCGTTCGTCGAATGCGGGGTCGCGACGGGAGACCGGCATGGCGATCCGGGCGTCGCGCCACCAGCGTGCGGTCGAGAATCGCAGCCGCTCCAGCGCCGGCGTGAGCGCGTGCTCCGTCACGATGACCCGCGCTCGGCGAGTGACGATGATGCGATCGGGTGAGAGCGCGCCGTGCGTGAACCCGGTCGCTTGACGGAACGCATCGACGCCGGCCAGCAGGCGCTTGGTCAGATACAGTGCCGAGTCGGCATCCAGAACGGCCTGTCGGTCGTCAGCGCGATCGAAGAGTTCGGAGAGCCGAGTGCCCGGAACGTGGTCCGAGATCAGGACGAGCCGCCCGGGCGGCCCCGTGACTTCCCGGATCCGGGCGAAGCTGCGATGGCGAAACGTCGACAAGGCGTTGACGCGGGCCTCCAGCGCCGGGCCGAACGCCCCCAGTTCGGGGCGCAGGTGGAGCGCTTCGAGCGTCCGCACGTGCTGGCGGTCGAACACCAGCGAACGCTCGCCCAATCCATCGCGAAATCCGGTCGACGAGAACGTGAGATGCGTTGCGGCTGACACAGGTGACCTCGGTGGGCGGTCCACGGTCCGGACCTGCCATCCGAGATGGTGCAACTGGCTCTCCAGGTCGTCAGCGGCGAGCCGAGCACCACAACTGATGTGTTCTCAGTGAGTTACAAGGTTGATCGTTCGAGGGCGACCCGTGCCAGGCGACGCCCGCCTTACAGGAATGTCACCGGCCGACCAGAACCGTAAGCGCGCCCGCACGGAAGCGGGCGGATACGACGTCCGCACGATCGACTTTCGTGGATCCGGCTGACGGATCTGGCGTTCCGGGCCAATCTGGCGCCCGAGCCAACGCCCGCGCGGCCGCTTCCGTCTAACGACTTGACGTGTGGGCCTCTGGCTTCGGCCCTCCGGAGGGACAGGGATGAGCGTGCAAGAGAAGATCGGTGGTGTGGGGATCGTCGCTGTCGCGACGATCGTTCTTGGGCTGGCGTCGCCGACGGTGGCGCAGCAGTTGGAAGACGAGTTCGTGCGGACACTCGAGGTGACGGGGCAGGTCGACCTCGAGGTCAGCACCGGCGCTGGCAGCATCTCGGTGCGGACCGGAGCGGATGGTAGCGTCCGCGTCGAGGGTCGCATCCGCGCGCGTGACTCGTCTCGCTACACGACGGCCGAGTTGCAGCGGCGCATCGATGCGATCGTGGGCAATCCGCCGGTCGAGCAGCAAGGCAACGCCGTACGGGTCGGCGATCTCGATGAGGACGCGCGGTGCGGCCTCAGGATTAGCTACGAGTTGGTCGTGCCGGAAGCGACCTCGCTGCGTTCCCAGTCGGGTTCCGGCAGCCAGACGATTGATGATCTCGCTGGGCCGGTCGAGGCGGCGGCCGGGTCGGGCAGCCTGACCATCGGGCGAATCGGTGGCCGCGTCACGGCGCACGCCGGCTCGGGCTCGATTCAGGTGGACGCCGCACGCGGTGCCCTCGAGGTCAGCACCGGCAGCGGATCGATCCGGGCGTCGGAGGTCGACGGCGGCATCGAGTCATCGAGCGGTAGCGGCAGCGTGGAGCTCGAACAGATCGGTGCCGGCGACGTCTCGGTCCGAACCGGGTCGGGCAGCATCCGGGTCCGTGGTGTCGACGGTGCCCTGGAGGTGCGCACGGGCAGTGGCAGCATCGTCGCGGACGGCGGGATGGGTGGAGACTGGCGGCTGGAATCCAGCTCGGGCGGCATCCGCGTCGCCTTGCCCGACAATGCAGCGTTCGAACTCGATGCTCGGACGAGTTCGGGCCGCATCAACTCCAGGTATCCGATCACCGTGGTCGGTTCGCTCAGCGGCCGGCAGCTGCGAGGTGAGGTTGGCGGCGGCGGTCAGCTCTTGGAACTGCGGACCACTTCGGGCGCGATCCGGATCGAGTAGTTGCTGAAGACGCGCGAAGTGACCCGGCCCCGGCGTTCCGAGGCGCCCCTCGATCGGGTCGTCGAGACGCCCTGGCCGCCGCGTTGAAGGCGCGCTCTCTCTACAGCGAGAAAGCTGGGGCGTGCCAGGCGCCGAGCAGCCGGCGGAGCAGCGCGAGTTGTCCCAGATGGTAGGCGTTGTGGTCGGCTACCACGAACGCCTCCCGAAGAATGGTCTGCCCCGTCCCGTGTGGAATCCTCGCCGACAGGTCGGTTGCCGGGTCGGCCACGAGCTGCTGCATCCGTTCCAGGTCTTCCGTGAAGCGGGAGACCGTGCCGGCCCAGGCCGCGTCATCGAGTGCCGGGTTGTCGGGCGGCCAGTAGTCGTCGGGGAACCGGGGCTCGACGTAGTCGGACTTCTCGCAGAAGTCCAGGATGTCGCGCTGCGCGATCCGCATATGCTCGATCAGTTGCCATGCCGAGTGGGCCGCACCGGCGGGCCGTCGGGTCCGCCCGTCGGTGGGCCAGTCGTCGATCACCGCATCGAACGCGAGGTGGGCACCCTTCCCGGACAGCAACGCGATGACATGCGCGCGAAGGTCGGCGTCAGTCGTCATGGGGTTCGCTCCTCACTCCCGGCTCACTCCATTCCCGGCGGGATGAAGCGCCCGTCGGCGGCGGTCCAGCCGCCGTCGACGAAGAGCACCGTGCCGGTCACGTAGCTCGCGGCATCCGAGGCCAGAAAGATCACCGGCCCGACCATCTCGTCGGGCGACGCCCAGCGGCCCAGCACGCTCTTCGATGCGTAGGCGTCGTACCAATCGCGCTGGGCCTTGATCGGGGCGGTGAGCGGCGTTTCCACGACGCCCGGGGCGACCGCGTTCACACGGACCCCCGATGGCCCCAGCTCGGCGGCGGCCGCGCGGGCGAGCTGCACGAGCCCGGCCTTCGTGGCGGCGTAGACCGATTGACCGGGCTCGACCACCTGAGACCGGATCGAGGAGAACAGGACGATGCTGCCGCCGCCGCTCGCCACCATCGGCCGGGCCACGGCGCGCAGCACGTTGAAGTTGCCCTTCAAGTTCAAACCGACCACGGCGTCGAACTCCTCGGGCGTGTAGTCGAGTAGCCGCTTGCGCACATTGATGCTCGGCGTGCAGACGGCGATGTCGACGCGCCCGTGGGCCGCGACGATGCCGGCGACGGCGGCGTCGACCGCCGCCGGATCGGTGATGTCGACCGTGGCCGATTCGGCCGTCAGCCCTTCGCCACGCGCCACGTTCGCGACGGTCGTGGCGCCATCGCCGTCAACGTCGAGACAGTGCACCGCCGCGCCGTGCCGCGCGCAGCCGAGTGCGACCGCTTCGCCGATCCCGGACGCGGCGCCGATGATGGCGGCGACCTTCCCCTCGAGTCCGAACATGCGTCTCCCTCGTGTCACGTGCCACTCCCTGTCTGTTCGGCCCAGATCCGGGCGGCGCCGACCACCGTCGCGGTCAGCACCGAGATGACGAGCCCTACCAGTGCGGGCGTGATGACGCTGGTTGACGAGGCGTCCGCGCTCAGCGAGGTCACCAGCACGGCCGTCACGCCGGTCACGATGGCAGCCAGGACTTCCGGCGTGCGGACGGACGGCAGATAGAGACCGGCCATCAGCGGTACGAAGAGACTGACGCTGAGCAGCGTGTAGAAAATGCTCATCGCGTCGACGATCGATTCCGAGGCGATGGCCAGCGAGACGCCCAGGCCGCCGCCGACGGCCGCCGCCCATCGGGCCACCCGCAGCACCGACGCATCGTCGGCGTCGGGCGAGAGATACCGGCGGTACAGATCCTGGCTGAGCGAGGTGGCGAGCATGAACAGGATCGCGTCGGCCGAACTGACCTCGGCTGAGAACAGCGCGGCCAGGCCGAGGCTGCCCACGACCGGTGGCACCGAGGCCATGAGCAACGTGGGCAGGGCCAAGCCGGGGTTGTCGAGGCCGGGATGGGCTGCGCGGGCCGCGGCGCCGAGCAGGGGCGGGACGCACGCGAAGAGCAGGAGCGCGAGTGCGTTCGCGCCCACGCCGATGCGGACCGCCCGGTCGTCGGCGGCGCTGTACACCTTCTGGAGCAATCCTGGCGACACGATGAACGCCGGCACCATCATCGGGACGAGAATCCATCCGCTCCCGGGACCGCGCCAGACGTTCCACTGGTCGGCGTCGCCCGCCGCGGTGACGACCTCCCAGCCGCCGACCGCGTCGATCGAGAGGGGAAGGGCGAGCGCGAAGCCCACCAGCAGGACGACCAGCTGAATGAGGTTGACGCGGGCGGTTGCCGCGATGCCGCCCGCGGAGAAGTAGATCGTCATGACGATGCCGCCGATGAGACAGCCGGCGGCCTTGGGCAGGCCAATGGCTGCGTCCAGGACGAACGCCAGCGCCATGAGCTGAGCGGCCAGGATGGCGAGCGAGCCGATCCACAGCAGCATCGTGATCACGACCCGGACCTCTGGGCTGTAGCGCAACTCCAGGAAGTCGCCGACCGTCCGAAGGTCCTGGCGGGCGGCGATTGCCCTGATGCGGGGGCCGATCCAGAATGCCAAGGCGATCGACCCGAGGCCGGCCGACCCCACCCACCACCAGGCACTGAGGCCGGCGGTGTAGCCGAGGCCCGCGGCGCCGACAGTCGATCCGGCGCCGATGTTGGCGGCGAGCATCGTCGAGAAGAGCAGGCCCGGTCCGAGCCTCCGGCTAGCCACGAAGAAGTCGCGCGTGCCGCGAACACGTCGGGCGTACCACAGCCCGGCGCCGATCAGGCCGGCCGCATAGACGAGCAGTAGCGTGAGGTGGGAATTCACGGGCGCGCGCCGTTGAGGTCGCGCGCCGCGGGATAACCCGCGAGTCCGGTTGCCTGCTGGGCGGCGCGGACGATTGCTTCGGCCATGACGTCGGCCGCCAGCGCGCCGATGGTCCCCACGTTGGCCGTGCCGTCCCATGCTCCGGTGCCGACAGCGAAGATCGTGTCGCCATCGCCGGGCGTGTGGACCGGCACGATCGCGCGGGCGTACCCGTCATGGGCCATCTGGGCGATCTTCGTCGCCTCGGGCTTCGAGAGCGCGGCGTTGGTGGCGACGACGCCGATCGTCGTATTCTCGACCGGACGCGACGTCACCTCTCCCGTGCGAAGCAGGCGGCGCGCGTCGGCGAGCCCCAGGCCGTCCTCGGTCCGGACACCCGCCACGACCTCGCCGGTCGCAGGGTCGATGACGTCACCGACGGCGTTCACCGCGACGAGCGCGGCAACGGTGAGGCCGGTCTCCAGTCGGATCGACGCAGTCCCGATACCGCCCTTCATGGCGCGTGCCGAGCCTCGCAGCTTGCCGATCGTGGCGCCGGCGCCGGCGCCCACGCTGCCCTCGCCGACGGTCCCCGTCGACGCGGCCATGGCCGCGCGATAGCCGCAGTCGGCGGTCGGGCGGATCTGGGGGGCGCCGCCGACGCCGAGGTCGAACAGGATCGCCGCGGGGACGATCGGCACCGGGGCCAGTCGGGTCGGGTAGCCGATGCCGCGCTCCTCCAGGTACCGGACGACGCCGCTGGCCGCATCGAGTCCGAACGCACTGCCGCCCGACAGGACGATGCCGTGCACCATGGCGACGGTGTTCACCGGGTCGAGCAGGGCGACTTCGCGACTGCCGGGCGCACCGCCGCGCACGTCCACGCCTCCGACCGCACCGCCCTCGGTCAGGATGACGGTGCACCCGGTGGGGCGCTCGGTGAGCGTATGGTGCCCGACCTTGACACCGTCGACGGCCGTCAGGCCGCGCGTGGCGACGTCGGACTGGGCCCACATGGCGGGTGCGTTCAACACCGCGAGCGCCGCAAGGAGCAGCGGTGCGCCGGTCCGACTGGCATCCCTCATCGGCTGGATGATACCCGATGGCAGCTGGCAGCCCGTGGTGAAAGTGCCGTTGCATTTGACCGCCAATCCATCCCGCCACAGGCGGCGCTTGGCTTCTCATCAACGGGGTCGAATACTGCCGGTATGCTCGCTCTTCGCGCCTGGCGGGGCGGCCTCGGCGCTCTCGGTGGCACACGGCACTTTCACCGCGGGCTGCCAGGCCTGCTTGCTAGAATGATCGCTGCCCGTGCCGACGCCACAGCAGCTGGATCGCGTTCTCCGAGAGGTCGAAGCGGTCGGCGACCAACTGGTCGAGTTCGCCGCAACGCTCGTCCGGATTCCCACCGTCAACCCGCCCGGGGACCACTACGTGGAGTGCGCCGGCGTGATCGGCCAGCGATTGACGGCGCTCGGTTTCGAGGTCGAGCGGATCGAGGCGACCGGACGCCCCGAACACACGGCGGCACATCCGCGGGTCAACGTGGTCGGCCGTCGCGAGGGCCGTGCCGCGCGGCCGCTGCTGCACCTCAACGGACACTTCGATGTCGTGCCGGCGGGTGAGGGCTGGACCGTCGACCCGTTCGCCGGACTCATTCGGGACGGGCGGCTCTACGGCCGGGGCAGCGCGGACATGAAGGCCGGGTTGGCCGCGGCGATCTACGCGGCGGACGCGGTCCGGCGTGCCGGTGTCGATCTGACCGGGTCGCTCGAGGTCAGCGGCACGGTCGATGAGGAAAGCGGCGGCCTGGCCGGTGTCGGATGGCTCGCGGAGCACGGCCGGCTGGCGGCGTCACGGACCGACTTCGTCATCATTCCGGAACCGTTCGGCGTCGACCGCGTCTGCCTCGGACACCGCGGCGCCTACTGGTTCGATGTCGTCACGCATGGCCGGACCGCGCACGGCAGCATGCCGTTCCTCGGCGAGAGCGCCATCGATGCGATGAGCCGGGTGCTCGACGCGGTGCGCGACGAGCTGACGCCGCAGCTGGCCGAGCGCGAGACGGCCATGCCGGTCGTCCCGGACGGTGCCCGCCGACCGACGATCAACGTGAACGGCGTCTTCGGCGGTCAGGGTGACGCGGCCGGGCAGACGCCGTGTGTCGCCGACCGATGCCGGGCGACGTTCGACCGACGATTCCTTATCGAAGAAGGCTTCGAGGCCACGCGGGCGGAGGTGGTGGCGCTGCTGGAACGGGCCGCGTCTCAGGCCCCTGCGTTCCGATACGAGCTGGCGGACCGACTCGTCGTTCATCCGGTGCAGACCGCCGCGGATGCGCCCCTCGTCGCCGCGATCGAGGCGGCCGTCACCGAAGTGACCGGCGGCTCGGCGGCGCGCGTTGCGAGTCCGGGGACCTACGACCAGAAGCACGTGGCGCGCCTGGCCGGCGTGGAGCAGTGCGTGGCGTACGGGCCCGGCGCCCTGGAGATGGCCCATCAGCCCGACGAGTACTGCGCCCTCGACGACCTGATCGCCGCCGCGAAGGTCATGGCGCTGGCGATCGTGCGACTGGTCGGGTGACGGTCGGGAGACGATCGAGATGGCGGCCTGGTACGGACCGCTCGCGGATCTCGTGGTGGCCGTGCACGCGGCGTTCGTGCTCTTCGTCGTCTCTGGCGGCCTGCTCGTCTTCCGGCGCCCGGCAATCGCGTGGGTGCACCTGCCGGCGGTCGCCTGGGGCGTTGGGATCGAGTGGGTCGGCGGGATCTGCCCCCTGACGCCGCTCGAGCAGTGGCTGCGCAGCCGGGCGGGCGACGTCGGCTACTCGGGTGACTTCGTCCAACACTACCTGCTACCGGTTCTCTATCCGGCTGGGTTGACGCGCGAGATCCAGATCGTGCTTGGCGCGGTCGCGCTCGCTGTGAACGTCGGGCTGTACGCCTGGTGGTGGCGGGGCCGGCGCGGCGGGCCTGTGGGATAATGAAGGGTCCGTCGGCGGACAGTCCGAAACATTCCCGCCTGGCCAGCGTATGCAAGTGAAGATGCCGTCTGAGTTCGGTAGGCGCGTGGTGCCTCCGATCGCCCGATCGGTGGTGGTGGCGGGCGTGGCCGTGGCGGCCGCGCTGACCGCGTCAGCGTGCACCGGCGACGGGCCGTTGGACAGGGACGCACGGGACGTCGACCGAGCGCCCGTCGAGGCGGGTGCGCCGGCGTCGTTGCCGGCGACGGACGCCGACCGACCGCGCATCGTCGTGCTGGGCGACAGCCTGACGGCCGGCCTGGGCGTGGACCCGCACGAGGCGTTTCCGGCCCGTTTGCAGGGGAAACTCGCCGCGGGCGGGTACGCGCACGAGATCGTCAATGCTGGCGTCTCCGCCGACACGACCGCCGGAGGTCTGAGACGGCTGGCGTGGTCGCTCGACGGTGACGTGCGGGTCGTGATCGTAGCGCTCGGCGGGAACGACGGGTTGCGCGGACTGGCCGTGGACGAGATGAAGCAGAATCTGACGGAGATTATCGAGGGTGCCCAGGCCTACGGTGCGCGCGTGCTCCTGACGGGCATGGAGGCGCCGCCGAACTACGGCGCGTTCTACACGACCGCATTTCGCGACACGTTCCGGGATCTGGCAGACGCGTTCGGCCTTGCCTTCGTGCCGTTCCTGCTGAACGGCGTGGCGGGTCACGCCGAGCTGAACCAGGCCGACGGCATCCATCCGAACGCCGAGGGTGCGGGCAAGGTAGCCGATCTGGTCTGGCTGACGCTCGAACCGATGCTGGCGGAGGGTGGCCCGACGACATGATCGAACTGCGCGGCGTCTCGAAGACCGTGATGAGCGGCGACCAGCCGCTCACGATCCTCCATCCGCTCGACCTCCATATCCCGTCGGGGCAGTGCGTGTCGATCGTCGGTCCGTCCGGGAGCGGCAAGTCGACGCTGCTCGGGCTGATCGCCGGCCTGGATGCGCCGACGACGGGCCAGATTCTGATCGACGGCGTCGATATCACGAGGCTGGGAGAGGATGCGCTGGCCGGCCTGCGCGGGTCGAAGATCGGTTTTGTGTTCCAGTTCTTTCACCTGATTCCGTCGCTCAACGCGTTCGAGAACATCTTGGTGCCGCTCGAGATCGCAGGCCAAGCGGGCGCGCGGCAGAAGGCGGAGGGGCTGCTGGCGGAAGTGGGCCTCGTCGATCGGGCGCATCACTATCCGTCGCAGCTGTCGGGTGGGGAGCAGCAGCGGATTGCGATCGCGCGCGCGCTGGCCAACGACCCGCCGATCCTGCTGGCCGACGAGCCGACCGGCAACCTCGACAGCGCCAACGGGCACCACATCGTCGAAATCCTTCTCGACGTGAACCGCCGTCGAGGCACCACGGTGGTGCTGGTCACCCACGACACCGAGCTGGCCGAGATCACCGAAGTGACCCTCACGATGCGCGACGGCCGGACCGAACGCCGCGAGGTCGCGCGAGCCGCCGCGCCGGTCTCTCCGGTCTCTCAGGAAGCGTAGCACCGCGCCGATGCCCACGCCGCCGACGACGTCACTCAGCTTCGTACTCAAGATGTTGGTGCGTGAGATCCGCGCCTCCTGGAAGCGACTGGTCTTCTTCTTCGTCTGCGTGGCGATCGGCGTGGGCGCCATCATCGGTGTCCGTTCCATCATCCAGAGCGCTCGCGGCGCACTGCTGCGCGAGTCGCGGACGCTGCTGGCCGCCGACGTGCTGGTACAGAGTCGCGAGGCCTGGACCGACGAGGCCCGAGCGCTCGTCGATGCCCGGCTCGATGCGGCGCCCGTCCTCGAGCGCATCGAGTCGGTCGAGACCGCGACGATGGTCAGACCAGCCGATCCGGCCAAGGCGGTTGCGAAGATGGTGGAGCTTCGCGGCGTGGAATCCGGGTTCCCCTTCTACGGCGAGCTGGAGCTCGCGAGCGGCGCGACGTTCGCGCCCGAGATGCTGGCCGACTACGGTGCGCTGGTGCGGCCGGAACTGCTGGCTCAGCTCGATGTCGAGGTCGGCGACGAGATCGTGATCGGCGACGACGTTTACGAAATTCGCGGCGTCGTGCTGCTGGAGCCCGGGCATCAACTGAGCGCCTTCAGCCTGGGGTCGCGGGTCCTGGTGAGCCATGACGCGCTCGTTGACAGCGGCCTGCTGGCCTTCGGGAGTCGCGCGCGATATCAGACGCTGGTGCGGATCGACGAGGCATCGATCGATCCGCTCGTCGATCAGTTCCGAGAAGATTTCGAGGGGACCCGGCTGCGCGCCTGGTCGTATCACAGCACGGAGAACCGCGTTTCGCGGAACCTGCGGCGGGCCGAGAACTACCTGAGCCTGATCGGCTTCGTGATCGTGATTCTCGGTGGCATCGGGGTCTGGAGCGTGATGCGCGTCTTCATCCAGCAGAAGCTCCGGAGCATCGCGATTCTGAAGTGTCTCGGCGCGACGACACCGCAGTTGCTCGCCGTTTACGTCCTGCAAGTGCTGGTGCTCGGGCTGGGCGGTAGCCTGCTCGGTGTCGCGATCGCCAGTACGGCGTTGCAGGCGGTCCCGACCAACGTGGTCGAGGGCTACGGCGAGATCACCTACGGTCTGACGAGCTCGGCGGTCGTGCAGGGTGCCGGGATCGGCGTGCTGGTCTCCTTGCTGTTCGCCCTGGTTCCGCTTCTCGATGTCCGCCACGTGCGACCGCTCCTGCTGCTGCGCGAGACCGGCGCCCGCCTGACGACCTCGATCGACTGGGTGCGCGTGGCCGCGATCGGGTCGATCACCGCGGCGCTGGTGCTGGTAGCGAGCTGGCAGGCCGACTCGTGGCGTGTCGGCGCCTACGTGAGCGGCGGGTTCGCCGGCGTCGCGGTCGTGCTGCACTTTGCGGCGGCCGGGCTGGTTCGGGTCGTCGCGCCGCTCAGTCGGATCGCCTGGTTCCCGCTCAGGCACGCCGTCATCAGCCTCGGTCGGCCGGGCAACCAGACCCGCACGATTCTGCTGGCGGTGGGGCTCGGGAGCTTCTTTCTCATCGGCGTTCGGGCGCTGCAGGTGAATCTGCTGCAGGAGTTCGCGCTGGAGATGCGCGAGGACGCGCCCGACATGTTCCTGCTCGACATTCAGCAGGACCAGGCTGACGGTGTGCGCGAGATCCTCGAGGCCGCCGCCCCGGGCGAGGCCCCGGCCTTGCTGCCGGTGCTGCGCGGACGGGTGACGGGCGTGGAGACCGACGAGGTCGATCTCGACGGCGCGGAGGACGTGCGGGGGCGAGGTTCGCTCGGGCGCGAGTACGTCGTGACCTATCGCGACGCGCTCGAGGAGAACGAGCGGTATCTCGACGGCGGGCCATGGAGTGACGACACCTCCGTGACCGAGGTCTCCATCGAGGAGAGCATCCGGGAGCGGTTCGACATCGACGTTGGGAACACCATCCGCTTCGAGGTGCTCGGTCGGACGATCCGAGCCCGCGTGGCGAGCGTGCGCGAGGTGCAGTGGAACGACACCCGGCGCGGCGGCTTCATGTTCGTGTTCCGCCCCGATGCGTTCACGACCGCGCCCCATTCTTACATCGCCATGGCGCGCGGCCCGAACGAGATGGACACGCGCGGGCGCCTGCAGCGCGATCTGGTGGCCCGCTATTCGAACGTGTCGATCATCGACGTGCGCGATGTTATGTCGGCCGCCAAGGAGATCATCGATGGCGTGACCCTGGCCATTTCGGTGGTCGGCGCGATCACGGTGTTCACGGGCATGCTCATCCTGATCGGATCGGTGGCGATGACGAAGTTCCAGCGTCTCTACGAAGCCGCCATCTTCAAGACACTCGGCGCCAACAGCCGGACGATTGCGACAATGCTCTTGCTCGAATACGGCGGCCTGGGCACGCTCGCCGGCCTCGTGGGGTCGGCAGGCGCCGTGATGCTGACCTGGGCGCTGAGCCGCTACCTCCTCGAGATCGCCTGGAACCCCGCCTTCGCGCAGAACATCGGCGGCATCGCGACCACTGCGGTCGTGGTCGGTGCCGTCGGCGTGCTGTCGAGCCTCGATGTATTACGCCGCCGACCGTTGGCGACACTGCGCGCCGAGTAGCGCCCGACGGCCGGCTACATCGGCAGCACGGTCCGTGATAGCATCAGCAGTTATTGCCCTGAGTGAATCGGGCTCGGGAGACCGCGAATGAACGTATCCGGATATAAGGACGCGTTGCTGCGCAAGCGCGCGGAGATTCTGTCGGAAGGCAGCGCCAAGCCGCTGCAGACGACGATGGACAACAACACGCGACAGGGCGACCTGGCCGATCAGGCCAGCGGCACCAACGAGGTGCACATTCAGCTGAAGCTGAAGCAGACCGACGCGAAGATCCTGCAAGCGATCGAAGAGGCGCTCTATCGGATCGAGAAGGGCACCTTCGGCGAATGTCGGGATTGTGGCGAGGAGATCGCTCCGCCGCGATTGAATGCCATCCCCTGGACGCGGGTCTGCATTTCCTGCAAGGAGAAGCAGAGCGCCTGACGCCTCGGCGTGATGCCTCATGCCCGAGTCGCGGCCGGTCGCCGTCGCCCTTGGGAGCAACCTCGGCGACCGGCAGGCCCATCTCCACCATGCGGCCGCTCGGTTGGGCCAGGTCCTGACTGACCTGAGCGTCTCGGCCTTCGTCGAGACGGCGCCGGACGGCGGGGCGCCCCAGCCGCACTATCTGAACGCGGCCGCCGTGGGGCGGAGTGCCGCACCGCCGGGCGACCTGCTTGCTGGCCTCATGACGATCGAGGGCGAGCGCGCGAGGACCCGACCGTTCCCGCGCGCGCCCCGCACGCTCGATCTCGACCTGATCCTCGTGGGCGACCTGGTCGTCACGTCTCCCGACCTCGAATTGCCGCACCCGAGGTTCCGCGACCGGCGGTTCGTCCTGGAGCCGTTGGCCGAGATCGCCCGCGACCTGGTCGACCCCGTCACCGGCCTGACCGTCGCCGACTTGCTCGCGCGGCTGTAGATGTGGCGGGTCCTGTCGCCGGCCTTCCCCCACTGGTGCTCGACCTGCGCCCATCGGCCCCAGGGCTTGGCCTCCGCGCCCGCGGGGGCCCCCGGTCCGGCGCCACCCGCCGGCACCGATGATGCCCTTCCGAGCGTGTAGGGCTGCGAGCTATTCGAAGCGAAGAGATTCGATCGGGTCGAGGCTGGCGGCCTTTCGGGCCGGATAGAAACCGAAGAAGATGCCGGTGATCGCCGCGAACCCGAAGGCCACGACGACCGCGTCGGGCGAGACGGTCGTGGGCCATTCGAGGAACTGCGTGATCCCCCGCGACAGCCCCACGCCCAGGCCGATGCCGATCGAGCCGCCGAAGAGGCTCAGGACGATCGCTTCGACGAGGAACTGGAAGAGCACGTCCTTGCCCTTGGCGCCGACGGCCATTCGGAGGCCGATCTCCCGTGTCCGCTCGGTCACCGACACGAGCATGATGTTCATGATGCCGATGCCGCCGACCAGTAGGGAGACGCCGGCGATGCTCGCCAGCAGGCTGGTCATCGTGCGGGTCGTCTCGCTCCTGACGCTCGCCATCTCCTCGAGGGTCCTGACGCGGAAGTCGTCCTCATCGCCGGGAATCAGGCCATGCTGCACCCGCAGCAGGGCGGCGATCTCCTCGGAGACCGCGATCGTCTCCGGGGCGGAGATCGCCGACACGGTGATGCTCTGGATGTAGCGGATTCCGCGAAGCTTCTTCTGGACCGTCGTGTACGGCATGAAGATTGTGTCGTCCTGATCCTCGCCGAACGATCCAGGCCCCTTGACGGCCATCACGCCGATCACCTTGAACGGATGCTTCCCGAGCCGGATCGTCTGGCCGACCGGATCGGCGCCCTCGCCGAAGAGCGTATCGCGGACGATCGTGCCGAGGACCGCCACCTTGGCCGCCGCGGCGACGTCGGTCTCCGAGAAGAACGTGCCGAACTCGGTCGGCCAGAACCGGATCAATGGCAACTCGACGTCGGTGCCCTGGACGCGGGTCGACCAGTTCTGGTTGCCGAAGACGACCTGAGTGCGGGTGTTCGTGCCGGCGGCGACATACTGCACGCCCGGAACCTGCTCCCGGATCGCCCGGGCGTCGTCGACGGACAGCGTCGTCGCCGATCCCCAGCCACGGCGCACGCCCCCCGACGACCAGTTGCCGGCCGAGACCGTAATCATGTTCGTCCCGGCCGACTTGATCTGATCCTCGATCGACTGCTGGGCGCCGCTCCCGAGCGCCACCATCGTGATGACCGCGGCGACGCCGATGATCATGCCGAGCATCGTGAGGCCCGTCCGCATCTTGTTGCGCCCGAGCGCCTTGATGGCGACCCTTAGGATCATGAAGAGCGACATGTCAGGCCCCTGTCTTGACCGGCTCGGCCGATTCCCGATCGAGCTCGATATCCACATCCGGCGGCAGCGCCGCCATCTCGTCGCGCGCGATGCGTCGAGCGCCGGTCGCGTGATCCGCCATGATCTTGCCGTCGCGGAAGCCGATGATCCGGCTGCCGTACTCGGCGATGTCACGCTCGTGAGTGATCAACAGTATGGTGATTCCGCGTTCGGAATTCAACGTCTGGAAGATGTCCATCACCTCGACGCTCGTTCGCGAGTCGAGGTTGCCGGTCGGCTCGTCGGCCAGGACGATCGAGGGTTCGTTGATCAGCGCGCGCGCGATCGCGACCCGTTGCTGCTGGCCGCCCGAGAGCTGGTTCGGATGGTGGTGCGCGCGATCGGCCAATCCGACCGCGGCCAGCGCCGCCTCGGAACGCCGATGCCGCTCGGCGGCCTTCATCCCGTTGCCATTGTAGAGCAGCGGCAGCTCGACGTTGTCGAGTGCCGAGGTCCGCGTCAGCAGGTTGAACCCCTGGAAGACGAACCCGATCTTGCCGTTGCGGATGATCGCCAGCTCGTCTTTCGACAACTTCGAGACGTCCTTGTCGGCGAGGACGTACTGCCCGGCCGTTGGTCGATCGAGGCAGCCGAGGATGTGCATGAACGTCGACTTGCCCGAACCGGAGGGGCCGGTCACCGACACGAACTCGCCCTCTTCGATGTCGACGCTGACGCCGCGCAGGGCGCGCACCTTCACTTCGCCCAGGTCGTAGGTCTTGGTGAGGTCGCGGGTCGAGATGACGGCCATGGCGATCGAAACCCTAGCGGCGGCGGCCGCGCTGCGGAATGAGCGGTGAACTCGTGGCGCCCGTCGGCCGGCTCGGCACGCCCTCGGCCATCGTGATGTTGGTCACCAGTTCGGTGCCTGGCGGAACCTCGGGTCCCAGCAGTTCCGTGTAGGCGCCGTCGCTCACGCCGAGCGTGAGCATCGTCGGCTTCAGCTCGTTCCCTGAATAGATCCAGACCTGGCCCTTCGATTCGGGCACGGCCAGCGGGCCGAACAGCGCGTCGATCGTCGTGGCGCCGCGTTCGGTCGTCGGCACGGCGTCGGCCGGTGCCGCCCGGTTGCGCCGGCCGCCACGGCCATCCGGCCCGACCGCCGCACCGCCGCCGCGACCACCGCCTTCGGCCTGGAGCCGCTGCCGCGCCGCAGCGCGTTCCTCCTCGGACATGTTCTGGAACCGCTCGCGCATCTGCTGCCGCTCAGCCGGGTCGCCGCCCTGGCCGCCACCGTCGCCCGGCCCGTCACCGTCCGCGCCGGCGCTCTCCAGTCCCGGCCGTCCGCGTCCGCCCTGGGGCTGCTCGGGCACCGGCATGTTGAGGGCAGCGAACATGTCGTCGGTTGGCCGGAATCTGAGCGCGGCGTTCGGAATGCGCGTGACGTCGTCCCGCCGGGCGATCTCCAGCGTGACCGTGGCGGTCATGCCCGGCTTCAGCTTGAGGTCGTTGTTCGGCACATCGATCTGCGTGGCGTAGGTCACGACGTTCTCGACGACGATCGGTTCCAGGCGTACCTGCGACACCGTCCCCTGGAACTCTTCCTCCGGATACGCATCGACGCGGAAGGTCACGACCTGTCCCGGTCGAATCTGTCCGACGTCCGACTCGTCGATGTTTGCGTTGACCTTCATCTTCGTCAGGTCGGCCGCGAGCAGGAACAGAATGGGGGCCGACATGCTGGCCGCGACGGTCTGGCCGACGTCGACGCTGCGGGAGATGACGATGCCGTCGATCGGCGCCGTGATGATCGTGTGACCCAGATTGACCCGCGCCTGGTTCACCGACGCCTCGGCCTGGGTCATCTGGGCGTTGGACGAACGGAGCTGTGCCTCGGCCGATCGCAGCGCGACTTGCGCCGCCTCGAGTTCGCTCTCGGGGATGAGATCGCGCGCCGACAGGCCCTCGGCCCGCGTGAGCTTCGTTCGAGCATCCTCGAGGCTCACCGTCAGCCGCTCGACGTCGGCCTCGGCGCGAATCAGGTTGGCGCGGGCCTGCTCGACCTGCGTCTCGAACAGCGACGGTTCGAGCCGGGCGATCACCTCGCCGGCGCGGACGATCGAGTTGAAGTCGGCGTAGAGTTCCTCGATCTTGCCGGAGACCTGGCTCCCGACCTGGACCGTGGTCACCGCTTCGAGTGCGCCGGTCGCTCCCACCGTGTCGACGATGTCGCCTGTGGAGACGGTCACCGTACTGACGTCGGGCACGAGATCCGGCTCGCGCAGGTAGGTGTAGACGCCGGCACTCAGGATCAGGCCGGTGAACAACAAGCCGAGCAGCGTTCGTTTCATCCTAGTTGCCTCCGCCCGTCACGATGATGATACCGCCCTGCGCCAGCGACGTCTGCTGGGCGCGATCGAATTCGATACGGGCCTTCTGGTAGTCCAGAATCGCCTGCAGTTCGGCGCGCTGCGCATCGGCCAGGTCGCGCTGGAACTGGACCACGAAGAAGTTCGTCGACGCGCCGACCTCGAACTTGCTCTGTTCGGCGTCGAGCTGCTGCCGGGCGAGTTCGCGCGCGGCGGTGGCCGCCTCGATCCGGCGCAGCGAACTCTGGATCTGGAGGCCGGCGTTCGTCACTTCCGTGGCGATCTGGAGCTCCATCTGCTCGATCTGGGCCTGGGTCTGGCGCACCTGGACCTGGGCGCGGGCATACGAGGCCTCGGCGGCGCTCTGGCCCAGCGGGTAGCTCAGCGTCATTGCGACGTTCCACGCCGGGAAGTCGTTACCGAGTAGCTGATTCAGCGCGTCGCCATACCCGCCCGGGAGGATGCTACCGACGTCGCCACCCAGGCCGGACCGGACGAACTGGGTGCCGCCGATCCCCTGCATCGTGTACGAGGCCCGCACATCGAGCGCGGGCAGCGTGGTGTCACGTGCCGCGCGGAGATTGATGTCGTTGATATCCAGTTGGCGTCGCGATCGAGAGATGTCGGTCCGTTGCGAGAGCGCCGTGCCGACGGCGGCCTCGATGTCGATCGGCGTCGGGTCGAACGAGGGCCGGTCGACCGGCGTGATCGTCGCGTCCCACAACTCATCGCCGGTGCCATCGACCAGCAGCCGTTTGAGGATCAGCTCGGCCGTGCGCCGGATCTGCAGCGCCTCGGTCAGGACCTGGCGGCGCTGGGCGGCTTCCGCCTGCGACTGAATGATGTCGATCGGCGCAAGGGTGCCGAGTTCGACGCGGGCCTGGTTGTCCTCGATCAAGCTCTCGGCCAGTTCGACGAACTGCTGCTGCACGGCGATCGCTTCCGACGCGATAACCAGATCCCAGTAGGCGCTGCGAACCGCCGCCTCGGTGTTCGTGATCATCCGCCGCAGGTCGATGTCGGAGACCTCGCGATTGATCCGAGTGACTTCCAGCCGCTGGCGCGACGAATCGGTCTTGAAGCCCCGGAGCAGCGGTTGGGTGTAGATGAGGTCGAGGTTGGACCGGTAGCTCGGGTTGAAGCTGGAGAAGATGCTCGTCGTGGCGTTCCGGTTGTTGCTGAACGCGGCCTCGACGGTGGCGCCGCCCCATCGCAGGGCCTGCCCGATGCCGGCCGCGAAGTTTGTCGAGTCGGTGATGACGCGCTGGCCACCGTCGAGTTGCGTCGTCGACGGCTGGGCGCGTGAACTGGTGCCGAGGCTGGAGTCGAACGTCGGGAGGAACGCCGCGTGCGCCGAGGCGACGTCCAGGTCGGCGATCTGTGGATGCAGCCGCTGGACGGCCAGGTCGAGGTTGTTCTCGAGGGCCCGACTCACGGCGTCGTCGAGCGTGAGTCCGACCGTGCGCCCGCCGGGGCGCTCCTGCGCGGCCGCGGCGGCTTGCTCGACCATGGCCGCGATCCTGACCTCGGCGTCATTCTGCGCGGTCGCCGGACCGGCGATTCCCACCAAGACGAGTAGGAGCGTGACGAACTTCATCGACCTGCCCTCCAGCGAGAAAAGGAGCGTGGGTGCCGACGGGAGCGCGCGGGCGCCGTCGACTGCGCCTGTCTACGGTCTGAGACTCCCGGTGAGTCCGAATTCTTTCACCTGGACGAGAGTCGTCGACGGCACCGGCAGGCGTCGAGCGCGCTCGGTGGCCGACGGGATCACAGGCGCCGACGGCGGTCGCCGGCCCCAGAATCCCGCTGGCGGCGCTCGTCCCGTCGACGTTTGTTGTAGGCGTCGAGGAGTAGGCGCTGCTCGGCGGTGAGGACGCGCTGCATCCGGAATAGCATCAGCGTTCGAGACTTTCTCAGCTCGGCGCGCGCGGCCTCCAGGTGCTCGAGTTCGTGGGAGACCTCGGCCTCGGTGACGTCTTCACGCTCGAGGAGCTTGTCGAACGCCTTCTCGAGCCGGTTGAACTCGCGCCAACCCGAGCGCTGGATCGGCATCTCGGCTTCGTAGATCTCGTCGATCCGGCTCGCGGCGTCTGGGCTGAGCCGCAGTTCCTGCTGCACCTCTTCCGACTGCCACCACCGGCTTCGCGACTGGGCCAGCCCATCCGGGCTCTGCGCCAGCACAAGAACGAGGGAGCACGCAGCCACCGCCCACGATGTCATCCGGATTTCCACGATCTGGCGCATATAGATGGACGACGACAGCCCCGGGGCGGGTGTTTACCTGGGATCGCTATCTGGGCCCGAACGAGTATCACTCGTAAACTGTTCTAAACGCTGCACTACCTGCCCGATGATGTTGTTCGGCGTCGAGGCTCCGGCCGTCAGGCCGACGGCCAACTGACCGTTCCTCGCGAGCCAGTCGTCAGCGGCAACCTCCTGCTCTCTGCGGGGCAGCGCCACGTTCGACAGTGGTGCGTCGACCGGGCGATGCCGGATCTGGCTTGCCGAGCAGAGCGACTCAGCGTCGGCGACGTGATAGGTCGGGAGGTGGGTCGAACACATGCGCGCAAGATTTCGGGTATTGCTGCTGTTGTAGCCGCCAACCACGATCATCAGATCGAGGCGCTGCTGGGCGAGGAGGCCCCGAACAGCGTCCTGGCGATCCTGCGTGGCACTGCAGATCGTGTCGAAGGCCCTGTAGTGACCGTCGAGCGAAGCCTTACCGTAGCGTTCGATCATCGCTTGGCGGCAGAGCTCGCTGATTTCGAGCGATTCGGACATGAGCATCGTGGTCTGGTTGGCCAGGCCGATCCGCTCGAGGTCGCTGTCGGGATCGAATCCGTCGGAGGCGGCGTCGTGGAACTCGGCGAGGAACGCCTCCCGGTCGCCGCCCGCCCGCACGTAGTCGCATACCCGCCGCGCCTGATCGAGGTCGAGCACCACCAGAAACCGCCCGGCGGGATACTTCAGCGTCTGCGACGCCGTCGCCCGAGTCTCTTCGTGGTGGACCTTGCCGTGGATGAGCGCGGTGAAGCCGTCCGAAGCGTATCGCTCGACGTTCTTCCAGACGTTGAGCACCGATCCGCAGGTCGTGTCGACGAGCGTGCAACCGAGCCGATCGTACTCGGCCAACTCCTTGATGGTGACGCCGAAGGCCGGGATGATGACCACGGCGTCCGGCCCCGGCGGCTGACCGCGCTCGCCGGGGTCGCTCAGGAACCGGATCCCCGCCGCGCGGAGCTTCTCGTTGACGTGCGGATTGTGAATGATCTCGCCCGTGAGGTACACGAGCCGATCGGGGAACCGCTTGCGGGTCTGGTACGCGTAGTCGACCGCGCGATCCACGCCGTAGCAGAACCCGAACTCCTTGGCGAGATGGACGGTGAGTCGGCCCCGGATCCGCCGGAACCCATCGCTCGTCATCTCGTCGACGATGGCGCTATCGTAGTCGGCCGCCAGAGTGGCGGCGACGGCCTCCTCGAGGTCGAGGCCTTTCCGGAAGATGACGGAGGACACGTGAATCGACGCGCGGGCGCGCCGGCTAGCGGCCCGCGAGCGCGACTTCCTGGATGCGTGGCGTGAGCGCGTCCAACGCGTCGAGTGCCTCGCAGTACTCAGTTGCGAGGGTGGAATCGATCTCGGTGAGGATGGTCTCGTCGTCGAGCAACCCCTGGGCGCCCCGGAGGGCGACGGCGCGTGAGGCGCTCACGAAGGCATCGCCATCCATCGTGGCGACGACGGCGGCGGTCGGTCGCGCTTCATCCCCCTGGGTGAAGTCGAGCATCCGGCCCGCGAAGACGCCGACGACCAGGCCCGCCGCCATCGCGGCCGGAAGCCAGCGGTGCTGCCCGAGCGAGCGAGGGACGCTCCGGAGCCGGGCCGGGAATCTGAGGATACGGGCCGGCGCGGCGGAGCCCACGAGCGCGGCAATGCGATGCGTGATTCGCTGCCGCTGCGATGCCAGGCGCTGCGGCGTCAACGCGGCATCAGCATCGCCGCGCGCCACAGTCTGCACGTCTGCGAGCAAGGCCACGAGTTCGTCGCGACGGCGCTGGCAATGCCCGCACCGCGCCAGATGCTCGGCGGCATCGGCCGGCAGGGTCATGCCGTCCTCGGCCACGCCGGTGTCGGCCGAGTACCCCATCGACCACTCGGCCAGGAGCGCGTCGCTCAGATGCCGCCGGTTCCCGAACAGATTCCAGATCATGTTCGACTCGCCTCCGTGCGATCCGCACCTCGTTCGATCAACCACCGGTCTCCCCCGATGAGTTTCCGCAGCGCGCGGATCGCTCGAAACTGGTGGACGCGTACGGTCGATTCGTTGACACCCGTCACTTCACTGATCTCGCGCGCGGTATAGCCTTCAAACACCCCGAGAATCAGCACGGTGCGCTGTCGTTCCGGTAGCCGCTGGATCGCCGCGGCCAAGTGTTCCCGGCGCTCCCGCGCCTGCACGGCTTCTTCGGGCGTCGGGCCGGCCGAGGGCCGACGCTCGGCCAGGTCGCGGTCGGACTCGCCCGAATCGAAAACCGGGACCATCCAGCGGCTGCGGCGGTTCTGCGCCTTGAGCCGGTCCAGACAGCCGTTGATGACGATCCGCGTGAACCAGACGACGAACGGCAACTCCTGCCGGAACGATGGCAGGTGTACGAACGCCTTCACGAACGCATCTTGCACCGCCTCGTCGACCTCGGCCACATCGCGCAGATAGTGGTACGCGATGCGCGCCGCCCGCCGCTGGTGGCTGCCCACCAGTTCCTCGAAGCGCTCACGCGCCCGGGCGGTGTCACCCTTGGCGAGCAGGGCCTTGATCTCGCCAGCGGTGATGGTGTCGCGGTCCGTGTCAGCCGATGCCACGGTCGGCGGCTGGTGACTCATAAGTGGTATACGCGCTCCACGCCCAGGCGTTTACCGCGGGTTGGGGAGAAGCGATCCTCCCCATATTACACCGGTGGCGGGTGGTTGGGCGCCGTCGGAGGGGAGGGGCCGGTGAACCCCGGAACTCACCTGGCTTGACGCGTCTGGCGTGTTCTGGACGCCGAGGGCGGCGTTGCTCCTCGGTCACTTGGGCCCGCCAAACTCCCTCGTCGCGCCTTGCCCCCGCCGCCCAGCCCGGTGCCAGACACAGCAACCCAAGTGAGTTCCGGGGTTAGGGGGTCGCGGAGCCGGCCCGTGCGGCGGTCGGTTCGGTTGCCCCGC
Source organism: Acidobacteria bacterium UBA2161 (assembly GCA_002328835.1). GTDB lineage: Bacteria > Acidobacteriota > Vicinamibacteria > Vicinamibacterales > UBA823 > UBA2161. The sequence continues at coordinate 4,244 of DCWN01000028.1, read as the reverse complement.
GGCGGCTCAGGCGCAGCCGTCCCAGACGCTCGAGGCGCGCGCCCGCGTAGTAGTGCCCGAGAATGGCGTCGAAGGACTCGCCGCGCCGGGCTCGCGCGATGGCGCCGACCTGGCACAGGCCGACGCCGTGGCCGAAGCCGGAGCCGACGAACGAGAACCGATCGCCGTCGCGCCGAACGTCGAAGCGGGTGCTCTTGACGGTGCGAGCGCCGAAGGCGGCACTCAGCACGGCCCGGAGTTCCTCACCGCGCACCATGGGAGCTCGTTCACCATCGAGCACCACGCGCATGGCCCGCCCCGCCACGTCGCGCTCCACAACGTCGATGCGGTCGATGCGGCTGCCGACTCGAGTGCGGACGTCGCCGTTGAGGGCCGCGCGGAGCCGTTCGGCCGACAGGTCGAACTGCCAGGGGCGATGCGCGGCCTCGACCGCGTCGGGTACGGCGAGCAGGTAGGGTGGTGTCGGGCCGCCCCAGACGATGCCCGCCTCGCTCGTATGACCGCCGCAATCGGAGTGGAACAGCGCCTGAATCGGGCGGCCGTCGTGCGCGAGGACGACCCCGCGCGTCTCGGCCGCCGCCGCGCGCGCCACAGACCGGAACCTCTCGGGATAGGTGTCGGGCGAGCGATAGACCTGGCAGTGGGTTTCTGAACAGAGGTCGAAGCCTTCTCGGCCGTGCCGGCCGAGATTGGCGACGGCGTAGGTGCGGGCGAGCACGGCTTGCAGCCGCGCCACATGCGTCGCGGCGACGGCCGGCAGCCCGGCCAAGATCGTCTCTGAGAGGATCGATCCGACCACGTAGTCTTCGAGGTCTCGGACGACGATCCGATGCTGTCCGTTCTCGGTCAGTCGCACGCGCAGGGCGCGATCGGCCGGATCCGGAGTGACCCGAGGCGGGGGAGTCGGTGCCGAGGCGCAGCCGGCGGCGAGCAGGACGAGGCCACCGAGGCTCAGCCTGAGCACCCGGCGTCGCCAGCCGCCGCGCGCGCCAATCGTGCGACACATTCGTGGAGGGTATCGGCCGCGATCGGGCCCAAGCTTAACCCCGGAACTCACGTGGGTTGGCGCGGCGCCCCGTGGTGCCGGCGGCTCCCCGGTTGACTTCGCCAGATCGCCACGGCTACGATCACCTGATGTACCTGCGGCGTCCGAGCCCTTCTAGCGACCAGCGTTCGACTCCCTTCGTGACCTTCGTCTCCACGCGTTCGAGGAACATCCGGCATGGCCAATTCGGTTCGAGTGGCCCGCGGGCTTGAGGCCCACGGCATCGCCGATCCCCCAACCGTCCACTGGAATCTCAGCATGCCGGTGCTGGTCGAGCACGCGATCCGGCGGGGGGAAGGTGTGATCGCGGAATCGGGCCCGTTGGTGTGCGAGACGACTCCGCACACCGGGCGGTCCCCGCACGACAAGTTCATTGTTCGCGAACCGTCCAGCGCGGACGACGTCTGGTGGGGGTCGGTGAACCGATCGATCACGCCGGAGCAGTTCGACGCGCTGCACGCAGACCTCGCCCGCCATCTCGGCGACCGGGAGTTGTGGGTGCGCGATGCGCATGCCGGAGCGGATCCGACGTACCGCTTGCCGATTAGGGTGGTGACCGAGACCGCCTGGCACAATCTGTTCGCACACCACATGTTCATCCGTGAGACCGACCGAGAGCGCCTGGCGGCGCACGAGCCGGAGTTCACGGTGCTCAACGCCCCCTCGTTTGCAGCCGACCCCGGGCGCCACGGCACGAACTCGGCGACCGCCATCGCGATTCACTTCGAGAAGCGGTTGGTCCTGATTGCTGGAACGGCGTACGCCGGGGAGATCAAGAAGTCGATCTTCACGGTGATGAACTATCTCCTGCCGCATCGGTCGGTGCTGCCGATGCACTGCTCGGCGAACCGTGGCGACGACGACGACGCGGCGCTGTTCTTCGGGTTGTCGGGGACGGGCAAGACGACGCTCTCGAGTGACGTGGAGCGGACACTCATCGGTGACGACGAGCACGGATGGTCGGACGACGGCGTCTTCAACTTCGAAGGCGGCTGCTACGCCAAGCTCATTCGGCTGTCAGCGGAGGCCGAGCCACAGATCTACGCGACGACCCAGCGGTTCGGCACGCTGCTCGAGAACGTCGTGCTGGACCCGTCGACGCGGCGACTCGACCTCGACGATGGCGCGCTGACCGAGAACACCCGCGGCGCCTATCCGATTTCCTACATCGAGAATCACGCGCCCTCCGGACGCGGAGGGCATCCCAGGCACGTCGTCATGTTGACGGCCGACGCGTTCGGCGTCCTCCCGCCGATTGCCCGGCTCACGCCTGCGGGTGCCATGTATCACTTTCTCTCCGGATACACCGCGAAGGTCGCCGGGACGGAGGAGGGCGTCACCGAGCCGGTCGCGGTGTTCAGCACCTGCTTCGGCGCGCCGTTCATGGTCTGGCACCCCGCCGTCTACGCGAAACTGCTCGGCGAGCGGATCGCCGCGCACGGCGCGACCGTGTGGCTCGTCAACACGGGATGGACTGCCGGCCCCTACGGCGTCGGGTCGAGAATGCCGATTGCGCAGACGCGGGCGATGATCCGAGCCGCGCTGGCGGGCGCGCTCGATGACGCGCAGTTCGTGGACGACCCGGTCTTCCGCGTCGCCGTGCCGACCCGGTGTCCGGGTGTGCCGGACAAGGTCCTGACACCGCGCGACACCTGGAGCCGGCCGAGCGACTACGATGCGCACGCCGGAAAGCTGGCCGCCATGTTCCGGGACAACTTCAAGGCGTTCGATGCGGCCGCCGGTCCCGACGTCGCCGCGGCAGGGCCGTGCTGATCCGGCACGGTGGACACTGAGCGCGCGAGGCGCCTGAAGGCTGATGGAATTCGAACCGGTCATCGGTCTCGAGATTCACGCCCAACTCCTGACCCGAACCAAGATTTTCTGCGGGTGCAGTACGCGGTTCGGCGCGCCGGCCAACAGCCACGGCTGTCCGGTCTGTCTCGGCCTGCCGGGGGCCCTGCCGGTGCTGAATCGCGCTGCGGTCGAGCTCGGCATGCGCGCCGCCTTGGCCCTCGGATGCCAGATCGCGTCGACGTCGGTCTTTGCCCGGAAGAACTACTTCTATCCGGACCTCCCGAAGGGGTACCAGATTTCGCAGTTCGAGCTGCCGCTCGCGACGGGCGGGCATCTGGCGCTACCCGGGTCCGGCGTCGAGGTCGGCCTCACCCGGATCCATCTGGAAGAGGATGCCGGCAAATCGCTCCACGAGGGATTCGCCGAGTCCGAGCGGAAATCCCACGTCGACTTCAATCGCAGCGGCGTCCCGCTGATCGAGATCGTGACCGAGCCCGACCTGCGCTCGCCGGCCGACGCGAAGTCGTTCTTCACGACGTTGCGGGACATTCTGGTCACGCTGGGTGTGAACGACGGCAACATGGAGGAGGGGAGCCTGCGGTGTGACGCGAATGTGTCGGTGCGCCCGGCCGGTCAGTCCGCCCTCGGCGTGAAGGCCGAAGTGAAGAACCTCAACTCGTTCCGATTCCTCGAGCGCGCGCTCGAGTACGAGATCGACAGGCAGACCGACCTGCTGCGGACGGGCGACCGCGTCATCCAGGAGACGCGGCTGTGGGACGCCGCGGCCGGCCGTACGGCGGCGATGCGGAGCAAGGAAGAGGCCCACGACTACCGCTACTTTCCCGAGCCCGATCTCCCGCCGCTGCAGATCGCGCCGACGTGGATCGATGAGGTCCGGGCGACGCTGCCCGAACTGCCCGCCGAGAGGCGCGCCCGTCTAGCGACGGACCATGACCTGACGCGGGACCAGACCGAGCAGGTCATGCACGGTCGGCCCGGCCTGGCCGACTACTTCGAGGAGGTCGCCGCGGCTGGGGTTCCATCCCGAATGGCGATCAACTGGGTCCTGGGAGAGGTGACGCGGGCGCTGAACGAGGCGGATGACCAGGTCGACGCCTTGCGGCAGCGCGTCCCGCCGGCCGCGCTCGCGGCGCTGATCGTGTTGATCGAGCAGGGCACGATCAGCGGTACCGTCGCCAAGGATGTGTTCGAGCAGATGTTCGCCTCGAGCGAATCCGCCGCGGCGATCGTGGAGCGCGACGGGCTGGCGCAGATTGATGATGCCGGGGCCCTCGAGGCGACGGTCTGCGAGGTCCTGGTGAGCCATGACGATGCCGTGGGGCAGTATCGGGCGGGCAAGCAGGGCGCGCTCGACTTCCTCGTGGGGCAGGTGATGAAGGCGACC
>DCWN01000008.1:30035-30225 GCA_002328835.1 Acidobacteria bacterium UBA2161 | reverse complement strand
GTCGCGCCGCATCTCGTTGGCGATGATCTGGTTCGGTTGACTGTCCCAGTTGCGGCCCGAGACGTAGAGGTTGGTGTCGTCGAAGAGAATCCAGACGTCGGTCTGCTCGGTCGCCGGAACATTGTCCTGCGGCTCCTGCATGATGAAGTTCGAGACCGGCTCGAGCCGAGAATAGATCGGCTCGTCGAGC
>DCWN01000008.1:12872-29714 GCA_002328835.1 Acidobacteria bacterium UBA2161 | reverse complement strand
GCTCGTCGAGCCGGCCGTCGATGACCAGTTCTTCACCGACGCGGACGGCGCGAATCGTCACGCGGCCGTTGTCGTCGCGGCTGACCACCTGCGGTGGCACTGGTACCGGCGGGCCGTCGAAGCTCGCCGGCAGCTCGCCTTCGAAGGCGACGTTGTCGAAGTTGCCGCCCGCCTGCCCGGCCTCCGCCTGGTCCACGACCTGGTTCTGGTCCTGGAGCTGGTCAAGGGCCTGCGATTGCACCAGTTGCTGGGCGTCCGCCGGGGCCGGCGCAAGCGCCAGGCCGAGCACCAAGATCAGAGCCAGCCAGGAGGGCCGGTGCAAAGAGAGTCCGTCAGGTCGAGAAGAACAGCGCATGAGTCCTTGGGATTGTATCGTGCTTCCGAGGCCCTGGTATAGATGACGACGCTCGGGCGCCGACCGTTGCTGCCTTCGGAACGCCTGGATTGGCCTCGATTTGACCCGAAACGGGCGGATTCCAGTATGCTGAGGCGCCGAATCGTACTCCGAAAGGACGCGTCATGCTCTGGTTTCAGGGTAGAAACGCCCGACTCGTGCTGGTCGCGGCGTCGCTCGTCATGGGCTCCGGTGCCGGCCTGGCGGCCCAGGACGGTGAGAATCCCCACACTTCGCTCGAAGATGTCGATGCCGGCCAGCGGCTGTTCGGAATGCATTGCAGCCGATGCCACGGCTTCGACGCCAGCGGCGACGAGGGCCCAAGCCTCCGTCGCGGCCGGTTCCGGCGAGCGCAGAGTGACGCCGGCTTCTTCCGCGTGATCTCCGAGGGCGTGCCCGACACGGGAATGCCCCCCATCTCGCGCGGGCGGACCGACCAGACCGTCTGGCAGATCGTTGCCTACCTGCGTTCCATCAACCAGCGTCCGGAGAGCATCTCGCTGCCCGGCGACGCCCAGGCCGGCCGCCGGCTGTACGCCGGGGCCGGGGCCTGCGCCACGTGTCACATGATTGCCGGCGCCGGACGGCTGCTCGGTCCGGATCTCACGACCGTCGGCGACCGCCGGTCGCCGGCCGAACTTCGGGCCGACCTGCTCGAGCCCGACCGCGACGTCCCGCTGCGCTGGTGGTCGGTGCGCGTGACCTACGAGAACGGCCGGACCCTCGAGGGCCTCCGAATGAACGAGGACACCTACTCGTATCGTTTGCTGGACGCCGACGAGAACCTCTGGTCGGTCTCGAAGCGCGAGCTGCGTGAGCGCGAGCGGATCGAGACGTCGACGATGCCGAGCTACGAAGGAGAACTCTCGGCGTCGGACCTGGACGACCTCATCGCCTACCTGTTTTCGCTTCGGACCGAGGAGAGCCTGCCATGACCCGCCGTGCCCTGATCGCGCTGTGCGCCCTCACGCTCATCGTCGCTGCCGGCCGACCGTTCGACGCACAGCAGCGCGACGCGTCCGGCCCGGCGCCGGTGTTCACGCCGGTCACGTACGAACGCCTTCTCAATTCGGCCGACGAGCCCGAGAACTGGTTGATGTACTCGGGCAACTACAGCAGTCAGCGCTATAGCGGTCTCGATCAGGTGACGGTGGCGAACGCCGATCGCCTGCGGCTCAAGTGGGTCTATCAGCTGCGCGACCTCGATCGCGCCGAAACGACACCGCTGGTGATTGACGGCATCATGTACGTCACCGAGTCGCCCAGCACCGTCATCGCGCTCGACGCGGCGACCGGACGCGTCTTCTGGCGCTACGAGCACGAGCTGCCCGAGGACGTGAACTACTGCTGCGGGCGCAACAACCGCGGGGTCGCCGTGCTCGGGACGCGCCTGTTCATGAGCACGCTCGACGCGCACCTCGTGTCGCTCGACGCGCGGACCGGCACGGTCCTGTGGGACACCGAGGTCGCCGACACCCGCCTGGGCTACAGCAAGACCGCCGCACCGCTCGTCGTCAAAGACAAGATCATCACCGGGATCGCCGGCGGGGAGTTCGGGATCCGCGGATTTCTGGACGCCTACGATCCGGCGACCGGCGACCGAATCTGGCGGTTCTACACGATTCCGGGCGAGGGTGAGCCCGGGAACGAGACCTGGGCGGGCGACTCGTGGCAGCGGGGCGGGTCGCCCACGTGGATGACCGGGTCGTACGACCCCGACGCCGACCTCGTCTACTGGGGCACCGGCAACCCGGGGCCCGACTGGAACGGCGAGGTGCGCCTGGGTGACAACCTGTACTCCGATTCGGTGCTCGCACTCGATCCCGACACGGGCGAGCTGGACTGGTACTTCCAGTTCACGCCGCACGATGTGCATGACTGGGATGCGACGCAGATTCCCGTGCTGGCCGACATCGAGTTCGACGGCCGGGCCCGGAAGATGATGCTCTGGCCGAACCGGAACGCGTTCTTCTACGTGCTCGACCGGCTGTCGGGCGAGTTCCTGCGCGGCACGCAGTTCGGGCGCCAGACCTGGGCCGAGCGGATCGGTGAGGACGGCCGGCCGGTCCGCGTGGCCAACATGCTGCCGAGCGTCGAAGGCACCCTGGTCTCGCCGCCGATCGAAGGCGCGGCCAACTGGTGGTCGCCGAGCTTCAGCCCGAGCACCGGGCTGCTCTACGTGATGGCCTACGACAGCGAGCAGATCTACTTCATGCGAGAGGACGAGTACGTCGCTGGCGAGACCTATACCGGCGGCGGCGGTCGGCGGCCACGTCCGCGCGATGCCTACTACAGCGCCGTGCGGGCGATCGTGCCGCAGACCGGCGAAACGGCCTGGGACTATCCAGTGCAGCCGCGTTCATCGTCGGGCGTGCTGACGACGGCGAGCGATGTGCTCTTCGGCGGGACGGTCGACGGCTACTTCTTCGCGCTCGACGCCCGGACCGGCGACGAGCTGTGGGTGATGAATGTCGGCGGCATGATTCACGCCGGCCCGATGACCTACAGCGTCGAGGGGCAGCAGCGCGTCACCATCGCGGCCGGCAATACGATCTTCACCTTCGGGTTGGAAGAGTAGGCCGCGCGATCGCGCGGGCCTTCAGCGCGGCGGCGTCGACGGCTCCGGGACGTTCGTCCGCGTAAACCATAGAACCTAAAGCCTCCTGGGCCACGCCCGCACTCAGTGCTTGTGCATCGAACCGGGATGGGTATAATCGCCGCCTTTAGCGATTAGAGAGGGGGACGAGCCAATGCCGACCGAATGCGCCATCTGCAACGAAGAGCGTGACGAAGGTAGCCTGCACAAGCTGACCTCCGACCCCAACGAAGAACCGGCCTGGGTCTGTTCCGACTGCGAGAAGAAGCTGCTGCGCGCCGTCGACGACGAGGTGTCCGGGGGCTAGGTCGCTCTGTGTCCCACCGCGATCTCCGCCGGCCGGCGGAGATCTAGTTCGGCGTGTCGCGATCCAGCAGTTGATCCAGGAAGTTGACGAGCGCCCGGATCTCGGGCTTCTGGAAGAGGTGGGCGCCGTGGCGGGTGACCGCCCATTCCTCGTCCTCCGAGAGCATCGATCCGGTCCAGACCAGGACTGGAATCTTCTTCAACTCGAGGTGCTGGCGCAGCGGCGTCAGGACGTCGAGGCCAGATCCCGAGGGGATCCGCACGTCGAGCACGGCGGCATCAACCGCCGACTCACCCAGCACGCTGACCGCATCGACCACGGTGTCGGTCTCGACGACCTCGTACCCGCGCAGCTGCAGCACCCGCACGAGCGCGCCGCGCGCCGCCGGCTCGTCGTCCATGATGAGCACGATCGGCCTCCTGAGCCTCGGCGATCGCAGCCTCTTCATCCGAATCGATCGACGCCACAAGCGCGCTGTTCAGCTCGAGTCGAGCCACAGTGCCCACGACCCGCTCCTGCGCGGAGGCGGGCCATGAGATCGTCAGCAGAACCGCAACGGCGAGAACGACCTTGATGATTGTCTTCATAACAACCTCTCTCGCCTGTTACTTGTGCAATTACGAGACCAGGCTTGGCATCGATGGCAAGCCGTATGTAACTAACTGTAAAGACATCAGTTAATGAATTCATACAGTATTGCAATATGCTTTCTGGATCGGACATGTGTACATTCATGAGACATTCAGATACGAAAACCGACGGTTTTCGTGCACTCTCGTGGCAGGTTCTGCCTCGAAGAGGCAAGAGGGGGGGTGTCGGCAAGCCCTCAGGACTTGCTGGCCAGCTCGTCGAGATGGGCCATGAACGGCCGGCCGGGGTAGGTCTCGTGGTCGGTGATCTCGTTGGTCGCGATGGCGTCGAAATAGCGGTCGAGGACGGTTTCCCGCTCGTGGGCGAGCGGCGTCGGGCAGTAACAGGTCTCGCTCCAGACGACCTCGCCGCCGTCGGCGACCACCGCCCGCCCCATCGAGTCGACGATCTCCTGGCCGTCTGGCTTCTGGGCGGCGATCGTTCTGTCGGTGAGTTTCCGGTGGAACTCCGCCGCCTCCGCCTCGCGCAATCGTCCGCGCACCCGGTAGATCATGCCGGGGCCCCCTCGACCTGGATCTGCTCGGTCGTCCCAGCCGACAGCGCGTTGCCGGCCTCGAAGGTCGCCGCGCCGCCGTCGACGAGTTCGAATCGCTCGAGCGGCAGCGTCCCTTCGACAACCGTCAAGCTGACACCGCCGCCGGCCGCGACCTCGCAGCTGCCCCAGGCATAGCCGTTCGACCAGAAGTACCGGCCGGGCGCGCTCGTCACCGTCATCGACTTCGTGACGGCGGAGTACTGGAAGCCGCTCAGTGCCAGCACCGCGCCCCAGGCCGCCATGGCGCGGGCGTAGTGGTGGCCGCACTCCGGTTCGTCGTAGGGGTTCCGCTTCCGCCCGTCGTGCCGGTCGCGAACCAACCGGTAGGTCGCCAGGCCCTCGTCGGTCATTCCCTCGTAGAACATCCCGGCGGCGGCGGTGTACTCGAGGCCGGTCCAGGCTTCGGTGAAGTACGAGAACGGCTTGTCGGGCCGGCCCTTCGGATAGCTGGCGATCAGGACGACCGACTCGCCGGCCAGTGCGTAGGTCCGCAACGAGTTGAAGTGCGACTGCAGGTTCTCGCGCCGGTTGTACCGCCAGATGCTCTCGAGCGCCGACACGACATTCTCACGCGCGGCGAGATAGCCGAGGCCGCAGGTATGGGCCATCAACTGGCCGACGAGCTGATCGACGAGGCAGCCCGGGCCGAGCTGGAAGTCGGGGTTGCCGAGATCTTCCGAGCCCATGCCGATCAGCAGGCTCGGCGCAATAGCAGAGGGATCGCTCGGCGGCTGGATCTCGTGAATGTAGTACTCGCCGTCGAAGAGGTTGGCGTCGACCCAGGCCGAGCCGCGGTCGAACAGATCGCGGCACTCGGCGGCGAACGTCGCGTCGCCCACCGCGCGCGCCATCTCCTCGCCCGCCCTGAGCGCGCCCAGGTACCAGAACCCCATTTCGGGGTTCGGGCCGTAGTACTCGACGTCCATCGTGTTGTGCTGCGCACCCTCCATGACGCCGTCCTTGTCGGCATCCCAGCCGCCGGGGATCCAGGCGAACTCCAGCGCGGCGCGCACCTTCGGCCAGAGGGTGCGCAACGTCGCCTCGTCGCCTGAGAGCTGCCAGTCGCGGTACATCTTCATGATGCAGCCCATCTGGCCGTCGGCCGCCGCCAGGCCCCACTCCTGCGCGCGGTCGAGCGGCACGCCGATGCGGAAGCTCATCAGGCCGTTGTCGTCGGTGGCGTGGCCGAACTCGACCTCGCGCATCGTCAGCGCGAGCCCGCCATAGAGGAACGCGGTCGTGTGCTCGTAGTTCCAGACATGCGTGCACGAGCCGTGACAGCAGCCCTTGTTCGGGGCGTTGCCTTCCCAGCCGAAGAAGCGTCCGTCGGGCATCCGGAAGCAGGTCTGCGTCCTGAGCGTCGACGCGTTGAAGAGCGCCGCCTCTTTCACCGCGTCGGGCAGGTCGCTGCCGAGAAACGCCCGGAGGAAGCTGACCGTCCGTGCCTGGAGCCGCGGCAGCGCCAGCGCGGTCCGCTCGGCCACCTCCCACGCGTCGGTGTACTGCTCGGCGTAGTAGTTGCCGATCCGGTCGTCGTCGGTCCACTCCTCCTCGGGCCGCGTCCAGCTGTAGCGGTTGGGGAAGTGCCAGGTCAGCAGGAACGGCACCTCGACGGAACCGCCCGCGGGCACGTCGACCTCGACACAGAGCGAGGCCATCGGCGTCGCGCTGCCCGACGGCTCGCGCTCGGCTTCATCCAGACGTCCGTCGGCGGAGAAGTCGTCCCAGAAATCGAGGATCGAATTGCCCCAGTGCACCGCGAGCCAGTCGGTGCGGTGACTGATGCCAACGGCGCCGTCCATGGTCGTGGTGAGCGCCAGTGTGCCCGCCGCCGGCGCGTCGGGCGCGACGCCGCTCGATTCCATGTAGAGGCCACGCACGCCGTTCCCGTCGCGGTAGCGGTTCGTGTTGCCGTCGGCGCCGGCTGGAATCCGGTCACCCTTCCAGTCGCGCGTCGTCTCCCAGCCGTCGATGCCGATGAAGTTGGGCAGGTTGCCGGCGACCGACGCGCGCAGTGGCCGGTCGGTAGTGTTCCTGAGTTCGTAGGTGAGTGCCGCCACCGGGATGCCGCTGGCGTCGGCGTCGGCCGGGACCATCGGGTTGAAGGCCTTGAGGTGCACCTCGAGCGGTAGCTCGTCGTCGCTCAGCATCACGCGTCCGAACGGGTAGCCGCCAGCGAAGCTGCATCGGCTGAAACGGGGCAGCCGCGCGTTGGGCGCCGCCGCGCCGTGACTCGCCTCGTACTCGTCGACCGGCAGCGGCCCCTCGGCCAGCCGGCAGTGGCGGGTCTCGCCATCCTCTATATAGATCGCGAAGAACGGCGGCGATCCAGCGTTCGGCGTGAAGCCTTTCGCCGGGCGGTTCATCAGTTCCCAGTCGCGGAGGCTGCCGAAGCCGGTGAGCGACACCGTGCCGGTGCCGATGCCGCCGAGCGGCAGGGCGATTCGATCGATGAACTCCGGGCCGTAGACCTTCAGGACCGGCCAGTCCGCGTCGTCCAGCGCGGCCTGCTCCGACTCGGAGATCGGCGCCGCGGCGGGCGTCGGCGCCGTGCCCGGCGCGTCGGGAGCGCAGGCGGCTCCGGCGGCCGCGACCGCCGACGTCAGGCCGGCCAGGCGGATGAAGTCGCGGCGAGCGAGATTGCCGCTCGGGTCAGGATCGCATCCGCAGTCCGAGCCCGGACCGCAGGCGGCGGGTTCGTCTTCCGGGGGCTGGGCCATCGGCAGCAAACTTGGCCGCGCATCTTCTTTCTTGTCGCTCATGCGCCCGACTCTACGCCCGGGGCACGACCGGCGCAAGCGCCCCCCTAATCCTGTATCCTGAGGCCCCGCGGCGGCGGATGCGCGGGGAGGGGGAGCCGATGCGACGAATCATTTCAGCCGGACTGCTGGCGACCGCAGCGGTCGCGCTGGCACCGGCGGTGGTGCACGCCGACGAGACGTTCAGCGTGAGGCTCTCGGTCGTGCCGATCGACAACCAGACGGCGCGGACGACGGCCGGCACCGGTGCGGTCACCGTCGTCCTCATCGAGGATCGGCTGTTCCTGACCGGTGCGTTCGACGGCATGGGCTCGGCGGCGATCGCCGCGCACATTCACGAAGGCGCGTCGGGCCAGCGGGGGCCGATCGCGTTTCAACTGAGCGTGAGCAAGCGCGCCGACGGACTCGTCGGTGGCGGCGTCACCCTCAGCGACGAGGAAGTCGAGACGCTGCGTCGCGGCGGCTACTACGTCCAGATTCACACCGAGACCAACCCCGGCGGCGAGCTGCGCGGCTGGATCCTTCCATCCGAGTAAGCGGTCATGAAGCCACAGACGTTGGTCGTCCCCGCGCTCGTCGTCGCCGTCTTCACGATGGCGCCCGCGCCCGGCCGGGCGCAGGAGGCGCCGGTCTACACCGCGGGGCAGGCCGAGGCCGGCGCCGAGGCCTACGAGATCGACTGCGCCGGCTGCCACATGTCCGATTTCGCGGGCGCGTTCGAGGCCCCGGAACTGGCCGGTCCGAACTTCCGGAACGCCTGGGGTGATCGGCCGGTCGGTGAGTTGCTCGAATACATCCGCGCCACGATGCCGCCCGAGGGCGCCGGCTCGGTCACCGATCGCACCTACGTCAACATCGTCGCCTACCTGCTGCGGGCGAACGGTGTCGCTGCGAGCAACGCGCCGCTGGCCCTGGGGTCGACGGGCGTCATGAATGGCGAGCCCGCGACCGTGACCGATGCCGCCGTCGCACCCGCCACACCGGCGGTAGCGACTGAGCCTGACCCGGCCGAGCCGATCGTCGTCGGCAACAGCACGACGAATTATCTGCCGGTCGGAGAACTGAGCCCGGTGCCCGATGCGGCGCTCGTCGACCCCGACCCGGCCGACTGGCTGATGTTCCGCCGGACCTACGACGGCTGGGGCTACAGTCCGCTCGACCAGGTGACGGCCGACAACGTGCACGATCTCAGGCTCGCGTGGGTCTGGGCGATGGGCGACGGCACGAATCAGCCGACGCCGCTTGTCCACGACGGTGTCATGTACCTGCCGAATCCTGGCAACGTCATTCAGGCGCTCGACGCAGAGACCGGGACGCTCCTCTGGGAGTACCGGCGCGACCTGCCCGAGCAGATGCTGCGCGGCTTCACGACGATGCGCAACCTCGGCTTCCACGACAACAGGATCTTCCTGCCGACCAAGGATGCCTTCATGGTGGCGATCGACGCGCACACCGGCGAGGTCGTCTGGGAGACCCAGATCGCCGACTACACGAAGGGCTACACCAACGTCAGCGGCCCGATGGTCGTGCGCGGCAAGGTCATCAACGGCATCAATGGCTGCCAGCGGTTCCAGGAGGAGAGCTGCTTCATCACCGCGCACGACGTCGAGACCGGTGAGGAGCTCTGGCGGACCTTCACGATCGCGCAGCCCGGCGAGCCGGGCGGCGACACCTGGGGCGGCTTGCCGCTGACGCTTCGGGGCGGCGGCGACTCGTGGATCGCCGGCAGCTACGATCCGGAGCTCGATCTCATCTACTGGCCGACCGCGCAGGCGAAGCCCTGGGTCGCGGCCAGCCGCGGCATGACGACCGACGACGCGGCGCTCTACACCAACTCGACGCTGGCGATCGATCCCGACGATGGGGCGATCGTCTGGTACCGGCAGCACGTGCCCGGCGAGTCGCTCGACCTCGACGAGGTGTTCGAGAAGGTGCTGATCGATGTCGGCGGCCGGAAGCTGCTCTACACGATTGGCAAGCACGGCATCCTCTGGAAGCTCGACCGCGAGACCGGTGAGTTCCTGGGCCACAAGGAGACGGTCTACCAGAACGTCTTCGACCGGATCGACGCCGAAACCGGCGCCGTGACCTACCGCGCCGACATCGCCACGGCCGAGGTGTCGCAGTGGGTCTCGGTCTGCCCGAGCACCGCGGGCGGGCACAACTGGATGGCGATGGCCTACAGCCCGGAGGCCAACGTCCTCATCACGCCGCTCAGCCAGAGCTGCCTGGAGATTTCCGGGCGGGAGGTCGTGCTCGAGGAAGGCTCGGGCGGCTCACAGGCCGACCGGAAGTGGTTCGAGATGCCGGGGACCGACGGCAACCTCGGCAAGCTGGCGGCCTACGATGTCGAGACGCTCGAGGAGGTCTGGAGCTTCGAGCAGCGCGCGGCGTTTCTGACCGGCGTCCTCACGACCGCCACGGGACTGGCGTTCGCCGGCGACCTCGATCGCTACTTCCGTGCGCACGACGTCGAGACCGGCAAGGTGCTCTGGGAGACGCGCCTCGGCACGTCGGTGCAGGGCTTCCCGATCACGTTCGAGGTCGATGGCGAGCAGTACATCGCCGTGACGGCCGGCCTGGGCGGCGGCAGCCCGCGCAACGTGCCGAGCCTCCTGACGCCGGACGTCCGCCATCCGGATACCGGCAACGCGCTCTACGTCTTCAAACTGCCCGGGGGCCGGGTCGGGACGCGAAGGTAGGGTAGCGCTCTCCAGGCTGGTGGCGCGGGGATCCTGAAGGCCCGCGCCACGCCCAGGCAGGGCTGAAGCCCTGCCCTACTCAGCCCTCAACGCCACCATCGGGTCGACCCGTGCGGCGCGTGACGCGGGGACGATGATGGCGACCGCCGTGGCGACGGCGACGAGCGTAGCGGCCACGGCGAAGATCCCCGGGTCGGTCGCCTGCACCTCGAACAGATAGGCTTCGAGCAGTTGCGTCGCGGCGAACGCCGCACCGAGGCCGACGACGACACCCACCGCGATCAACCGCCCGCCGAGCCGGCAGACCTCCGAGACGACGTCGCGCTGCGCGGCGCCGAGCGCCATCTTGACGGCGATGTCGCGCGTGCTCCTGGCGACGGTGTACGAGATGACGCCGTAGACGCCGACCACGGTCAGCCCAACGGCGACCAGCGCGAGCAGTGTCAATAGCAACGTCCGGAACCGCGGTGTCGCGACCGACCGGGCGACCAGCTGTGCCATCGAGTCGAACTCGCTGACCGCGGCTTCTCTATCGATCTCCCAGACCGCTGCGCGCGCGGCTGCCGCCAGATCGAGCAGGTCGTTCGCCGTGCGTAGGATGATCTGGCCGCGACCCGTCCACGGTTCTTGTGCCAGCGGCAGATACCGGAACGGCTGCACTTGTTCGTCGAGACCGACATAGCGTGCGTCCGCGACGACGCCGACGATGGTGTATGTCTCGCCCGAGCCGCCCCCGACGATCTGCTGGCCAATGGGGTCGGCGCCCGGCCAGAAGGCGGCCGCCATCCTTTCGTTGACGACCAGCACACTCGGCGTGCCGAGCGCGTCGCGTGCGTCGAAGAGACGTCCGCGCACAAGACGGATCCCCATGGCCGCGAAATAGGCCGGCGTCGCCCGCTGTCTCAGGCTGCGCAACTCCCCGTCCCGCCCTGGGATACGGAAGCTCGACTGATCGAGCCCACGAAACGGCGGTGCCGTCGCAACCGCCGCCGCGTCGACGCCGGGCAACGCTCGAAGCCGCCCGAGCAACTGGTCGTAGAAACCGTTTACGCGCGTGCCATCGGCCAGTGTTGGCGGGGGCTCGAGTGAGAAGACGAGCACCCGCTCGGCGTCGAACCCACGCTCGACGTCCAGGAGCCGCGCATAGCTGCTGAGCAGGAGCGCCGCGCCCACGAGCAGGACGACCGAGACGGCGACCTCCGCCACGATCATCGCCGAGCGGCCCCGGTTCGCACCGAGGCCGCCGACCGTCGTGGTCGAGCCCTCCTGCAGCACGCTGGCGATCGGACGGCGGGTCGCACCAAGCGACGGCCCGAGGCCGAAGAGCGCGCCGACGGCCATCGACACCAGAACGGCGAAGCCGAGGACGGTCGGATCGATGGCGATGCTGTCGAGCCGCGGCATGTCGGGTGGCAGGAGTAGCCGTATCGGTCCGAGGGCCCAGGTGGCCACCAGGAATCCGAGGCCGCCGCCGATCACCGCGAGTAGCACGCTTTCGGTCAAGAGCTGCTGCACGACTCGGCCGCGGGCAGCCCCGAGTGCCGCGCGGATCGCGATCTCGCGGCGGCGGGCCGTCGCCTGCACGACGAGCAGGCTGGCGACGTTGGCTGACGCCACGAGCAGGACGAGCCCCGCCGTGCCCAAGAGGAGCAGCAGCGACTGGCGAGTTCCACCGACCACCTCGTCAAGGCGGAGCAGCACCCGCGCACCGCCGTGCGGACCGTCGTTGTCGGCATCTGCCGCCGCGACGAATTGGGTCACCTGTTCCATGTCGGCTTGCGCCTCGGCCAAGGAGATTCCGTCGCGCAGACGGCCGATCCCGCGCAAGTAGCTCCGTCCCCAGCCTCGCTGCTTTTCCTCGTCGTTCAGGGTCAGCCAGAACTGCTGTGCCGGCTCGGGGAAGTAGAAGCCTCCGGGCATGACGCCGACGATCGTGTAGGTCGTGCCGCCGAAGCTGAGCGTGTCGCCTAGCACCGACTCGGCGCCGCCGTACCGGCTTTGCCAGAAGCCGTAGCTCAAGACCGCCACGGGTTCGGCGCCGATCGCGTCCTCTTCGGGCAGGAAGGTTCGGCCGAGAAGCGCCGGCACACCCACAACGTCGAAGAGCCCTGCTGATGCAACGGTGCCGGCCGCATGCTCCGACCGGTCACGCTCCGTCAGGACGCGCATCGTGCCGACGTACACCGCGACGGTGTCGAACGCCTCCGCGTGCTCCCTCCAGATGTCATAGACCGGATAGGCGACGCTGAGGCGGTTGGACAGCATCCGCCGGATCGGGTTGTCCGATTCGAACCAGTCGGGGTTCGTCTCCCAGATCTGGACGATCCGGTCCGGCTCGGCGTAGGGCAGCGGGCGGAGGAGGACGCCGTTCACTACGCTGAAGATCGCCGTGCTGGCGCCGATGCCGACTGCCAGGGTCAGCAGGGCGACAGCGGCGAACCCCGGATGCTTCGTCAGCGACCTAATGGCGTAGCGCGCGTCCTGGCGCAGCTCGTCGACGAGCTGCCGTCGCCGCGACGCCTGCTCGGCGGCGCCGTCGACCTCGCGGCAGTACTGCTTGGTGTCGTCGACGTCGCCAAACCCTCGCTCGGCCGCGCGCCTGGCGGCAATGGGAGACATCCCGCGGTCGATGAACTCGCGGGTCCGCATCTCGAGGTGGAACTCGAGCTCGGCGTCGATGTCCTTCGTGATCTGGGTGCGCGTCCGCCACGGGAAGCGGAACTCGCGGCGGAAGCCGGGCAGGCGAGGCATGATTCTTCGGCCGCGGGCGCTAGGCGGGCTCCAGCACCTTGAAGAGTGCCGCGGCGTAGCGCCTGAGCTGGGAGGCTTCCGCGCGGAGATGTTTCCGGCCCTCGGGTCGAGCTAGGGGGCTCACTCCCTCACCGACTCCAACAGATCGTCCAGCAGATACACGCTCGATCCCAGAAACGGATACTGCCTCGGGTCGCCGACGATTCCGGCTCTGACCGGATTTCGCAGGATGTAGCGGGCGATCGTCTCCGTGGACTCCTCGTTCCTCAGCACGTGGTCGTAGTATCGCTTCTGCCACAGGATCCGATTCGTGGCTCGACGGTACTGGAACGCACTGCGCTGCTTGAACTCGCCGATGAACAGCCTGAGATCGGCGTCGACGTCCCTCCCCTCGACGAGGAGATGGAGATGGTCGGGCATGAAGCAGTACGCAGAAACCGCGAACCGTCCGCGCGTGGCGGCTGATTGAAGATGCAACCTGACCCGGTCGACGACGATGGCGCTTCTGAACGCGCGTTGCCGGTTGTGCGTGCAGATCGTGGCGCTGTAGCGGTGCCGACCTCGATAGTCGAAGTGTGGCGCGCGATGCGGTCCGACGTGGAACATGCACGAAGGGATCGCAAGATCGATACCCGAATCGACGGGCGAAGTTAGGTCAAACACTGCCGGCACGGAAGCTGCTAGGATCAGTTCCCCATGGCGGCCCGCAAGAAACCGGTCACGCTGGCCTCACTCGACCGGAAGATTGGTCAACTCGATCGGAAGGTCGACCAGAAGATCCGCCGGTTGGACCAGAAGTTCGGCCGGCTGGATCAGAAGATCGACGGCGTGGATCGGAAGGTCGACGATGCCGTCGTCCTGATGGGCGAGAAGTTCGAAGAGTCCAAGCGGTTCATGCGAATGTTGACAGAAGAGTTGCGTGGGGAGATCCATCTCCTGGCCGACAAGATTGTCTCGGTTGACGAAAAATTCGACCGCCGCGTCACCCGCCTCGAGAAGCACGCCGGATTCTGACGCTTGTGGCCGCGCTCTTCGCGCTCGCCCCGGCCGGGCGGCCTAGCCGAGCGCACCAAAGGCCGCAGGATATAATCTCCTTCGACCTATTTGCCGAAGGAGACCCTATGCTTCGCGCCCGCACCTGCTCGACCCTCCGGTTCAGCTTGGTTTTCGTCCTGGCGTTGGTCGTCGCGGCCCCGGCCGCGCTGGCCCAGGACGTCGACCATCGCAACGCCACAAGCGCGGGCGGCATGGTCGTGTCGCGCTCGGTCGACGCCTCCGACGTCGGCGCGGCGGTTCTCGCGCAGGGCGGCAACGCCGTCGACGCGGCGATCGCGACCGGCCTCGCCCTGGCCGTGACGCATCCGTCGGCCGGGAACATCGGCGGCGGCGGCTTCATGCTCGTCCATCCGGGCGACGGCACGCAGCCGACGTTCGTCGACTACCGCGAGAAGGCGCCGCTCGCCTCGACCGAGGAGATGTTCGTCGAGGGCGGCAGCCGGAAGAACCACCGCTGGGTCGGTGTGCCTGGCACGGTGGCCGGCTTCGTCCTGGCGCACGAGACGTTCGGCACGCTGCCGTGGGAAGCGCTGGTGATGCCGGCCGTCGAGCTGGCCGAAGACGGCTTCGTCCTGAACAGCCTCGCCGAGGCGCTCAACCGGACGGTCGAG
Organism: Acidobacteria bacterium UBA2161; assembly: GCA_002328835.1. Taxonomy (GTDB): domain Bacteria; phylum Acidobacteriota; class Vicinamibacteria; order Vicinamibacterales; family UBA823; genus UBA2161. The sequence continues at coordinate 15,352 of DCWN01000008.1, read as the reverse complement.
CGCTCCGAGAACGCCGAGTTCAAGCGGGTCTACGGGAAGAACGGCGGCACCGAGCCGTGGATGGCGACCGACCGGCTCGTCCTCCCCGATCTGGGCCGCAGTTTGCGACGGATCGCCGAGCTGGGGAACGAAGGCTTCTACGCCGGCGAGACCGCGGACCTGCTGGCCGCCGAGATGGAGCGGGGCGGCGGCTACATCACGAAGGAAGATCTCTCGCGCTACACTGCGCTCCTGCGCGATCCGATTCGCACGACCTACCGCGGCACCGAGGTCTTCAGTTCGCCGCCGCCCAGCTCGGGTGGCATCGCGCTGACGATCATGCTCGGCATCCTCGAGAACTTCGACCTGAAGTCGAAGGGCCGCTGGTCGCCCGACACGGCGCATCTCATCATCGAGGCGATGCGCCGCGCCTACGCCGACCGCGCGCGCTACCTCGGCGATGACGACTTCATCGACATCCCGCGTCACCTGACGACGAAGGAGTACGCCCGTGAGCTGGCCGCCTCGATCGACCCAACGCACTCGACGCCCAGCGAGAAGATCGGCCCGCAGCTGACTGAGGTCGAGGAGAGCGAGGAGACGACCCACTATTCCGTGATCGACCGGAACGGCATGGCCGTGTCGAACACCTACACGCTGGAGTCGGGCTACGGCTCGGGCGTGGTCGTCGAGGGCGCCGGCTTCCTGCTCAACAACGAGATGGGCGACTTCAACCGGAACCCCGGCGTCACGAACACGCGCGGCAGTATCGGCACCGACGCCAACCTGATCGTGCCCGAGAAGCGGATGCTCAGCTCGATGTCGCCGACGATCGCCGCGCGCGACGGCAAGGTGGTGCTCGTGACCGGCAGCCCCGGCGGCCGGACCATCATCAACACCGTGCTCAACGTCACGCTCGGCGTCCTGGAATTCGGGATGACCATCCGCGACGCCGTCGACGCGCCGCGCCTCAACATGCAGTGGTTCCCCGACCGCGTTGGTTTTCAGGGGTTCGAAGATCCCGAGTACGAGGATTTCGTGAAGCAGTTGACCGTGATGGGGCACCGCGTCGCGCGCGGTGGGGGAGGCGACGCCAACTCCATCCTCGTCGAGGACGGCATGTTCATCGGCGCCGCCGACAACGAGAACGGCGGCGCCTCGGCGCCGAGATAGGGGCTGCGACCTACAGCCGGCCGGGCGCCCGCTCGGCCGGCTTGTTTTCCCGGTCGGCCGCCGCGAGGATCCCTTCGTACCGCTCGGTCGTCTTGTAGATGATCGTCGCCATCATCGCGCCCTCCTTCGGTCCGGGGCGCTTGGCCGCGATCTCATCCTCCAAACGTCCAACCACAGCCTCCACGGAGCTGCGGATCTCTTCCAGCATTTCAGGGGAGAGCCGGTTCGGTTGCGACGCGCGGACCCGGTCGAGTGCGCGGATGAACCGGTGGACACAGTGCGGCCGCCGGGCGGCGCGGGTCGGGAGGAGGCGCTGCAGGAAGGGACGCTCGTGCAGCCGCTTCGAGGCGAGTACTCGCTCGGCGGTCCGTTCCACCTCGTCCACCGACACTTGCAGGCCGTCGGGCGTGGAAGGGCCGCTCGGGGGTCCGTCTTGGTTCAGGGCCGTCTGCATCGTTGTACAGGACTTTTCGGCCCCCGCTCCGATGCGCTTTAGCGCTGGAGATCCCCGGGCGCCAAGTGCCCGGGCTTCGGCTGGGGGTGCTTCCCTCGCTCGACCGCGGTTAGGATGCCTTCGAATCGTTCGGTCGTCTTATAGATGATGGTGGCCATCATCGCGCCCTCTCGCGGCCCCGGGCGCCGCGCCTGGATGTCGTCCTCCAAGCGGCCGAGGACAGCTTCGACCCGCTTACGAATTTGTGAGAGCGCTTCGGGAGGGAGCAAATGCGGCTCCGCGGCGCGGACGCCGTCGAGGGTGCCGATGAACCGGCGGACGCGGTGCCGCTGCCGGCGTTCGGACCGTTTCGGGAACAGTTTCTGCCAGAGGGTCCGCTCGTCGAGGCTCCGCATGGAGAGGACGGCTTCGGCAGCGCGGTCGACGGCGGCGACTGCCGCCATCAGCTTTTCGGGAACCGATTTGTCGGTCATCGGCCGGTCCAGGGTCGTCGGTACAACTCTTCAGAGTTGTCGGCCCCGGCCCCGGCGGGCTTTACCCCCGGTCGCCGACGGAAGCCTCCTACCGCCCGAGCGTTCCCGGCGCCGGCGGCTCCCGCAATCGCTTCGAGGCCATCAGGATCTCCTCGACGCGCTCGTTGATCTTGTAGACGGTCGTCGCGATCTGAACCTTGTCGTCCCGCTCCAGGACGCCCGCGGACAGCTCGGCTTCCAACCGCGCGATCACCTGGTCACCGTGGCCGCGAAGCGCCGTCATGTCGTCGTCCGTCAGGAGTTTCGGATGCGAGACCAGCACCGCGTCGAGTGCGTGGAGGAAGTGCCCAACCCGATGCCGGAAGTGTGAGTCGACCCCGCCCGAGAAGATCCGTTTCCAC
>DCWN01000008.1:0-12521 GCA_002328835.1 Acidobacteria bacterium UBA2161 | reverse complement strand
CGTCACGGCGCCGGCAGCCTCTGCCACCGCCTCTACCACCGCTCGCAGATCGTCCTGTTCGGTCATGCCTCAATGATACTGTGGAAGGTGAAAGGAACAACCATGTCAGCTCATCTTGCTCTGCGCTCAGGCAACCCGGCGCTCGGCGCCAAGACCTTCTCCGCCGCCCCTCGGGCGATCGGTGACGAGGTGATGACCGTCGGTGGCACCGTCAACAAGACGGCGATGTCGCTGGCCATCCTCTTCATCGCGGCCACCTACGTCTGGGGCCAGGGGACCGCCGGCAGCCTGCCGATGGGGCTCATCTGGGGCGGGTTCATCGGCGGGTTCATCCTGGCGATGGTCACCGTCTTCAAGCAGACCTGGGCGCCCTACACGACGCCGCTCTACGCCGCACTCGAGGGCGCCGCGCTGGGCGGCATCTCGTACATCATGGAGCAGCAGTATCCCGGCATCGTCAGCCAGGCCGTCTTCCTGACGTTCGGCACGCTCGGCTCGCTGCTCTTCGCCTATCGCACCGGCATCATCCGAGCGACCGAGAACTTCAAGCTCGGCGTCGCCGCGGCGACCGGCGGCATCTTCCTCGTCTACATGATGAGCTTCGTCCTCGGCTTCTTCGGCATCAACATTCCGCTCATCCACTCGAGCGGCACCTTCGGCATCCTCTTCAGTCTCTTCGTCGTCGTCATCGCGGCGCTCAACCTCGTCCTCGACTTCGACTTCATCGAGGAAGGCGCCGAGAAGGGCGCGCCGAAGTACATGGAGTGGTACGGCGCCTTCGGCCTGCTCGTCACCCTGATCTGGCTCTACCTCGAGATCCTCAGGCTGCTGGCCAAGCTGCAGAGCCGGAGGTAGCCGATGAGACGAACGCTGCTCGTCGTCATCACCCTCCTCCTGGCCCCGACCCTGCTGCTCACCTACCCCTCGGTCTACCCGACCGGCACGACGATCTTCCATCCCGACAAGACGTGGTCCGGTTACACCGTCTTCGACACGCCCGGCGACGGCGGCACCGCACTCGTCGACATGAACGGCAACCTCGTCAAGCGCTGGCCCGAGGTGGCCGCCGTGCCCGGACCGTTCCGCATATTGCCGGGCGGCTACGTCGTCGGCGGCGCCACCCGGCGGGGCCGGCCGCACCAGGAGGCGCCGGCGCTCGTCCAGGTGAACTGGGACGGTGAGACCGTCTGGCGGTTCGACCGCACCGGGCTGGTCGAGCCTGAAGGGGAAGACCCCACTTGGATGGCCCGGCAGCATCACGACTGGCAGCGCGAGGGGAGTCCCGTCGGCTACTACGCGCCGGGTGCCGAGCCGCTGGTCGATCGCGGGCGCACCCTCATTCTGGCGCGCCGAGAAGTCCTGCGGCCCGAGATCACCGACAAGCCGCTCTTGGACGACTACATCGTCGAGGTCACCTGGGACGGCGAGATCGTCTGGGAGTGGCTGCCGAGCGACCACGTCGAGGAATTCGGTTTCTCCGAAGCCGCCCGCAACGCCATCTATCGCTTCCCAGGGTGGAATGAGATCCGCGGCAACGCCGAGTGGCTGCACATCAACTCCCTGGCCTATGTCGGCCCGAACCAGTGGTACGACGGCGGCGACGAGCGGTTCCATCCCGACAACGTCATCTGGAGCAGCCGCGAGGCGAACATCATCGGCATCACGGATCGGTCGGGAGCGATCGTCTGGAAGATGGGGCCCGACTATCGCGACCATCCGGCGCTGGCCGAACTGGGGCAGATCATCGGCCAGCACCACCCGCACATCATTCCCGAGGGGCTGCCGGGCGAAGGCAACCTCTTGGTCTTCGACAACGGCGGCGCCGCCGGCTACGGCGAGCCGAACCCGAGCGCGCCCACGGGGCAAGACATCGCCGGCCGGCACTACTCGCGCGTGCTCGAGGTGAACCCCGTCACCTTCGAGAAGGTCTGGGAGTATTCGATCGGCGGCAGCGAGCGGATCCGGTTCCTCAGCAACTACGTCAGCTCGGCGCAGCGGCTGCCGAACGGCAACACGCTCATCACCGAGGGCGCCGGCGGCCGGATCTTCGAGGTGACGACCGACAACGAGATCGTCTGGGAGTACGTCAGCCCGTACTTCGCCGTCGACCCCGTCCGCACCAACCGGATCTTCCGCGCCTACCGCGTCCCCTACGACTGGGTGCCGCAGCTCGACCGGCCGGTCGAAACCGCCGTCATCCCGCCGCCGATCGAAGACTTCCGCGTGCCTCAATAGCCGGCCAGCGATGGAGTGGGCCCTTCACATCAGGATGGTCGACGAGATCGAGCATCTCGATCTGCCGGCGGTTGAGCGGTCATCGCCGTCGTCCGGATCCACCGATGCCGTTCAGCGCGCGACGCGCGCGGTGGTCGACGAGCTGTTCGGTCCGATTCAGGTCACCCGGGTCTACCTCGGCAACGAGTTCTGCGAACGGCTGATTCCGTCAGCCCAGCTGTTGGAGCGGGCGCACACGGCGGCCGCCGAGCGCGGGCTCGCCCTCACGCTGCTCACGCCGTATGTCACCGACGACGGCATCGATCGCCTCCGCCCACTGCTGTCGCGGCTCGAAGGTCTGGCCGGGCTGGCGCCGTTCGCGCCGGTCGCCGGACGCGGCGATGGGGCCGAGGTGGTCGTCAACGACTGGGGGGTGCTGCGCCTCCTGCGGCGCGAGTTCCCGACGCTCACTCCGGTGCTGGGCCGGCTGCTCCACAAGACGCTCCGCGACCCGCTGGCCACCGCCTATTACGATGGCCATCCGCAGCTGCCGCCACCGGCACACGCCGCGCTGCGGCAGTCGAACCTCACCGTGCCCGCCTACCGGACGTTCCTCGATCGATTCGGCATCCGGATGGTCGAGATGGACGACGTCGGATTCGGTCACGCCGAGGGGCAGGCGCGCGACGTCGACCTCGAACCGTTGCCAGTCGCCGCCGGCCTCCACATGCCCTACGGATTCGTCGCCACCGGGCGCGTCTGCCTGTTTGCCTCGCTCGGCCGGCCGAAGGCGGAGAAGTTCATCGCCGCCCGGGAGTGCGCCCTGGAGTGCCAGCGGCACTTCGCCGAATTCGCCGCCAATGGCCATCCCGACGCGGCGCCTGTGCCCGGTGGGCCCGTCCGGATGTTTCATCGGGGGAACACCGTCTTCTACTCGCGCGCGGCCGACCGGCTGCGTACCACCCTGGCCGACGCCGAGTCACGGGGCGTCGAGCGGGTCATCTATCAGCCGCAGCTTCCGATCTGACTGCACCGGTGTCAGACCCGACCATGAAGATCGCCTGTCCGATCAGCTCGGCCGACGAAGTCGAGATGCTCGCCGAGAACGGCGCCGGGGAGTTCTACTGCGGCCTCACCCCGCCGGAGTGGCTCGAGCGGTACAACGTGGCCATCTGGCTCAACCGCCGGAGCCCGAAGGGAGCCAATCTCCTGAGCTACGACGCGCTTGGCGCGCTGGTCGACAACGCGCAGCGCTACTCGATCCCCGTGTCGCTCACGCTCAACGCGCACCACTACACCGAGGAGCAGCTGACGCTCGTCCTCGAGCTGGCCCGCCGGGCATCGGGCCTCGGCGTCGCCGCGCTCATCGTCGCCGACCCCGCCCTGATGCTGGCGCTGCGGGAGGCGGGCATCGAGACGCCGCTGCATCTCAGCTCGCTCGGCGCCTGCTTCAGCGCCGAGGCGGCCGGCTTCTACCAGGAGCTGGGCGCGTCGCGGGTCATCCTGCCCCGCGACCTCGGGCTCGCCGAGATGGCGCGCCTCGTCGCGAGCGCCGGGTCCGGCATCGAATGGGAAGCCTTCGTCCTCAACGACGGCTGCCCCTACACCGAGGGGTTCTGCCTGACGACCCACAGCGTCGGCGACGCCTTTTGCCACCGGGAGCAGGCCTACACGTTCCACTCGGCCTCCTCGAGGCTGGCCGACGTCGAATCGGGGCAACTCGAAGAGCAGTACCGCGACTACCGCGACTGGGTCTGGCACGTCGGCGGCGGCTGCACCGTCTCGCATCGCGGGCTGCAGAACGGTGCCTGCGGCCTCTGCGCCATCGCGGAGCTGGCCGACCTCGGCGTCACCGCCATCAAGATCTCCGGACGCCAGGCGCCCGCGGTCAGGAAGCTCATGAGCCTCAAGCTCGTCCGCGCCGTCATCGACAAGCTCCGCGCCGGCGCCCCACCCGAGGAAGCTGCCGCCTTCGCCCGAGCGCTGCGCGATACACCCGACCTCTGCGACTCCAGCTATATGTGTTACTACCGCGACGCAGCAGGCTAATGGTTTAAGCTCTTCCGGTGCTCGGTCTCTTCGAAGTCCTCGTCATCGCCTTCATCCTCCTCGTCGTCATCGCCACGACCCGGCAGGCGGCCCGGAAATCCAAGGCGGAGGCCCGACCGAACCCGGCGGCCCAGTCGGCCATTGACGTCACGCCGGCCGGTGCCGGTCTTTTCGAACCCGTCACCGCGACCCGCTTCATCAAGGACAGCCTCTCGGCCAGGGTCCCGCGCGTGCTGCTGGTCGTCATCCGGGTCGTCCTGGGGTCGTTCTGGCTCGGGAGCGGCTGGCACTGGATGACGACCGCCACGACCACCGAGATGGCGCGACGGATCAACGATCTGCTCGCCACGGGCCAGAGCTACGGCCTCATTGTCGGGTTCGCCCAGGAGACGGTCCTGCCCTGGATCGGCACTGTCGCCTTCCTGGTGACCGTCGCGGAACTGCTCGTCGGCCTCAGCCTCACGTTCGGCGCCGCCACCCGGCTAGGCGCCGCCTTGGGCATGTACCTGGCGTTCAACTACGCCTGCCTCGCCGGCGACCCGCTGCTGCCGGTCGGCGGCCACTGGCTGACGTTCTTCTACCTCTTGCCGATCCTCCTCGGCGCCGCCGGCCGCTCGTTCGGCGCCGACTACTGGCTCCACCGCCGGTATCCGCGGCTGCCGCTCTGGTAGTAACGACTCTAATATTTTGAGCGTGTTACAGAGGATTTCCGTCAAGCGCTTGTTTTTCACGACGAATTATATTGAACTTTAACGTCTAAATATTAATAACAAGCGGCGTTATTCAACTCAGCTGAGCCCACGGGATCGAAGTGAAGCGGAACAAGCCAGGAGAATACGTGGTCACGAGCACCGGAGGAGAACGCGTCCGTGCATTCGTGCCGGCGCCGCTGCCTCCCCGACCTCCCGTGGCATTCGGCGGCGATCTCCAAAGGGCCTTCGAGGCGGCGCAGCATGCGGTGGGCAGCTTGGATGGAGTGTCGGCGCTACTGCCCGACAAGTCGCTCTTCATCTACGCGTACGTCCGCAAGGAGGCCGTCCTCTCGTCACAGATCGAGGGGACTCAATCGTCGCTGTTGGATCTCCTCCTCTTCGAGCTCGATGAGGCGCCCGGTGTCCCCATCGATGACGTGACCGAGGTCTCGAACTACGTTGCGGCGCTCGAGCACGGCCTCAGTCGACTCAGAGGTGGTTTCCCGCTGTCCAACCGTCTCATTCGGGAGATCCACGAAGTGCTGCTCTCGCGAGGACGCGGCAGCGGGAAGCTTCCAGGCGAGTTCCGTCGCTCGCAGAACTGGCTCGGTGGGACCCGGCCGGGCGACGCCGTCTTCGTGCCGCCACCTCACGCCGAGGTCGAAGCCTGCATGGCCGACCTCGAGCAATTCCTCCATGCCGACGACGACGCATTACCTGTGCTGATTCGAGCAGGCATCGCGCACCTCCAGTTCGAGACGATTCACCCCTTTCTGGACGGCAACGGCCGGGTGGGGCGGTTGCTGATCACGCTGCTCCTCTGCCACACCGGTGCGCTCCGTGAGCCACTGCTGTACCTCAGCCTCTACTTCAAGGCGCATCGCTCGACCTATTACGACCTGCTGGACGTCGTCCGTCGCGACGGCGACTGGGAGCGATGGCTGGCGTTCTTCCTCGAGGGTGTGCGGAGCACGGCCGTCGGAGCGGTTGCGACCGCCGAGCAGTTGGGAGAGTTGTTTCAGGCCGACCGCACCAGACTCGAGCCGCTCAAGCGCCGAGCCGGGTCCGCCTTGCGTGTACACGAGGCGCTCAAAGCACGCCCGATTTCCTCCATCCAGGAGGTTTCGCGTACCACGCAACTGTCGTTTCCTGCGGCGTCGAAGGCGATGGACCTGCTGATCGAACTCGGGATCGCCCGCGAACTGACCGGTCAACGACGGAACCGGCTCTTTGCCTACGGGCAATACCTGGGTATCTTGAGTGAAGGCACAGAACGGGGCGTGACCCCATGATCGGCGCCGCCGAACTCCTCCTCATCGTCCTCATCATCGTGCTGGTCTTCGGCACCTCCCGGCTGTCGCGCGCCGCCGACACGACGAAGGCCGCCGTCAAGGTCGGCAAGAAGAAGGTCTGGGTGACCAACCCGGTGACCGGCGAGAAGGAATTCACGCTGATGTCACTCGAGAAGGAGTTGGCGCTCGGCCGGCGGACCCACGCCGAGGTGCAGCAGAAGTGGGGGCTCTACGACGACGACGACCTCCAGCAATACATCCACGGCGTCGGCCTCAAGATGGCCAAGGCCTCGCACTGGCCCCAGTTACCCTGGCGGTTCAGTGTGGTCGACGATTCGTCTGTCAACGCCTTCGCCGCACCCGGCGGCTTCATCTATCTGACGCGGGGCCTTCTGGCCTATCTCTGCGACGAGGCCGAGCTGGCCGGTGTGCTCGCGCACGAGATCGGCCACGTCACCGCGCGCCACCGCGCCAAGGGCTACACGCGTGAGCAGGGCGCGCAGGCCGGGCTCTGGCTCGTCCGGATCTTCTGGCCCGCTGCACGTACCTTGAGTGGATTTGCTGATAAAGGGCTCGGCATGCTCTTCCTGAGCTACGGGCGCGACGACGAACTTGAGGCCGACCGCCTCGCCGTCGGCTATCTCGCCGCGTGCGGCTGGGACCCGGCTGGGCTGCCGCGTGTGCTGACGACCCTCGGACGATTGCAGGATGCCAGCGGGGAAGAGGTCCCCACCTGGCTTTCGACGCACCCCTCGTCACCCGACCGCGTCGCCGAGTTGGAAGACACCGTCACACGCGTCAGGAATCGGCCGACGGGTGACAACCGGAGCGGCTACCGGCAGAAGATCCAGGGGCTACGTTTCGGCGACGGCCCCGGTCATCGCCTCGCCGCACATACCATCGCCGACGGCGATAGTTGGCAGAGCCTCGCGAGCAAGCCGATCGACGCCGCCACACTCGCCATCCTGAACGGCTATCCCGTCACCAAGCCCCCGCGCATCGGAGAGGCGATCAAGACCGTGACGTAGGGTGACGACGACGTGACGCAGGGCCCCTCCATCTTGCTCCTGTTCCTGAGGTCAGTCGTACGGTAGCCTTGAAACGTGCGGCCCTGTCAGGCGGTCCTCTCACGGACCCGTTCGAGGTGAAGGGCCGTCAGGTGAATCACCACCCCGCCGGCTTCCGCCAGATTCCGTTTTCCGTTTGCTCGGCCCGAGCTACCACCATGAATGCCCAGCGCCAGCGATGTCATCGTCTCTTGCGGGCAGCCGCGATCCTGGGTGCGGTCGCGGCTTTCAGCCCGGGCGTGTGGCGGCCGCGTGCGATCAGCTGCAGCTACTTCGCCAGCAACTCGTCAGTGCGACACAGGAGGTGAATGTCTTGACGCCGCAGGTCGCCCAGGCCAAGCAGCAGCTCCTAGCCGCCGAGGCGATGGGCCGGACGCTCGAGTAGGAGGTGGCCTTCGTGGTTGGCGACCGGTGACGGCGTCGGAGACCCCCTGAAGCCGGGAAGCCACCTCAGGTTCTTCCTTGGTGCTCAGTCCGCCTTCTCACACCCGCACGCCGCATTGCTCAGATCGAATCCGGCCATGACGACCGACAGATCGACCTCGACCGCGGCGGCGATCTCACAGACGACCTGCACCTCCGCGTCGGTCGCGTGGCCGTCGGCGCGGGTGACCAGGCAGATGTCGCGCACCACCTGCACCCGGCGTAGCGGCGGCACGCTCTTGCGAACGCTCTCGATCCGGCTCGGCAGATCGGCCAGGACCGCCTCGGGATCGACGCCGGGCGGTACCGAGCCCAGGCCGAGTAGCCGTTCTAGCTCCGCCATCTCCTCCTCGGCGATCTCTCCCTTTGCGTACGCCACGGCGATGCCGCCGGCAAAGAGCAGCCGCCGCATCGCTTCCGCCGTGTCCGAGCGTTCCTGCAGGTAGTTCGGAATCATCAGGCCCATCAACTGCGCCACCTCGGCCTCGAGTTCCTCGCGCGTCGTGCCGCCCGGCGTCATGATCTCCGAGGCGGCGCACAACTCGGCCGCCCTCAATCGGAGCGGGCTGAACGGGTGCGTCGCGAACCAGTCGCCGCGTACCGGTGCGTCACCCGTGGCCCCGGCCTCGGCTTCTAGGCGCAGGTCGGCGACCTGGGCCAGGAACTGGTCAGTGCGGATCTTCACGCGGTCGCCCGAAAGCCCCGAAGCCAGCTTGAACAGGCTGCGCGCCGACGGCTCGAGCCCGCCCGCGCAGACCAGACCCGCTCGATCGGCCGAGATCTCCGCGTAGCGCTGCCAGGCGAAGAGCCGCAGCGTCAGCTCCGGGCCCAGCTTCCTGCCGCCGCTCAGGAGCGCCGCCGTGGGAATCGTATGGTGATCGAAGAGGTAGTGGCCGACCTCATGGCCGGCGATGAACCGCAGCTCGTCCGCCTCGAACCCTTCCAGCGCGCCCGACGACACCATCAGCAACAGCCGACCCTTTTCCGGCCGTACCGCCGCCGCGTTGAAGCTCGGCTCCGGATAGACGAACAGTTCCAGCGGGCCGTCGACCCCGAGAGTCTTCAGGCAGCCGTCGATGATCTCGTGCAGCTCCGGCGCCATCTCCTTCGTCAGGCGCATCGCCGTTGCCAGGAGCTGCCGCCGCGCACCTTCCCCGACGCCCTTCTTCTCGAGCTGTTCGATCGCGTTGCTAATCGCGCGTTCGGCCAGCAGCCGCTCACGCAGATCGCGGTCGCCCTGGGCTTGCAGATCCTCGCGTGGTGGCATCTCGGTTGGGCTCCCTCAGCGGGTCATCGGGTCAATGGAAAGTGGAAACAACTCGTCGAGCAGCGCCGCGTTGGGCTGGCGTCCATACTCGCTGATTTCGAAGATCTCGACTAGGTCGGTCGCCTGGCCGTCCGATTCGCCGAAGGCCGCCACCATCGCATCGCGGTACCGGTTCGCCCACGGCCTAATCTGCTCGACGAACCACTCCTTCACCCAGGGCAGCCGTTCTTCAGGAACCGTGGGCACCGTGTCGAGTGTGTTCGCCTGGTAGGGCAGCCACTCGAAGACCTGCGACGCGTGGCAGGTGAGCATCCGGACGATCGTATCGAGGTGAGGCGTCACGTCGATCACGCGATCAGCACGCAACGGCGCCGGCCGCTCGAACAGGTCCGGTAGGTAGGCGACCACCGGACCGCGGCGTAGCGCCGGCGTTTCCGTGACCACGGCCGGAACCGTCACCAGATACGACGCATCCTGCACCGCCTGCGCCACCGCGCGGTGGTCAGGATGGTAGTCGCAGGTCCGATGTGTCAGGACCAGATCGGCACGGAACGCTCGGATCTCACGGATGATCCGTTCGCGCACCTCCAACGTTGGTAGCAGCCGGCCATCCGGAAACTCCCAGACCTCATAGGACGCGCCGACAACCGCCCCAGCAGCCGCCGCTTCCGCCCGCCGAAGGGGCGCCAATTCCGCCGCCGTCTTCTCCTGATGTCCTGCCCCGCCGTCGGTCACCGAGACCAGCTTCACCTCTCGGCCAAGCGACCGGTACCCGCAAATCAATCCGCCCGCGTAGACCTCGGGGTCGTCGGGGTGTGCGGTCAGGACGAGGAGGCGAGGGGAGGGGGGCACGCTCGGAGTGTACGACTTCGGCTATCTACGATGCCACCTACCACCCAAACGTCAAGGAGTGTAGCCCCAAGTCAGGCATCGTCGGCCTAGCGAGGTGAGGTGCGCAGCCTCATGCTACCGGGGACGACCCCAACGGCCATGAAGCGTGGGCGGTGAGCGGGACGTTGTACCCATGAGGGGACAGGCACCGTCTCACAAAGTGGCACGAACGGCGAGCTCCGGCGGTCGGCAACCGCCGGGTGCGTGAGCAGGTTGGCGTTTCTTTCTGGATCCCGCCGCTGTCTCGTGAGCTTGCGTGGCGCCCGGGCGAGCCACGGGCGACTGGAATGCGCTTTGCTTTATTTCATCACCTAGAGTTCGGACTGGGTGCTCGAGGGGGGTCCAGGGGCTTGGCTTGGTGAACCGGGGGGCTCTGGAATCTGCTATTTTCCCACGTCGCGGGATGACGTCGCGGCGACATTTGTGCATTGGAAGACACCATGACATGCATTCTTGGTTCGTTTTTTCGTGTGTCGATCATCGGGCTATGTCTTGTGCCAAGTCTTGCTTATGGCCAGGACCCTCTTCTTCTCACTCGAGGACTTAGCACTTCATTGCCAATTGGCACTCATCGTCCGGAACTTAGGTCGGCATCGGATGGAAGCTTAGTTGTCGCTGTTGTTGAACCGGGGCGAAAACAGAGCATTGGCGGTCAAGTAAAGCACCAAGTGTATCGACTTGATTCCAATCTCAATGTCATTGGAAAACCTTTCCCGATCACCCGTACTAGCGAACCGTACGGCGAACCTGCCGACCATAGGATTGCACTAGTAAACGACGAGATCATCGTCGTGTATCAAAGCTTGAATTACGCGGAAGGTAGACGATCTCGACAAGGGCCCTCCGAGGACTCGGCCATTGATCAGTCTCTACTCCTCGCACGGTTTACGTTGGACGGCGAAGAACTCTTTCGAGCGCCAATCGTCGACCGAACGTCTGACTTCTTGGTAGACAACTTCCCAGATCACTGCCTGCTATGGTCGCAGGGCCGCCTACTCGTCAGTTCCGGAAGTAAGTCATGGTCGGTACATATCAGAGAGGTGAGTCTGAATGGTGTTGTTCTCGAAGATCACATTTTCCCGGTCGGTGGCAACGGCATTTCTGGCGCGATCGGCAACAGTATGCACCGCCACCAGAATGGGCTCAGGATCTTGTCAAGCAACTCACCGGCGGGGAATGGAGCCTTGACAGCGACCGAAGTCGCCGCTGATTTCACACTTTCTCGGTTGGCAGAACTTGGAGGCGCCGATGGCTTGGAGCGTCACTTTCCTACGGACAGTGTAACGATTGGCGATTACACACTGGTCACCTATATCGGGCGTCCTGTCGCGGAGGGAAGGGACATGAGGTACAATCCGTATCATCCGCGTTTGATGGTCTTCGATGCGACCTATAGGGTTGTGCAGGATATTCAGTTGGCCGAACTTGGCTTCTCCCACGTTCACCCAACCATGACGATTCTAAACGACCAACTCTTTGTTGCTTGGAGCCAACCGAGTGACAGTAGCGCCAGCGCGCCCCAAGTTCAGATTGAACGGTTTTCTATCAGCCGGGTACAGAGTCCTCCGTCAGAGACAAGGATGCCTCCAGTTCTGTGCGGAGAGAACCCTTGGTACGAGAGGGTGTACAAGAAGGCAGGCGGAGCAATTCCAAGGGAATTAGACTTCCGTCCAGACGAGGGAATTCGGGTAGACGGTTCGGCTAATCCCCATCCAGGCGTAGATAGCCGGACAGAAGACATCTGGCTCTACACTCAACTTCAGGGAACAACTTTCCTTTCAACATCTCAAGACGGACTCGTCTTTTCAGACCCGCAAGAAACGCCAGGCCCCGGCGTGGGCATTAACGACCCACGTTCCATTCAGTTGCCTGACGGACGCTGGAGGGTTTACCGGTACGACCGTCGCCGTGGTGGTTTTGTGAGTTCCACATCGATAGACGGTGTTCGGTACCAGCAGGACCCAGGACTTCGGTACAAGCTTCAGGAGATTGATGAGGGCTGGGTGGGGGTCTATACCACCTTTGTCAACGATCAGGACGAGGTCCTACTTGTCTATTTGGGTGCCTTCCCCGGGACAGCGAGATTAGCTCTTTCGACCGATGGTGGGGAGAACTTTTCTTTCATCCGCCGGAACTTGTTGGAGGACGAGGAATATAAGAGCTGCCACTGGATCCACTGGGATCCGAGGGCGCTGATCCTAGCTGACGGTCGAATCAGACTGTTCACCATGGTGCAGGGTCCTCAACCGCCGCATCCTGGATACAGAGCTGTGGGAGAAGTGTTCTCTTGGACGAGCTTGGACGGAGGTCACAGTTGGAACATGGATCCGGTCGTTTCTCTCACTCCAGAAGATTTTCTTCCTGTTGGACTCTACGTATGGAGTCTTAATGATCCGTGGGTAGTACAGTTGCCTGATGGGAGGTATCGAATGTATGTCGCTGCCGTCTTGTCTGATGACGCTGAAGGTACGAACCAGAGGGTGGGAATCCTCAGCGCTACGACACCCTCTTGAGCCGTAACCCCTCCGACTTTTTCTCCCTGATCCAAGATCGAGCCTTACACAGGGTTCTAACGCTCAACCTTTGAAGTGATCTCGGTCAGCTTTGCCATGAAGCGATTCTACCG
>DCWN01000003.1:127226-131037 GCA_002328835.1 Acidobacteria bacterium UBA2161 | reverse complement strand
CGCGCCGGGGCCTCGCCACCGCGCTGTGCGCGGTGTGACCCCAAAACGCTCTACCGGAGCCCTCTCGAGGCGCGCCGTGCGCCTTGGGTACTGGCACGACCAGCCCGGGTCTTCTCCGTCTCTTTTCTTCCGCCCACTGATGTCCGTCGAGTCCTTCCGTGCGCGCTCGTTGGCGCTGCGTTCCTTCTAACTCCTTCATAACACACAGCTGTTCTCGATTTAGCACTAGAGAAATCGCAGTCTCCAGCCGAGAATAGAGCCGATGTCTTGGCTCTTGCTCGGGTTCGGCTACGCCGTCGTCTATGTCGTGGCCGAGCAATGGCTCCTCGATGGGGCGCTCATCGGCACCTGGTTCCGGGCGATGGCGTTCGCGACGCCGCCCGTGTTGGCGGTCGCGACCATCGTCCGGCGTCGCGACGACTGGTGCGGGTGTCAGCGGGTCTTCTGGGGCACCGTCGCGATCGGCCTGGGCGTGTCCACGGTCGGGTTCATCGGCTGGACCCTCGACGGGTTCCTGCTCCAGCAGGATCCGTCGCCGCTCGAATGGCACGCGGTCCTGGCGCTGTTCGGCACGGCCGCACCGCTCCTGGCGCTCCTGGCCCAGCCGCACCTCGGAAGCCGGGAGCACGCTGCGGCGACGACCGCCGTCGACATCGCGGGCATCGCCGTGTTCGCCGGGTTCCTGTTCTCCTACGTGATCATGGGCCTCGCGGCGGCTCAGGGCGTAGCGTCCGCGCAGCAATCGTTCATCGTCCTCTCCGAGTTCCTGCTCCTCGTCGTGCTCGCGGCCCTGGCCGCCGCGGCGCGGCTGGCGGCCGATCCGGCCTGGCGAACGACGTATCAGCGCCTGGCGCTCGGGATGCTGGTCCAGTTCATCGCGCGCAGCCTCGCGAACGCCGGGCTCTGGCTGGGCGGGTATGAAGGGGTCGCATTCTACGACGTCACGTTCATCATCCCGTTCTTCTTCTTCCTGTGGGCGCTCGAGGCGGCGCCGATATCACCCGATGCCGACCCGGCCTCCGAGGACCCGGCACCCGCCCGAGCGAGGCCGTGGTTGATCTTCGGGCGTTGAGTCTGATTCCGCTGCTCGACTACGGCCTCCGCGCCATCTTTCCGATGGAGGGGATGCTCGAGCGTTTCCGCGAGCTGTCGACCTCGGCCAACATGGTCGCCGCACTGCCGCTGTTGATGGCGCGGTTGGCCGTCGAGCGGACCGAACTCCGCACGGCCTCCGACAAGCTCCGGCTGATGGCCGCCACGCTCGAACAGGCGGACGACCAGATCGGCATCTTCACGAATGAGGGTCAGCTCTGGCACGTCAACGCGGCGTATCGCCAGGCGTCGGGCTACGACGCCGACGAGTTGTCCGCACTGGCGCCCGAAGCGCTTCTGGCCGAGGGCTCGCAGCCGCAGATTCCCGAGGTGAGGGCCACGCTCCGCGCCGGACGGGTCTGGCGCGGTTCGCTCACGCGGCGGCGGAAGGATGGCGCCGACTACGTGGCGTCGTCGACGATCGTGCCGTTGGTCGATGACCGGCAGCGGCAGACGCACTT
Organism: Acidobacteria bacterium UBA2161; assembly: GCA_002328835.1. Taxonomy (GTDB): domain Bacteria; phylum Acidobacteriota; class Vicinamibacteria; order Vicinamibacterales; family UBA823; genus UBA2161. Next base: position 129,484 of record DCWN01000003.1, on the reverse strand, counting down.
TGCCTCGTTCGAACGCGACGTCACCGAGGATGCGCGGCTGCGCGATCAAATCGTGCAGAGCGAACAGCGTTACCGGTCGCTGTTCGACAATGCGCAGCTCGGCATCTACCGCGCGACGCCGCAGGGACGGTTCCTGGCCGTGAACCCCACGCTCGTGCAGATGCTGGGGTACGACTCGGCGGCCCAGTTGATGGCGATCGATGTCGCTACGCTCTACAAGGACGCGGCGCTGGGCCAGCGGTTCGTCGCCGAGTGGCGGGAGTTGCGTGAGATCCGGTCCACGGAGGTGGTCTGGGTCCGTCAGGATGGTTCGGAGGTCGCCCTTCAGCTGTCGGGGCGGCTCATCGCCGACGAGCAGACTGGCGACGATACGTTCGAGATGTTCGCCGAGGACATCACGACGCGCCAACGCCTGGAGGCCGAGTTGCGCCAGGCGCAGAAGATGGAAGCCGTTGGTCAGCTGGCCGGCGGCGTGGCGCACGACTTCAACAATCAGTTGACCGCCATCCTGGGCTATACCGAACTGCTGCTCGATCAGCACGGTGACGATTCGGCGTTTGGAAAGGACCTGCACGAGATCCAGCGCGCCGCGCGGAGTTCAGCCAAGCTCACGCAGCAGCTGTTGGCTTTCAGTCGCAAGCAGGTGTTGAAGTTGGAGGTGCTGGACCTCAACCAGGTCGTCCGTCGTCTTGGGCAGATTCTGACGCGGGTCATGGGCGAGGACATCGAGCTGAAGGCGAACCTCGCCGACGAGTTGCCGTACGTCCGCGCCGATTCAGGGCAACTGGATCAGGTCTTGATGAACCTGGCGGTCAACGCGCGGGACGCGATGCCCGACGGGGGGATGCTGACCATCGAGACGTCGAGCGTGGTGCTTCGGGCCGACTCCCAGTTGCCCGAGTCGGTCAAGATCGTTCCCGGTCCCTATGTCGTGCTGAGCGTCAGCGATACGGGCGAGGGCATGGACGCACTGGTCCGCGGGCGTATCTTCGAGCCGTTCTTTACGACCAAGGAGCAGGGCAAGGGCACCGGTCTTGGCCTGGCGACGGTCTACGGCATCGTGAAGCAGCTCGGTGGCTACGTCTGGGTCGACAGTGAACCGAGGCAAGGCGCGAGGTTCACGTTGCATCTTCCAGCGACGACGGCGCCGTCGGATGCGACCGACGTGGGGACCTTGTCAGCGGTCAGCGCGGAGCGCGCCGAGACCATCTTGCTCGTCGAGGACGAGGACGCCGTCCGGTACTTCGCGAGCCGGGTACTGAAGCGCCACGGCTATCAGGTGATCGAGGCCGCGACGCCCGACGAGGCACTCGCGATGATCGCGGACGCTCCACCGATCGACCTCGTGCTCACGGACGTGGTGATGCCCGGCCTGAGTGGTCCCGACTTGCTGGCGAGGATTCGTGAGTGCCGGCCCGTGCGCGGGCTGCTGATGACCGGGTATACCGAGAAGCTGATTACGACCGGCGACGGCAGCACCGACGTGCTCGAGAAGCCGTTCGAGTCGAACCAGCTGCTCCGGCTCGTCAGGCGTGCGCTCGAGACCGCGCCGTCCGGATCCGACTCGGTCGACGCCGCCGGCACAGCCGCCCCGCCCCCGCCCGCCTGACCTCCTGCGGGCCCTCAACCGGCGTCAGGTCTTCGAGACCGCTTCGACCTTGGCCCATTCCTTCGCGCTGACCGGCATCACCGAGAGCCGGGAGATGCGAACCAACGGGAAGGCGGCGAAGGCACGGTCGGCCTTGATTTCGGCCAGCGTCACCGGGCGCCGGAGCGCCCTGACCGGGACGATGTCCACCGTGTGCCGCTTTCCCGCGGCGTCGGCGGGGTCAGGGTAGGCGTTGCCCGCGGCTCGGGCGATTCCGACCACGGCCTTCTCCTTGCCCGTGTGGTAGTAGAAGATCCGATCGCCCTTCTTCACCGAGCGGAGATGCTTCTGGGCCAGCGGATTCTTCACGCCGGTCCACGACGCGTGTCCGTCCTTGACGAACGCCTCGAAGCTATAGCTCGTCGGCTCTTCCTTGAACAGCCAATGCATGAAATCTTCCTAGAGCGGCGCGGACTCCCGACTTGGAATCAAGGCGCGCACGGCGCGCGGGGTCCGGGCGCAGCCCCGACCAACAAGGAATCTGGCGGAGAGAGTGGGATTCGAACCCACGGTAGAGTTACCCCTACACACGCTTTCCAAGCGTGCTCCTTCAACCACTCGGACATCTCTCCAGTCTCTGATGGGCCGCCTTGCGCCCCAAGCCCCACGC
>DCWN01000003.1:15386-126894 GCA_002328835.1 Acidobacteria bacterium UBA2161 | reverse complement strand
CGCGGCGTCCTCCGCGGGGACCCCGAGAGCCCCACTCCGGACGCCGCGGGCCGCGCCGTGCGCGGCCTGAACCCGCATCGGGTCCGCCCGGCTCCGCCCTCGATCTCGCGTCAGTCGTCGCAGCGAACCATTCAGAATCTATCACGCTGTCCGTGGAGTCGCGCGCTTGCTTGCCGATCCGGCGCGGGCTACACTGAGGCGCGAGGCACACCGCGCGTGGCGGGTCGGACCGCGGCCCGGAACCTGTGCAATCTCAGCCTATGAACCGCGTCAGGGCCGGAAGGCAGCAGCGCTAAGTAGTCACTGACATGTGCCGCAGGCCCTTCCGGGTCGCGGTCGGACCCGCGGCGCCCCGTCGCCGCGTCACGCGCATTCGTTCGGTCGTCAGCCATGGCCTACCAAGTCATTGCCCGCAAGTGGCGTCCCCAGAAGTTCGATGACGTCGTCGGTCAGCGCGGTGTCACCCAGACGCTACGGAACGCCATTTCGAGCGGTCGCATCGCCCAGGCCTACGTGTTCGCGGGACCGCGCGGTGTCGGGAAGACGACGACGGCGCGCATCCTGGCCCGCGCACTGAACTGCGTCGACGGCCCGACGCCGGAGCCGTGCGGGAAGTGCGATGCGTGCCTGGAGATCGCCGAGGGGCGCGACATCGACGTGCTCGAGCTCGACGCGGCCACGCATACCAAGGTCGACAACGTGCGCGAAGTGATCATCGCCGGCCTGGCGATGGCGCCCGTGCGCGACCGCTACAAGGTGTTCCTGATAGACGAGTTCCACCAGCTCTCGAACCACTCGTTCAACGCGCTGCTGAAGTCGATCGAGGAGCCGCCGCCTCACGTCGTCTTCATGATGGCGACCACCGAGCTGGCCAAGATCCCCGACACGATTCTGTCTCGGTCGCAGGTCTTCGAGTTCCGCACCATCGGCGCCGCGGCCATTGCCGACCAGGTGCGCACGATCGCCAAGGCGGAGAAGATCACGATCGACAACGGCGCCGTCGGCCTGCTGGCGCGGGCGGCCGACGGCAGCATGCGCGATGCGCTGAGTGCGCTCGACCAGGTCATTGCCTTTGCGGGCGAGCAGATCGCGGCCGACGACGTGACGACGGTACTCGGCCTGGCGGGTCGCGACCTGCTGTTCGACGCGATCGAGGCCGTGGCCGATGAGCGCGCGTCCGACCTCTTCGAGTTGGCGGGCCGGTTCGTCGAGGCGGGCTACGATCTGCGTCTGGTCTGCCGGGAGTTGTCCCGCGTCTGTCGCGATCTGCTCGTCCTGGCTATCGACTCCTCCCGCTTCGACGACGCCGAGGTGGCGCCCGAAGGCGATCGTGACCGGCTGCGCACCCTGGTGCCTCGCTTCTCGCGCGAGGACCTGATGCGGGCGTTCGATGTGCTCAGCCGGGCCGAGGTCGACATCAGGAACGCGTCACAGCCGCGGTATCACCTCGAGATGGCGCTGCTGCGCTGGGTCCACTTGCGCCACCTCGTCCCACTGGCCGACCTCATCGACGGCCTGGAATCGGGTGTGCCGGTCGAGCGCGCGGGGGGTGGGCCAGTCGCCCCGCCGCAGCGCCGGCCGAGTTCGGCCAGACCTCTGAAGGCCAAGACGCCGCGCCGAAAAGCGGCGCCGCCGGCGGCTGCCGCTGCCGTGCCACAGGCCGCAGACGCGCCACGTGCGGCGGCGCGGGCCGAGTCAGCGCCCGCCAAGCGTTCGGCCAAGGCTGCGCCGGCGTCGGACGACGACGGCGGCGATCTCAAGCGCGCCTGGCTGGCAGAGGTGCAACGCGCGAAGAAGTTCTTCTACGGCACGGTGGTCGCGCAGGCCCAGCGGATCGTCGTGGACGGCGATCGGATCACGTTCACGTTCGCGCCGAATCATCGAACGCTGCAGACGCAGCTCGAGCAGAATCGGCCGTGGTTGGAAAAGACCGCGTCCGAACTGGCCGAACGCAAGATTCGGGTGGTTGCCGAGCAGGGCACCGCCGACGCGCCGGCCCCCACCCCCGCGCCGGACGTGACGACCCCGGCGCCTGCCGACGAATCGCTGAAGGCCGAGGCGATGGACGACGCGGCCGTGCAGGCGATGCTCGACGTCTTTCCCGCCGTGATCCGGGGCGTCGAAGAGGTGTGACCGCCAGCCGGCGGCAGGCAGGGATGAAGGCATGGACATTCAGGAGATGATGAAGCAGGCGCAGCAAATGCAAGACCGCCTGCAGAAGCGCATGGTGGAGACGCGCGTCGAGGCGAGCGCCGGCGGGGGCATGGTCACCGTCGTGATGAACGGCTCCAAGCAGGTCATCTCGATCGCGATCGATCCAGAGGTCGTGTCCGGCGACGACGTGGAGATGCTGCAGGACCTGATCGTCGCGGCCATCAACGATGCGCATCGCAAGGTTGACGAGGAATTGGCCGGGCAGATGGGTGGTCTGATGGGTGGCCTGAAGATTCCCGGGCTCACCGGATGACGCAGCTGGATTCGCTCACGCAGCTGGTCGAGCAGCTCCAGCGCCTGCCCGGCATCGGCGCCAAGAGCGCTCAACGCCTCGCGTTCCACTTTCTCAAGAATCCCCGCGACGAAGTCGAGCGTCTCTGCGACGCGCTGCGGGAAGTGAAGGACAAGGTCACGTACTGTTCGGTCTGCAGCAACATCACCGATGTCGACCCGTGCTACTACTGCACGAGTCCTAGCCGGAACTCAAAGGTGATCTGCGTCGTGGAGGAACCCCACAACGTCACCGCCGTCGAGAAGACCCGGGAGTTCAACGGTGCCTACCATGTGCTGATGGGCGCGCTGTCACCGCTGCAAGGCGTCGGCCCGGACGATTTGAAGATCCGGGGGTTGCTGGAGCGCGTTGGGAACGGCGAGGTCGACGAGGTCATCCTGGCCACGAATCCCAACGTCGAGGGCGAAGCCACCGCGATCTACCTGGCCAAGCTCCTCAAGCCGCTTGGTGTCCGCGTCACCCGCATCGCCATGGGCGTGCCCGTCGGGAGCGATCTCGAGTACGCGGACGAGGTCACGATGCACAAGGCGATGGAAGGCCGACGGGAAGTGTAGCGACCTACTCGATCTTCGCCAGCGCGGCGGCGGTCGCGGGGGCCGCGGTCGGGGTTTCCGCGAGTTCCTTCCGCAGCCGTTCCAGGTCTCCCGCATCGTCCACGTCGTACCACGATTCGACCTGCACGAGATCGATTCCCGCGCGTCGCGCGGCCGACAGCGTATCGGCCAGCGCGAAGGGCGTGCTCCATCTGACCCCGGTGAAGAGATCTGGCACGACGATCGGCTCGGCGGCCGCCAGGCCGAGCAGGCAGTAGCCCCCATCATCCGATGGGCCGATGACGGCGTCGCCCGCGGCCGCCAGGCTCGCGACGGCCTCTTCGAGCACACGACTGGGGAGCGTCGGGAGGTCGGATCCGATGACGAGGGCGCGGTCGAAACCGGCGCTGAAGAGGTCCTCGAACAGCGCGCGTTCTCGTGTTCCGAGGTCGTCGCCGCGTTGCGCCAGCAGTTCGTCGGGCCAGAGGCCGGCCGCGTCGAACCCCGCGGTGCCGCCGTCCGGCGTGTAGGCCAGACGCAGCGCGACACCGCCGATCGCACGGCAGGTGCGCACCGTGTCGGCCACGAACGCCGCGTAGAGGTCGGCGCGTACGCGCGGGTCGGGAACAACCGACGCCAGACGCGTCTTGATCGCGCCCGAATCGCTGGGAGAGCGCGCCATGATTGCGATGACCGTGCGTGTGGGCTCGACGACCGATGCGGTCGGTGTCGTCGAGGCGTCGGCGCGGGTCGCCGACAGGCCGCGGCCCAGCACGATCGGCAAGCCGATCGCGAGCCACGAGAGCATCCGGGCCTTCCGGACGATGGCCATCGTCACGCCCGTGACGGTGCCGAACTGCAGCAGGTCCGCGAACAGCCCGGTGCCCGCCTCGTCCACGCCGACGCGAAGCGGGACGAACTTGAACGCCACCATGATCATCCGGTTGACCGACTCGAAGAGAAACGCGTCGAGCCACGACGGCGACGAGCCGGTGACGAACGCCAGGACCACGTAGGTCTCGGCGAGCGCGGCGACGTGGAAGAGCGCGTCCACCATCGCGATCGGTCCGAGGCCCGCCTTCGTGCGCGGGTAGGCCGCGTGCATCCGAGCCTCGAGCCGGCGCAGCCAGCCGAGACCGGCGCCGACCCATCCCGCGGCCCAGCGCTCGGGGAGCATCACGAGGAGCCGTGCGCTGAGCGACACCCGCCGCCAGAGGACCGCATGCAGGGCTAGCACCGCCAGCACCACGCCGCCGACGATCAGGCCGGCGGCCAGCCACCAGCCGGTCCCGGTTCCCAGGCGGACGACCAGGGCGACCAGACCGGCGACGAGTACGACCGCGACCGACAGCGAGTAGAAGAGGTTCTCGACGGCCAGGGCGGCCAGCGCTCCAGCCGCTGGCAGACGCCGGGTGACCAGGGCGACCTTGGCCGGCTCCGAGACGAGCAATCCGAGCGGCGTCACGTTGCCCAACGCGTCGCCGGCCACCGTCGCGACCAATGCCTCCCGAAACGTCAGCCGCCCCGGGGGTTCGACGCACAGCGTCCAGGCCAGGGCGCGCATCGCGAAGCGGAAGCCCGACAGGGCCAGCACGAGCAGGAACCCCCACCCGACGCTTGCCACGCCGGCCGCAACGTCCGCGAGCCCCGCGCGTCGAACGAAGACGACGAAGAGCAACGCGCCGAACGCCATCGCGAGGATCTGTCCGACCGCTCGGAGTGGCGACCCCCGGCGCGGACGAGACGGTGTCGGCTCGGCTGGCGATGAGGTCATCGAAGGTCGGTCCGGCCGCTCGGGTGCGGCGGGCGGTTGCGAGAGCGGACACGCCGCTTACATAATCTACGGCGATGCTCCCAGCTTTGCAGCTGCCTGTCGCCATCATTCTACTTGGCGGCGGGCTGCTGGCGTGCTTTCTCGGCTACCGCCTCTTCCGTTTCGTGCTCGCCGTCTACGGGCTCGTGGCCGGTGCGGTCGTCACCCTGCAGTTCCTCGGCAGCGCCGACCCGTGGGTGCTGGTCGCAGCGGTCGTCGTGGGCGCGGTGGTTGGCGGGCTGGCATTCATTGCTGTCTACTTCATCGGCGTCGCGATCGTCGGCGCCGGACTCGGTGCGCTCATCGTCAACCTGGCCTGGTCACAACGCGCGGAGGATCCGCACGTCCTGATTGTCGTGCTGTTCGCCATCGTGGGTGCGTTCGCCGCCCTGGTCCTCCAGCGCTACGTCATCATCGTGAGCACGGCGCTCGGTGGCGCCTGGACGAGCGTCGTGGGCGGGCTGGCCCTGACGGGCGATCCAGAGGCGATCGCCGCCGTCGGCACCCTGAGCGGCTGGGTGACCTATCCGCTCGACCGCGCCACGGCACAGCGGGAGGTGCTGTTCGTCTGGCTGACGGTCGGGCTGGTGGGGGTCGTCGTCCAGCTGTGGAGGACCAGCAAGGCGCGCGGAAAGGGGAAGAAGTGACCGGCTGTGGCGCCAGCCGTCGATTGACCCCGCCCGTGGGGTTCCGGTACCATTAGTGGTTCGGTGAGGCTGCGGCACCGACGCTCGTGTGAGCGGCCGCACCGAAGAGTCGTGACGATCCTCAGTAGCTCAACGGCAGAGCATCCGGCTGTTAACCGGAGGGTTGTAGGTTCGAATCCTACCTGAGGAGCCAACCTTCTCGCCGAGCGAGCCGTCCTGGCGACAGCGTTTCGGCAACGGTCACGCCGCAGCCACCGACTGCAGCACTACTCATGACCGCCCTGGTCCTCGACGATGGGAAGATCACCGAGCTGCTGTCTCGGCAGCAGCGCCTCAGCCCGATGCCGGAGGGGCGGTCGTTGGGAGCGCTGTTCCAGGAAGTCCTGCGGCTGTCCAGCCGGTTCGTGCCGACGACGTCCGGTTCGGTGTTGATCGACGACCCGGTGCTCAAGGCGCGCTACCCGGATCAGGCCGACCGCCAGGAGTTGATCTTCGTGGCCTGCTTCGGCCAAGTTGCCTAGGACCTGCTGGGCCGGCGCATTCCCGCCGATCGCGGCATCGTCGGACATACCTACCGGAGCGGCCAGGCGTATCTCGCGTCGCGTACCAAGGGCGACCCGCACTTCGACCAGACCTTCGACGACCAGCTCGGCTTCGAAACCGAATCGGTCCTGAGCGTGCCGATCCAGGTCGGACGGTCCACCTGCGGCGTCCTGCAGCTGGTCAACCACCGCGATCGGGAAAGCTTCATCGAAGAGGAGTTGAAGCTGTTGAGCCTGTTCGCGGGCTTCATCTCGACGTCGCTCCAGAACGTCCTCGATGCCAACCGGGCGCAGGAACTGGCCAAACGCGACGATCTGACCGGTCTGTACAACGATCGCTACTTCAATCAGCAGCTCAATGACGAGATCGAACGAGCCGATCGAGACGCGCTCGAGCTGTGCGTGATCTTCCTCGACCTCGATCACTTCAAGGAGGTGAACGACCAGTACGGCCACCTCGTCGGCAGCCAGACGCTGGCGCACGTCGGGCGTCTTCTGGCCGAGGTCGTCCCGCCCGAGGCGGGCACCGTCGCGCGTTACGGCGGCGACGAGTTCGTGCTGATCCTGCCATCGGCCGATCTTCGGCGCGGGCTGGAGATCGCCGAGACCATCCGGAACCGGATCGAGGCGACCGTGTTCAGCATCGATCGCGGCCTGGACCAGGGCGCGACGCTTGAAATCGGGGACCGCATCACGGCGAGTATCGGCGTCGCCAGCTATCGGGCGATGGCTGACACCGACGACGGGCCCCCGAGCCACGGCGATCGGCTGATCCGAAGCGCCGACCAGGCGATGTATCGCGCCAAGGCGCTGGGCAAGAATCGCGTCTGCCACCCAGGGGGCGATGCCCCGGCGTCGTAGTGGATCGGGGGCGGTCTCGCGCCGCACGCGGCGGTTGATATAATGCCGCCGCCCGGTCCGACATGTCGCGATTTCGTTTGACCCCCAACGCGCTCATCGCCGCCGCCGCCGTCGTCTTCCTGGGCGTGCTCATCAGCGCCTGCTCGTCCGACGCCGGCGCCAGCCCTGACCAGCCGCTCGCGTTCTCCCACCGGATCCACGGCGAGAACGAGATCGACTGCGCCTACTGCCACGAGTATGTCGACCGCTATGCCGTCGCCGGCATCCCGCGCGTCCAGAGCTGCATGGACTGCCACGAGTTCATGGAGCCCGAGGCCCCCAGCGCCGATCTCGACCTGTTGGTCGAGTTCAGCGAGGCCGGGGACGAGATCCCCTGGGTCCGGCTGTACGAGCTGCCCGACTACACCCACTTCAACCACCGGTGGCACATCGAGGCCGAGATCGACTGCGCGACCTGCCACGGCGACATCGGCGCGAGTGACCGCGCGACGCGCCACATGGTGTACGACATGGGCTGGTGCATGACCTGCCACGAGGAGCAGGAGGCGTCGGTCGACTGCCTGACCTGTCACACATGAAGCGCCGCGAGTTCCTGAAGAGTTCGGTGGTGGTGGGCACGGCCGGTGTGCTGCTCGACGCATGCACGCCGCCCGGCTCCGAGCAGATCATCCCGATCCTGATCCCGGAAGAGCAGTTCATCCCCGGCGTCGAGGAGTTCCACGCGACGCTCTGCACCGAGTGCCCTGGGGGGTGCGGCCTGCTGTCGCGGAAGATCGATGGCCGCTTGGTCAAGGTCGAGGGGAATCCGGCCCATCCGATTTCGCAGGGTGGCAGCTGCGCCCGCGGGCAGGCGTTGCCGCAGGTGATGTATCACCCGGACCGGCTGGCATCGCCGCTTGTCCGCGAGGGCGCGCGCGGCGAGGGGCGCTGGACCGAGATCTCCTGGGACGACGCACTCGAGCGGCTGGCGACCGAGCTGTCGTCGCTCGACGGCCCGACCAGCCTGGCGTTTCTGACCGGTCAGCTGCGCGGCCACCGGGCGACGCTCGTCGAGCGGTTCGCCGCGGCCTTCGGTGGCGCGCATCGTTGGGCCCACGAGCCGTTCGGTGACAGCACGGTCCGCCGGGCCCACGCGCTGGCGGTCGGGCGCGACGCGTTGCCGGCCCACGACCTCGAGCACGCGAACTACGTCGTGACCTTCGGCGCGGCGCTGGTCGAGGCATCGCGCTCGCCGGTGAGGTTCGGGCGAGGGCTCGGCCATCTTCGCCGCGGACGGCCCGGGCAGCGCGGCAAGCTGGTGGCGGTCGGTCCGCACCTCTCGGTGACCGCGGCGCGCGCCGACGAATGGCTGCCGGCTCGTCCGGGCAGCGACGCGGCACTGGCGCTCGGCTTTGCGCACGTCCTCGTCCGCGATGGACGCCATGACGAGAGATTCGTGACCGATCGCGCGACCGGTTTCGACGCGTTCCGCGAGCGCCTGCTGTCCGACTATTCGCCCGAAACGGTTGCGGGGGCGACCGGTGTGGCAGCCGAGCAGATCGAGCGGGTCGCCCACGAGATGGCCGACTACGGCCCGACCCTGGCGGTCGCGGGCGACGCGGCCGTCGCCGGATCGACCGGCCTGGCGACGGCCCTGGCCGTCACGCATCTCAACGCGCTGCTGGGCGCCTTCGATCGCGAGGGCGGCGTCCGGTTCGACCCGCCGCCGCCGTTCGCACCCTGGCCGGAACTGCCGGTGCTGGCAGCGCCCCCAGAATCCGAGACGGAGGCTGACGCGGCGGCCGCCGCTGCGGCGCCGCGCCCGCTGGTCGAGGTCCTCGCCGACCCGCCTGCCGATGTCAGCGCGCTGCTCGTGTCGGGCGCGAACCCGTTCTACACCTTGCCGGCCGCCGCGGGCGTGGCCGACCTCTTCGCGGGGGTTCCGTTCGTCGCCGCGTTCGCGTCGTTCGCCGACGAGACGACACGGTGGGCCGATCTGATCCTCCCCGAGCCGACGACGTTCGAGCGATTCGACGACGACGTGCCGGCGCCTGGCGTCGGCCGAGCCGTCGCCTCGCTGTCCGGGCCCGTCTTCGTCAGGCCGCTGCACGACACCAGGTCGATGCCCGACGTTCTGCTGCAGGTGGGGCAGCGGCTGGGCGACGACATGTCGGCGGCGTTGCCGTGGGATAGCTACGAGGACGCGCTGCAGGACGCGTGGGCCGGCCTGCACGATGCCCAGCGCGGGTCGGTCGTCGAGTCGACCGCCGGCCGCTTCTGGCGTAGCGCGATCGAGTCGGGCGGCTGGTGGGACGCGGCGGCGCTCGAAGACGCCGCGCCGGTCGAGTTTGGCACACCCGACGGCCGCTATCAGTTCGACATCGCCGCGCTGACTACGGGTGGCGGCCTTGCGGCGACCACGACTGACCGACCGTTCCTGTTGCACGTCTATCCCTCGCTCGCATTCGGCGACGGTCGAAGCGCGCATCTGCCGTTTCTCCAGGAGTTGGCCGACCCGATGACCGGCGTCCGCTGGGGCTCGGTCGTCGAGGTGAGCCATGCGGCGGCCGAGGAGCACGGCCTCGTCGACGGCGATGCGGTCGTGGTCGCCTCGGCTCAGGGTGAGCTGCAGGCGCGCGTCCGGGTCGTGCCGGGCCTGAGGCCAGAGGTCGTGGCGATTGCGGCCGGGCAGGGCCACACCGACTACGGCCGGTATGCGACCGACCGAGGCGCGAACCCACTGGCGCTGCTCGCGCCGCCCGATCCGGCCGATGGGGCCGAGTTGGCCTTGGTCGGGACGGCGGTCAGTCTACGCAAGATCGACGCCTAGGGAAGGTGAACTGAGATGGCGAACTGGGGCATGGCGATCGACGTCGACCGGTGCGACGGCTGCAACGCCTGCGTCGTCGCCTGCCGCACCGAGAACAACGTGCCGCCGGCCGGGCCCGAGCAGGCCGCCATCGGCCGCACGATCGAGTGGCTCCGCGTCGAGCGCCACGTCGAGGGGGAGTTCCCGAACGTGCGGGTCCGGTTCGTGCCGGTCATGTGCGTCCACTGCGACGAGGCGCCGTGTGCCAGTGTCTGCCCGGTATCTGCCACCTACGAGACCCCAGACGGCCTGAACGCGCAGATCCATCCGCGCTGTATCGGCACGCGCGCGTGCGCGCAGGCGTGTCCGTACACGGTGCGCCACTTCAACTGGGGCGAGCCCAGCTGGGAGGCGCCACTCGAGCAGACGATCAACCCGGATGTCGCCGTGCGCTGGAAGGGCATCATGGAGAAGTGCACCTTTTGCGTCCAGCGGATCCGGCGCGCGGAGGACACCGCCCGCGGCGACGAGCGCGAGGTTCAGGACGGCGAGGCGCAGCCGGCGTGCGCGCAGGCCTGCCCGGCGCAGGCGATCGTCTTCGGCGACCTGGACGATCCCGAGAGCGCGGTGTCGCAGCAGGCCGAGAGCCCGCGTGCCGAGCGCCCGATGGAAGAGCTGGGCACCGGCCCGCGGGTGTTCTATCTGAAGGAAGGAGACTGGCGTGGCAGCGTCCGACCGGGATCGAGCGATTGAAGACTCGCTGATCCGTCCGGTCGTCGAGACGAGCCGGACCGTCTGGCTCGTCGTCGGCCTCCTGCTCGCGGTGATTGCGTTCGGCGGCTACCAGTGGGCTCGCCAGCTGGGCGAAGGCATGGTCATCGCCGGGATGAACACACCGGTCTACTGGGGTCTCTACATCACGAACTACGTCTTCTTCATCGGCATCAGCCACGCCGGGACGCTCATCTCGGCGATTCTCAGACTGACCCAGGCCGAGTGGCGCCGGCCGATCACGCGCGCGGCCGAGGCGATCACGGTCTTCGCACTGCTCATGGGGTCGAGCAACGTCCTCTGGCATCTCGGTCGACCCGAGCTGATCTACGTGCCGTTGCTGTACCCGCAGCCGCTCTCGCCGCTCATCTGGGACGTCGTCTGCATCTCGCTCTACCTGATGGGCAGCATCACCTATCTCTACCTGCCGCTCATCCCCGACCTGGCGATCTTGCGCGACCGGAGCCCGCGGCTGCGATGGTTCTATCGTGCGCTGGCGCTTGGGTGGGAGGGGACGCCGAAGCAGCACGCACGGCTCGAGAAGCTGATCGGCATCATGGCCGTCGCAATCATCCCGATTGCCGTATCGGTACACACGGTCGTGTCGTGGGTCTTTGCGATGAACTTGCTCCCGATGTGGCACTCGGCGATCTTCGGGCCCTACTTTGTCGTCGGCGCGATCTTCTCGGGAATCGCGGCGCTGCTCATCGCAATGGCGATCCTGCGCAAGACGTTCCGCCTCGAGGCGTTCTTCCGGCCGATTCACTTCAACAACCTCGGGCTGTTGATGCTGACGATGGCCTGCCTCTGGTTCTACTTCACGTTCGCCGAGCACATGACCGTCTGGTACGGCAACGAGCCCGACGAAGTGGCGGTGCTCAATTCGCGCCTCTACGGACCGTTCTCGACGGCGTTCTGGTCGATGATCGCCTGCTGCTTCGTCATCCCGCTCGGCATCCTGTCCTTCCGGCGGTTGCGCACGATCGCCGGGACGGTGGTCGCGTCGTGCTCCGTCGTCGTCGGGATGTGGCTCGAGCGCTACATCATCGTCCTCAGTTCGGCGTCGTATCCGCGCTCCGAGGCGATGTGGGACGCTGGACGCTACACGCCGTCGATGGTCGAGATCGGTCTGACGGCGGCGCAGTTCGCGGCGTTCGCGCTGCTCTACATCGTGTTTGCCAAGCTGTTTCCGCTGGTCTCGATCTGGGAGATCAAGGAGGCCGACGAGCGCGACGTGGAGGCGGTGACCGAGGTGCTCGACGCGCAGCGCGCCGCGAAGGCGTGAGCCGCGTGCTAGGATGAGGATCTGCGGCGGCGACGAAGCCGCTGACGGGAAGGTGGAGGCGACGAGAGCGATGCACAAGTTGATGGCGATGGCACTGGCGATGTTGGTCGGGACGGTGCTCCTGACCGCGGCTCAGGACCAGGAACCCTGGGAGGTGCCGGAAGAGGAGCGGGCGGTCGAGAATCCGATCGCGGCCGATGACGACGTCCTGGCCGAGGGCCAGCGGCTCTACGAGCGCAACTGCCGGATGTGCCACGGTGAGACCGGCCTGGGCGACGGCCCGGCGACGGCGCGGATCAAGCCGGCGCCGCCCGACATGTCGACGGCCGAAGCGCACGACCGGATGACCGACGGCGAGATCTTCTACAAGATCACCGTCGGCAAGCGCCCGATGCGCGAGTTCGAGAGCCGGCTGAGCGAGGACGAGCGCTGGTCGGTCGTCCACTACGTCCGCACGCTACGCGCCGGCTGATAGAGACGGGGGCTTCGTCCCCGAGTCCCCCCCGCGCTCCGCTCCAACCGGCGCGCGGCGCGCTGTGCGCGCCGCACCCCACTGTCGGTGGACCTGCGGGGCGGTATAATCCACCTCTTCCCGGACCACGGAGATGCAGACGCGCGGCTACGCGGTCATCACGGCGTGCTACTGGGGCTTCACGCTGACCGACGGCGCGCTGCGGATGCTCGTCCTGCTGCACTTCCACACCCTGGGCTACACGCCGCTCGATCTGGCACTGCTCTTCCTGCTCTACGAGTTCTTCGGCATCGTGACGAATCTGCTGGGCGGCTGGATCGGGTCGCGCGTCGGGCTCCGGCTGACGCTCTTCGCCGGCCTGGCCCTGCAAGTGATCGCGCTCGTGATGCTCGCCGGTGTCAATCCGACGTGGGTCCGCTGGCTCTCGGTCGGCTACGTGATGGCGACACAGGCGCTGTCGGGCATCGCCAAGGATCTGACGAAACTCAGCTCGAAGAGCGCGGTCAAGTTACTCGCGCCCGACGACGACTCGCGACTGTTCCGATGGGTGGCCTGGCTGACCGGCTCGAAGAACGCGCTCAAGGGACTAGGCTTTCTGATGGGCGGCGCCCTGCTCGGCACGCTCGGCTTCGTACCCGCGCTGTGGGCGATGGCGGGCGCGCTGAGTGTCGTCCTCGTCGGCGCCGCCGCGACGCTCCGCGACGATCTCGGCAAGTCGAGGTCGAAGGCCGCCTTCACGCAGATCCTGTCGAAGAGCTACGAGATCAACGTGCTGTCGATCGCGCGGCTCTGTTTGTTCGGCGCGCGCGACGTCTGGTTCGCCGTCGGCTTGCCGTTGTTTCTCTACGACGTCGCCGGCTGGAGTTTCACCGGCGTCGGCGGGTTCCTCGCTGCCTGGGTCATCGGGTACGGCGCGATCCAGGCGGCCGCGCCCCAGCTGCTGCGGCACGAGGTGAGTGCCGGATCGGCAGCGCGCCTGGCGCAGACCTGGGGCCTCGGTCTGGCCGCCGTCGCGGCGGCAATCGCGCTGGCCGTCTCGGCCGGGTTCCACCCGACGGGTGCGGTGATGGGCGGGCTTGGAGTCTTCGGCGTCGCCTTCGCCGTGAACTCGTCGCTGCACTCGTATCTGATCCTGGCCTACACCGACGCGGACTGCGTGGCGGCCAGCGTCGGGTTCTATTACATGGCGAACGCGGCGGGCCGCCTGATTGGCACGCTGCTCTCGGGGGTGCTCTACGTGACGGGCGGCCTCACGGCCTGTCTCTGGGGTTCGACGCTGCTGGTCCTGGCGGCTGCCGTGCTGGCGCTGGCGCTGCCGGCCGCCAGGTCGGATCCGGCGGTGCGGCCGGCGTGAAGGGAGGCAAAGGCGCGCACGGCTTGGGGGCGCCCCTCGATAGGACTCGGGGCAGACAAGGCGCCCCATCTAAGGAAGAAGGAGGTTGTCGATGTCAGGTAAGGGCAACGCACGGCGGGGCACGATCGGACGACGGGGCTTCCTGAGGGTCGCGCCCGCGGCGCTCGCATCGGGCCTCGTCGCGCCAAAGGTGGCCGCGCAAGCGGAAGCCGAGCCAGTGGCGACCTCCGCCATCGAGGGGACCGAGGCGGTGGCCGGCCTCGACTTCATGCCGGCCGAGCAGGCGATGATGCAAGAGAATCTCGGCCGCCGCCTCGACGACTACGCCGAGTTACGCGAGTTCGACGTGCCGCTCGACACCGAGCCGGCCGTCACGTTCACGCCGCACCTGCCCGGCCGGGCGCCGGTGGGCGACGCGACGCCGGGGGCACGACTGCGGCTTTCGCAGATTGAGGACGGTCCGATCGACGTGCCCACCTCACTCGAGGACCTGGCGTTCCTGCCGGTCCGCGGGCTGGCATCCCTCATCGAGCGGCGCGCCGTGACGTCGACGGCGCTGACCGAGATGTACCTGAACCGCCTGAGGCGCCACGGCGACACGCTGCACTGCGTCGTGACGTTGACCGACACACTCGCGCTCGAACAAGCACGGCGAGCCGATGCGGAGATCGCGGCGGGCCGCTACCGCGGGCCGCTGCACGGCATCCCGTGGGGCGCGAAGGATCTGCTGGCGACGCGGGGGATCAAGACGACGTGGGGCGCCAAGCCCTACGAGTACCAGGTGATCGATGTCGACGCGACCGTCGTCGAGCGGTTGGCCGAGGCCGGCGCGGTCCTCGTGGCGAAGCTTTCGATGGGCGCGCTCGCCCTGGGCGGCGTCTGGTTCGGCGGCTCGACCCGCAACCCGTGGAATCTCGAGCGCAGCTCGTCGGGGTCGTCGGCCGGCCCCGGCGCGGCGACGGCTGCCGGCCTGGTCGGATTCTCGATCGGCACCGAGACGCGCGGCTCGATCATCTCGCCGTCGGCGGCGTGCGGGGTCACCGGCCTGCGTCCGACCTATGGCCGGGTGAGCCGCTACGGCGCCATGGCGCTCAGCTGGACGATGGACAAGATCGGGCCGATGTGCCGCTCGGTCGAGGACTGCGCGCTGGTCTTCAATGCGATTTACGGCCCGGACGGCCGGGACGGCACGGTCACCGGTGCGCCGTTCGACTGGACACCCGAGCCGCAGCTGGCCGGCCTGCGCATCGGCTACCTGCGCGACGAGTTCGAGCGGATTCCCGACGACCTGCCCGAGGACCAGCGGGCCGCGCGCGAGGCGCAGCGCACCGCGTTGGCCGCGGCGCTCGAGGCACTGCGGGGTGCGGGCGCGACCCTCGAACCGATCGCGATGCCCGAGATGTCCAGCAACGCGATCGGTTTCGTCTTGACGACCGAGGCCGCGGCGGCGTTCGATGACCTCACGCGCAGCCGCGGCATCGATCAGCTGACGTCCCAGAGCCCGCGGTCGTGGCCGAACACCTTCCGCTCGGGCCGGTTCGTCCCGGCGGTCGAGTACCTCCGAGCCCAGCGGATCCGGACCCTGCTCCAGCAGCGGATGGAGGCGTTGATGGCCGACTACGACCTCTTCGTGTCGCCGTCTCGGAGCGGCAGCTTGGGGATCACGAACCTGACCGGCCACCCGGCGGTCGCGCTGAAGGCCGGGTTTGCCGACGGGATGCCGGTGTCGCTCATGTTCACCGGCCGGCTCTACGGTGAGGCGACAGTCCTCAGGGCCGCGCTGGCCTACGAGCGGGCCACCCCGTGGCACAACCAACATCCGAGTCTGGAGGGCTAGGTCCTGGAGCAGACGACCGTCGGAGTAGATCCGCGCGGGCCAGTGGGCGCCGGCTGTAGTGGCTGCGTCATTCCCCTAGATTCGAAGGTCCAGTAGAATATCCGTCCGCGGCCCGCCCGCCCGCCGAGTCCGGTCGGCGCGCCCGCGTCTGAAAGGGAAGCCCATGCGCATCAAGAACTTGACAGTCGTCGGTATCGGTGTCTGCCTCCTGCTGGTTTTCATGGCCGGGAGCGCGGCGGCCCAGGGCAAGCGCGTCATCCGGCGCCCGGGCCAGTCGCCGAACGGGTTTCTCAGCCCCGCGGTGGCGGCCGGGGACTTCATCTACCTGTCGGGTAGCCTGGCCGGCGGCGATGACATCGACGCGCAGACGCGCGGCGTTCTCGACAACCTCGGCGAGGTGCTTGAGCTGGCCGGTGTCGGCTACGACCGCGTCGCGTCGGCCACGGTCTATCTGACCGACCCGGCAAACTTCCAGGGGATGAACGGCGTCTTCCGCGAGTACTTCCCGACCGACCCGCCGGTGCGAACGACCGTCCGGACCGATCTGGCGCGCGAGGGCGGGTTGGTCGAGATCTCGCTGATCGCGATCCGGAACGGCGCCGAGCGCACCGTCCTCCGGCCAGACGGCTGGCCCGACACCGCGCCGTACAGCTACGGCATCAAGTCGGGTGACACGGTCTTTCTCCCCGGGCTGCTCGGCCGGAACTACGCCGACGGCTCGACCGCGGACGGCGGCATCCAGGGAGAGACCCGCGCCATCTTCGAGAACGCGCGGCAGATTCTCGCCCTGGCCGACATGACGCTGGACGACGTCGTCCAGTCGCGGGTCTTCATCACCGACACGGCGCTGTTCCGCGACATGAACTCCGCCTACAGCGAGCACTTCTCCGAGATTCCGCCCGCGCGGGCGACGGTGCGAGCCGATCTGATGGGGCCCGGGCTCAACCTCGAGATCACGATGGTCGCCGTCGCCGGTGACAAGGAGCGGATCACACGGCCCAACGCCGACGGGACGCCGGGACGCTTGAGCTCGACGTTGAGCCAGGGCGTGCGGGTGGGGAACCGGCTGTATCTCTCGGGCATGCTCGGCGTGAACGACGAGACGCGGAACAGCACCGAGGCGCAGTCCCGTCAGACGCTGGCGACGATTGGCCGGACGCTCGAGGTGGCCGGGTTCGGCGTCGAGGATCTGGTTCAGGGGATTGTCTATCTCACCGACATGAGCGAGTGGGGCGAGATGAATACCGCCTATCGCGAGGTGATCACCGTTGATGCCCCGACGCGCGCGGCGATCGGCACCGGCCTGATGAGCGGCGACGGGCGGGTCGAGATCATGTTCACGGCGGTGAGGTAGCCGGAGCGCACGTGGTCGTCACCGTCCGGCATCAGCTGGAGACCGCCGGGCAGGGCGACGCGCACGATCTCACGCGGGCGGTCACGGCTGCGGTCGCCGAATCGGGACTCGCTAACGGCACGGCCACGGTCTGCGTCGTCGGGTCGACCGCGGCGGTGACGACGCTGGAATTCGAGCCCGGCGTCGTCGCCGATCTGGGCCGAGCGTGCGAGCAGATTGCGCCCAGGAACGTCGAGTACCAGCATCATCTCCGCTGGGGCGACGACAACGGGTCGAGCCACGTTCGGGCGGCGATCCTCGGTCCATCGGTGACGATTCCCGTCGTCGACCGTGCCCTCACTCTCGGCACCTGGCAACAGTTGACGCTCGTCGAACTCGACACCGGACCGCGTTCACGCGAAGTCGTCATCCAGATCGTCGGAGAGCGATGACCGAGAGTTCGCGCGCGGTCGACGTGACCCGGGTCAGGGACGGCGTCCGCGATACCCTCCAAGATCACGCGGCGACCGAGGAGCCGATGGAGGTGCGGATCCACGGCGAGGCGTTCGCCGTCATCATGCGGACGCCCGGCCGCGATCACGATCTCGCCGCCGGGTTCCTCCTGTCGGAGCAGATCGTTCGCGGCGTCGACGAGATCGACCTCATCCGCCACTGTACCGACTCCGAGACGCCCGATCTCAAGAACATCGTCGATGTGACGCTCCATGGCGAGCCGCCCGCCGATCGGATCCGGGAGCGGCGGCACGTCGTGACCAGTTCGTCGTGCGGGCTCTGCGGCCGGGTGACCCTCGATTCGCTGGAGGCCGCGGTCCCGGCGATCGACGGCGGAGGGCAGGTGACGGGCGAGGCGGTGCTCGAGTGGCCCAACCGCCTCCGCTTCGCGCAGGCGGCCTTCGATCGGACAGGCGGCATGCACGCCGCCGGCCTATTCGACGCGGCGGGTGTCCTGCTCGACGTCGCGGAGGACGTGGGGCGCCACAACGCGGTCGACAAGGTCGTCGGTCGGATGCTGCTGCTCGAGCGCTTGCCGCTCAGCTCCTACGGCCTGGCCGTCTCGGGCCGCGCGTCGTTCGAAATCATTCAGAAGGCGCTCCTGGCCGGCGTCCCGGTCGTCGCCGCCGTCTCCGCGCCGTCGACGCTTGCGATCGAACTGGCCGACGAGTCGGGGATCACGCTGCTCGGCTTCGTCCGTGACGGCGGGTACAACATCTACTCCCACCCGGAACGGATCGTCTGAGCGCCTGAGCTCCCTACCGATCCCTTGCCCGCCTCATTGCGGAGTCGACGCCCAGCTCTTCGTCGGTTCCGAGTCGGAGGTGATGATCCTCCGTGCCGTAGAGGAACGAGTTGTCCTCCATCGACTCGATGACGGCGAGCACGTCGCGTCGGGAGACCTGACCGAGCAGCCGGCCGTCACTGTCGGTGACGGGCAGGCGGCGGTAGTGGTTCTGGATGAAGCGGGTGACCAGGTCGTAGACGCTCGTCGACGGGTCGACGGCGTCGACCTTCCCGGTCATGTAGGTGGCGACGGTGCCGCCGGGAACACCCTCGAACGCGACGGCGGTCAGGACCTTCAGGCAGTCCTTCTCGGAGAGAACGCCGACGACGGTCCCGGCTTCGTCCACGACGGGCGCGCCGGAGATCTTCTTCTTCAGGAGCGTCCGCATCGCGGCGTAAATGTCGTCGCCGGGTGCGAGCGTCACGACCTTCGTCATCATGATGTCGGCTGCGGTGCGGTTCGGCATCGAACACCTCCTCGCAATGGCAGGGCTTGAGAGAGCCCCGCAAGAGCCCTTGCACCGACGGTCGGATCCGGTTGGTGAGCCGATGGTAGCAGAAGGTGGCGACCCTACCCCGCATCGTGAAATAGGGCACAAGCGATGCCAGGCGAGGCGAGGCGGGGTAGCGCTAGTCGTCCCCTGGCACGCGCGCCCGACCGGTCATCGGGACGAACCGGACCGGGATCGTCTGTTCCTCGGTGACGCCGGCCGCGGTCCGCGTGATCACCGTCATCACCTGGAAATCGCGCCCGACGGGCAGGACGAGCCGGGCGCCAACGGCGAGTTGATCGACGAGCGGCTGCGGGACGTGGTCGGGTGCGGCGGTCACCATGATGCCGTCGAACGGCGCCTGCTCCGGCCAGCCGACGTAGCCGTCGCCGGCCTTCGCCGTCACGTTGTCGTAGCCGAGCGCCGTCAGATCGGCTGCAGCGCGCGCGGCGAGTTCCTCGACGATCTCGATCGTGTAGACCTCGGCCGCGATCTCGGAGAGGACCGCCGCCTGGTAGCCGGAGCCGGTGCCGATCTCGAGCACCCTCGCGTTCGGCGGTAGATCCAGGAGCTGTGTCATGTAGGCGACGATGTAGGGTTGCGAGATCGTCTGCTCGTAGCCGATCGGCACCGGGTGATCGTTGTAGGCCAACTCCCGGACCGCCTCGGGGACCAGGAG
Organism: Acidobacteria bacterium UBA2161; assembly: GCA_002328835.1. GTDB lineage: Bacteria > Acidobacteriota > Vicinamibacteria > Vicinamibacterales > UBA823 > UBA2161. The sequence continues at coordinate 107,683 of DCWN01000003.1, read as the reverse complement.
GTGCCGCGGTACGCGCCGCATCGCGTCGAGGACGGTCGGGTCGGCGATGTCGCGCCCCCGCAGCTGCGTCTCGACCATCCGTGCGCGCTGGGCGTCCCAGTCAGGTTGGGCGTCGGCGCCCGGCGGCGGAGCGGCGGTGCCGGACGCCCCGCCGGCGGCGCAGGCCGTGACGATCACGGGCATCGCGAGGATCGCAAGGAAGAGGAGCCGGTCGGGCGATCGAGGACGCGCTCTCGGCATGTACGGCCTCCTGCGGTGGTGTGGGACGTCGCTCGGGTATTCTACGCGGGAGAGAGCCCGACCCGCATGCTGTTCCTCTTTGCTGCCGTCGCGATGGCGGTCATGGTCTTCGCCCATACGGCGCCGTTTCCGTTCCTGCTCGACGGCCTGGCCGACCTAGACGCGCGTGCGACGTTCTTCCTCATCCCCCGTCATCTCAACGACGAGACGGCGCCGATCGTCCAACGGATCCTCGACGAGGGCCATGCGATCGGCGTCCATTCGCATACGACCGGGCTGATCTGGCAGTCACCCGACGCGCTGGTCGAGACAGTCACGGCGTCGGCGGCGCTGATCGAGGAACTGGGCGGCGCGCCGCCGTGTCGCGCCTTCCGGCCGCACGGCGGATGGCGGAGCGGCCAGATGTTCGAGGGGCTGATGCGAATCGACTACGTGCTGGTTGGCTGGGGCTGGGGGCTCTGGGACTGGAACTGGTTCCAGGCCCGAGAGCCCGAAGGGCTGGCGCGGCGTCTCGCCGGCAAGGCCTCCGACGGCGACATCATCATCATCCACGACGGCCACCATGAGGATCCCCGCGCCGACCGCCGGTACGCCGTCGATGCGACGGCGCTCCTGGTGCCCGCGCTGCGGGAGCGCGGCTTCACGCTGGGGACGATCTGCTGATGGCGAACGGGTCGAACTCGCGGGCGGCGGTCGCAGCGGCCTGGGCGGTGCATCTCTACACGGCGGCCACCGCCGTCGTCGCGCTCCTGGCACTCCAGGCGTTCATCGACGGCGATCCGCGGAAAGGCTTCCTCTGGCTCTGGGCCGCCGTAGCGATCGATTCGACCGACGGCGCGCTGGCGCGCTGGGTCCGGGTGAAGGAGCGGACGCCGCGCTTTGACGGGACGCTTCTCGACAACCTCGCCGACTACCTGACGTTCGTCTTCGTGCCGGCCTGGGTCGTCTCGCTCGACGCGGTTGTGCCCTCGGGATGGGGGCTGCCCCTGGGCGTCGGGATGCTACTCGCGAGCGCCTACGGCTTCAGCCACAAGGATGCGAAGACCTCGGACCATTTCTTTCGAGGCTTTCCGTCGTACTGGAACATCGTAGCGTTCTACCTCTACACGCTCGGGATGATGCCGACGGTCAATGGCGTGATCGTCGGGGGCTTGGTCGTCCTCGTGTTCGCGCCGGTCGGCTTCGTCTATCCGTCGCGGACGCCGACATTGCGTGGTGTGACGCTCGTCGGGGGGACGATCTGGGCGGTCGCGATGCTCGTGGCGGCGTGGGAGTTCGACGGGGGACCGAGTGCGGTCGCGCGCTGGTCGATGATCTTTCCGGCGTACTACGTCGGTGTGTCGGTCGTGTTGGATCGGAAGAGGCGCAAGGCAATTCAGAGTTCCCTCTCCCCGTAGGGGAGAAGGGGGTGAGGGGGCGAGGTCCGTGTTCAGAGCTCCGGAACGACGAGCCGTTCACGCTCGCCGACGTAGACGGCCGTGATCCGGCTGCCCTCGATCTCGAGAGCCGACGGCTTGCCCTCGTAGACGCTGGCCAGCATGCCGGTATCGATGAGAAAGACGCCGTTGTCGAAGCGCGGCGTCACCCGCCGGCTGCGGAGCACCGAATGGCCGACAACGAACCGATCGGCGTCGTACCGGTCGAGCAGCCGGGCGATTTGCGGCCCGCCGTCGGCTGGCCGCCAGAGTGCGAACCCGCGGAACCAGAGTGGGCCGTTCTCGTCGACGACCGACCACGACGACAGATCGGCCAACGCCTCGAGCAGCTCCGCCACGTCGGGTTCGACCTCGACCCGGCCTCGGCGACGGATCAGGTCGAGGATCTCCTGGAACGTCGAGAATGGCAGGATCGCGCCGGCGTCGATCAGCCGTGTTCTGGCGCGATCGAACGCGGCCAGCTCCTCTCGGGCCTGGGCGTTCCTGGCGTCGAGGCCGGTCGGTTCGACCGCCGGATGAATCCCGCCGTGCAGAAAGATGCTGCGGTCGACCCGGGCGACCACCGACTTGCCACGTAGCCATTGGCCGTAGTGGCCGTCGGCCTCGAAGGCCTCCTGATAGGCGAAGTAGCCCGGCGGGTGCGCCTCCAGCCATGACGTCTCGGTCTCCACGACGCGGCCGGCAGCCTCCGCCCAGTCGCGATAGGCTGCGTAGGCCGCCTGTCGTCGCCCGGCCGATCGGTTGTCAGCGAACGTCGCGTAGATTTCCGGCGTGACGTCGCGGACGTCGCGCATCATGTTCATGACCTCGTGATTGCCGAGCAGGCCGACGACCCGGCCGCCGCCGGCGGCGGCGTCGGCCTCGAGCCGCTTCAGTAGGTCCATGACGGCGCGCACCCCGCGGCCGCGGTCGGTGAAGTCGCCGGTCTGGACGAAGATCGCGTCGCCGCCGGTCCAGTGCGCGTCGGCATCCACGAGATCGGTCGCCTGGAGGATTGCCGTCACGCCGTCGAGGCTGCCGTGGATGTCGGCGACGGCGACGACTCTCTGGGCGAGTGCGGGTGAGGCGACGCTCGCGGTGACGATGAAGAAGACGGCGAGCGTCAGCTGGCGGAGGAGACGCATCGGATGAGTCAGCGTACCGCGCGCCCCCGGGCGACCGCAACCGGGCCGGCGCCTCAGCGGAACAACGCTGCGACGTTGGTGCCGACCGAGCAGCCATTCGCCGCTGCCGTGACGGCCGGGCATCGATGATTCTCTGCGGGCTGCGGTAGGGTAGGAGCCTCACGTCCGATGGTCAAGCAGGCGGTCACGGCCCCATGGTGGCGGACGCCGATCCGGATCGGCGCGACGGTGACAGTGGTCTGGCTCCTGGTCGTGGGCGGGCTGATGATCTTCGAGCGTCACCTCATCTACTTCCCGACTGGGCCACTGGCGGCGACGCCCGCTGACTACGGCCTCGACGCCGACGAGCTGCGGCTGCGCGCCAGCGACGGTGTCGAGCTGCACGGCTGGCACATCCGGGGTGACGGCGCCCGGGTTCTCGTTTGGTTCCACGGCAACGCCGGCAACATCAGTCACCGGCTGGACAACGCCCAGCGGCTCGTCCAGCGCTTCGGCCTCGACATCGTCCTTGCCGACTATCGCGGCTACGGCCTGAGCGGCGGGACGCCAGACGAGGCGGGGCTCTATCTGGATGGTCTGGCGATGTACGCGGCCGCACTCGACGCCGGGTTCGCCAGCCAACGGGTCGTCGTCTTCGGCCGCTCGATCGGCGCGGCCGTGGCCCTCGACGTGGCGGTGAATCGACCGGTCGGTGGCGTCGTCCTCGAATCGCCGTTTCTCTCGCTGCCGGAACTGGCGCGACGCCACTACCCGCTCGTCCCGGCCGCGCTCGTCCGAACACAGTTCGACAACCGGGCGAAGATCGACCGGGTCTCGGCGCGAATGTTCGTCCTGCACGGCGACCGGGACGAGATTGTCCCGATCGCGCACGGCCGAGCGCTGTTCGATCTGGCGCCTGAGCCGAAGCGGTTCCACACGATCCGCGGCGCCGGTCACAACGACAGCTACGACGTGGGCGGGGCAGACTACTGGGAGGCCTGGCGGGAGTTTCTGGAAGGGCTCTGACGGAGAAGACGACGGCGCGCACGGCGCGCAGCGCGGGGGTTCGGGGCAAAGCCCCGATCTATAGCTGCGCGGCGCGGACCGCGGCGCCGAGTAACCCGGGCTGGGGGTGGAGGATGACCGCCACCGGTACGGCGGCCAGCAGATCGGTCATCGGCGGCTTGTTCCGGAACGCCTCCAGGAACCCGCCCGATTCGAGCGCCGGGAGGATCTGGGGCGCGATGCCGCCGCCGACGTAGACACCGCCGGTGGCGGTCGACCGGAGCGCGAGGTTGCCAGCCTCGGCGCCGTAGGCCGAGACGAACATCTCGAGGGCCTCGACACAGCTGCTGCAGCCACCCGTGAGCGCCGAAGTCGTGATCTGGGCGGGCAGGTCGTCGGGGTCGTCGGCCGTCCCGGCGACGCAGGGCTCGTCGTGGGCGAAGTAGTACAGGTTGACGAGCCCCGATCCTGACAGGACGTCCTCCAGCCGCACCCGGCCCAGGCTCTGGGACAGTTCGCGGACGAAATCGAGCTCCCGAGGGGTCCGCGCCGCGAAATCGGCATGCCCGGCTTCGGAGGCGGATGGGACGAAGCGGCCGTCCTGGTTGTGCAGCAGCGCCTCGCCGAGACCGGTGCCGGCGGCGATCAGCGCGGCGCTTCCCGACCCGAGCGCTTCGCCTTCCTGGAGCGTGGCCAGCTCGTCCGGAGCGAGGGCCGAGACCGAATAGGCCATCGCCTCGAGGTCGTTCAGCAGCGCGACCCTGCCGACGCCGAAGCGCGCGCCGATCTCGGAGGCTTCGATCGTCCAGGGGACGTTGGTCAGCCGCGCCGTCCCTTCGAGCACGGGCCCGGCCACGCCGAAACAGGCGCCCGCGATCGGACCGATCTCGTTCGAGGCCGAGAGGAACTCGTCGAGCATGGCGGCCATGCCGCCGTGGTCGAGGGAGGTGAACCGTGCCGTGCGGATCGGGACCGGTCGATCCGCCTCGGGGCGGAACAGGCCGAGGCGTGTCGTGGTGCCGCCGACATCGGCAGCAAGCAGCATCGCGTCGTTTCTCCTCGCGCCACGGCGGATCGGCCGTGGTGCAGTGGCGTCCTGTGCCGCATTGTGGTCGGATGCCGCTTGACTTTACAACCGTTCTCGTTCATCTTTCCCTGCGAACAGCGCCGTTACGCACTGATCTGGAGCGCCAGCATCCGATCCTGATGCGTCGTCTGCTTCACCGCTTCGTCACGTCACGCCTTCGACACACCTCGGTGGGGATCTCTCGGTGACACCATCTTCCTCACCCGCCGGCCGGCTCGACTCGCCACTAACGTTCGCAAATCAGGTGGTCGTGTTCAATGGCCGCCTGGCCTCGATCGGCCGCAAGGATGCGTTCGCGCTCGTCCAGCGGCTGGGCGGCGAGGCGGCCGACGAGGTGAGTTCCCGCACGACGATGCTCGTGATCGGCGCCGACGGAGCGGGTCGCGGAGCGAGCCGGCTGGCGATTGCGGATGCCTCGGTCACGGGCGACAAGAGCCGCAAGCTGCAGCGGGCCGAGCAGGTCAACGCGCGAACACCAGGACAGGTCCACATCGTCAGCGAGGCGGACTTCTGCGATCGGGGTGGGCTGCCCCCGCCCGAAGCGCCGGGCCACGAGCTGTACAGCGTGCGGGAGATCCGCGAACTGTATCCAGCGGTCCGGGACGATCATCTGCGCTACCTGGAGAAATGGCGGCTGATCCGGATCGTGGCGCGGACCAACGCCAGCCGCTACTACGAGTTTCCCGATCTGGCGGTCATCAAGCAGGTGCGGGCCGAGCTGGATGAGGGCCGGCCGTTTCGTGCCATCGTCCGGACCCTCGTCTCGCAGCGGGAAGGGCAACTCGCGTTCGATTTCCAGCCTGGCCGGAGCAGCCCGGCACATCCCGCCAAGGTCGTGGCGCTGCAAGCGCAGCCGAAGCCTCGAACGGCCGACCTCGGGCAGGTGCAGCCGACGCCGATGGATTGCCAGTCGAACCTGGCGGCGCGCTATTTCAGCGAGGGCGCGGGGCTGGACGAAGGTGACGTCGTGCAGCAGGAGCAGGCGATCGGCGCCTATCGCCAGGCGCTCGTCCTCGATCCGACGCTGGTGCCGGCACTCGTGAATCTGGCAAATCTACACTACGCCCGCGACGAGTTGGTCGAGGCGCAGGCGCTCTACGAGCGCGCGATCAATCTTGAGCCGGAGTGCTTCGAGGCCTACTTCAATCTTGGCAACATCCAGCACGACCTCGGCCGGTTCGGCGACGCGCGCGAGTGCTACCAGGCCGCGGTCCAGCTGAACCCTGGATATGCCGACACGCACTTCTACCTCGCCGTGACCCTGGAGAAGCTGGGCCGGTCGCAGGATGCGCGTCCGCACTGGCGGGCGTATCAGGAACTGGCGCCGGAGGGGGAGTGGGTGGCGCTGGCGAAAGAGTTCTCAGAATAGGGCGACGCCCCTATCCCTGCCAATCCGAAGCGGGCCGTTTCCTCAGCGCCCGCCGCACCTTGAAGAACTTGCAGTCCGGGCACCAGGCTTCGGGGTTGAAGCCGCTCGTGCCAGCGAACGGCTGGACGTCACGGTGCGCGCAGTAGCTGACGCCGCCGCCATCCGGCTTCGTATGCCACCGGCAGCTGCGGAATCGCTCGTCGGCCGGCGAGGCGGCCGCCGGTGCGGTGTCTCCGGACGTGGCCTCGGTGTGCGTCGCCGCCGCGCCCGAATCATCCGGCGCGGGTGCCGGGTTGTCGGCACCGGGGCGTGGGCTGTCGTTCATGCCGGGTTCATCCCGCTCGGGAGTTCGGGAATCGGGCTAGCGTGCGCGGAAGGTGATGATGCCGCGTGCCGGATCGTAGGGTGAGACGCCGACGGTCACCCGGTCGCCCGGCACGACCTTGATGCGGAAGCGGCGCATGCGGCCGCTGAGCTGCGCGAGTACTTCGTGCCCGGCGTCGCACTCCACACGATAGAGGCCGCCGCTGTGCACCGCGACGACCGTTCCTTGAACATCGATCAGGTCTTCTTTGCTCAAAAATGCGTTCCTTCCATCCGATAGTTTCCCACAAGCCGACGTTCCCGCGCAACGGCGGACGTCAGCGCAGCGCGCGCACGGCGGCCTCGACTCGGTGCGCCAGATCGGCGTAGTCGTCACCCTCGAGCAGGAGCGGTGCACCGAAGGCGACGCGCACCCGGCCGGGACGGGCCATGTGCGCGCGCTGCGGCAGGACGCGGCTGGCCCCGAAGATCCGAACCGGCACAACCGGAACCTCGAGCCGCGCCGCGATCATGCCGACACCAGGCTGGAAGGCCTCGATCTCGTCAGGCGCGTCCCGGCGGCCCTCGGGAAAGATCAACGGGCAGTAGCCGTCGCTGACGAGGTCGCCGATGTAGCGCAACGTCTGGCGCGTGCCGGCCTCGCGCTGGGGCAGCGGAAACGCGTTGAAGAAGAGCGCCGCCAGGTAGTAGCTGAGGCTGCTGGTGAACCGCGCCCGGCGTGGGTGGTTCGCCGGGAAGAAATGCGCCTTGAAGAACTCTTTGGCCATCGCCGGGGCGACCCGGTAGCGCCACCGCCCGGGCAGCGCGGAGAGAATCGCCGGCGTGTCGATGTGGCTCTGGTGGTTGGCGGCGAAGATGACCGGGCCGGGGAGTCCGTCGAGGTGCTCCCGGCCGCCCACTTCGAGCCGGACGAACAGGCGGGCGATCGGCAGGATCCACGTCGCCAGGCTCAGCCGGCGGAGCACGCGCGCCGGTCTCCGCCGGTTCCACGACGGGAACTCGAACTGCGGCGCCCTCGGCGCCGACGGCAGGCACGTGCCCGCGCCGACGACCAGGCCTCGCAGGTCGCCGACCGTGGCCGCGGCCGCGAACGCCATCTCGTCGACGGTCGCGTCGAAGCGCTGCTCGAGCGCCATCATCAGCTCCATCCGCTCGAGTGAGCTGAGGCCGAGCTCGTCGAGCGTGGTGGTGGCTGTCACGGTGCGCCCCTCGGCAAACGTCGCGACCACGTCTTCGACAGTCGCACTCGCTGCCGCGCGGGGTGCGGGCGGCGCCCCGGCGCCGGCCGCCGCCCATTGGCGGATCTCCCGCCGCTTCAACTTGCGCGTTCCCTCGGTGCGGGGCAGCTCGCCGCCCGGCCACGCCGAGGCGCCGCGAATCTTCTGGTGATCTTCGAGTCGTCCGTTCACCCGTCGGATGATGTCATCGCGCGCGGCGCCAGCGCTCAGGACCAGCACCGCGTGCACCCGTTCCTCGGCGCCGGTGGCCAGCCCGATCACCGCCGAGTCCTCCACGCCGGGATCCTGGTTCAGGACCCGTTCGATGTCGTCGGGGAAGACGTTCAGGCCCTCGGGGGTGACGATGACCTCCTTCTTGCGGCCACGGACCGACAGCCGCCCGTCGGCGTCCAGGGCACCGATGTCCCCGGTATGGAACCAGCCGTCCGTGAACGATGCCGCGGTGTCGTCCGGCGCGCCGTAGTACCCCGACGTCACGTTGTCGCCCCGTACGAGGATCTCGCCGTCGTCGCCGAGTTTCACCTCGACGCCGGCGATCGGCCGGCCGACCGATCCACGCTTGGACCGGAACGGATGATTGAGGGTCACAATCGGTGCCGTCTCGGTCAGGCCGTATCCCTGGATCACCAGGAAGCCCAGGCGTGACCAGAAGGCCTCCAGCTCGGGATCGAGCGGCGCGGCGCCAACCACGAAGCTCCAGAACTTCCATCCGAACAATCGGTGCACCGCGCGATAGCGCCACCACCGCTGGGGGATGCTGCGCCGGGGGCCGTCGGTCATCGCCTCGGCCGCTTCGGGCACGGTCCGGACGACATGCTCCTTCAGGACCTCGAGGATCTTCGGCACGCACGTCAGCACCGACACGCGACGCGACCGCACCAGCCGGACGATCTCGACGGGGTTGTAGCCCCGCATGAAGACGACCGTGCCGCGGAGCATCGGGGGGATGAAGGTGGCCATCGCCTGGCCGAACATATGGCTGAGCGGCAACAGGTTCAGGAATCGCACGGGGGAGAACGGCCAGGCGTAGCGGCGGTAGCGCCGGATCTCTCGCTCGACCGGCACGATGTTCGCGAGGACGTTGCCGTGGGTGATCACGACACCTTTCGGATCGGCGGTGGCGCCCGACGTGAAGATGACTTCGGCCACATCCTGCCCGCCGCCCGTCGAGCGTTGGGGCAGGACGGTCGCGGGCGGCGTGGTGTCGGCCGAGAGGTCCGTGAGGCGCCAGACCGGCACCCGGCCCGTCTCGGGGTGGGGGACGTCCTCGCCGATGAGCACGGCCTTGGCGTCGACGATCCGCTGGACCGACCGCAAGAGATCAGCCGACGCGCGATAGTCGATCGGCACGACGACGACGCCTTCCAGCAGGCATCCCCAGAACGCGATCAACCACTCGGCGCGATTTTCAGCCCAGAGAATGACCTTGTCCGTTGGGCCGACGCCCTCCCGGCGCAGCCGCGCCGCGAACGCCCGGGCGAGCGCGGCGATCTGTTCATAGCTGAACGTCCAGTGGCGCAGGCCGTCGTCGTACGCGATGAACTCCGCTCTCGAGCCTTCGAGATCGGAGAAGAAATCGAGTAACGAATCCCGCCGCATGGCTGCATTATGATGTAAGACTCGACCGATCGCATCATGACCATCCCCGCGGCCTTCGCCGTCGGCGCGCGTTACGACAGCCTGCTGCAAGGCGCGCTGCGCCAGTTCTTTGCTCGTGCCACCTTCGAGACCGAACCGATCCCCTCGGCGTCGTCCGATGGGCGTCTCGCGATCGAAGCGACGGACGATCCGTTCGCGCTCAGCGTCCGCTGGTTCGGATCCCGCTACATCATCCGCGCGCCGGCCTACCGGGCGTTCACCGAGCACGAGGTCGCGTTCGCGCGCGCGATCGGCGCCGTGCTGGCGGCGCGATACCGTGCGCTGTTCGACCCGAAGCTCATGGCTGAGCGTGGCGATCTCTTCCGGGGCGCGATCGAGGACCGCTACGCGGGTGCGTTTCTCGACCCCGTGCCGTACGGAATCGAGTCGGAGGACCGCGCGGATCTCATCGCGTCGGCGATCGAGGTGCTGCGAGTGGTCGCCCTGTCCAGCTATGAGAACCGTCCGATCTCGTCAGGCGTCCTGTTACTCGATGACGACGGCGACCCGTGCCGGCCCGAAGAGCAGCGCCCGCAGCCCGGGGCGGCCTATTCACAGGCGCTCACCGAGTTCAAGAGCTTCTACCGCGTGAGCGACGGCCTGCGCACCGTCTATCTCGCGAATCGGCGCGGCGCGCTACTTGACGTCGTCGATATCGAGCGGTGGGCTGAGCAAACGTGCGGGCACCGCGAGTCGTCAACCCCATGCGCCGAGCCCTATCGTCATCACGCACAGGCGACCTCCGGCAATGGCCACGTCTGCGTCGTCCTGAGTCCGTCGCGTGAGTTGAAGGTCTTCGGACAGGGTGCGCAGCTGTTCACGTTCCGGAACGCCAATTGGCATCTGCTCGATATCGCGGCGAAGTACGCCATGTGGGTCGAGGCCGTCGGCCAAGCCGATGTCGCCGCACGGCTCTTCCAGACGGCCCTGAACCTTGCCGATGCCCGCGAGGGCGCGCTGTTCGTCGTCTTGCGCGATCCGGAACAGGCCGCCGAGGCGCTGGTGGCCCCGGCGGACCGGCTCGACGTGTCGCCGGTGGCCGACGCGGAAGTCGAGGGCCTCTCGCGGCGCCACCTGCTGCGGCTGCTGACCGACCGCCGGGTGACGACCCTCGATGCCAGCGTGTTATCGGCGCTGGCGACCATGGACGGGGCCACCGTGGTCGACGCGGCCGGCCGGCTGCTGGCGGTGGGGGCGATTCTGATGCATCCGCGGCAGCCGGCGGCCAGTGGTGGCGTGGTCGTCGAGGGGGCCCGGACGACGGCGGCCATCCAGGCCTCGCAATTCGGGCCGGTGCTCAAGGTGAGCGAGGATGGCGTCCTGTCGTTCTACGACAACCAGCTGATTTGGGAGATCTGACGCACGTGACGTTGCTGGTATATGCCGTCCTGATCGCGTTCCAGATCTGGGCCATCGTCGACTGCTTGCGGCAGCGGACGCGGCTGCTCTGGGTGATGGCGGTGTTGCTGTTCGGGCCGTTCGGGGCGTTTGCCTACGTCGTGAGTGAGCTGCTGCGCGGACGCCGGTTCGGGCAGGCCCGGTCCGAGGTGCCGCTCGAGCGCGATCCTCGCATCGCCGAGCTCGAGGGGCTGTTGGCCGCGAACCCCGCGCCGGCGCTGTTCATCGAACTGGGGGACCTGCACACGCGGCGCAGCGACCACCGGTCGGCGGCCGAGGCGTACGGCCGGTCGCTCGAGACCGATCCCGACAGTCTGTACGCGCGCTACCACCTCGGGCTCGAGTTCAAGGCCCAGGGCCGAAACACCGAGGCGGTCGAGGAGTTGAAGCAGGTCTACGCCGCCGACCCGAAGTACGACTATCGCGCCGCCGCCGAGGCGCTCGCCGACGCCCTGCTCGCCGCCGGGCGGGACCGCGAGGCGCTCGACCAGTATGCCTCGGTCGCCGGTGCCTCCGCCCGCGCGCGTCCGAAGTTCTACTGGGGATGGCTGCTCGACAAGGCGGGCGACGCGGCCGCGGCCGCCCGGATCATGCAGGAGATCGTCAATCAGGAAGAATCGGTGCCGGACTACCTGCGCTCGGGCGAGTCACCGTGGATCGACCGCGCCCGCCGCTACCTCGACGGATGGCCCTCCGAGAGCCTGCTCGCCTCCCAACCGAAGTGACCGTCACTTGATTGACACGCCGATGCTGAAGACCATCAGCGTCATGCGCCCAATTCCGGGCAGTTCATCGGTTTCCTCTTGCGGGCTGATTGAATAAAAGCGGAGATCCAGCGACACGGCGAGGTGGTCTTTCGGGAACCACCGCCCACCACCCCCATAGTTCACTGCCGAGAAGCGACGTTCCCCGCGGTCCTCGACGCCGGCCGCCGCAACGCTGAAGGTGGTCGGTCCCAACCCCCCACTCAGGTAGCTCCATCCAGTGGTGCCACCGAAGTTGAACGACACCTGTGGGGAGATGCTGTCGAACCGCGTCACAATGGGCGCGAGTGGGTCTTCCGTCGTCTCGTCGACCGTGATCTCCAACTCCTCCAGCAACGGCTTGCGCGAGCCGCGCGACGCCAGCGCTTCGACGCCGATGCCGAGGGTGACTGCCCCTAGCCGGAGAGGGTAGACGTGCGCTCCTACGTTGATGCCAACACCTCGCGCAGGTAGCTGAAACGGGACGAGTTCTCGCTGCATCGCGACGAACGGGTCCTGGCCGTAGTATGGGAGGGAAAACCGCACGTCCACCACGTAGGGGCCCAATCTGACCGGGTCCTGCGCATCGGCGTCGACGACCCCGAACGTGAACAGTGCCGCGAAAATGCTGTAGAGGAAGGTGGCCTGACGACCGGCGCGCATGCCCCAGTATACAAGCGGGCGTGGGGTGCCTCAGTCGCCGTAGGCGGCGACCATCCAGCGTTGGTTGGCCGGCAGGACGGCGCGGAGGGCCGCGACGGACGGTCGGGGGTCGATCCGTATCCGAGAAGACTGGTCGCGGGCTGTGCTGTCGGGCTTCGCGACTCCGACCTGGGTCGGTCGCCGCGTCAGGCTGGACGTGCGCTTGGAGATGGGCATCGCGATTTCTCCCCCCGTAACTCTTCGTATCGACCGCCGCGGGGCGGACTTTAGAGCGGCTATACTGACGCGCGAGCGGCGCGCGGTTCGAGGCCGCTCGCCGGGAGCCCGAGACGATGAACCTGGTCACCTTGGCCGCGATCGACGAGGCCGCCGAGCGGATTGCCGGCGTGGCGCGGCGGACGCCGCTGATGGAAATCGCCCCGCTGACGGGGGAACCGCCCATCTGGGCCAAGTGCGAGAACCTGCAGGCGGCCGGCGCCTTCAAGATTCGGGGTGCGTACAACACCGTGGCCCAGCTCGACGATGAGGCGCGGGGTCGGGGGGTCATCACCTACTCGTCGGGCAACCATGCCCAAGCGGTCGCGCTGGCAGCCCGCACCCTGGGCGCGAAGGCGACCGTCGTCATGCCGACGACGGCGCCCCGCATCAAGGTCGATGGTGCGCGGGAGCTTGGTGCCGAGGTCCTGTTCGAGGGCACGACGTCGCAAGACCGACGGGTTCGGGCGGAGGCCGAGACCGCGTCGCGCGGGCTGACGCTCGTACAGCCGTTCGACCACGAATGGATCGTCGCTGGTCAGGGCACGGTCGGCCGAGAGATTCTCGAACAGCGCCCCGATCTGGCGACGGTGGTCGTGCCGGTCGGCGGCGGCGGGCTCGTCGCCGGTGTCTCGGCCGCGATCAAGCAGGCCAACCCCGAGGTCCGCGTCGTTGGGGTGGAACCGGTCGGTGCCGCCACGATGACGGCCTCCCTCGACGCTGGGCGACCCGTCACGCTCGACCGGGTCGAGAGCGTCGCCGACGGCCTGCTGCCGGTGCGGCCGGGCGATCTGACGTTCGCCCACGTGCAGGAGTTTGTCGATGAGGTCGTGACCGTCGACGACCGGGCGATCGCCGAGGCCGTCGTCTGGCTTCATCGGCGCGCGAAGCTGGTCGTGGAGCCGAGTGGGGCCGCGTCGGTGGCGGCGGTTCGGCAAATGGGCGCGGATGTCCGCCGGCCCGTCGTGGCCATCCTGAGCGGCGGCAACATGGCCCCCGACACGCTGGCCGCCTGCGTCGAGCTGGCTGGTTAGCCCCCCGGCTTCGGCTCGCGGCGCGCCTCGGCCATGGCGATCGCAGCCTCCAGGGTGTCGACCTGCCCGTCGAGTTGGCGTTCGTACACCGCCTGGAGCGCCTCGCCCAGCCTCGGCCCTGGCACCCACCCTCGCTCCACCAGATGCCGGCCCTTCAGGAGCGCCTCGGGCGGCGCGTGTTCCACCCCCAGGGCTCGAGCCCGCTCGATGAACCAGTCCATCGCCGAGCAGTCGAACTCCCCGGTGCGTCCGCGACAATCCGCCGCCGCCAGTCGCGCCAGCAGTTCGAGGTCGACCTTGTGGGCCAGCCGACGAAACGCGCCGTCCCCGACGCCGTCGCGCGCCCGCTGCCACATTCCCGGCTTCAGATGATGCGCGACGAGCCCGAGCACCTGACGGCGCACGTCGAAGCCGTCCATCGTGTGGATGTTCAGTCGATCGAGGACGGCCGTCGCCGGCGGTACGCCGGCCGCCTCGTGGTCGAGCGATCGGATCCGGCCGTCGAGGAGCTTGGTCGTCGCGGGCTTCCCGAGGTCGTGGCAGACGGCCCCGAGCATGATGGCCACCTGCGCCGGGCGCGCCAGATCGTCGATGCGTTGACGCGCCTCGTCGATGACCAGCAGCGTGTGCGTCCAGACGTCGCCCTCCGGGTGCCATTCGGGCTCTTGCGGGCAGTCGACGAGCGGGACCAGTTCTGGCAGGAGACGCTCGACGACGCCGAGTGAGTGCGCCAGCGCCAGTCCGCGTGCCGGCCGCGATGCGAGGAGCAGGAGCTTCTCGAGCTCGCCCCAGATTCGCTCGGCCGGAAGGTCGTCGAGCGGCAGGTCGGCACCCAGGCGAGCCGTCTCGGCGTCGAGATCGAATTCGAAGCGCGCGGCAAACTGCACCGCGCGCAGCACCCGCAAGCTGTCTTCCCCGAAGGTCTGCAGGTCGACGGCACGCAGGACGCCGCGCTCGAGATCGGCGCGGCCATCGAACGGATCGATGTATTCCTCGGTCAGCGGATTCCAGCCGATGGCGTTGATCGTGAAATCGCGGCGCCGGAACGCCTGGTCGTACGGGAGGTCGGGATCGCCGACGACCGTGAAACCGCGGTGGCCGCGGCCGCTCTTCGACTCGCGGCGGGGTAGCGCGACGTCGATCGCACCGACCTTGTAGACGGTGAAGCTCTCGCCGACGGCGTTGACCGACCCAAACTGCTCGAGCAGTGACCGGAGCGTCTCGGCAGGGACGCCGTAGACCTCGAGATCGATATCCTTCGAGGGATGCCCGCGCAAGCGGTCGCGCACCCAGCCACCGACGATGAGCGCGTGGCCGCCCGCCACCTCGATCGCGCGAGCGATCGGCAGGGCGGTGTCGAGATCTGACGTCATTGCACCTGGGTCGACGGCCGAGCGAGCCGGAAGCCGTAGTCGGTGTAGCGGAACGTCGGGTCGAGTCTGCTCCGGGCCGCGACCCGGCTCATGGTCGTGGCGTGTCGCCATGCGCCGCCGCGCGACGCGCGCCGCACACCCGACACCGGTCCCCCGGGGTTCAACGCAGGTGACCGTCCGTAGAAGTCGGCGGCATGCCAGTCGGCGCACCACTCGTGGATGTTCGCGCCGATGCCGTAGAGGCCGAAGTCGTTGGGCTCGCCGAGCGTGACGGGCCACGGTCCGTCGAGCGGCCCCCGGCCGCTGTTGGGCACCCAGCCAGGCACGGTGTCGCCCCCCGGATAGCGGCTGCCGGTGTCGTGGCCCCGCGCGGCGCGCTCCCACTGCGCTTCGCTGGGCAAATGGACGGTCGGCCCGGCGGCCGACCGCCAGGCGCAGTACGCCGCGGCATCGTTCCAGTTGACGCCCACGACCGGTTGGTTCGGCCGGGAGAGCTCGGGTGCGCCCCACTCGCGGGGATGCGGATGCTCGGTGGCGCGGAGAAACTCGGCGTACGCCTCGCGCGTGACCGGCGCGATCGCCATCTCGAAGGCGTCAACCCAGACGTGGTGCACTGGTTGCTCGTTGGCTTGGCCCTCCGCGCTGCCCATCGCGATCCAGCCAGCTGGGATGAGCGCGAACCCGCGAGAGGCCGCTCCCACGTCGGGGCCAAACGCCGATCGGTCGCCGCTCGGGCCGTCGAGCCTGGGAGGCCTCACGACCATGACGGGTCAGTGTGTGGGGTGCTCGGTGCGCGGGCTGAGCAGATGCTGAATCGAACGACCGTAGTAGCGGAGGACGAATCGATCGCGAACCCGGCAGCGCGTGCCCTCGACGACGAGGATGCCGCGCTCGACCATCGCCTCGAGGGCCTCGTCCAGGGCCTGCTGGCCGCTGCTCACGGCGAGGTTGGCGTTGGCGCTACGCAGGATCTCGATGAACCCGTCGATCCGGTCCGTCAATTCCTTCATCTCGATCGACGGGCGGATCGCCGCGGCCACGAGCGCGGTCGGCAGGACCTTGTGCAGCTTGCCGATGCGATCCCCGATGTGCCGGGCCAAGTTCATCACCTCGCGGCGCGACTCGGGGTCGAAGTTCTCGAGTGCGACCGGCGTTCCGAACGTGACGAACGCCCGCGACTGATAGCCGACACCGTGGCGCACCATCTCGGCTAGTTCCCGCGCGAAGGGTCGCTGGCGGCGCTTCACGCCCTGATGCGCCAGCACCTGATCTTCGAGGACCAGATCGTAGGCGACCGCGATCGGCAGGATCGTCAGGTCGTCGCGGCCGGCCTGGAGCGCGGCGTGGAGTAACCCGGTCTTCGGCGGTTTCATCGCGCCGTTATAAGAGCGCCCGCCCTCGAGATACACCAGAAAGTCGTGGCGCTTTAGTAGTTCGGCAACGTAGGCCTTGAGCGTCACCAGGTACGCCGGGTCCTTCGTGTTCCGCCGGATCGGGATGGCACCGGTCACGTGCCGGTGCAGCAGGCCCAGCGCGCCACCGAATAGGTTGATGCCCGCGGCGATGATCGGCGGTCGGATCCCGTGGTCATCGAGGATAACCGGTTCGACCAGATAGTCGAGGTGGCTCTTGTGATTCGACGCGTAGATGACCCGTCCCTTGGCTGTGGCGGCCTGGGCGATGTCGATGCCCTCGGGGACGTTCGTGATCTTCCGCAGGATCGGGTACAGCGGATGCTTCAGCGCGCGGTAGAACGGGTAGCGCTGGGTGGTGCGGAGTTCCTCGATGTAGGCGTGAATCCGTTCGCGCGCTTCCAGGTCGCTCTCGCCATCGCCGCCTCGCAGATATCGGGCGACTTCGTCATGTGCCAGAACGGCCTGGGTGATGTCGTCGAGCATCACGATGGCACTATACCATGTGTTTTCAAGCAGATGCCGTGATTCGGCGCGAACCGGCGCTTCACATTCCGCGGCGCGCTTCCCAGTACATCAGGACGAGGGCGCCCACGCCGTCGGCGACCAGCAAGGCGGTCGAGAGCGCGTGCAGCCGTCCGAACTGGCCCCGCCGCGCGTCGTCGACCGGCAGCGCCGCGACGGATCCGCCGATCTCCCGTTGCATCCGCTCGATGCGCGGCGACACACCCATGCCGGAATACAGGCTGACGATGAGCATCGTCGTGATCAGGGCGCCGCGGGCGGCAAAGCGGTCGGCGCCGTCGCCCACGGCCGCCATACCGATGAGGCACGCCAGCAGGAGTCCGGCCACGACGTACGACGCGACGTGATACCGCTTCAGCGACTCACCGAAGACCCGGTCGGCTGTTCGGATCGACCGAACCGCGTCGGACGCTATGGTAGACTCCTCCGACTCGGAGGTAAGTATTGGCGGCCGATAGATCATCCCTCGTTCCAGCACTGCGCAACATCGCCACCCGCCTTCGGATCGATTCCATTCGCGCGACCTCCGCCGCGGGCAGCGGCCATCCGACGAGCTGCTGCTCGGCCGCGGATGTCGTCGCGGCACTCTTCTTCGCGGAGATGCGATTCGATCCGGCGAATCCGCAGCATCCGCACAATGATCGGTTCGTGCTGTCGAAAGGGCATGCCGCGCCGCTCCTCTACGCCGCCTGGGCGCAGGCCGGGGCGGTGCCGGTGGACGAGCTCGTCAAGCTGCGCCAGATCGGGTCGGATCTCGAGGGACATCCGACGCCGCGGCTGCCGTTCGTCGACGTGGCGACCGGTTCGCTGGGGCAAGGCATCTGCGCGGCTGTCGGGATCGCCCTGAACGCGCGCCGGCTGGAGTCGGACTATCGCACCTACGTGCTGCTCGGCGACGGCGAGTCGGCCGAAGGGTCGGTTTGGGAGGCGGCGCAGGTCGCCGACCACTACGGATTGGACAACCTCTGCGGCATCACCGACGTCAACGCGCTCGGTCAGAGCCGGGCGACGCAGTGGGGCCACTCGCTCGAGGAGTTCCAGCGGCGGTGGGACGCGTTCGGCTGGCAGGCGCTCGTCGTGGACGGGCACGATCTCGATGCCATCCTCTCCGCGCTCGACCAGGCCCGGGCGACGACCGGACGCCCGACGATGATCCTCGCCCGCACGCTCAAGGGCAAGGGCGTGGCGCTGTTCGAGGGCAAGGACGGGTGGCACGGCAAGGCGCTGAAGTCGGGCGAAGAGATGGACGGGGCGATTGCCGAACTGGAAGGCCAGCTGGTTGCAGGTGCCCAGACCCCCTCGATTCCGGCGCCGGTCGACGGTCGGATCGAACCGGCGACTCCGCCCGATGTGAGCGGGATGCCCGCGCCCGCCTACGCGCTGGGCGATAAAGTGGCTACTCGAACCGCCTACGGCACCGCGCTGGCGGCGCTGGGCGCGATCGACCAGCGGGTCGTGGCGCTCGATGCCGACGTCGGCAATTCGACCTTCAGCCAGACGTTCGAGCGGGCGCACGGCGACCGGTTCTACCAGACCTTCATCGCCGAGCAGGTCATGGTCGGTGCGGCCATGGGCCTGGCGGCGCGTGGGGCGATCCCCTTTCCTTCAACCTTTGCCTGCTTTCTGTCGCGCGCCTACGACTTCATCCGCATGGCCGGGATCAGCAACCTCAACCTGAAGCTCGCCGGCTCGCACGCCGGGGTGTCGATTGGTGAGGACGGACCGTCGCAGATGGCGCTCGAAGACCTGGCGATGATGCGCGCCGTGCCCAACTGCGCGGTGCTGTATCCGTGTGAGGCAGTCAGCGCGGAGCGTCTCGTCGCAGCCGCCGCGGCGCATCAGGGGATGGTCTACATCCGGACCTCCCGACCGAAGACCGAGGTGCTGTACGGGCCGTCCGAGGTCTTCGAGATCGGTGGGTCGAAGACGCTCCGGCAGAGCGCGAGCGACGCGGCGACGATCGTGGCCGCGGGCGTGACGGTGTTCGAGGCCTTGAAGGCCGCCGATGCCCTGGCCACGGACGGCATTGCGGTCGGCGTCATCGACGCCTACTCGCTCGCGCCGATCAATGGGGCGACCTTGGTGCGAGCTGGTAAGCGTTGCGGCAACGCGCTCATCACGGTCGAGGACCACTACGCGAGCGGCGGGCTCGGCGACGCCGTCAGCGCGGCCGTCGGCACGAGCGGCATCGACGTCCATCGGCTCGCCGTGCCCGAGATTCCTCGGAGCGGCAAGCCCGACGAGTTGCTGGAGCGGTACGGGATTTCCGCGAGCCAGATCGTCTCGGCGGTGCGCCGGGTGGCGGCCACGACCGCCCGGAGCTAGCGGCGGGCTGGGCTAGATCGCTTCCGAGCGACAGCGCGCGTCGGTTGCGGCTATGCAGCGGCGCGTTGCTGCGAGTGTAGGGAGTGGTTCAGTACGGTCCCGGTGACACGGACACCGACCGCCCGCAGTCTCTCCAGCGCATGCTTCGCCTGGCTCATCAATGTCCGGTTCTCACTCACGACGAACACGACTTCATCGGCGTGCTTGGCAACGAGCACCGGGTCGGTGACGGCGAGCGCCGGCGGGGTGTCCACGATCACCCACTCGAACGATCCAGTCGCGTCGTTCATCGTGACGGAAGCGAGGAGTTCCGAGGGATTCGGCGGGAGGTGTCCGGAGGTCAGCACGAACAGGTGGGGATCGTTCGTCGCCTGGATGGCGTCACCGAGACGAGCCTGGCGGGCGATGACCTGCGACAGTCCGGTGGCATTCTCGAGTCCGAGCCGCTTATGAACGCTCGGTCGCCGCATGTCCGCATCGATCAGCAAGACCTTGGCGCCTCCAAGCGCGAAGGCCGCGGCGAGGTTGACCGCGACGGTGGTCTTGCCGTCCCCAGGCGCAGCGCTGGTGACCGAGACGGTTCGGCTTGATCCGGCTTCCCCGGTCAAGGTGAGTGCGGAGCGAAGCATGCGAACAGCTTCCCCGAAGTCGTAAGCGACGGTGCCGGATAGGAGCGACAGACGGTCGTCCTGGCGAGAACCCCGCCGCTTTCGAAATCGGCGGTCGCGAACCGCGGGCAAGACACTCAGAATCGGTGTTTGCAGCGCTCGATCTAGACCTTCTGGCGTCTTGATGGTGTCGTTGGCGTCCAGGACCACCGCGAGCCCGACGCTGAGCACCATGCCCAGGAGGATAGCCAAGCTCCAACCGAGGGTCGAGCTCCGGATAACGGGGTTCGCCGGAACGTCCGCCCGTTCGAGCAGCGCGGCGTTGTTCTCTGTCGTATCGCGCATCACACGCAGCTGATTCTGCCGTTCGAGCAGCGCAGCGTAGATTCCTCGATGGCTCTCGGCTTCGCGGTCAAGCAGGAACGCGCCCATGGCCTGCCCGCTGGCCTCGGCCATGCGCCGCATCTGTGCGTCGAGCTCGGCCTGCAGTTGCCGTTCCTGCGCGCGCGCCAACTCGTACTCTCGCCGGATTGTTTGGATGGCCCTGTCCGTTTCGGCCTCGAGCGCGTCGGCGGCGCTCTCAATGCGCGCATCGAGCGCGACGGTCGTCGGATGTAGGTCGCCGTACCGTAGGGACAGGCTCGCCCTCTCCCTCTGCAAGTCGGCAAGCATCACTCTGGCGTCACGAACAGCCGGATGGCGAGCGATCACGGCAACCTCGGGAGTCTTCTCGCTGGTCGCGGTGAGTCCGCGAACCTGACTGTAGACCGCTTCCTCCCGGAGTCGGCGCTCCATTGCGTCGATGAGTGCGTCGTTGGCGGCCTTGAGGGTGCCCGCCATGACGCTGGGCTGGCCATCGACCGTGCGGATGTCCCTCGCGCCGGCGTACGTCGCCAGCGCGCGCTCGCTCTCTTCGACCGCCTGTTGCTCGTTCGTCACGGCGGTGTCGATTTGCGCAAGCGTCTGTTCCACCTGCGCCCGTCGCAGTTCGAGGTTGTACGAGACGTACTCCTCGGCATGGGCGTCGGCGACTAACGCCGCCAAGTTCGGGTCGGTGGCCGTGAAGAAGACGTCGATGAAGTACGACCTCGGGACCGGCACGATCCGAAGACGTCCCAGATAAGCGCCCACGTAGTCAGCGGCGCGGGTGTCCTGCGCGACCGCGGCGGGCCTCGAGGCATTCGGTGGCCCGGTCCCGCCCGACATCACCAGATTCACGGCCGTCGAGGGGAGGGATCGTAGCCACGACACGGCCGCGGCGCGGGCCGAGAAGAACGTCGCCAGGACGCCGGTCGGTGCTGCCCTCTGACGCGTGAACTCCGGGACTAGGTCGACAGACAGCCGTTCTACGACCCTGGTGACCAAGGTCGCGCTCTGCAGGCTGTAGGATTGTGCTCCTTGGCGGACCTGTGGATTGTCCCAGACCCTCTCCCAGACTTGCACAGGGCGGAATCGTTCGCCAAGGGCCAGAGATGGCGCCTGCTCGTCCTCTATCAACAGCCGGGCGCGAGCCTCGTACATTCGGGCCGCCTGGTCACTTTGCGGCATCAAGCTGACGACAGTAACCAGGAACACGGTGATCACGAGCCGCGGGTGTCGGCGCACCGCGGCGGACCCCTCCCGCAGGGGGTGCATATCCAGGAAGGGTTCCCGCTTGGCCTTCTGTCTTCTCATCGCTGTCTCTGCCGATCTCAGCCGTACTGTTTCGACAGGTCTGCCACATGGCTCAACGCGTCTTGAGGGCGAGGAAAACGCGTCGAGAACTCGGTCGAGACCCGTCGAGCGATCTCTCCCAGCGACATATCCTTGGTCATCGATTCCAGAACGACCCGAGCGATTCGGCCATCCTCGTTGAGCGTCGGGGTGTAGCTGGCGGCCCTCTTCCGCAGTGTGCTCGGAGAGAGCGGCGCTCCGAAGAACGTGGACTGCGTAAACTCGGCCTTGTTTGCGCCAGACGGGCCCTGATCCGAGACATGCGTCTTCCAGCTCCAGACATAGTCGTTGCCGATCAGCCTGGCTTCCAGGTCGACGCTCACGACGTCGCCAGCTTCGAGCGCGACCGGTACCGACCAGGGAAAGAAGACGGTCCCGTAGATGTCGTCGGGGCGGACCGCATCGGGGGCGTCTGGTGCGTTGGACAGATGGACGCCATCCGATACCGTTCGCTCGAAACCCGCGGCGAGGCCGTGTCCCGTTCCCGAGCGTGTGACCGTCCAGGTCATATGCGCACGAACATCGGGGTCTTCCACGGCGGCATAGTCGATCGTCGCCCACCGTTCGAGTCCTGTCAGCAGGTCGTCTGGCGTCACCCGGCCTTTGCTCCAGGTATTGGTGACGATACGGCGGGCGGCTTCCATGTCGAGGCCGAACACGTCGCTCTCCCAGCCACCCGTCCGTCGCGCGTACAGATCTTTCGCTTCAACGACCGCGGCCCACGCGGTGTCACGCTTCGGAATCAGCACGCCCCCAGGCGCGAGCAGGCGACGCCGCGCGTCTGCGATGGATGGAATGTGGCCCTGGAACCACGGCAGCACGCCGCCGAGATCGGAGATGATCAGATCGGCTCGCTCAGGCAGCGTCACCTCGGTCGACATCTGCTGAATGAACTCGATCCGATCGGCGTACCCGTTTGCCGCAGCGATCTGTCGCGCTACCTCGATGGCGTCGTCGGGTTCGATGGCGTAGACGCGGCGCGCCCCGAACCGGGTTGCCAGAAGGGCAAAGATACCGGTGCCCGTCCCGATGTCCAGGACCACCGTGTCGGCTGTGACTGCCTGACGCAACGCCCGAACGAAGGCGTCCATTCGCGTTTCGTCGGAGATCATCGCGCCATAGTCGGCGATGCTGTACATCCCAGTGCCTCAGAGATCGTCGACGATGCGCTCACGGACTAGTGAACGCCGCTGCGCGGCGTCGGTACATCACGAGTGGCACGGTCCGATGGCGACGAAGGCCTCGAGGGGCCTAGCCGGTCTTGTTTTGACTACTATGGCCACCGTCGGAGTTTCGGGAGGTCATGCCGCCAGCCTGGGTAATGTCACGGATGTCGCCGTAGGTTTCCAGCCGTGGACTCCTGTAGGTCTTCTTCTCGGTGTTCTCGCTCTCTAGACGTATGGGTCGTTCTGCCACGGGGCCCCCTCTTTCTTGACGCTTCAACCAGTAATTGAGGCACAGTGGCCTCAGGTTCACCGAGGCGTCGGTTCCGCCGGACGCATCTGCCGGCCGTGGAATGGCGGCTCGATCGACCCAGCGCGCCAGTTCGGGCGTCGCGTCGAAACCATCCAGCCACCCGGCATCTGCCTGCGATCGCACAAGTAGAGGATCGCCCCCCAAAGGCGCTTTCGCCCGAAGCCGTATCGAATCCGGCAGCACCCCCTGCATGGCCACGCGCAGCAGATGCTTGTCGACGCACCACGGAATCGGTGGTATCGCCAGGAGGTAGCTGACGAGGCGCAGATCCAGGAACGGATACCGACCCTCGACCGGAACACGGGTGGCGCCCGGATCCAATGACTCAAAGTACCACGACCACCGTGCCGCCGCTAATCGCCAGTGCGCTTCCGGCCGCAAGGAGTGATAGGTCTCCAGCTTGGGGTCCGTCATCTGCTCCCAGCGAACCCGCAGATCGAGCCGTTCCGTAAACGCTGGGTTCAACCACGTGGGATATGCCGGGCGCGGTCTGCCATGCCCGAGCCACTTCTTCACTCGGGCTCTGAGATCCACCGCCGGCCGTCGACGGTGCAGGATGACAGAGCGTGCGATATCTGCTCCAAGCTCCCGGAGCGGCATCTTGCCCAGGAGATCCACCACAAACGAACGCCACAGGACCTCGTCCCCGCCGTCTCCAGACAGCAGGACCCGATCGTCCGACGCGGCCTGTTCCAGCTGCCGGAGGCTCATGAGGAGAAACGGGTCGTTGGTGGGCTCGGCCGGCAGCAGTTCGGGCTGGTCCCAGCCGTCGAAGGGCCCGTAGCCATCCGCGACCATGTAGTTCGGATGGACCCCAAGCGCCTTCGCCGCGATCCCGGCATAGTCGCGCTCCTCGTCCGGAATCAGCGTGTCGTAGACGACGGTGTGGGCGTGGAGATCGACAGGCGTGCCATGTTTCGCGCCGAGCCCGGCGGCCGTGGCGGCAATGGAAGTCGAATCGAGGCCTCCACTCATCCAGACGCCCACATGGTTCGCGCGGAGCCGGTCGTCGACAGCGGCCGACAGGATTCCCTTGAACCGATCGACGTACTCGTGCGAACGTCGGTATCGGATCCGTTCGTTCGTCGGCAGCGTCCAGTATTGCCTGGCGCGAACCGCGCCTTCCTCGACGGTCAAGCAGTGCGCCGGCGGCAGCCGGTGGACATCCGCAAAGGTTGTCGTGGTCGGGTCCTGGTTGAAGCCGAACAGCAGGAAGTCTCCGATCGCGAGTTCATTCAACCCATCACGAACCGCGGGATGCAGACGAACGCAGTCCAGGCTGTTGCTGAAGACAATGGCACCGCCGATCCGGGCGTAGTAGAAGGGCTTGACGCCGAAATGGTCGCGTGCACAGAACAGGCGACGTGCGGGTCCGTCCCAGATCGCGAACGCGAAGTCGCCCAGCAGATGCTCGACACAGTTCTCTGCCCACGCGTGATAGGCGTGCAGGATGAGTTCCGCGTCGCTGGCCTCCCGAAGACCGCCTCGTGCGACCGAAGCGAGCTGATCGACGAGCTCGGCCCGACCGTCCACACGTGCATCCGCCGTGATCCAGGCCCGGCCGTCGAGGCTGGCCGGCTGCGCTTCGTCCTCCGATTCGGTCGTGGTCGAGAGCAACGTGTGGCCGAAACCCACTGGGCCGTCGAGCCATGTCTGCTGTTTGTCCGGGCCTCGATGCGCCAGCGAGTCCGTCATCAGGCGGAGCAACGGCTCGTCGACCGGCATGACGCCAGGGTTAACTATTCCAACGATGCCGCTCATGACTGTTTCGATCCGCCGAGGTGGGCTTCGACCAGATGCGAACCGATACCTGATATGCGACCCCGACGGATCAGGCGCCGAAAAGCGCCCCGAAGAACTGGCGGAGCAACGCCGGGCGGTGTGCCAGTAGATCGAACAGGTCGTCGTGGCCGATGTGCAGGGCGATGCCGTCGCTGAGCGCCTCGGCGCGCCGGCCGATCGACACGCCGGCCAGAGTCTCGAAGACCCCGATCGCGTCACCCGGCTTGGCGACGACCGGCTCGCCCGACTTCGTGCCGCTCGGCGCTTCGAGTGACAGTTCCCCGGACAGCACGACGCAGAGCGCGGGCGGGTCGGCTTCTTCGGCCAGGGCCTGGCCCTTGATCAGCGGCACCTCGTGGACGATCGACGCGAGGTAGAGCATCTCCTCCGCCGACACCCGAGAGAACATCGGAATCCGTCCCAGCACGAGGACGCGCTGCACCGGTGTGAGGCCGCCGGCGGCCAGGCGCGCGATCTCCTCGCCGTGCGCCCCTTTGGACATCAACCGCGCGCCGGCTGACGCCGACTCCTCGGTCATCAGCCTGGCCAGCAGCGAGACCTCGTCACCGGCCGCGCCCGGCAGAATCAGCCGGTCACCGCTGGCGCTGCGGCCGACCAGCACCTGAAACAATCCCTCCACGAGGTGAATGTGGTCGGCCAGCAGCGAGCAGAGCTGGTCGCTGTCGAGCGAGAGTGTGACGGCTGGTCCATCGGCTCGGAACGTCTGGTGAACCGGCCGGCCCTGCAGCACTTCCTCGAGCGCCAGGGCTCTCGGCGCCGTGAGGGACGACGGGTCCGAGGCATCCGGGTCGTCCGTCGCGGTGCCGCCGCCGTTCGAGACCGCCACCGTCCCGTCGAGCAGGACCTGCAGGCTGTCTGGCACGACGCCGGCCTGAAAGATGATCTGGTCCGCGCCGTGCTTGACCTGCCGGCTCGCGGCGACGACGCCGAACAGTTCCTCAACCGGCACGGCTGTCAGCACCGAGGTCTCGCGGAGCCGCGCGACCAGTTCGACGGCCGGCAGCGGCTCCTGCCAGAGCGACCGGCGCCGGTCTCCGGGCAGGCTCTGCGCGGCCAAGGCCCACGAGGCGGCTTCGAAGACGAACCAGTCCTCGGGGCGTCGGTGGGCGAGCACGTGCTCGAGGTCCGGCGCCAAGGTCCACTGCTTCCGCTTCTCGACGAGGCTGATGGCGCAGGCCGACACGATCTCGTCGTCGTGATTGATCAGGTGCAACAGGGTCTCTTCCTCGTCGCGCGGCCGCGTTTTCAGCAGCACGTTGCCGCGTCGCACCTTCTCGTCGAGCGGCAGCTCGTCGAGAATCGGCATCAGGAACTTGCGCAAATTGGCCGACAGCAGGTTCTCCAGGTACTCGAATGCCGATGCACGCGCTCGTGAGTGGCCATGTTCGATCGCCCAGCGCGCTGACGACACGTCCTTGCTGGGGTAGATGAGCCCCAGCATCCGGTAGATTCGATCCACCGATCGACGTCGCTTGTCGTCGAGGGCGTGCGCGAGCAGCGTGGTGTTGTCGATCTGCGCGCGGACGAACAGGTTGTGGTACAGCGTCAAATTGTCGAAGTAGCCGCGGGCCTCATCGAGCAGCATCACTTCGATCGGCTCGCGCCGGATGTCGAACTCCGGATGATCTCGCCGGAGCTTCTCCAGGGCGGCCACAAGCTTGAACCGAAGCAGTCCGTCGGGATCGTGGGCCTCGAGCCGGTCCACCAGGATGTTCATGGCGGCCTGACAGGGAATTCGAGCGATCGTAGCGGGAAGATGGCGGCGTACCCAGAGGTTCTCATCGGGGTCGGCCAGGCAGAACGCGAGGGCGTCGAGGACGGTATCGCCTTGCTCGACCAGCACCGCACGCGCGTCGCTCTTGAGATCGCGGTGGCCGAGCAGCGAGATGAGCGTCGGCACGAACAGGACGTCCGAGGTGCCGAGGGCACGGACGCTCCGCATCGCCTCTGCGGCGACGCCCGGGTCCGGGTCGTACAGCAGCGGAATCAGCAACTGTTCACAGCGCCGGTGGCCGACGTGGCGGATGGCGATGGCGACCTCCCGCCGAACGTCCGCCGACGTCGCGCGGGTGTCGGCGGCGAGTCGTGACAGTGCGTCTTCACCGGCCTCGATATCCTCCGGCTCATCGCCGGCGGCGAGCACGATGCCGGCCGTCGCCACCATGCGCGGATCCGCGTCCTCGAGCAAGGGCCGGACCAGCGCGGCGGCGTCGGCATTGCGAATCTTCGCGATGGCCCCGACGGCGGCGACGCGGACTTCGGGGC
Organism: Acidobacteria bacterium UBA2161; assembly: GCA_002328835.1. GTDB lineage: Bacteria > Acidobacteriota > Vicinamibacteria > Vicinamibacterales > UBA823 > UBA2161. The sequence goes on along the minus strand of DCWN01000003.1, from coordinate 80,650 downwards.
TCGGGTCCGCGAGCAGCCGCTCGATGGACGGTACCCACTGCTGCGCGATGTCTGACCTGACATCACCCAGTGCCTTCAGCGCTCGCGCGCGCACGGCGACGGAGTCATGATGTAGGAGTAGCGGCATGACGAGATTCCGCTTGTCGAGTGATTCGAGCACCTCGATCGCGTACAGCACACGTTGCTCATCAGGGTGGGCGAGTTCTTCGACAAGCGTCTCGACCGTGGACAGATCGGCAACACCCAGGCGCAGCTGCGTGGGTTCCACCTCGCGCCGCTCGAGGCTTCTGCGGAAGGCGGCCAGGTAGCCGCGGCGCGCCCGCACGGACATGAGCAACCAGACGACCATCATGCCCAGGCTGGCGTAGCTCAGCTGCTGCCAGTCGAGCGCGAGCCCCCACGGCTGTACGAGCACGAGCAGCAGCAGCGCGGCGACCGCCTTCGCGCCGCGGTCGACCGTGACGTCCACGAAGGTCTTGGCGCGCAGCTTGACGTCGGCGGGCAGCGGCAGGAAGAGAATCTCGCGTGTCGTCTTGTCGACGGTGTAGCGCAGCGACTGGTCGAGGATGCGGGCCATCGCCGGCGCCCAGAGCGCCGCGTTGAAGAGCATCACCACCGCGGTCGCGCCCAGCCCGGCCGGGAGGATCATCAAGGCGAAACCGATGCCCAGGAACCGATGGATCCGGCTGGTCAGCCAGACTTGTACGAAGAGCCCGATGCCCGACATGTAGAGGCCGACGAGGCCCAGAAACGCCGTGATCCCGTCGACGTTGTCGCGGCCGGTGCTGGCTTCGGCCGCCATGTTGAGCTGCTGGTCGACGATGGCGGCGCCGACCGCCGCGAGACTGATGATGACGGCGATGATCTGCAGGTGGCTGGAGCGCCGCAGGAGCGCGACCGATTCCTGTGCGCCCACCTTGTCCTTCTGCGGCTCCTCGGCGCCTGCATCGGGGGGCATCTCCAGCTGCTCGCGGCTCACGATCACCACGACGACGCCCGCGGCCAGCGCCAGCACGACCGCACTCAGCAGCAGCAGGTTCGTCGTGCCGATCGTCGCGGCCTGCACCGCCACCGCGCTCCCGGCCATGCCGCCGAGCGGCGCGCCGCCGCCGATGAAGCCGAAGAGCCGCTTCGCCTGGCGTGCGTCGTAGAGCACGTTGGCCATCGTCCAGAACTGGCTGATGAGCAGGATGCCGAGAATCTGGCCCCAGACGTAGAACGCAATGGACACCCACGCCTGCTCGGTCTGGAACCCGACCCAGAAGAGCGCGAGCACCACGATCATCACCAGCTGGACGATCGGCAGCCCCCATCGCCGCGGCAGCCGCTTCATGAGCCAGGCGTAGCCGGTCATGATGACGCCGATGATCAGTCCCGAGGCCAGCAGCACGTAGGGCAGGTTGTCGGCGCCGAGGTCGCGGATGAATGCGGACCGCGTGATCGGCTTGACCGCGTTGTAGGCGGTCATCACCAGAAACGAGTAGCCGAACATGAGCAGCGCGGTCGCGGCTTCGCCGTCGCGCATCTAGGCGATTGGTGAGAGCAGGCGTCTGAGGATGGCCATTCGGGTTGAGGCTCAGGCGGGCTCGGCTGGGGGCCTGGGCGGCAGTTCGCGTTTGTGTTCGCTCAGCCGGGTCAGGCGCTCGATGCGCAGGGCCAACGCGGGGGACACGCCCCCGGGGCCGTCGCGAAGGTACGACTCGAGCACCGCGTACGAGAAGCCCATTTCGGCCTCGTCCGTCTGACCAACCCACAGGCCGGCGCTCGGCGCCTTGTCGATGATCGGGCGGGGGACGCCCAGCTCCTCGGCCAGTTCGCGCACCTCGCCCTTGAGCAGGTTGCCGATGGGGAGGAGATCGACACCGCCGTCGCCGTGCTTCGTGTAGTACCCGATCGCCAGTTCGCTGCGATTGCCGGTGCCCACGACGAGGTAGTCCAGCGCGTTCGCGATGAAGTACAGCGAGGTCATGCGCAGCCGAGGCTTCACGTTGGCCAGTGCCAGGCGAAGCGTCTCATCGCCGGTCGCCTGGCGGTTCTCCGGCAGCGCACTCAGTTCGGTGTTGAGCTCGGCCGTAAACGCGTCGTAGGGGGCGTCGAGGCGAACGGTCATCGTCCGAAGATCGAAGTGCGTCGCGACGAGCCGTGCGTCGGCGGCATCCTGTGGGTCGCTGTGGCACGGCAGGAGGACGCCGACGACCGCGTCGGGCAGCGCCAATTGACACAGGCGGGCCACGACCGCCGAGTCGATGCCTCCGCTCAGGCCGACCACGAGGCCGTCCGCACGAGTGGCGTTGACGTGGCGACCGATCCAGGTTGTCAGGGAATCGACGAGCGAAGCCATCGAACCTTGACTATACGCCGCCGGTTGGCGCACCCGCAATGGCCTCGGCCGCCGGTGGTTCGGGAGGTGTGAAGCTCGGAGCCGCCGTGTAGCCGGCGTGGGCCAGCTCGCCCTGGAAGAGCGCCGTCTGGGTCCCGAGGAACAGCAGTTTGACCCAGAGGCGCGCGAGTACGTAGGCCTGGCCGATGAGGAACGCGAACCACATCTCGGCGCCGGTGCCGCCCGCGCCCGGCGCGACGGCCGCGTACACGGTGACGATGGCGACAAAGACGGCACTGTTCAGCAGGTAGAGGCGGCTCGTCGCGGCGAGATGCCGCCAAACGAATCGAACCCCCGCGACGGTGGCGCCGATCATGCTGCGCCGGTCCTCGACGACGGCGCGAATCTTCGCGTAGTCGAGGACGACGTTGCAGAAGAGCACGACGGTGCCGAACGCGGCGTAGAGCAGCACGCGCAGGAAGAACCCCGTGCGTTCGACGGTCAGATCGCGGATGAGCCAGACGTAGAACTCGTCGAAGAGCCAGCGGTGGACGGTGCCGAACAGCGCGCCGTAAACGAGCCACGAGATGACACCGAGCCGGAGAAAGCGGAAGAAGAATGTGCCGCACGCGGCAAAGAACGCCGGCCCGCGGATCGGCCGGTTGCGCGCGTAACGATCGAGGATGCCGCCAACGAGAAACGCCCAGCCGAACAGGTAGGCCGCCGCCGCGCTCACCAGAATCGCGGCGCGCGGTCGATTGTCGAGGACGGCGCTTAGATTGTCGAGGACGGCGGCGAAGCCGATGACCGATGGCGAGAAGGTCTGGCCGATGCCGTCGGCCTGCGAGAGGAACTCGTCCCACCAGTCGGCGTTGACGCCGCTTGCTACGGTGTCGGCGGCCACACTGTCACCCAGGTGCGCGCGGATCGAATTGCGCAGGGCCAGCCCGAGTGGCAACGCCAGCAGGAGCGTCAGGGCAAACACGCCGGCCAGGATGGCGGGCGCCGATTGCACCCGACGCGCGCCGTCTCGAAACGCCACCGTGATGGGCATGGGTTGGGGGTCCGCGTCAGACGAAGAATGCATAGGTCAGCATCAGGTCCTGGAGCCAGACCATCCACTTCAGCATCCACTTGGTCGACGCCTCGTCCGACCTGGGTATCCGCGTCTTGCTGTTGTTCGTGTAGTTGACGTCGAGCAGCAGCACGCGATCCGGATCGACTTCCACGCGCTCGGCCGGCGCCGCCCGGTCGAATGTGAACTGCTGCCAGCGCGCCCGGCCATCCCACCGGACGCGCACCTCTTCGCCGTTGCTGAAGGTGACGGCAACGTCGACCGGGAACACCGCTTCGCCATACCGACGGACGATCACGTCGGTTCGAAACCGGGAGCCATCGTCACGCCGGCCGTCGAACTGGAGCTCGTCACCTTCGTCGAAGAACCCACGGTCTGTCATCGGGCGGGTCGTCAGTTGCTGCACGCCGTAGTCGAAGACGTTCGAGCCGTCGTGGACTTGGTCGAAGAACCAGGTCAGGTCGGCGCCGGCCACCTCGTTGGCTACCGCAAAGAAATCGCTCGGTGAGGGATGGGCGAAGGTCGACCGCGCGAACATCGTAGACATGATGTTCTGTAGCGTCTCCCACCCAAGATGGCGCTCGAGCGTATGGAGCCACAGCGCGGTCTTGTTGTACGAGATGGCGCCGCCCGTGCCGGGCCAGTACTTGTAGGTGGGCGTCGACTGGGCATCCGACCGCGCCGCCGCTCGATAGCCCGACAACCGGTTGCCGTCGGTGGCACGCGAGCGCGGGATGTCGCGGTGAACGTAGGGAATGAAACCACCGAAGAACCGCTGGGCCAGATAGTTCGGGGAGAACGCCGTGTCGACGACACGCGCCGTCGCGAAGGTGTTGAAGCCCTCGTCCATCCAGGCGTGCTCGAACTCGTTGTTGCCGACCAGGCCGTACCAGAATTGATGCCCCGCTTCGTGCACGGTGACGCCTTCGGGCTGCGTGACATCGTCGGGCGCCCACCAGCGTGTGCCGGCCGTGAAGAGGGTCGGGTACTCCATGCCGCCGGCGCCGCTCCGCCACGCCGGGTCAACGATGGTGATGTGGCCGTATGGGTAGGCCCCAAACCACTCGCCGTAGAACTGGAGCGTGGCCCGCGTCGCCGCGAAGTGGCGCTCGGCTTGGCCCGCGTGCTCGGGCTGCAGCAGCAGGCGCATCTCCACCGAGGGCAGCGTGTCGTGCTCGAAGGTGGCCGTTCGCACCAGCAGGTCGGGGCTCGTCGTCCAGGCGAAGTCGTGCACGTCCTCCTGCACGTACCGATGTGTCGTCGTGCCGTCGTCGTGTTCCTCGAGGCTGCGTCGGGTGCCGGTGGCGCCGACGACCCAGTCGCTGGGCACGGTCAGGCGCGCGTCGTACACGCCGTAGTCGGCGTAGAACTCGGTGCCGGCATGGAACTGGTGGCAGTTCCAGCCCGAGTCTTCGAGCACGCCGATCTTCGGGAACCACTGGGCCAGGAAGAAGAAGTCGCCCAACGCGCCGGTGCGCGAGAACGTCCGAGGCACTTTCGCGGTCCACTCGATCTCGACCTCGATCGTTTCACCGGGATCGACGAGACGCGGCAGCGGAACGGCGAGCACGGTTTCATCGTCGACATTGCCGTCGTCCGGGGCGATGGACCGGACCCGATCGGTCAAGTCGACCGCGGACGTCTGACCGGTGGCTGCGAGCCCCATCCGCGTGACGGTCGTCCAGGCCCAGTCGTCCGCCGGCCGGTCCGCCAGCGCCGTGCCCCGGGCGAGCAACTGCTCGCGCATCCACGTCGACCGCGTGTTCTTCCACGCGTTGTAGTACAGGTGGAACCGGAGTTCAGACGCTGGACGGGGCGAGATGTTTCGCCAGGTCAGGACCAGCTGCCCGTCGAGCGTGCGTGTCTCCGGGTCGAGCGTGACGTCGATCGAGTAGTTGGCGTTCCGCGGCGACTGCCGCGCCGTGGGCTGGCGCGCCGGCTGCGCGGCGGCGGCGGGAGCCGCATCGGCCGCGTCGGGCGACACCGCTGCCGGCTGGCAGGCCGCAGCGCTTCCGAGCGCCGTGCCCGTCAAGCCAATGATGACGACCTTGATGAGCGTCGACGCCTTGCCGTTCATCGTGGTTCTCTCCGCCCTGGTACGCGCCGCGCCGGAGGGCGGATCGTATCACCAATCATCAGCCGGCCGCCGCTCGGTGGCGGCCGCGCGGCGCCGCCCGAGTATAATTCTGGATCGCTCGGGCGACAGCGCCGACGGCAACGTGAGAGATGAGGAGACGACATGGCTATCCGGGTAGTGCACTTCGGGTTGGGACCGATCGGTAATGCGGTCGTGCGCCAGGTGGCGTCGCGTCCAGGATTCCAGGTGGTCGGCGCGATCGACATCGATCCGGACAAGGTGGGTCGGGATGTCGGCCTCGTCGCGGGAGTGAAGCGGCGCCTCGGCGCCAAGGTCTCAGCGGACGCGGCGGCCACACTGCGGCGCAGCAAGCCCAACGTGGTCGTCCTGTGCACGAGTTCCTCCCTGCGCCGGATTACTCCGCAGATCGAAACGATCTTGCGCGCCAAGGTTCCGATCGTGTCCACGACCGAGGAGTTGTCGTATCCCGTCGGCTCGAACGTCCGCTGGGCTCGGAAGATCGATCGGCTCGCGAAGCGCGCCAAGGCCGCGGTGCTGGGCACGGGCGTGAATCCCGGTTTCACGATGGATGCCCTGCCGATCACGCTGACCGGCGTCTGCGAGCGCGTCGACCGGATCGAGGTCGACCGCATTCAAGACGCGCGCACCCGCCGGCTGCCGTTTCAGCAGAAGATCGGCTCTGGCCTGACGCGCGCGCAGTTTCGGAAGAAGGTGGAGGAGGGGACGGTCCGCCACGTCGGCCTGGCCGAATCGGTGACGATGGTCGCCGATGCGATGGGATGGAAGCTCGACCGGATCGTGGACCGCATCAAGCCCAAGGTGGCCAGCCGGCGCGTGTCGAGCCGCTTTCTCTCAGTGGCGGCAGGTCAGGTCTGCGGCCTCGTGCAGGACGGCGTCGGGTATCGGAACGGGAAGGCCATCATCAGGCTGCACATGGAGGCCTACCTGGGTGCGCCCGAATCGTACGATGCCGTGCGGGTCGCGGGGTCGCCGGCTCTCTCGATGAAGATCGCGGGCGGTGTGCACGGCGACATCGCGACCGCCTCGATTACGGTGAACTCGATTCCGAAGGTGCTGGCCGCGCCGCCTGGCCTGCACACAATGCGGGACCTGCCGATTCCGTCGTTCGCGCCAGGCCGGTAAGGGATCTCAGGCGATCGCCGACCCGCCCAGGCCGAGCCGGCGCCGTTTGAGGAAGAGGCCTTTTCGCGAGATCTTCAACGTTCGCGCCGCTTTTTCGACGCGTCCACCCGACGTGGCGAGGGCGTGACTGATGATCGCCCGCTCGAGCTTGCTCACCGCATGGCTCAGGGGTTGGTCCAGGTCCACGGCGATCTGCGCGGCGTTGGCGGGGACGCCGGCCGTGGGCGTGGCGGGCACCGTTCGGCGCGCGGCCCGAATCTCAGGCGACAGGTCGCTCGGAAGCAGCACCGCGTCGATCTCGGCCAGGCTGACCAAGCGGCGAACTTCATTCGTCAACTGGCGCACGTTGCCGGGCCACGAATAGAGCAGCAGGTGCTCGAGAGTTTCATCCGCGAGCTGCAGCCGGCCTTTGCCTTCTTCCAAGGCGAAGCGCTGCAGCGCCTGATGTAACAACGGCGGGATCTCTTCTCGTCGCTCGCGCAACGGGGGGATCCGCAGCCGGACGACGTGGAGCCGGTAGTACAGGTCTTCGCGGACACGTCCCTCGCTGACCAGTTGCTCGAGCGGAGCGTTCGTCGCGGCGATGACCCGCACGTCGACCTTGACCGGCTGTGACTCCCCCAGCGGATGTACTTCGCCGGTTTCCAGGAAGCGCAGCAGCTTCGGCTGCACCTCCAGGGCCAGTTCGCCGATCTCGTCGAGGAGCAGTGTGCCGCCGTCGGCGGCGCGGATGACGCCGCTGAAGTTCTCGTTCGCCCCCGTGAAGGCGCCACGCTTGTAGCCGAAGAGCTGACTGTCGAGCATGTCGCGCGGCACGCCCTGACAGTTGAACGGGAGGAAGGTCGCCTCATGCCGGTCGGAGTATCGGTGGAGGACGCGCGCCATGACCTCCTTGCCGGTGCCCGTCTCACCGGTCAGCAGGACGGGCACACGGCTCGGCGCGACGCGCTTCGCCATCGAGAAATTCTCGAGCGTTTCGGCCGAGACGTAGACGCCGTCGGACGGGCCGACACTGTTCTCGATGATGTCGGCCCCCGAGGTCACCCAGTTCATCTGGCCGCCGCCCTCGACGCTCGAAGGATTCGACAAGTTCATCACCTGGTCGGAGCGCCAGCGCGCCGCCGGCAACTGCCTCTGCTTTGGTGTCGTGCCCGACGGGTGCGAGGCAGCGGTGGGCCTGTTTCAGCTGCGCACGCTCGACCCTGGGGCTTTCGACACGGCCGAGTGGGGCTTCGCCATGGGATCGGCGTTCTGGGGCACGGGATTGTTCCAGGAGGCCGCCGTGCAAGTGATCGACTTCGCGTTCGATGTCGTCGGCGTCCACCGTCTGGAGGCCCGCGCCGCGAGCCCGAACGGGCGGGGCAACGGCGCGCTCCACAAGCTGGGTGCCGTGCAGGAAGGCGTGCTGCGGCGCTCGTTTCTCAAGGACGGCCAGTTCATGGACCAGATTCTCTGGGCCATTCTCGACATCGACTGGCGCCTGGCCCACGAGCAAGCGGTCGCCTTGCTGCACTGAAGCGCCCGGCGTCGCCGCGGTCGGCGATGCCCTCGCTCCCACGAGTGCCGAGCCTCTCCGTCGATTGACATCACCTCGGGCTGTCGCTACATTCGAGAGTCGACGCGCGGCGATTGGCCGCACCACTCCGACTCAGCGGCTCCGAGGACTCCATGACCCTGCACGGCGTGCTCGCTCCGATTCCGACACCGTTCAGCGGCGAGGCGCTCGATCTCGACGCCTTGGCCGCCAACGTCACTCACTGGATGGGCGGCGAGTTGACTGGCATCGTCGTGCTCGGCACCAACGGTGAGGCGGTCCACCTCGACGACGACGAGGCGGATCGCGTCATCGCTCGGACCCGAGAGGTGATGCCCGCCGGGCGCACACTCGTGGCCGGCACGGCGCGGGAGTCGACGCGGGCCACGATCGCGGCCACGCGCCGGGCCGGTGCCCTGGGTGTCGATGCGGTCCTCGTGCGGACCCCGTCGTTCTTCAAGGCGCTCGTGACGCCGGATGGGCTCGTCGACCATTTTCGGGCGGTGGCCGATGCGTCGCCCGTTCCGGTGCTCCTCTACAACTTTCCGCAGGTGACGGGCGTCAGTTTGAGCGCCGAGCTGGTCGCCCGGCTCGCGGAGCATCCCAACATCACCGGCATCAAGGAGTCGAGCGGCAACGTCCTGCAGGTCAGCCAGCTGGTGCATGCCACGGACGGAGCGTTTCAGGTCGTCGTCGGGTCGGCCCAAACCTTCTACGCGAGCCTCTGCGTCGGCGCGGTTGGTGGGGTGCTCGCGCTGGCCTGCGTGCAGCCCGCACTGTGCACTCGGCTGCTGCAGCTCGTCATCGACAAGCGCTTCGACGATGCGCTGGTGCTTCAGCAGCAGCTCATTCCGCTCGCGGAACTCGTGACGACCCGCTACGGTGTGCCCGGGCTCAAGGCCGCCATGGATCTGGTGGGGCTGGCAGGCGGCGAGCCGCGGCTGCCGCTCAGGCCTTGTGCCGCGCGCGCCGGTGATGAGATCCGGGAGGCGCTCGCCGCGCTTCCCGCGCCTTCGGACGTCGCCCACTCGGTCTGACGGGCGCCGGAGACGGCGGTCAGCGACCTTCGGCGATGCGCTTGGCACCGAGGAAGCGCTGGCGCCAATAGCTGCCGTCCAACCGCTCGGTGCGAACCCATCCGCGGGAGCTTGGCGCGTGGACGAACTGCCCGTTGCCCACCGCGATCCCCACGTGCGACGGACCCGCCCCGACCGTCGAGAAGAACACCAGATCGCCGGGTTCGACATCCGCCAGGTCCACAGGATCGCCGACCTCGAACTGCTGCGCCGTGAGGCGCGGCATCGCGATGCCGTGCTGGTCGAAGACGTAGAGGACCAGCCCGCTGCAGTCGAACCCAGACGGGTTCGTGCCGCCGAAGCGATACGGCGTGCCCTGGAACGCGAGCGCCGTCTGGACGAGATCGCCGGCCAGGGTGCGTGCGGGTGGCGCCAGAGGTGGGGCGACTGGCGGCGCAGCGGCCGGTGGCGCGACGGTCGGTGGTGCGGCGACCGGTGGTGCGGTGGCTACGGGTGGGGCTGGCCCACCGGGACGGGGAAACGGCTCGGGTCTCGGCGGTCCGCCGGCCGTGGCGCAGCCCGACGCGAGCGCGGCGACGCCGATCACGATGCTCAGGCGATTCAGGGGTCTCATCCCAACGCTCTCCAGCCTATCGGTCCGAGCCATCCGTGTCGACACATTCGGGTCGATGCCCCTAAGCAATTGATTGACAGCATGTTACGCTGAGCAGTCGTCTTGACACTGTCGCGCGCCACAGCACAAAATGAGATCGCCATGGAGCAAACGCTCCTCCTGAACGCGACGTACGAGCCGTTGAAGGTCGTGCACTGGCAGAAGGCGATCACGCTGATGTGCCAGGGCAAGGTCGAGGTCATCTCCGAGTACGAGCGGGAGATTCGGTCCGTTACGCTCAGCTTCAAGCTCCCCTCGGTCATCCGGTTGCTGCGCTGCATCCGGATCAAGCGGCGCTTCGACGCGGTGCCGTTTTCCCGCGCCAACATCTACGCGCGCGACGAGCACACCTGTCAGTACTGTGCGGACATGCCACCGACGACCGACCTGACCTTCGATCACGTCGTGCCGGTCGCCCAGGGCGGCCGGAAGGATTGGGAGAACATCGTCGCCTGCTGCATCACGTGCAACCGGAGGAAGGGAGGGCGTACGCCGGCCGAGGCCCGGATGCGTCTGATCCGCCAGCCGCGGCGGCCGCGCCGTGCGCCAGCCGTGCGCGTCACGGTGGGCCTGCGGGACGCCCCAGACAGCTGGCGCGACTATCTCTACTGGAACGTCGAGCTCGACGAATCGTGATCGGCGGATCGCGCCACTCGTCCGCCACGTGAGCGCTCCGCTCTGACGCCGTCATGGCTGGCGCCTCGCCCACTCCGCATCTCTCCGCGGTACGCCCGGCCTGGGCGATCTCCGGTGGACGCCTGACGATCGAGGGCCACGGATTCGATCTCGAGACCCTGCCCGACGTGCGCATCGGCGACCGTTCGGCCCGCATCGTCTTCGCCTCACCCCGGGAACTGACCGTGCTGGTGCCAGACGGCGTCACGGCCGGCCGGGCCCGAATCCAGGTGGGTACGGCGGCAACCGCCGCGACGGAGGTCGAGCTCGGTGCGCCCGTCGCCAGGGGGCTGCACCAGGTGGACAGCCCGGTCCTGGATCGCGCCGGTAATCTGTATGTCACCTATAGCGGGACCCGCGGCGAGCCGGCGCCCGTCGCCATCTTCCGGGTCGGCGTCGACGGCAGTCGAGAACCGTTCGCCTCCGGTATTTCGAACCCCACGTCGATGGCCTTCGACCCCTCAGGCGATCTCTTCGTGAGTAGCCGATTCGAAGGCAAGGTCTATCGTGTGTCCCCGCAGGGCCAGGTCGACGTCGCCGTGTCCGAGCTTGGTGTGGCCAGCGGTATCGCCTTCGACGCGGGCGGGACCCTGTTCGTCGGCGACCGGTCGGGCACGATCTTCCGCGTCGACGGGGCGGGGCACACGGCCGTCCACGCGTCGCTCCCGGCGAGCATCGCCGCCTATCACCTAGCGGCCGGCCCCGACGGCGCCCTCTACGTCACCGCCCCAACCCTGTCGTCGTCGGACGCGCTGTACCGCGTCGATGCGGACGGCGCCGTCGACGTGATGCAGATCGGGTTCGGGCGGCCACAGGGCCTGGCGTTCGACCCGCACGGCACACTCTACGTGGTCGACGCCCTGGCCGGCGCCGCCGGCCTCTACGCCGTCGCGCGGAACGCGCCGCCAATGCTGGTCCTGGCGGCGCCGGCGCTCATCGGGGTGGCCTTCGGCCCCGACGGTGCCGTCATCGTGGCGTCGAACGACACGGCGTATCGCCTCATGCCGCCCGCCCGCCCGTAGCCCCCAACGCCGACGATTCGTGTCGGTGTCAAGACCCGTCCCGAGTGCTTATGCCCGGCCGCCGTGATAGGATGACGGGTTTAGGGTCACAAGATACTCGCGACTGTATGACTCACGACCGGATTGCCGTGCGCGGCGCGCGCGTTCACAACCTTCGGGATATCGAGGTCGACATCCCGCGGAATCGACTCGTGGTCATCACCGGGCTGTCGGGCTCGGGCAAGTCGTCGCTCGCATTCGATACCGTCTATGCGGAGGGGCAGCGCCGCTACGTCGAGTCGCTCTCCGCCTACGCCCGGCAGTTCCTCGAGCAGATGGAGAAGCCTGATGTCGACCTGATCGACGGGCTGTCACCCGCGATCTCCATCGAACAGAAGACCACCGGCGCGAATCCACGTTCCACCGTGGGCACGGTCACCGAGATCTACGACTACCTCCGATTGCTGTTCGCCAATGTTGGCGTGCCGCATTGCTCCGAGTGCGGGCGGGTAATCAGCTCCCAGTCGGTCGAGCGCATCGTCGATCTCGTGATGCTCGATCCGTCCGGCGAGCGGGTGAACGTGCTGGCCCCGATCGTTCGTGGGCGGAAGGGCGAGTTCAAGAAGGAGCTGGCGGCGCTGCGGTCGAAGGGTTTCACCCGGGTGCGAATCGACGGCGAGCTGCATGCGCTGGAGGACGAGATCAAGATCGACCGGCGGCGCAACCATACGATCGAGGTCGTCGTCGACCGGTTGATCACGAAGCCGGGCACGGAGCGCCGCCTGGGCGAGTCGATCGAGATCGCACTGGATCTCGCTGACGACACGGTCATCATCAACACCTACGGCGGCGGCGACCGCCTGTTCTCGCGCCGGCTCGCGTGCCCCCACTGTGGGATCAGCATGCCGGAGATGACGCCGCGGGCGTTCTCGTTCAATTCGCCGCACGGCGCCTGCCGCGATTGCCAGGGGCTGGGCCTCGTGCACGACTTCGACCCGGCCCGAATCGTGCCGGACCCTGCTCGCACGCTGGGTGACGGCGCGATCGCGCCGTGGGAGCGGGGCGACAAGAAGCTGGTCAAGGCGGCCCTGACCGACCTGCAGCGCCGATACGAGATTCCGCTCGACGTGCCGTTCGGCAAGCTGCCGCGGAAGCTGCGCAACGTCGTGCTGTACGGCGCCAACGGCACCCGGAATGGCGGGCGGCCCGGACGGTCGCCGGCGCGCAAGACCTCGCGGACGAAGCCGGGCTTCGAAGGCGTCGTGCCGAACATGCGCCGGCGCTACGCGGAGGGTCGGTGGGCCGACCAGGAGATCCTCGAGCCCTATCGGGCGCTGCGGCCATGCGCGTCCTGCGAGGGAGACCGCCTGCGACCGCAAAGCCGCGCCGTGACGGTCAAGGACGCGACGATTGCAGAGTATGTGGGCCTGCCGATCAGCGACGCGCTGTTGCGGTTCGAGGCGATGGAACTCACCGAGCGCGAAGCGCAGATCGCGGGCCGGGTCGTGCGCGAGATCCGCGACCGGCTGCGCTTCTTGCACGACGTCGGGGTGGGGTATCTCACGCTCGGCCGCAGCGCCGCCACGTTGTCGGGCGGCGAGGGCCAGCGGATCCGGCTCGCCACGCAGATTGGGGCCAACTTGACCGGTGTGCTCTACGTGCTCGATGAACCGTCGATCGGGCTGCACCAGCGGGACAACCGCCTGCTGCTGTCCACGCTGGCGCGGCTGCGCGACCTGGGCAATACGGTGATCGTCGTCGAGCACGACGAGGAAACCATTCGCGCGGCCGACTACGTGATCGATCTCGGCCCGGGCGCCGGAGAGCACGGCGGCCGCGTCGTGTTTCAGGGCCCCGCCTCCGATCTCCTCGGCGACGGCGCGCAGGAGTCGTTGACGGGAATGTATCTGCGTGGCGAGCGGGAGATCCCGACGCCGCGCAAGCGGCGGTCTCGGCGGCGACAAGCGCTGAAGATCCGCGGTGCGCGAGCGAACAACTTGAAGAAGATCGACGTCCGGATTCCCCTCGGGGTCTTCACCGCGATCACCGGCGTCAGCGGCTCTGGGAAATCGACGCTGGTCAACGAGATCCTGTATCGCGCGCTGGCCAGGACGCTCTATCGCGCGGCCGACGAGCCTGGCGCCCACGACGGCATCGACCACGCCGACCTGGTGGACAAGGTCATCCAGATCGACCAATCTCCGATCGGGCGAACGCCCCGGTCGAACCCGGCGACGTACACCGGCGTGTTCACGTTCATCCGCGAACTGTTCGCCATGCTGCCCGAGGCGAGGGCGCGGGGCTTCCGCCCAGGCCGATTCTCGTTCAACGTCAAGGGCGGCCGGTGTGAAACGTGCCAAGGTGACGGCGTCATCGCCATCGAGATGCACTTTCTGCCGAACGTCTACGTGACGTGCGAGCGGTGCAAGGGGCGTCGGTACAACCGCGAGACCCTGGAGATCAAGTATCGCGGGAAGTCGATTGCCGAGGTGTTGGACCTAACCGTCGATCAAGCCGCGCCGTTGCTCGAGAACTTTCCCCCGATTGCGAGCAAGTTGAAGACGCTGCAGGACGTGGGACTCGGGTACATCAAACTCGGCCAGTCGGCCACGACGCTGAGCGGCGGGGAAGCCCAGCGCGTGAAGCTGGCCAAGGAATTGTCACGCCGAGGCACCGGTCGCACCCTGTACATCCTGGACGAGCCGACGACCGGTCTGCACTTCGAGGACACCCGAAAGCTGCTCGACGTCCTCAACAAGCTGGTGGATCAGGGCAATACCGTGGTGCTGATCGAGCACAACCTCGATGTCATCAAGTCGGCCGACCATGTGATCGACCTCGGCCCGGAAGGTGGGGAGGCCGGCGGCCGGATCGTCGCCGAGGGCACGCCCGAGGAAGTGGCGGCCAACGGGTCGTCGTTCACGGCCGGCTTCTTGAGCCTCATACTCGACGGGCATGCCGATCCGGGGGGTTCGAAGCGCGTCTGACATCGCGAGCGAATTCCGCCGTGTGGTTGGGAAGCCACACTTTTTCGTGATCCGGCCGTGGCTCTGCAGCCACATTCTCGGATTTGCACACGGAACAATTTTTCGGTCGAAAGATATAAGTCTTCTGTAATGAATGTGATACAGTCTGCTACCGGATTCGCTGCTTGTGGGCATCAGTCTTGCTCAATGTCAGTCCGGACATGAACGCCGCCCGCGAAACGATGAACGGTCAGAACACACTACGTCGCGCCGTGACTTGCGCCGGAATCGGTCTCCACTCCGGCAACAAGGTCTCGCTCTCCCTGAAGCCCGCGCCGCCAGACTCCGGCATCCGGTTCCGTCGCGCCGATCTCGGCGGTTCGGAGATCCCGGCCAGCATGACTCATCTGGCGGGGATCCGGTATGCGACCGGGCTCGAGGCAGACGCAGCATCGGTCGAGACCGTCGAGCATCTGCTGGCGGCGCTCGTCAGTCTGGGCGTGGACAACGTCGTCATCGAGCTCAACCATCCGGAAGTGCCGATCATGGATGGGAGCGCGGCGCCGTTCGTCTATCTCGTGCAAGAAGCCGGCGTCAAGCGCCAGGCGACGCCGCGGCGCTTCCTGAAGATCACGCGCCCCATCTCGCTGTCACGCGGTGACAAGCAGATGTCACTCTACCCGTCGGACCACTTCAAGATCACCTACAGCATCAGCTTCGATCATCCGCTCCTGCGACACCAGTCGCGGACGATTCGCCTGACCGAGGAGAGTTTCGTCGATGAGATCGCGCCCGCGCGCACGTTCGGGTTCCTGAAGGAAGTCGAAATGCTGCGCCGGCAAGGTCTCGCGCTCGGTGGTTCGCTCGACAACGCGATTGTGCTGAGTGAAGCCGGTGTGCTGAACAATTCTCTTCGGTTCGAGGACGAGTTCGTGCGCCACAAGATCCTCGACGCCATCGGCGATCTGTCGCTGATCGGCTACCCGGTCATCGGCCATCTCGTCGCCCATCGTGGCGGCCACGGCCTGCACACGGCGTTCGCGGCCAAGGTCGTTGAGGACGTCGATGCGTGGGAGATCGTCGAGGCGCCGGTCAGTGAACCGGCGGATGCCCCGGTCGGCCTGCCGGCCAAGCCCGTCGCCAACTGAGCGGCGGTCGTTCGCTTCCCCTAGGATACGAGCAGCGGCGCGGACACGGTCGGGGAGCCGCACGCCTCGAACCAATCGATCCCTTCGCTCACCAGATCGAACTTGAGGGCATACCGTCCCGGCTCGCTCGGTGCGACGATCTCGATCGGCACGTCGAGGCTCGCGCCAGGGTCCAGAGCCGAGGGCAGCCACGCCCGGGCGTAGTCGCGGTCGACCACCAGCCCACCGTCGTCGCACAGCTGCGCGCCCAGGCGCACGAGGCGGCGGCCGTAGCTCGCCTGCGCCGCGAACGCGCGGGTCGACAGATTCGACACGCGCGTGTCGATGTTTAGCGGATGCGTGCAGCGAGCTGCCAGCGGCTGCCCCTCCGGCTGGCGCACGTCGATGCGCGCCCTGGGCATGGCGCCAGGGATGGCATTCCCGAGGTTGTTGTCGTCCCAGATCTCTCGCCGAATAGCCTCGTGATCCGGCGTTCCTGGCGCAAACCGCCGTGAGAACGCAGTCTCGGGGTGATCCGTGGTTTCCCAGCAGAGCCGATCGACGCCGATCTCATCGGCCACGACCCGCGCGAGGTTCATCTCCTGGTCGCCATCGTTCCAGCGGAACAGGATGTAGCGCCAGTTGATGAACGGCACGTCACGACCGGCCCGCCGCTTCGCCTCCACCAGTTGACGCATGTTGTCGACGGCGGCGGCCAGGTCACCCCGCTGGCGATAGCGCGCGTAGCTGTCCTAGGTCGCGCCATCGATCGAGAACGTGACCTCGTCGATGCCGGACTGCGCGAGCCGTGACACGGCATCGCCTCGGAACGCTAGGCCGTTCGTGCTCGTGTAGAGGTAGATGTGCGGAAATCTTGCCTTGATGTACTCGCACATCTCTACCGCGTGTTTGTGCAGAAAGGTCTCGCCGTAGTTGAAGAAATCGACCCGGACGAGCGACGCGCCAACCTCGTCGATCACGCGCTGGAACAGGTCGAAGTCGAGCATTCCGGCCTGGCGCGTGCGGGTGATCCCGGTCTCGGGCGCGCAGCAGGCCTCGAAGCACGACAGATTGCACGCGGCAGTGCATTCGACGTACAGCCGCGTTGGCAGCGCCCCACCGTCCGCCGGTCGCGCCATCGGCGCCTCGCCCTCGTCGAGTGGAAGCTTGAGGGGGCAGTCGCCGCAGAAGCTGGAGCCGCCGCCGTTGAGGTCGGCCCGCAGCCGTTCGGTGACGTCGCCGTTCCAGATCGTGCCGAGCGTGTCCGTCCGCGCGTCGCCCAGGATGCGCGTGCCGTACGGATCGGCGCACCCGCACGTGACACGGCCATCGCACAGCAGCACCAGCGTGCTCCAGGGCCAGGTGCAGCGAAATCGCGTGGCCAGATGATTCAGTGACATGCGCGAGACGCGCGGCGGCCAGCGCGCGCGGGCTGTCTAGTTGCCGGTCAACTTGCGCATGTACGCGCCGAGCTTCTCGTTTTCGTAGGTGACCGTATTCAGAAACAGGCTTTCGACCAGATAGGCGCGGCGATCTTCCTCGGTCATCTGCTCGACGAGGTGCTGGATCTCCTGCATCATCTGCTCGAATGAGCGATCGAGGCCGTGCTGCCCAGTCAGTTCCTTGTACAGCGTTTCCATGACCGCCAGCAGGTCACCGTCCAGCGCGAGCGTCGCGCCCGTCGTCGTCTTGATGGTGCGCATGTCAGGCTCCGAAGCTCTTCATGGCGCTGGGCTCGTCGGGATGCACTTCGATGAAGTTCTGAGCGCCGGTCATCGTCAGCATCGTCTCGACGCGTTTCTGGACCCCTGCCAGCTTGAGTACGCCTCCAGCAGCGGCCGACTGCCGGTACAGATCCATCAGGCATCCGATCGAGGCGCTGTCGACATACGACACGGTGGAGAGATCGACGATCAGCTTGCGCTGACCGCCTTCGATGAGCCCCGCGACGGCCGCGGCGAACTCGGACAGTAAGGGGTACATCAGCCGGGACTCACCCACGCGAACCACGGCGATGTCGCTTTGGTGTTCGGTCGTCAGGTTCATGACGTCTACTCCGGTTCCGATGGTTGCGCCGTGGCGGCGCGCTGCTCCACAGCAGCGTCGTCCTCGGCGCGCAGGCGAAGAATCTGGCGGGCCAGCTCATGCCGCCCACGATTGATCCGAGACTTGACGGTGCCCTCCGGGAGCGACAGCCGCTCCGCAATCTCGTGATACGACAACTCCTGAATATCCCGCAGCAGGACCGCCGTGCGCAAGGTCTCGGGGAGCGTGGCCAGTGCTCGCTGCAGGAAGGCCCGCCGATCGGTCCGTTCCAGCGCCGTCAGGGGATCGATGCCGCCCGAGGCTAACGAGAGCTCTCCCGCGTCGACGCTGCGGTCGACGCTCTCGCGTTCCTTTCTGACACTCCGGTAGTGGTCGATACACAGGTTCCGGCTCACGCTGATCAGCCAGGTCTGGAAGTTCGCGCGCCGATCGAACGTGTTGAGCGCCTTGAAGATCTTGAGGAAGACGTCCTGCGTGAGATCCTCGGCTTCGTCGTGACGCCCGACGAACTTGTACGCGATGTTGAAGACCTTGCGCCGGTGGCGCTGCACGATCTCGTCCCACGCCGCCTGGTCACCCTGCAGGCACCGCTCGATCAGGTTGTCCGGTGTTGCCGAGTGCGGGGGAGCTGGGTTCGCCGGCATGCGTTCGGGCAGTCAGGAGGCGGGAACACGCGCATCATAGCAGAGCGATTTTTCGGGTGTCAACGCGCGCCGCGAGCGTCGATCGCGTCACAGGGCGTACGGGGTTTCCGATTTACAATGCTGCCGGCTCGTCGCCGTGCGCCGCGGTGGGGACGGGTTGCTTGCGGCCGACGACGGCGCGACGTGCACTGTGACCGAGACGGGATTTCACGATTCGGGGGACGGCCTGGCGTGCGACGGCGTGCCGATCGCACGCGTCGCTGAGGCCGAAGGCACACCGATCTACGTCTACTCGGCGAGCGTCATCAGAGACCGGTTTCGCGCGTTCGACGACGCGTTCGCCACCCATCCACATGCGGTGCACTACGCACTCAAGGCGAACTCGACGCTGGCGGTGCTGCGCTTGCTCCAGGCACTGGGCGCGGGCGCGGATGCGAACTCTGGCGGGGAGATCGACGTGGCTCAGCGCGCCGGCTTCGTGCCGTCCCGAATCGTCTTCACGGGCGTCGGCAAGCGGCCCGATGAGTTGGCCAAGGCGGTGTCGCTGGGCCTCAAGGCGATCAACGCCGAATCGGTGGGGGAGCTGGCGCGGATTGATGCGATCGCCGTCGCCGAGGGGAAGCGGGCGAACGTCGCGCTGCGGGTCAACCCCGACATCGAGGCCACGAGCCACCCGCACATCTCCACGGGCGCCCACCGGAACAAGTTTGGCGTGGCGTTCGACGAGGCGGCCGCCATCTGCCGCGAGGCCGTCGTGCGGCGCGGTCTCAGGCTGGCCGCCCTGCACGTGCACATCGGGTCGCAAATCGTCCAGATCGCCCCGCTCCGCCAGGCGGCACGGGCGGTCGTCGAGTTGGCGCGCGCCCTGGCGGCGGATGGGATAGCGCTCGACTACGTCGACGTGGGGGGCGGTGTCGGCATCGCGTACGACGACACCGGGGGGCTCGATCTGGCCGAATATGCGTCGGCGCTCGTGGAAGAGGTGGCGCCGTCGGGCCTGCCGCTCGTGCTCGAACCCGGCCGGTTCGTCGTGGGGCCGGCCGGTGTGCTCCTCTCGCGGGTGGTTGATGTGAAGTCGCACCCTGATGGCCCAACCTTCGTCGTGCTGGATGCCGGGATGACCGAGTGTCTGCGGCCGGCGCTCTACGGGGCCCGGCACCGCATCGTGCCAGTCACGGCCCATGGGGGGACGGCGAGCGCTGTCGACGTCGTCGGTCCCGTGTGCGAGAGTAGCGACTCGTTCGGGTCGGACCACCGGCTCCCACCCCTGGCGGCCGACGATCTCGTGGCGATTCTCGATACCGGCGCCTACGGGGCGACGATGGCCTCGAACTACAACCGGCGTCCCATGCCGGCCGAAGCGCTCGTCGACGGCGGCGCATGGACCCTCATCCGCCGGCGCCAGACCATCGACGCGATGCTCGCGCAGGAGTCATAGACCGGGTCGCTCACCAGAGGCAGAACAGATGCCAGGACTTCTCATCGCCTTCGAAGGCTTGGATCAGAGCGGGAAGGAAACCCAGGCCCAGCAGCTTCGCGATCATCTGCGCGAGCAGGGGCACCGCGCTCGGGTGGAGTCTTTTCCCGACTACGGCACCTCGATCGGGGAAGAGATCGCCCGCGCGCTCCAGGGTGAGCGGGACTACGCCCCCGAAGTGATGCAGTTGCTCTACGTGGCCAACCGATTCGAGCGGCGAGCCGATCTCGACCGCTGGCTGGCCGGGGGACTGATCGTGCTGTGCGACCGCTACCTGGCATCGAGCATCGCCTACGGTGAGGCTCAGGATCTCGATCCGGTGTGGTTGGCCGAGCTGCAGCGCCATCTGCCGCAACCCGACCTCACGCTCCTGCTGGACATTTCACCCGAAACCGCCGCCAGCCGGAAGGTCACGGACCGTGACCGGTACGAGCGCGACCTGGCGATGCTCGGACGGGTGCGCACGAGCTATCTCCGGCAGGCCGCCGATGCGCGGTGGATCACGGTCGACGCCGACCAGTCGAAAGCCACGGTCACCGAGGCCGTCATCGCGGCCGCCACGCCACGACTTTCGCTACCGTAAGCGCCAAGACCCGGCGCGCGCCTTCCGCCTTCAGCACTCGCGCGCAGGCATCGAGCGTCGCGCCGGTCGTGCACACGTCATCGACGAGGACGATCGTCCGTCCCCTGAGGACGGCGTTCGTGGGCCCACGGCGCCACCAGGCCCGTCTCGCCGGCACGAACGCGCCGCGGACGTTGGCATGACGTCGGGCGGAGGGGAGCGTGACCTGGGCCTGGGTGCGGACGTGACGGCACAGGGCGTGAACGACCGGCAGGCCAAGATGCGCGGTCAGTTCGGCGGCCTGGTTGAAGCCGCGGCGGTGCTGTCGGCTCCAGTGCAGCGGGACCGGCACGGCCAGATCCGCCTGCGACAGGAGATCCTCGGCGTGCCGCTGCACGAGCTGCGCCAGTGGTCGGGCAAGCGACCGGCGGCCGTCGTACTTGAACGCGTGCACGATCGCGCGAAGCGCTCCCTTGTATGGCCCGACCGCTCGTCCGCCGTCGAGCGGCCGCGGGACGCGACGACATCGGACACACCGCTGCGAGCCGCGGCTGACGGCGCGCCACGACGGCAGCGGATCCCCGCACCGCCGGCAGAGCGGTGGGGTGAAGGTGGCGATGGCCGCCCAGCACTCCGGGCAGACGGTGCCGCGGGTCGGTTGGGCCAGCAGGCAGTCGCAGGCCGCACAGCGAGAGGCGATCAGCGCAGCGAGGAGGGCGTCGGCAATCCGACGCCCGTCCATCGTTCGAGCGTAGGGCTCCGCCGCTAGGCTGGTTCCACGCTGTTCACGTCGAGCCGTTCGGCGTCGCCCCAGAGCCGCTCCAAGGCGTAGAAGTCTCGCACCTCCGGCGTGAACACGTGGACGACGAAGTCGAAGAAATCGAGCAGAATCCATTCGGCGCGTCCGGCGCCCTCGACGACGCTCGGCCTGGCGCCATGGCGTCTGAGCCGATCCTCGATGCTCTCCGCAATCGCCTTGACCTGTCGCGGGTGCTGCCCCGAGCAGATCACGAAGAAGTCGGTGAACGCCGTTCCGGGCCTGAGATCGAGGACGACCACATCGGTCGCCTTCTTGTCCTGGGCGGCGAGCACGCTGGCGCGGATCGCTTCAGGGAGTGAGGACAGTTCCTCGGTCTGCTCCATGTCCTTCATGCAAGCCGTCTGCCGGGCGGGGCCGGCGTATACAGATGATGCTCCCGGATGTAGCGGGCCACGCCATCGGGCACCAGGTCGTCGATGGCACCGCCGGCCGACAGGCGGTGTCGGATGACACTCGAAGCGATGTCGGGCGTGTCCGCCTCGAGCGAGAAGATCGCCGTGCGCCTGCCATCGGGCGGCTGTGGGTTGACGCCGAGCCCGGCCTCCCGGAAGCGGCTCGCCACCTCGGGCAGTGCCCGGCGCAGAGCCTGGAGGTCGTGGCCTGGTCGCGAAACGACGACGAAATGCGCCTGGTCGAGCAAGGCGGGATAGCCTCGCCAGGTCGCAATTTCTGCGAAGGCGTCGGCACCCGTGATGAAGAACAATTGCGTCGGGACCTCACCGGCGTCGAGCATCCGCTGCAGCGTTTCGGTTGTGTAGGCCGGTGTCGGGTCGGCGAGTTCCAGGTCCGAGGCGGCCACGCCGGGACGTTCGTCGACCGCCAACTTCACCATCGCGAACCGGTCCGCGGGCGGGGCGACCGGCGCGGCACGACGGTGTGGGGGCACCCGAGCCGGCACCAGCAGCACACGGTCGAGGTCGAAGGCCTTCCGGACGGCCTCGGCGACGGCCACGTGACCGCGGTGCACCGGGTCGAACGTGCCTCCGAGCAGGCCGGTCCGCTGGGGGATGGTCATTCGCCTGCCGCCGCTTCGCGAGACGCCGCGTCGCGCGACACGGTCCGCCACATCGCTTCGAGCAGCGGGCGCAGCCCTTCGCCGGTGACCGCCGAGACCGGGTACACCGTCACGTTGCGGGCCGTCAGGGCTGCGCGCAGTCCCTCGAGTCTTGCTGGCTCATCGAGCGCATCGATCTTGTTCGCGGCGACCAACTGTGGCCGCCGGTCGAGTGGCCCGGCGGGATCCTCCGTCCCCACGGGGTACAGGGCGAGTTCGCGGCGGATGGTGTCGTAGTCGTCGATCGGGTCGCGCCCGGAGGCCGACGACACGTCCACGAGGTGCACGAGCACCTTCGTGCGCTCGAGGTGGCTGAGGAACTGGTGTCCCAGGCCGTGGCCCGTGTGGGCACCCCCAATGAGGCCTGGCACGTCGGCCACGACGAAGCTGCGGTCATCCGACAAGCTGACGACGCCGAGGTTGGGCGAGAGCGTCGTGAAGGGGTAGTTGGCAATCTTGGGCCGCGCGGCCGAGATTCGAGCGATCAGCGTGGACTTGCCGACGTTGGGGAACCCGACGAGCCCGACGTCGGCCAGCAGCTTCAATTTCAGCTGGAGTTGCCGGTCGTCACCCTCGAGTCCAGGTTCGGTGCGGCGCGGTGCTCGATTTGTCGAGGTGGCGAACCGCGCGTTGCCGCGGCCACCCAGTCCACCCCGGGCCACGATCACTCGCTGACCGCCTTCGGTGAGATCGGCCAGCTCGACCGGGCCGTCCTCGGTCAGCTCCGAGACGATCGTGCCGGTGGGAACCTCGAGTTCGATGTCATCACCCCGGCGTCCGCTGCGGTTCGCGCCCTCACCATGCGCGCCGCGCTTTGCCCGAAACTTCGGATGGAATCTGTAGTGGACGAGGGTGTTGATGTGCGGGCTGGCAACGACGTAGATCGAACCGCCGCGGCCACCGTCGCCGCCGTCTGGCCCTCCGCGTGGGATGAATTTCTCGCGACGAAAACTGAGGCAACCCCGACCGCCGTGGCCGGCGGTGACGTGAATGTCGACTTCGTCGACGAACATGAAGGCGTTCGCGCGCCCCTGCGTGGGTGCGTGCGCGCGGGTCAGCTCTCGAGGGGCAGCACGCTGATGACGCGGCCGCGCGCGCCATGATCTTCGAACCGTACCCGGCCGGCCGCCTTGGCGAACAGCGTGTCGTCCTTGCCGAGGCCGACGTTGAGGCCGGGGCGGAACCGGCGTCCGCGCTGGCGGACGAGGATCGCCCCGCCGCTCACGAGGTTACCGTCGAACCTCTTGACGCCCAGGCGCTGTGCGTTGCTGTCACGCCCGTTCCGAGAACTCCCTTGTCCCTTTTTATGTGCCATGGCTCGTGCTTTCGAGGACGCCGATCACCGCTCTAGACGCGGATGTCCTTCACCCGAACTCGCGTCAGCGTGCTGCGGTGGCCGAGCGTCCGCCGCATGCCCTTGCGACGCTTCTTTCGAAACACCCGGATCTTCGGTCCGCGGACCACGCCGTCGACCACGCCGACCACCGATGCGTCGGCGACATAGGGCGACCCGGCGACGATTTCACCGCCGTCCTTGGCGACCAGCAGCACGCGATCGAAGCTGATCTCCTGGCCAGCCTCCTCGCTGATACGATCGACCGTGACGAGCGCACCGGGGGTGACCCGGACCTGACGCCCGCCGCTCTGAATGATTGCGTACACCGTCAACGCTCCTCGCTGGTCGCCCGTCGGCCCTCGGGGCCTTCGGCGAGCATCCGCAACTCCCTAGACTACCACCTCGGCGTACGTTTTCGCAATTTCCGTAGGTGGGAGGCTCCGCCGCGCCGCGCCGCGGCTTGCTCAGCGCAGCAGCACGCGCGTGCCGCGGATGGTCTGCGTGCTCAAGGCGCTGAGGAACGTGGGCAACAACCGGTCCATCAGCTCGAAATAGGAGGAGAGCGCCGGCGTGTTCTGCTCCGCCTCGTACAGAATCTCTTCCCGGTGTGACTCGGTGTAGAGCGTCGCGCCGGTGCGGCCGTCGATGAAGACGAACTTCGGACTCAACACGTATCCGGTCCGCTCGCGGTAGGCCCGCGTCGGCACGACCCGGCGCCGACCGAACGAGTCGTAGGATTCCTGCTCTTGCGTCACGAACCCGGCACGCGAATGCGGCACGAACAGGACCGTGCCCGTCACGATCAGGGGGTCCTGATGCTCCTCGCCGAGTTCGCGCCAGAACCCGATGTCCGCGAAGACGCGCTCGTAGGCTTCTAGCTGCTGTTCCTCGGTGATGGCGGTCGGCTCGGTGAGCGGCACGGCATCCCCGAAGCCATCGCCAATGCCGTCCTCCACCACCATGTCGGCGAGCGCGAGCACGTCGGCTTCGATCACCTGCAGGTCGGACCGGTTCCTGAGTTGACTCCTGAGTAGCCGCGCCGTCTCGATGTTGGCGTCCACGTCCTGGCTGCCACCGGCCACGAACCCCGCGATGAGGATCCGATTGAACGATGAGACGTCCAGCTTCGGCTGGAGCGGAGTCTCGATCGAGACTTCCTGGTACGGACCGGTGCAGGCTGCCAGGCCGAGGAGGACGACGGCAAGACTAGCGACTCGTACGCTCATTGATCTCTCTGAACAGGTCGAAATTCTGCTGGATCAAGGTGTTGCTGGGATCGATCTCGAGGGCGCGCTCGTAGGCCTCTCGCGCGCCGGCGAAATCGCCCGAGTGCTCGTGGGCGATCGCGAGGTTGTTCCAGGCGGCAGCGTAGCTCGGGTCGAGTTCAACAGCGCGCTGCCAGCGGTACTCTGCTTCGCGCCACAGACCACGCTGCGCGACCTGAATGCCGAATTCGACCTGCTGCCTGGCGTCCGATCGGTCGTCGACCGCGGCGACCGCCGGTGTGGTCGCGAGGGCCAAGACGAGCCCCATTCCCACCGTCACATTCCGCATGAACCGCCCAGTGATTCCACTATAGCTACGGACGCTCAGACAGCGCAAGCGGTTTCAGGCGGCCCTCGCGGCCCAGCGGCACGCAGTTTGCGGGGAGATCTCGTCGTGACACGACGGGATACCGTGGCGCTGGCCCTGCTCCGTGGGTTTCCGGGGCGGGCGTTGCCAGAGGCGTTGCGGCTCGCGACGAGTGCCCCTGCGACACGGTCGTGCGGGTCGCTGACGCAGCTCGTGCGTCGGCTGGGCCTCGGTCTGCCAGGCGCGTGCATCCGTGACGCGCGTGAGCGGGCGGACGAGTCACTGGCGCGGGCCGAGGAGCAAGGTGTGCGCCCGGTCACCTGGACCGATCGGGCGTATCCGCCGTGCCCGGCCGCCATCGCCGATCCCCCGCCGGTGCTCTGGCTGCGAGGCCACCTCGAGGTTCTGGACACCCCGTCTGTGGCCATCGTCGGCTCACGTACCGCGTCTCGCTATGCACGGGACGTGGCCGAGCAGTTGGGATCCGATCTGGCGGACCGAGGCGTCACAGTGGTGAGCGGCCTGGCGCGGGGCGTCGACTCCGCCGCCCACCGCGGAGCCCTGGACGGTGGGCGGACGGTCGCGGTGCTGGGGTCGAGCGTCGAGCTTGTCTATCCCCCGGAGCACACCGACCTGGCGGAGGCCATCGCCGCCAAGGGCGGCGCGGTCGTATCGGAGTTTCCACCCGAGACGCCGCCGCGCCCAGCCCACTTTCCCAGCGCAACCGGATCATCAGCGGTCTGTCGCTGGCGGTCGTGGTGGTCGAGGCGTCCGCCCGCAGCGGGTCGCTCATCACGGCCCGATTCGCGCTGGATCAGGGGCGCGAGGTGATGGCGATTCCGGGCAGCATCCTCGGTGAGCGAAACCGAGGCTCGCACTCCTTATTAAAGGATGGGGCAAAGGTTGTGGAGCGTGCGGACGATATCTTGGAGGAGATGGGTGTGTTGGGTGGAAACACGCCTGTACGCGCCGATATGCCGCCGGTTCCTCCGGACGCGCTGCTGGCGTGCCTGTCCGACGGTGAAGCGTGCGATCTGGATGACCTGACCGAGCGTTCCGGGCTCGACAGCGCCGCGTTGCTGGCCCGTCTGCTCGACCTACAGCTGCAAGGCTTCGTGCGCCGCATCGAAGGCGGGCGTTTCGTGCGTGTGAACGGAAAGTGGTAACGTGAATCGTCGGGCTCGTCGAGGCGCTGCGAGCGCCGACGCGGACCTGGAGAGACCTGGGAACAGAGCTTATGGCGAAATCGCTGGTGGTGGTCGAGTCGCCGGCCAAGGCGAAGACCATCAACAAGTACCTCGGCAAGGACTTCAAGGTCGTGGCATCGATGGGGCACATCCGTGACCTGCCGAAGAGCAAGCTGGGCGTGGATGTCGACGAAGGCTTTGCGCCGGCGTACGAGGCGATCCCCGGGCGGAAGAAGGTCATCAAGGAACTGCGCGCGGCAGCGAAGAACGCGACCGACATCTACGTGGCCACGGACCCCGACCGCGAGGGTGAAGCGATTGGCTGGCATCTGGCGAGCGAACTCGGCGGCAAGAAGAAGAAGATCCACCGTCTGACCTTCAACGAGATCACGAAGAAGGCGATCCTCGAGGCGCTCGAGCATCCGGGCGACATCGACCAGCAGATGGTCGACGCCCAGCAGGCCCGCCGCGTGCTCGACCGCCTCGTGGGCTACAAGCTGAGCCCGCTGCTGTGGGACAAGGTGCGGCGTGGCCTCAGCGCCGGCCGGGTGCAGTCGGTGGCTCTTCGCCTGGTCTGCGACCGGGAAGAAGAAATCTCGCGGTTCAAGTCAGAGGAGTACTGGCACATCTTCGCCAGGCTGGCGGCCGACCAGCCGCCCGAGTTCGACGCGAAGCTCACCAAGAAGGATGGCGAAACGATCGCCGTCGGCAACGAGGCCGAGTCCAAGGTGGTGCTCGACGCCGTCGCCGACGCTTCGTTCGTCGTCAGCAAGGTGGCAACGAAGGAGCGTAAGAAGAGCGCGGCCCCGCCCTTCATCACGAGCAAGCTCCAGCAAGCCTCGAAGATGCCCGTGAAACGCACGATGATGATCGCGCAGCAGCTCTACGAGGGAATCGAGCTGCCGGGTGAGGGCGCCGTGGGGCTCATCACCTACATGCGCACGGACTCGACGCGGGTCTCGGCCGAGGCCATCGACGACGCGCGCAACCACATTGCGTCGACGTTCGGCGATGACTTCGTGCCCAAGAAGCCGAATACGTTTCGTACCAAGAAGAACACGCAGGATGCGCACGAGGCGATTCGACCGACGTCGATGCAGTACGGCCCGGAAACGGTCAAACCGCACTTGTCGCGGGAGCAATACACGCTGTACCGGATGATCTGGAACCGGTTCGTGGCCTCGCAGATGCTGCCGGCACGTTTCGACGATACGACCGTGGACATCGATGCCGCCGCGTATACGTTGCGGGTCAAGGGATCGGTACTGAAGTTCAACGGCTGGATGGCCGCCCACGGGCTGGCCGCTGAGGAGAAGGCCGACGAGGTCGCGAGCCCGACCGGCGATGCGAACGGCCAGGACGACGCTGTGTCCGGCGCGCTGCCGGCGATGCAGCCTGGCGACCGGCTCGAGCTGAAACAGCTCCGCCCGGAGCAGAAGTTCACGCAGCCGCCGCCGCGTTTCAGTGAAGCGACGCTCGTTAAGGAGCTGGAGGAGAACGGGATCGGCCGGCCCAGCACGTACGCGGCGATCATCGGTGTCCTGCAGGCGCGCGAGTACGTCGAGAAGATCGAAGGCCGATTCAAGCCGACGCGACTCGGCTCGCTGGTGACCGACCTGCTGGCCAAGAGTTTCGACGATATCCTGGCCGTCGAATACACCCGGGATCTGGAAGAGTCGCTGGACAAGATCGAAGGCGGCGACGCCGACTATCGCAGCACGATCGAGAATTTCTACGGAAAGTTCAGTGTCGATCTGACCCAGGCGGCCAAGTCGATGCCGAACATCAAGGCCGAAGGCCTGCCGAGCGAGGAGGTCTGCGACAAGTGCAAGTCGCCCATGGTCGTGAAGGTCGGGCGCTTCGGCATGTTCCTCGCGTGCAGCAGCTATCCCGACTGTCAGAATACTCGCGAACTCGAGACCGCCGACACCGGCCCGGATGAAGAGGCCGAGGCCTGCGAGAACTGCGGCAAGCCGATGGTCGTCAAGCGTGGTCGGTTCGGACAGTTCCTGGCGTGCTCGGGATATCCCGACTGCAAGACGACGCGAAAGCTGATTGCGACCAAGGAAGGGCTGGCGGCGGCGAAGCCCGACCAGATGCTGGACGAGAAGTGTCCGCGCTGCGAATCGAACCTGGTGATCAAGCACGGGCGGTTCGGTGAGTTCACGGCCTGCAGCAGCTATCCGAAGTGTCGCTACGTGAAGCTGAAGCCCACGGGCGTCGCCTGTCCGAAGGACGGCGGCGACATCGTGGAGCGCAAGTCGCGCCGTGGGCGCGCGTTCTACGGTTGCAGCAACTACCCAGACTGTGATTTTACGCTCTGGAACAAGCCGCTGATCGAACCCTGCCCGGAGTGCAAGGCACCATTCCTCGTCGAGAAGGTCACCAAGCGGCACGGACGCCAGTTGCTGTGCCACAAGGAGGAGTGCGACTACGTCCGCTCCGAAGAACTGGCGGCCGTTTAGGCGGCCGACCGCGTCGCGATGATCCAGATCGTCGGCGGCGGGTTGGCCGGCAGCGAGGCTGCCTGGCAGGCCGCCTCGCTGGGCGTGCCCGTCACCCTTTCCGAAATGCGGCCAGTCCGGCCGACCGCGGTGCACCAGACCGATCGGCTCGCCGAACTCGTCTGCAGCAATTCCTTTCGTGGCGACAAGCTGGAGAATGCCGTTGGCCTCCTCAAGGAGGAGATGCGACGGCTGGACTCGCTCGTGATCCGCGCCGCCGATCGGACGCGGGTGCCAGCCGGTGCCGCGCTGGCTGTTGACCGCGAACGCTTCGCCGCGGAAGTGACCGAGGCCATCCGGGCGCATCCGCTGATTGCCGTCGAACGAGTCGAGGTTGACGAGCTTCCGCAGGAGCGTTCGATGACGATGCCGTCAATCGTCGCGACCGGCCCGCTGACATCGGATCGACTGTCGGCCGACATTGCCGCCTTCGTCGGGGCGGAGCATCTGTACTTCTACGATGCCATCAGCCCGATCGTGCTGGCCGAGACGATCGACCGGACGCGCGTCTTCCGCGCGTCCCGTTGGGGGCGGGACTCGCCCGGAGACCCGGTGGAGGCGGGGACGGGCGAGACCGGCGACTATCTGAACTGCCCGATGACCGTGGCGGAGTACGACCGCTTCTACACGGCGCTGACGGGCGCAGAATCTGCGACCGTGCACGACTTCGACCAGACGAAATTCTTCGAGGGTTGCCTGCCGATCGAGGTCATGGCCAGTCGAGGGCGCGACACGCTGCGCTTCGGTCCCATGAAACCGGTAGGGCTCGTCGACCCGGCCGGCGGACGGCCGCCTCACGCGGTCGTTCAGCTCAGGCAGGACAACCTGGCGGGCGACCATTTCAGCCTGGTGGGGTTCCAGACACAGTTGAAATGGGGGGAACAGGACCGCGTGCTGCGCCTGATCCCAGGGCTGGAGCGGGCCGAGTTCGTCCGGTTCGGCATGATTCATCGGAACACCTACATCAATGCGCCCGCCGTGCTCCACGCGACCTGGCAGACCCGTCGGCGGCCCGACCTGTTCTTCGCCGGTCAGCTGTCAGGCGTCGAAGGCTACGTGGAAAGCGCGGCGTCCGGGCTGATGGCGGGGCTGAACGCCGCCGCCCTGGCACTGGGGCGACCGCCGCGGGCGGCGCCGCGGACGACGGCGCTGGGGGCGCTGGCGCACTACGTGTCGCACGCCGATAGCAATGATTATCAGCCGACGAACATCGCCTTCGGTCTGATGCCGCCACTGGAGAAGGCGCCGCGGCGCCGCGCCGCGCGCCGGTTGGCGACCGCCGAACGGGCGCTGGCGGATTTGGCAGTCTGGCAGGTCGAGGCAGGACGCGCATCCGATGCTCAGTCAACTCCGATCGTTTCTTGAATTCCTGCGGCTGAATCGCAACGTGTCGGCGCACACGCTGCGGGCCTACGAGAGCGATCTGACGCAGTTCGTGTCGTTCATGGCCGATACCCTGGAGCGGCCCGTCGAGAGCATCGGGCCGGCCGAGTTCGACCAGTTGGCGATCCGCGGGTTTCTCGCCGACCTGTACCGGCGCGGCAACTCGCGGGCGTCGTCGGCGCGCAAGCTCGCGGCGATTCGCGCGTTCGGGCGCTATCTGCGGCGCGAGCGCCTGATCGAGGGTGACCCGGGTGCCCTCGTCGGCACGCCGAAGCTGGAGCAGAGGATTCCGGCCCATCTCGAGTTGAACGAGATGGAGCAGTTGCTGGAGATGCCGGACACCGAGACGCCGCTCGGGCGCCGGGACCGCGCCATTCTGGAGATGTTCTACGCGTCCGGGCTACGGCTGAGCGAACTGGTCGCCCTCGACCTCGACGACGTCGATCTGAACGGCCGTCTGGTGCGAGTGCACGGCAAGGGTGGGCGTGAACGGATCGTGCCGTTCAACCGCAGCGCGGCAGCCGCCGTTCGGCGCTACCTTCGCGATCGCGAAGCCCTGGTGCGACGGGCCCCGACGCCCGCCGCAACGCGGACGGCGCGACGCGCCCGGGTCCGCTCGAATCCGTTGTTCCTCAATTATCGCGGCGGACGTCTCTCCACCCGCAGCGTCGACCGTCTGGTGCGTCGCTACGTCGCGGCCTGCTCAACTCGACTGGGGATCAGCCCACACGCGCTGCGCCACTCCTTCGCCACACATCTCCTGGAGGGCGGTGCCGACTTGCGCGCCATCCAGGAACTCCTGGGGCACGCGCGGCTCAGCACCACACAGCGCTATACGCACGTTAACGCCGCCCAACTGCTCGCGCTCTACAAGAAGACCCACCCGAGGGCGTAGCCGGGCCGCTAGCCGGCCATCGCGGCGGGTGCGCTAGTCGCGCGTCGGCCGCGCGGCAATTCGATACCGAGCGTCTTGATCTTGTAGTTCATCACGCGCGGGCTGATCGAGAGCAACTCCGCGGCGTCCTTCTGCACCCAGTTCGACATGCGGAGTGCCTCGACGACGGCCTGCCGCTCGATTTCCTCGAGCGCGATTCCCGTCGGTGGAATATTGACGGCCAGCACGACCTCTTGGGAGTTCCCGCTCACGGCGAGCTCGCCCAAGCGTAGGTCCTCCACCAACAGGTAGGGCCCATCGGTCAGCAGCACCGCGCGCTCGATGGCATTTTCGAGTTCTCGAATGTTGCCGGGCCAGGCGTAGCGCTTGAGCAGTCGCTCGGCGGCAGGGTCGAGACCGTCGATCTTCTTCTTGAGTTCCGCCGCCGACCGGCGGATGAAGAACTGCGCCAACTCGACGATGTCGTCCTTCCGTTCGCGCAGCGGCGGCATCTCGACCGTGACCACGTTGAGCCGGTAGTAGAGGTCCTCCCGGAAGGTGCCGTCGGCCACCATGTTCGCCAGATTGCGATTGGTGGCGGCGATGACACGGACATCGACGTGCAGTGTCCGCGTGCTGCCGAGCCGCTCGAATTCCTGCTCCTGCAGGACACGCAGGATCTTGGCCTGCGTGTTCGGGCTCATGTCGCCGACTTCGTCGAGGAGGATGCTGCCGCCGTCGGCCTGCTCGAAGCGTCCGACGCGCTGGCGGTCGGCGCTCGTGAACGCGCCCTTCTCGTGTCCGAACAGTTCCGATTCCAACAGGTTCTCGGGCAGGGCCGCGCAATTGACCTTGACGAAGTTGCGGGCGCTGCGTGGTGAATTGTGGTGCAGGGCGCCGGCAATCAGCTCCTTGCCCGTGCCGGTTTCCCCGCGGATGAGCACCGTCGTGTTGCTCTGCGAGACCTTGCGAACGAGGTCCAGCACGCGCTGCAGGGCGCCGCTGGCGCCGACTATGCGGCTGAACTCATAGATGTCGCTCTGGGTATGGCGGAGATAGTCGACCTCGTGGCGCAGCCGTCTGAGTTCGAGAGCCTTCTCGATCTTCGATTCCATCTCCTCGATCTCGAATGGCTTCTGGACGTAGTCGAACGCGCCGATCTTCAGCGCCTCGACCGCGGTCTGGACCGAGCCGAAGGCGGTCATGAGGATGACGGCCGCCGTTGGCTGCAGTT
This sequence comes from Acidobacteria bacterium UBA2161, assembly GCA_002328835.1. Classification (GTDB taxonomy): domain Bacteria; phylum Acidobacteriota; class Vicinamibacteria; order Vicinamibacterales; family UBA823; genus UBA2161. The sequence continues at coordinate 48,329 of DCWN01000003.1, read as the reverse complement.
TGCGCGCCGTGCGCAGGACGTCGAGCCCATCGCTCCCGCCCATCTTGAGGTCGCTGAGGACGATGTCGAACTGATTCCCGTGCAGCCGCTCGATGGCGGCGTTGCCATCGGAGGCCTGTTCGACCTCGTGGCCAGCTTCGGTCAGCGCCCGGGAAATCCCGCGGCGCAGCGAGTCGTGATCGTCGGCTACCAAGATGCGTCCCATGGGTTCATCCTCTTTCGTCATGCGCGCGGGTGCGGGTGTCCGGATGGCTACCCGCGAACAACGGCTGAGCCGTGCGATGCTCGCTCGTGAGCGGCAGCGCGATCCGGAAGCAGGTACCACCGGTTGGTCGGCTCTCCACATCGATGCGCCCGTCGTGCGCATCGACGATCTTTCTGACGATCGCCAGGCCAAGGCCGCTGCCCCGTGGCTTCGTCGTGAAGAACGGGCCGAAGATCTTGTCGGTGATGTCGGCAGGCACGCCCGGCCCGTCGTCGCCACTTCCACCATGAGTGGACGAGACGGCACTGCCAGCTCTTCCACGGAGGTCCGCCGGCTATCCTCGGCTGCCAGCCAGGTCTTCACCTCGACCTGCCCGCGCCGGTCGAGCGCTTCGAAGGCATTGGTCAGCAGGTTGGTGAAGAGCTGACGGAGCTGGTGGGGATCGCTCGACAAGTCGGGCAGGCTATCCGGCACGGAGACGCTCACGCTCGTGCTCCGGGGGTCGATCTGGCTCTCGGCCATGCCCACCGCGTCGCGCAGCACCCGGCCGAGCGGCACGGGCTCGACCTGGAGCTGAATCGGTCGGACGAATTCCAGCACCTCCTGCACGATCGCATTGGCCATCTTGGCCTCGGTGATGATGTCACTCAGGATCTGCTGCGCATCCTCCGAGTCCAGCTGCCGCTTGAGCACGCCGGCCATGACCTCGATGCCGGCCAACGGGTTCTTCACTTCGTGAGCGATCGCCGCCGCCATCTCGCCGAGGGCCGCCAGACGATCGCGCAGCCGTTCGCGCTCCTCGAGCTGTTCGACGCGGGTCAGATCCTTGAAGAACAGTGCGGCGCCCACGGTCTCCGCTCCGGTGTCCTTGACGAGCGAGAGGGTGTAGCCGATGACCTTGCCCGATGCCAGCCGTAGTTCGGCGCGATTCGGGAGATGGGTCAGCTTGAACGCGCCGTCGAGAATACGCGCGATATCGTGGCTGTTGGCGAGGACTTCGCTGTAGGGCCGGCCGAGGTTGCCTCGGTCGGGTTCGAGGTCCAGCGTCTGATAGGCGATGTCGTTGAAGACGGCCACGCGTCCGTCCCGGGTGATCGCCAGCACGCCGTTGCGCAGGCTCCAGACCATCTCGCGGAAGAAACGGTCACCGATCTCCTCGGTTGCGGTTCCCGGCGCCACGGCTGGCGACGGTCGCGTCGAGGCGGCGCGGCGCTGGGAGCGGGCTGGTTTCGCTCGTGGCATCAGTGACTCTCGGTCTGGCCGTCCGAGCTCGGCCATTACAATATCGTAATATCAACCGATCCCGAAGCCTGGCGGTCGACCAATATCCGTCGTACCGCCGTGAATCTAGGCGCAAACCCCGTGCCCAACAGCGATTATCAGAACTTATTGAAAATAAGTGGCTTAGTGACTAGATAGGCTCACTGACTATCGAAATTGAGTTACATTTGTGTACAGTGATGACGATTTCGTCATAAATCGACGGCCGGAGCAGCACGGGGCTCAGCCATCCTGGCTGACGGCCTGCAACTCCTCCCACTGGTGCATTAGTTCGCCGATCTCCCACATCAGGGCCCGGTGTTGGGCGGCGGCGGCGCTGGCGGCGTCCTGGTCGGTGTAGAAGTCCGGCTGGCTCATCCGCGTCTCGAGGTCCTTCAGCGCGGCTTCGCGCTCGGCGATGACCTGCTCCAGCTTCTCGACGCGCCGCTGCCGCGCCTCGGAGGCCCGCTGGCGCTTCCGCGCCGCGCCCGCTGCTCGCTTCCGGTCGGCGGCCGAAGCCACCCGCGCGGCGCGCCGCGGGTCGCGACCGGCGGGCCGAGCGCCCGTGGCGCCGTCGTTCGCCTGCTGACTCCGGCTCCAGCGGAATTCCTCGTAGGTGCCCGGATACACGACCGCCTCGCCGCGACCGATGTCGATGACCTGTGTGGCCAGGCGGTCGACGAAGTAGCGATCGTGCGAGACGAAGATGAGTGTGCCGTCGAACGCGGCGAGGGCGTCCAGAAGCACATCGGTCGAATCGATGTCGAGATGATTGGTCGGTTCGTCGAGCAGCAGGGTGTTGGCCGGGCGCAGCAGCATGCGCGCGACGGCCAGGCGGGTTCGCTCACCGCCTGACAGCACACCCGCGGGCTTGTAGACATCGTCGCCGGAGAAGAGGAATCCACCGAGGACGTTCCGGATCATCGGGACCGCGTCGAGCGGGGCGCCCGCGGCCAGCGTGTCGTGCACCGTGAGCGAGGGGTCGAGCCGAGCCGCCTCGTCCTGCGCGAAGTACTGCATCGTCACCTGGTGGCCCTCCGTGCGGCTGCCCGCGTCCGGCGCCTCGGCGCCTGCCAGCAGGCGCATGAGCGTCGACTTGCCGGACCCGTTCACCCCCACCAGCGCGATTCGGCTGCCGCGCTCGATCAGCAGGTCGAACGGGCGGAAGACTTCGTTGGTCCCGTAGGCCTTGCCGGCGCCGGTCAGCGTGATGACGCTCCGGCCGCTCTTCCGGCACTTGGGAAACGTGAAGCGCACGCGCTTCCGCTCTGGCGGCACCTCGATCGGCACCACCTTGTCCAGCATCTTGATTCGGCTCTGCACCTGCGCGGCCTTGGTCGCCTGGTAGCGGAAGCGATCGACGAACTGCCGAACCCGGGCGATCTCCTCGTCCTGGCGGCGTTTCGCAGCACGCAGCCGCGCGAGGCGTGCGTCGCGCTCGAGGACGTAGGCGCTGTAGGTTCCCGGATAGTCCGTGAGGGTCCGCAGGCCGATCTCCGTGATGCGCGTGACGACCGCGTCGAGAAAGAACCGGTCGTGGGAGACCAGCACCACGGCGTGTGGATAGTCGGCGAGATAGGTCTCGAGCCAGTTGCGCGCTTCGAGATCGAGGTGGTTCGTCGGTTCGTCGAGCAACAGCAGGCCCGGGCGCCCGAGCAGCAACTTCGCTAGGGCAATCCGCATCTGCCAGCCGCCTGAGAACGTCTCGGTCGGTCGCTCCGCGTCGTGCTCCGCGAATCCCAGGCCGCGCAGCACCGCGGCGACGCGCTGCTCGACCGTGTAGCCGTCTTGGCGCTGGAAGTTCTCTTGCACCTCGGCGTAGCGCGTCAGGATCTTTTCGTGTTCGGTCTCGAATACCGACGAATCGCCCAGCTGCCGTTCGAGCGCATGCATCTCCGCCTTCAGATCGAGCAAGGCCTGGAGTCCACGGCCCACCTCGTCGAAGACCGTCCGGCCGGCGTGCACCAGGCCGTCCTGCGGGAGGTAGCCCACGGTCAGGCCGTTCGGCGTGATCAGTTGGCCGCTGTCGGGCGGTTCGACACCGACCATGATCTTGAGCAGCGTCGTCTTGCCGGCGCCGTTCGGACCACACAGGCCGACGCGTTCACCCGGGCCCAGCTGCCAGGTGACGTCCTCGAGCAGGGTGTGCGAGCCGAAGCTCTTCGAGATGGTGGATAGCTGGATCATCGGCCGGGTGGAACCGCGGGTCGCATGGCCGGCGAGGCCGGCTGGTGGTCAACCGACCATGTTAGCAGGATCGCGATCGGTGGGGCCGACGCGGACAGGCTACTGGCCGAGACTCTTGGCAGCGGCCGTGAGGATGTGCGGCAACTCGAACGGTTTGGTGAGGTAGCCCGACACGCCGAGGTTGGCGGCCGCAATGGCGTTCTCCTCGGACGAGTGACCCGAGATAATGATTACCGGGATGTTCGCCTTGAGCTGCTTGGCTTCGCGGACGACCGTGAGGCCATCGACGCCGGGCATCTTGAGGTCAGTGATCAGGAGGTCGTAGGACAGCACGCGTAGTCGGTCGAGCGCCGCGCGACCGTCCGCGACGACGTCGACCTCGTAGTCGGCCAGCGACAACGCCTTGGTCAGCGGCGCGCGCATCGCATCCTCATCGTCCACGACGAGCACTCGCGGGCGCGTCGGCTTCGTCGCCGCTGCCGCTCCCGCCTTGCCGGCAGGGCGCTGGCTGTTCAGCCAAGTATCGATGTCGGTCTTGCGGAACCGCCACTGACGGCCGACGCGCACAGCCGGAATCTTGCCGGCCTTGATCAGCCGATAGACGGTGCGGAGGTTGACCTTGAGATAGGCCAACACCTCTTCAGTTGTCAGAAAGACTTCGTCAACCATGCGCTTGCGCTCAGTTGGTCACACTTTACCACCAACGGGCCGCGTCGGATCCGAACGTGGCGCTGTTTGGGAAGAGAGTTCCCTTCAACCATGTGCCTCATGCGCACACAGGACATAACTAGTTGATAATAAATGTGTTGCAACATTTCGTGAAACTAGCGGAACCGCCCTCCGAGGCAGTCTTTCGTCGCCGGCCGACTGTCTGCGGCGCCGAGCCGTCTAAGATAGGTAGATGAGCGTCCCGCGGCGCGCCGCATACCCGCGGCGGTCGACAGCGCGGTGAGTCCGGAGTGTCCAGCGCAGCCAGCGCAGCAATGGTGTGGAGCGACGAGGAGCTAGTGGCCCGCTCGGTCCGCGGCGACCACGAGAGCTTCAACCAGCTGGTCGTGCGCTGGGAACGGCCGATCTACGCGCTGGCCTACCGCGTGATCGGACGCGAAGACGATGCGCGTGACGTCTGCCAGGAAACCTTCCTGCGGGCGTTTCGCAGCATCAAGGGGTTCAAGGGCCAGGCCAAGTTCTCCTCGTGGCTGTACCGGATCGCGCTCAACCTGTGCCGCGACTGGATGCGGCGCGAGCGGCGGTCACCGATGGCCACGGTACCCGAAGGGGTCGACCTGGTCGATCTGGCGCCTCCCGAGGCGCCCGGTGACTCCCTGGAGGATCTGGTCGGACGCCGCGAGCTGGGCGGCCAGGTCGCTCTGGCGATGGCAGCGATTCCGCGCGAGCAGCGGACCGCGATCGTCTTGAAGGAGTACCACGGCCTGACGTTTCAGGAGATCGCGGACCTTCAAGGGTGCCCCCTGAGCACCGTGAAGACCCGCCTGTACCAGGGCTTGACCCGTCTCCGGCAGGAGCTTGAGCACCGGGGCATCGATCGCGAGGCGGCGTTTCCGACCGGAGGGGCGGACCCGACTGCGCGACCGGAACAGAGGAAGACGCACTGATGACGAATCTGAGTGACAGCGGCTGTGACGACAAGTCGCTCCTGGTCAGCTATCTCTACGAGGAGTGCGGTGACGCCGACCGCGCGCGCGCCGAGACGCACCTCGCCGAATGCGCGACGTGCCGCGACGAGCTCGAGGCACTGACCGGTGTGCGGGGCCGTCTCGCCAACTGGGCGCCGCCCGAGCCCTCGCCGGAGTTCCGCGTGGTCCCGGCTGATGCCGTCGCCGTCCCCCGCCGACCCTGGACGTGGTGGCAGTCGGCACCGGTCTGGTCCCTGGCGGCCGCGGCCGTCTTTCTCGTCGCCGCGTCGGTCGCCAACCTCGAGATCCGGTACGGCGCCGACGGGTTGGTCGTGCGGACCGGGTGGTCCGAGGCGGCGCCGTCCCAGACGGCGGACGTTGCGGACGATGCGGCGTGGGAAGCGGATCTGGCGGCGCTCGAGGCCGACCTTCGTCGCGAGTTTAGTGCGCCGGCCGCTGACGCCACGTCGCCGGCGGCGACCGACTCGACGCCCGAGACTCAGCCGCTCCTGACTCGTGTGCAGCGATTGATCGAAGAGAGCGAACGCCGCCAGCAGCGGGATGTGGCGCTGAGGTTCGCGCAGCTGATGCGAGAAGCCGAGGTCCAACGCCAGGCGGATCTGCTCAGAATCGAGGAGCAGGTCGGTCAGCTCGAGGGGCTGACGGAGGCCGAGGTGGTCCAGCACAACGAGATCATGGATTATCTTGTGCGGGTCGCCGGCCAGCCCGGCCAGCGACGATGAAACCGACCATGCCGATGCAGTCGAGACGGACCGGTTGGAGGGGCGCCGTGCGCAGGCCATTCGTGCTCGCCGTGACGGTGCTGACGGCGGTGACGGCTCTGGCGGCCCCGGCGTCGGCTCAGACGCCGGTGTCGCCGGTCGAGCCGGGCGTGGCCGACGACGCCCAGCGGGCGCAGTATCAGCTCAGGGTCATGGAGCGCGTGTTCGAGCAGGCGGTCGAGCACGGGGCCCAGGTCGTGGCGTTGGAGTTGCAGGCGTTCGCGCCGAGTGCGGTCTTGTTCGCCGGGTCGACGCAGGCGCGGGGCTTCGCGCTCGACGAGTACGGCGTGTTCTTCGACGTGCAGGTGCCCACCCTGCGCCGCAGCATCACCTGGACCTTCAGGACCCTCAGTCGGAACGGCCTCGCGCTCGGTGACGCACTGGCGGCGCTGCGGCAGCACGTGCAGTCACTTGGCGACGTCGGCGCGCGAGACGCGCTCGAGCAGGCACTCCGGAGTCTCGAGGTCCAGGTCGGTCCGGTTTCCCCGGCCCGCGCCGGGAATGGCTGGGCCACCTCGGTCAGGTCGGGCGATCGCACGGCGGTGTCGCCCCCACCCCCGCCGGTGGACGACATCGACCCGGCGGATGTCTACGTAGCGCAGATTCGCAACGAGTTGGCGAACGTGATGCTGGACTACAGCGGCTCGCTCCTCCTGGCGGGTGACGACTGGCTGACCGTGGCCACGACCGGCTTCGGCGGCGGGGGGAACGCCGCCGCCGCGGGCGCCGGCCTGATGCTGCGGGTGCGGGGGCGGGATCTCGCGGCGTTCCGGGCCGGCGAGATCAGCCGCGACGAAGCGAGGCAGCGGATCGAGAACGTCGGATTCTGAGCTACAATTTCGTCATGCACCTTCGCAAGGCGCTCGGCGCACGGGCAACCGTGGCGGCCATGGCCCTGGCCGCGGCGATCGCGACCGCGGGATGCGGCGAATCGCTCGACGTCGCCAACGAACTACTGGTGACCCAGGTCACGACGGGCTGGTTCGACAGCGGTGTTCTCGAGGACGGGAAGAACAAGCTCGTCCCCACGATTTCCTTCCAGTTGACGAACGGCGCCCAGGACGAGATCACGACGGTGCAGGTGAACGGAGTGTTCCGGCGCGTCGAAGAAGACGACCAGGAGTGGGGGGACGCCTTCGTGCGGGCCATCGGAGCCGACGGACTCCCCGCCGGCGACTCGACGCAGCCGATCGTGATGCGCTCGGGACTCGGCTACACGAGCGACGAGCCCAGGCTCGAGATGTTCCAGCACCGGCTGTTCATGGACGCCAAGGTCGAGTTGTTCGCGAAGCACCACGGCGCACCGTGGGTCAAACTCGGGGAATACGTCATCGACCGCCAGTTGCTGACGAACTGACGCCTTGCCCGCTTGGGCTCCCGCCCCTCGATCGCCGACCCGCGTTGACACTGTTTTCGTCCATTCGATAGACTCGCGGCGTCGGCGTCTCGGCACGATCCAACCACCAACGCGCGACGACCACTGCCTTCCGCCTCACGATGCATCACAGCACGACAGTTCTGGCGGTGCGACACGACGGCCGAACCGTCATGGCTGGTGACGGGCAGGTGACCTTTGGCCAGACCGTGGTCAAGCAGGGCGCTCGGAAGATCCGCCGACTCTACAATGATCGGATTCTAGCCGGCTTCGCCGGCTCAGCGGCCGACTCGTTCGCGCTGTTCGCGCGCTTCGAGGCCAAGCTCGAACAGTATCGGGGCAACCTTGAGCGCTCCGCGGTCGAACTGGCCAAGGACTGGCGATCGGATCGCGTGTTGCGCCGCCTCGAGGCGATGCTTGTCGTCGCCGACCAGGAGTCGACGTTCCTCTTGTCGGGCACCGGCGATCTGATCGAGCCCGATGACGGCATCGTGGCCATCGGCTCCGGCGGGCCCTTCGCTCTGGCGGCCGCCAAAGCGCTCGCCGGCCACACGAGCCTCGACGCGGCGCACATCGCCGAGGCGGCGATGCGCATCGCCGCCGGGATCTGCGTGTACACGAATGACTCGATTTCCCTCGAGGAGCTGTAAGGAGGCGGCAACCGGTTCTGTCCGCCCTGACACCTGCTGATGCCGATCTACCTCCCCGCGAGCACCGCGTCCACGTCCGACTCGCTGACGCCCCGGCAGATCGTCGCCGAGCTCGACAAGTTCGTGATCGGCCAGGCCAATGCCAAGCGCGCGGTCGCGGTCGCGCTTCGAAACCGGATGCGCCGTCAGAAGCTTCCGCCGGAGCTTGCCGAGGAAGTGGCGCCGAAGAACATTCTCATGATCGGGCCGACCGGTGTCGGCAAGACCGAGATCGCCAGGCGGCTCGCCCGGCTGGCGCAGTCGCCGTTCATCAAGGTGGAAGCCTCGAAGTTCACCGAGGTGGGCTATGTCGGCCGCGACGTCGAGTCGATGGTGCGAGACCTCACCGAGCTCGCCGTCGATATGGTCCGGGACGAGCGGCTGCTCGAGGTCAAGGAGCGCGCCCGGCAGAATGCCGAGGAGCGGTTGCTCGACCTGCTGTTGCCCCCGGTCAAGCCTGCGGGCACCAGCGACGAGGCGAACGCGGCGCGTGAGTACGCGCAGCGCACGCGCGAGAAGTTTCGAGCGCAGCTCGCGGACGGCCGGCTCGACGGACGGCGTGTCGAGGTCGATGTGCGGGAGCGCTCGACGCCGTCGTTCGAGATCGTCGCCGGCTCTTCCGTCGAGGAGATCGACATCAACGTGAAGGACATGCTGCCCGGGCTGTTCCAGGGGCGGAGTCGGAAGCGCACGATGCCCGTGCCAGAAGCGCTCGAGTATCTCGTCCAGGAAGAGGAACAGAAGCTCGTCGATATGGAGTCGGTCGGTCGGGGAGCGGTGGAGCGTGTCGAGCAGGCCGGCATTATCTTCATCGACGAGATCGACAAGATTGCCGGCCACGAAGGGGTGCATGGGCCCGACGTGAGCCGCGAGGGCGTGCAGCGCGACATCTTGCCGATCGTCGAGGGTACGACGGTCAACACGAAGCACGGCATCGTGAAGACCGACCACATTCTGTTCATTGCCGCCGGTGCGTTTCACGTCGCGAAGCCGGCCGATCTCATCCCCGAGCTGCAGGGGCGGTTCCCGATTCGCGTTGAGCTGGAGCCGCTCGGCACCGCCGAGTTCGTGCGGATCCTGACGGAACCGCGCGGGTCGCTGGTCAAGCAGTACATGGCGCTGCTGGCGACCGAAGGGCTGGAGCTGAGCTTCGATCCGTCGGCCATCGACCGTGTAGCCGACTTGGCTACGCTGGTCAACGAGCGGACCGAGAACATCGGGGCGCGTCGGCTGCACACCGTGATGGAAAAACTCCTCGACGAAATCTCGTTCGAGGCGCCCGACATGACCGAGACGTCCATCACGATCGACGCGGCCTACGTCGATCGGATGTTGGCGGAAATCGTCAAGAACGAAGACCTCAGCCGATACATCCTGTGAGCCAGCCCCGGCGTCGATCCACGGCGGCCGTCGTGCTGGCGGCCCTCCTCGCGGCCGCGGGCTGTGGCAAGAAGGGACCGCCGCTTGCGCCGCTCCGGATCGTTGCCACCCCGCCGGCCGACTTTGCGGTACGGCGGCTCGGCACCGAAGTCTACGTCCAGTTCATCCTGCCCTCCACCAACAGCGACGGCAGCACCCCGGCCGATCTGGCCTCGGTCGAGGTCTACGCGATCACGATCGGGACGTTGCTGCCTGGCGTGACGCCGTTGACCGACGAGGAACTCTTCGAAGCCGCGACGCTGCTGGCGACGATCGACGTCGAGCCGCCGGTCGATTCGGAGGCTGGCGACCCTGCTGCCAGCCCGACCGACGCGGCCGTGCCGGTTGGCGCGCTTCCGGAGGATGACTCGCCGTCGTCGCTCCCGGCACAGGGCGAATCGGTGACCGTGCGCGAACGGCTCACGGCCGAGGCGCAGCTGCCGGCGGACCTGTCAGAGGTCGATCGCCGGTTCGAGGTCGATGCGGACGCCGAGGTCGACGCCGAGGCGCCGACCGTCGTCGGACTGACCTGGGTGCGGCCGCCCGTGGCCCTGCCGTTCTTCGACCCGCCGCCGCGGCGGACCTACTTGGCGGTCGGCCGCACGGTCGACGGGGACGCCGGGCTCTCGTCGGCGCGGCTCACCGTCCGGCTAGACGGCGCGCCGAGCGCGCCTCCGGCACCGGCGGTCAACTACACCGTCGACACGGCCACCGTCACCTGGCTGGCTGCGCGCGGCGCGACCCGTCCGGTGCAGGCGCCACCCGTCGTCGTCTCGCCGATACCGGTCGCCGCCGAACCGGGAGCCCTACCCGTCACACCGGCCGCGCCCGCTGTGCCAATGCTCCTGCCGTCGACGCCGGCCATCGCGTCCGCCGAGTCGACGCGCTACAACGTGTACCGTTACGCGGGTGGCGCCAAGTCGGCGCCGGCGGCCATGGTGATGCCCGCTCCGGTCAATGCGGCGCCGATCGACGGGCTCGAGTGGCTCGACCCGACCGTCGAGTTCGACGTGGAACGCTGCTACGTCGTGCGCGCGGTCGCGATGGTGGATGGCAGTGCGGTCGAGAGCGAGCCGTCGCCGTCAGCGTGTGTCGAGTTCCGCGATACGTTTCCGCCGGCCGCGCCGCAGAATCTCGCGGCGGTCGGCAGTGCCGGCGCGGTCAGCCTGATCTGGGAGCCGAGCCCCGATTCCGACCTAGCCGGCTACCTGGTCTTGCGCGGCGAGGCACCTGGTGGCACACTCCAGCCGTTGATGACGGCGCCGGTGACCGAAACGACCTACCGCGACGACACCGGCACGGCGGGTGTCACCTACATCTATGAGGTCATCGCCGTGGACGCGGCGTCGCCCTCCAATACCAGCGAACCGTCGAATCGGGTCACCGAGTCGCCCCAGTAGCCGAGTCGGAGGTGCGCGGGTCCACGGCCCGCGTCAGGAAGGAGCGCGTCGATGAAGCTGTTCGTCGATTCCGGAAACGTCGAGGATATCGCCGATCTGGTCCCGCTCGGGATCGTCGATGGCGTGACCACGAACCCCTCGCTGCTCGCCAAGGCTGGCGGCGATCCGCGGGCCATCCTGAAGACGATCTGCGACACGGTCAAGGGACCGGTCAGCGCCGAAGTCGTGGCGACCGACGTCCAAGGAATGATTCGCGAAGGGCGCGAGTTGGCCGGCATCGACGAGCACATCGTCGTGAAGGTGCCGTTCGGCAAGCCTGGGGTGCAGGCCTGCGGGACGCTGGCGAGCGAGGGCATTCGGGTGAACGTCACACTCGTCTTTTCGGCGACCCAGGCGCTGCTCGCGGCCAAGGCAGGGGCGACGTTCGTCAGCCCGTTCGTGGGCCGCCTCGACGACATCGCGACGCCGGGCATGGAGTTGATTCGTCAGATCGTCGACATCTACGAGAACTATGAATTTGGGACGGAGGTGCTCGTGGCGAGCATCCGCGGTCCTGTTCACATCGTGGAGGCCGGCCGGCTCGGCGCCGACGTCTGCACCTGTCCGCCGGCGGTGATCGAAGCGCTCTTCAAGCACCCACTGACCGACATCGGCCTCGCCAAGTTCCTCGCCGATTGGGAGAAGGCGCAGGCCGCCAAGGTCTGAGACGCGGTCCTCATGGACGACGCAGGCACTTCCGCGAAGACCCTCGCCGACCTCGATAGGCGCGCCGAGGCGGCCGGGGGCGAGGCTCGCCGCGAGCGGCAGCACGCAGCCGGCAAGCTCACCGCCCGTGAGCGGATCGATCTCTTCTTCGACCCCGGGAGCTTCCACGAATTCGATCGCTTCGTCACCCACCGGTGTCAGGACTTCGGCATGGCCGACCAGGTCGTGCCGGGCGACGGCGTCGTCGCCGGATCGGGACGCGTCGATGGCCGTCCGGTCTACGCGTTCGCCCAGGATTTCACGGTGTTTGGCGGCTCGCTGTCAGAGACGAACGCGGCCAAGATCGTCAAGCTGATGGACCAGGCGGTCAAGATGGGCGCGCCGATCGTCGGCTTGAACGATTCGGGCGGCGCACGGATTCAGGAGGGTGTGCTGTCGCTCGGCGGCTACGCCGACATCTTCCTTCGGAACACGCTGGCCTCGGGGGTGGTGCCGCAGATCTCCGCGATCATGGGGCCTTGCGCGGGCGGCGCCGTGTACTCCCCGGCGATCACGGATTTCACGATCATGGTCGATGGCACCAGCTACATGTTCGTGACGGGCCCCGATGTCATCCGCACCGTCACGCACGAGTCGGTGACGATGGAGGCGCTCGGCGGGGCCACCACGCACAACGCCACTAGTGGCGTGGCCCACTTCAGCGTCACCGACGACCGCGAGTGCCTCTCGTTGCTCCGCCAGCTCCTGGGCTACCTGCCGAGCAACAACCTGGACGACGCGCCGGTCGTGGCCACCGCGGACCCGATCGATCGGGAGGACGATGCACTCGATCGGCTCGTGCCCACGTCGCCCACGCAACCTTACGACATCATCGATCTCATCCATGCGGTCGCTGACGACGGCGCTTTTCTCGAAGTACACCGGCTGTTTGCTCGGAATCTCGTCGTCGGATTCGTTCGGCTGGGCGGTCGGACCGTCGGCGTCGTCGCCAATCAGCCGGCGCACTTGGCCGGCACGCTCGACATCGACGCCTCCGTGAAGGGTGCCCGCTTCGTGCGTTTCTGCGACGCGTTCAACATTCCGCTGCTCACGCTGGAGGACGTGCCCGGCTTCCTGCCGGGAACGCAACAGGAATACGGCGGCATCATCCGGCACGGCGCGAAGTTGCTGTTCGCGTTCGCGGAGGCGACGGTGCCCAAGGTGACGGTCATCACGCGGAAGGCCTACGGCGGCGCCTACTGCGTCATGGCGAGCAAGCATATCCGCACCGACCTGAACTACGCGTGGCCGACTGCCGAGATCGCGGTGATGGGGCCCGAAGGGGCGGTCAACGTGTTGTACAAGCGTGATCTCGAGGCCGCTGACGACCCCGACGCACTGCGCACCGAGAAGGTGGGCGAATTCCGCGAGAAGTTCGCGAATCCCTACATCGCGGCCGCGCGCGGTTATGTCGATGCCGTGATCCAACCCCGGCAGACACGTCGGACGCTCGTCGAGGCCTTCGCGAGCCTGACCGACAAGCGCGACAAGAACCCTCCCAAGAAGCACGGCAACATACCGCTCTAGACGGGGTTCGCCCCGAACTCGCGCGCTGGACGGCGGCACCGCGTCGTGGAGCCCGGTCGGCATCCAGAAACTCCTTGCTCTCAGCGGGGCGCCCTGCCGGGCTGCCTCTAGGGCTCTACCGACGCGGCACCGCCGCCCAGCCGCCTAGACCTAGATCGGGGCTTCGCCCCCGAACCCCAGCGCCGGGGCCTCGCCACCGCGCCGTGCGCGGTGTGCACACCCCCCTTAAACTGCTAAAATAAAGGGAGATCCGGCGTTCGCGCCATTCACATAGCTGCACGACATGAAGGTTCTCATCGCCAATCGAGGCGAAATCGCCATCCGAATCATGCGGGCCTGTCGAGAGATGGGGCTCGGTACGGTGGCGGTGTATTCCGAGTGCGACCGCGTCGCGCCGCACGTCGGTTTCGCCGACGAGGCGTATGGCATCGGCGCGAGCGAGCCGCGCGAGAGCTATCTGCGGATCGATCGGTTGCTCGACGTCGCCGAGCGGGCGGACGTCTGGGCGGTCCATCCGGGCTATGGGTTCCTGGCCGAGAACGCACAGTTCGCCGCGGCGGTGCGTGAGGCGGGGCGGGTCTTCATCGGTCCGCCGACCGAGGCGATCGCGCTCATGGGCGGGAAGGTCGCCGCGCGGGCGGCCGCACGGGCGGCGGGCGTGAGGGTCGTGCCGGGCACCGATGCCCCGATCGACCCCGAGCTGGCGGACGCGGCGCTCCTGGCCCTCGCAGAGGACATCGGCTACCCGCTGCTGGCCAAGGCTGTGGCCGGCGGGGGCGGCAAGGGGATGCGGCGGGTCGACGAGCCGTCGGCGCTGGTCGCGGCGCTCGCGGCGGCGCGCTCCGAAGCAGGGTCGGCGTTCGGTGACAGCGCGGTCTACCTCGAGCGCCAGCTTCAGCGACCGCGCCACATCGAAGTCCAGGTGCTCGGCGACGAACACGGCACGGTCGTGCCCTTCGTCGAGCGCGAGTGCTCGATTCAGCGTCGCCATCAAAAGGTTGTCGAGGAAGCTCCCGCTGTCGACATGCCGCGAGCGCGGCGAGTGGCCATGGCGGACGCGGCGGCCTCGATCGCGCGCGCGGTCGGCTATTCCAGTGCCGGCACCGTCGAGTTTCTGGTCGACGAGTCGGGCGACTTCTACTTTCTCGAGATGAATACCCGGCTGCAGGTCGAGCACGGTGTGACCGAGGCCGTCACCGGGATCGATCTGGTCCAGTGGCAGATCCGCATCGCTCAGGGGGCGCCCCTCGACCTCGCGCCCGACCGAGCGCTGACACCGACCGGGCACGCCATCGAGTGCCGGGTGTACGCGGAGGACCCCGATGCGTCGTTCCTCCCGTCGCCAGGCGTGGTCCGGCATCTCCGGGCGCCGGCGGGCCCGGGCATCCGAGATGACAGCTGCGCGATGGCGGGCGGCGAGGTGCCGCTCTTCTACGATCCGTTGATCTCGAAGGTGGTGGCATGGGGTGCCGACCGCGATGCGGCGACAGCCCGGATGCGTCGGGCGATGGACGAGTACGAGGTCATCGGTGTCAAGACGACGATCCCATTCTTCCGCTGGTTGCTGCGCACCGAGGCGTTCGCGACCGGAGCGGTCGACACAACGTTTCTCGACGCCACGCTGGCCGAGCGCGATGGTCGACCGTTCGTAGAGCCGTCGGCCGAGGCCGAGGAGCTCGCTGTGATCAGCGCGGCGGTGCACATGTTCCTCGAGGCGAGCCGCCTCGAGGCTGCGCGGGCCACGGATGTCGGCTCCCAGTGGCGCCGGACGGCGCGCCGCGACGCGCTGCGGGCCTGAACGATTCTGGCGCATGCGTCTGGAGATCGAAGTGAACGGGCGCGTGCGGGTGGTGACGGTGGAGCGCCAGGCCTCGCCCGCGTCCCGGCTGCGCGTCGAGGTGGACGGTGAGCGGCGCGTGATCGACGTGCGCCGCCTCGATGCGGCGATGCTGTCAATCATCCGCCTCGATGGGGTGCCGACCAGTCACGACGTGGCGGTGACGGCCGCCGGCCTCCGGGGCCAGCTGGACGTCCAGCTGCTGGAAGGGGTCTTCCGTGCGGTCGTTGACGGCCGGCGGGCGCCAGTGGGCGGCAGCGTCGCCGCCGGTGGGCGAGAGGTCGTGGCGCCGATGCCAGGGCGGGTCGTACACGTGCTGGTGGCGGAAGGGGACGAGGTCGCCGAACGTCAGGGGGTGGTTGTCGTCGAGGCGATGAAGATGGAGAACGCGTTGGTGGCGCCGACGGCCGGCCGGGTCGCGGAGATGCGGGCGCGGGAGGGGATGGCGGTCGAGGCTGGGCAAGTTCTGGCGACGATCGATCGGGATGACGATGCCTCCGGATGAGTCGGGGCCCACCGAGGCCAGTCGGGACGCAGGCCCGCCGGCACGGTCGAGTGCCGCGGCACGCGCCGGGCGCGGCCGCTGGCGGTACACGCGGCTGACGCTGGTGCTGACCGCGGCGCTCGTCGCGGCCTCCGTCGTGACGACCGTGACCGTTGATCTCGGCCCCGCGCTCCGCGCGCAGGCCGAGCAGGCGGGGTCCGGACAGGTCGGCCGGCCGATGCACATCGGCAGACTGTCGATCTATCTCTTCCTCGGCCGCTTTCTCGTCGAGGATCTGGTCATCGAGGGCCTGACGCCCGACGCACCGCCGTTCCTCCGCGCCGAACGGATCGTGGTGTCGATGCCCTGGTCCTCGCTATTTCGCCGCGAGATTCTGTTCGATTCGATCGAGATGACCGACTGGGAGATGGTGGTGGAGAGCTTCCCGGAAGGCCGGCACTCGTTCCCGGATCTCGACGGTGACCGCGGTGACGCCGACGGCGATTCGGCGGCGACCGAGGATGGCGATCGGGCGAACCGATTCGTCACCACGCTCAGCTACGTGCGCGCTCACCGTGGCACGTTCACCTATAACGACTTCGGCTCCGACTGGAGCACGGTGGCTCGCAACCTCGACGTCCGGGTCGCGAAGGTCCTCGACTACCGCGGGTCCGCAACGTTCTCCGAGGGAACCGTCCAGATCGGTGCGTTTCAGCCGATGACCGCGGCGATGCAGGCCGACTTCAAGGTCGAAGGCGGCCAGGTGGTCTTCGATCGCCTCGCGTTGCAGACCGACGGTGCGGACTCGCAGCTGACCGGCGCGGTCGATCTCGGGAACTGGCCCGAGCAGACCTACGCCGTGCGCTCCGACGCGGATTTCCCAGTACTCCGCGACATCTTTTTCGCCGACGATCCGTTTACCGTCGGGGGTGACGGCATCTTCGAGGGCACCTATCACCTCTACAAGGGGGGCTACGACCTTCGCGGAGGCTTCCAGAGCGACCTCATGACGCTGAACGACCATCCGTTTCCGGAGTTGTCGGGGTCGCTGCACTGGCGCCGAGACGGCTTCGACGTGTTCGATGGGGCGTCGGCCTTCCACGACGGCCGTCTCGAGTTCGAGTACGCACTCACCTCGGCCGATTTGCCCGATGGCAACACCGCGCGTTTCGACGCGACCTACCGTGACGTCGACCTGGCGTCGCTGACCGACGAGCTCGCCCTGGCCGGCGTCCGCCTGGATGGGCGAGCGACCGGCTGGAACCGGATGTCGTGGGAGCGCGGCCGATTCAGCGATCGGGAGGGTGACGGGCGTCTCGACGCCACGCCGCCCGAGGGCGTCAGGGTCCAGCGGGAGATTCGCCGCGGCGCGATCGCCCCCGCCGTCCCGGGCGCGGTTCCCAGCGCCACCCCACCACCGTTCAGGCGGCTCTCGGTCGGCGGTTCGATCGAGTACGCGCTGGGGCCCGAATGGATCGATCTGGCGCCAGGCAGCTGGGTGGCCACGCCGCGGAGCCACATCGCGTTCGAGGGGCGAACGGCCTACGGCGGGGACTCCGAGATTCCGTTTCACGTCACCAGTGCCGACTGGCAGGAGAGCGACCAGATCCTGGCCGGCCTGTTCACTGCGTTCGGCCGACCGACGCGCGAGGTGACAATCGCCGGCGTCGGCACATTCGACGGCGTCATGCGCGGGCCGTTCTCGAGTCCGCGCGTCGATGGCCTGTTCGCCGCGGACGACCTACGCCTCTGGGACGTGACGTGGGGGGAGTGGCGCGGCGATGTGATCGTCGAGGACGGCTATGTCGACATCGCCGACGGGCGTGTGATCGGCGATGGGTCGGACATCACGCTCGATGGACGATTCGCCTTCAGCTATCCGCGGCCGGACGACGGCGAGGAAATCAACGCGACCTTCCAGATCACGGATCGCCCGGCGACGGACTTCCTCGCGGCGTTCGACCAGACGGACTACCAGGTCGAGGGGCTGGTCTCCGGTGAATTCCATCTCACCGGTCGGTACTCGGCACCCTTTGGATTCGGGCGGATGTCGATCCGCGATGCCACCGCCTACGGTGAGCCGATCGCATCGGGGTCGGCCGGACTTCGGTTCGAGGGCAACGGCGTCCGGCTCGATGGTGTCGAGATGGCCAAGGGCGGCGGCATCATCACCGGCGCGGCCTTCGTCGGCTGGGACGGCACCTATACCTTCAACGCCGATGGACGCCGGATCCCGATGGCCCAGATGGCCGCGGTCCAGAGCGACGAGGCCCAGCTGTCGGGCACGCTCCTGTTCACGGCGTCGGGAGTCGGTACGTTCGAGTCGCCGGTGTACGACGTCCGGGGACGGGTCGACGGCCTGTTCGCCGCCGGCGAGGAAGTCGGCCAGGTCACCGGCCGGATCGGCGTGCGCAATGAAGAGGCCACGCTCGAGATCGAGGCCGCGTCGTCGCGGCTGGCGATATCGGCGCTGGGCCGTGTGGCGCTGACGCCCGAGGCGGACGCCGAACTGACGTTTCGATTCACCGACACGTCGCTCGACCCCTACGTGCGGATCTTCGAGCCGCGGCTGCAGCCCTACACGCGGGCGACCGCGAGCGGCTCGATGCGGGTGGTGGGCGAGCTGGGGAATCTGGAGCATCTCCTGGTCGACGCCACGATCGAGCAGCTGCAGATGGCGCTGTTCGACTACGACGTGCGCAACGAGAGCCCGATCCGGATCGCCCTCGATCAAGAGGTCATCCGCATCGAGCGGATGCAGCTGGCTGGCGAAGGCACCGCGCTCGATCTTACGGGCGAGTTGCGCCTCGCCGCCGACGAGATGGCCGTCCGCGTCACAGGAGACGCCAACCTGGGCATCCTCCAGGGGTTCATTGGCGACATCCGCAGCTCGGGGAATGCCGAGCTGGTGGCCGACGTGCGCGGTCCGTTCGATGCGCCGGTGCTGACCGGCTTCGCCGCGGTCACCGATGGCCGGCTCCGGCTCTTCTCCCTGCCGCACTCGCTCGAGTCCGCCAATGGTCGTGTCACCTTCGACGCCGACGGCATTCACCTGGACGATCTGTCGGCGACGCTGGGCGGGGGCGCCGTGCAGTTCGGCGGGCGGATCGGACTCGACGGCTACCTGCCCGGCGAGGTGAACGTGACGCTCGCCGGCGAGGCGATGCAGCTGCGCTATCCCGAGGGCTTCCGTTCGGTCGTCGACGCCGATCTGTCGCTCCAGGGGCGATTCGAGGATCCGGTGCTCACCGGCATCGTGGCGGTCACCGATGCGACGTGGACGCAGCAGTTCGAGGCCAACACGGGCTTCCTGAACCTCAGCGACGAGGGCGACACGCCTGCCGTCGACAGCGAGGTCGAGTCGGTGTTCCCGATGCGGTACGACATCCGGATCGACGCGCCAGGGACGCTCCGGATCGACGACCGCAATGCCCGCGTGGTGGCCAGTGGCGAGTTCACGCTGCAAGGCACGACCGAAGAGCCGCAACTGCTGGGGCATGTCGAGATCGATCGAGGCGAGGTGTTCTTCGAGGGCAATCGGTATCTCGTGACGCGCGGCAGTGTCGATTTCAGCGACCCGACCCGGATCGATCCGTTCTTTGACGTGGAGGCGGAAACCAGCGTCCGGGTGCCGGGCCAGATCTATCGGGTGATCTTTCATGCGGCCGGGACGGCGGAGCGGTTCGTGCCGGACCTGAGTTCGGATCCGCCGCTGCCCTCGATCGATATCCTGTCGTTGCTCTTCGGTGACGTGCGCGACCCGACCGAGGGCGAGCTCCGTTCCATTCGCGCCGCCGAGGAGACCGAACAGCAGTTACTCCAGGCCCGGGCCACGCAGCTGCTGACCAGCCCGATTGCTTCGGGTGTCGGTCAGGTCGTGGAGCAGTCGTTCGGCGTCGACACGTTTCAGATCACGCCGTCGCTGAGCGACTCGACCTCGCGCGAAACCGCCGAGCTGGCCGCGACCGCGCGGCTGACCATCGGGAAGCGGGTCTCGGACCGCGCGTACCTGACGCTGTCTCGGGCGTTGACGGGAACTCAGCAGGATCTGTTGATCCTGTTGGAGTACGACCAGAGCGACCGCCTCTCGTGGGTGCTCTCCCAGAACGAGGATCGGACCTACGCGATTGATTTTCGCGTGCGGCACGCCTTCTAACTGCAACTGATGGTGCTGTTCGAGCGCTCACCGGGCGCCGCCGGCCGTCGGCCGCGGGGCGCGACCCGTCTGGTCGCCCTCATCCTGACCGTGTGGGCTGGCCAGGCGACGCCCGTGGCGGCGGCGGTTCAGGATTACCTCGGGCTGCCCATCGTCGAGGTCTCGCTCGACTTCGGCGGCGCCGTGCCGCCGCTGGGGGTCGAAGACCTGGTCGTCACGCGCGTCGGTGCGACGTTGTCGATGGCCGGCGTGCGCGACAGCATCTGGCATCTCTTCAGCCTCGCGCGGTTCAGCGACATTCGTGTCGATGCCAGCCGACGCGACGGCGGCGTGGCACTCCGCTACGAGCTGGTGCCCGTCCGGGTCGTCGATGAAATCGCATTCAGCGGGGACCTCGGCGTGTCGCGCGGGCGCCTGCGCGACGCGATCGCCGAGCGCTACGGCGATCGGCCACCGCTCGACACGATGGCCGATGCGGTCGATCTCCTCGACAACATCTACACCGACCGCGGCTACCTGAACGCGCGGATCGAGGTCACGCCGCGCGAGCGCGAAGGCGGCCTGACGACGTTGGCGATAGAGGTCGCGGCGGGCGAGCGCGCTCGGCTGGCGGCCGTCACCGTCGAGGGGCCCGCCCTGGAGCCGGCGGCCGAGGTTCTCCGCCAGCTGGACCTGCGGAGCGGCGGCTACTACGACCGCGAGGCCGTGCAGCGGCGGCTGGCCGAGTACGCCTCCACGCTGCGCGACCAGGGCTACTACGAGGCGACGCTCGGTCATACCGTTGCCGCCCGCGGGCGCGGGCTGCGGATCGACCTGGCCGTCCAGATCGATTCAGGGCCGCGGGTGACGGTCGAATTCCAGGGCGATCCACTGCCCGGTGAGATCCGCGACGAGCTCGTGCCCGTGGCCCGCGAGGGGTCCGCGGACGAAGACCTGCTCGAGGATTCGAGCCGGCGGATCGAGGACTATCTGCGCCAGCTCGGATTCCGGCGCGCCGTGGCGACGCACACCCGGGCGTCGGCCGACCAGGCGCTCCGGATCGTGTATCAGGTGGAGCGCGGGCCGCTCGTCCGGGTGGGCGCAGTCGAGCTGGAGGGCCACGAAGCGTTCCCACGCGCCGTGCTCGAAGAGCGGTTGGGAATCGCGGTGGGCGACCCGTTCGTTGAAGATACCTTCGCCGCGGGCGTCGCGGCGGTGGTCGCGGCCTACCGGGCCGCCGGCTACCCGGATGCCCGTGTGGCGACCCAGGTTGTCGAGGAGCCCGGCGTCTCAGGCGCCGGACCGGCCGTGCGGGTCCGACTGACCGTGGCCGAGGGCGTCCTCATGCTGATCGGTTCGCTCACGATCGAGGGTGCGCCCGACGCGGCGGCGGCCGCGCTCGAAGCTACCCTCGAGGCGCGCGCGGGCAATGCCTACGTGCGCGCCGTCGCGCTGGCCGATCGCGATGCGATCCTGGGCCAGCTGCTCAGCCTGGGTTACGAGAGTGCGGCGGTGCGGGTCGATGCCACGTTCGACACCGAGAGCCGCCGCGCCGACCTCATCTACGTCGTCGAGTCCGGGCCGCAGATTCTCGTCGATCACATCCTCATCACCGGAGAGTTCAGTGTCAGCCCGGACACGATCCGTCGCGAGCTGACCCTGGCGCCGGGGCAACCGCTTAGTCGAGATCAGATCGCCGAGAGCCAGCGCCGCCTCAGCGCACTGGGCCTCTTTCGACGCATCCGATTTACGGAGGTAAACCACGTCAGCGACACGCGCCGCGACGTGCTTGTGACCGTGGAGGAGGGCCCCTCCACGACGCTGAGCTACGGCGGGGGATTCGAGGCGGGCACCCGGCTCCGGCGGAGCGGCGGCGAGGATAACATCGCGGTCGAGAAGATCGATTTCGCGCCACGCGGATTCTTTGAGATCGGGCGCCGCAACCTATGGGGAAAGAACCGTTCGATCAACCTGTTCACCCGAGTCAGCCTCAGGCCTGCCACTGACGAGGACGATCCGGACGGCTTCGGGTTCAACGAGTATCGAGCGCTGCTGGCTTTTCAGGAGCCGCGGGCGTTCGGGACGGCGGCGGAGCTGGTCGTCTCAGCGTTCATCGACCAGTCGATCCGATCGAGCTTCAATCTGAGACAACGCGGCGTGCGCGCCGAGCTACGACGCGCGCTGACCCCGACGACGAGTGTGAGCGCGGGCTACTCCCTCAATGAAGACCGGAGGTTCGACGAGCAGATCAACCCGCAGGATCAGGCGCTCATCGACCGGCTGTTTCCTGGGGTCCGCCTGTCGACCGGTTCGGGGACGCTCATCCGCGACAGCCGGAACGACCCCTTCGAGCCGGTTGGCGGGGGGCTGCTGAGCGTTGACGCCGACATCGCGGGGCGTGCGATCGGCTCCGAGGTCGGCTTTGCCAAGACGTTGATGCAGGGGTTTCTCTACCGACGGGTCCCGGGGTCGCCGGCCCTGATCTTCGCGACGGGATTGCGGGTCGGGCTGGCCACCGGCTTTGCCCGGACGGTCATCGTCACTGACGAGGACGACAGATCGATCCTCGATCCCGAGGGGCAGCCGAACGCAACCGTCGTGAAGGATCTGCCGGCGAGCGAGCGGTTCTTCGCCGGAGGTTCCACCACGGTTCGCGGCTTCGCCCTCGATCGGCTGGGCGACGAGCGGACGATCGACCAGGACGGCTTCCCGAAGGGTGGCAACGGGATGATCATCATCAACAATGAACTCCGATTTCCGGTCTGGGGCGGCGTGGGCGCTGTCGCCTTCCTCGATCTGGGCAACGTCTTCACGCGGGTCTCCGACATGAGGCTCGGGGGGTTGCGCGGCGGCGCGGGCTTCGGCGTGCGCTACCAGTCACCGATCGGGCCGATCCGGGTCGATCTGGGGTTCAAGCTCGATCGGCAGGAATTCGACAACGGCACGCGCGAGGGCCTGACGGCGCTGCACGTGAGCATCGGGCAGGCGTTCTGATGGTCATGGCCAAGGGAATGACGGGCGCGCGACGGCGTGGACTTGTGGGGTGGGCGCTGGCGTTGACGCTGGCGTGCCTGGCGGCCGCCCTGCCGGCCCGGGCGGACATCATCGACCGCATCGTGGCGGTCGTCGGTGCCGACGTCATCATGCTCTCCGACGTCCACGCGGTGACCACCCTCGGTCTCATGCCCGACGCGGCCGACGACGAGGCGGTGATTGCACGGCTGATCGACCGGGCCCTGGTCCTGGCGGAGGTCAATCGGTTCATCGTGCCGGAGCCCGACGTCGACCTCATCACGTCGGACATCGCCGACGTGCGCCGCCGCTTCCTCACCTCCGATGCGCTTGCCGCGGCATTGGAGACAGTCGGCCTGACCGAGGCCGGGCTGGCGCGCGTCGTCCGCGACAATCGCCGGATCGACAGCTATCTCTCGCAGCGATTCGGCTCGACGGTCCAGCCGACCGAGGCCGAGTTGGCCCAGTTCTACCGCGAGCGGGCGGGCCGCTACTCGGTGGGTGCGGAACTCCAGTCCTTCGACCAGGTGAGGGAGCAGGTGCAGCGCGATTTGCAGGAGGAACGCCGCCAGGCGCTCATTGCCGACTGGGTGGCGCGTCTCCGTGAGCGCGTGGCCATCACGCGCCCCTAACCCCAGAACTCCCGTGTGTTGCCCCGTCTGGCTGGTTCTGCCCGGCGAGGGTGGCGTTGCTCCTCAGTCCAGTTGGGCCCACTAAACTCCTTCGTCGCGCCTAGCCCTCGCCGTCCAGCCCCGTGCCAGCCATTGTCAACACACCGGAGTTCTGGGGTTAGCAGCCGGCACCACGGACGGCCCGCGTCAGTCCGATCCCAGGCGGTTGGCCTTCTTCAGGGTACGCGCGACGAGGTATGCGGCGACGGCGACGCTCCAGATGACCAGCGCCGGCTCGATGACCGGCACGCTGGCCTCGAACCCCACCGTCCGGACTTCCTTGTAGATGGCGATGGCGATCAGAATGCTGATCCACGCGAACGGCGTGCCGTATTCCTTGCGCACGACACGCGGCCAGTCGAACGGGGCCGCGCGCATCGTCGCGCGAAGGCCCGAGAAGCGGAACCCGAACCGCGGCACGCGGGCGCAGTAGTCACGGTAGGCGTCGCCGAAGGCTTCGGCCAGGAAGTGCTCCTCGGCCGCGACGATCGCACGGTACACGAGCGCGATGAGCGGCAATCCGATCAGGTAGGCCCAGACGTCGTTGATCGCCAGCAGCATGCCGGTCTGGATGCACGCGTTTCCGACGTAGAGCGGATTGCGACAATGGCCGAAGATGCCTTCCTGGACGAGGCGCTCGGCGTAGGCTGTTCGGTTTCGCCCGCCCCGGATGATGTAGCTCAAGCCGATCACCAGTGCGCGGAGCGACTGGCCCGCCAGGGCCAGGGCCACTCCGGCCGTGAAGGCCAGCTGGTCGAGACGCCGTCCAGCGGGCGAGTCTGGCGGGTGCCACAGCGCGGCCAGTCCGAGGAGCGCGATCGGTAGCAGCGCGTCGCGATATCTGAACGCGTAGCGGCCAATGACGACGAGGGGGCTTCCCGACGACGGGTCGGCCGCGCTCATGCCGGAGGGTCGGAACTCGCGTCTTCCGCCGACTTGACACCGATCAAGCCCAGGAAGTTGTACCACTGGAAGAACGTATCGACCTGGGCAAAGCCGGCGTCCCGCAGCAGCCCTACGTTTTCCTCGCGCCGGTACGGAACCAGAATGTTCTCCAGAGCTTCGCGCTTCTGCGCGATCTCCAGGTCGCTGTAGCCACGGCGTTTCTTCAGCTCGTAGTAGTGACGGATATAGAGCCGGTTGAAGACCGAGTGGTGGCCAAGGATCTTCTCGATCAGGATGAAGCAGCCGTTGCGGTTCAGTCCGCGATAGATCTGCTCGAGGAGCCGCTCGCGGTGGAGTGGACGCACGAACTGCAGCGTAAGGCTCATCACGACCACGGACGCGTTCTCGATCGCCAATTCGCAGCCCAGGTTGTCCGGGCGCAGCTCGAAGGCATAGGGGAAACCCATCGAGGTCAGCTTCGTTCTGGCTTTGTCCAGCATCTCCTCGGACGCGTCGATCCCGACGAACTTCACGTCAAGGCCAGGGGGCAGATGGTGCGCGATGGCCAGCATCGTGTTGGCCGTTGAACACCCGAGGTCGTAGATGGACGTGCCATCGGCGCCGAAATCTCCCGCCAGTTCGCCGACCATCCGCTGAATCTCTCCGTAGAACGGCACGGAGCGGTCGAGCATGTCGTCGAAGACCGAGGCGGTGTCGGCATCGAACGCGAAGTCCTCGATGTTTCGCGCCGGGCTCGCGAAGAGCCGATCGGTCTTGGGGTCGTCGTCACGCGGCATCGCTAGCGCTCTCCTCCGAGGCGTTGCCCGGTTCCGGGCACTCGCCGGACCCTCTTCACCCTATCCGCCCGGCTACGCTGACACAAGCCGCTGGCGGTCAGCCCGCCACCCACTCGGTGACGGCCACGTGGCGGACGATTTCCGACAGATTGAAGCACGCGTGGCTCACCAGCGGCGCGACGACACTGCGCCGGGCCAGGAAGACGATGCCCCAGACGAGCCCGAGCATCGCCGTCACGATGGCCGCGTCCCAGCCCTGCAGGAGGTGACCGGCCCCGAACGCGATACTGAACACCACCAGGCCGACTCGGGCTCCGCCCAGATGCTGTTCGAACCGGCGAAGAATGAAGGCACGCTGCAGTTCTTCGCGGAGTCCGCCGGCGACGATCGCGACGACCGCGAAGATCCAGATGTCGCGCGGTGTCTCCAACAGGGACTCGAGCGGATTCACGGCGACGTTGTGCAGCGCCGGGGCGAATCGTTGGATCAGGAGCAACGAGACGGGGACGAAGAGCACGATGCCTGGCACCAACAGGATGCCGAGCCGCGCCTCGCGCCCGATCGGACGCGCGCCGAGAAAGGCTTCGCGCGCCGATTCGCCTCGCCGGCGCATCAGCCAGAACATGAGCGCGATGAGTGCGGCAGCGTCGACCAGCGAGAGGGTCGCGACGTAGGTCAACGATAAGCCGCCGTTGTCGAGTAACGGGTGGAGGCCGATCCACGCGAGCACTTGAATCACGATCAGCTGCGTCGGGAAGTCCGAGCAGAGCACGACCTCGACGAACGCGCGGATACGGACGGCGACGGCTGTAGAAGAAGACGGAGGAGTGCTGGGCAGCGGGGGCGTCGGCGGGTCGATCGTGTCGTCCATCACGCGGACTGTACCAGCCCGTCGGTCGAGCGGGGAAGCGCTCGACCGACGGGCTTGTACCGCTGAATGGCAAGGTTTTCGATGACGGCCGTTTTGACAACATCTTGCGTTTGCCCTAAAAGGAGGACCCCATATGTTGTAGGTTGCCGCTTGACAAACCGATACAACGGTCGCATAGTTGTCCGCCGTAGGAGCGAACAGATCCCCGCCGAGAACGTTCCCAGATTCTCGACCCGGCTCTGGCAACCACGCACCTCACAGAGGCCTACGGCGAAGGTTTTCAGCAAGCTACGCAGGCCCGGGACCTTGGGGCGGGGTCTCGGGCTCGATTGTTTTCGGAGGGTGGAGCATGGAAAGAAGCGCAGCCCAGCATCCAGAGGCGACAGCTGTTGGTGCGCAGGAGTCGGCGCGACGCTCCGAATCGGCGGCGTCCGGTCTGCGATTCCCGCGCGTGTTCACTCGGGCAGGAATCGATCCGTTCGACGAAATTGAGTGGGAGTTGCGTTCGGCCGTCATCGGCAGCGAGCGCGGCGAGATCGTGTTCGAGCAACGCGATGTCGAAATCCCGAAGGCTTGGTCGCAGCAGGCGACCAACATCGTCGTCTCCAAGTACTTCCGCGGCCCTCTCGGCACGCCCGAGCGTGAGCACAGCGTCAAGCAGTTGATCGGCCGCGTCGTCGACACGATCACGCAGTGGGGGCGCGACAAGAAGTACTTCGCGACTGACGACGATCTCCAGTCGTTCAGCGACGACCTCAAGTATCTGCTGGTGCACCAGCGCGCGGCATTCAACAGCCCGGTCTGGTTCAATTGCGGCTTCGAGAAGGTGCCGCAGTGTTCGGCCTGCTTCATCAACTCTGTGCAGGACACGATGGACTCCATCCTGACCTTGGCCAAGACCGAGGGGATGCTGTTCAAGTTTGGGTCGGGCACCGGGTCGAACCTGTCGGCCATCCGATCTTCGCGGGAAGCTCTGGCGGGCGGCGGCACGGCGTCGGGACCGGTCTCGTTCATGAAGGGGTACGACGCCTTCGCTGGAGTCATCAAGTCGGGTGGCAAGACGCGTCGCGCGGCCAAGATGGTGATCCTGAACGCCGATCACCCCGACATCGAGGCGTTCATCAACTGCAAGGTCGATGAGGAACGCAAAGCCTGGGCGCTCATTGACGCCGGCTATGACGGCTCGTTCACCGGACCGGCCTACGCGTCGGTGTTCTTCCAGAATTCGAACAACAGCGTTCGCGTGACCGACGAGTTCATACGCGCCGTGCTCGATGATGATGAGTGGAAGACCCACGCGGTGCGTGACGGCGAGGTGATGGACACCTATCAGGCACGCGACCTCATGCGCCAGATCGCCGACGCGACGCATGTGTGCGGCGACCCGGGCATGCAGTTCGACACGACGATCAACGACTGGCACACCTGCCCGAACACCGCGCCGATCAATGCGTCGAATCCGTGTTCGGAGTACATGTTCCTCGACGACTCAGCGTGCAATCTCGCGTCGCTCAACCTGATGACCTTCGTGGACGATACGGGCGAGTTCGACGCCTCGACGTTCACGGCCGCGGTGCGGACCCTGATCACGGCGCAGGAGATCATCGTCGACAGCGCGAGCTATCCGACGAAGCCGATCGAGCGAAACAGCCGCGACTACCGCCCGCTCGGGTTGGGCTACGCGAATCTGGGCGCCCTGCTGATGTCGCGCGGTCTGCCCTACGACAGTGAGGCTGGTCGGGACTACTCGGCGGCGATCACGGCGTTGATGACCGGCGAAGCCTACGCTCAATCGGCGCGGGTCGCGCGCGATCACGGCGGGCCCTTTGTCGGCTACGAGCAGAACGCGGAGCCGTTTCTGCGCGTGATACGCAAGCATCGCACGGCGCTCAAGGATGTCGACCGGACGAATGTGCCGAGCGATCTCTACGCTGCCGCCAAGCAGGCCTGGAACGACGCGGTCGATTTGGGCGAGGAGCACGGCTACCGAAACGCGCAAGCGACGGTGCTCGCCCCGACGGGCACCATCGGTTTCATGATGGACTGCGACACGACCGGCGTGGAGCCCGATATCGCGCTGGTCAAGTACAAGAAACTGGTCGGCGGTGGCATGATCAAGATCGTGAACCAGACAGTGCCGATGGCGCTGAAGCATCTGGGCTACGAACAGACGCAGGCGGACGAGATCGTCGCCCACATCGACGAGCACGAGACGATCGAGGGCGCGCCGCACCTGAAGGAGAAGGACCTGGCGGTGTTCGACTGCGCCTTCAAGCCGGCGCAGGGCGAGCGGTCGATTGACTACATGGGCCACGTCCGGATGATCGGCGCCACCCAGCCGTTCATTTCTGGGGCGATCTCGAAGACGGTCAACGTGCCGAAGGAGGCGACGGTCGACGAGATCCAGCAGGCCTACATCGACGCGTGGCGGCTCGGGACCAAGGCCGTGTCGATCTACCGCGATGGCAGCAAGCGGACGCAGCCCCTCAACACGTCACGCGGCGACCTGCAGGCCGGCATGATGGGCGCGGTCGAGGGACTCGTGGCACAGCCGGTGCGACGCCGGTTGCCTGACGAGCGCCGGGCGATCACCCACAAGTTCGACATCGGCGGACACGAGGGCTACATCACGATCGGGCTGTTCGAGGACGGCTCGCCGGGTGAGATCTTCCTCGTCATGGCGAAGGAAGGCTCGACGATTTCTGGATTCGCCGACGCGTTCGCGCAAGCCGTGTCCTACGCGCTCCAGTACGGCGTGCCGCTCCAGGTGCTGGTCGACAAGTTCAGCCACGTGCGCTTCGAGCCCTCGGGATTGACCAAGAATCCCGAAGTGCGAATGGCGAAATCGATCGTCGATTACATCTTCCGCTGGATGGCGACGAAATTCCTGTCGATCGAAGCGCAGTTCGACGCCGGCGTCAATCAGCCAGTTGCCGCGGCCGAGGTACCGTCCGAGGCCGAGGAGGCACCCAAGCTCCCGCTCGACACCACTGCGGGGAATGGCTCGGGCGAGCCGGCCGCCGGGTCGTTTGCGGCCATCCAGCACCAGGAAGATGCGCCGCCCTGCTCGACCTGCGGGGAGATCATGGTGCGCAGTGGCAGCTGCTACAAGTGCAATAACTGCGGTACGACGAGTGGATGTGCCTGACCTTGATCGACATGGGGCGCCGTGCGCCCTCTAACGCTTCTCCGATCGCGTTTCTCCTACCTACTATCTCCCGCCTCCTTCCGTGCGCCCATCCACGCCAGCCCCACTAGCACGGCCGAGAAGACGCCACGGATCACGAGCGGCGCCGCGACGACCCGCCCGTAGTCGTGGGTGACGTTGTGAATGGCGATGGCTTCGAGGCCGAGCAGCGCGCCGATGGCCAGGGCCAGTCCACCGGGGATGGCGACCCGGACCAGCGGCGCCGAGATGGCCAGCACCAGGCCGAAGACGACGAGGGTCAGGTCGGCCCAGACCTCCAGCGATTCCGGTCGAAACAGATCGACCAGCCCATAGACCGTCGAGTACAGTCCGTAGCCCGCGAGACCCAGAGTCGCCGCCGTTAGCACCTCGACGTGTTGTATCATGCGCTCCGCATGCGCCGCCGATGGATGCTGGTCAGCCTGATCGCCGTGAGTCTCGGCGCTGCGTTGGCGGGCCAGACGGCCGTCGGCCATAGCCGGCTCGACGCGATTCTCGACATCTACGTCCGCGATGGGCGGGTCTACTATCGAGCCCTTCGACTCGAACGTAGTTCGCTCGACCGCTACGTGGCGTCGCTGGATGTCGCGGTCGACGCGTTGCCACGCGAGGAGCAGGCGGCGTTCTGGCTGAACGCCTACAACGCGCTGGTGCTGCGAACGGTCGTCGACCGCTATCCGATTCGGGGCGCGGCGCCGCAATATCCTCCGGGGAGCATCCGGCAGATCCCGGGGGCGTTCGACGGTCGGCGGTTCAGCGTGGGCGGGCGGAACGTGACGCTCGACGAGATCGAGGCGCAGCTTACCGAGTTCGGCGATCCGCGGCTGCTGCTCGCGCTCGGCCGCGGAGCGCTCGGCAGCCCGCGCCTGAGGAGCGAGGCGTTCCGACCGGATCGGCTGGAGCAGCAGCTCCAGGCGGTCGTGACCGACTTCGTGGCGACCGAACAGCAGGTCAATGTCGACGGCTCTGACGGCCGGCTGCGGGTCAGTCCGATTCTGGGATGGCGGGCGCCGAGCTTCATCGCGGCCTACGCGGACGAGAGTGCGGCGCCCGGTGCGCGTAGTCCGGTCGAGCGGGCGACCCTCGTGCTCATCGGCCCGCACCTGCTGCCGCGGGAGCGTGAGTTCATTGCGGCCGATGAATTCGTCATGGAGTACCTGGACTTCGACTGGCGGCTGAACGACCTCACGGGATTCTGAGGAGACAGCGAGTCAGGAGGCGAGAGACCGCATTCGCGGCGAGACAGATGGATCTCCAACTGACCGACAAAGTCGCCGTCGTTACCGGCTCGAGCAAGGGTCTTGGTTTCGCGAGCGCGAAGGCGCTCGTGGCGGAGGGGTGCCGGGTGACGATCTGCGCCCGCAACGCGGCCCGCCTGGCCGAGGCCGAGGCCGAGCTGCGGGCCGACGCCGGTCGGGCCGGGGCCGTGCTCGCCGTGCAGGCCGACGTTGCGACCCCGGAGGGCGTCGACGCGGTGATCGGCGGCACCGTCGCGTCGTTCGGCGGGCTGGACATCCTCGTCAACAACGTCGGCAAGGCCGGCGGCGGCGACATCGTCGCCGCGACCGACGAAGACTGGCGCACCGCCTTCGACCTCACGCTCTATCCGGCGATTCGGGCCTCTCGGGCCGCCGTGCCGCACCTGCGTCGTGCCGGCGGCGTCGTCATCATGATCGCGTCGATCTGGGGCCGCGAGTCGGGCGGCCGGATGACCTACAATGCCGTCAAAGCCGCCGAGATCAGCCTGGGCAAGTCGATGGCGCAGCAGCTCGCGCCGGACGGCATTCGCGTCGTCAGCGTGGCGCCGGGTTCGATCTCGTTTCCCGGCGGTTCCTGGCACAAGCGGCAGCTCGAAGATCCCGAGGGCATGGCAACGTTCATCGAGCGCGAGTTACCGTTCGGCCGGTTCGGTCGAGCCCAGGAAGTCGGCTCGGTCGTCGCCTTCCTGGCGTCGCCTCGCGCGAGCTGGGTCAGCGGGGCCTGCGTGACGGTCGACGGCTGCCAGTCCAGGGCATTCTAGGACGGGGGCGTTGCCCCCGAACCCCCCGCGGCGTCCTGCGCGGGGACTCCGAGGGCCCCACTCCGAACGCCGCGAGGCGCGCCGTGCGCGCTCTGATCCTCATGGGGTCAGGTCCCAGGCCCGTAGCCGCCGCAGGCGCCTGGCCTTCCTCAGAGGCCCCTCCAGCCATCTGGAGGCCGTTCTCAGGCGCGTTCGTCTCGCGGCTTGGGAACGGGGGGCACCCCCACAGATTGTGGCCCGCTAGACGCCCCCAACAGCATCACGTGCTCGGAGTGCACGCTTCTGCACTTTCGCCTCTTGATCGAAGGCGATGCGGCTGCTAGCATCTTTCACTAAATCTTCTCCCTCCGGCCAATGGCGCGATTGGCGCCAGGAGGGACAGCGAACGAGGGTCACGATGCCAGCCACCGACGCAGCCGTCACGACGGTCAAGGACCGGTCGATTCAGGAGGCCTTGCTGCGCGTCGGGCCTTCCCCGGCGGAGCCCGAGCACGAGGCGCAGCCCGCGCGCCGCGCCGCCACCGTGACCGCGGTACACCATCTGCCCGCGCGCGCGGCGCGGACCGTGCCGTTTCCCGACGAGCTGGACGATCGGCTCCGGCGCGCGCTCGTCGCGCGCGGCGTCGGCGAACTGTACACGCATCAGGCGGCAGCGTTCGCGCACGTGCGGAGCGATCGCCACGTCGTCGTGGTGACGCCGACGGCCTCCGGCAAGACGCTCTGCTACAACGCGCCGGTCCTGAGCCGCATCCTCGAAGACCCGTCCTCGCGCGCCCTGTATCTGTTCCCGACGAAAGCGCTCGCGCAGGATCAGCTGGCCGAGCTGCACGGCTTGAGCCAGACGATCGAGCAGCAGTCGGACGAGTCGATCGCCGTGTTCACCTACGACGGCGACACGCCGCAGGATGCGCGCCGGGCGATTCGCGGGCGGGCGCATGTCGTGCTCAGCAATCCCGACATGCTGCATTCGGGCATCCTGCCGCATCATCCCCGCTGGGCGAAGCTGTTCGAGAATCTGCGCTACGTCGTCATCGACGAGCTGCATGCCTATCGCGGCGTGTTCGGCAGCCACCTGGCGAACATCCTCAGGCGGCTCCGCCGCGTCTGTCACCACTACGGGTCCGATCCGGTGTTCATCTGCTCATCGGCCACCATCGCGAACCCGCGCGAGCTGGCCGAACGGCTGACCGAGCGTGCGTTCGAGTTGGTCGACGACAACGGCGCGCCAAACGGCGAGAAGGTCTTCGTGTTCGCCAACCCGCCGGTCGTGAACCAGGCGCTGGGCATCCGACGGTCCTACCTGGCCGAGAGCCGCCGTGTCGCGCTCGAGTTTCTCCGCCGGAAACTGCAAGTGATCGTCTTCGCGCAGAGCCGACTGGCGACCGAGATTCTGACGACGTATCTGAAGGACGCCTGTCCGAGCGAGCCGGGTGCGACGGAGCCGATCCGGGGCTATCGGGGCGGGTATCTTCCGCTCAGGCGTCGCGAGATCGAGCGCGGGCTGCGGGCGGGCGAGGTGCGCGGCGTCGTTTCGACCAACGCGCTGGAACTGGGGGTCGACATCGGTGCGCTGGATGCCTGCATCCTGGCCGGATACCCGGGGACGATCGCGGCGACGTGGCAGCGCGCCGGCCGCGCCGGCCGTCGGTCGTCACGCTCGGCTGCCGTGCTAATCGCGTCGAGTGCGCCGGTGGATCAGTTCGTGATCCAGCACCCGGAGTTCTTCTTCGACGCGTCGCCCGAGCACGCGCTGATCAACCCGGACAACCTGCACATCTTGCTGGACCACATCAAGTGCGCCGCGTTCGAGCTGCCGTTC
>DCWN01000003.1:14550-15259 GCA_002328835.1 Acidobacteria bacterium UBA2161 | reverse complement strand
GCAGCGCGCCGGCCGCGCCGGCCGCCGGTCGGGCCGTTCCGCGGCGGTACTAGTGGCCAGCAGCGCACCGCTCGATCAGTTCATGGTGCGCAACCCCGAGTACTTCTTCGGCGCATCGCCCGAGCGGGCGTTGATCGACCCCGACAATTTGCACGTCCTGCTCGACCACATCAAGAGCGCGGCGTTCGAACTGCCGTTCGGCGAGGATGAAGCGTTCGGTCCGGACGGCTTGCCGGGCATCCTGGGCTTGCTGGCGGATGAGGGCTTCGTGCACCAGTCGGAAGGCCAGTGGCACTGGACCCACGAGTCGTATCCCGCCGACGCGGTCAGCCTGCGTTCGGTGTCGTCCGACAATTTCGTCGTGGTCGACACGACCGACGCGCCGCAGGTGATCGGCGAGGTCGACTTCACGAGCGCGCCCTCGACCCTGCACGAGAAGGCGATCTACCTGGTCGAGGGCCGGCTGTATCAGGTGGAGCGCCTCGACTTCGAGAATCGCAAGGCCTACGTCGAGGCCGTGGACTGCGACTACTACACCGATGCGATTACCTACACCAAGGTGACCATGCTGGATCTGTTCGATGGCGGCGAGGTGCTGCCGTCGGACCAGGGCGGAGAAGGCGCCGTGGCCTCGGCCGCGCGTCGCTCGCATGGCGAGGTGCATGTGGTGTCGCGGGTCGTCGGCTTCAAGAAGATCAAGTTCTACACG
>DCWN01000003.1:13952-14235 GCA_002328835.1 Acidobacteria bacterium UBA2161 | reverse complement strand
CAAGTTCTACACGAACGAGAACGTTGGATCGGGTGAGCTGGAGCTCCCGGAGCAGCAGATGCACACGTCGGCCTACTGGATGACGTTGCCCGGCGAGGTCATGGCCGCGCTACCGTATCCGACCGATGCCAAGCGAGACGGCGTGGTGGGGCTGGCCTTCGCGATGCGCAGCGTCGCGCAACTCCTGCTCATGTGCGATCGGCACGACATCGGCGTGTCGATCGACGGCGACGGGTCCGAGACGCCGACCCTCGGCGGCGCGGCGTCGTCGCCGCCGCAGCTG
>DCWN01000003.1:11681-13635 GCA_002328835.1 Acidobacteria bacterium UBA2161 | reverse complement strand
CCGCCGCAGCTGGCGCCCGAGCCGCAGATCTTCATCTACGACAACTACCCGAGAGGCATCGGTTTCAGCGAGCCATTGTTCGGTCTGCACGACGAATTGCTGGCCCGGACGCGTGAGCTGATCGGCGGGTGCCCATGCCCGACCGGATGCCCGTCGTGCGTTGGACCGGCCGGCGACGCCAGCGAGGACGCCAAGGCGGTCGCCTCCGCGATTCTCGAGGCGCTCTCGATCGCGCCGTAGCGCCATGCCTGACCTGTCACGCGTTCGGGAGATCCTGAAGAGTGCGCGCGGCACACGCCCCGCTCCGGGACCGATTGCGCCGCCCGGCGCGCGGGTCGACCTCGATGCCGTGGCGGCGCGACTCGGGGGCGAACTGGGCGAGAACGAGGCGGGACGCTACATTCTGGTTCGCTCACGCTACCCGGGCGAACGGCGCTACGGCCGCGGGTCGATCGCCGACGCCGGCGCCGATCTCACCGACGGGGAAGCGTTTCGCGTGCTGGGCGGCCTGGCCCGGACGCCGCCCGACGACGGCCGCGCGCTCTTCATCGATCTCGAAACGACGGGTCTGAGCGGTGGGGCCGGCACCGTCGCCTTTCTCATCGGGGTCGGGTTCTTCGGCGGCGGTGACTTTCACCTGAACCAGTACGTCCTGCCGAGCCTCGGCGCCGAGCGGGCCGTGCTGGCAGCCGTCGATCGGCTCGTGCGCTCGTCGAGCGCCCTCGTGACGTTCAACGGGAAGTCGTTCGACGTGCCGGTGATGGAGACCCGATGGACGATGGGTCGGATGCCGCTACCCTGGGGCGAGCTCGCCCACGTGGATCTGTTGCACCCGGCGCGACGGCTGTGGCGGCGCCGGAACTGTCGGCTCACGGCGCTCGAAGTCGACGTGCTCGGGGTGAGGCGCGACGGTGACGTGCCGGGCTCGGAGATCCCCGCCCGCTACATCGGCTACTTGCGCCGCGGTGACCCGATGCCGCTCTGCCCGGTCCTCGAACACAACCGCCTGGACCTTGTCTCCCTGGCGGTCCTCACGGCGCGGGCGTGCCGGCTCATCGCCGAAGGCCCGCAAGGTGACGCGGGCGCCGCCCAGCAGGTGGCGCTCGGCGTGCTCTACGAACGCGCCGGGCGGGGGAGCGACGCGGCGGCGTGTTACCGGGCGGCCGCCGAGGGACCGGGT
The DNA here is from genome assembly GCA_002328835.1 of Acidobacteria bacterium UBA2161. Taxonomy (GTDB): domain Bacteria; phylum Acidobacteriota; class Vicinamibacteria; order Vicinamibacterales; family UBA823; genus UBA2161. The sequence goes on along the minus strand of DCWN01000003.1, from coordinate 12,455 downwards.
GCGGACGGTGTACGTGCCGAGGCGATGCAGTGGTTGGCGCTCAGGTCGCGCCGCGCGCACCAGCACGATCTGGCGGCGACATGGTGGGAGCGGGTGCTGGCCTTGCCGGCGGTGCCCGACCGGATCGGGCGGGAGGCGGCCGAAGCGCTGGCGATTCATCACGAGTATCGCGCCCGCGATCTCATCCGCGCGTCTACCTTCGCGCGGCGGGCGCTCCAGAACGAACGCGATCCACGTCGGCGTGACGCAGTCCAGCACCGACTGGCGCGCCTCGATCGCAAGCGGAGGCGGGGTGGCTTGGGGCTTCGGATGGACGGTGGCGCGGGGTTTGAGCCCCGCGATGCGCGACCCGACGGGTCGAGGACCGGTTGGGGCGCCAGACGCCCCGTCTAACCTATACTGGGGTGGGCTCGGCCGACTTCCGGCCCTTCGGCTTCGGCTTGCGCTGGGCGAGCAGTTCCTTCCGGCCAGCCACGGTCTGGGCCCCGAACTTCTTGGTGAACCGCTCGACGCGCCCCTCGGTGTCGATCAGCTTCTGCTTCCCGGTGAAGAACGGGTGGCAGCTCGAGCAGATTTCCAGATGCAGCTCTTGCTTGGTCGACCGGGTCTTCCACGTGGCGCCGCAGGCGCAGCGCGCCTCGACGTCGAACAGTTCCGGGTGAATCCCTGGCTTCACGGTGCGCTCCTTCTTAGCCTCACCAAAACGCCAGTATAGCATGCTCCTTCACTCAGGTCGGGGCTTCGCCCCGAACCCCCGCGGCGTCCTCCGCGGGG
>DCWN01000003.1:0-11381 GCA_002328835.1 Acidobacteria bacterium UBA2161 | reverse complement strand
CGCGGCGTCCTCCGCGGGGACCCCGAGTGCCCCACTCCGGACGCCGCGAGGCGCGCCGTGCGCGCCTTGGTCCTCCTGCGTAGCGCGCCGCAGAATCGGACCGGAGCTAACGGGCCGCGTCGCTCACAATCGCTCTCCACAGCTCCTTGAGCCCGTCGCCAGACTTGGCGGAGACGAGCAGCACGGCACCGCCCGTGCTGGCTTCGAGCAGGTGGGCGACGCGCGTCCGCTCGGCCCGGGGCAGGGTGTCGGCTTTCGTTCCCACCGTCAGCACCGCCAGACCGCGGTCGGCCAGCCAGCGGTGCGCATCGCGGTCGACGTCCAGCTCAGGGTGACGCGTGTCCACGAGATGAAGCACTCTCGGGGCAGGGCGTTCGGCGTCGCGCGGCTCGGCCTGCGCGGCGAAGTAGGCTCCGGTCACCTCGGCGAACGCCTCGGCTCGCTTGGCGCCGCCGCGCGCGTAGCCGTAGCCGGGTAGATCGATAAGGTTGATGGTTTCGATCCGGTTGGCGGCGATGGCCAGCCGCACCCGGTAGACGTTGACGCGGTCGGTCTTGCCAGGAGCTCTGCTCGTCCGGGCCAGTTTCCGGCGGATGAGCGCATTGATCAGGCTGGACTTCCCGACGTTGGACCGTCCGACGAGCGCAATCTCCGTCGTGGCGGCGCGGGTCGGGTCGCCCGCGGCTCGCGAGACGAGGTCGGTCTCGAGGATCTTCACGGGCGGATCTCGTGGAGCGGTCGGCCGCCCGCACTCTGCTGGTCGCCGCCCTTCGGCGAAGCTCAGGGCGCCCCGAGCGACGTCGAGGGGCGCCGGTTCCGCGGCGCCAGCGGCTTAGTGGGTGATGGCGTCGTCCGACGCGGCCGGCGCCGGTTCGGACTCGGCCGCCAGGCTGCCTTGCGGTGGCCGGCTCATGGCGATCTTCAGCACCTCGCCCATGGTCTCGACCATATAGAGGTTCAGGACGTCGGTGACGTTCTTTGGAATGTCGGCGAGGTCCTTCTCGTTGTCCTTGGGCAGGATAATGTCCTTCAGCCCGGCCCGGTGCGCAGCCAGCACCTTCTCCTTCACGCCGCCGATCGGCAGTACCTTACCGCGCAGCGTGATCTCGCCGGTCATCGCGACGTCGCTCCTAGTCTCGATATTCGCGAGTGCCGAGACGAGCGCCGTCGCCAAGGTGATGCCGGCCGACGGTCCGTCCTTGGGAATGGCGCCCTCCGGCACATGGATGTGCACGTCGGTCTTGCGGTGGAAGTCGCGAGGGAGTCCGAGTTCCTCGGCCTTGGTGCGGACGTAGCTCATCGCCGCCTGCGCCGATTCCTGCATGACATCGCCGAGCTTGCCGGTGAGCGTCAGGCGGCCTCGACCCGGCATCAACGTGGCTTCGGTGACCAGCAGTTCGCCGCCCGCTTCGGTCCACGCCAGCCCAGTGGCCACCCCGACCTCGTTCCGCTCTTCGGCCATCGACGGGCGGAAGCGGGGGACACCCAGGTGTTCGGTGATCTTCTCGGACGTGACTTCCTCGAAGAACTGCTTGCCCTCGAGCACGACCTTGCGAGCGATCTTTCGGCAGACCGACGAGATCTCCCGTTCGAGACTCCGGACACCGGCCTCGCGCGTGTAGCGCTGGATGATCGTCTGGAACGCCCCCTCGGTGAAGACGACGTTCTTCTCGGTGAGCCCGGTGGCCTTGACAGCCTTCGGCGCCAGGAATTGCTTGGCGATCTCGATCTTTTCCTGCTCCGTGTAGCCCGCGAGCTGCAGCACCTCCATCCGGTCGCGCAGTGCCTGGGGTACCGTGTGCAGCACGTTGGCCGTGCAAATGAACATGACGTGCGACAGGTCGTACTCGACGTCGAGGTAGTGGTCGAGGAACGTGTTGTTCTGCTCCGGGTCGAGCACTTCCAGCAGGGCGGCGGAGGGATCCCCGCGGAAATCCATCGACATCTTGTCGACTTCGTCGAGCAGGAAGACCGGGTTCATCGTGCCGGCCTTCTTCATCATCTGGATGATCTGGCCGGGGAAGGCGCCGATATACGTGCGCCGGTGACCGCGCACCTCGGCTTCGTCGCGCACGCCGCCGAGCGACAGCCGCACGAACTTCCGGTTCGTGGACCGGGCGATCGACTTGGCCAGCGAGGTCTTGCCGACGCCTGGGGGCCCGGTCAGCGTCAGGATCGTGCCCTTCGGCTTCTTGACCAGCGTGCGGACCGCCAGGAATTCGAGGATGCGATCCTTGATCTTCTCAAGTCCGTGGTGGTCCTCGTGCAGAATCTGCTCGGCGCGTTTGAGATCGCGACTCTCGCGCGACTTCTTCTGCCAGGGCACCGCGATCAGCCAATCGAGGTAGTTCCGCGAGACGGTCGCCTCGGCCGACATGGGCGGCATCGCTTCGAGGCGCTTCAGCTCCTGGACGGCCTTTTCCTCGACCTCCTTGGGCATCTTCGCCTCTTCGATCTTGGTCTTCAGTTCGTCGATCTCGTTCCCCTTATCCTCTTTGCGGCCCAGTTCCTTCTGGATCGCCTTCATCTTCTCGTTCAGGTAGTACTCTTTCTGCGCCTTCTCCATCTGCTTCTTGACGCGAGATTGGATACGGCGGTCCACCTGCAGCTTGTCGACCTCGGCCTCGAGGATGCCGGCGATGCGGTTCAGGCGCTCGAGCGGTGAGATGATCTCGAGCAAATTCTGCTTCTCGTCGACGCCGACGAGCAGATGGGCGGCGATCGTGTCGGCCAGCTTGCCCGGGTCGTCCACCCGCACGGCCGCGACCATCGCGTCGTAGTGCAGATTGTTCGACAGCTTGACGTACTGCTCGAAGAGCGTGACCACCTTGCTCATCGTGCTCTCGACGTCGTCGCCCGTCTCGCGCTGCTTCTCGACGACCTTCACCACCACACGGTAGAAGCCCTTGTCCTCCTTCCACTCCATCGCGCGCGCGCGATCGACGCCCTCGACCAGCACCTTGATGTTGCCGTCGGGTAGCTTCAGGCTCTGCACGATGTTGGCCACGCAACCCATCGTGTAGATGTCGTTCGGCGCCGGATCGTCGTTGGCGGCATCGTGCTGCGCCGCCAGGAAGATGCGCTTGTCCTGTTTGAGGGCGTGCTCGAGCGCGCGCGTCGACGAGGGCCGCCCGATGACGAACGGCATCATCATGTGGGGGAAGACCACCACATCACGCAGGGGGACAATCGGGATGGTCTCGTAGTCGTCCATGAGGGCTGATGTCGGGAAACGGTTGTCGTCGGCGCCGCAACTCGGTTCTGGTTAGCCGGCCTTTTCGAACAGGGTGATGGGCTTGTCCTTGGCCAGCACGACGTCGCGCGTGATCACACACTCGCGGATCTTCTTCTGACCGGGCAGCGTATACATGATGTCGAGCATGAGTTCTTCGATGATCATCCGCAAGCCGCGCGCGCCGATCTTCCGTTCCAGCGTCGACTCGGCGATCGCCTCGAGGGCGTCGTCGGTGAACCGCAGCTTCACGTTCTCGTACTCGAGCAGCTTCTGGTACTGACGCGTGATCGCATTGCGAGGTTGCGTCAAGATCTGGATCAGGGCCGCCTTGTCGAGTTCGTGCAGGGTGCCCATGACCGGCAGGCGGCCCACGAACTCCGGAATCAGACCGTAGCGAATGAGGTCGCCGGGTTCGGCCATTTCCAGCGTCGTGCCGATGTCGCGGTCGCGCATCGACTTGATCTCCGCGTGGAACCCGAGGCCCTTCTTGCCGGCGCGGCGGTGGATGATCTTGTCAAGCCCGACGAATGCCCCGCCGCAGATGAACAGGATGTTCGTCGTGTCGACCTGGAAAAACTCCTGGTGGGGATGCTTCCGTCCACCCTGCGGCGGAACATTCGCGACGGTCCCTTCCAGAATCTTCAGCAGGGCCTGTTGGACGCCCTCACCTGAGACGTCGCGCGTGATCGACGGGTTCTCGTCCTTCCGGCAGATCTTGTCGACCTCGTCGACATAGATGATGCCCTGCTGGCACTTCTCGATGTCGCCGCCCGCGGCCTGCAGCAGCTTGAGAATGATGTTCTCGACGTCCTCGCCGACGTAGCCGGCCTCGGTCAACGTCGTCGCGTCGACGATCGTGAACGGCACCGACAGTAGCTTGGCCAGCGTCTGCGCGAGCAGGGTCTTGCCCGTGCCGGTCGGGCCGATCAGGAGAATGTTCGACTTGGTGAGTTCGATGTCGTTGCGGTTGCGCGCCTGCCGCTGAATCTCGATCCGCTTGTAGTGGTTGTAGACGGCGACCGCGAGCTTCTTTTTCGTCTGCTCCTGCCCGATGACGTACTCGTCGAGGAACTTCTTGATCTCCTGCGGGACCGGCAGCGACGAACGCACACCTGGTCGGTTCTCGAACCGGTTGTCGTCCGCGATGATGTCGTTGCAGACCTCGACGCATTCGTCACAGATGAAGACCGTCGGACCGGCGATCAGCTTCCGGACGTCGTTCTGATCCTTGTTGCAGAACGAGCAGCGGAGGACCTCCGTGTCACTCTGTTTCTTGGCCATGATCTACGCTCGCTGTCGGTCCGCACCACTCCCAGGGTTCAGGCGCGCTGGCGGATCACATCATCAATAATACCGTATTCCTGTCCTTGCTCGGCCGACATGATGTAGTCGCGCTCGGTGTCGTCCTGGATCCGTTTGACGGTCTGGCCCGTATGGCTCACGAGGATCTCGTTCAAGCGCTCCCGGATTCGGATAATCTCGCGGGCCGCGATGTCGATGTCGGTCGCTTGCCCGCCCAGGCCGGACATCAGCGGCTGATGGATCACGATTCTGGAGTTCGGGAGGGAGTATCGCTTGCCCTTGGCGCCGGCGGCCAGCAGCACCGCCGCCATCGAGGCGGCCTGCCCGATGCAATAGGTCTGCACGTCGGGCTTGATGAACTGCATCGTGTCGTAGATGGCCAGGCCGGCCGTGATCGAGCCCCCTGGGCTGTTGATATACAACGTGATGTCGCGGTCCGGATCCTCGGCTTCCAGGAAGAGCATCTGGGCGATGACCAGGTTGGCGATCGCGTCGTCGACCGGCGAGCCGATGAAGATGATGCTGTCCTTGAGCAACCGCGAGAAGATGTCGTAGGCGCGCTCCCCGCGGTTCGTCTGCTCGACGACCATCGGAATCAGCTGGGCTCGCTCGTCAGTCATGTTCGATCCTCGGCACGTTCCTGCACACATCTGCGGCGATGTGCTCAGAGCGTCGGTCGCCGAGTCATCGCCTCACGGCCCGACGCTCCACTACTACGATATCGGCAATTTGACGGGATTCCGCAACCGCTGAACCGGCCACTTACACGGTAACGATCTTAGCACGCGTCATGAGCAGGTCGACGGCCTTCTCCCGGCGCAGCCCGGTCTCGACCCGCGCCATGCCGCCTTCCTGCTCGAGCTTCGCGCGCACGGCCGTGGGCGTCCGTCCGGTCCGTTCGGCATACCGGGCGACTTCGCCTTCGATGTCGTTGTCGGACGGCGTGAGCGACTCGCGGCGCGCGATCTCGTCGAGGACGAGCGCGCTACGCACCGCCTCTTGCGCCTGCTCGCGTTGCCGCTCCCGGAACTCTTCCCAGTTGATGTTCGTCTTCATCGGATCCACCTGCTGGGCCATCAGGCGTCTGACGAACTCCTCGACGCGGCGGTCGACCTCTCGGTTGACGAGCGCTTCCGGCAGATCGAACGTCACGCGCCCAGCGAGTTGCCGCGCCAGATCGGCGCGGACCTCCTGGTCGGCGTTCTGTTCGGCCTCCTTCTGCAGGTCCTCGGACACTCGGCTGCGCAGCGCGTCGAGGCCGTCGAAGTCGCCGATGTCTTTCGCGAACTCGTCGTCCAGCTCGGGTACGACCCGGCGCTTGAGCGCCTTGACCGTCACGTTGTACTGCACCGACGTGCCCGCCAGTTTCGCGACGGCATGATCGTCGGGGTACGACAAGGTGAAGGTCTTCGCACCGCCGACGTCGAGACCGAGCACCTCGTCGTCGAATCCGGGCGGGTTCGCCGCCGCGCCAATCTCGATCGTGACGCCCTCGTGCGCATCCGGCTCTGCCGATTCCGCGGTGGCCTCACCTTCGGCAGCACCGCCGACCACCTGGCGCGTCAGATCGAGGACGATGGAATCGCCGAGCTCGGCGGGGCGACCGTCGACGGGGTCGAAGCGGGCCGCGCGGTCGCGAAGCGCCTTCAGGGCCTCGTCGAGCGCGTCGTCCTTGACGGTGGCGGGCGGGCGTCTGAGGGTCAGCGTCGCGTAGTCGCCCGGGTCGATCGGGGGGACCGTTTCGAACACCGCGGTGAAGGTCAACGGCTGCCCCTCGTCGACGACCACGTCGCGGATGTTGGGCGTGTCGACCGGCTCCAGCTCGCGCGTCCGTAGGGCTTCGTCGACCGCCCTCGGGATCAAGCCGTGCGCCACGTCGTGCAGGATCTGATCGCGGAACCGTTGCCGCACGAGCTTCGCCGGCACCTTGCCTGGCCGGAAGCCCGGAATGCGCGCGGCTTTGCCGTAGTCGCGCGCCACGCGGTCGATCTCGGCATCGACGACCTCGCGTTCAATCTCCACCGCGAGGGTCTTCTGCGTTTCGCTGACGTCGGTGAATTCTGTCTTCATATAGCGATATAGCGCGACTGCCCGCCTTCGCGCCCCTGGCGCTCCGGCGAGACAGCCTTAGCTCGAGAGCAGGCTTGCCTAGCCGAAGCGCGCCGAAGCGCGAAGGCTGGTGCGAAAGGGGGGATTCGAACCCCCACAGCCGTCCGGCCACCGGATCCTAAATCCGGCGCGTCTGCCAGTTCCGCCACTTTCGCACGCACTGGATGGTGCCGTTCCGATGAGGCCGGGCTGCGACGGGATGCGCCGACGCGCGGAGCGCATCGGTGATCGCATCCAACTCTAGTATAGCGCGGCGCCCACGCCGGGTGCGAGCCGACGGGAGGTTCGACGCGACGGCAATCTGGTACCATACGTGCTTTGAGAGGAGCCGTGTGAGTTCGACGACCGACGTAGCGGTGCAGCCGACGTTCGCGGACGACGTGGGTCGCGATCTGGCTCGTGAGCCCAAGGAGCTGCAGTCGAAGTACTTCTACGATGCGCTGGGCTCACAGCTGTTCGAAGCGATCTGCCGCCTGCCCTGGTACCGGATCACGGAGGCGGAGTCCTCGCTGCTGCGCCGTTGCGCGGACGACGTCATCGCGGCGTTGCCACCGACGGCCACCATTACCGAGCTGGGTCCGGGTAGCGGCGAAAAGCTGGTCGTGCTCGCCGAGGCGCTGCAGCGCGCGGGTCGGTCGGCGCGCGTCCACCTGGTCGATGTGTCCGCCGCGGCCTTGGAGCAGTCCGAGCGTTCGCTCGGTCCGCTCGACCAGGTATCGGTGATCGGTCACGAGTCGACGTACGAGGTCGGGCTGGCCCGGGTGTCGACCGATCGAGCGTCGGGCGAGGCCATGCTCACCCTCTTCCTGGGCTCGAGTATCGGCAACTTCGGGCAGACCGCGGCCCGTGACTTTCTGATGGTGGCGCGGCGGGTCATGCGGCCGGGCGACCTGATGCTGCTCGGTACCGATCTGGTGAAGCCGGAACCGGTCCTGAGGGATGCGTACGACGACCCGCTGGGCGTCACCGCCGCGTTCAACAAGAACCTGCTCGTGCGGATCAACCGCGTGCTGGACGGCCACTTCGACCTGGCGCACTTCGAGCATCTGGTCGTGTGGAACGCCGGCCAGGAGCGGATCGAACTGTACCTTCGGAGCACCCGCGCGCAGACGGTTCGGATCGGCGCGATCGATCGCGAGATCGTGCTGGCCGAGGGTGAGACGATCTGCACGGAGCACAGCCACAAGTATCGAGCCGAGCGCATCGCCGCGATGGGAGAGGCCGCCCGGTTCGTTCAGCGGCACCAGTGGATCGAATCGGAGGCGCAGTTCGCGCTGACATTGTTCGAGGCCACATGAGGCCCACAGAGGCCATGACCGACGACGCATGATCGCCGACGACCACGATAAGTCCGATCGCGGCGCTCGTTTCCTGTTCATCGCGGCCAGTCTGGTGGTCGTCGTCGCCGGGCTGCGCGCGGCCGGCCAGCTGCTCCTGCCGTTCATGGTCTCGGTGTTCCTGGCGATCATCTTTCTGCCGTTCATGGCCTGGCTACGCCGGAAGGGCGCGCCCACCGCGCTGGCCGTCCTGGCGACGGTCTTGACGGCCGTTGCGTTCCTGGCCGCGGTCGCGATCGTCGTGGGCCGGTCGTTGAACGAGTTCACGGCGGCGGCGCCCGGCTACCAGGCGCGCCTTCAACAGCTGACCACCTCGGGCCTGGCCTGGCTCGACGCGCGTGGCATCGAAACCGCGGGGTGGGGCCTGCCCCAGATCGTCAATCCCGGTGCCCTGATGGACGTCGTGGGCGGGACGCTGCGCGCGGTCGCGGCGGTTGCGCAGAACACCTTTCTGGTGATTCTCACGATGGTGTTCATCCTGGCCGAGGCCGCGGGGTTCTCCCGCAAGCTGAAGACGGCGTTCGGCGAGCGGTCGGAGCATTTCGACCGGTTCGGCGTGATGGCCCGCCAGGTCCAGCGCTACCTTGCGATCAAGACGCTGATCAGTCTGGGGACCGGGATTCTGGTCGGCCTCTGGGTCTCGGTGCTCGGGCTAGGTTTTCCATTGCTCTGGGGGTTGGTCGCGTTCATCTTTAACTACATTCCGAACCTGGGCTCGATCCTCGCGGCCATACCGCCGGTGCTCCTCGCGCTGGTGCAGTTCGGTCCGGGGCGCGCGGCGATCGTGGCGAGCGGCTATCTCGTGATCAACATCGGCCTCGCCAATTTCCTCGAGCCGTATCTAATGGGCCGCCGCCTGGGTCTCTCGACCCTCGTCGTCCTTCTCTCGTTGGTTTTCTGGGGCTGGGTGTGGGGGCCGGTCGGGATGCTGCTCTCGGTGCCGTTGACCGTGATCGTGAAGATCGCCCTCGAGAACACCGAGGACTTCCGCTGGGTCGCCGTGATGCTCGACGCCAATCCGGCCCGGTCGGCGCCGCGATTCCTGCAACGCTGAGACCCGGGACGGAGTTGCCATGTCACTGCTGAAGTTCCTGGGCTACGGTCAGGCCGAGCCGGCCGACGCCGCGCGCGACACCGAGACGGTGCATCGGATCGTCACGGAACTGGAGCGGCTCGATCGCGACCGGGCGCGCTACCTCGCCGCGTTTGCCTACGTGCTGGCGCGCGTGGCGCACGCCGACCAGGAGTTCGACGGCGTGGAGATTGCGCTGATGACGAAGTTCGTGGTCGAACTGGGCCATCTGTCGGAAGCGCAGGCCGTCCTGGTCGTCCAGATCGCCCGGAGCCAGACCGAGTTGTTCGGCGGTACCGAGGACTTCCTGGTCACGCGGCAGTTCAGGGAGATGTCGACCGAGGCGCAGCGCCGCGAGTTGCTCGACTGCGTCTTCGCCGTGTCGGCGGCCGACGACTCGATCTCGGCGGCCGAGGAGAGCCGGATCCGTCAGATCGCGAGCGAGCTTGGCATCGACCACGCCGGATTCGTGGCGGCGCGCGCCGAGTACTCCGACAAGCGGGACATCATCAGAGCGTTCCGGAAGAGTGTGGGCTAAGAGGTAGGAGCTTGGGGCGCCCCCGACAAAGCTCGGGGCAGGCAAGGCGCCCGCAAGAAGATCAGAGCGCGCACAGCGCGCTCCGCGGCGTCCAGAGTGGGGCGCTCGGGGTCCCCGCGGAGGACGCCGCGGGGGGATTGGGGGCAAAGCCCCCATCTAAATCTATGGCACGGTGACGGTGCCTGGGTTCTCCTCGGCGAACTCGCGGGTGAAGGTGTCGAGCTGGTCGACAACGACGCTCGTGATCCCCGTGCGCAACTCCGTGGCGGCGACCGCGCCGACCACGCCGGTTTGCCACGTCACTGCTTCGGGCACCGCCCGATCGGGCGCGCGCTCGAGTCGGACCGCCTGCCGCAGCTCCACGTCCACGCAATAGATATAGATGCCGCTCCCGGTCGTCATGTTGACGTTGATGTACAGGTAGGCGCCGCCACCCGTGTCGGCGGTGAGCGGGAATCCGGCCGCCCGGAGCCGGTCGCGCGCCGCCTCGAGCAGCTGGTCCTTGGTCAGGCCGTCGAGTGGAGCCTCGGGTATGAGGTCTTCGACGACGACCTCGAACCCCGCCAGGTCATGCAGGCTGGCGCGGTCGGCCCGCACGGCCTGAGCCGACGCCGGGGAGGTCGAGAGCAGCAGGGCAACGAGCGTCGCCTGGGCGACGGCACCGGGAACGGTCATGGCAGGGCACCTCGCATGGTCCTGGGGCTGGGGACAGGATACCGGAAGGGCGGCGGAGGCGTCGGCTGCGGGTCGGCCGGGCAGTGCCTAGGGCCAGGTGACGACGATGACGTTCGAGCGCTCCTGTTTCTTGCCCTTCGGGCCCGAGCGTGCCGGCGTGCTGACCATGAAGCCGACCGTCTCTCCCGACTTCGGTTTCCACTTGTCCAGCGGGGACTTCTTCACGTGCGGGCCGATGTTGTCGCGGTCGATCCCCTTGCAGACCTGCCCGGGACGGAGCCACTCATAGGTTGCGGCGTACCACCGTCCGTCGACCTTGGCGAATACCCAGGCGTTGCCTTCGATCACGTTTCCGCCGACGACGATCGTCGGCCAGCGGCCGGACTGCGTGTGGTCGATGCAGATCGGCGGGTCGCCGTGGGAGAAGGTCGTGATCCGCGACGTCTGCGGCCAGGCGCTCACGTTGTGATGCAGCCAGGTCACCTTCGACAGGTCCATTTCGTCGTTGTCGCCGGGTGTCGGGCTGGGCGACGGGCTCGGATCGGGATCCGGGCTCGGGCTGGGCGTGGGCGTGGGCGGCGGCGGAGGCGGAGGCGCGACGACCGTCACTGAGTGAGTTCTTCGTTCCGTGTCTCCGGCGGCGGTGATGATCGTCACCGTCACCGTGAACGTGCGCGCCGCCTGATAGGTCTGCGATGTGGTGGCCGACCCGGTGAAGGGTTGCTCGTACCGTTCACCATTCCCGTAGCGGACCTTCAGCGTACCGCTGGCTTCCGAGCCGCCCTCGGTCGCTGAGATCTCGAACGTTACCGCCTCGCCGATCTCCGGCTTCTTCGGTTCGTGGGACATCGATACCGACAGTCTTCCGCGGCGGATGATCTCAATCTCGCCCGACGGGCCACCGTCAATCGTGGCTGTCACCGTGGTGGTCTGCCTGGCCTCCAGTGTGGTCACTGCTTTACCGGAGTCATCGGTGACGACAGGCGAGTTTCCCAACGTGCCAGCCGTCGCCGTGAACGTCACGGCGGCGCCGGCCACGCCGTTGCCGTTGGCGTCGATGGCGAGCGCCGTGATCGTCAAGCGGCCGCCGTCTCGCGGCAAGGTTTCCGGCGA
>DCWN01000001.1:117536-169577 GCA_002328835.1 Acidobacteria bacterium UBA2161 | reverse complement strand
CGCCGAACCCGATCGGCAGCACCGCGAGGACGACCCAGATCGGCACGTCCCATGCGACGATGTCACCGAATTCCCGCTCGATCTGGACAAAGTCGAGGCTGGCTACGACAAGCGTCGTGGTGACGGCAACGGCGATTGACGACGTGAAGATCTTGACCGGGCGCTGGGCGTGGGGTGGCAGAAGCCGCTGAGTGGACAGGGCGAGCAGCCGCTCCGACCGCGCCGCCAGCACGGCGCCCAGCACGGTGATCCAGAGCGTGAGATTCTGAACGACGACGATCGAGCCGGAGATCCCCCGGCCGATGACGACGCGGCCGGCAATCTCGATGAGCGGCAGGATCGCCATCACCGCCAGCACGGCGACGACCAGCGTATTTTCGAGACGGAAGTGGAAGGGAGGCCGCTCGGACGGCTGCATGACTCCGGCTGGGCCGCGCCTATTGGGTCGCGCGGTACTCGTCGCGTAGGCTGAGCACCTCGTCGTAGATGTCGGCCGGGCAGTAGTCGCCGCGCAGCCTGGGATAGATCTCAGCCATCTCCTGGGTCCAGGCGCGGCGGGTCGCCGCGTCCGGCGTGTTCACCTTCAGCCCACGCTTGGACATCTCGGCCACCGAATCCTCGTCCATCTGACGGATTTCACTGCGCAATTCCGTTCCTGCCCGGTGCGCGGCGTCGAGCATTGCGCCACGGTGCTCGGCCGGCAGGCGACTCCACGCCCGCGCACTCATCACCGTACCGCCGACCAGCGGCAGCAACCGCACACCCAGCATGTGGGGCGTCAGCTTGTGCAACTCCTGCAACTGGGCGAAGAGCGGCACCATCGGCACCGCGTCGATCATGCCGGTCTGCAGCGAGGTCACGAGATCCACGAGCGACAAGGGCACGACGTTGAAGCCGAACGCCTTGTACAGGCTTTCGGATTCGGGATCGCCGGCCGAGATGAACAGCTTCGTCCCACGCAGGTCGTCGGGCGTGTGAGCCTCTTCCTTGGTGAACGCATGTACCCAGCCGCCGTCGGCCCAGTTGAGCACCTTGAAGCCGCGCGCCTCAATCCGCGCCTCGAGCGTCGGCGCGATACGGTCCCTGACGTAGTCCAGCTCGGCGTACGAGTCGATCAAGAGCGGGATCTGCAGGCAGGCCACACCCTGGTCGATGCGCGACAGCCCCACCGAGGACAGCGCAACGGCCTGCAGTTGGCCCTGACGGACCTTGCGCACCATGTCAACCTCGTCGCCCAGCCCGCCCCCGGCGAAGATCCGGACCTCCACGGCGCCGTCCGAGACTCGCCGCCACTCCTGGGCCATGATCTGCAGCGTCTCGTGCCAGAGCGACCCGGCGGGCACGACCGTACCGACGAGGATCCGCTGGCCGCCGCGCTGGGCGCCCACGACGGCCGTGGCGACCGCCACGATAAGGGCCATGGCCACGACGAACCGAACCGAACGAAAGATCTGCATCAGCGTTGCCTCGCGCGCGTGCCGCGGGTCTAGCCCTGCGGCTCCAGTTCCAAGAAGAGGTCCTCGATTCGATCGAGCAGCCACGTCGCCCGGCGCTGCGCGATCAGGTTGACGAGCCGGTTGTCCGGGTCCTCGTCGGGGTCGACGGCCAGCGCCAAGTCCATCATCTCACGGAACTCCGCGCTGTCCTGCGTCGGCACCGAGACGGCTTCGGCATAGGCCACGTGCAGCCCCGCACTCCGCCCGCCCGACAGCGCCAGGGCGCGGTCGTAGTGGCGGCGGATCTCGTCGTAGTCGGTCGGGCGCGGCACGGCCCCGGCGAAGACGACCATGAACTCGTGCAGGGCGCCGCTATCCCACGCTTCGTCGAGCTCGAGGGCGCGCTCGAGCACGGCTTCGACCTCGGGCAGGCGCGCCAGCATCGCCGCCGAGCCCGGCGACACCGAAATTCCCAGTCCCAGCGCCGCGGCGGTCCAGTACATGAGCGGCAAGTCGCGATCCTCGTCGCCGGGCTCGATCGCCGCCGCCGCCGCATCGGGCTCGCCTACCAGGCGCGCACCGAACCCGCGATGGTCCCGCTCGAGGCCACGTAGGCAGTACCCAAGCGCGCGGAGGTACAACCGCCGCGCGCGGTCCCGCATCACGCGCCCGCGCGTGATGTCGGTCTCCATCGCCACCTCGGCCGGATAGTCGACGTAGGCGTAGGAATAGAGCGTGAAGCCGCGGCACGCGGTCAGCAGCAGCCCCCGGTGTTCGGGTGACTCGACGAGCAAGCTCTCGGTCAGTTTCAACCCGAACGGCAGCGCGTCGCCGACCAGTTCGAGATCCTCGTCGGATTCATAGACGGAGTCGCCCTCGGCCAGCGCGTCGCCGACCATGTTGATCGCGTAGGTCTTCAGCGAGCAGCCAGAGAGCGCAGGCGCCAGGAGCACGACGCCAAGAATCTGGAGCCACCGGCGAGCGGGCATCAGCACGTGTCTCGGGTCTCAGGTCTCAGGTGTGCGGGCGATGATCGAGCGTGCCGGCCTAGGCGCGCGAAGGCACCGTCTTGCCATCTGCCGCCGTGGACTTGGCCGGAACCGCGCCGCCATCACCGGCGAGTTCGTCGCGGAGCATCGCCGACGCGTTGGCCCGGAACTCGGCCAGCGGAATATCCCCCGCGTCGACCTTCTTCAACAGCTGGCGCTGGGCCTGGTACTCGAGGTTCTCGATGCCCGCCTTGCTCTGCAGCAACCGCCAGGCCTTCCGGCGTTCGACACAGAACAAGACCATCTGCCGCGACAGCAGCTGATAGACCACCTTGTCGCCGACCTCGGTGGCGATGTAGACGCCGAAGTCGGGCACGAACGCGCGGTGGCTGGGATCGAGGAACCGACGCTGCACCACATCGTCGAACGTCAGGCGCGGCAAGATGTCGTCGAGGTGCGTGTAGTTCGGCAGGTCCGCTTCCTTCGCCTTCTTCAGGTGGCGCCGGAACCGCGCCTCCGTGGCGCACCAGTGGGCGACGGTGTAGCGATACTTCTCCTTCGTCGCCTTGTGCTTCGCGTCCCACCAGTCGGTCTTCGGCGACGGGTTCCCCTTCACGTCGAGCGCTTCGGTGTAGACCTCGCCGCGCATCGGATTGAAGACAAACTCGGGCATCCCGCGCGAGTCACGGATCCGCTGCGCCTGCGCGACCGACATATCGTCGGCCACGCCGTGCTCGGGCTGACAGGCCGTGAAGCACTGGAAGAACGCCGTGCCACGGTAGTCGAGGCCGTCGAGCAAGGCCCGGTAAAACTTCGGCGCATTGGCCAGCGACACCTGGGCGACAAACGGCGACCCGTGGCCCGCCGTGAACGTCTCGGCGACGTTCTTCTTCTCGACGAGCTTGCCCTGGGTCGCCTTGCCCATCTGGTTCATGTCGTAGCCGCCGGGCATCGCCGACGAGTCGGAGTTTTGGCCGCCCGTATTCGAATAAACCTGCGTGTCGAGCATCAGCATCTTCACGTTGGGGCGGTTCTGCAGGATGACCTTCGAGAGATTCTGATACCCGATGTCGCCCATGCCGCCGTCACCGCCGATCGCCCAGGCTTTCGGCAGCTCCGTAATCTCCTGGCGCGTCATCAGCGTGTCGGTGAAGTGCGTGTAGTCGAAGTAGTCCTGCTCCGAGCAGGCGGGGCCGTCGCCGAGCAGCGCATCGGCGATCCGCTCCGGAACGACCGAACGGCGGGAGTGCCCCATGATGAAGCTCTCGCCGAACAGCCAGGTGATCGTCGCGCCATCCTGGAACAGCGAGTTCATCCACGGGTACGGATGCGGGTTGTTGGGCGGCGTCGAGCCATAGACCGTGTTGCAGCCGGTGCTCGCGCCCATCGCCATGACCGACATGCCGTTGGCCAGGCGCCCCTCCTGCACCTGCAGATCCTTGTGGTTGAAGGCATCCTGGCGCATGACGCTCACCAGCGCGTCGATCACCTCCTGATCCGACACATCGCCGCGGTGCTCGAGCCGGGCTTCGGTGTCGGCGTCGTTCTCACCGCCCAGTCCCATGATCAGGTGCGCGACGACCCGTCGCACGCGCCCGTAGTCGGCCTTGTCATGGTCCGCGAGCGCCGCCAACCTGGCCATCCCCCGTTCGACGAGCTGATCCGCCTTGTCCCGCAGCCGGTCGGCCTTGGCGTGGAACAGCGGTCGCATGTAGGCCTCGGTGACCGACGCCACGGCGTGGAGAATGCTCTTCTCGCCACAGCCCGCGCAGGCCCCGTCGCCCGAGGCCAGCGCGTCGTAGTTCCGCCGGACCATCAGATGGTTGCGGAGCGCAGCCTCCTTCGAGTCGAGCGGCGCGTTCTCGTCGTAGAGCCCCAGGTAGCGCTGCGGCGTATCGGGCAGCGTGTTCAGGAACGCCATCTGGCTGAGGTGCTCGGCGTTCAACTCGTCAGTCTCCGGCATCATCCGCAGCGCGTCGTGGTCGCCACAGACCTCCACGCACGCGGCGCAGCCCTTGCACAGGTCGGAGACGGTGATCATGAAGACGCCGCCGTCGCCCACGCTCTTCTTCTCCTTCGCGGCGAAGATGGCGTTCACTTTGTTGAAGGCAACCGGGATCTTGTCGACGACGGCGTACAGCTCGTCGCGCGTCGCCTGCGAGATGCTGCCGTTCAGCCCATCGAACTCCGCCTTGACGACATCGGCGAACGTTGTACTCTCCTTGGCTTTCGCGATCTCGAGCATCTTCGCGCGGGCCGATCTATCGACCTCGGGCAGCGCATCGAGGAGCGCGCGGCGTTCGGCCGGCGCCGAGACGTAGTGCATGATCGCCGAACGCAGGACGGTGCTGAGGTCCTGCACCGTGTTTGGCAGCGCGGTGTCGGGGCACGCGACGATGCATTCCATGCACTGCGTGCAGTTTTCGGCGATGTAGACCGGCGTCTCGCGTCGGGCCACGTACTTCGACGATGTCGCGCCGGTCGACGACGCCATCATGCCGACCGACGCCAGCGGCGTCGCGGCCTGATCGTAGCCCTTGCCCGCCCGGAACTCGTTGTCGAAGTAGCCGATCTCGTAGACCGGCGCGCGACACGGCTGCTCCATCGGCGCGTCGCCACCGTAGTACTTGTGGCTGTCGGCCATCGGTAGCAACGTACGGCCGCGCATGCTCGACCGATCGGGTGCTTCCTGCTGGCCCGGTTCCAGCCGATGAAGCCGGCTGAAGCCCTGCGCCATGACCTCCATGTTCGAGTCGACGACCGCGTCGCCGAATCGTCCGAACTTCTTCACGTACTGCCGACGCACCACGTCTTCGAAGTGGTCCTTCTCGATCTTGTTGTCCTGCAGGAAGCTCGAAACGCTGAAGAACGCACCGAGGAAGGCATTGCCCTGCATCCGCAGCTGCAGATCGGGCCGGCTCGTGGCGTTCCGCGCGATCTCGAAGCCCGGCAGCAGGTAGACCTGGATGTCGTTGTCGATGATGAATTCGCGCTGGCGCGGGGGAATCCGCTCCCAGACCTGCTCCGGCGTCTCCTCGGATTCCCAGACGAACGCGCCGCCCGGCACCAGCCCCTCGAGCGGATTCGCGTGCGTGAAGACCCGCGGGTCGCAACAGAGCACGACGTTCACGTGGTGGAGGTCGCAATTGACACGGATCCGCTCGGGCGCCACCACGAGGAAGTACGACGTGGGGGCGCCCTTCTTCTCGGAGCCGTACTTCGGGTTGGCGCTGACGTGCACCAGCTCGTTCAGCCGGCCGTGCTCGTCGTAGGCCTTCTCGCGCTCGGCGACGAACCGGCCCATCTCGCCGATGATCTCGCCCAGGTTCTTCCCGGTCGTGATCATCCCCCAGCCGCCGATCGAGTGGAACCGGACGGCGATGGCGCCCTCGGGTAGCAGCGACGGCGTCTCGTCGGACTTCACCTCGTAGGGATGATCGACCCCAAGCACGAAGAACGAGTCCCCGTCCTCGGCACGCCGCCCATCGGTCCGCGCGCCGCCCTCCGCGGCGTACTCGTAGGCGCCGAGGATGTGCTCGGGCCGGAAGTCACGCGAGCCGAGACCGTAGACGCCGTTGAAGAGTCGCGGGATCTCGGCCGCCGGCACCGCCGGGAACCCCTCCTCCGGCGGATGCCCATCGATGACCAGCGCTTTGTTCAACGCCGTTCGGATGTCACGGCCCAGCGGGTTGTCGCCGGCCAACGCCTCGTCCGTGCGCTCGAAGATGATGGCGTTCTTCTTGCCCCGAAGCGCCTCGACCACGGCTCGCTCGGGGAACGGCCTGACGACGTTGAGGTGGATCGACCCGACCTTGGCACCCCGCGCGGCCCGGAGATGATCGACCGCGGCTTCGCAGTTCTCCGCCGCCGACCCCAGCGAGACGAACACCGTCTCGGCATCGTCGGTTTTATACTCGGTGACCAGGCCATAGGTCCGCCCGGTGAGCCGGCCGAACTCCTCGTAGGCTTGCTCGAGGAAGGGCAGAATCGACTCGACGAAGTTGTTCCGCCGAGCAACAACGCCTTGCATGTAATGTTCCTGGTTCTGGACCGGCCCGAGCAGAATCGGGTTCTCCAGATCGAGCATCCGCGGCACGCGACGGCGTGTCGGTCCGAACAGTTGGCGCTGCGCTACGGTCGGACAGTCGATGATGTCGTCGGCGTCACCGAGGAACTCCCGGATCAGATCGGCTTCGTGCTTGTAGAACGTCCGCTCCAGATGTGACGTCAGGAACCCGTCCTGGATGTTCATGCCGGGCGTCAACGACAGCTCGCACACCCTGCGCAGGATCAGCGCCTGGTCGGCCG
This sequence comes from Acidobacteria bacterium UBA2161, assembly GCA_002328835.1. Classification (GTDB taxonomy): domain Bacteria; phylum Acidobacteriota; class Vicinamibacteria; order Vicinamibacterales; family UBA823; genus UBA2161. The sequence continues at coordinate 162,844 of DCWN01000001.1, read as the reverse complement.
CCTGCTGGGCATCCTTCGCGAACAGCATGATCCAGCCGACGTCGAGCACGGCGTACACGTCGTCGTGGCCGCAGTGGACGTTCAACGCGTGCTTGGTCAGGGCTCTCGCCGCCACCTCGAGCACCATCGTCGAGAGCTTGCCCGGCGCGTGGTAATACTGCTCGCTCGCGTAGACGATCCCCTGGCCCGACGTGAAGTTGACGACGCGGCGGCCGGTCACCGACAGCGCGGTCGCGCCGCCCTGCGCCGCGTGCTCGCCCTCGGCCTCGATCGCCAGGGTGGACCCGCCGAAGACGTTGAGATTCCCTTCGGCGAACGACAGCTGGTAGTTCTCACCCATCTCCGTCGACGGCGTGATCGGGAAGAACACGCCGCCATCGGTCAGGCGGGCCTCGGTGTGATAGGCCACCAGCTGGTTGCCGTTCGTCGTAACCCGGATGCCCGGGAATCGCGGTTTCTCGCTCATGTACGGTCAGAGTCCGTCGGTGCCCCGGGCGTCCGGCGGAGTGGCCGGACCCGCGCCCGAGGACCGCTGTACTAAGAGGGCCGCCCGTCGACCGGCGGGCCGCTCGTCGATGTCGATCGCCAGATCTTCATTGACTCAGGCGCGTGCGCGCTGCTCCCCGCGAACAGACCGGACGAGGAACAGTGGAACACCTGCGTAGTGAGTAGGATAGCACGTTCACGCGAAATCCATCTCCGGAAACCGGGCGTGGTGGTTCGGCCGGAAAGACGCCGAGAAAGCCTCGTCGAGTGCCGCTCCCAGACCCCGCCGACGCCGTATAATCGCTCCACACATCCAGAGGAGGCTTTCATGAGCGGACTTAGGTCTGACGCCCAACGGCCGATCGGTGGCGTATCCCGTCGCGGTTTTCTCGGTGGTTCCCTGGCGGCGCTCGCGGGCGGTCTCGCGACTCCCGCCCTCGGCGAGGCGGCGAGCAGCGCCCAGTCGTGGCGCGAGCGCGTTCGGCCGGCGGGCGCTCTGGACAAGGCCTACTGGCGGCGGGTCCGCCGGGAATTCAACATGGTCGACGACATCAGCTACATGAACAACGGCACCATGGGCCCCCTCCCGACGCCGGTGGTCGAAGCCCAGACCCGCTACCTGCGGGAGCTGGCGGCCGACCCGCGCGCCAGACGCGACACGGAGCTGGTTCGCGAGAAGCTCGCCAACTTCGTCGGCGCCGACGCCGACGAGGTCCTGTTCACCCGCAGCACGACCGAGGGGATGAAGGTCTTCTGCCGCGGCCTCGATCTCAACCCGGGCGACGACGTCCTGATGTCATCGCACGAGCATCCGGGCGGCTACGGCTCCTGGCGCGCGCGCGAAGATCGCGACGGTGTCGTCGTGCGGACCGTCGATATCCCCGCCCCGCCCGAGAGTGCCGCCCAGGTCATCGACATCTGCGAGCGGGCGATCCGGCCGGAAACGAAAGTGCTCGTCGTCAGCTACCCGATCTTCGTCACGGGCCTGCTGATGCCGATCGCCGGGCTCGCGGAGATGGCCCACCGCCACGACGTCCTGCTCTCGGTCGACGGCGCGCATGCGCTGGGGATGCTCGACCTCGACCTGCACGCCATGGGCTGTGACCACTTCGCGACGGCCGGCCAGAAGTGGCTGCTCGCCGGGAGCGGCACCGGCATGGCCTATTTCAGCCGCAACGTCCAGGATCGGATCTGGGGCGACATGTGGCGGCGGACGCCGGCCGAGGGCGCCCGGAAGTACGAGTCGTCGGGCCAGCGCCACATGCCGTCGCTCTGGGGCATGGGCGACGCCATCGACTTCCACTCGGCGATTGGAAAGACGAACATCCAGAGCCGGGTCCGATCGCTCGCCACACGGCTGAAGGACGGTTTGGCGGAGATTTCGGGCGCCGGCATCGGCACGTCGGGCTCGGCCGAGATGAGCGGCGGGCTGACGACCTTCTACGTCGACGGCGTGCCGAAGGCCAACATGACGAAGGCGTTGATGGACCGCGAGCGGATCTACATGCCCGGTAGCGGGCTGAACGACTTCTCGTGCCGGGCCTCGACGCACTTCTACAACACGGAGGACGAGGTCGATCGCGTGCTGAGCGTCGTTCGGCACGTCGCCAGCAATCGATCGATGTACTCGGACGCCTAGGGATCGAGCCGGCGGGTCCTGTCGCTCGTGTCGCTCTCACACGAGCCTGGGCGTTGCGGGAGTCGATCCCTGTTGTTGAGAGGCGGCCGTCAGGGTGTCCGATCGCCGGAACGGAGTTCGTGGATGTCCGACCGGTCGATCTCTGGCTCACACGGTCGGGCAACCTTGATAGGTCTGGTCGGCGGCCGCCGACGGGATCGACGGCGCAATGCCCAGGCTCGTGTCCTAGGTGAGGACCGTCCCGGCCGCCACGCCAGCTGTCGCAGCCCACTCGTGCGCCGGGCCGCGCTTGGCGCCGTCGGGCATCGCCTTGTCGACGCGCACCGCCCCGTCGCCGCAGCAGACCGTCACACCAGCGTCGTCTCCCGACGCCACCGCCTTCACCGTGCCGGGCGCCCCAGCACCATCGACGCGGCGTGAGCCGTAGAGCTTGACCTTCGCCCCATCCACCATCGTCCACGCGCCGGGTTGCCGGTCGCTGCCCCGGATGAGGTTATGAACCTCTGGGGCCGGCCGCGTCCAGTCGATTCGCGCCGCATCGTCCTCCCACGGCGCGTCGTAGGTCGCCGCACTCTCGTCCTGCACCAGCCGCGGCGCCGTACCGGCGGCGACCAGCCCGACGGCCTCCGCAAGCGCGTCGACACCCAACGGGAAGAAGTGCTCGCGATAGAGGCTGTTGACCGTGTCGTTCTTGCCGATCGCGAAACGCTTCTGCAGCAGCACCGGCCCGGTGTCGATCCCCGCGTCGACCCAGAAGATCGTCAGGCCCGTCTCGGCATCGCCCGCCAGCAGCGCGTGGTTGATGGCGCTCCGGCCGCGGTGCTTCGGCAGGAGGCTCGGGTGGTACTGAATCGTCTTCTGCAGCGGATGATCGAGCACGCGCGCCGGGATGATCTGCGTGACGAACGCCATGACGTTCAACTCGGGTCCGGTCGCCGCGTAGGCCTCGAACGCCGGCTCGTCGACGACACCCTTCCGCTGCCAGCGCGCCGGCTGGACGAGCGTGATGCCGTCGCGGCGCGCCGCCTCGGCCAGCGGATCCGGCCGAGATTTCTCGGCCGGCCCGTAGACGCCGACGATCGCGTGCCCCTGCCCCTTCAGTCGTTCGTAGACCGCCGCGCCGAACGGCGCCTGCCCGAAGAGGCCAATTCGCATGAGACTGTTCCCCGCAAGTGACGATGAGGCCAGAAACCTCGCGGAGAGGATGACGCCCCACCGCGAAGGCCGGCGCAGAATAGCACACGCCGTGCGCGGAACTTTCGCGCGGGCGCCTGCGTAACTCCCGGTAGACTACCCGCCCGTTTCGGAGGCCTTTACCCGCGAGTCCACCCTATGTCCCTACTCTCCGACATCCGATTCGGCGTCAAGATGGTCGCCAAGCGACCCGGCCTCAGCGCCATCGCCATCTTCGCCCTCGCGCTCGGCGTCGGCCTGACGACGACGATGTTCAGCATCATCTACGGCCTCGTCCTCAAGGGCCTGCCGTTCCCGGACAGTGAGGAACTGGTGCAGGTCTTCCGGTCGCGGCCGGCGCAGAACGTCCAGTTCATGGGGACGACGATCCACGACTTCACCGACTGGCGCGATCAGCAGACCAGCTTCGAGGACGTCGCCGCCTACTTCAACGAAACGGTCAACGTCGCCGGTTCGGAGGGCCGGCCGATTCGCTACCTCGGCGCCTACACGTCGGCCCATCTGTTCGACGTCCTCCAGGTCCAGCCGATCCTCGGTCGGACGTTCCGGCCCGAGGAAGACCACCCGTCGACCGAGCCGGTGATGATCCTGAGCTACCGCGCCTGGCAGGACCGGTTCCAGGGCGACCCGGAGATCGTCGGCAAGGTCCTCCGGGCGAACGCCGAACTGACGACCGTCGTCGGCGTCATGCCCGAGCGATTCGGCTTCCCGAGCCAGATGGACGCCTGGCTGCCGCTCCGGATCGACCCGCTGGCGTTCGCGCGCGGCAGCGGTCCGGCGCTCGAGCAAACCCAGCTGCAAGCGATCGGCCGACTGCGAGACGGCGTCGCGTTCGAAGGGGCCCAGGCCGAGATGTCGGCGATCGCCGGCCGCCTGGCCACCGAGTACCCGGAGTCGAACGACGGCATCGGCGTCAACCTGATGCGGCAAGTCGACACGATGGTCGGCCCCGAAGGGCGGGCCCTGCTGTACGTCATGCTGGGTGCCGTCTTCGGCGTCTTGCTGATCGCCTGCGCCAACGTGGCGAACCTCCTCCTGGCGCAGACCGTGACGCGCTCGAAGGAGGTCGCCATCCGCACGGCACTGGGCTCGAGCCGGTGGCGGACCGTCTCCCAGTTGCTTTCCGAGACGCTCGTCCTCGCCGTCGCCGGTTCGGCTATCGGCCTGCTGATTGCCCGGGCCGGCGTCGACTGGTTCAATGCCGTCCTGGCAACGCAGGAGCTGCCGCTCTGGTTCGAGGCCACGATGGATCCGCCGGTCGTTCTGTTCGTCGTCGGCCTGGCGGCCCTCTCGACGTTGATGGCCGGGACGCTCCCGGCGTTTCGCGCGACCAGCACCGACCTCAGCGAGATCCTCAACGACGAGGCCCGCGGCTCGTCCGGTCTCCGCCTCGGACGGATCAGCAAGATCCTCGTCGTCGCGGAGATCACGGTCTCGTGCGCTTTGCTCGTAGCGGCCGGCCTGATGATCAAGACCGTTATCAACGTCTCGGATTTCGACCGTGGCTTCGCGACGGAGAACGTCTTCACGGCCAGGGTCGGCCTGTTCGCGGGCGACTACCCGACTCCTGAATCGCAGTGGCAGTTCTACGAAGACGCCCTCGACCGGATCGGCGCATTGCCCGGCATCCGGACGGCGGCGCTCACGTCCGATCTCCCGACACGCGGCGCACAGATGCAGCGCCTGACCGTCGACGGCGTCGCCTATCCGAACGAAGGCGACCATCCGCCGGCCCGACGCGTCGTCATCACGGACAACCACTTCGAACTGTTCGATGTCCCGGTGCTGCGGGGCCGGGCGTTCAACTCGGGCGACACGACCGACAGCCTACCCGTCGCACTCGCCAACGAACGGTTCGTCGAGCTGTTCTCGCCCGACGCCGACCCGATCGGTCTGCGCGTGAAGCTGGGTGACGACGACGAACCGTGGCGGACGATCGTCGGCGTCGTTCCCGACATGCACCTGGGCGGCGCCATCGGCGCGACGAACCCGCGCCCCGAGGGGATCTACGTTCCCGTTCAGCAGAACATCATCAACTTCATCAATGTGATCGCCCTGACCGATCAGAACCCGATGAGCCACACAGCGGCGATCCAGAGTGAGGTCAATGCGATCGACGCGGCCCTGCCGCTCTACTGGGTCCGCTCACTCGATGAGCAGTACGCGCTCGATACCTGGGCGTTCGGAACGTTCGGCACACTGTTCACGGCGTTCGGCCTCGCCGCGCTGGCGCTGGCGACGATCGGCCTCTACGGCGTCATGTCGTTCTCGGCCAGCAACCGGACGCGGGAGATCGGCGTCCGGATGGCGCTGGGCGCCGGAGCGGAGAACGTCCTGATGCTGATTCTCAAGCAAGGCGCGATCCAGCTCGCGGTGGGCCTCGTGATTGGTCTCGGTCTGGCCCTGCTGCTCTCGCAGGCGCTGACGCTCGCGCTCTTCAACGTCGAGCCGTGGGACCCGACGATCTTCATCACCGTCGCGATCGCCCTCACGCTCTCCGGGCTGGCCGCGTCGTTCATCCCGGCCAGGCGCGCCACGCGCGTCGACCCGATGGTGGCGCTGCGCTACGAATGATCTACGAGTCGGTTGGTGTGCTCGCCGCGGGCGGGTGCCCCACCGCCGCCAGGATCGCGGCGAGCATCCGGTTCATGTGCGCGGCGACGGCGGCGCCGGCGAGCGAATAGCCCATCCGGACGACGACGAGGTCGGCCGAAGGGATGACGACGGTGTACTGCCCGCGCGCGCCAGCGGCCCAGTACGCGTTGGCGGGCGCATCGGGCCAGGTTCCACCGCGGTTGAGCCAGAACAACCCGCCGTAGTTTCCGTCCGGCCAGGCCGGCGCCGGCGTCGTCACCGCGTCGACCCATCCCTCGGGCAAGATCCGCTCCCCGTTCCAGACGCCGTCCCGCAGATGCAAGAGGCCGAAGCGCGCCCAGTCACGAGCCGTGCCGTGGTCGTAGCCGGTCAGGATCATGTTCCCGTAGGGATCCCGCTCGAGAACCATGTCGCGCATCCCGATCTGATCGAACAACCGGCGCTGCGGGAAGCTGAAGTAGTCTTCACCGCGCGCCTCGACCGTGTCGCGGATGATCTTGCCGAGCGCGAGCGGATCGGAGTTGCGGTAGCGCCCCACGGTCCCCGGCGGATGCTCGAGCGCTGGACGAATGGCATGCGCGAAGACGTCGATCCCCTCGTTGTAGACATAGTTGTGGGCGTTCTGATGCGTGTAGAACTCGGGATCGTCGCGCGTGAGCCGACTGAACTCGAGGCCGCTACTCATCTGGAGCAGTTGCCGGATCGTGATCGCACCGCGCGGGTCGCCCGGTTGCCGCCAGGCGAGAATCGGCGCCGGATCGTCGAGCGAAAAATGGCCATCGTTGACTAGGATGCCCACGAGCGCCGCCGTGATGCTCTTCCCCATCGACCAGGAGATCATCGCGCTGTCCTGGTCGAGGCCGTCGGCGTAGCGCTCGGCCACCAGCCGCCCGCGATGGACGACGACGATGCCGCGCGTGCCGACGGGGGGCGTCGCCGCGTCATCCTCGAACGCCGAGGCCACGGCAGTCTCGAGCGCGGCCGGATCGATCTCGGGCGCGAGCGGTATTTCGGGCAGCCGATCGCCCATCGGCCCGTCCAGGAGCGTCCCACCGGGGAGCGCGGAGCGGATCGGCGCCGGATCGAAGAGGACGTCGGCCTGGCCGAGCGGGAGCATCGTGCAGCCGTGGCCTTCATGGAAGATGGCCGAGCGGACCAGGTCGGCCGCCCCTTCATCCCCGGCAACGGTGACGCTCACTCGTTGAGCGGTGCGATCGACACCAACGGCGAGGTCGCTGACGTCGACAAAGGTCAGGTCGTTGGCGAGGAAATCGGTCTCGTCGCGGCCGCTGACGAAGACCCCGGAGCAGACGTTCTTGGCGACGAAGCCGGCCCGGAGGCTGGTGGCTTCGTCGACGGGCGGCGGCCCGCACGCGGCGGCGCCGACGATGCCAAGCATCGCCGCCAGACCGGCCGGCCCACGCCAGGATTGCCGCACGCCCCTCCCCCTGTGACCCGGCTCCAAGACGCCCGGGAACGGCCTATTATCGCCCCACCCGGTCCAAACGGCACAGTTTGCTACAATATTTCACAACACCGGCCGATAACCTCCTCTGGGAGTACTTTAATGAGGCGATTCGCGATTTCCGGATGGGTGTCTGCTGGACTGGCCCTGGCCTTGGTGATGCCGGCTGGCCCGGCCTCGGCGCAGGCGCCGACGCCGGCCGCCGACACGCTGCTGCCGGTCGAACAGCTTTCTCCGTCGTTTCTGGGCATGTACCGGAAAGTGATGGAGATCGAAGACGAGATCCGCGGCCATACCGAGCGCTACGGCCTGCATTTCGACCTGGCGCGCGCCGTCTGTCTCTACGAGTCGGGCGGCAACGCCGGCCTGTCCTCCTGGGTCGGGGCGCGCGGCTACTTCCAGGTGATGCCGGCGACCTTCCGCTCGCTCAGGGTCGAGACGAACATCGAGGCCGGCATCAAGTATCTCAGCCAGTTGGTCGACCGGTTTGACCGCGAGGACTACGCCATCGCCGGGTACAACGGCGGCCCGACGCGCGTCGGCCGCCGCAGCCCGATGCCACTCGAGACGCTGCAGTACGTCCTGGGTGTGGGCCATTTCCGGAGTGTGCTGAAGACCCACGAGCGGTCGATCCGGCACCACGCCAGCCAGATGCAGTTGACGACCGTCGCCGAGGGCGACGACTGGTGGCAGCTCTCAGAGCGATTGGGCCTGTCGATCGTCCAGCTGCGGATGCACAACCCGTTTCTCGCCAACCGCCAGCTCCGGGTCGGGCAGCTCATCGCCTACCCGATGGCGCCGCGCACCGACCTCATCCACGAATGGGCTGACGGCAGCCTCGAGTACGTGACGCGGATCGGCGACAACTACTTCAACATCGTCTTCACGCTCGATGTCGATCTGAACGACATGCGGGATCAGAACGATCTCTGGCGGCTGCAAACGCTGCCCGTGGGCCTGCGCCTCACGCTGCCGACGGCCTGGGAAGCGAAGCACACGGTGCACACGGTGCAGGCCGGTGAGACGATCGAGACGATTGCGGAGAACCTGAAGTCCGAGCCGTGGCGGATCATCCGCGACAACGGCATCTGGGACCAGGATCTGCGCGTCGGCACGACGCTCCGCGTCCGCGAAGCGCCGCCCCGGCCGACCTTCCTCGTCCACCGGGTCACGCGAGGCGAGAACCTGGGCGCGATCGCGCGGCGGTACGGCACCAGCGTCAGCGCCATACAGTCCGCCAACTCGCTCGGACGGCGGACGCTCATCCGAATCGGTCAGCAGCTCCGGATCCCGACCCTGGCAGCGGATCAGTAGAGACGATCTCAGACGTCTACGGCGTTCCCGCCCCGAGCTCGGCGAGGAGTTGTCGCGCGGCCGGATCCTCAGGGGCGACCGCCGCGAACTGCCTCGCGCGACTGAGCGCCTGCTCCCGGGACCCGGCATCACGGTGCATCGTGATCAGCGCGATATGCAGATCGCGGTCCGTCGGGTGGCGCCCGAGCGCCGCTTCCAGGACCCGGAAGGCCTCTTCGACATTCCCCGACGATTGCAGGGCGACGCCGTAGACATACGCGTAGCGCGGAAGGTCGGGCCGGAGGCCTGCGGCACGCTCCAGTTCCGTGAGCGCCTCGGGCAGCCTCCGAACCCGCACGAGCAGCAGGCCGAGCGCGTGTGCGACCGGCGCTGGGTCAGGGGCGAGTTCGAGCGCCGCGCGCAGCAGCGGCTCCCCCTCCGCGTCACGTCCACGTTGACGGTACAGATCGGCAAGGTTGAGGTAGCTCGGGACGAATGCGGGATCGAGATCCAGCGCCCTTCGGTACGCGCGCTCGGCGTCGTCGAGTTCGCCGAGCTGGGCGTGCAGGACACCGAGATTCAGGTGCGCCTCCGCCCGGTCGGCACTGGCCAGCTGCGCGTCCCGGTACTCATCGAGTGCCCGATTCAGCGTGACCCGCTGCTCACCAGGTAGCTGCACCGCCGCCGGCGCCAGGACTCGCGCCGCGGCCAGCCGGACGCCGCGCACCGGATCGGAGAGCATCGGAAACGCGAACTGACCCCGCGCGGCGGGCGGCAGGCCCTCGAGCGCGTCGATGGCCGCCGCTCTGACCAGCGGATCGTCATCCCCTAGTGCCCGTCGCACGACGGCCGCCGTGTCGGCGGTGAAGGCGCCGCCGGCAAGCGACAGCGCCGTCGCCCGAGCGATTCCCGGCATCAACGGGTCGTCGGCAAGATCGAGGAGCACACCAGCGGCGCCGGGCTGCCCCGTCCGACCGGCGTGCAGCGCCTCGCCGTAGTGCGGCTCGGCCGCCAACTCGGGTCCATACCACTGGGCGACGGCATCCGCCGCCCACCGGTCTGACTGCTCGGTATGGCATGCGGTGCAGGCGTTCGGTGTATCCAAGGTCAGCGACAGGTCGGGCCGCGGCACGCGCAGACTGTGATCGCGGCGCGGATCCACGACCATATAGGTCCAGGCCGGCATGTGGCAGGCGACGCACGCCGCGCCAGACGAGCCGATCTCGTGAGAATGGTGCTCAGGCGTGTCGAACCGCTCGGGCAGGTGGCAACCGGCGCAGATCGCGTTCCCCTCCCCCCGAACCTCGAGGCTGTGTGGATCGTGACAGTCCTTGCAGGTGACACCCTCGGCGTACATCTTGCTCTGCAGGAATGAGCCATAGACGTACACCTCGTCGGCGATCTGCCCGTCGGGGTGGTAGAGCACCTCGTCGAGCAGGGCGGGACGATGGGAATCCAATAGCGGCCGGCCGTAGACGTAGTCCCCGGTGAGGACGGCTCGCCGGGCGTGGCAGCGAGCGCAGGTCTCGACTTCAGCCCGTGACTCGCGCGGCGGCGTACGCTCGGCCAGGCCCGTGTCAATGTCGACGATCCAGTTTCCAGGCGCGCGGTCCTTCAGCGAGACGGCGAGGCCTCGCGCACCATCGGCCGCGGCCGCGCTCCCGTCGGCCACCGCCTCGGCCCACGCCACGTGCTGTGACGCCGGGCCGTGGCAGGCCTCGCAGGACACGTCGACCTCCGAGAACGTGGTGTCGTAGGTCCTAGCATCGAGATCGAAGTTCTTCTCGAGATTGGTCGAATGACACTCCGCGCACATGAAGTTCCAGTTCTGATACGAACCGGTCCAGTGGAGCGGATCATCCGAGGCGATCCGCTCGTCGGGATACAGATGAAACCAGCGCTGGCCGCCCGCATCGGCCGGCCGCGCATCCCACGCCACGCTCAACGCTTGCAGCCGGCCGCCGGGAAACTCGACCAGATACTGCTGAAGCGGATCGACCCCGAAGGTGTAGGCCACCGGGTAGTCCAGCAGCCCGCCGTCCGGCCCTTCGGTCCTCACGACGAACGCGTTGCCCTGCCTGAAGAACGTCGACGTAATTCCGAAATGCGTCAGTGTCGCGTCGTCGAAGTCACCGAGCACCGTTCCGGGATCGGGGATCTGCATCGCCAGATCGTGGTGCGACCCTTCCCACAGTTGCAGCTCCGCCTCGTGGCACGCGGCACACGCTGCCCGGCCGACGAACGTCGCGGTCTCGTCGTCGTCGCGAATGTTGGGCGGCTCGGCGCAAGCCGCCATCAGCGAGGTGACGGCCACAACTGACACGAAGCGTGGGCCCCGAGGCTTCGTCATGTCGCTTCACGTTCGACGACCGCCGGACCGTGGGCGCGCGCCCAGGCGGGTGTCGGCGGCTATCGGGCCTCGAACGTCATCGGTCGCCCGCCGTCGTCTCGTTCAACTGTTGACGCTTGGCGCGCTCGACCATGCCACGCACATCGGCCAGCAGTTCCTTGGCGTCGTAGACGATCCCGTCCTTGATGGTGTACCGGACGCCGCCGACGCGCTCGGCCAGGCCGGTCTCGTCGTTCAGCCGCTCGGCGCCGGTGCCGTAGAGCACCTGGAAGTTCTCGAGCGGGTTCTCGTCGACGATGACCAGATCGGCCAGGAGACCGGGTCGGATGATGCCGTACTCGACCGGGATCCCCTTCGGCTCGTGCAGCGTCTCGGCGCCGTTCAGCGTCGCCGAGCGGACGACCTCGAGCGGGTGGAAGCCGGCCTCCTGCAGCAACTCGAATTCGCGGATGTAGCCGAACCCGTACAGCTTGTAGATGAAGCCCGAGTCCGATCCGGTCGTCACGCGGCCGCCCTGGTTCTTGAAGTCGTTCAGGAACGACATCCAGACATGGTAGAAATTCTTCCAGGCGACCTCGTCGTGCGTCGTCCAGTAGTACCAGTAGGCGCCGTGGTTCACCCGGCTCGGCTCGAAGAATTCCCACTGCGACGGCAGCGTGTAGTCGGCGTGCCAGTCGGCGTTCTTCGCCCGCATCACGTCGCGACCGGCCTCGTAGATCGTCATCGTCGGATCGAGCGTCGTCCCCAGCTCGATGAACTCGTCGATGAGCGCCTGCCACTCGTCGCTGCCGCGCGGGTGGATCTGGTTCCAGAGCCGCGCGACCTGGCCGAACCGGTCCTGCTCGTTGCTCTGGTTCTGCTGGGGCGGCCAGTCCTGCACCGTGTAGTCCTTGAGCAGCGCCTCGAACAACCCGTAATAGTGGGTCACGGTGCCCAGGCCGAGCCGCGCCGCGTCGATGGCGTTCATCCGGGCGACGCCGTTCTGGCCCAGGTGCGCCATCGAGCCCATACCGTGCTGCTTCGCCTCGTCGATGAGCGCGGCCATGATCTCGGGGTCGTAACTCCCGAGCTTGAGGCCTTCGACGCCCTTGGCGGCCGCCCAGCGGACCCACTCGCGCGCCGCCTCGGGCGTGCGGATCGACCCGCCGTCCCAGCCGTCACCGGTGCCCGGCCGGCCGTAGGCGACGATCCGCGGCGCGACGATCTCGTTCCGCGCGCTGCGCTCGCGTTCGTTCAAGACGAAGTCGCGCGCGCCGGCCCCGGCGTCGCGCACCGTCGTGACGCCGTGGCCCATCCAGAGCTTGTAGGTGTACTCGGCCTCCGGGGCCTTGGGCACGCCGCCGATATGCGTGTGCAAATCGACGAAGCCGGGCATGACGTACATCCCCTCGGCGTCGATCTCGCGCGTGGCGTCCTGCGGCCGACGTTCGTCGTCGATCGGCGAGCCTGGCGCCCCGACGCCGCGCACCTCGGCGATCCGGTTCCCCTCGACGACGAGATCTATTGGGCCCTGCGGCGGACCGCCGGCGCCGTCGATCACGATCGCACCGCGGATGATCAGCCGCTCGAACGGTCCCTCGCCCTGGTCGCCCCGGTCGGGCGCCGGAACCATCTGGCCGGCATCCTGCGCCGACGTGGCGGTGCCGACGGCCAGACCGACGACCACCGCGCTCGTGACAAGCCACCTGTTCGCGTTCATGACCTCTCCTCAAATTAAGGTGTCAACGTATCAACGTTCAGCCGCCCTCGAGGGCGGACAGAATCTGAATCTTGTCGCCGTCGTGCACCGGCGTCGTCAACTCCTCGGACCGCAGCTGCCGGCCATTGAGGAAGACCGCCATCACCGGATTCAGCTCGGACTCGGGCCGCCAGACCAACGACGTCAACTCCCCATGCCGTTCGGTCAAGGCGCGGAGCGCCGCGCCAACGGTCTCCCCTTCTAGCTCCAACTCCATGGCATCGCCACCACCGATCCGCTCGGCGAACAGCGCCGGGAACGCCACCGTCACGCTCACAGCGCGGCGATCTCCGGCTCGAAGACCTCCCAGACCTTCTGCTGCAACTCCGCGAAGAAGTCACGCGTGATGAAGGACGGGGTCGTGACCTTCGGATTCGGCGCGTCGAACGCGTCGGACGGCAGCGTGTACTCGCCGAGCCCGTAGCCCTGCTTCCGCTCGATCGCCAGGCCACGCAGGTAGGCGCGGCGCACCGCAGCCAGCAGGTCCTCGAGCGGGATGTCGATGCCGCCCTCCACCTGCACCGCGCCGATCGCCATCTTCTGCCCCATGCCGGCGAACTTGCAGGTGCCGAGCAGGTCGTCGCGCACCTGGTAGAGGCCCTTCTGGGTGATCGCCTTCACCCAGTAGTCCATCGAGGTGTCGCCTTCCATGACGAGTGCCATGAACGTGCCCATCGTCATATGGCCGCCGGCGATCGCCCACGGGTAGCCCGGGTTCGTCTCAGGCAGGTAGGCCGGCAGCTCCAGGCCTTTTACGTGCATCGCGTAGCCGGTCTCCCCGGTCTTGACCGACAGCCGCTTGACGCCCTGCCCCACCTCGGGCATCGTCCCGCGACCGGCGCCCTCGATCAGCTCCCGGATCTTCTCGAAGTCACCGAAGGTGGCGCCGTTCAGGAGCGGCGCGTCGGGATGGCGGCCGTTGTAGTCGAGGACGTAGCCGACCGTCGAGCCGCACGAGATCGAATCCATGCCGAGGTTGTCGACGAGCTGCACGAGCTGCCAGGCCTGCTCGCTCTCGTGGACGCCGAGATTGGTCGCCAGCAGGTTGAGGGGCTCGTAGTCGAACTTGGCCCGGAACGCACCGCGCGAGCCGTCGTCCTGCTTCTCGTAGATGTTCTTGTGGCAGCTGATGCCGCAGCGGTAGCACGACTCGGCCTTGATGACGAAGTCGCCCTCGAGATTCTCCCGAAACAGCCGTTCCACCGAGCCGTCGGCCTTGGGGCGGAAATTGTCCTGCGGCAGCGCGTGGAACTTCTCGAGGATCGGAAAATTCGACCAGGTGCCGCCCAGTCCGCCCTTGTCGGCCTCGCGGAACTTGACCGAGCCCGGGCCGGTCGAGATCTTCTTGTTGATCTCCTTCACCTCGGGCGCCAGCTGCGCTCGCTTGTCCGGCGATTGCGCCACCAGCGCGATCAGGTTCTTCGAGCCCATCACCGTGCCCATGCCGCCGCGACCCGCGAACCGGCACTTGTCGTCGCCCGACTTCAACTCGTTCTCGGTGCTGAGCGCCACGGCGGCGAAGTAACACGACTGGTAGGCCTCGCCCGCCGGGCCGATGACGGCGAAGTGCGCGTCGGCGTAGTCCGTCTGGAGCGCCATGATCTTGTCGTGGGTCTCCAGGCCGAGCAGCGCGTCGGCTGGCTTCAACGTGACCCGCGGGCCGTCGTCGCCGGTCTGGATGACGATCATCAACGGCCGGCTCGCCTGGCCTTCGACGACGATCTCGTCGAGCCCGGTCCACTTCATCTTCGAGCCGAACTTTCCGCTGGCCGCCGACCAGATGGCGGCCGGGAGCCCGGAGTCCGAGTGCTTCAACGGACTGAACGCCGAGAAGTAGGTCCTGAGGCCGGTCATGACGTTCGTGCCGGTCAGGAGCCCGGTGTTGATGATGAGCGGGTTGTCGGGGGCGAGCGCATCGCTGACCTCGCGCCCCATCAGCATCTGGAACGATCGGCCGAAGCCGCCGAGGACATCCTCGAGATTGGCGCAGGGCACTTCCTCGACCGCGATCGATTCGGCGGCGAGATCGATCGTGGCGCGGGTGTAGCGCACCTTCGAGGGGTCGAAGCTCGAGCCGTTGCCGGCATTCAGGTTTCGCATCGTCGAATGGGGTCTCGTGGCGCGCGCGGTGTGCGGGCGCGGATGCCGGAATTATACCGCCGGCTTCACCTCGAGCGGATCAGCCGCGCCATCAGGTCGGCCTTGAAGGCGGGGGCGACATCATGGCAGTACCGGACGCGCCGCGCCGGCGCGAACTCCTCGGCAACGACGAGATACGGCTTGTCGGGTGCGGCGGCACCCATCGACGGCACCTTCACGTCGTCGGGCGCCGTTCGGATCGCCGCGGGCAGATCGTCGCAGGTGAGCCAGGCCGGGGAGGTCAGGTAGGCCACGGCCAGCGTGTCGAACGGATAGAAGCCTTCGACGCCGAACCGCCGCTCCCACCATTCGAGCCAGCCCGAGGCCGGTCCGGCCAGCCAGCGCGACGCGGCGGTCTCGCGGCCGAGTTCGTCGCCGCCGGCCGCGCCGCGATGGACGACCATGCCTGCCGGCCCGAACCGCGCGACGACATCGCGGGCGATCCTGAGCGTCTCGTCGATCGCGGCGTTGCCGAACGTGGCGCTGACGCCGCGCACCGCGAGTTCGGGTGAGTGAAACGCCTGCGCGAGCGCGAGGCCGTCGTCGTTGATGACCAGGCCGTAGCCGCCGGCCGCCGAGGGATCGACGTCGATCCAGACCGGAATCGGCGCCGTCGGCTGGGCCGGCGCGGGAACGGTGCCCGCCAGCACCGTCGCGATCAGAAGCGCCGCGAGGCGGCTCGTGCTACGAGACATACAGACTGGCGAACGCTTCGGCCGAGAGCGGCGACCCGGTGCAGCGCTCGGTCAGCTCGTGCCATGGATGTCGGTTCCCGAGCGCGAACACCGCGTCACGAAGGTAGGCGCCGGCTTCCGTCCGATCGTAGAAACAGGTCGCCGCCGGATCCGCGCCACCGGCCACCGTCTCGGCCAGGTGGTGACGCAGCTGGGTGCCGAACAGGTCGCCCATCACGTAGCTCTGGTAGTACGCCGGATAGACGGCGATGTGGACCTTCGCGGCGTAGTCGGGTGCTAGCCGATCGGGAGGCGGCAGCAACTGATACCGCTGCTTCAACTCCCACCAGAGCGCGCCAAGATCGCCGTCGTGGCCGGCGTACATCGCATGCTCGAACCGGACGACCACCTGGGCCCACCGGCTGAAGATGAGCTTCTCGGCCGCCAGGCTCTGGCGCGCCGCCGCGACCAGCCGCGCCGCCTCGCTCGGCGCCACGCCCAGGCCCCGGACCAAGAACTCCCCGTTCTTCGCCATCGACCCCATCATCATCGCGATCCCCTCGGTGGTGATCGCGCTCGACGCCTCCTTCAGGACGAACGGTAAGTCGGCATCGAGATGGACGTCGTACACCGCGTGCCCCAACTCGTGCAGCAGCGTGTCCATCCAGCGGGTGCTCGGCTTCAGGTTGCACAGGATCCGGACGTCGCCCGCGCGGTCGAGGTCGACGGCGAACGCGTGCGGACTCTTGCCGTCGCGCTCGTAGAGGTCGCTGCGCGCCAGCACCGCCTCGACCGGCATCCCCAGGCTCGCGTAGTAGGCGCGGGCGACCTCGGTCAGGTCGCGGTCCTGAAAGATGGCGTCGAGCCCGGATTCGCCCTGGCCGATCGCCTCCTGGAAGAAGAGGTCGCCGAAATGCCAGGGCCGGAGCGCGGCCGGCGCGAGCCCAAACCGATCGGCCATGCGCGCGTCGAGCGCGTCCTTGAGCGCGGCGAACGGCGCGCGCGTCAGGTCGTCCAGTTGGTCGAACAACCGGAGCAGCGCATCGACGTCGACCTCCTGCAGGTCGAGAGCCATGGCGAAGTAGTTGGCATAGCCGAGTTCGCGCGCGATCGTATTCCGCAGCTCGACGACTTCTCGAACCCGGTCGGCCACCTCGGCGCCGACCGCCATGTAGCCCTTCCACGCCGCCTCGACCGCGCGGCTGTCCTCAGAGCCGCTCAGGACCTCCCGCACCTCGTTCTCGGTGAGCGACCGCCCGTCGACCGTGCTCCGATGCGTGTTGAAGGTCTGCTCGATCGAGTTCTCGATCGCCACGATCCGCTTCTGTCGGCCGGGGTCGGCCTGCCGGCCGAGGAAGGTGCGGTACAACACGTCGGCCTGGCGCCGCAGCACCGGGTCGTCGAGCCCGGCATCGCGGAACCGCTCGACGTCGGCGAAGACGGCGCGGTCGCTCTGCAGCTCGATGATCGCCGCCTCGGCGCGCGCCTTGCGGGCGAAGGCCTCGTCCGAGCCGGTGACGTTAGCGTCCCACCAGGCGTACGAACTCTCCAGATGCAGCGGGCGGTACCTGTCGAGATAGGTCGAGAGAAACCCGGTGAAGGCGCGGGTGTCGGCGGTCCCTGTCATGCGGCGTGGCTCACGTGGTCGCGCAGCACCTCGAGCAGCGCCGCCACGTCCGAGGCGTCGTTGTAGACGTGGGGCGAGACACGGATCGCGCTGCCTCGCAGCGAGACCGATACGCGGCGCGCCTGCAGCTCTCGCTTGACCTCCTCGAGGTCGACGTGGGCCGGCGCGTGCAGACCAAAGAGGTGGCCGGCCCGGCCCGCCTCGCCTTCGACCCCGAAGCCGAGGTCGCGCACCGCGTCGAACAGTTCGGCGGTGATCGACCGGCAGTAGGCCTGCACGTCGTGCAGGTCCCACTCGAGCACCTGCTCGAGGGCGGCAAGCAGCATCGGCATCAGGATGAAGTTCGACCGCTCCCCCACGTCGTAACGCAGCGCGCCCGGATGGTAGTCGTCCTGGTAGTCGATCAAGCGCCGGAAGTCCTCGCTCCCCCGCCGCGCCGCCCACCCTTCCTCGAGCGGGATGCCACCGTCGAAGCGGGGACCGAAGTAGGCGAGCCCGACTGAGTACGGGCCCAGCAGCCACTTGTAGCCGGCGCAGACGAGCGCGTCGGGCTGAACGCGCGCGACGTCGAACGGCATCGCCCCGACGGCCTGCGTGCCGTCGACGACGAAGGCCGCGTCGCAGTCGCGCGCGCGCGCGCCCATCGCCTCGAGATCGAAACAGGTGCCGTCGGTCCAGTGCAGCGGGGCGGCGGCCACGACGATCGTCTCGGCATCGATCGCCTCGACGACGCGCGCGGTCCAGGCTTCCCCACGCGGGACACGATCGGGCGGCATGACCGTGCGGAGTTCCACGCCGTGCCGGCGGGCCGCCTCGCGCCAGGCGTAGACATTGCTCGGAAACTGTCCTTCCGCAACGACGATGTTCTGCCCCGGCGCGAATGTCAGGTTGCGGGCCACGGTCGCGATCCCGTAGGAGGCCGCGGGAATGATGGCGACGCGCTCGGGGGCCGACGCCCCGATGAGGCGCGCGAACAGCTGCCGCACCGTCTCGTTGTCGCGGAAAAAATCCTCCGCGTGGATGCCGCTCGGCGCGGTCTTCCGCATGATGCCGCGGACGCCGGCCTCGACGACCCGCTTGGGCGTCGGCGACATGTAGGCGCAGTTCAGATAGTGCTCGCCGTCGGGCAGTGAGAAGAGGTGCTTCTGGTTGGTCAGCACAGCCGCGTCATCCATGATAGCAACTGCCCCTCAGCGACGACGCGGCGCGGCGGTCGCCACGGCGATGCCGACGACCACGACGCCCGCGCCGACGAGCGCTTGCGCGGCGAGCGTTTCGCCGAGCAGCAGGTAGCCCAGAATCAACGCCGCGACCGGGAACGTGTAGGTGACGAAGGCCAGCGTGCTGACGGCCACGTGCTTCAGGAGCGTGTAATAGGTGACAAAGGCGGCGACCGAGCCCACGACGGCGAGATAGACGACGCTGCCCACCGCGGTCGCGGTCCAAGCGACGCTGGTCGTGTCTTCGGTCATCCACGACGCGACGAAGAGCCCCACCGACGCGTAGGTCATCGGCAACGCCGTAAGGGTATAGGGGTGCAGGTGCCCGCCCCATCGCTTGATGGCGACGTTGCTGACCGCCGCCGCCAGCGGCGACAGCAGGGTCACGCCGGCTGCCGTCACGGCGAGCGGATGCGCCATCTGGAGATCGTCCCGGAAGATGAGCGCGACGCCGGCGAATCCGACCACCATCCCGACCAGGCGCCGGCTGGTCACGCGCTCGCCGGCGACCGCGAGGTGGGCGAGCAGCATGACGAAGAACGGGTTCGTCGCGAAGAGGACGGCGCTCAATCCCGACGGAATGTGCTGCTCGCCCCAGTAGACCGCGCCGTACGATAGGCCGATGCCGATCAGTCCGTGGGCCAGCAGCGCCAGATGGGTCCGGATGCGCCGCGGCATGGCGACGCCCTGGGCCCAGCTCAGGCCGAACAGCACAGCCGCCGCCAGGGCGAACCGGAACCCCGCGCCGTGGAACGGCGGCAGTGTTTCGAGGCCGATCTTGATGACGGGCCAGGTCGAGCCCCAGATCAGACAGAGCGCGACGACCAGAGCGAGGCGAACGGAAACGGACATGACATGGTCGGTGACCGGCGCAGTGCAGAACGTCAGGGCTGGAGCCGAGAACCTCTCCGAGAGCGCAGCCCGTCGTGCTGAAAGTCGAACTCCACACCCACACGGCCGGCGATCCCCAGGACGCGATTCCGTACGGGCCGGTCGAATTGATCGACCGCGCATCGGCGCTCGGCTACGACGCCGTGGCGCTGACGCTGCACGATCGCCAGCTGGATCTGCGCGAGTTCGCGGCGCACGCCGCGTCGCGCCGAATCACGCTGATTCCCGGTGTCGAGCGGACGGTCGACGGGTGCCACGTCCTGCTCCTGAACTTCCCGCCGTCGGCCGCACGCGTAGTGTCGTTCGACGAGATCGCCGAGCTGAAGGCGTGCTCGTCCGGACTCGTCATCGCGCCGCACCTCTTCTTCCCCCTGACCCACTGTCTGCGGGGCCTGATGGATCGCCACGCCGCTCTCATCGACGCCGTCGAGGTCAGCTATTTTCACACGCCGCTCATCGACTTCAACCGCGCGGCGCGTCGGTGGGCACAGGCCCACGACAAACCGCTGGTCGGTTCGTCCGACGTCCACCGGCTGTGGCAGCTCGGACACACCTGCTCGCTGGTCGACTCGGCGTCCACGCCGGACGCCATCTGCGCGGCGATCCGCGCGGGGCACGTCGAGGTGCGATCGCGTCCGGTGTCGCTCGTTCGAATCGCCGCGCTGCTCGCCGCGATCAAGGCCCATAACTTCGTGGCCGGCCTCCGGCCCTCGGCGTGACCGGCCGAACCCCCTGCGAGCTGGCCGCGCTCCACGCCCAACCGGATCGTCGGCCGCTAGCATTCGAGCATCCGGGCCACGACCTCTTTCAGACACTTCGCCGCAACCATGGCGGTGACGCCGTTGACATCCCGCACCGGGTTGTACTCCACGATGTCGGCACCGACGAGTGGCGCGCGAATCGCCTGCACGACCGTCAGCACGTCGCGCACGGTGACGCCGCCCGGCTCGTGGTGGGAGAGACCGGGAGCGAAGGCCGGGTCGAGCACATCGAGGTCCAGCGAGAGGTAGAGCGGCGCCTCGAGCGATCCTACCACCG
Source organism: Acidobacteria bacterium UBA2161 (assembly GCA_002328835.1). GTDB lineage: Bacteria > Acidobacteriota > Vicinamibacteria > Vicinamibacterales > UBA823 > UBA2161. The sequence continues at coordinate 142,495 of DCWN01000001.1, read as the reverse complement.
CGTCGGACCAGTCGCGTGCCGTCACAACCTCGACGCCGAACCGTTCGGCCTGCTCGCGCTGGTGCGGCGTCATCGTCCGGATCCCCATCTGCACCAGACGGGTCGCCAGATTCGCCTCCATGATCCGCGCGAACGGACAGGCGTGGGACAGCTTGTTGCCGTCGAGTTCGTCGTAGAGATCGGGATGCGCGTCCAGGTGGAGAATCGTCAGGTTGTCGTGGCGTCCGGCGAACGCCCGGATCAGCGGATACGTGATCGCATGATCGCCGCCAAGCACGACGAGGCGGTCGCCGGTCTCCAGCAACTCGGCGACCCCCTGCTCGATCGCCCCGAACGCCGCGGCGCCGGTGGGCAGCTGCAGGTCTCCGGCATCCCGGAATCGGCTCTCGGCGCCGAGGTCACGACCCGACTCGGTCACCAGATTCGCTGACGGCGAGTGCAACGCCTCGCGGATCTTGGGCGGCGCCTCGGCCGGCCCGCGGAGAAACGACGAGCTTTCGTCGAACGGAATGCCGACCAGGGTAACGTTGAGAGCGTTCAGGTTCATCTGACCCCAGGCCGCCTGGCGGAGGTCGGTCCGCGCGGAAGAGTTGATCGCGCGGCGCGAAGGCGGAATTATAGCCGACACAGAGACGCCGCCATGCCGGCGGAGGGAGGCCCCATGCCGCATACGACGAGTTACACGCCCCAGAATTGGTCGCGACGCCGGTTCCTGGCATCAGCCGGCACGGCGCCGGTCGCCGGTCTCCTGGCCACTGGCTGCGCGCCGCCAGAGCCCGCGCCGGCCGAGGTCGCCGAAGACATCTACGCCCGGTTGGGCCTCCGGACGTTCATCAATGCCGCTGGCACCTACACCGCCCTGACGGCCTCCCTGCTGCCTGAAGAGGTTCGATCCGCCATGGATGCCGCCTCACGGCAGTATGTTGCGCTCGCCGAACTGCATGCCGCGGCCGGCGGCCGGATCGCCGAGCTGGTCGGCGCGGAGGCCGCGCTGGTCAGCTCGGGTGCCGCGGCCGCGCTGACCCAGGCGACCGCGGCCTGCGTCTGCGGCAGCGATCAGGACGCGATCCGCCAGGTGCCCGACACGACCGGTCTGAAGAGCCAGGTCGTCATCCAGCGGTCGCACCGATTCGGCTACGACCACGCCATCCGGAACGTCGGGATCGAACTGGTCGAGGTGGAGACGCGCGCCGAGCTGGAAGACGCGGTCAACGACGACACGGCGATGCTCTTCTACCTGAACGCCGCGACCAACCAGGGGCAGATCTCCCGCGAGGAGTTCGCGGAGGTCGGACAGGCCACGGGCATCCCGACACTCATCGATGCGGCGGCCGACGTGCCGCCGGCCGACAACCTGCGCGCGTTCACGCGGATGGGCTTCTCGCTCGTCGCGTTCAGCGGCGGCAAGGGGTTGCGGGGGCCGCAGTGCTCGGGCCTGCTGCTCGGACGCCGCGATCTCATCGACGCGGCCTATCTGAACGGCTCACCCCACGGGAACTCGATCGCGCGGATCGCCAAGGTCGGCAAAGAGGAGATCGTCGGCCTGATGCGCGCGGTCGAGTTGTACGTCGAGAAGGATCACGACGCCGAGTGGGCCGACTGGGAGGCGCGCGTCCAGACGATCGTCGACGCGGTCGCCGGAATCCCGAGCGTCGAAGCCGAGCAGTTCGTCCCCGAGCTGGCCAACGTGGTGCCGCATGCGGGCATCACCTGGGATCCGGAGCGGATCCCGATGATGCGCAGCGACGTCGCCCAGGCGCTGCGCGACGGCGAGCCGCGGATCGAGCCGCGGCCCGGCCCCGCCGACGCGCCCCGGCTCGACATCGGCGTCTGGATGATGCAGCCCGGCGACCACGAGGTCGTCGCCGCGCGCATCGCCGAGATTCTGTCGGCCGCGGCGGCGTAGTCTCTGGGGCGCGAGACTGGGCATTGCGCCGCCAGCCTCGCGCCCGTGGAAGGCTTCGCTACCGCGCTTCCCAGGGCGTGCCGGCGCGGCCGTTCAGGTCCCAAACGATCCGGCCGGCGCGCACCGTCAGTTCCGCCTCGAGCTTCCGGGTCCCCTGCATCGTCACACCGCCGACGTCCAGGAACCCGAACTCGCCCTCCCGGACGGCGATGACCGCCACGTCGGCTTCGGCACCGACGCTCAGGTGGCCGATGTCGTCGCGGTGAATCGCCTGAGCCGGCGCCCAGGTCGACTTGGCGACCACGTCGGACAGCGACATCCCCATGTTCAGGAACTTCGACCCGACGTTCAGCATGTCCTTCATGCCGCCGTTCATGCTGCCGGTGTGCAGGTCGGTGCTGATCGTGTCGGGCGGGAAGGCCTGCTGCATCGCCGGCACAGCCTGACGGAACCGGAAGCTGCCGCCGCCGTGGCCGACGTCGAAGATGATGCCGCGCGCACGCGCGTCGGCCAGATACGGCTTCAGGTGGCCATCGTCGTCGACGATTGCCTCCCGACCGTTCACCTGGGAATAGGCGTGCGTGAAGATGTCGCCCGGCCGCAGGTGCTCGAGAAAGAGTTCCTGGAGCGGCAGCGGCGGATCCTGGCGGCCGAAGTCGACCGCGACGGGGAGCCCGGCCAGGTTGCCCGCCTCGACCGCTCGGTCCACCGGCTCCCACTCGTTGCCGATGTAGTGCGCCACCTTGACGCCGACGATGATGTCGGAGAACTGCGCCGCGCGCTGCGCCGTCAGCTTCGGATCCATGTCGGACACGTCCTGCTCGATCGGTCCACCCTTCATGCCACGGCCGACGATGTTGAGGAACGTAAGGACCCGGGTCTGGGAGCGATCGATCACCTGGTTCTTGAACTGGATGAAATCGCGCCAGCCCGTATCGCCGAGATCGACGACCGTCGTCACGCCGGCCCGGAATGTAAAGCCGTCGGGCGGCAATGCGCTGTAGCTGTCGCTGAGGTACTGATCCGGCGTCGTGCCCCAGAAGACGTGCGCGTGCAGGTCGACCAACCCTGGCGCCACGACGAGGCCGGTCGCGTCGACGACCGTGTCGGCGCGCGCCGGATCGATCCCGGCCGCGACCTCCGCGATGACGCCGTCGGCGATCCCGACGTCCATGACGGCATCGATACCGTTGCGCGGGTCGATGACGCGGCCACCCTGGATGAGCAGGTCGAGCGACTGGGCGTGGACCCCGGTCGCGCCGGCGAGTAAGACGAGGACGGGAATCGCAGCGAATCGAACGCGCATGGAACCTCCTGGGAAACGGGTGACCCGCGGGCCCCGATTCTACGCCCGGCCGGGCTGGAACGCCATGCCTCGGGCTAACCCCAGAACTTGCTTGGGTTGGATGCTATCGTGGACGGAGTTCGACGCTACCGATGCACCCAGCCATCCACGCCCTCGCGCTCGCCCTCCTGACCGGCGTTTCCGCGACCGGCAGCGCCGACGTGCAGGAGGTGCTGACCGTCGCAGAGGTCGACGCCGTCCGGCAGATTGGCGCGCGGATCGACGGCCGCCTCGTCTGGTCGTCGAATCGTGGCGGCAACCACGACCTCTATCTCGTCGACCTGGCAAGCGGCGACACGCGGCAGTTGACCGACCACCCCTCTGTCGACTTCTTCTCGCGCTTCTCGCCCGACGGTCGACAGATCTCGTTCCTGCGAAGCCGCCGGCCCTACGTGTCGTTCCGGGAACGGACCGGCTGGGACCTGTACATCATGGATGCCGACGGCGGCCGGCAGCGCCGCCTCGCGCGGCGTGCCTACCACGCCACGTGGATCCCGGACGGCTCGGGCCTGGTCTTCGAGCGCCGCGGCAGGATTTTTCGGTACGACCTCGCGACGGGCGAGGAAACGCTGCTGCACGGCGGGCAGGATGCGCTGATCAAGGGACGTCTCGAGGAACCCGAGATGCTGACTGACTCGCTCATGAGCGTCGCCGTGCGCCGTGTGCGACGAGAAACGGTCGGCATCCTCGATCTCGACGCCGGCGTGTACACGCCGATGTCGACCGACAGCGACTGCCAGATCACGTGGATGCCCGGCCAGCGCCACGTCGTCTGGATCGCCGGTCAAGGGCTCGGCGGCACCCGCGTGGAACACCGGCGCCTGGACGACGCCGCGCCGGAGGTCCTGATCGACCTGCCATCGGAGTACAGCCACGAGTACTTCCCGCGCGTGACGGGCAACGGAGAATGGCTGATCTGGGGCGCGGCCGCGGAGGGACACGAACACGATCTGGCCGACTACGAACTCTTCGTCTGGAAGATCGGCGAGCCCTGGGACTCGGCGCTGCGACTCACTCACTCACCCGCCAACGATCAGTGGCCCGACCTCTGGGTCATGCCCGCGTCAGCGTCGGCCGGCCCTTCGCCGCGGTCCGCGGCGAGATAGGCGACCAGCCCGATCCCGGCGCAGGTCAACCCGGTCGGCGGTGGAACGCTCCAGGCCACTGTGACCGGCCCGAGGAAACTCTCCCATCCGAGCGCCAGGTGCGGCAGCCAGACGGCCGTCGCCACCAGCATCGAGGCGAGTGCGGCGCGCTCACCCCCACGCCGAGCGTGGAGCCCCATCGTGAGCGGGACGACCAGGGCGACCAACCCAACCTCGTAGGCACTCTCGAGCAGTTCGTAGGCATCGTCCCCGACGTAGGCCAGCAGCAAGCTTCCCCCGGTGACGCCGACGACCGCCGCGCGGTTCAGCGCCAGCGGCGAGAAGCGCCGCCCGGGCAGACGCGGCAGGAGGTTCTGCGCCAGGACGCTCGACGGCGCCAGGATCCCCGAGTCGATCGTCGAGAGCACGGCCGACGTGACGGCGAGTACGAAGATCAAGGTCAGCCAAGGGTCGAGGACCAGCTGCGCGATGAGCGGGATGATCGAGCGAGCCCCGGCGTCGGGTGCGACCAGATTCGCCGCGAGGCCGATGAGCGGCGGGAGGCTGCCGATGACGAGGTAGGCGACGCCGGCGACCCAGCAGGCACGCGCCGCGACGCCGGCCGACCTCGCCGCGAAGAAGCGCTGCGTGAGGTCCTGGCCGGGAATGTTGCCGAGCGAGCCGGCGGCCAGCACACCGAGCCACCCAACGAAGAGCGCCATCGACTCGGTCGGCACGGCGTCGAGCATCTCGGGCGGTGTCTCGTCGAGGAGGCGGCTCCAGCCGGCGCCGGCACTGCCGGCGCCGAGCGTGGTCAAGACGTTCCACGCCACCAACACCAGACCGAGCACGAGCAGTCCGGTCTGCACGCAGTCGGTCATCGTCACCGACCACATCCCACCGACGAGGGTGTAGCTCATGCCGACGAACGCCACGAGCGCGATCGCCGACCCGAGCGGAATCCCGAAGAACAGTTCGAGGATGCCGGCGAGCGCCACGAACTGCGCGGCGATCCAGCCGAAGTACCCCGGCACCATGATGGCGCTGCAGACGATCTCGGCCCGCGGGCCGAAGCGGCGCCCGAAGTAGTCGGGCAACGTCAGCAGCCGCATCCGCCAGAGCGGCTTGGCATAGAACCAGCCGGCCAGCAGCAGGCAGAGGCCGGCCCCGAACGGGTCGAGCGCGGCCTTGACCAGGCCGTCGGCGCGGATTTCGTCAGTCGCGGTGAGCAGCGTGCCGGCCCCGAACCAGGTGGCAAACAGGGTCGGGGCGGCCAGCCAGAGGCCGAGCCGGCGGCCGGCAACGAGGTAGTCTTCCGTGTCGTGGATCCGCCCGCGCGCCCAGAGGCCGATCGCGAACATGACGGCCACGTAGATGATGAGGGCGAGCGCCAGCAGCGTCGTCATGGAACGAGCTACTGTAGCCGTGTTTCGGGGCAAGGCGAAGGGCTGAGGGCCTGACCGAGCACCCCATCAACGTTTCGGCTGTCGTTTTCGTCCAACGCCAGAAGCTGTTGATCCGCCCTGACTCAGGAGAACGCCATGCTCGGTCAAGACCTTCGTTTCGCCGTGCGCACGCTCACCAAGCGCCCCGGATTCGCCGCCGTGGCCATCGTGACGCTCGCGCTGGGAATCGGCGCCAACAGCGCCATCTTCAGCGTCGTCAGCGCCGTGCTGCTGCGGCCACTGCCCTATCCCGACCCGCCGCGCCTGACGAAGATCGTCGGCCACGATCTGGCCAGCGGCGAACTCGACAACCTCTCGCCCGCCGACTTCATGGACCTCCGCGACATGAACTCGTCGTTCGAGTCGATGGGAGCCCACGGGTGGGTCGGGTTCTTCACGATCACCCGTGACGGCGAGCCCGAGCGGCTCTCCGGGTCGAACGTGACGCACGGCTTCTTCCGGACACTCGGGGTGCGGCCGATGATGGGGCGCCTCTTCCAGGACGGCGAGGACGTGCGCGGCGCTGAACCCGTGGCTGTCATCACCCATCCGTTCTGGGAGCGACGGTTCGGCGCCAACCCGGACGTGATCGGACGTGTCGTGAACTTCAACGCGGTGCCGACGACAATCGTCGGCATCCTACCGGCCGAGTACCGGCATCCCGAACCGAATCCCGAGAGAGAGCCCGAGGTCTACATCCCCTACCTGTGGGATCCGGCCGAGCCGAATCGGGGCGGTCACTTCATCCGGGCCATAGGCCGGCTGAACCCGGACACCACGATCGAGCAAGCGCAGGCGGAGCTGAGCACGATTGCCAGCCAGCTCGAACAGGAGTATCCAACCTCCAACATCGATCAGGGCGTGAACGTCTCATCGCTCCTCGACGCGATCGTACGCGACAGCCGCCTCGCGCTGCTGCTGCTGCTCGGCGCCGTCGGCTTCGTGCTGCTGGTCGCGTGCGCGAACATCGCCAACCTCCTGCTCGCGAGCGGCGCGGCGCGGCGAAAGGAACTGGCGGTGCGCGCGGGCCGCGCCCGCATCGTCCGCCAGCTGATGACCGAAAGCCTGGTGCTCGCCGCCGCTGGGGGCGCACTCGGGCTCGCCATTGCCTACTGGGCGATGAAGGGGCTGACGGCGGTCGTCGCCGAGCGGATCGCACGCGCCGAGGGGATGCAACTCGACGGCTCGGTGCTGGCCTTCACCGTCGTGATCGTCACGATCACCGGCGTCGCGTTCGGGCTGGCCCCCGCCCTGCAACTCTCGCGGCGAGAAACACAAGACGACCTGCGCGAGGGGGCGCGCGGCCAGAACGATCACGCCGGGCGCGGGGCGCGCGAAGCTCTGATCGTCGCCGAGGTCGCGCTGTCGCTGGTGCTGCTCGTCGGCGCCGGCCTCCTCATGCAGAGTCTCTGGCGCCTCCAGGGCATCGACCCGGGCTTCCAGCCCGACCGCGTCCTGAGCATGCAGATGGCGCTTCCGACGGCGAAGTACGCCGAAGGTGATCAGGTGCCGGTGTACGAGCAACTCTACGAGCGGCTCGAGCAGGTGCCGGGCGTCGATGTCGTCGGCGCGATCAACATCCTGCCGCTCAGCGACAGCTATGACGGCAACGGATTCCAGATCGACGAGCGCCCGATGCCGCCAGGTCAGAACCCCGGCGTGCAGACCCGATCGGTCAGTCCCGACTACTTCCGCGCCCTCGGAATCCCGCTGCTACGCGGTCGGGTGTTCGATCAACGCGACCGCCGCGACACGCCGGGCGTCGTCGTCATCAGCGACGCCATGGCGCGCCGCTTCTGGCCGGACGACGATCCGATCGGCAAGCGGATCACCTACAACAGAGGCGAATTCGCCGAGCCGACCCAGACGGTCGGCGGACCCGGGTCGCGGGAGATCGTCGGCATCGTGGGCAGTGTGAAGCATCTGGCGCTCGAGGAGGACCTCGAAGCGATGTTCTACACGCCCCAGGCCCAACAGCCGTCGTTCCACACGATGACGCTCGTGCTGCGGGGCGCGGTCGACCCGGCGTCGCTGACCTCGAGCGTGCGGGCCGAGGTCGCGGCGCTCGATCCCGACGTCCCGCTCTTCCAGATTCGGACCCTCGACGCGATGCTCGACCGCTCGGTCGCGCAGCCCAGGCTACGCACCTGGCTGCTCGGTCTCTTCTCCGCCGTGGCCTTGGGCCTAGCGTTGATCGGCATCTACGGCGTCATCGGCTATCTGGTCGGGCAGCGCACCCAGGAGATCGGCATCCGGATGGCGCTCGGCGCTGAGACGCGCGACGTCGTGCAGATGCTGCTCTGGCAGGCGATGCGGCCGGTCGTCGTCGGGGTCGGCGTGGGGCTGGCGATCGCGCTGGCACTCAGCCGGCTCGTGGCGACGCTGCTCTACGGCATCGCGGCGAGCGACCCGCTGACCTACGCGGCCGTCGCGGCGCTGCTGGCGTTCACGGCGATGCTGGCCACGCTGGTCCCGGCGCTCCGCGCGACCCGGATCGATCCGTCGACGGCGCTGCGGGCGGAGTGAGGCGAAGACCGTCTAGACGAGGGATCAAGGCGCGCACGGCGCGCCCTCGCCCCGCGCCAGACCTCGGCCTTGGCCTCCGCGCCAGCGGGGGGCCCCCGGTCCGGTGCCACCCGCCAGAGCCAGCACCTTAAAACACGTCGAAGTCTTTTCCACTGACGAGCGGGCCATCGTAGCCCGCTTCGCGGATCTCCTCGACGAGTTCCGCGTCGCTCACCCCGAAGTACAGCTGGTGGTAGAGCACCAGCGTGCCCGGCCGAACCGCGTTCGCGACCCGCGCGACCTGCGCGGGTGAGCTATGCGCGGCGCGATGGTACGCCTGCCAGTCCTCGGTCCGCCGCGCGAGACCACGCTCCGAAAAGATCTCGTGGACGAGAATGTCCGCACCCCGCGCATGCTCGACGACGCTGTCGCAGAACGTCGTGTCGCCCGACACGACCACGACCCGGTCGGCTGTCTCGAACCGGTAGCCGTACGCAGCCTGGCTGTCGTGGCAGACGGGGAACCCGATCACGCGCACTCGCTCGTCCTCGAACCGGAGCGTGCCGTCGATCTCGTGCACCTCGGGCACATAGCCGCGCGTCACGATCGGCTGCGAGCCCTCGGTTCGCATCCGGATATCCTCGGCGAACGCGCCGTGCAGCCCCGTCGTCAAGGCCGCGAGCCCGGGCGGTCCGTAGGCCGTCACCTGCCCCTCACGGCGCCACCAGAGCGCCCAGAGCAGATCGGCGTAGTCGAGCACGTGATCGCTGTGCAGGTGGGTCAGGAACAGCCGCGTCGGCCAGGCCAGTGCGTCCACGCCACGCTGCGCCGCTTCGACCGTTCGCAGATACGCGCCGGGCCCGATGTCGACGAGGTAGGCCACGCCACCGGTCACGATGGCGACGGACGCGCCGACCTTCGCGGCGTCGAGAAACGGCGAGCCGGTCCCGAGGAGGATCACCTGCGTCCGGTCGGCATCGATCGGCAAGGGGGCCTGGGCCGCGACCGGCTCGAGCCCACCGACCGCCACGAACAGCGCGCAGGCGGCGGCCAGCCGCCCCGCCACCCACCGCCGCCGCAACGCGTGGCTCTGGCGTGGGCCTTCGGCCCGGGGTGTCGGTTGACATTGACCACGGCGAGACAGGCGTAAATACATGCTTCGTTCCTATGAATCGATTAGCGGCCGACCGGTAGAGTATAATGGCGCGCTTCAAGGCAATCCGCCGCGAATAACGAGTCGGAACCCGTGTCGAGGAGGCATCCATGCGGAAGCAGGCGTGGCTGGCAATGGTCGGCATGCTCGTGGCCGGCGTTGTCGGCGTTGCTCAGTCGGATGAGATCGCGAATGCGGAGGGCTTCGACGCGGCCATGAAGGACGTCGGCAAGAATTTCGGGGCCGTGCGATCGGGGATGGAGGCACGCGACGGCGCAGCGGTCACCAGCGGAACAGAGAATCTCGTCGCGATCTTCGAGCGCGTGGAAGCGTTCTTCGAGGCGCGTGAACTCGAGGCCGGCATCACCGCGGCCGGCGAGGCCAAGCAGGCGGCCTCCGACATCGTCTCGGCGCTCGAGAACCAGGCGTTCGACCAGCTGGCGGGCGCCCGCGACCGGCTCGGCGGGACCTGCCGCTCGTGCCACACCGAGTATCGCGAGGAGATCGAGGGCGGGGGCTACAGGTTCAAGGACGGCGTCCTCTAGCGAGCGCTTGGGCATCGCTGGTGACGGCGGCCTCTTCGGAACAAGACTTCGAAGAAGACGTCGCCCCGGACAATCCCGACCAGCTCGCGGTTCCGCGCGGCGACCAGCGTGAGCTCGAGCACGCTCCCCTGCCGACTGCCGTGACGTGGGTGGCGAACAGCATGCCGAGGCCGGTGCTATCCAGCAGCGGCACCGCATCGAGATTCAGCGCGATTCGAGGCCGCGCCTGTCACCGTAGGCGCCGCGCTCTGATGGGACCGTCAACAGATTGAAGCACGAGTTGCAGAACACGATTGGAGAGAACATGACGAGCGAGAGTAAGTGCCCGGTGTTGGGCGGATCACACGCACACACCGCAACTGGGACCACATCGAACCAGCACTGGTGGCCGAATCAATTGAACCTGAACGTTCTCCACCAGAACTCTCCCCAGTCGGATCCGATGGGCCAGGATTTCGATTACGCCGAGGAGTTCAAGACGCTCGACCTGGATGCTCTGGCCAAGGATGTCGATGCATTGATGACGACGTCGCAAGACTGGTGGCCGGCCGACTACGGCCACTATGGACCGCTCTTCATTCGGATGGCGTGGCACAGCGCAGGCACGTATCGCATCGGCGACGGCCGTGGCGGCGCCTCCTCGGGCACCATACGATTTGCGCCCCTCAACAGTTGGCCCGACAACGTGAACCTCGACAAGGCGCGCAGGTTGCTCTGGCCGATCAAGCAGAAGTACGGCAGGAAGATCTCGTGGGCTGACCTGATGATCTTCGCCGGCAACCGTGCCCTGGAGTCGATGGGATTCAAGACGCTCGGCTTCGCCGGCGGGCGCGAGGACGTCTGGGGGCCCGAAGAGGACATCTACTGGGGGCCCGAGACCGAGTGGCTTGCAGACGAGCGCTACAGCGGCGACAGGGACCTCGAGCATCCTCTCGGCGCCGTGCAGATGGGCCTCATCTACGTCAATCCGGAGGGGCCGAATGGCACGGCGAGTGCGGTCGCCGCAGGCCGGGATATTCGAGAGACGTTCGGTCGAATGGCGATGAACGACGAGGAGACCGTTGCGCTCATCGCTGGTGGACACACGTTCGGCAAAGCCCACGGTGCTGCCAATCCGGACGAACATGTCGGTCCGGAACCCGAGGGTGCCGGCCTTGCGGAGCAAGGGCTCGGCTGGACGAGCGCCTATGGCAGCGGCAACGCCGGCGACACCATCAGCAGCGGGCTGGAGGGCGCCTGGACCACCGAGCCGGTGAAGTGGGACAACAACTACTTCGAGAACCTGTTCGGCTACGAATGGGACCTGGTGAAGAGCCCCGCCGGAGCCCAGCAGTGGGTTCCGACCGATCCAGGCGCCTCGGGTGCCGTGCCGGATGCTCACGATCCGTCGAAAACGCATGCCCCCATCATGTTCACGACGGACCTCGCATTGCGGATGGACCCGATCTATGCGCCGATTTCAAAGCGCTTCCACGAGAACCCGGCGGAGTTCGCCGACGCCTTCGCCAGGGCGTGGTACAAGCTGACACACCGTGACATGGGTCCCCGCGCCCGGTGTCTCGGCCCGTTGGTTCCGGCGGAGCCGCAGTTGTGGCAGGACCCCGTCCCCGACGTCACGCATGAACTGATCGGCGAGCAAGACATCGCCGCCCTCAGGAGCAAGATCCTCGCGTCTGGACTGTCCACGTCTCAGCTGGTGTCGACCGCCTGGGCTTCGGCGGCGACGTTCCGCGGCACCGACAGGCGTGGCGGGGCGAACGGGGCGCGCATCCGCCTCGCGCCGCAGAAAGACTGGGCGGTCAACCAACCGGCTGAGCTGGGAACGGTGCTGCAGACCCTGGAGGAGATCCAGAAGGCCTTCAACGGTTCGCAGTCCGGCGGGAAGATGGTCTCGCTCGCCGACGTGATCGTGCTGGGCGGGTGCGCAGCCGTCGAGGCCGCGGCGAAGAAGGCCGGGCACGGCGTGCGGGTGCCCTTCTCGCCGGGGCGGACGGATGCGTTGCAGGAGCAGACCGACGTGGACTCGTTCGCCGTGCTCGAACCGACCGCAGACGGGTTTCGCAACTACCTCGGCAACGGACACCGGAGATCGGCGGAAGAACTGCTGGTCGACCGGGCGCACATGCTGACGCTGACCGCTCCCGAGATGACGGTCCTCGTCGGTGGCATGCGCGTCCTGAATGCGAATGCCGGGCAGTCCGGGCTCGGCACCTTCACCACGCGGTCCGAAACGTTGACCAGTGATTTCTTCGTGAACCTGCTCGACATGAATACGACGTGGCAGGCGTCCTCCTCATCGGCGCACCTGTTCGAGGGGCACGATCGCGGGACGGGCGAGCTCAAGTGGACCGGCACCGCCGTCGACCTGGTCTTCGGTTCGAACTCCCGGCTCCGAGCCATCGCGGAAGTCTATGCATCCGACGACTCGCAATCGGCGTTTGTGCGTGACTTCGTGGCGGCGTGGGCCAAGGTGATGAGTCTTGATCGCTTCGACCTCGCCTGATCTCAGCGAGTGATCAGTTCGCAACGGACGTCGTCTCGCGCGGGTGCACCCCGGATGCCGGTGCGGGCGTCGTAGAAAGGAAGAACCCGTTGCGTCCGCCGCTCGGGCGCCAAGGCTGTCATGCAGGGTACGACCCTTTCTCACTATTCGATCATCGAACGCCTGGGTGAAGGCGCCATGGGCGAGGTGTATCGAGCCCGTGACGATCGGCTCGGCCGCACCGTCGCCATCAAGGTGCTTCGCGAAGCGCTCAATACCGACCAGGAACAGCGAGCCAGGTTCCTGCGCGAGGCGCAGGCTGCCTCGTCGTTGCAGTCATCGAACATCGCCACCATCTACGACATCGGTGAGCAGGACGGCTCCGATTTCATCGTGATGGAGTACGTCGACGGCGACGTGCTGTCCAAGAATCTGGAATCTGCCCGCTGCCGATCCGCCAGGCGGTCACCGTCGGAATGCAGCTCTCGGACGCGCTCGACGAAGCGCACGGGCGGGGGATCATCCACCGCGACATCAAGAGCGCCAACGTCATGCTCGACCGCCGAGGTCAGGCCAAGGTGCTGGACTTCGGTCTGGCGAAGTTCCTGCATCCGAAGCAAGAGGGCGACCCCTCCGCGACGGTGACCCAGGAGATGAGGACGGTCGCCGGAACGGTTCTCGGCACGTTCTCCTACATGTCGCCCGAACAGGCGCTCGGCAAGCCGCTCGATGCCCGGACGGATCTGTTCTCCCTCGGTGTCGTGCTCTACGAGCTGCTGTCGGGCCGCCTCCCGTTCGAGGGCGCGACCGTGACGGACATCGTCAACAAGATCCTGAACGAGGAACCGCCGGCCTTGGGCCGTTTGAACTACGACATCCCGACGCTGCTCGAGGGGATTGTCCGCAAGACACTCTCGAAGGATCGCGCGTTTCGCTACCAGTCGGCCCGGGAACTCCACATCGACCTGCACGGCGTGAAGCGCAGTCTGGCCGACTCGGACCGCACGACCGCCTTGGACCCCGGACTTGCCACGCGCTCGACGTCGATTTCGGGCAGTACGACTTCGGCCGCCGGCACCTCCGCGCGGCGCGTCGCCGTCATGACCTTCGTCAACCTGACCCAGGAGCCGGCCGACGATTGGATCGGCTCGGGAATCGCCGAGACGGTCACGTCGGATCTGAAGAACGTCCCCAAGCTTGAGGTCGTCGGTCGGGCACAGGTCTTCGACGCGCTCAAGACACTGCGCACCAGCGAGCGGGAGCGGCTGGACGATCGCGCCGCGATCGAGATCGGCCGCCGCGTCGGGGCGACCTGGGTCATCAGCGGCGCGTTCCAGAGGCTGGGCGAAGCGATCCGGATCACGGCGGAGTTCGTCGAGGTCGAGTCGGGGCGCCTGCTCAAGACCGTGAAGGTTGACGGCAGAGTCGACGCGATCTTCGACCTCCAAGACAAGATCGTCTACGAGTTGAGCCAGGACATGGAGCTCGAACTCAGCGACACGGAGATCGGCGCCATCGAAAGACGGGAAACCGAATCGATCGAAGCGTACGAGGCATTCTCTCAGGGAAAGATTCAGATGCGGCTGGCAACGCCCGAGTCAGCCGATCGCGCGGTGCTGCTGTTCGAGAAGGCGATCAAGCACGACCCGCACTACTCGTCGGCCTGGGTCGCGCTGGGTGGGATTCAAGCAATGAAGGGTGCCTGCTTGCCGTACCCGAACTGCTCGAGAAAGCGCAGGACGCCTTCGAGAAGGCGCTCGAACTCGACCCCAAGTCGTCCGAAGCGTACTACTGGATCAGCATGATGCACATCGGACGGAAGGAGCACAACCGGGCCGTGGAGGCGGCGCGGACGGCGATCGAACTCGATCCGTCGAATGCCTCAGGGCATGCCGCGCTCGCTCGGGCCTACTGGTTCGGCAAGGGGATGCTCGACGAAGGAATCACGGAACTGGAACACACCGTCGCACTCGCCCCGGACAGCGGCTATGCCTACCTGCAGCTCGCGCTGCTCTATACGCTCCGCGAACGCTACGAGCGAGCGGAGCACGCCGCCAACAAGGCGGTCGAGTTGCAGCAAAGCGCCCTGTCGGGCAGCGAAGGCCTCCAGATTCTCGGGGCGCACATCCGGCTGGGCTACGTCTACTACCGGCAGCATCGACTCGACGAGGCGATCGAGCAGTTCCAGGTGGGCCTGAGCTTCCTCGACTCGACCGGACACGCGTTGCGCGACCGGACGCTGATCGAGGCGCATCAGAAGCTGAGCGCGGCCTATCACTGCCAGGGCGACCGCGAGGGCGCCGATCGGCACTACGAGCTGGCCGTCCGGGGCTTCAAGGATCGAGTCGGCATGGGCGTCAACGACGGGTCGACGACCTACTACATCGCCAGTCTCCACGGCCTCCGTGGCGACGCCGAAGCCGCGGTCAAGTACCTCGCCAAGGCGATCGAGTTGCTCCCGGCCCTCGCGCGGGTCCGTGCCGAGATCGATCCCGATTTCGACCCGGTCCGTGAGGAGGCCGCCTTCACGGCGCTCATGGCCGGCACCCCGGCCGCTACCGCCTGAACCGGGGTCGCCTCGAACCCGGTAGTTTTCGAGCTACCTGCAGCTCTTCCCGCCGTCCGTTTCCGGACGCGCTCCTCCATGAAAACAATCCGCTTGACATGGCAATAATATACTTGACTCACACTACCCTGTTGGGGCACCTTGGCGGATAGATCGTCCGGGTCGTTTTGGCGACTGGGCGATCTGGATGATTCACCCAAGGGGCGAGGACAAGGTTGTTGCGATGCTGGAAGCTTATTGCGACGAAAGCGGCATTCACGATGAAGCGAAGTTCTGTGTTGTTGTCGGCTTTGTGGCTAGCGCACGCAATTGGCAGTTGTTTGAGAACCGGTGGGCTAACGCTTCTGGCGGTGTCGATTTTCACGGAAAGCGATTCTTTGCCCGCGACAAGAAGGGCCATCGAGTCAAGCCCTATAACGGTTGGAGCGATGAGCGGGCGCGCGACTACCTCCTCGGGTTGGTCGATGTCATTCAAACCGCTGCATTCATGACACCGATAGGCGCGGTTGTAGATGTTAAGGCGTTCTTTCGTCTGACGGAGGGGGAACGTCGGTTTCTCACTGGCGGGGCTATTGAGAAGAAGAAGGGTTCCGCTCGACCCCGGTGGATGCGGACTGGAGCCCCCACGAAGCCCTATTTCGTTGGCTTCAGTCAATGTGTTGTTGATGCGGCGCTCTGTGTTAGGAAGCCTGGGCTGCGGGTAAATTTCGTATTCGACCAGCAGAACGAGTTCAACGGTCACGCGCTACGCATCTTCCAGGATGCGAGCACGGCGGTTCCTCGGGACGAACTGAAGACACGCCTAGGCGAACTAATCTTCAAGCGAAAAGATGGCGTCGGTGGGCTTCAAGCGGCAGACCTACTGGCTCATGCGGCGTACAGGCGAACAGGCACACTCGTGGGAGACCACGCGGAGTTGGACATGGTGACATCGCGGATACGCCAAATGACACACGAGAAAATTCGATTCTTTGACCGTGACATGTTCGAGGACCGTCTTAGCAAGGTTCCGGGTCCTGTCAGGCGTCGGTTGATGGCGTCTTAGTCGAACGAGAATCTTCCTTGTCGGCTTCATCTTTTGGTACTTGCACGATGGCCTTGCTGAGATTCTTGAAGCGGTCGAACGCCTTCGGGTCCGGCCGCTCCCGCTTCAACTTGTCGGGAATTTCTTGCTTTGGCATTCCGTTGTCCTCGGCCCTGCCGAGTCTTACGCTGGCGTCGTTGAGCCAGTCAGGTCGGCATAGGTGAGACGGCATCCGACGATGGACCGGACCAGACCGACGAACCGATCTGCATCGGTCCCGAGACGATTGTTGAACTTGTACACCTGCTCGTCAAGATAACGGAAGAGATGGAACGGCTCAACGCTCACGTAGGTGCCCCGAATGGATCGCTTCAAGAGGCTCCAGAAGTTTTCCATGCCGTTGGTGTGGACGTTGCCGATGGCGTACGCCTCGGCGTGGTCAATAACCTTGTGGACGTAACTGTCGTCGGCCGGACGCCAGCCTTTCGGGGTCTTGGGTGTGTAGGACTTCAGCGCGTCGGTGTAGATGGTGGTCTGTCCGTCCATTTCGATGTGCCGGTTCATGTGCTGCCGCAGTTCGCGCCGTCGCGTGGTCCCGATGACCTCGGTGCGGACGACGCTGTGCCCGTCCTCACCGTGCCGGTTAAGCAACCCCATGACGGCAGTCTTGCCAAACCATCCACTTTGACGGCCTCTCAGCATGCGGTCCCTTCGGCCCTTGTGCATGTTCCGCGCGCGACCGCCGATGAAGCTCTCGTCCACTTCGACATGGCCACGGAACCTGTTGAAAGTCTTGGTCTGCATGGCGAGCCGGATGCGCTGCACCATGAACCACGCGGTCTTCTGCGTGACGCCCAGGGCGCGGCCGAGTTCGTAGGAACTGATCCCGTTCTTGCAGTTGGCGACCATCCAGAGCGCGGGCAACCACCTGTCGAGTCCGATGGGGCTGTCCTCGAAGATCGTCCCGACCTTGACGGAGAACTGCTTCCGACAACTCAGGCAGGTCCACACGCGGCGGCTGGTGATGAAACTAACCTTCTGGTCCTCACAGCGGGGGCAGGTCGGCTTCCCGTCCGGCCAGCGCAGCGTGACCATGAACGTCAGGGCCACGTCTCTGTCCGCAAAATAGCGGATCGCCTGGAGCAAGGTTTGGGGGCCGGGAGCCTTTGATTTCTTCGTGTTCTTGGCCATGTGAGTATTCTACGTCAGATGGGAGTATGTGTCAAGTATATTATTGCCCTTGACATCCGGGCCGGCCACATTTACTCTTTCATCCGGATATACGGATACATGAATCAGAGCGCCGTCGCCATCCTCGATCACATGTCGGCCCTGGCCGAGCCGACGCGGACCCGGCTCTTGCTGCTCCTGGAGCGGCACGAGCTGACGGTCTCGGAACTGTGCGCCGTACTCCAGCTGCCGCAGTCGACGACGAGCCGGCATCTGCGCGCGCTGGCCGACGCCGGCTGGGTCACCGCGCGAGCCGAGGGCACGAGCAACTGGTACACGATGCTCCGCGATGGCCTCGACGAGGCCGCCGAGCGCCTCTGGCGCCTGGTGCGCGAGCAGGCCACGGCGAGCCCGGCCGCGACGCAGGACCATCGCCGCCTCGAGGGCGTCCTGGCCAAGCGCCGGACCACGTCGCAGGAATTCTTCAGTTCCTCCGCCGGGCAGTGGGACCGTCTGCGGGACGAGCTGTTCGGCGAGCGGTTCCATCTGCTGGCACTGCCCGGGCTGGCCGGCGACGATTGGGCGGTGGGTGATCTCGGATGCGGCACCGGCCAGGTGGCCGTGTCGCTTGCCCCGTTCGTCGAACGGGTGATCGCCGTTGACGGGTCGGCGGCGATGCTGCACGCCGCCAAGCAGCGGCTGCGCGGGACGGACAACGTCGAGCTGCGACGCGGCGAACTGGAATCGCTGCCGCTCGACGACGCCATGCTCGACGCCGCCACCGTGATGCTGGTGCTGCACCACGTCCCGGAGCCCGAGCGCGTCTTCACCGAACTTGCCCGGGTCCTTCGGCCGGGCGGCCGGGTGCTGCTGACCGACATGCTGCCCCACGATCGGGAGCAGTACCGACAGCAGATGGGACATGTCTGGCTCGGGTTCTCGGAAACTCAGATCGCGCGGTACCTGGAAGATGCGGGGTTCGACCGCGTGCGCGTCACGGCGTTGCCGACCGATTCGCACGTCAAGGGACCCGCCCTGTTCGCGGCCACTGCCCGTCGAACATCACCGGTGCGCGCCTAGGCGCGCCAACGTTGCACACAGCGAGGGAGGACACGATGACACCAGTCGCCACCGAGCAAGCCCATCCGTTCGCGGAAGCGAAGGCCGCGAACCGGGCACCCTTCAAGGTCGGCGACCTAGCGCTGGCCGACTTCGGCCGCAAGGAGATCCGCCTGGCCGAGCAGGAGATGCCCGGCCTGATGGCCCTCAGAGCGGATCACGCCGGTCAGCGGCCGCTCGAGGGCGCCCGGGTCATGGGCAGCCTGCACATGACGGTGCAGACCGCCGTGCTCATCGAGACCCTGGATGCGCTCGGCGCGGACGTGCGTTGGGTCTCGTGCAACATCTTCTCGACGCAGGACCACGCCGCGGCGGCGATCGCCGTCGGACGGCCCGAAACCGGCGGCACACCGGCCGACCCGCGGGGGATCCCGGTGTTCGCCTGGAAGGGCGAGACGCTCGAGGAGTACTGGTGGTGCACGAACGAGGCGCTCCGATGGCCGGACGGCTCGGGGCCGACGCTTATCGTCGACGACGGCGGCGACGCCACGCTGCTCATTCACAAGGGCGTCGAGTTCGAGGGCGTCGGCGCCGTGCCGGCCTTCAAGCCCGACTCGGAGCCCGAGGAATGGGGTGTCATTCTGGAGCTCCTCCGGAAGACGCTGGGCGAGGACGCGCGCTACTGGCACGGGATCGCCTCGACCATTCAGGGTGTGAGCGAGGAGACGACGACCGGCGTCCACCGCCTCTACCAGATGATGGAGGCCGGTACGCTGCTCTTCCCCGCCATCAACGTGAACGACTCGGTGACGAAGAGCAAGTTCGACAACGTCTACGGCTGTCGCCACTCACTGCCCGACGGCCTGGCCCGCGCGACCGATGTCATGCTGGGCGGAAAGACCGCGGTCGTCTGCGGCTTCGGCGAGGTCGGCAAGGGCTGCGCCCAGGCGCTGCGCGGCCAGGGCTGCCGCGTCATCGTGACTGAGATCGATCCGATCTGCGCGCTGCAGGCGGCGATGGAGGGCTACGAGGTCGCCACGCTCGACGAGATGATCGGCAAGGCGGACATTTTCATCACGGCGACGGGCAATCTCGATATCATCACGGTCGAGGACATGGCCCGAATGAAGGACAAGGCGATCATCGGCAACATCGGCCACTTCGACAACGAGATCGACATGGCCGGACTGAAGCGGACCGGCGTGGAGCGGATCAACATCAAGCCGCAGTACGACGAGTTCCGGTTTCCCGACGGCCACAGCGTCATGGTGCTCGCCGAAGGCCGGCTGCTCAACCTCGGCTGCGCGACCGGTCACCCCAGCTTCGTGATGTCGGCATCGTTCACCAACCAGGTGATCGCCCAGCTCGAACTGCACACGAAGCAGGACACCTACGAGAAGAAGGTCTACATGCTGCCGAAGGCGCTCGACGAGAAGGTCGCGCGGCTGCACCTGGACCATCTCGGCGTGCGGCTGACCCGGCTGTCGAAGGAACAGGCCGACTACATCGGCGTGCCGGTCGACGGCCCGTACAAGCCGGACCACTATCGGTACTAGATTCAGGTCGGGGCTGTGCCCCGAACCCCCGCGCGGGTCTCCGCGGGGACCCCGTGCGCCCCACTCCGACCCGCGCGAGGCGCGCTGTGCGCGCCTTGATCCGGAATCGCGAAACGGGGTGAAGCGCAGGCTGCCCTGCGATCTACCCTTCCGTCGACGGGTCGAAGATGAGGTCGCGGAAGACGGCGGGCTCGTGGAAGCTCTCCCCGGTGATGGGCGACCACGAGGCGAAGACGACGTCTTGGGTCGGGCGCTGCGGACCGCCGGGCCGCTTGATCCGAAAGACGTTGAACCGCCAGCGATCGGCGGGCGCCGGCGGCACCGTGATCGTTTCGGCCGACGGCAGCGTCTGAAAGCCCGCCCACGGCAGAACTGCCACGGCCGTCCACCCCGCGGTCGACCCGTCCCGGTACTTGTTCAGCCGCACGTGGCTCTCGAGCCCGTCGAGATCCCACTCGATATCGCCCTCGATGTCGGGCACGCCCCGCAGCATCCGGAGGTCGGTCACCACGTTGTTCGGGTTGATTTCGATCTCGGCGTAGTTCGTGCCCGACCGGTCGAGGTCGATGAAGATCTCCACCACCTCCTCCTGCCAGATCCGATCGTCGCGATTGGTCATCGTGAACCACGGATTCGTGTCGGTCGCGTCGAAGCGGACATACAGCCCTTCGGCGTTCCACAGGGCACGGAACTCGGTCTCGTAGAGCGCCGGGCCAAAGCGGAAGCGGTGCGCATCCCACCACGGTGACTCGTCGTCGATGATCGAGGTCGCCGATTCCTCGGTCCAGGCGACGTGGAATTCAGGCTCGCCATCCTGCGCGCCGACGCTGCCTATCGTCATCGCGATTCCGAACACGACCGCGGCACCCCACGCTCCCCATCCCATACCCGCCTCCACCGTTCGACCGGCGCGGTCTCACGCCGTGAGGCCGAGCACCCGCTCGGCGTTCTCATGATAGACCTTCCGGAGGATCTCGTCCGGCAGAGCGAGTCCCGAGATCCGCCAGCGTCCCTGCGGAGGCACCGGCGCCGGCGCGTAGTCGAAGTACTCGTCTTCCGTCTCGAGGAACCGGTAGTAGATCTCGTAGAGCGCGTCGCCGAAGACCTGTTGCGGCGTCGCATCGCCCTCGGGCGACGGAATCGCATCGGTGCCGAACAGGATCCGATCCTGGTAGCGCTCGAAGAAGCGCCGCGCGGCGCGCGGCTGACGTCCCAGCTCGCCGATCCGCGCGCCGATCTCTACATGAAAGTTCGGAAACCGGTCGAGCGCCTCCCCCACCGCGGCCAGGTTCTCCGCCCAGTGCCCCACGTGCAACCCGATGAACGTCGTCCCGGGGTGGCGCGCGAGGACGCGGTCGCGCGCCGCCAGCAGCTCGGCGTTGCTGGGAAAGTCACTGCCGTGAAACGACCAGTCCGGGTGGGCGTGCAACTCTTCGTAGCGTTCGTTGAACCTGTCGATCGGAAGGAAGAACGCCTCGGGGTCCGAGACGTGGATCGCGACAGGCATTCCCAGCGCCGCGCAGGTCTCCCACATCGGGTCGAACCGCGAATCGTCCACGGTGACGAGCGGCCCGCTTGTAATCTGTTCACGCAGGTACAGGCCGAGGGTCTTGGTCAGCTTGAGGCCGCGTGCGCCCGCCGCATGGTCCCGCTCGAGCTGCTCGGCCTGAAACCGCGGATAGTCCGGGTCGGCGGCGCGATTCCACGACGGTTCGGTGAACGTGATGAATCGTCCCGGATGCGCCTCGTCGAACTCGCGCCGCGCGCCCGTCAGACCCGGCCCGACGCCGCCGGTCAAGTTGACCATCGTCCGCACACCCTTGCGATCCATCACCGGCAACACCGCCGACGGTTCACCCAGCTTGCGGATCCGCTCGCCGAACGGATCCGGACCGAGCGGCACGTCCGACCAGGTCAGGTGGGTATGCACGTCGATGACCGGAAACCGCGGCTGCACCACCCGCGTTTCGGCCACGTGGAGCATGCTGCGGGGTTCGAAGTCCGGCAGCGCGACGGCGGTCTCCCCCGCGCCGTCGGCATCGGCATCGTTAAGAGGCGCGGGCGCCTCGCCCGCGGGGGCACAGCCCGCGGCGAGGGCGGCCGCCGTGCCGGCCAGCCACTCCCGTCGGCTCCACGCCGGCCCTACTCGCCTCCGCCGCATCATCATCATCCGACGACCTCCCTGAAGACGCGCACGTAGTTGCCGCCAAGAATCTTCTCGATCGTCTCCGGCCGATAGCCGCGCGCCTCCAGCGCCTCGGCCAGGTGCAGCAGCCGCCGCGGATGGCTTAGTTCGGGCACGCGCATGTGCCGGATCTCCCACGCCAGCTGGGGATACTCCTGGCGGCGCCGCTCGAAGCTCCGGTTGTGATCGGCCGCCTCGGTCGGCCGCATCGCCGTCATGTCGACGGCGTCCTGATCGGTGCCCACGCCGACGGCATCTTCGCCGCCCAGGTTGATGACATGCGCGAGGTGGGCGATGAAGTGATCGATGGTGATCTCGGGGTCCTGCGTCAGCCACCCGCTCTGGTTGTAGACGCAGAAGACGCCGCCGCGGTCCGCGAGCGCCCGGACATTACGATCGCTGACATTGCGCGGGTGCGGACAGAGCGGCAGGCACCCGGAATGCGAATAGATGACCGGGTTCGGCGAGGCCAGGATGGCGTCGAGTGACGACCGCTCACCGACATGCGATAGATCGACCAGGATGCCAAGATCGGCGAACGCCTCGACGGCCTGGTGACCGAACCGGCTCAGACCGGCGTTCGTCTGCTCCCAGCAACTGTCGACGAGATAGTTCCGGCTGCCGTCCGCGAGCTGGATTTGCCGGACGCCCAACTCGGCGAACGTCCGGAGCTTCGCCAGGTCCCACCCGAACGGCGCGGACATCTGAAAGCAGTAGATGAAACCGACGTGCCCCGACTGCTTGACCGCGTCCAACCCGGCGGTCGTCGTCACCTTGCGAAACACGTCGGGATTGGCCGCCACGATCGCGTCCCACGTGGCGATCCGATCCTTCACCGCCCCGAACATGTTCTCGACCTGGCTCAGCTCCGCGAAGTTCGAGGTCATGTTCATGGCCATCGCGGTGAGGCCCGAGGTGCGCAGCGCCTCGATCTTGTCGGCGGTCAGGTACTGCACGAAGGTGGCCGGCGGCGGGGCCATCGCGAAGCACATCGCATCGATCGCGTAGGCGCGCACGTAGATCTCTGCCGGTGAGGCGGACGTCTGCGGCGTGGCCGCCGGCCGGGCCGTGGCTCCGGCGATCGTGCCCGCACCGACCGTGCCGAGGAATTCGCGGCGGTTCATGGGAGGCTCCTTCTATTCCGGGGTCAACGCCACCGGAATATAGCATGCGCTCCAGCGCACCGGGACGACGGGCTATAATGCCGGTTCCACCGAACCGTAGCGCGAGGGACTCGTCATGCGACTGCTCGCTCGGAACATCCGGCGCCGCTCGGGCGAGTTCGCCTGCCTGGCGCTCCGCATCCTCCCCGCGATCGCCCTGGTCGGATGCCAGTCGACGGCACCGGTTTCTCCGGCGGCGTCGTTCGACGTCGTCGAGGCGTCGGTCGCCGAGATTCACGCGGCGATGGAGTCCGGCGACCTGACCGCCCGCACCCTGGTGGAAGGCTACCTCGCGCGCATCGAGGCCTACGACAAGCAGGGCCCGGCGTTGAACGCCCTCGTGACGCTGAACCCGAACGCGCTGACCCGCGCCGATGAACTCGACGCCGCGTTCGAGGCGTCGGGTCTGACCGGGCCGCTGCACGGGATCCCGATCATCGTCAAGGACAACTACGACACGTTCGATTTGCCGACGAGCGCCGGATCGCTGGCGCTCGCCACGTCGATCCCGCCCGACGACGCGTTCCAGGTGCGTCGGATTCGTGAGGCGGGCGCGATCGTCATCGCGAAGTCGAACATGGCGGAGTTCGCCTTTTCACCCTACGAGACCGTGGGATCGGCGCTGCCGGGCTACACGCGAAATCCGTACGCCCCGAACCGGGTCACCGCGGGTTCGAGCGGCGGCACCGCCGCGGCCGTCGCCGCGAGTTTCGGCGCCGTCGGACTCGGGACCGACACGGGCAACTCGATCCGCGGACCATCGTCGCACCAGAGCCTGGTGGGCATCCGTTCGACGATGGGCTTGACCAGCCGGGACGGGATCGTGCCGCTCAGCTTTGCGCGCGACATCGGCGGGCCGATGGCGCGGACCGTGGCCGACGCAGTGGCGGTCTTCGACGTCATCGCCGGCACCGATCCCGCGGACGCGGTGACCGCCGAGGGCGATGCCCGCCGCGCCGAACGCTATCTCGAGTTCCTGGATCCGAACGGGCTCCAGGGTAAGCGGATCGGCGTCCTGCGCGAGATGTCGGACGAGACGGCCGACCCCGAGGTCATCGCTCGACTCGACGAGGCCATCGCCGACCTGGAGCGCTTGGGGGCAACCGTCATCGACCCGGTCGCCCTGCCGGCCGATGAAGAAGCCGAGGCAGACGCCACGGCCGCCGCCGAGGCTCGCCGACGGGCGCCTAGCGCGGCCCGACCACGGTGCGATCGCTTCAAGTATGATCTCGACCGGTACCTCGCCGGTCTCGGACCCGACGCCGCGATGACCTCACTCGAAGCGATCGTCGAGTCGCGCGACGTCCACCCCACCGTCCGTGCACGCCTGGAGTCGGCGCTGGAGGCAACGAACGACGCTCCAGCCGATCAAGCCGGCTGCGCCGCGCAAGCCGCGCGTGACGACCGCGTGCGGCAACGCGTGGGCGAGACCTTCGAGGCGGATCAACTGGACGCCCTCATCTATCCGACCTGGGATAATCCGCCGCGGCTCATTGGCGATCTGAACACGCCGCACGGCAACAACAGTTCCCAGCTGTCACCACCGACAGGTTTCCCGGCAATCACCGTCCCGATGGGATTCGTCGGCGAGGGCTTGCCCACCGGGCTTCAGATCCTCGGTGAGGCCTGGTCGGAACCGGCACTGATCGCCATCGCCTACGCCTACGAGCAGGGGACGCGCCTTCGCGTCCCGCCCCCGACGACGCCGCCGATCGACTAGCCGCCCGAGGCACGCATGACCGACACGCCATCGCAGCCATCGCAGCCATC
>DCWN01000001.1:54629-117232 GCA_002328835.1 Acidobacteria bacterium UBA2161 | reverse complement strand
CCATCGCAGCCATCGCAGCCATCGACGCCCTCGACGACGATCGCCGTCCCGCGATGGCTCGTCTGGGGAGGCGGCGGGGCGCTCGTGCTCTGCCTGATGAGCTTTGGGTACTTCGTCGGCCGTGAGTCGGCTCGGCCCGCGACCGTGTCGGAGAGCGTTGTGGCCACGGCCGTCGAGCGGAGCGCACCACCGGCTGAACCGGCAGCGGCCGCGACACCCCGACGGCTGCCGGCGCCAGTGGGCGCCGGACCGACCACCGAACCCTCCACACCCGCCGCGTCGACGCCGACCCCGGCCCGGACGTCACCAACACCGCCGCGCCCAGCTCCTGCACCGGCGCCTGTGGAGCGGCTGTCAGCGGCAGAGCCGGCGAACCCGCAGCGCGACGCTGTCTCCAGCTACTTCGCCCAAGTGGACGCGATCGGCGCGGGGGGCGGCCTGTCAGCCGACGATCCGGAGCAGCTGGCCATGGCGATCCTGAGCCAGGCCACGACGGGCGACGCCACCGCGTTCGATCAACTCGCGAACGCGCAGGAGTCTTCGCTCGCCGCCCTCAGGCGGGTGCAGCCGCCCGCCGCAGCGCAAGAACATCATCGACGGTCGGTCGCGCTCCTCGAGCAGTCGACCCGGCTCCTGGCACGCCTCAAGGAGGGCCTGCTCAACGGCAACATCGCGGCACTCGGGGAACTGTCGGCGCAGGCCGAACAGATGAAGAGCCAGGCTGAGGGTCTCGACCGGCTGGCGGCAGAGATTCGACAGCGCGCCGGCCTCGACTAGGGGTTCGACCGCGAACGGTCGCTCACAGAAAGGGAATGATCATGACCCGGAACGATTTCTCCCGTCGGCGGTTCATCCGTGACGGCGCGGTCGCCTCGGCCGCCGCCTGGGCGGCCCCGGCCGCGCTCTCGGCCGCAACGCACCCATCCAACGCCGACTATCTCGAAGTGGGCCTGCCGAAGGCAGACTTGCTGACGCCGGCCCTGTGCGTCGACCTCGATGCCCTGGAGGGGAACATCGACACGATGCAGTCGACCGTGTCGGCCAACGGCATCGGCGTCCGCCCCCACACCAAGACCCACAAGACTCCGGCGATCGCGCATCTGCAGATGGCTCGTGGCGCGGTCGGCATCTGCACGGCGAAGCTCACAGAAGCCGAGGTGATGTTCGAGCACGGCCTCGACGAGATCCTGCTGACGACCCCCAACGTGTCGGCGGCGAAGCTCCGTCGCGCCATGCAGCTTCGCAGGCGGTGTGACGGGTTCGTGCAGGCGGTGGACACCGAGGCGAACGCGCGGGACCTCGACGCGGCCGCGCGCGAGGCCGGCATCATCGCCGACATCGTGGTCGACGTCGACCCGGGCGGCCACCGGACCGGGGTCACGGCCGGCGAGCCCGCCCTAGCGCTCGCGCAGCTCGTCGACCGTAGCGCCAACCTCCGCCTGCGCGGCATGCTCTGCTACGATGGCGGCGCCCAGCACGTCTCCGGATTCGCGGCACGCCGAACCCGGGCGATCGAAGGGCTGGCGCCGGCGGCCGAGACGTTCTCGCGGATGCAGCAGTCGGGACTCAACGTCGAGATCTTCAGCGGCGGCGGCACCGGCACTTACAACATCGATCACGCGACGCCAGGATTCACCGACGTGCAGGGCGGGAGCTACGTCTTCCTGGACGCGCAGTATCTGGGCATCGGCGGCGAGGACGACGACGACACCTACAACGACTTCCGGCCGTCGTTGACGATCCTGACGACGGTCGTCAACGCGCAGTACGAAGGGCGCGCAACGACCGACGCCGGCGCGAAGTCGTGCACGATCAACCGGCCCTGGTCGATCGTCGTCGGCGAGACCGGCATGAGCTACACGAGCGGCTCGGACGAGTTCGGCACGGTCCGCTACGAGAACCCGAGCCGGATCTACCAGGCCGCCGACCGGCTGGAACTGATCGTGTCGCACTGCGATCCGGTCGTGAACCTCTACGACAAGATGTACGCGACGCGAAACGACCGCGTGGAGGCGGTCTGGCCGATCGCGTGCCGCGGCAGAAACCAGTGACCGGTGGCCGCCGAGGTGCACCGGCCCGGCTGACACTCGCGGCCGCCTGCCTGCTGGCGACCGCCGGGACGGGCAGTGCACAGGTGACGCTCGAGTACATCGCCCACGCGGCGTTCGTGATCGAGGCGGACGGCACGCGGCTCGTGATCGACCCGTACAACGGCGCTCGCTGGCTGGGCTACGAGTTCCCGGACGGCATCGAGGCCGACGCGGTCGCCATCACCCACCCGCACTACGATCACGACGCCGACTACTATCTGGCAGGCGGACGGCCGACGTTCCGGGAGCCCGGGCGCTACCGCGTCAGTGAGACCCGCTCCGCGCGTTGGCCGTGACGATCACGACGACCCCCGTGATGATCACGGCCGAACAGAGGATCGTCCAGCCACTGATCTGCTCGCCGCCGATGGCGGCGCCGAGCACGAGCGCGATAATCGGATTGACGTAGGCATAGGTCGCCGCCTTGGTCGGCGTCGACGCGCGCAGCAGGAACAGGTAGGCCGCGTACGCCAGCGACCCCGGCCCGATCAGGTACGCCACCGCCAGCGCTGAACGCGACGAGATGGCACCCAGGTCGACGGTCGCCAGTTCGCCCGTCGCGCCGCTGACCACCATCAGGGTCAACCCACCAGCCAGCATCGGCATCCCGATGGCGACGACCTGCGACTCGGCCTGCCGCGCGTACCGCGAATAAATCGACCCGCACGCCCAGCTCAGCGTCGCACCGACGATGGCGACCGCCCCGATGGGCGCGACCTCGCCGGCACCGGCGGGATTCACGAGCAGCGCCATCCCGGTCAGGCCGATGACGAGACCGACGAACACCGCCGCGCCCGGATAGGCGCCGCCCGGCCGGATCCAATCGATCAGCACGACCCACAACGGCACCATGGCGATCAGCAGCGCCGTCAGGCCCGACGGCACGAACTGCTCCGACCAAGTGACGCCGCCGATGCCCCCCACGATCATCAGGACACCGACCAGCGCGGCCGGTGGCCAGAGTGAACGCTCGGGCGGCGGCGCGCCCCGGGCCACGGCCCATCCGATGAACAACGTGCCGCCGATGCAGAAGCGCACCCCGGCCATGAAGAACGGCGGGATCGTCTCGATGCCGAATCGGATCGCCAGGTAGGTCGAACCCCAGACGACGTAGACCGTCGCGAAGGCGAGCAGGACCAGCAGCGTGCGGTTGCCCTTCGGCGTCATCGGGTGCGGGCGTTCAGGCTCTGGGCCACCGAGATCAGGCCAGCCAGAGCAGGCGGTAGCAGAGCGCGCCCAGCACGCCGCCGACGAGCGGGCCGACGACCGGGACCCAGGCGTAGGCCCAGTCGGAATCTCGCTTGCCGGGAATCGGCAGCAGATGGTGCGCGATCCGCGGACCAAGGTCGCGCGCGGGATTGATGGCGTATCCGGTCGGTCCGCCCAACGACAATCCGATCGACCAGACCAGCATCCCGACGAGGAATGGCCCGAGGCCGCTCGGGAAGCCGGTCGCGGGATCGAGGTTGGCCGGCGACAGGATGGCCAGCACGCCGAGCACCAGCATGAACGTGCCGATGATCTCGGTGACGACGTTCGCGCCGAACTGGCGCACGGCCGGAGCGGTGCAGAAGACAGCAAGCTTGAGATCGGGATCGGACGTTTCGCGCCAGTGGGGTCGGTAGGCCAGCCAGACGACGACGCCGCCCGCGATCGCTCCGAGGAGCTGCCCGGCGACGTACACCGGCACCGCCGTCCAGGGAAAGCGCCCGATGGCCGCCAGGCCGAAGGTCACGGCCGGGTTGATGTGCGCGCCGCTCACACTGCCGACGGCGTACACCGCGACGGCCACCGCCAGCCCCCACCCGGTCGCGATCACCATCCACCCGCTGCCCTCACCCTTCGAGCGAGCTAGCAGGACGTTGGCTACAACGCCGTCACCCAGAACGACGAGAATCATCGTGCCCAGCAGTTCGGCGACGAAGGTCGACATGGATCGCGGATTATAGCAGTGCCCGCGCTGGCCTCTGCCGTACGCCGGCGATCCATAATGAACGCGTGCCGCTTCGGATCGACGGCCCGCATCGGCGGTACAACCCGCTGCTCGACGAATGGGTCCTGACCTCACCGGGCCGCCTCGACCGCCCGTGGCAGGGCCAGACCGAACCCTCGACCCCTGGTGCGCGACCGGCCTACGACCCCGAGTGCTACCTCTGCCCGGGTAATCGACGCGCCGGCGGTGCCGAGAACCCCCGCTACGACGGCACGTTCGCGTTCGACAACGACTTCCCCGCGCTCGGCCGACTGACGGTCGGCGCTCGCCCGCCGACGGACGGCATGCTCCGGGCCGACCCGGTCAGCGGGCACTGCCGCGTGCTCTGTTTCTCGCCTCGCCACGACGCCACGCTGGCGACGATGGCGCCGCCCGAGGTGCGGGCGACGGTCGACGCGTGGTGCACCGAGACGGAACGCGCGGCCGCACGCGAGGCGATCCGGTACGTCCAGGTCTTCGAGAATCGTGGCGACCTCATGGGGTGCAGCAACCCGCATCCCCACTGCCAGATCTGGGCGGTGGACCACGTGCCGTCGGTTCCGAGCCGAAAACTGGCCGCGCAGGGTGCGTACCACGACGCCCACGGGAGCGACCTGCTGGGCGACTACCTCGAAGTAGAGCTGGCGGAGGGCGAGCGGATCGTCCTCACGAACGACGGCTGGGTCGCGCTGGTGCCGTTCTGGGCGATCTGGCCGTTCGAGGTGATGGTCCTGCCGCGCCGCGCGGTCGGCGGGCTGGTCGAGCTCGACGAGGACGACCGCCGTTCGCTCGCCGAGATCGTGGCCGAACTCACCGCGCGATACGACGCGCTCTTCGCCTGCGAGTTCCCCTACTCGATGGGGTGGCACGGTCGACCGGCCGGCGGCCACGCGGACCCGGCCTGGCGCCTCCACGCCGTCTACTATCCGCCGCTGCTCAGGTCGGCCACCATCCGGAAGTTTCTCGTCGGCTACGAGATGACGGCAGAACCGCAGCGCGACCTGACGGCGGAGGAGGCCGCCACTCGGCTCCGTGAGACGCCAGGGCGCGGCGCCGGCCCCGGAGCACGCGACTCGTGAGCACGGCACCCGAGAGGGTCGCCGACGACTTCCGGACCGCCTTCGGTAGGCGCGCTCCGGCTGTCGTTGTCCGGGCGCCTGGCCGCGTCAACGTCATCGGCGATCACACCGACTATCACGAAGGCTTCGCCCTGCCGGCCGCAATCGACCGCGAGCTGCGGCTCGCGGCTGCCCCGCGGACGGACCGGACGCTGCAGGTCCTCTCCACCGTCTCCGACGAGCGCGTCGAGATCGACCTGACCACGCTGACGCCGACAGGTCGGAACCACTGGCACGACTACGTCGCCGGCACGGCGTGGGCGCTCGCCGAGGCGGGCCACGACATTGGCGGCGCCGACATCGCAATCCGCAGCGACTTGCCGATCGGCGCCGGCCTGTCGTCGTCGGCGGCGCTCGAAATGGCCGTCGCCCGCGCGCTCTGCGCGCTCGGCAAGATTCCGTGGAACGCGGCCTCGATATCCCGCGCGGCGCGACGCGCCGAGAACGACTACGTCGGTCTCGGCTGCGGCATCATGGACCAGCTGACCGTCGGCGCCGGGGTCGCCGGTCACGCGCTGCTCCTGGACTGCCGGTCGCTGGCCGTCGAGCCGATCGCGCTTCCGTCCGACCTGGCGATCGTCGTGATGGACACGGGCGTCCGTCGGTCCCTCGCCGCCACCGAGTACGACGTGCGCCGCGCGGCCTGCGAGGCGGCCCTCGACGCGGTCCGCCGGCGGTGCGCCGGCGTCCGGACGCTGCGCGACGTGGACGCCTCACAGCTCGAGGCGATTCGTGGCGACCTCGATGCCGCCGATCGCGAAGCGGCGTATCGACGCGCCGCCCACGTCATCGCCGAGAACGCGCGCCCCGCCCAGCTGGCGACGGCGCTGGGCACCCGCGACTACGCCGAGGCCGGCCGCCTGGTCGATGCCTCACACGCCAGCCTGCGTGATCTGTACGAGGTGTCGTGCCCCGAGCTCGACCAGATCACGGCCCTGGCGCGCCGAACGACGGGCTGCTACGGCGCCCGGATGACTGGCGGAGGCTTCGGCGGGAGCGCCGTCGCGCTGGTCGCCGCGGAGGCGTCCGAGGCCTTCGCGGGCGAGGTGTCGGCGGCCTACCGCGCGGAGGGCCCACCCGGCGGGTCGGTCTTCACCTGCCGCGCGTCAGCCGGCGCGTCTGTTCTGGAATCGGGTTGAGCCGCACGAGTGCGCCGGCTCACATGCGAAGCAGCTTCGTGAACTTCACGACGAAGCCGCGGTTCTCAATGGTTGGAAACCCGCGCACGCAGGATGACACCGTCCGAGATCTCGAACTCCTCGGGCAGAAACTCGTAGGAGTCAGTGGCGTTGAGGAAGAAGATACCGTGGGAGCCGCTGCAGTGTAGAACGACGACCGGGGCTCCCACGTTACCGCGGCGCCGTCCGGGACCGATATGATGGCCGACGCGATGCCGCCAACCACCGCCCGCTACGCGCTCGTCTTCTCCTGCATTGGCCACGCCTTCATGCACCTCTTCGCGGTGTACTTCTTCTTGGTGGTCCTGCCGCTCGAGCGGGAATGGGCGATGCCGTACCACGAGCTGATCGAGCTCTGGACGATCGGGTCGCTCCTGGTCGGCGCCATGGCCCTGCCGGCTGGGTGGCTCGGTGATCGCTGGAGTGCGCCGGGCATGCTCGTCGTCTTCTTCCTGGGACTCGGCGGCGCGGCGATTCTCTGCGGCCTGGCGACGACGCCGACCACCATGTGGACCGGCCTCTGCCTGCTCGGTGTGTTCGCGGCGATCTACCACCCGGTCGGCGTCGCCTGGCTCGTGCGCAGCACCACCGCGAGCCGCGGGAAGGCGCTGGGCATCAACGGCATCTTCGGCAGCGGCGGCGTCGCCGGCGCCGGGCTCGTCGCAGGCACGCTGATCGATCTGTACGGATGGCGAACGGCCTTCTTCGTGCCGGGCGCGCTCTCGGTGGCGACCGGCGGGGTCATGCTCTACTGCCTGGTCAGCGGCCGCCTCATCGACCGACCGGCCGTTCACGCCGCCACGCCCGCCGGCGCGCATACCGGTCAGATGCGGGCCTTCGTGCTCCTGCTCGTGACCATGTTCGGGGGCGCCATCATCTACCAGGCGACCCAGACTGCCATGCCGAAGGTGTTCGCCCTGCGCCTGGCGGACGTCGGCGGCGGCTCGACGCTCGGTGTCGGCGCGTTCGTCGCCCTGGTCTACGGGTGCGCCGGGCTCACGCAGATCGTGTCGGGGCACTTCGCCGATCGGTTCGACCTCAAGACGGTGTACATCGGGACGTTCCTGATCCAGGTGCCGGTCCTCTGGGTCGCCGCCAGCGCCGGCGGGTTCTCGCTCGTCGCCGCGTCAGCGGTCCTCGTCATGGCCAACAGCGGCTCGCTGCCAGCCGAGAACATGCTCCTGGCCGCCGCGACGCCGGAACGGCGACACGGCGTCGCGTTCGGAATCAAGTTCGTCGTCGCGTTTGGCGCCGCCCCGGTGGCCATCCGCCTGGTGGCCTACATCAACGACGTGACCGGGGAGTTCACCAACCTCTTCCTGTTCCTGGCCGCCGTGGGGCTGGGCGTCGTCGCCGCATCCGCACTCCTCCCGAAGCTCCAACGACCGGGCGCACTGGCGCCCGGACCGCCCGACCCGAACGCCCTCACGGAGCGTGCGCCGACGCGATGAGGAAACGCGGGCGTGTCGCCAGGCGTGGCAGCCGGAAACTCCAGTGGGCTGCCGCCGCCGCGATCGTGATGGTGGCATCCACGGGGGCCACACCGGCCGAGGCGCAGCTCGGCGACGCGCGCTGGACCCTCACGCCGTCGGCCGGTACGAGTTTCGGATCAGACGTCGACGGGCCAGGCGCCGCCGTGGCGTTGGGCGTCGGTCGGACGATTGCCTCGCGGGTCGCGCTCGAGGGTGAGGTCGGATGGCTGTCGGGTCTCGCACTCAACGGTCGGTCCTACGGCGCGACGGCCCTCTTCGGTGGAAGGGTGATGTACCTGGTCGGGCCACTCGCGGGGCCGCTGGTCCCGTACGGCTCGGTCGGCGGCCTGCTCGCGCGACTCGATCCGCCCGCAAGCAGCACCTCCGTCGAGATCGCGCTGACCGCGGGCGGCGGCGGACTCGTGCGCGTGCACGGCCGCGCCTGGATCAGAGGGGATCTACGATTCGTGCACGTTAACGACGCGCCGAACTTCTGGCGCGCCCTCGTCGGCCTCACGGTCGGCCTCGACTGACAGTGGATCCGATTGCTCACACCCTCGTCGGCGCGAGCCTGGCCCAGACCGGGCTGAAGCGGCTGTCGAGGTTCGGTACGTTGACGCTCCTGCTGGCCGCCAACGCGCCGGACATCGACGTGTTCACGATGTTTCTCGGGCGCGACTTCTCGCTCGGGGCGCGTCGGGGGTGGACCCATGGCGTGCTGGCCCTGGCCGTCCTGCCCGTGGCACTCGCGGGGCTGGTCTGGCTGCTCGCGCGGATGCGCGCGCCACATGGCGGCGCCGAGGCACCGCCCGCCTTCGTCCCGCTCCTCGGGCTCTCCGCGATCGGCGTCCTCACCCATCCGCTCCTCGACTGGTTGAATACCTACGGGATCCGGCTGCTGATGCCGTTCGACGAGCGGTGGTTCTACGGCGACGGGCTGTTCATCGTCGACCCGTGGGTCTGGTTGCTCGCCGCCACCCCGGCCGTTCTCGCCTCGAGCGCGCGGTGGCCGAGTCGGCTCGCCTGGATCCTGGGCGGGGCGATCGCCACCTGGATCGTGGTCGGCCCGGGGCTGGCCGCGTGGAGCACCCGGGCCGCGTGGCTCGTCGGCCTCGGCGGTATCAGCGTACTCGCCTGGTCGCGGCGGCCGCGGGTGCGACACCGGTTCGCCGTCGCCTGCCTCGCGGCGGTGGCGCTGTACGCGGCCGCGATGGTCATGGGCAGTCGGGTCGCCGCTGGACAGGCCGAGCGCTGGCTGGCGAGCCGGGGTGTCGAGGTCGTCACCGCCATGGCCGG
Organism: Acidobacteria bacterium UBA2161; assembly: GCA_002328835.1. GTDB lineage: Bacteria > Acidobacteriota > Vicinamibacteria > Vicinamibacterales > UBA823 > UBA2161. The sequence continues at coordinate 108,106 of DCWN01000001.1, read as the reverse complement.
CCCCGTGGCTGGCAACCCGTTCGCGCGTGAGATCATCGCCTCGTCGGGCGACCGCTATCACTTCGTCCTCATCGACTGGCTGTCCGATCGGCCGATCCGGCTGAGCGACGACAGCGTTCCGATCGGTGAGGTCGACGCTATCGTCCGCGCGGCACTCGTCGCGCCCGACATTCAGGGGACGCGGCGTTGGCTCCGCCTACCGAGCTATACGGTCGAACGCGACGCGGACGGATACCGGGTGACCGTCCGCGACATGCGGTTCGCCCGGCGCGCGGTGGCGGGCCTCGGCGTCGTCGAGATCCTTCTGACCAACGACCTGCGGCCGCGCGATGCAACCGAAAGCCGCTGAGCTTCGTCTACAATGAGAGGGTCGTAGAGCCTAGACCAATGACCGACCTCGGCGACTTCCAGTTCGATCCCGAACCGACGCCGACGCCCGGCGGCAGTCCGCGGTGGCAATCCACGGCCATCGTCGTCGGCGGCGTGGCGCTCCTGGCCGCGGCGATTCTCGCGGTCTACCTGGTCCGGCGCGGACCCGCGGAGATGGTGCCCGCCGAGGCCCCACCCCTGGCCGCGACGGCGGCCGATGGGTCGGTCGACGCGACCGAGGAGATCTTGGACGAGGCCGACTCGGACGAGGTCCCTCCGATCGACCTGCCTCCGCTCGATGGAAGTGACAGCCTCGTGCGAGATCTGGTGGCCGCGCTGTCCGCCCACCCGACGTTTGTCGCGTGGATTGCCACCGACGATCTGATTCGGACATTCGTCGTCGTCGCTGAGAACATGGCGGAGGGCCAGACGCCGGCCCGCCACCTGGGCAACCTCTCGCCGCGCGAGCCGTTCCGCACGGCGGGCGGCCGACAGCGTTCGGTCATCGACCCCCGGAGCTACGAACGCTACGACCTCATCGCCGACGCGTTCGATTCGCTGGACGTGGCAGGCACGGCGCAGCTCTTCGTTCAACTCGCACCGCTGCTGGATGACGCCTACCGCGACCTCGGTCATCCTGACGGAGAGTTCCGGCCCGTGCTGGCGCTCGCGGTGCGTGAGGTGTTGGATGCGCCGATCGTCGATGGCGAGATCGCGGTTGTGTCCCGCAGCGTCGTCTTCGAGTTCGTCGACCCGTCGCTCGAAGCGCTGACCCCGGTCCAACGCCAGGCGTTGCGCATGGGACCGCGCAATCTCCGCCTCGTGCAGCGAAAACTCCGGGAGCTGTCGGAGGCGCTCGGATTGGATGTGCCCGCCGGCGGCGCGTGAGCGCCCCTCCGAAGGCCGTGCTCCAGACCGGACACTGCTGGCCACGGAACGTGACACCCAGCGAACCGTCCACGAATTGGCGGCGTATTATCGAGCCGGTCGGGCTGGTACGAAGACTGCAACCGCCCGGGTGTCGACCGTTCAGCGAAAGGAGCGCGTCATGAGACACCGCACACCAACGCTCGTCGTCGGTCTGGCCTGGATTCTGACGACCCTGGTTCCGGTGGCGTCCGCCGACGCCGGCCAGGTGACGCGGCGCGGCTACCGGAACCCATCGACCCGGCCGGCCGCCGACGCGCCGACCCGCGCGCCGGAGCGCGCCGGTCGGCCGACGCGTGTCACCCGAGGCCCGAGCGTCAGCGGAGCACGGCCGGGCGTGCCCGGCCAGATCCGCGGCCGGGTCGACGGTCGGGACGGTCGTCGGTCCGGCAGTCGCCGCGGAGGTCGCCGTGGCCTCGTGCCCCCTGGGCGAAGCTGGGGTCGCGGCCTCTCGGTCGGTGCCGGCTTCGGAGTCTCCGGCCGCTACGGCGGATTCCGCTCCCCGCGGTACAGCATGCGGTACCGCCCGTACGGATACGCCAGTGCCTACGTTTACCCGTACCGAGCCTACGCGTATCGTCCCTACGGATATCCCGCGTACGCCTACGGTGCCGGCTACGGCACGTTCGCGGTCACCCGTGACTATCTCGGCGGCGTTCGGCTACAGGTGAGCCCGCGCCATGCCGAGGTGTTCGTTGGCGGGGCCTACGTCGGGCTCGTGGACGACTTCGACGGCACGTTTCAGCGACTGAAGCTGGAAGACGGCGTCTACGAGATCGTCATCGAGGCCCCTGGCTACGTGCCGCTCGCCCTCGACGTCAGGGTCCTGTCGGGTCAGACCGTCAGGTATCGCGGACGGCTGCGGCCGATCCCGTAGGGCGACCAGGCGCCGCTCGACGACGGCGCCCGCGCTCGGCAGGAGCGTTCATGGCCCGAGGCTGGGAAAGCAAGGCAATCGAGTCGCAGCAGGACGAGGCGTCGCGCGAGCGGCGCCCGCCCGACCGGCGAACCGACGCCGAGCGCGCGGCTGACGCGAAGCGCCACGACCTCTCACTGTCTCGCACGCGAACCCTGGCCGACCTCGAGCGCGCGACACATCCCGGCCATCGCGAGATGTTGACGCGCGCGCTCGAGGCACTCGACCAACAACTCCGGGCCATCGACGATTGAGCGCCCGGGGCGTTCGGCCCGCACGGGCTGCTAACGCGCCACCCAGGTGGGTGGCGGATCGATCTGTTCGCTCGGGAGAGGCCCGGGGTCGGGACGGCCGCTGCCCTCCAGCCGGCTCACCGCGCGCACCGTCATGTCACGGTCGCACACGATCTGGCACGACAGCCTGACACCCGTCAGACTGCGCTGGGCCAGCAGCGCCTGCTCCGCCTGTGCGATGTTCTCGGGCTCACCCGAGACGAATTCGACGCGGCAGGCCGTGCATCGCGCATTCCCGCCACAGGCGTGCAGGACGTCGACGCCGGCATCCTGCTCCATCGCCAGCACGAGCCGCTTGCCATCCGGCACGTCGACTGGCGCACATCCCTCGACCGTCAGCTTCGGCATCTCGTTGGCCTCGCTCGATCCGCTCCCGTGTCTCGTTCTCGCAACCCGCTGCGACCGCGGACAGCGGCGGACTGGAGCAACCCTGGTTGAACGTGTCGGGCAACGGACACACGGCTAGCCTTCAGGGCCGTGTCGCGCCGCACTGCCAGCACTCGCTGAACTGCCCCTCGACGACCTCTCGACAGGCCGCGCACCGCCAGGTCGGTCGAGGCTCAGCCGCTGTGTCGCCCTTCGCATACTCGTCTGCCAGTGCCCGCGCGCGATCGACATCATCGTCATCCATCACCCAGACCGACGGCAGCGTGTCGAACGTCACCGGCGCCTCGCCGCGCGCGCCGAAGAGCGCTTCGCCTCGCACGAGCGCCTCGATGCCCTGGGCCTCGAGGATGCCCTTGAACAGGTGCGCGTCGGTCGGATGCCGGGCCACGTAGACCCGCGTCACCGGCTCGCCCCGGCCATCGCGACTAGAAGACCGGTCACACCCGTCAACTCGTCCGGCCCGCGCGCCAGCGGTCGACCGCCACCGCCACGATGATGATGTGGCCAACAATCATCTCCTCGACAAAGTTCGGCCAGCCCAGCACGGTGCTCCGGTTCCGAAGATAGGCCATCAGGACGGCGCCCGCCAGCGTCCCGACGATCGAGCCCTGGCCGCCGCTGAGCGATCCGCCGCCGATGACGACCGCCGCGATGATGTCCAGCTCGAGGCCGATCGCCACCGTCGGATCGCCCTGCGTGAGACGCGCAAACTGCATCAGCCCGGCCAGTCCGGTGAGAAGCCCCGCCACGACGTAGATGGCGACCTTGGTCCGCGCCACGCGGATGCCGCACAGTCGCGCCGTGGCCTCGTTGGACCCGATCGCCAGGGCATGCTGCCCGAGGACCGAGTAGCGCAGCACGAGCACGAAGCCGATGCCGAGCGCGACCATCAGCCAGACACCCGGCGCCACCAGTAGCCATGGTGGGTCGGGAATCGGGTTGACCCAGCGTTCGAGACCGCGCGTCGGCGCCGTGACCGGAATACTGCCCGAGATCCACTTTGCCGCACCGCGATAGAACCCCAGCGTGCCGAGCGTGGCGATGAACGGCGGCAGCCGAAGTCCGGTGATCAGCAGTCCGTTGTAGAGCCCGCACAGGGCGCCGGTCGCCAGTGCCACGACGATCGCGGCACCGACACCGCCGCCGTCCTCGAGCACCAGCGCGGCGGCCACGCTGACCAGCGCGATGGCGGAACCGACCGACAGGTCGATGCCCGCGCTGATGATGATGAAGGTCATCCCGATCGCCGCCGTCCCGACGATCATCGCGTGCACCGCCACAAGCCGCAGATCGAACAGCGTGAGCGGCGGGTGCGGCGGGATCGCGTAGAAGACGAGTACTGCGGCGGCCAGACTCAGCGCGGGCGCCAACGCCCGCAACCAGGCCGAGACGGGTCGACCGGCGAGGCCGCTCATGCCGCCAGCCCTTCACCGCTGGTCGCCGCAGCCATGATGTCGTGCTCGGTCCAGTCCTTCGCGAGCCGGTTCGCGACCATCCGCCCCCGATGCATGACCGCGATCCGGTCACAGACCCCGAGCAGCTCCGGCACGTAGTCCGAGACGAGCACGACGCCCTTGCCGCGCCCGGCCAACTCGCCGATCCATTCGTAGATCTGCGCCTTGCTGGCGACGTCGATCCCGCGCGTCGGTTCGTCAAGGAGCAGGAGGTCGACGTCGTGGTGAAGCAAGCGCGCGAACGCCACCTTCTGCTGGTTGCCGCCCGACAGTTCGCCGACCGGTTGGCCCGTGTCGCGGGCGCGAATGCCCAGCCGCTCGACAAGCTCGTCGACCGTGCGCGCCATCGCGCGCGTATCGAGCCAGCCCCAGCGGGCGAACGGGCCCAGGCGGCTCAGCAGCATGTTCAGGCCAACCGAGCACCCGAGCGCCAGCCCCTCCGCCTGGCGGTTCTCGCTCAGCAGGCCGACCCCAGGCGTGAGCCCGCTCGCGGCCTGCTTCCCGCCGGCGACCCCGGCCACCTGGACCTCGCCCGAAACGATCGGGTCGAGCCCGTAGATGCCGCGCAGGAGTTCGGTCCGGCCGGCACCCACGAGCCCGGCCAGGCCCAGAATCTCGCCCCGATGGACCGTGAGATCGATCCGCGTCTCCGGATCGGAGGTGGCCACACCGTCGAGCGCCAGCAGCGGGGCTCCGAGCGCCCGCGACGTCACCGGAAACATGTCGGGCAAGCGCCGTCCGATCATCAGTTCGACGAGCGCCCCGACGGTCACGCCCGGCGTCGCGCCGTCACCGACCACACGCCCATCGCGCAACACGATGTATCGATCGGCGATCCGCTGCACTTCCTCGAGGAAGTGAGAGATGTAGATCACCGCGACACCCTCGCGGCGAAGCCCGTCAATGACGTCGAAGAGTTTCTCGATCTCGACGAGTCCCAGGCTGCTCGTGGGTTCGTCCATCACGACGACTCGCGCGTCGGTCAGCAGCGCCCGCGCGATCTCGACGAGCTGCCGGTCGCCCGGAGAGAGCGCCGACACCGGCACCGCGAGGGGCAGATCGGCGCGGCCCAGACGCGCCAGCACGTCGTGAATCCGGCGCCGGTGGGAGGGGCGATCGATGAACCCGAGCCGATGCCGCTCAGCCCCGAGGATCAGGTTCGCCTCGACGCTCAGATCGGGCGCGACGTTCGACTCCTGGTAGATCATCGCGACGCCCGAGGCGCGCGCCGCCAGCGGACCGTCCGGGGCGAATCGCTCACCATCGAGCTGGATACCGCCCGCGTCGGGCCGCACCGCGCCAGACAGGATCTTCATCAGCGTCGACTTACCCGCGCCGTTCTCGCCGACCAGGGCGAGCACCTGACCCGAGTCGACGCGCAGATCGACAGCATCGAGCGCGACGGTCGCGCCGAAATGCTTCGCGATGCCGGACATCTCCAGCCGCGGGTGGCGACCCGAAGCCGGCTGTCCCGCGGTGGTCATTGTTCGAGGTAGCGCGCGAGGTCTGGCGTCAGAAGCTCGGCGACTTCCGGGTCGTCCATGTTGTCGCGGGTCGCGAGCCTGACGCCGGTGTCCTGCCGGAGGTCCACGGGGGTGCCCTGCAGATGGGCGACTGCGGTCCTGACGCCCTCGTAACCCATGCCCATCGGGTTCTGGACGACGAGGCCGGCCAGTTCACCCTCCGCGAGCGCGGCGACCAGGCTCTCGTTGGCGTCAAAGCCGATGAACCTGATCTCCCCTGCCAGGCCGCGGCTGCGCAGCGCGAGCAGCATGCCGAAGGTCGACGACTCGTTCGCGCAGAAGATCCCGTCGACGTCGTCGTGGATCGTCAGGAGGCTTTCGGCGGCCGCCTGCGCCGTGGCCGTCGTGACACCCGAGTATCGCTGGGGATCGACCAGTTCGATGTCCGGGAACGTCGCCAGCGCTTCCACGAAGCCTTCCTCGCGGCGCATCGTACTCTCGGACCCCTCGGCGTGGCGGAGGAGCAGGACGCGGCCCCGCCCCTCGAGTAACTCCCCCATCTGCCGACCGGCGATCCGTCCGCCCTCGACGTTGTCGGTGGCGACATAGCTCACGTAGTCGGTCCCCGCTTCGGCGGCGAGCCCGGAATCGATGACCACGACCGGAATGCCGGACTGCGTGGCCAGTCGAACCGAGGGCACGAGGGCGTGCTCGTCGAGCGGCGCCAGCACGATGGCGTCGACGCCGCTGCTCACCAGGTTCTGGACGAGCGAGATCTGCTGATCGCGGTTGTCCTCGCGCTCGGGCCCGCGATAGATCACCTCGACGTTGCCCAGTTCTTCCTCGGCCCGGAGCGCGCCGGCGTGGATCGACTTCCAGAAATCGTGTGAGGTGCCCTTCGGCACGACGGCAATCCGCAGCCGTTCCGGCTCGCCGGCTCCGCCCGATTCACTCCCGCCGCAGCCCGCAACCAGGAGGCTGACCGCCAGGATCCCGAGACCGAACCGGCCCTTTCCCGAACCCACTCCTCGCATCGCCGTAGCTTAGCAGACCGAGGAGTAGAACGAGGCGGCCGGGCGGCCCGCTCATCAGCGCCTTCCCGCCAGGAACTCCTCCGCCACCGCCCGGGGTGTCAGCCCGTCGGCGTCGACGGAGAGATTCATCGCACGCATCCGGTCGGCGTCGATCGTGCCGACGAGCCCCCGCAGCGCCGCGACGACCTCGGGTTGCTCCCGCATCAGGCGGTCGCTCACCAGGATCACCGCATCGTACGGAGGGACGGCGCCCCGATCGTCCTCGAGCAGGGTCAAGTCGAGCGCGGCGATCCGGCCATCGGTCGAGAACGCGCTGATGACGTCGACGTCTCCCTGCGCCGCCGCCTGATACATGAGCGACGGATCCATCGTCCGCCGCTCGCCGAAGGCGAAGCCGTAGCGCTCCTGCAGCGACACCCATTCGGGGCGCCCGAAGAACTCGTAGTCGCCGCCGAAGACGAGCCGGGCCGCGTGCGGAATCAGGTCGCTGATCCGGCTCAGCCCGAGCGCGCGCACGTCAGCCGACCGCATCGCCAGTGCGTAGGTATTCTCGAACCCGAGCGCGCCGACGACATGGACGCCGTAGTCGGCCGCCAGTTCCCGCTCGACCCCGCTCAGCACCTCGGACCGATTCTCGGTCGTCGCCTCGCGGCGCAGAATCGTCGCCCAGATCGTGCCCGAGTAGTCGACGTACACATCCAGATCGCCCGACCGCAACGCGTCGAAGGCGACCGTCGATCCCAGCGACTGGATCACCGTCGCATCGAGCCCGGTCTCCGCGGTCACCTGGCCTGAGACGATCTCAGACAGGATGTACTGCTCGGTGAAAGTCTTGCACCCGACGACGACCTGGCGCGCCGCGTCACCGGCAAGCAGCGGACGCACCAGGGTGACCCCCGCGAACAGGTACAGCGCCGCCAACACCGACAACGCGGCGGCGACGGGTGCACGGCGGCGCAACCGGACGCCCTGTTCGAGGACGCGCACGAGACCGTCGAGCAACTGCGCCAGGAGCGCGGCCGCCACACAGCCCACCATGACCGCGGTGTAGTTCCGTGTCTGCAGGCCGGCGAAGATGTAGTTCCCGAGACTCGACGCGCCGACCGGCGTCGAGAGCGTGGCCATCCCGACGACCCAGACACTCGAGGTCCGCAGCCCGGCGACGATCACCGGCATCGCCAGCGGTAGCTCGACCCGCCAGAGCTGCTGCCCCTCGGTCATGCCGACCCCGCGGGCCGCCTCGGTGTACGCCGGATCGACGCCCTCGATGCCGATGACGGTGTTCCGCAGGATCGGTAGCGTGCTGTAGAGCGTGAGGCCGATGATCGCCGGCAGGTAGCCGATGCTCTGCACCTGCAACGCGGCGAGCAGCGGCACCATGATGGCGAGCAGCGCGAGACTCGGAACGGTCTGGATGATGCTGGCAATGCCCAGCACCACCTGCTCGAGCCACCGCACACGCGTTGCCACGATGCCGAGTGGCACGCTGATCGCCGTGCCCAGGAACAACGCGACGAGCGTCAACTGCACATGGCCGGTGAGGTAGGCCGGGAGCAGCGCCAGTTGCTCGCTCATGCGGGCGCCCCCCGACCGAGCAGATCGTCGACGAGCCTCGCCTGCCGCTTCGGTGTGCCGATCATCTGTTCGACGAATTCGTCGACCGGATTCACCATCAACTCGTGCGGCGTGCCCTCTTGCACCAGATGGCCATCACGCATCACGACGATCCGATCGCCCAGCAGCAGCGCCTCAGTGAGATCGTGGGTGACGAAGACCGCGGTGACCGCCAGTTGCGACCGGATCCGGCTGAAGGACTGCTGTAGCCGGTCGCGCGTGAGTGGATCCAGCGCACCGAACGGCTCGTCGAGGAGCATGACGGTCGGCTCGGCGGCGAGCGCGCGCGCGACGCCGACGCGCTGCTGCTGCCCCCCCGACAACTCGTCTGGACGACGATCACGCATACCCGCCGGGTCCAACTCGACCAAGTCCAGCAGCTCGTCGACCCGCCGGCGGATCCGATCCGCGGGCCAGCCGAGCAGCGTCGGCGTGATGCCGATGTTCTCGAAGATCGTCATGTGAGGAAACAGGCCGACCTTCTGAAAGACGTAGCCGATCCGACGCCGCAGCTCGTGCTGCGGCAGGGAGCTGACGTCGGCGCCGTCGAGCAGCACGCGCCCGTCGGACGGTTCGACGAGCCGGTTGATCATCTTGAGCGTCGTCGTCTTGCCGCACCCCGACGTGCCGAGCAGCACAACCAGTTCGCCGGGTTCGGCGCGCAGGGAGAGCCGGTCGACGGCGATCTGGTCGCCGTAGCGCTTCGTCAGGGTGTCTAGCTCGATCATCGCGATCAGGAGGTCCAGACCTGATCGAAGATGCGCAGAAGGTTGCCGCCCAGGATCCGACCGATGTCGTCGTCGCCGAACCCCCGGCGGCCCAGACCCTCAATCAGCGTGCCGATCTCGGCGTAATCGGAGAAGCCATCGACCTGCCGGAGCGGCGAGCGAACGTCTGCCGTCACGGCTTCGCCGTAGGCCGCGCCAGGATTCGGGTAGTCGGGCTCGCCCCACGGATCATGTTCGTGGTCCGGATAGGTGCCGAGCGACGCATCGGTGGAGATGCCAATATGCTCGGTACCCCCGGTCAACTGCGCCACGTGGTCCACGTGCGCCAGAAAGTCCTCTACGCTGGGGCGCTGGCGAGCACCCGGCTGGAGCACCAGCGGTCCCCAGGACACGAGCCCGATGACGCCGCCCCGCGCGGTGCAGGCCCGGATCTGTTCGTCGTCGATGTTCCGGGGATTCGGGGCCAGCGCGTTCGCATTCGAGTGCGTGAAGATGCAAGGCTGCGCGCTGTGCTCGATGATGTCGAGCGTCGAGCGCTTGCCGATGTGCGTGCAATCGAGCACGACGCCGACCCGGTTACACTCGCTGACCACCAGGCGCCCGAATCGCGTCAACCCGCCGTCGGTACTGTCCAGCGCGCCGTCGCATAACAGATTCGTCGCGTTGTAGGCGAGCAACATGATGCGCAAACCGAGCCGCTGCATCGCCTCGACTCGATGCAGCTTGTTCCCCACGAAGTCGGCGCCCTGGGCGTGCAGGATCAACGCCGCCCTACCGTCGGCCTTGGCGCGCCGGATGTCGTCGGCCGTCGTCGCAACCACCAGATTCGAATGACGCCGCGCGACGAGATGCCAGAACATCGCGCGTTCGACCGCCACAGCCAGATCGTCGTGCGGCTCCCAGGCCGTCACCGCGTAGGCGGTCACGCCGTGACGATGGGCGTTCTCGAAATCGGCGTCGGGCCAGATCTGCATGCACGCATCGATGAAGACGAAGGGATGGTCCGATTCGAGGATGGAGTGAAACCCGCCGCGCGTCCGAACGCGTGTCGACATCTGGAGCGACCTCCTGGGGGAAGACGCGGCACCGATAGACCAGCACCGCGTGAACCAGTATAGTCCGCAAGCATAGTGTCGAGTTTCACCGAGCGGATGATCGGCGCGGCGCAGTTGCGCCCGCGCACCTACGAGGAAGTCGAGCACGACCCGAACGGGACCCGCCAGGCCGTCGCCGTCGTCCTCATCGCGAGCGTCGGCGCCGGCATCGGCTCGATCGGGCTGCAGGCCGCCAGCCTCAGTGCGCTCGTCGCCGGCAGCCTCGCGGCGCTGTTTGCCTGGATCATCTGGGCGGTGCTCGTGATGGTGATCGGCACCCAGCTGCTCGCCGAACGACGAACGAGCGCCGACGTGCACCAATTGCTTCGCACGACCGGGTTCGCCCAGGCGCCGAGCATCCTGCGCGCCGCCGGCATCGTGCCGGTGCTCGGTCCCGCGATCTACGTCGTCGTCTCGCTCTGGATCGTCGTGGCCACGGTCGTCGCCGTCAGACAGGCGCTCGACTTCACGAGCACGACCCGTGCGGTGCTGGTCTGTGTCATCGGCTGGCTCGTGTCCGTGGTCGCGACGCTCCTCATACTGGTCCTCTTCGGACCGGTCGGACGCTGAGCCACCAAACCGCGATCACTCCGGAACGACGGCGATCCCCTTGACCTCCAGGAGGAAGCCCTCGCGGGCCAACTGCACTACCTGCACGAGCGTGCTGGTCGGTGGCGGGTCGGCCATGTACTGGCTCCGTACTTCCCGCAGTCCGGCAAGATCGGCCATATCCGTCACGTAGATGTTGGTCTTCACGAGGTGCTCGAAACCGCCGCCCACCGACGCCAGCGCGGTTTCCAGATTCTCGAAGACCTGCTGGGCCTGTGCCCGAAGATCGCCGGGACCGACGAGATTGCCGCCCGCGTCGATCGCGACCTGCCCGGCCAGGTACACCGTGCGGCCGCCGGTGACTTCCACGACGTGGGTGTACGACGCCGACGCCCGGATGCCCTCCGGCTGGATGAAGTTCGCGTGGGGGTACCCGCCCGACTGCGCGCCGAGGCCGGCGCCGAGCGTCAGAAGCCCGAGTCCTACAATCGCCCTGCGGTTTCGCATCGCGTCTTCCTCCTCGTCCTCGTCCTCGTCCTCGTCAGCGTCATTCGGCGCCGGCCCGGCGCCGACCGGGACCACTGTACCCCGAGACGAATCGACCGATTTCCTGGGGCTGTCTCGGGGGGGTTGACACCAGCGGCGGCTGGTGCTATTTTTTCAGCACTGCTGGTTTTTTAGCAGCAACGACATCCGACACGAGGACCACCACGCCATGGCAGAGAGTAGAGGGCTGACCCGTCGCGAACGGCAGATCATGGACATCGTCTACCGGAGGGGCCGCGCGTCCGCGGCCGAGGTCATGGAAGATCTGCCCGATCCGCCCAGCTACTCGGCGACCCGGGCCTTGCTGCGCATCCTCGAGGAAAAAGGTCACCTGCGGCACGAGCAGCAGGGACCGCGGTATGTCTTTCTCCCGGTCGTCGCTCCGGACAAGGCGCGCCGCTCGGCGCTGAAGCAGGTCGTCCAGACCTTTTTCGGCGGCTCGACGTCCGACGCCGTCGCGGCGTTGCTCGACATGCCGTCCGCGCAACTGAGCAAGGCAGATCGAGCCCGGCTGTCCGCGTTCATCGACCGAGCGCGCAAAGAAGGACGGTAGCCATGAACGGGTTCCTGACATTCCTGCAGGTGAGCGGCCCCGACTGGCTCTGGACCTTCGCCGACGCGACGGTCAAGAGCGCGGCGCTGCTCGCCGGCGCCGGGCTGCTCGTCGCCAGTTCGCGCCGCGCGTCGGCCGCCATGCGCCATCTGGTCTGGACCGTGGCTCTCGTGGCCACGCTGGCCGTGCCGGTGCTGTCGGGGCGGCTTCCGGCGATCGCCGTGAGCCTGCCGCAGCCCCTGGCGGCACTCGTCGGCGCGCCGGCGACGACCGCCGATATCTCCGCGCTCGACCTCGAACCCACATCGACCCGCCAAGCGCCGACCGCGCGTGAAACCGTTGCGGCGCTTCCGAACGACGCGGCTCGCGAGACCCAGGCCTCGGCGCCCGGCAGTGCCCAGGCGCCACCACTCGACTGGCCGACGCTGCTCTTCCTGATTTGGGGTGCCGGCGCGGCGATCGTCCTGCTGCGTCTTGCGATCGGTCTCGGCACGGCGTGGTGGATTTCACGCGACGCCACGCCGATCGACGATGCGGGCTGGCGCCATCTGGCGCACGACCTCTCGGATCGCCTCGGCCTGGTGCGCTCGGTTCGCCTCCTGCGGAGTGCCCGTGCGAGCGTGCCGATGACCTGGGGATGGTCGCGGCCCGTCATCCTGCTGCCGGTCGACGCGGACGAATGGCCCACCGAGTGCCGGACCGCCGTGCTGGCCCACGAACTGGCTCACGTTCAGCGGCGCGACTGCGCGGTTCAGGCGATCGCCCAGCTCGCCTGTGCGATCCACTGGTTCAACCCGATGGTCTGGCTGGCTGCCCGACGGCTGCGCGTCGAGCGTGAGCGCGCGTGCGACGACCAGGTCCTGGCGATGGGCACGCGGCCGTCCGACTACGCGGCGCATCTCCTCGACATCGCACAGTCGCAGCCGATGGAATGGGCCGCCGCCACGACGATGGCGATGGCCCGACGGTCGGAATTGGAGGGACGACTGATGGCGATTCTGGATCCCGACGTTCGACGAGTGATTCCGCGCGCGCTCCGGGGCCTGACGGTCGCGGCGATCGCGGTGTTCGCGCTGGCGCTCGCGGCGGTCGAGCCGTCGGCGCGCACGCCAACCTCCGATACCAGCGCGCCGATAGCCCAGGACACCAGCCGGGTGGAGGCCGAGATCGAGGATCTCGAAATAGCCCTGGAAGATGCGGACGTAGAAGTTGCAGCCGAGCTCGCGGAGGCGATCGGCGAGGCCGTCACCATGGAGGCGGAGGCTCAGACGAGTGAGGTCAGCGATCGCGTTGTCGAGGCCTTCATTACGGCGCTGGGCGATCCCGAAGCCTCCGTCAGGGAACAGGCCGCCAGCGCCCTGAGCCGGGTCAGGGACGATCGCGCGCTGGCCGCGCTGGCCGACGCGCTAACCTCGGACAGTGACGCCGACGTCCGCTCGACCGCGGCGTGGGCGCTCGGTCGAGCCCGCCGAACCGGATCCGCCGACGCGCTCGCGGCGGCGCTCGACGACGACGACGCCGATGTGCGGCAGCAGGCCGCGTGGGCGCTCGGCAATATGCGCAGTCGCGAGTCGGTGGCGCCGCTAGTTGCCGCGCTCGGCGATAGCGATCCGGACGTTCAGGAACAGGCCGCCTGGGCTCTCGGAACGCTGAGGGATCCAGCGGCCATCGACGGGCTGCGCGCCGCGCTCGCGAACGGCGGCGACGGCGCCAGGCAACAATCCGCGTGGGCGCTCGGCACCATCCGTGATGCCGGCGCGGTCGCGGCACTCGTCGCGGCGCTGGACGACGAGGACGGCGACGTCCAGCAGCAGGCGGCCTGGGCCCTCGGGACGATCCGGGACGCGTCGGCCGTCGAGGGCCTGGTCGCGGCGCTGATGTCGGCAACCGCTGACGCGCGCCAGCAGGCCGCGTGGGCGCTCGGCAACATGCGTGCGGAGCAAGCGATCGAAGGCCTCGTCGCAGCCCTCGACGACCAGGACGGCGACGTCCAGCAGCAGGCCGCCTGGGCACTCGGCAACATCCGTGGGGCCACCGCGGTCGCCGACCTAGTCGCCGCACTCGACGGCGCCGACGCCGACGCGCGGCAACAGGCGGCGTGGGCCCTCGGCCGCCTGCGCAGCGCCGACGCGATCGACGGACTGGTCGCCGCGCTGACCGATGCCGACGAAGATGTCCGCGAGCAGGCCGCCTGGGCGCTCGGGCAGATTCGGGATTCACGCGCGACCGATGCCCTGGTCGACGCGCTCGATGATGCCGACGCCGATGTCCGCGGCATGATCATCGAAGCGCTCGGCCGTTCGGGCCGATCGAATCCGAATCCGAACCCGAACCCGAACCCGCCGGGCAACGACGAGCCCTAGCGATTCGCCCGCGGCCGCGGTCCCGTGCTCGATCAGAGCCCGGGCCGCGGCGGCGCCGCGAAGGTCTGCACGAAGATGCTAATTTTTCAGCAGTCAACACGTCGGAGACCCAGTCATGGTGACTAGTAGATCGAAGACATTCGTCCCGCTCCTGGCCGCGGTCGCGGTCGCGAGCGCCGCCGGCGCTCAGCCCGCCATCCCGCTCGACGCCGTCGGGACACTCTCGAGCGATCTGCGCGCGCACGCCACCGAGCTCTACGCCGCCGACGCCGTCACGCGCGCCGATGCGGCGTGTGAGCTGGGCCGGTTCGACGACGGCGTCGAACCGGTCGTTCCGCTGCTGGTGGCACTTCTCGGCGACACGACCGACACGCCGACGGTCGAGTGCCGGATCCGGCAGTTCGCCGGGCGCTCCGTGTCGATCGACTGGCTGGACGACCGCGAGTGGCCACCGACCTCACCCGGCCAGGAAGCGGCGCGCGCGCTGGGCCGCATTGGAGGTCCCGCCGTCCAGCCGACGCTCGACGCCCTGGATGGTGCGGCGTGGGGCGTCCGCATGAACGCCGCGCGTGCGCTGGGACAGCTCGACGATGGCCGCGCGGTCGAACCCCTCGTCGGCACGCTCAATGACCGCGACGCGCGCGTGCGCGCTCAGGCGGCTGGCGCGCTCGGGCGGTTGGGCGATTCGCGAGCGGTCGAGGGATTGATCGAAGCGCTCGACGACGACGTGGTGGAGGTACGACGCGGCGCGGCGTGGGCCCTCGGCCGCCTCGACGACTCGCGCGCGGTGACTCCGCTCGTCGGCTCGCTGGACGACGACGACGCATCGGTCCGAGAACAGGCCGCGTGGGCCCTCGGTCGGATCGACGACGCCCGCGCCGTGCCCGGCCTCATCGATGCCCTCGCCGACGTCGCCGCAAACGTGCGCGAGCAGATCGCGTGGGCGCTCGGCCGACTCGAGGATGTGCGCGCGGTACCGGCGCTCATCGACGCCTTGACGGATGCCGCGGCGAATGTGCGCGAACAGATCGCCTGGGCCCTCGGCCGCCTGGAAGACCGACGCGCGGCCGCCGGCCTGGGCCTCGTCCTGACCCGGCCCGATTCGGACGGAGACGTGCGCGAGCAGGCCGCATGGGCGCTCGGCCGCCTCGAGGACCGCGACGGCATCCCCGCGCTGGCCGCCGCGTTGAGCCGTCCGGACCCCGACGTCAACGTTCGAGAGCAGGCGGCATGGGCACTCGGACGAATCGGGCACGCCGAGGGCCTGCCCGCCCTTGTGGCCGCGCTCGGCGACACCGACGGTGACGTGCGAGAGCAAGCGGCCTGGGCACTCGGCCGGCTGGAGCACGCCGACGCCATCGCGGGCCTCGTCTCGGTCCTCGAAACCCCCGACCCCGACGCCGACGTCCGCGAACAGGCGGCGTGGGCACTCGGGCGGATCGAGAGCCGCGCGGCCACCGCCGGCCTGATCGCCGGGCTCCGCGACACCGATGCGGAGGTGCGCGAGATGGCGATCTGGGCCCTGGCGCGCGTCGGCCGAACCGGAGGCGGCGGCCCCAATCCGAATCCGAATCCGAATCCGAACCCCAATCCGAACCCGAACCCGAACCCGCGGCCGCCGGGAGCCTAGGACCGGTCGTGTCCGAGCGGCACCGATCCGGCCACCCTCGGCACGGTATCGGCGCTCATGTTCGCACTCGGACTGGCGGCGTGCTACGCCCCGGCGCGTCGCGCGACACGGGTCGATCCGTTCACGACGCTGCGCGCGGAATGAAGACCGATCGAGGCTATTCCGCCCTCAGCGCGTCGACCGGATCGATGCGCGCGGCGCGGCGGACGGGCACGTAGCTGGCCGCGAGCGCGGCCCCGGCGAGAATGATCGACACCGCGACGAACACGCGTGGGTCGGTCGGGCTAACGCCGTACAGCAAATCGGTCAGCAGACGCGCGAGCAGCGCCGCACCCACCCAGCCGCTCACCAACCCGAGCAACGTCAGCCGCAGGGCGTGACGAACCAGACTGGCCACGATGGCGCGCGGAGGCGCGCCCAGCGCCAGGCGGACACCGATCTCACGGGTTTGACGGGCCACGACCTGCCCCATCACCCCCGCCACCCCGACCGTCGCCAGCACCAATGCCAGGCCGCCGAGCAGCCCCATCAGCCAGGCGCTGAACCGGTCAACCGCCGTGCGGGCTGCCAGCAACTGGGCCATCGTCGCGACCTCGTACACCGCGACATCCGGCGCGACCCGCCGGATCGCTTCGCGGATCGGCGACACGGTCGCGCCAAGATCCGCGGCCGTGCGGACCAAGAGACCCGGCGTGGCGCGGCCGAACGCGCTCTGCGCCATCGGTGTGTACACCTGGGGATCGATCGGCCTCGCCGACCGGGTCACGTCGGGTCGAACGTCGCTGACAACGCCGACAACCTCATGGAATGGCGCGTCGTCGCTCCGGCCGAAACGGAAGCGACGGCCGATCGGGTCGGTCTCCGGCCAGAACCGACGCACCAGCGATCGGCTCACGACGGCGACGAGCGGCGCGGACGCGGTATTGCGCAACGTCACGCCGCGACCGGACGCCACTGGCAAGCCCAACGCCTCGAAGTATCCTGAACTCACGAACTGCCGGTACACGCGTACTCCTTCCTCATCAGGCGCCAGTGACTGCCCCTCGGCGACGATTCGGGTGGTCAGGTAGCCCTGGCCGAAGTACAGGTGCGACGTCATGCCGACCGACTCGATGCCGGGCAGCGCACGCGTCGCTTCGGAGATCTCGGCGATTCGCTGGAGGGCGTCATCGGCGTTCGGATCCGACTCCGGCAGCGACAGGCGCATGGTCAGGAGATCCTCTGTCGCAAAGCCGGGATCAAAAGCCCGCACGCGCTGAAAACTCCTCAGCATCAATCCCGCGCCGATCAGCAGGATGAAAACACCGGCGACCTGCCCAACCACGAACAGCGACTGCCATCGAACGGCCGTCGCCGAGGCCCCGATCCGGCCCTCCGCGTGCACGGCATCAGCCGGAGCGGTACTCGAGCCGCGCAATGCGGGCACCAACCCGAAGAGCACCGTCGCCAGCACCGTCGCCGCCGTGGCGAACAGCAACACCCTGGCGTCGATGCGCGGCTTCACGAAACTCGGCAAGTCGACTGGCGAGAGCTGCAGCATGAGTGGGATCGCCCACGCCGTGACGAGCAGGCCCCCGACGCCACCCAGGACGGCCACGACGCCGCTCTCGAGCAGTACCTGGCGCACCAGGCGGATCTGCCCAGCGCCGAGCGCCCGCCGCATGGCGAACTCCAGATGGCGACTCGCCCCGGCGGCCAGAAACAGGTTGGCGAGGTTGGCGCAGGCGACGAGCAGAACGAAGCCCACAGCGCCAAACAGCACGAGCAGCGACACTCGGACGTCACCCACCAGCACCTCACGCGCGGCGCGCACGCCAACCGTCTTGTTCTCGTTCGTCCTCGGGTAGGCCGATTCCAGCCTGTCGGCGATGGTCGCCATCTCGCCGCGCGCGCCCTCTAGAGCGGCACCCTCCGCCAAGCGCCCGACGACCGAATGCCACCGGGTGCCCCTGGCTGCGAGCACGCCGTACTGGCGCAAAGCGGGATGGATCAGGTCGAAACTCGCCATCGGCACCAAGACATCCGCCTCGTCAGTGAGACCGTTGAACCCGGCCGGCGCCACGCCGACAACATCGAACTCGACTCCGTTCAGGGAGACCGTCGTGCCGGCGACCCGCGTCGCGCCCTCCAAGCGACGTCGCCACAGCGCTTCGCTGACGATCGCCTCGGTCGCTCCCCCGGCAGGCAGACGACCGACGACCGGCTCGACTCCGAGCGTCTGGAAGTAGGCGTCGGTGATGAGTTCAGCCGCGACACGCTCGACGGCATCGCCACCCAGGATCAAGGTCTCCGAGCCGAACGCGGCCAGCGACGCGACAACGGAGGCAGCCTCCTGCCAGTCCAGGAAGTCCGGATAGGACACCGACAGCTCGTCGCCAGTCGTCCGATCGGCCGAGGCCACGAGGACGAGCCGGTCGGGCCGCTCGACTGGAAGCGGACCGAGCAGCGTCGCACTCACGAGGCTGAAGACGCTGGTGGCGGCTCCGATGCCCAGGGCGAGGGTCAGGACCGCGACAGACGTGAAGCCTGGCCGCTTCACGGCCTGCCGTATCGCTTGGCGCAATTCGGACATGTCCATGACTGATAGCGAAGCCCGTGCCAGTTCAAGAGATCGAAAAAACGCTGAAAAGGCGGACGTTGTGGCTGGGGGCGGCCACATGCGGTGTCCGAATTCGAGCAGGCTGGCCCGTATTCGGGACGCCGGGCGTCAGCTCCGCTCGATCCACTCGACGAAGCGCGGCGGGTGCTCGTCGGCGACGATCATCACCCGCGTCACACGACCGCTCTCGTGAATAAGCTGCTTCGAACTCTCACGCGCGTCATCGACCGTCGCGTAACGTTCGAATACGCGGGGTGAGTTCGTCGAACCGCCCCGGACCGTCGGTATCAACTTGAACATGTCAGGCATTCGCGCGCTTAGGGTGCGACCGGGAGGTCGCTGCTCCAGATGAGACGTTCGATGCGCCACTCCCAACACCCCATCATACCTGGGGGCCCGGACGCTGTCGACCGACGGCCATTGTCGTCCTCTAGTCCGGTGGCCCAGCGCGAGCGCCGAGCACCAGGTCGACCACCCCGCCGTAGCTGGCGATCCCGCTCGACACCCGATTGGCGCGCAGGTAGCGATCGTACACCCGGTTTGCCTGACGCCGCACGACCGGCGACGCACGCGCGAGTCGCCCGCCGATCGCCGCCAAGTCGCGCGCCGGCCCATCGTGGAGGCCTTCGGCGACCGCCCGTCGCGTGTCGCGGTCGAGTTGCCGGACAAGATGGGGATAGAGGAATAGCCAGCCGCTGTAACGGGTCGCCGCGTCGCCCGACTGGCAGGTCAGCCACGCAACGAAGCTCGCCTCGGCCTCGTCCGCATAGCCCGCCAGGTGTGCCCATTCGTGCGCGATGACGAACGGCCGCTCGAACGGCAGCACCTCGGCATTGACGAGCGTCTCGAGCAGGAACGGATCGGTCATCCCGTCGATCCCCGCGCGACGAAAGTAAAACCCGAGGAGTGTGGTCTTGGGCCGCGCCGGCAGCGCGTCGGCGCCGGCCGGCAGGCGCGCCTGCGCTTGCCTGAACGGATCGACGAGCTGTGCCGGCACCGCATCGAGGGCCGGCCACGATTGGCGCTGCGCCGGGCCGTGCAGGCGATTGAGCGCGTTGACCGACGCGTGGGCCAGGGCCTCGAGCGACGCCGCCGTGATGCGGGCCTGGTCGAAGTCGAGCTTGGCCCGCAGCGGCTCTCGACGGTAGTTGAGACCCCAGCAGAGGAGGAACGCGAGATAGCCGGCCGCAAGGACGACGGCGCTGTCGCGGACCAGGCCGAAGACGACCTGAACCCGCCGGACCGTCGTCGGACGGCGCAGGACGACGACCCACCGGGCCGCCAGGCCGATGCCAGCGCCGAGCAGCAGGAGGTCGAACAGGGCGACCGGCGCCAGGTTGGAGAGCGACGTGAGGGCGCGCTGGATGCCCGGATAGAATCCGCGAGAGTACATCCGCTCCACGCACGCACCGGACGTCGGCGCGACGGCAGCCACCAGGGCCGCCATCAGAATCACCAGGCGCCAGCGCGAGCGCGTCGGTCGGGCAGGTGCCCGGACGGCTCCGTCACGATTGGTCACGTCGGGTCCGGATCATAGTCCAGAGTCCGACCGGCGCCACGCCCGCTGCGCGCACCGCCCCAGATGCCCGATGATAAGCTTGACGCCGATGGCGAAAACGGACTCCGACGAACGCTCGGGACACGCCACGGTCGACACTGCCTGCCCGCTCGACTGCCCGGACACGTGCAGCCTCGCCGTCACGGTCGAGCAGGGCAAGCTCGTCGCGATCGACGGATCGACGCACCAGGTCGAGACCAACGGCTACATCTGCGGCAAGGTCCGTCGATTCGGCCGACGCGTCTACGGCAGCGACCGGCTCCTGCGTCCGGCGATCCGCCAGGGCCCCAAGGGCCGCGACGCCAGCTTCAAAGAAGTGGATTGGGACGAGGCCCTCGGGGAAATCGCCGCTCGCCTGACGGACGTGCGCGACCGCTGGGGCGGCGAAGCGATTCTGCCGTTCTCGTACGGCGGCTCGAACGGGCTCGTCTCCCAGGACACGAGCGACGCGGCGTTGTTCCGGCGACTCGGCGCCTCGCGACTCGCGCGCACGGTCTGCGCCGCGCCGACCAGCACCGCCGCCGCGACACTCTACGGCAAGATGGCCGGGGTGACGCCGACCGACTACCGTCATAGTCGGCTCATCGTGATCTGGGGCGCGAACCCCTCGGAATCCGGAATTCATCTCGTTCCCTGCGTTCGTGAGGCACAGCGGAGCGGCGCGACGCTGGTCGTCGTCGACCCGCGGCGCACCAAACTGGCGCTGCAGGCTGATATCCACCTGCCGGTGCGCCCGGGCACGGATCTTCCCGTGGCGCTCGCGCTGCATCGCTACCTGTTCGAGCAAGGCCTGGCGGACGCGGCCTTCCTCGACGCTCGCACGCGGGGCGCCGAGCGCCTTCGCCTCCGTGCCGACGCCTGGACCGTCGCGCGCGCCGCGGAGGTCGCCGGCATCGACGCAGCCGCGCTGCAGCGGGTGGCCGAACTCTACGGCGCCACGTCGCCCGCGGTCATCCGATGCGGCTGGGGCCTCGAGCGGAACCGGAACGGCGGCAGCGCGGCGATGGCGGTCCTGGCACTGCCCGCGGTCGCGGGCAAGTTCGGCGTGCGCGGGGGCGGCTATTCGATGAGCAATTCGAGCGTCTGGCCGCTCGATGACGAGCGATGGATCGGCGTCGACGAGCCGCCCACGCGGGTCGTCAACATGAATCACCTGGGCCGCGCGCTCACCGAATACGACGCGCCGCCGATCAAGGCGCTGTTCGTCTACAACTGCAATCCAGTGGCGACGATGCCAGATCAGAACCGGGTCGTCAGCGGGCTGAGCCGGGACGACCTCTACACTGTCGTCTTCGACCAGGTGCGTACGGACACGGCGGACTACGCCGACATCGTGCTGCCCGCGACCACGTTCCTCGAAACGTACGACATCGCCAAGAGCTACGGGCTCATCAGCCTGCAGCTCGTCCGGCCGGTCATCGACACGGTCGGCGAGTCACGCCCCAATGTCGAGGTCTTCGCCGACCTCGCGGCGCGGCTCGGCTTCGACGGCGTCTGGTCGGCCGACACCGAAGCCGAGGCCGTGTTGCGGATCGCGGCCACCATGCCCGAGGCCGTGCGCACGTCGCTGCTCGAGGACGGTGCCGCCACGCCGCCGATGGGCGCGACGCCGGTTCAACTCGTCGACGTGGAACCGCGCACGCCCGACGGCCGGATCGACCTGTTCGACGAGGCCCTGGACGCCGACACGCCGGAGGGCCTCTACGTGTACCAGGAGGACTCGGCAAGCGACGACTATCCGCTCGCGCTCATCTCCCCCGCCACCAGCCGGACAATCAGTTCGTCACTGGGCGAGCTCTACGAGGGGCCAGCCGCGGTGGAGATGCACCCGGCCGATGCGGCGGAACGCCAGATCGCCGATCGGGATACGGTCCGGCTCTACAACGCTCAGGGCGAGGTGCAGTGTCTGGTCCGAGTCACCGACCGGGTTCGGGAAGGCACACTCAGCCTCCCCAAGGGCCTCTGGCGAAAGAGCACGTTCAACGGGTCCACGGCGAACGCGCTCGCGCCCGACACGCTGACCGACATCGGCGGCGGCGCCTGCTTCAACGACGCTCGCGTGCAGGCCGAACGCGTGCTCGCCGCCTCGTTCGAGGGGCACGACGTCACGCTGGCGGTGTCCGCGGAGTCGCCGTCCCGGGCCCACTGACGACCCCGCCGTCCGCAACCGGTCGTTCCTGGGGCAGCCCTTTCGGAAATCTGACGGTCGACACGACCGCGACCGCGGCCACGCACGCGCCGAACACGAAGACCCGCTGGAGCGCCGCGGCCATCTCGGCCGGGCTGGCATCGCGGCCGACCGGCAGGGCCGTAACCACGATGGCGCCCATGACGGCCACGCCGATGGCGCCGCCGATCGACCGCGTGAAGTGTCCGAGCGAGGTCGCGGTGCCGAGCTGCTCCCGTGGCACGGCGTTCTGGACGGCCAGTACCAGCGTGAGCATGCCCATCCCCATCCCCATCCCCATGAGCGCCAGCGCACCCCGGACCGCCCACAGCGACGACCCACTGTCGGCACGCGACAGCAGCACGAAGCCGAGGCTCACCAGCGACAGACCGCCGCACACCAGCCGGCGGTAGCCGACCTTCAACAGAACCCGGCCGGTGACGATCGACGTCAACACCCATCCGAGCAGCAGCGGCGTGAGCGCCGACCCTGCTTGGGTCGCCGTCCCTCCGAGCGCCGCCTGGACGAAGAGCGGCACGAACGAGATCGCGCCGAACATCGCCACCCCGACGAGAAAGCCGCTCATCATGGCCGGCCCGACGACCTTGTCGCGCAGCAACTCGACGGGCACCAGCGGCTCGGCCGCCCGGCGCTCGACGCGCACGAACGCGGCGCCGAGAACCGCGGCGCCCGCGAACATCAGCCCCAACCCGAGCGGGCCGACCAGGCGATCCCCACCGGTCTGCCCAAGCGCGAGCAACAGGATCGTGACCGCGCCGCTGAGGAAGAGCGCACCCCGATAGTCGATCCGGGCCGTCGACGTCCGGCGCTGGCCACCGAGGGCGACGCCGACCGCTGCCGCCGCAATGAACGCGAAGGGCACGTTCAGGTAGAACACCCATCGCCACGACAGTGAATCGGTGAGGTAGCCGCCGACGAGCGGCCCGGCAATCGAAGCAACGCCCCACACCCCGCTGAACAGCCCCTGCATCCGACCCCTTTCGCGGATCGTGTAGAGGTCGCCGATGATCGTCATGCCCAGGGGCAGGATGCCGCCGGCGCCGATGCCTTGGATCAGCCGGAAGGCGATGAGCGACGGCATCGACCACGCCAGACCGCACAGGACCGAGCCGCCCAGGAAGAACGCGATGGCACCCAGGTAGAAGGCGCGGCGGCCGTGCAGGTCCGACAGCTTGCCCCACAGCGGCACCGTGACCGTCGCCGCCAGCAAGTAGGCGGCGAAGACCCAGCTGTAGTCCTCGAGGCCGCCCAGCTGTGTGACGACGGTGGGCATGGCGGCGGCGACGATCGTCGATTCGATCGCCGCCAGAAAGTTTCCGCCGAGCACGCCACACGTGGCGACCATCCGTCGCGTGATCTTCATCGATCGCTCTCTGCACCGGCTCGGCCCGCGCCGCGGGCTGCCGCTCGTCCTGGAGGTCTGTGACGTTGACGTTGGGAGGGCCGAGACCACCCGTGCGCCAGCACCGGCGCGACGAGGGTGCGCCGGACACTGGAAGCCCATTATAGCGAGAACAGCCGGCGGGAGCGTTGGCCCAGCACCGCGCGCGCGGTACAATGCCGGCAAGGAGCCTCGATGACCACTGGCGACCCACCCGCGCGCACGGTGTACTGCGTGAAGTTTCAGAAAGAGATGCCCGGACTCGACGAGCCGCCCTGGCCCGGCGAGCTGGGAACGCGCGTCTACGAGAATGTGTCCGCCGAAGCCTGGAAGATGTGGGAAGAGCGGATGAAGATGATCCTCAACGAGTACCGGCTGATGCCCTGGCAGAAGGAAGCCCAGGAGCTGGTGGCCAAGCAGATGGAGGACTTCTTCTTCGGCGACGGCTCGGCCCTGCCGCCCGACTTCGTGCCCGAACAGGCCAAGAGCTAGCCCGCGCTCACCGGCGCTACCAAGGTGGCAAACGCGTCAAGAGTTCGTCGATCGGGCCTGGCGCGCGATCGACGTGCTCATCAACGGTCATGGGCGTAACAACGATCCAGTTCTCGGCGTAGAGAGAGAAGTCCTCCTCGGGACTGGCAAGTTCCTGCCTTGTGACTGGCCGGAGGCTCCAAATGGCCGTCGGCCCGTCATCGGTATCCATTTCGGCCACTCGATTCACGTCGAATCCACTGAGGAGACGTGCCCGGGAGGCGACGCGCACCCCTCGAATCTCCCCCGGCGGCGTCCGCGGCACCGCCACCGTGAGATACGTCAACGGCGGCATGGTTCGCACGGCGTCCGATCGCGCCAGTGCGGAGACCCATTCCGCCAGAGCCGCCACCTGCGCTGGCTCGCTCGAATCGAACCCTGAAATCGCCACGGCGGGCAAGCCGATGAAGGCGGCAGCGCGCGCAGCCCCGATCGTGCCTGACCCGAACCAACCATCGGCAAGATTGGCGCCGCCGTTCGGTCCCGAAACGACGAGATCCACGTTTCGGCCCTTCAACAAACCGTATACGCCCAGCACGACGCAATCCGTCGGGTACCCATCGACCGAGTGGACCTCCAAGAGGTGTTGCCCGGACCCGGCTTCTGATCGGTACTCCAGCCGTGACTCGAGGGAGACTGATCTGCTAATGGCAAGCATGTTCGACGTGCCGCTACGGTCCTGATTTGACACAACAATGTACACCTCGGCGATTTCGCGTAACCGCCCGGCAACTGGTAGCAGGCGGGCTTCGACCTCCTCGATACCGTCGTCGTTTGTCAGCAGGATTCGCATCGGCTCCTGCCCGCGAACTGGCGTAGGGGATCCGACCAGGACGACCAGTACCGCTACAGCCCACACGCAGGAACTCCGTCTGAAGCTACCCGACATAATCACCTCCAAGAGGACGCATGTAGGCGCACAGCGCCCTCTGCGCACCTACATACCTAGACGGCGCGACCGCAAAGCGGGTTTCAGACAACCGCGGCGACCCAGACGGTCGCCGCGACTTGGCACTCGCTGGACGGCCCGTCGGACCGCCCCTCGCACCCCTGCTCCCTGCTCCGCTGGAGGCCCGTCTATTCTTCAGCGCGCTGCAGGAAGGGCAAGGGGTGCGCCACCGGTGCGCCCACCGCCCGTGTCGCCGGTGAGTCACTCGTTCCTGGAATCTGACACCTACGTCACCATCGGCAGGTCGGGGTCGATGTCGAAGCCGAGCTGAGCGTGCGCCCGGCGCACCGCCTCGACCGCGTCCTCGGCCGTTCCGGCCCGGGCGAAGATGAAGCCGAGATAGCTCGCGCCCTCGGGCATCGGCACGAGGCGCTGGCCGGACTTGGCCGTGATCACCAGATCGTCGACATCGCGCACCGCCTTCGCGCGATCCTGCCCACGCACACGCCGCAGGTGACCCGCGCGCGGAGTCGGGATCATCATGACCGCTGAGGCGCCCGGCGCGCGCCGGAACCCGCACCCCGCCTCGCCGGTCGCATGGCGCAGCAACACCTCCTCGTAGGAACAGGCCCGGCCCGCCGGATCGACGCAGCGCAGGACCCGGGCGCACAGGCCGCCGATCGGCCGGGCGGCGACCTCCAGGACGACCACGCCGTCGGGGCCGAGCCGGCACTCCGCATGGACCGGGCCGTGGGTCAGCCCGAGCGCCCGCACCGTGTCGGCGACGGCCGCTTCGATCGCCGCGTAGCGGTCGGGCGTGAGGCTCGTCGGCGTCGCATAGATCGTCTCTTCGAAGAACGGTCCGTCCAGTGGGTCGGGCTTGTCGAAGAAGGTCACGACGTGGAGGCGGCCATCGTCCAGGAGGCCTTCGACCGCCACCTCGTTGCCATCGACGTACGCCTCCACCAGGACCCAATCGTTCGCCGGGTC
Source organism: Acidobacteria bacterium UBA2161 (assembly GCA_002328835.1). Taxonomy (GTDB): domain Bacteria; phylum Acidobacteriota; class Vicinamibacteria; order Vicinamibacterales; family UBA823; genus UBA2161. Next base: position 82,050 of record DCWN01000001.1, on the reverse strand, counting down.
GCGCAGGGCGCGGATCTCCGGCTGCGCCAGGAGCCGGCCGACCCGCGCCAGTGCCGCGTCGAACTCCGTCTGGTCGTCAACCCTGATCACGCCTCGACTGCCCGAGAGCGCCAGCGGTTTAACGACGCAGGGGAAGCTGAGGGGCGCCGCGGGGCGGCTATCAATCTGACCGAGTCGGACCGCCCGGAAGGCCGGCGATGGGAGCCCGACCTCGGCAAGCCGCCTCCGGTAACGAAGCTTGTCGGCAGCCGCGCGAGCGCCGTCGACTCCCCGAGCGGGCAGGTCGAACGCCTCCGCCGCCAGCGCCGCCAGCACGGCTGGACGATCGCCGACGCCAAGGACTCCATGTACCTCGCGTCCACTCATCGCCTCGGTGAGGCGACGAAGCGAGGCCACCTCGTCGTGGAATCGCACGGGGATGGCAGCATCCCTCCACGGATCCTCGAGCGCCTGACACCGATCCGTGGCGAAGACCAGTTCCAGCCCGAGCCGTTCGGCGGCCTCGCCGAACACGCGCACCTGATATCCGGTCGTCGTGGCAAACAGCATCACGCGCGGCATCACGGTCGATCTTGCCAACTAGAGGAGCGCGACCTGCGCCCCGGACGGCTCGGCTCAGCAGTACCACGGTTCGTTGAGATAAGGGATGGCGGCGCGCGCCGCGGGCACGGGCAGCGGCCGACTCACGCCGGCGCGTTCGTGCGCCAGGACCCACACAGCCTCGAAGACCTCGCGGCGCGGGGCGGCGACCCGACGCCCCACCAACGCCATCAGTTCGACCTGGAGCGCGTCGACGCGCGCGTCCGGGTGACGCCACGGGTAGATCAGGCCATCCGCCTGGAATGGGCCGACCGCGCTCGCGATCTCGGCGTCGGAAAGCAGGCCCGATCTCTCCGGCAGCAGCAGGCGGATCGCCAGTTGGATCGGCGCCACATGGTCGATCAGGTCGAGGGCCGCCACCTCCTCGAGCATCCGACAGTAGGTGTCGAGCGAGGTCCACGGGGTGAACGGCACGAAGGTCGGCGTGAGCATCACCCCCGCAGCCCGACAGGCCTCCACGGCCCGCGCCACGTCGGCGCGCGTATGCCCCTTGTCGAGAATCCTCAGGACGCGATCGTCGAACGATTCGACGGCACTCGTGACGAAGGCGCAGCCGGTCTCGCGCAGCGTCGGCAGCAAGTCGGCGTGGTCGAGCAGGTGCTCGACCTTGGTCGTCACGTCGTAGCTGACGTTCGGAAACGCCTCGGCCACCCGGCGAACGACCTCGACGGCGTGGGCTGGGCCGTTGAAGAAGTCGGGGTCACCGAACGTGATGTGACGCGCGCCCGCCTCGACCTGAGCCCGAATGTCCGCGAGCACGACGTCGGGCGCGACCACCCGGAAGCGTCCCTCGTAGACCGGCACGATCGGGCAGTGCCGGCAGGTGTGCTTACACCCGCGACTCGCCTCGGTGTAGCCCGCCAACCGGCTGGCGCCTGCCGCGTCGCTGAGCGTCGCGTACAGCGCCAACGGCGGCAACGTGCCGCGGTCGGGCACCTTGAAGGTCAAACGCGGCAGTGGCGCGGCGGCAGCCGGCGGCGGCCGGCCCTCGCCCAGCGCGACGGCCAGATCGGCGAGATCCGCTTCGAACTCGGGCCCGAGCACCGAGGCCACGCCCAGCTCGGCCAGCAGCGACGCGTTGAGCGGCGCGTAGAGGCCATAGCCGCACAGGTGCGCGTCAGGATTCACTTCGCGCACCCGCTGAATGATCGGCAGGGCCAACCGCGTCGCCGTGTGCATCGGGAGGTACCAGGCCACCAGCCCGGCCCGCGACACCGCGTCGTTGGAGAGTCGATCCCGGGTGAGATCGACGCAGGTCACGTCGACCCCGGCATCGCGCAGCCACGCCGCCGGCGACGCCAGCCCGAAGGGCTGCCGGCCCATCTCGTAGGTGCCGATGAGTAGCGCGCGGATCATGCAGTGACCGGGCCGTCCGCGGCCGGCCGGGTGGCCAGGCTGACGACGATCAGGGTCGCGATCGACAGCGTCAGCGCCGGATAGACCGTCTCGACGCCGAACGGGTAGGCCGCCACGCCATCGACGGCGCGGGCCAGCCCAACGACCTCCCAGACGAGCGTCGTCGTCATGCCCGCGAGAATCGACGCGACGCCGCCTGCCGGTGTTGCCCGCGGCCAGATGAGCGCGGCGAGCAGCGCGGGCGTGATCCCGGCCCCGTACATCGTGTAGGCCCACAGCGCCATCGCCAGGATCGTCGGAAAGAAGTTGCCCGCGATGTAGCCGACGGCGCCGAGCGCAACGACCATCAGCCGCGTGTAGGCGAGGACCTGGCGGTCTGTCGCACCGGGGTTCACGAAACGCTGGTAGACGTCGCGCATCAGGTTCGTGGCCGGCGTGAGCAGGAAGCTGTTGGCGGTGGAGACGACGATCGCCGCCGCGCCGCAGACCAACAGGATGCCGAGCCCGGCGGGCAAGGCCTGCAGCGCCACGTTGATCACGATCGACTCCGACCCGGCCGTGTCGAGCCCCGGGACGGCGACGCTGCCGAACACCCCGACCGAGTCGATCAGCGTCTCCACCACAATCGTGCCGACAATCCACCCGATCACGGCGCGGCGCGCCGCCCGCTCGTTCTTCGCGGAGAAGAACTTCTGGTACATGTTGGCTTCGCCGAGCAGGAGGAAGAGCGTCGGGAAGAATAACGCCAGCGCCGCCTGCGGCGACAGCTCGCCGAACAGCGACACCTGCTCGGGCCTGAGCGAGCCCAGGGCCGTCGCCAGGCCGCCCGCATCCGACACCAGGAAGGCGACGGCCAACGTCACGCCGATGACCATGACCGAGCCGTTGCCGATGTCGAGGTAGGCAATCGACAGCATGCCCGCCAGCGCGGTGTAGACGACGCAGAAGGCGGCCGTCAGCAGCGCGCCGGTGCGCGGATCGATCCCGGCCACGAGCTCAAGCAGCCGCCCGCCACCCCGAAACTGGTAGGCGGCGATCGTCGTGTAGGCCAGAACCGTCGTGATCGTCCCCAGAATCCGCGCGGCCGGGCCGAAGCGCAGCTCGAGGATGTCCGGCACCGTGTACTGCGCGAGCCGGCGGACGCGCGGCGCGATGAAATAGACGAGCGCAATCCCGACCCACGCGCCGGCGGACTGCCAGAGCGCTGGAAAGCCAGCCCGGTAGCCGAGCCCAGCCCCAGCGAACAGGCTGCCCGAACCGATCCACGTCGAGAGCAACGTGAACACGAGCACACGTGCCGGCAGCGTGCGGCCGGCCACCAGGAAGTCGTCGCCCGTGCGCACCTGCCGGCTGCGCCAGGCGCCGACCACGACCAGCGTACCGAGATAGATGAGGACCGCGGTCAGGAACATGAAGGCTCGAGCCAGGATATCAGGCCGGCCGACACGGTCGAGGGCGCGTGCGCTTGATATGATCGCGTGCAGACGGGGACGCCATGCCGCTCGACGAGTACCGCCGCAAGCGCGACTTCACGAAATCGCCGGAACCCGAGGGCGCCGCGCGTCACGGGCGGCATTCACGCGCGCCCTACTTCTGCGTGCAGAAGCATCTCGCCAGCCACCTGCACTACGACCTCCGGCTCGAGATCGACGGCGTGCTGGTCTCCTGGGCGGTGCCGAAGGGGCCGTCGCTCGACCCCTCCGTCAAGCGCCTCGCGATGCAGACCGAGGACCATCCGCTCGACTACGGCAGTTTCGAAGGCGTCATTCCCGAGGGATACGGCGCCGGCATCGTCATGCTCTGGGATCGCGGCACCTGGGCGCCGCGGGTCGACGACCTCCCCGCCGCCCTGGCGAAGGGCGATCTGAAATTCACCCTCGACGGCTACAAGCTCAAGGGCTCGTGGGCACTGGTACGGACGCGGGGCGGCGCGCGGCCGGGTGAGCGGGACGACGGCCGGAGCTGGCTGCTGATCAAGCACCGCGACGACTGGTCGGGCGCCCTCGACATCACGACCTTCGCCCCGCTCAGCGTCAAGAGCGAAGGCAACTTCGAGAACATCCTCGCCGCCGACGTGCCGGCGGTCTGGGTCACGAACCGGCCGGCCAAGAGCGGCGCCACCGGCGCGTTGCTGGCGGAAGTCATCGAACGCGCGGCCAGCCTGAAAGCCGCCGCCGAGCCAGACCCGTCGCCGTCGGTGGCGCGAAAGCGCACCCGGCGAGCGTTGCACAAGTAGCGCCGCAGTGATCCCGCCGTACGTGCCGCACCCACGCCTGACTAGCGGGCACGTGATGACCCTCTTCGCGTGGGGGCGACCGCGCTGGTTCCCGAATCTGCCCCGGCCGGTCGACCGATACTTCGACGTCGCGCCCGACGCCCGCGTGCGCGCCGCGTGCCACTGGCAGGCCGACCGGCGCGCGCATCCCACGCTGATCGCGCTGCACGGGCTCGAGGGATCGAGCGATGCGCACTACATGCGGGGCCTCGCCGACAAGGCGTTCGCCGCGGGCTTCAACGTCGTGCGCCTCAACCAGCGGAACTGCGGCAACACCGAACATCTCTCCGCCGGTCTGTACCACTCGGGCCTGACCGAAGATCCGGCTGCCGTCGTGCGCGAACTCGTGAGTGTCGACGGACTCGCGGCGATCGCGGTGACGGGCTACTCGCTGGGCGGGAACCTCGCCCTGAAGCTCGCCGGTGACTTCGGGCCGGACTGCCCGCCGGCGCTCCGCGCCGTCTGCGCCATCTCGCCAACGGCCGATCTGGCGCTGTGCGTCGACGCGCTGGAGAAGAATCAGAACCTCGTGTATCAGTGGAACTTCGTCAGGCAGCTCAAGGGGCGGATACGGCGCAAGGCTAGGGCGTTTCCGGGCAGGTTCGCGCTCGACGGCCTCTCACGGGTGCGGACCGTGCGCGATTTCGACGAAGCCTTCACGGCGCCGTACCACGGGTTCCGCGACGCGGCCGACTACTACCACCGTGCGAGCGCCCTGAGGGTCGTGGACCGCATCCGAATTCCGGCGCTGGTGATCTCCGCCGCGGACGACCCCTTCGTCCCGACGTCGCAGTTCCTCGCGCCCGGGTGGTCATCGAACCCGAACGTCACCGTGATGACGACGCCGCACGGTGGGCACTGTGGCTTCGTCTCCGAGGGCCGGCCCGGGGACGACGGCTACTGGGCGGAACACGCGGCGCTGCGGTTCGTAGAAGCGGTCTTACAGCCTCCGGCGTAGCACCGAGGTCGCGCTGAGGCGACGTGGCGTCCGGCCCCTTTCAAGGCGTGAGGAGCGAGAATACCGGGAGTATTTGACCCCGCTGATCAGAAGCTCAGCGCCGCCTTCGGCGGGATGCATCGGCGGCCGAATGCCGGCGGAGGTTGTGAAACCGCTTCTATCGACCTACGCCCCGCCGAGCGCGGTCACGAGTTGAGACGCAAGCTCTGGCCCCTTGCCCTCCGCCTCGTGCTTGAAATAGACGAACACGTCGCCCCACCGAGACTCGTCCTGCATCGTCTGGGCCCACCGGGTGACGTCCGCCGATGTGTACCCGGCATCGCGCAGGCGGAAGTAGCCATAGGGGGCGGTCGCCACGGTCGGCGTCGTGAGGCGCTCGCTGTCGGCCACGCAGAGCGCCAGGCCCTGGGCCGCCAACCGCTCGTATACCGCGTCGGCGTGCCAGGACGGGTGTCGAAACTCGAATGCCGCGCGCATCCCTTCGGGAAAGGTCGCCAGAAAGCCGTCGAGCAGCCCGACGTCGGCCTTGAGGGATGGTGGCAACTGGAACAGCAGCACGGCCAGCTTGGGTCCCAGCGTTCTCGCGGCATCGCAGAACGCGGCCACCAGGTCGTCGCAGCCGCGCAGTCTGGCATCGTGAGTGATGCGACGCGGTGCCTTCAGCGTGAACCGAAATTCGGGCGGCGTCGCGGCCGACCAGCCGGCCAGCAGCTTCGGCGTCGGCATCCGGTAGAACGTGTAATTGATCTCGACCGTGCGAAGTCGCTCGGCGTAGTACGGCAGCATCTTGGGCGAGGAAATCTTCTCGGGATAGAAGCTGCCCTTCCACTCCGGATAGTTGTAGCCCGACGTGCCCACCCAGTACGCACGGGGCACGGACGCGTCGGCCGTGTCGTCGCCAGATGCCGCCACGGCGCGCAGTCTACACCGAAGCGACGGCCCTGGGCGCCCCGAACCTTCCGGCGCGTGCGCTCGTAGAACAAGTAGAATGAAGGAGCCGACGAGGGCTTGCCTCGTCGCGGCAGCGGGCCGACATCATGATCTCTCTGAAGAACATCGAAAAAGCGTATCAACACGGCGTCAGCAAGACGTTCGTCCTGCGCCGCGTCAGCCTCGACGTCAGCGCCGGTGAGTTCCTGTCGATCATGGGGCCCTCGGGCGCCGGGAAATCGACACTCCTGCACATTCTCGGCATGCACGACAGCGCTTGGACCGGCGAGTACCACTTTCTCGACAGCCCGGTGCACGAGATCCGGCCCAAGGATCGCGCTAAACTGCACAAGCAGTACGTCGGATTCGTCTTTCAGAGCTACCACCTGCTCGACAACCTGACCGTCTACGAAAACCTCGAGATTCCGCTGTCGTATCGCGACGTCAAGAAATCCGAGCGCGACAGCATCGTGTGCGACGTGCTCGACCGCTTTCAGATCGTCGGCAAGAAGGATCTCTACCCCAACCAGCTGTCGGGCGGACAGCAGCAGCTCGTCGCCGTCGCCAGGGCCGTCATCGCGGAACCGAAGCTGATCCTCGCGGACGAGCCGACCGGCAACCTGCACACGAGCCAGGGCAAGGAGATCATGGAGCTGTTCAAGAAGCTCAACGAGGAGGGCACGACGATCATCCAGGTCACGCATTCAGAGGTGAACGCGTCGTACGGACGGCGCGTGGTCGAACTGCAGGACGGCTGGGTCGTTAATTAGACGGGGCTTCGCCCCGCACCCCCGCGGCGTGCGCGCTCACCCTCCTCCATCCCATTCCCGGGCGGCCCTGACGACGAGACGGCGTGCCGCCAGTTGATGCGCGTCCAGCACGCCGATGGCTCGCCGGGCATCGTTGTCGTCGGACATCCGCACGAACCCAAAGCCTCTCGCCCGCCCCGTCGTCGCGTCGCGCGGCACCAGCACCTCCGCAACTGGGCCGATGCGACGGAACAGCGCCGCGAGGTCGCCTTCGGTCGTCTGGTACGGAAGGTTGCCGATGTAGATCCGATTCGTCATCTCGTCCCCACCGACTCGCGGGATGCCGCCGGCCGGCGCCACTGCTACACTGGCAGGCGTTGTCCACGCGCCGGTCGAACTTGCCCTCGCGCTCCACCAGCCCACCGTCCGCGCCCCCGGCCTCGGCCTTCACGCGTGCCGAACGGCGCGTCCTCCGTGAACTCCGCACGCCTTCGCAGGTGCAGCGGTTCTTGAACGCGATGCCCTACAACACCGAGCCGCCGCCCGAACCGGCTACGCTCCGCACCTTTCGTGGGGTCCTACGCACCGGAGTTGCGCACTGCCTGGAAGCCGCTCTCACCGCGGCCGTCGCCCTGGAGCAGCACGGCTTTCCCCCACTCGTCCTCAGCTTCGAATCGGCCGACAAGCTCGATCACGTGATGTTCGTCTACCGGCGCGCCACGGGCTGGGGATCGGTCTCGCGCTCTCGTGACCCGGGCTTGCACGGGCGAAAGCCGGTCTTTGCCACGCCGCGCGCCCTAGCGCTCGGCTACGTCGACCCCTACGTCGACTTCACGGGCCGGATCACCGGCTACGCCGTCGTCGATCTGCGGATTCTCGGACGCTACGATTGGCGGCTCTCGGCGGGCAACGTCTTCAAGGTCGAGCGGATGCTCCTCGACTATCCGCATCGCCGGCTGCACACCTCCGACCGGCGGATCGCAAGGCTGCGAGCCCGCTACCGACGGTTCAAGGCTGCGTTCCCGGATCGGCGCCCGCTGTACTATCGCGGCCGTGAGCGCTGGTCGGCCCTGCCCGCCGAGTTCACCCGACGCTGAAGGCCGCGCTGCTCAGTCGAGGTCGAAGTCCCGCTCGGGTCGCGTCACGGGCTCGTCGGTCGCCTGGCGCAACGCCTCCTCGAACCGCTTGGACAGCGCGTCGCCGCGCGTACGCTCCTCGCTGACCGACTGCTGAAACGCCGCTTCGCGCCGCGCCGCTTCTTCGTTCAGGATCCGCTGCGCTTCACTCAGCTCGGGCTTGTCCTCGCGCTCGGGCTGGTCGTGCCGCACGATCCGCTTCAAGTTGAGGTCGATGACGAGCGCGGCACCGCAGCATGGGCACGGCACCTCGATTTCTGACGTGAGCTTCGCCATCGTCGGCTCCTCTTCCAGGCTCGTCGTGCTGGACCCCGTAAGGCCGCGGATTCGTGACGTGGTCGCCACGCCGGATTATGATATCTCCTATGTTCGCCCCGAGCCACGTCGTGACCGGTTCGACAGTCGCGTGGCTCGTCCTGGCGCATGGGCTCCCGGCGTCCGGCCAGGTCGGCGCCGCGGGGCAGCCCCAACCACAGACGAGCATCGTCGCCGGCCGCGTGCTGACCGCGCTTGACGGCATCCCGCTGGCCGGCACGGAAATCGCCATCACGCTGGTCGAGACCGGCGAGCGCGCCGTCGCCACAACCGGCGCCGACGGGCATTTCGCGTTCATCGACATTCCCAGCGGTGACTACCGGGTCGTCGCGAGTCATGAGGGGTACGCCGCGCGGGACTACACGGCGCCGCGCTCGATGCTCCTGGGGCCACCGCTGACCGTCGCGGCGGGCGACCGACGCGAGATGATTGATTTCCGCCTGGCGCCAGCCGCCGATCTGATCGGCCGCGTGGTCGACGCCGGCGGCCAGGGCGTCGCGTCGGCAACGGTCGAAGCGGTCCGCCCGGTTTTTCAGGATGGTGAGGTGGCACTGGCGATGTACGGCTCCACCACGGCGGGCGCCGACGGTCTCTTCCGGCTGCGCGATCTGGCGGATGGCCGGTACTACATCCGCGGCCTTGCTCCCGTCGCAGAAGCGGATGAAGACATCGGGGACGACGCCGCCTCAGTGGCCCTGCGCAGTTACCCCACCTATTACCCGAGCACCACAGCCGCGTCCGAGGCGACGGCAGTCGTCGTGGCGTCGCCCACTAGCCCGAACCCGATCGAGTTGACGCTCCAGGAAGTCGTGCCGACAACCGTGAGCGGCCGCATCATCAGCGGGACGGACGTGCCGCTGCTCGGCGGGGTCGTGACGCTGGTGCCGTACGTGAACGGGCGCGTCGTCATCGGCGACACGGTCACGGCGCGAGTAGAACTCGACGGCAGCTTTCGTTTTGCTCAGACGCCACCTGGCTCCTTCGTGATCCAGGCCCGCGCGATCGACGAAACGACACCGCGGCTCCAGTTCGCCACCTTCAGCCTGACCTCCGGCGACCTGACGGACGTGACGATGACGCTGCGAAACGGTGCCAAGATCGATGGCGAGGTGATCGTCGACGGCGACGCCGAACCGGAAGACTTCGGTACGCTCACGGTCCGCGCCCCGACCGCCGACCCGTCGGCCGTCGGGATCGAACCCTCAGCCCTCGTGCGGGAGGATGGGGTGTTCAGCCTGCCGAGCATGCAGGACGGCCCGCGCTTCCTTCGACTCGATGGGCTGCCCTCGCCGTGGATGCTCGCGGAGGTGCTGTATCAGGGACGTGACGTCACCGCCGTCCCCCTCGACCTCACAAGCGGAGCGCACCTTCCGGACGTCCGGCTGATCGTGCGCCCCGGCCAACGGTCGCTCACCGGGACCCTGCGGACCGACCGAGGCGGCGTCCGCACCGACCGGACCGTGGTGGTCTTCTCGGTCAACCCGAGTTTCTGGGCCCCTTACGCCCGGCACGTCACCCTGGCCCAACCCGATTCGCAGGGGCGGTTCGAGTTCGTCGGGTTGCCCGAGGGGAACTACTACGTCGCTGTCGTGGAGGAACTCGACCGGAGCGAACTGTTCATCGGCGGGCGGCTACGCCAACTGGCCGGCGTCGCCACCTTGGTCGACATCGGCCCCGGCGGCGCGTCCCTGAACCTAACGGTGCCGAGCCCGTCGAACCGGCGCTGAGCGCCGGGGCGGCCAGCCCAAGGATTCACCTGGGCTTACCCCTCTTCTTCGTAGCCTTCTTCTTCGCTGAGGTGCGGGCGGGTGGGCGGGCGAAGCGCCTCACGATGGTCGTACACGGCCAGGCCTTCGACGTGGAACGTCAAGGGACAGGTGCTCGCCTTCCGCTCCACCATGACCAGCACCGGACTGCCCTCGACACCGGCGCGGAAGCCGAGACGGCAGCCGCAGGAGAGTCGGGCTTCGGTGAATCCCTTCAGCGGGTCGCGTTCAGCGGTCATCGATGGCGATTGGAGTGGACGAACGTGACAGCCGTGCGCTCGCCTAGAGCATCGAGCGAACATCGCGCTCGACCTGCTCCTTGGTGGCCAGGCCCATGTGCTTCTTGCAGAGCGTGCCCTCGCGATCGATGTAGAAGGTCACCGGGATGCCCCAGACCGGCCCGAACGCCTCTTGCACATCGTCGCGGCCGAGGCCGACGAGCAGCGGGTAGTTGACGCTGTACTCCTCGGCAAAGGGCTTCAGCTTCTCGACCGTGTCATCCACTGATAGGCCCAGGACGGCCAGACCTTCATCGCGATACTCGTCCTGCAATTCCACGAAACTGGGGATCTCCACCTTGCACGGGCCGCACCAGGTGGCCCAGAAGTTGAGCAAGATGACCTTGCCCTTGAGCGACGCGAGCGCCACATCCTCGCCGTTCATGTCCTTGAGCGTGAAATCGAGGTTGGCGGCCCGCGCGTCGGCGTCGCACGCGGCTGACTCCGTCGCCTCGGCAGACGACCAGGGTGTCGCGCTCGAAAACTCGGGGAACGCGGGGAAGGTTAGAAAGGCAAGCGCCGACGCCGCCACGGTCGCTGTCATCCATCGCCACTGCATGATCGCCAACCTCGTCTCTCAGCGTGATACGCCCCGAATCGACGCCGCCACGCTGGCCATCTCGACCTGACCCTCCTGCCCGACCAGGACGAATGTCCGGTTATTCTCGGACCAGACTACCGCGTCATGCCACATGATCTCAAGGTACCGGCTGCGCCGCTCGGTCTCGGGCAGGACGAACAGCGACACCGGACGCCATCGCGCCGGTACAGCAGATGCGCCATGCCGCCGTGGGCATACCCGCAACTCCGCGCATCCTGCAGTTCCAACCCGTCGACCGCCGGTACCGCAACGTTCCATCCCTGGTCGCGCTGGAACGAGACCTCGACGGCGGTCGCCGACAGCTGCCCTGGTTCGAGTTGGCTCGACTCGAAGCAGCGCGTGTGATCGATCGCCATCTGCGCCGCGAAGGCGGCGTCGAGCCGTTCGTTCTGGCCGGCGACGAACACGCCGCCGATCGCCAGCAGCAAGGTCGCCGCGGCGGACAGCGGGACCCATCGCGACGGGGTCGAGAGCCGGCCGAAGACTCCAGCCAGCCGGCTCGACCGAGCGTCGGGCTCTTGGGTCTCGGCGCATCGGGCCACCAACGCCCCGGAGGCTCGCTCGGCCAGCGCGTCGGCGCGGGTCCGCACCACCTCGCGGACCGTCTGCTCGGCCACGGCGCGATCCCGGCAGGGCGGACAGGCCTCGAGATGAGCCTCGACCCCGGCTCGCTCGGTCTCGTCGAGCTGACCATCGACGAACGGGGTGAACAACGGATCGAAATCACTACAGCGTTTCATGATCGAAGTCCCGCCAGAGCCCGGGACACCGACGCCCGGCCCTTCCCATATGACGCCGGCAGCCCGGCAAAAGCCCCAACAACAGCAGCATGTGTGCTCACGATGACCCGGCTCCCGCCTTCGCCAGACCCAATGGCGTCCCGGCGAGCGCGGCGTAGAGCAGTCGGCGGCCACGCGAGATCCGTGACATCACCGTCCCCAAGGGCACCGAGAGGATCTCCGCGATCTCGGCATACGAAAACTCCTCGACGTCCCTGAGTCAGACGGCTTGGCGGAACGGCGCGGGCAGCGCGTCGAGCGCCGCTTGCAGGTCGGCGTCCAGGGTCTGCCTGAGCAGCAACTGCTCGGGCGACGTCTCCTGGCCCCCACGAGTCGGCGCCCGCTCCACCACTTCCGAGTCCACGTCAATCGGATCCCGGCCCGCGTGCCGGACATCGTTGCGAAAGGTGTTGTGGAGGATCGTAAAGACCCAGGCCTTGAGGTTGGTCCCCGGCTCGAACGTCCCGGCGAATCGAAACGCCCTCAGGCAGGTCTCCTGCACGAGATCTTCGGCATCGGCCGCGTTGCGCGTCAGTCGAAGCGCCGCGCCGTAGAGTCCGTCGATGAACGACAGGACCTCGGCATCGAACGGTCGTGACCGGCCCGCAGCCGGCCGCGGCGTGACCTCGCGTCTCCCCGCAGGCATGATCGAGTGCGCACGGCCATCTCACGTCAGCAGAACCCCTGAGCACGCGAGAGTATTCCGCCGAAGCCGGCCACCACCAGTATAGGCCCCCTTCACTAGAGGCCCGCCCTGCCGGCGGGCCGCCTCTGGCTTCGGCGCTGTCCACGCGGGGAGTCGCCCACCGTCCCGGATGAGGACAGTACGGGTCGTCTCCCAGCGCCGCCCGTAGGCCATCGCCCGCTCGCGCGCAGCTGCGCCACGGCACCAATCTTGCTGCGTTTCAGCCTCGATTGCATGGGATCTCGAGCGTTGCGGCTGCCGTCATAGCTACAGTAACATGGCGGAATCTGCCACCGACGGGTAGCGACCGTCTGTAAGTGATACACGAGGTGAGCCTTATGCGTACTCGCCAGGGGCGCGGACTGACAACGCCCGTGAGCGCAGGGTTGGCGCTGCTGTTCGTCCTCGGCGCCAGCCTGACCGCCACCGCCCAGAATCAGTTCGTCCCCTACTACGGCAAGGCCAGGGTGAAGTACGACAAGTTCGACTGGCAGATCTACGAGACCGACCACTTCGAGATGTTCTACTACCCGGAGCTCGAGCAACACCTCGAGCGGGTCGCCGGGTACGCCGAGAGCGCCTACCAGCAGGTCAGCTCCGACCTGAAGCACGAACTGGCGCTCAAGATTCCGCTGGTGCTGTTCAAGACCCACAGCGAATTCGAGCAGCAGAACGTCATCCCGGCCGACATGCCCGAAGGCGTGGCGGCGTTCGCCGAGCCGTTGCGTAACCGGATGGTGCTGCCGATCGACGAGCCGCCCGACGAGTTGTACCGCCTGATCACCCACGAGCTGACGCACATCTTCGAGTTCGACATCATCCCGCGCGCCGTAGTCCGATCCGGCGTGCCGCTCTGGGTCGACGAGGGGCTGGCGGACTATTTGGCCGGCGTCTGGCATCCGCTCGACCTGATGACGGTTCGCGACGCCGCGGTGACCGACATCGTCCCCAAGCTGACCGTTCCCGACGAGTTCTTCGGGTTCAGCAGCCCGCGGCTGCCCTACAACCTCGGCCACGCCGCCTTCGAGTTCATGGAAGCGCGAGCCGGTAAGGATGGCATCCGCCAGTTCCTGTTCGCGCTGCGGAAGAACGTCATCGGCGGTGGCGGCGACGCCTATCAGGAAGCGCTCAGCCTCTCGGCCGAGGAGTTCGACATCGAGTTCTCGCGCTATATCAAGGATCGGTTCCGTGCTTTCCGCGACAAGGAGCGTCCCGAGGACTACGGCGCCAACCTGGCACCCGACCCGCGCCAGTCCGAGTTCGTCGCGGTCTACTCCATCGAACCATCGCCGTCGGGCGACTTGCTGGCGGCCATGGCCACTAACCGCAAGGACCGAGAGCTCGATATCGTGCTGGTGTCGGTGCAGGATGGCAGCATCGTCAGGAATCTCACCCCGGGCTTCTCGCAGGATGAAGGCTACGAGTACATCACCGTGCCGGGCGCGCGCTGGAACACGGTGCCCTGGATGTCGTGGTCGCCGGCGGGCGATCGCATCGGCTATTTCGTCCGCAAGGGCAAGCGCAAGACGCTGATCGTTCGCGACGTCGTCAGCGGCAACATCGAGGAGCGCGTCGACATGACGATGGTCGACGAGCCCGAATCCCCGGACATCGCGTCGGACGGACGCCGCGTCGCATTCTCCGCGCTCCAGAACGCGATCGGCGACATCTACATCACCGACCTGGTGACCGGCGAGGTCACGAACGTGACGAACGACGACTTTGCCGACTACGCGCCGACGTTCTCCCCCGACGGGCAATTCATCGTCTACATGACGCGAATCAGCGGCAACAACAAGCTGTTTCGGCTGGACCTCGATACCGGCGAGAAGCTGCAATTGACCTTCGGCACGCACGACGAGACGGCGGCGCAGTTCCTCGACGACGACCGGATCGTCTTCTCGTCGACCGCGGTCGATCCGCTGCAGCCCATCGACCCCGAGATGGCGCGCAACGGCAACATCTTCAATCTCTGGACGCTGTCGCTGTCGACGGGCGCCCTCGAGCAATACACCGACGCCCTGACGGGCAACGTGTCCGCCGTGGTCCTGGGTGAAGATGCCGACCAGCAGGTGGCGTTCGTCAGTTACTTCAAGGGCAACTACGGCGTTCATGCCATGGAGGTCGAGGAGTCGCTGTACAGCGCGGCGACGTCGGACTTCGGCGCCCCAGGCCCGATCATCGACTTCCAGGCGCCGTTGACCCACACGTTGATCACCGACAACAACCGGAAGAAGGGCGCGTTCGAAAAGATGTTCCTCGAGGGCCGCCCGCCGGTGAACCTCGGCGTCACCAACAGCGGCGACCTGTACGGCGGGTCGCAGCTGACCTTCACCGACGTCCTGGGCGAGCAGCAGTTCAACCTGTACGCCGCCTCGATCGCGGAGTTCCGCACGCTGGCGTTCTCGTATGCCAACCTGTCGAGCCGCTTCCAGTGGGGCACGCAGGCCTACTCGCAGACCCAGTTCTTCTTCGGCACCCCGACCTTCCAGTCCTTTGGACTGCTGAACCGGGACCAGGCGATCGCCACCACGACGGCGCGAGGCGGCACGATCTTCGGTATCTATCCATTCAGCAAGTTCCGGCGGCTGGAGATGTCGGCCGGCGTGGCGCAGTTCAACGAACGATTCGAGGACCCCGCACTCGAAGACTTCAACCGGCAACTCCAGGAACAGCAGTTCGGCACGCAGATCTTCAGAAACGGCGTCTTCGTGCCGCTGAGCGTCGCGTTCGTCCAGGAGACGACGGTGTTCCGCGAGTTCGGTCCGATCGCGGGCAACACGATGCGACTGGGGTTCGGCTACTCGCCGAGGGTCGGTAACACACTGACCCAGCGGAACATCGACGCCGACGCCCGCTACTACCTGCGTCTGGGCGAGACCGGATCGCTGGCGCTCCGCGCCCGCGGTTTCCAGGCCTGGGGCGAGAGCCCGAACTACATGTTCTTCGGCGGAAACTCCGAACTCCGGGGCTACGACTACCTCGAGTTCGTCGGCCACAAGGCGTTCCATCTGAACGCCGAGCTGCGGTTCCCGCTGGTCGAGGCGATGCTGACGCCGATCGGTGTCATGGGGGGCTTCCGCGGCGTGTTCTTCCTCGGCGTCGGCGGCGCCGGCCAGAACACGGAAACCTTCCAGGCCTTCGCCTCGGGCCCGGAGAACTTCCGGCCGTTTCTCGGCGTGCGCCAGGACCCCGAGACCGGCCTGCCACTCCCCGAGTTCGGCGACCCGGTGGAGATCAAGGGCTTCCGGCTGCGCGACGCACGGGGCTCGTACGGCTTCGGGCTCGTCACCTTCGCCGTGGGATTCCCGGTCCACCTCGATTGGTCGTGGAAGACGCTGTTCAACAGGAACTGGGAAGATGCGTTGTTCGCCGCGTCGGGCGGCAGCGAAGCCTTCCGCGAGGGCCGCTTCGACATCTGGATCGGATTCGACTTCTAGCGGCCCGCCGCCTCCGAGGACGAGGTCCGTCCGGTAAATCAATGTCGCCTTCGGATTGCGCCCGAGTCGTCGACCTTCTCGCGGACTATCTCGAGCAGCGGCTCCCGGCCGACGTCCGCATGGAACTCGACCGCCACCTCGACCGCTGTCCCGCCTGCCTCAAGCAGGTGCAGACCTACCGCTCGACGGTCAGCTTGCTCCGCTCGCTCGGTGACGACGACCTGCCCAGCGAACTCCGGTCGTCGCTGCGCGCCTTTCTCGATCGGGGCTCGACGAATTGACTGCTGATCAGGAAGAGTTACGCCGTCCGGACGACTCGGCGACCGAGACCGTGCACGTCGTCCTGCCCAACGACGCCAACCCCCTGGGGTTCATGCTCGGCGGGTCCGTCATGCACCTGATCGACATGGCTGGGGCCATCGCCAGCCATCGTCATACGCGCAGCCGCGTGGTTACCGTCTCCGTGGACGGCGTCGAATTCCTGCACCCGGTCCGGGTCGGGGATCTGCTCATCCTCCGCTCACGCGTCACGTGTGCGTTCCGGACGTCGCTCGAGGTCGAGGTCGAGGCCGTTTCTGAGGAGGCGCTGACCGGCACGCGGCGGCTGACCAGCCGCGCGTTCTTGACCTTCGTCGCCATCGACGCCAACGGCCGCCCGACGCCGATCCCCCCACTGCAGGTCGAGGCGCCCGCGGACGTCCGCCGCGCCGAGGCGGCGCGCGCCCGCCGCGTCCAGCGCCTCGAGACGCGAGGCCGACTGGCCTCCAACGACTTTTCGCTCTAATAGATGGGGCGCCTTACGCCCCATCTAATCAACCGACGTCCTGAAGCCGGATGACGCTCCGCTCCAGATCGATCGCTACGCGGTAGCGGCTGAGGAAGGTGTGTCCAATGATGCCGCCGACCTGGAAGCCGAGCAGGGCACTCGGCGCCCGTAGGTTCAGTACGACCACCGGGTAGTTCGGGAACGCGATCGAGTTGAACATCAAGTTGACACCCGGCAGCAGGAACGCATCCCGATCCCAGCCTGACGAGCCGTACACGCGCAGCGGCAGGCGCCGCACGAGGGGTCGATAGTTCAGCGTGCTCGCGGTCTGCGAGCTGATGGAGATGACCTCGCCGCCGGTGTCCACGACGAAGCTGGCCTCCTGGTCGTTGATCGTCCCGCTCACCGTGACCAGGCGGTGCTGACGCAGCGGCAGTTCCACGTCGGCCGGCGCCTCGGCAATCCGGCGCCCGAAGGTCAGGCGGCGGCGCTCGTAATCGACC
The DNA here is from genome assembly GCA_002328835.1 of Acidobacteria bacterium UBA2161. Classification (GTDB taxonomy): domain Bacteria; phylum Acidobacteriota; class Vicinamibacteria; order Vicinamibacterales; family UBA823; genus UBA2161. The sequence continues at coordinate 64,913 of DCWN01000001.1, read as the reverse complement.
GTGACCGACAGGCCGGCCGCGAGCGGCGAGAAGCTTTCGACCTCGCGCGTCGGAATGCCAGTCAGCGGCGGGTTCTTGATGAGGCACGGGACATTCTCGATCTCCAGGGACCCGATCTCGAGCGAGTCGATCCGACCGATCTGGAGCCCCCGGAGCCCGACTTCGCCGACACCGGCGCTCAGCGTGTAGACCACCGGCTGGACGTTCTGCCGTCGCGCGATCTCCCGCGAGACGACCGTCTGCTCTGCGCCGGTGTCCACGACGAAATCGACCTCACGTCCCCCGTTGACCCTTGCCCGCACGATGATCTTGTCGCGCACCAGACGAAACGGCACCGTGTGGAGCTTCTCCTCCACGTCGGGCGCCATGTTGAACGGCACCTGGCGCCCGAACGAACGCAGGAAACGGATCTGGGCCCTCGACCACGCGGCGCGGTCACTCTGATCCTTGTTCGGCAGCAAGTTGACGTAGTTGCCGAAGGCGACGGCGGCTTCCTCGAAACGGTGCATCCGCTCGTAGAGGCTGCCGACGGTGTGGTGGAACTCACCCTCACGGGGCGACAGCGACAGCGCGTGCTGGGCGGACTCCAGCGCCTCGTCGAGCCGGTTCCGGCTCATCAGCGCCTTGGCGCGCCCGTGGTGCCCGCGCGCCACGTTCGGGTCTCGCGCCAGGCCGTCCTCGAACGCCTGCTCGGCCTCATCGAAGAGCCCGGCGGCCCAGAGCGCCTCCCCCGCCATCACGATCGCTTCCGGATCGTCGGGCGACTCGGCGAGAGCGAGCTCAGCTTCGACGCGCGCGTCCGCGAAACGGGCGAGGCGGAGCTGCGAGAGCACGGTGCCCTGGCGGGCACGAAACAGCTGCTTCGGCGTCGCACCGTCCTTGGCGCGCGCAAACGCCTCGAGCGCCTCGGGGAAACGCTCTTCCGCGATGAGCAGATCGGCCAGCTGAAGCTGAATGGCGCTGTAGGTCGAATCCGCGCTCCGACCGGTCACCACCATGATCGCGACGAGCGCGGCGGTGACGGCGAGCAGGTGGCGAAGCCGAGAACGCATGGAACCTCCGGAAACGCCTGGCCATCCGGATGACGACCGGAACGCGGGAACCTGGAAGTCCTAACTATGCCCGATCGCGCGGGGCGGGAGCAAGGCGACGCGTGGAGCTTGGTGTGAACCGGCCCACACCTGGGCCGGGAAGGCGGCTAGCGGCTGTACTGCTCAATCGGCTGGCCGTCGTACATCTCGTCGACCCGGAGGATCTGACTGTCGCGACTGTAAGTGCCCAGCTCGTAGTCCTCGCTCATGATCAACGCCTTGACCGGCTTGGTCGGGCAGACCTCCGAGCAGAGGCCGCAGAAACTGCAGCGAGACAGGTTGAAGTCGAAATAGTCCAGAACCTTGATCTTCTGGCCCGGCTCACGGTGCCCATCGAGCGCAATGAGCTCGTCCGGGCAGGCCTTGGCGCACTGATCGCACACGATGCAGGTCTGCGCGCCCGTCTCCGGTTCGACCTGGAGCCGCAACACCCCCCGGAACCTGGCCGCCACGGGGCGCCGCTCGGCTGGATACTGGAAGGTGAATGCCGGCTGGGGCGTGTACTTCAGCGTGACCCAGAGCCCCTTCAACAAGTCGATCAGAAAGATGGTCCGGAAGAACTTCGCGAGTGTCTGCACGCCGGCTACCCTCGGTCCTCGACGAGCACGGGCTCGGTCTCACCGACCTTGATCACGCGCGGGCGGCGCAGCACGGTGTTCTCCTTGCGGATCTTGTCCTGGAGCCGCATGAGCCCGTAGAGGAGCGCCTCGGGGCGCGGCGGGCACCCCGAGATGTAGACGTCGACCGGCACGACCTTGTCGACGCCCTGCAGTACGCTGTAAGTCGGGAACGGGCCCCCGGCGTTCGAGCAACTGCCCATTGAAATGACCCACTTGGGCTCGGGCATCTGGTCGTAGAGTCGCCGCAAGACCGGCGCCATCTTCTTCGTCACGGTCCCGGCCACGATCATCAGGTCCGACTGGCGAGGCGAGGCACGAAACACCTCGGCCCCGAACCGCGAAATATCAAAGCGGGACGCCGAGGCCGCCATCATCTCCATCGCACAGCACGCCAGACCAAAGCCCATCGGCCAGAGCGACGACTGCCTGGCCCAGTTCAGGATCTTGTCGACGTTCGTCGTGATGATGTTGTCGCTGAATCGCTGGTCGATCACGCCCATGGCGGTCTCCGGAAGCGACGCCGCACTGACGGCGGCGTCACGTCAGCCCTACTTCCCCTCGAACCACTTCGCCTCGATCTCGATGTAGTTCTGCCACTGCTCGGGCACCTCATCGAGCGCGAAGATCGCCTCGACGGGGCACGCCGGTACGCACGCGCCGCAGTCAATGCACTCATCGGGGTGGATGTAGAGCTTGGTCTCCGCCTCGAACTCGGGCTCGTCCTTGCGTGGATGAATGCAGTCGACCGGGCACACATCGACGCACGCCGTGTCCTTCGTGCCGATGCAGGGTTCACAAATGATGTACGCCATGCCGTCCTCCGTGAATGATCCGCCTAGATTGTAGCCGAAATAGGATACACAAAGCATGGCCGACGGTTCAACCAACCGCCGGCAAGCCGACCGCGCGAGGCGACCCGAGCCGAGCCGGGCTTTCCCCGCCGGACCTTAGACGTGGTTTCACAACCTCTACTTGCCCGTGAACCGCGGCTTCCGCTTTTCTAGAAACGCGGTCGTCCCCTCCCGCTTGTCGTCCGACTCGTAGCAGAGCGCCTGGGCCAACGTCTCGATCAGCAGCCCCGACTCGAGATCGACGCGCGCCGACGCGTTCAAGGCGACCTTGGCCAGGCGCGCGGCGAGCGGCCCGTGCCTGAGGATCCGCCGCGCCAGCTCGCGCGCCTTGCCTTCGAGTTCGGCGGCCGGCACCACGGCACTCACGAGCCCGATGTCGAGCGCCTGGGCGGCGTCGATGATCTCCCCGGTCAGAATCAGGTGCTTGGCCCGACCGAGTCCGACGACGCGCGGCAGCCGCTGGGTCGCCCCGGCGCCGGGAATGATGCCCAGGCCCAGCTCGGGCTGACCGAACTTCGCCGTGTCGGCCGCGATCCGCAGGTCGCACGCCAGCGCGAGTTCGCAGCCGCCGCCGAGCGCATAGCCATTCACGGCCGCGATCGTCGGCCGAGGAAACCGCTCGACGGCTACGAAGAACGACGAATTGATCGCCGCCAGGCCCTCGTCGCGGGTCCGCTCCCGCAGATCGTTGATGTCGGCGCCCGACACGAACGCCTTGTCACCGCCACCGGTCAGCACCAGGGCGCCCACGCCGTCGTTGGCCGCCAGACCGGCGAGCGCCGCTTCGCCCTCGCGCACCGTCTCGAGGTTCAACGCATTCCGAACCTCGGGGCGATCGAACGTCAGGACCGCCACCCCAGCGTCGACCGACACGCGAATGTTCTGGTAAGCCATGATTCAGTACTCGTAGACGCCCTTGCCGACCTTCTTCCCGAGCCGGCCCGCCTGGACGTACTGGACGAGCAGCGGACACGGTCGGTACTTGTCGCCGAGACTCGCGTGCAGAAACTTGAGCACGCTCAGCCGCGTATCGAGGCCCACGAGATCGACCAACTCGAACGGCCCCATCGGATGGTTGAGTCCGAGCTTGAGGGCCTTGTCGATACCCCGCGCCGACGCGATCCCCTCCTGCAGCATGAAGAACGCCTCGTTGCCGATCATGGCGTTCACGCGGCTGGTGATGAATCCCGGCGACTCGCGGATCCTGACGGTCTCCTTCCCCATCCGCCGCGCGACGTCCTCGATCACGTCGAGCGTCTCGGGCGCCGTCTCGAGCGCGCGCACGACCTCGACGAGCTTCATCTTGTGGACCGGGTTGAAGAAGTGCATCCCGGCGGCGCGCTGGGGCCGAGTGAGCGCCGTGGACAGCTCGGTGATACTCAAGGCCGACGTGTTCGAGGCGACGATCGCCTCGGGGGGTGCCTGGCGCTCCACGTCCTGGAGTATCGACAGCTTCAGGTCCATCCGCTCCGGAATCGCCTCGATGACCATCCCGACGTCAACGACGGCGGCCCCGAGATCCGAACCGAACGCGAGCCGCCCCAGCGCCGCGTCCCGATCGGCCGCCGTGGCCTTCCCCAGCTCGACCGCCTTGGCGCCGATCGCCTCCACGGATGCGCGGGCCCGTGTCAGTGCCTCCGGCGACACGTCGAACAGGCGCGTCTCGAAGCCGCCGAGGGCCGCCGCGTAGGCAATGCCGTGGCCCATCGTGCCGGCGCCCAAGACCGCAATCGAACGGATCACGCTTCGGTCCGCACGTACTCGAAATCGATCGGTTGCTGGTTGATACCGCGACGGGGCGGCGCGATGCAGTTGGCGAACATTCCCGGCTCGTAGACCGGTTCGGCCATGATGCTCTTCAGGTAGTCCTTGTCGGCCGCGCTGGGCAGCCACTCGCCCTTGCGCCGCTCCCAGTCCTCGGCCGAAACGGGGTGGCCCTGCGGATCGAAGTGGAAGCCGGAAAAGATGCCGATGCCCCGGCCGAACTTCTTGTCGGGCAGGTACAGCCGGTCGGAGAGGCCGTACTGCTCGAGAATCTTGTTCCACCGCTGGACACCGCCCTGGCAGTCGCCGACGTACCAGTCGCGCAGCACCTCGTTCATGGCGTTGCGCATCGGCACCTCTTGCCGCGACAGCCCTCCCTCGTCGCAGGTCTCCATGTCGTAGATCGCGTCGGTGACGGTGTGGTCCTCGAACGAATCCTCGCGGGCCCGGCCCTTCAGGCCGTTGGCAAAATACGAGGCCGCGTTGCTCGAGATCTCGCTGCCGTGCAGATCGAGGCTCCGGCTGAACCAGAAGTTGAGGTGGCGCTGGATCATCTCCAGATCGATGCCGCCCAGCCGATGCACATCCTCGGCGAGGCCGCCCGATTCCTTCATGAGCTGGCAGGTTCGCTCGAGGATCCGGGTAATCCCCGTCTCGCCCACGAACATGTGGTGGGCTTCCTCGGTCAGCATGAACCGGGTCGTTCGCGCCAGCGGATCGAGCGCGCTCTCCGACAGCGACATCAACTGTGACTTGCCGTCGCGGTCGGTGAACATCGTGAACATGAAGAAATCCAGCCAGTTGTCGATCGGCTCGTTGAACGCTTCGAGAATCCGCGGCTTGTCCTGGTTGCCGCTCGTCCGCATCAGCAGTTCCTCGGCCTCATCGCGCCCATCCCGCCCGAAGTACGAGTGCAGCAGGTAGACCATCGCCCAGAGGTGGCGTCCCTCCTCCACATTCACCTGAAAGAGATTCCGCAGGTCGTAGAGGCTCGGACACTTCGCGCCGAGCTGGCGTTGCTGCTCGACCGAGGCTGGCTCGGTATCGCCCTGCGTCACGATCAGCCGCCTGAGCTGGTTCCGGAACTCGCCCGGCACTTCCTGCCACGCGGGCTTGCCCAGTGAATCGCCGAAGCCGATCTGTCGGTCGGCCACCGGATCGGCGAGGAAGATGCCCCAGCGGTAGTCGGGCAGCTTGACGAACTCGAAGTGTGCCCAGCCGTCCGAATCGACGCTGATCGCGGTCCGCAGGTAGACCTGGTGGTGGTCCTGGAAGCCCTCGGGCCCCATGTCGCGCCACCAATCGAGGTACTTCGGCTGCCAGTGCTCGAGCGCCCGCTGCAACCGCTTGTCGCCCGAGAGGTCGACGTTATTCGGAATCCGTTCGCTAGAAATCATCGGTGCTCGCCCTTCACCCGTCCCGCGCGCACTGCGCTCAGGTGCGCCGCCAATCGAAATCCGGCCGCCCTTCAACGCCGTAGACCTTCAGCGCCCCCCGGTCCCCCACCGCGTTCGGCCGCTGGAAGATCCAGTTCTGCCAGGCCGACAGCCGCCCGAAGATCTTCGTCTCCATCGTCTCCGGCCCGGCGAATCTTAGATTCGCCTCGAGCCCGGTGAGCGCGTCGGGCGACAGCGACGTTCTGCCCTCGAGCATCAGGCGCACCTCATCGTCCCAGTCGAGATCGTCGGGCGCGAACGACACGAGCCCCATCTCGAGCGCGGTCGCCGAATCGATCGGCGCGTCGGCCGCAAGGATCTGGTCGACCCGGGCGGGATCGCCGAGGAATCTGGTCTGCATCCGGGTCAGGCCGGTGCTCATCGGCAGCGCGCCGCCATTCAGCACGGAGACGGCGACGGCGTTCGGCCGCTCCGGGTCGTCGAGCATGAACGACTGATCCGCCGCCAGGGCCAGTTCGAGCAACGAGCCGGCGAAGCAGGACCCCGGCTCGATGAGCGCGATCAAGCTGCGCGCCGTCAGGTCGAGCCGCTTTAGCGTCCGCTTCATGAAATGGAGGATCTCTCGGACGGCCCAGTGCTCCTGATGCGCGGCGAGCGAGGCATCGACCGCGAGGACGGCGTCGGCGTCACCCGCGGTCTTCAGGACGATGACGCCGATCTCCGGCTCGTTGAGCCGCAAGTGCAGCAGCGCCGCATCCAGTTCGCGGAACGCCCGGAGCGGCCAGAACTGATCGCCCGCCGCGAGGATCGCATCGACGTCCGTGGGCTGGGGCCCGTCCGGCGCGAGGACGGTCAACTCAGCCGTCCGCTTCGCGCGGTCGATCGTGACGGTGACGGCGGAGTACTCCAGCCGGTCGTCGGTGCGCGTCAGCGCCAGCGGACCGAGCTCGATTCCGGGCCCGGCGTCGGGGCGATCCGAGTCGGCCGCCAGAGCCGCGGCGCGCTCGGCCACGGCCCCGTCGAACTTCGACCGTGGATGGACCGCGTCGACCAGACCCCACTCGACGGCGCGCTTCCCGCGCACTCCCTCGATCAGCGTACTGAAGAAATCGGCGAGGTCGCGGCGGATCTTCCGCTTGTCGACGACACGCGTCAGCCCACCGGTGCCCGGCAGCACGCCCAGGAGCGGCGCCTCCGGCAGGCTCACGGCCGAATTGCCGTCGTCGACCAGCAGGATCTCGTCGCAGGCCAGGGCCAGTTCGTAGCCGCCGCCGGCGCAGATGCCGTTGACCGCCGCCAGGAACTTGATGCCCGAGTGCGCGCTGGCATCCTCGATCGCCAACCGGGTCTCGTTCGTAAACTTGCAGAAGTTGACCTTGAAGCCATGCGGCGACGTGCCGAGCATGAAGATGTTGGCGCCGGCGCAGAAGATCCGCTCCTTCAGGCTCGTCACGACGACGGCGTGCACCTCGGGGTGCTCGAACCGGATCCGCTGAATCGCGTCGGCCAGCTCGATGTCGACGCCCAGATCGTAGGAGTTGAGCTTCAGCGCATAGCCCGGCCTAAGGCCGGCGTCCTCCTGGACGTCCATCGAGAGCGTGGCGACCGGCCCGCCGAACGCGAGCGTCCAGTGCCGGTACCTGTCCGGGTGGGTGGCGACGTCGACCTCTGGTTCGGAAACCGCCTGAGTCATCAACCCGGTATTATCGTCGCCGCGGCCGCGGGCCGTCAATCGGCGAAACCCGGCCGCGATATAATGCGCGGCGCCGATTCACCCGGAGAACGGACGTTCCAGATGCCCCGACTAGAGGACTTCAAGACTCCGCTCGCCTTCAAGGTTGCCGACAACGCCCCCAGGGTGTCGGCCGGCGCCGCCGACCCGCGCCGGACGTTTCAGGTCGAGGTACGTTCGCTCGAAGGGATGCAGAAGGAAGCGATCGTCCGGCAGCTGTCACCTGCTGGGCCGACGTGGCGGATGGCCTGCGACGAAGGCCCCTACCTGAACGGCACCGACCTGGCGCCGTTCCCGCTGGCGTTCTTCGCCGCCGGGTTGCACTTCTGCTACCTGACGCAGCTCGTTCGACTCTGGCGGGCCGACGGCGTCGCACTGAAGGGGCTCTCGTCCGGCCAGGACACGCGCTACACGATGAGCGGATCGGCGCTGCGCGGCGACATGACCGGTGCGGGCATCCCGGTCGATCTCGACGTCGCGATCGAGGCGGACGCCGACCTATCGGCAGAAGCCGCCGGCCGGCTGATCGCCCGGGCGCTGGCGCAGTCGCCCGGCCACGCCGTCATGCGCGACCTGTTCACCAACACCTTCGCGCTGCAGCTGAACGGCGGCGCGGTGGCCGTCGGCGATCAGGCTGCCTCGCCGAACGCGCTCTACCCCGATCCGTTGACGGGATTCGACGGCGTGCGAGCCACGGGCGCCAAGCAGTATCGCGCCGATCTGGTCACGAAGACCGAAACCGTCGAGGTGAAGCATGGCGTGACCGGCGGCGCCGGCTCGAGCCTGACGGCGGAACAGAAGCGGACGCTGCACGTTCGGTCCGACGCGCGGCTGGTCAACGATGCCGATGCCGACAACCTGCTCGTCACCGACATCCGGCTGTTCCAGCCGCTCGGCTCCAGCTTCAGGTTCCTGGCCGATACGGCCGGCGGCGACACCGCGCCGCCGCCCCTGGCCTACCTCTCCGCCGGCATCGGGTTCTGCTACATGACGCAGCTCGGCCGTTACGCGCACATCACGAAGCAGAAGGTCCGGTCGACACGGATCGTCCAGGTCAACCACTACACGCAGCCCGGAACCGACGAGGCCGCGGCGGGCGTGGCCCCTGTCGACACGCACGTCTACTTCGACGCGGACGAATCGGACGACGTCGCGCGGAAGTCGGTGCAGATGGGCGAGCAGACCTGCTTCCTCCACGCATCGATGAGCGCGGCCCACCCGACCGCCATCACGGCGTCACTCAACGGCGAGAAGATCGCCGTGCCGGGCGCCTAGCAGTCCACAACAACATCACCGTGCACAGGGAAGATCTCGAAATCGCCTCACCCGACGTGACGCGCGCCGGCCAGCTCGACCGCTTCAACGCGCTGCTGGCCGAGATCCTCCCCCAGAATCGTTTCTACGCGGCGAAGTTCGGCGGCCTGAAGCCGCCGGTCGACTGGGCCACATTCGCTGACCTGCCCTTCACAACGAAGGCCGAGCTGGTCGAGGACCAGGCGACGGCCCCGCCGCTCGGCACGATCGCGACCTATCCGCATGAGCGCTACCTCACCCATCACCAGACCTCCGGCACGGCCGGCCACCCGATGATGGTCCTCGACACGCGCGAGAGCTGGGACTGGTGGATCGAGTGCTGGCAGTACATCTACCGGGCGGCCGGCGTCACCGAGCGCGACCGGCTCTTCCTGGCCTTCTCGTTCGGGCCGTTCATCGGCTTCTGGGCGGCGCACGCCGCCGGTCTCCGGCTCGGCGCCATGGGGATCCCGGGCGGCGGTCTCGATTCGAAGGCACGCCTCCGGATGCTGGCCGGCGCGGAGGCGACGGTGCTGCTCAGTACGCCAACCTACGCACTGCGCCTTGCCGAAGTCGCCAAGCAGGAAGGGATCGATCTCTCGGCGACCGGCGTCCATGCAACGATTCACGCTGGCGAGCCCGGTGCCGGGATCCCGGCGGTGCGGAGCCGGATCGAAGCGGCCTGGGGAGCCCGCTGCTTCGATCACTCGGGCGCCACCGAGGTCGGGGCCTACGGCTACACCTGCGCCGAGCAGACCGGCCTGCACCTGATCGAATCGGAGTTCATCGCCGAGGTGCTCGACCCCGAAACAGGCCAGGCGGTGTCGGACGGCGAGGTCGGCGAACTCGTCCTGACGAACCTCGGTCGGGCTGGGTGGCCGGTCATTCGATACAAGACCGGCGATCTCGTGAAGGCCGGCGGCCATGCCTGTCCGTGCGGCCGGACGTTCCAGCTCTTGCCGGGCGGCCTCATCGGCCGGGCCGACGACCTGATGGTCGTCCGCGGGATCAACATCTACCCCTCGTCGATCGAGGCGATCGTCCGTGACTTCGACGTCGACGAATTCCGGATCGTCAGAACCCGCCAGCAGGAAATGGAAGAGCTGATCGTCGAGATCGAGGCCGCCGACGACGTGGCGGAGGCGCTCGCCGACGCGTTCTCGGAGCGGCTGGCGGTCAGGATTCCGACGCGCGTCGTGCCGGCCGACTCGCTCCCCCGCTTCGAGCTGAAGGCGCGGCGGGTCGTGGATAAACGAAACGAATAGAAGCGCCCGCCCCTAGGTGCCAACCAGTGCGCCGATGACGGAGATCAGCACGGCGATCTGGACCCCCAGGATCCAGAGAAAATGGCGGGACATCTTCTCGTCGAGGCATGTGAAACCCTGGTCCACCTTGGCCTCGAGGCGTGTGATGCGCTCGTCCACTTTGACGTCCAGGCGTGTGATCCGCTGGTCAAGCTTGGCGTCGAGGCTTGCGATACTCTGATCGAGCTTGGCGTCGAGGCTCCCGATACTCTGATCGAACTTGGCGTCGAGG
>DCWN01000001.1:34061-54306 GCA_002328835.1 Acidobacteria bacterium UBA2161 | reverse complement strand
GCGTCGAGGCTCCCGATGCTCTGACCCAGCTTCGCGTCGAGACGGCCGATCAGGCGGTCGAGCTTCTCGTCCAACGACACGATCCGTCCGTCAACCTGACGCACGGTGTCGCGCAGTTCGCCGAACCCTCGGGAATGCTCCTCCACCTTACCCTCGAGATACGCCACCCGCTCGTCGATCGTCGTCATCGGCCGACTTCCTTGGCCGAACGAGCAGGCACGTCATTGTACCCTCAGCGACCCGGCCGGAACTCATCGAAAGCACTAGCCATGCCAACCGCGCGCGGAGGGGCCAGCGTATGTTCACCGGAAGGTACGCGTAAACTGCGTCGACCAACGGCCACCGGAGGCGCAGAATCCGTGGAAGGTGCCATCCCCTTTCCGGCGCGAGGGTTGCCCCGGCACCTACGTCGCAGTTTCGCCGGGCTGCAGCTCCAGCAACTCGACGCCGGCGGGTAGGAGCGGCCGGAGCGCTTCGGGCGTGCCGGTCAGGACCGGAAATGTCCCGTAGTGCATCGGGATGACCTGCCGGACGCCGAGCAGTTCGGCGGCCAGAGCGGCGCCCTTTGGCCCCATCGTGTAGTGGTCGCCGATCGGCAGGAACGCGATCTCAGGCGCGTGCAGCCGCTTGATCAGCGCCATGTCGCCAAAGACGTCGGTGTCACCGGCGAAGTAGAGGGCGCGACCGTCCTCGAGCCGGACGACGTAGCCCGCTGGCTCGCCGAGATAGACGACCTGGCCGTCGACCTCGAGGCTACTGCTGTGCTGGGCCGAGACCATCGTCACGTCGAGGCCGCTAACAGTGAGGGTGCCCCCCTTGTTGATACTGTGCACCGGCTTCAGCCCTTGCTTCCCGAACCACGTCGCCAATTCGACGATGGCGACGACCGGCGCACCGGTCGCGCGGGCCGCCGAGACCACCTCGCTGGCATGGTCGGCGTGGCCGTGCGTGACGAGGATGAGGTCGGCGCGGTCGAGCGTCTTGCACTCGGCCGGGCACTTCGGGTTCGCCTCGAGCCACGGGTCGAAGACGACCCGTTTCCCGCCGGGCGTGGTGATGACGAACGTGCCGTGGCCGAGCCACTGGATGGCGAGTGTGCCCTGGCGAGTCATTGGGGCCTCATTCGAGCACCAACGTCGAGTAGCCCTCCTCGGCGGTCCATCTGACCTTGACCGTCGGACGGTCGGTCCCAGGCCAGCGAACGTAGACGGTCACCTCCGGGTAGCGGTCAGTGACGGGCTCGACCAGGGTCCGCGCGACCGCCTCTGGCTCGACCTCGGCCGTCGCGTCGATCTCGATGATGAGGACGTCGTCGGCCGTCGCCATCCGCGCGATCTGGTAATCCTCGTTGACGAGCGGCGGGCCGGCGGCGGCGCCGGGGTCGGACGGACCACACGCGACCATCAGAATGGTCATCGCGAGAATCACGACCAACCGCATCTTAGTCACACTCGAACTCTCGGCCGGTCGGGTAGTGCAGTTCTTGCACGACGCGACTGCGTCAGCGTCCTGACAATAGAAGCACCGCATCGATCAGCTCATTGCGGGTCCGGTTCCGATCGATACATCATAGCGACAACCCGATGCCGATCGAAGAGCGACGACTTGGAGACATCTCCGTGCTGGCACCCTCGGGGCCGCTAGTCGTGGAGCGCTTCGGCGAGCTGAAGCAGGCGGTGCAACGGGTCGTCGATGCGGGCGGCCGCCGCGTGGTCATCACGCTCGAGCACGTCCCCTACGCGGACAGCATCGGTATCGCGGAGCTGATCCGCGCCCACACCATCCTCGTGACGCACGGAGGCCAGCTCACGCTCGCGCGGGTCCCGGACCGCGTCCTCGAACTCCTGCGAATGACCGGACTCTCGGCGATCTTCGAAATCGTGGGGTCCGAGAGGGACGCGTTCGGGCCATAGCCTCTCGTCAGCGTCTCGCTCAGGCGCGGCGTACCCGTGCCAGTCGATCGACGCGGCGATAAATGCCGCTCGCGTTCATCTTGGCGCAGCGGTCGAAGAAGTCGCTCCGGGGGCCCGCCCACCGCAGATCGTCAACTGAATCGAAGACCGGCGCGTCGACGCGCAGCGTGGCCAGCTCGCGAAACTTCACTGCGTCCGCGCGATGGTCGACGAGGGTCTTGGCCAGCTTGGCGGCGCCGCGCACCTTGACGTCCCACGCGTCGGCGGCGTCGGGAATCGCCTCGAGGTGCTCGTAGCGGCCGACGACGAGGCCGGCCGACTTGGCGCCCCACCCGCGCAGGCCCGGAAACCCATCGGCCGAGTCGCCCATCAGCGCGAGGTAGTCGGGAATCGACCCTGGCGCCACGCCGAACTTCTCTTTGACCTTCCTGGCGTTGCGGACGATGCCCGCCCGGCGATCGAACTGGACGACGCGGTCGCCGACGACACATTGCGCGAGGTCCTTGTCGGGCGTGCAGATGAAGACCTGCTCCGCCCGCTCGTCAGCCGCCGCCTTCGCCGCCGCCGACGCCAGGCCGTCGTCTGCCTCGAACTCCTTCATCGGCCAGACCGCGATTCCCATGGCGACCAGCGCGTCCTCCAGTGGGTGGAACTGGGCGTGGAGGATCGGATCGATCCCTTCCCCGGTCTTGTAGCCGGGCCAGAGGTCGTTGCGGAACGACTCGATAACGTGGTCGGTCGCCACGCCGAGATGGGTCACGTCGTTCTCGAGCATCGTGACGATCGACCCGAGCACGCCCCGCACGGCGCCGATCTCGTTGCCGTCGGCGTCCTTCGCGGCCGGTACGGCGTAGAAATGCCGGAACAGCTCGTAGGTCCCGTCGATGAGAAACACGTTCATTTTCGTTCACGTCGGGGCGCCTTGCGCCCCGAACCCCCGCGCGAGGCTGCGCGGGGACCCCGAATGCCCCGCTCCGACCCGCGCGAGCCGCGCCGTGCGCGGCTTGACGACTCGTCGACGGTCCGAGCGTATCGCATGGTCTACCGCAAGCGCGAGGGTGGGCGTTGCGGTAGTCGATCCCTTCTTAGGGAGGCGGCCGGCTGGGATTTCGAGTGTCGGGAAGAAGGAGGTCGCTCAGGCTTGTTCGGTCGAGCAAGGGCTCACACGCTGGGAGTACTGCGAGTCGTCTGTTCGACGGCCGCCGACGGGATCGACGGCGCAATGCCCAGCCGCGCGCCGAGCACGTGGATTGCGGCTAACATAGGGCGGTCATGACGACGCCCGTGCCTCTACTGCGCGGCCGCCCGGTGCGCGCCGCGGCGCCGCCGCGGGCGCCGAAACCAGCGTGGCTGAAGGTCCGCGCCCCGGGGTCACCCGGCTACCGACGCCTCAAGCAGCTGGTCGGCTCGCTCGACCTCCACACGGTCTGCGAGGAGGCGAACTGCCCCAACATCGGCGAGTGCTGGGATCACGGCACCGCGACCTTCATGATCCTCGGCGATGTCTGCACCAGGTCGTGCGGCTACTGCGACGTCATTCACGGCACGCCGCTGGCCCCTAACGGCGACGAACCCGACCGCGTGGCCCGGGCCGTCGAGACGCTCGACCTCGCCCACGTCGTCGTGACCTCGGTGGACCGAGACGATCTCTCCGACGGCGGGGCCTCGGTGTTCGCGGCGACCGTCCGGGCCATCCGGGCGCGGCGCCCGGCGTGCCGGGTCGAGGTCCTGATCCCCGATCTTCATGGAGCGCCCCACGCGCTGGACACCGTGCTCGCCGCCGGGCCCGACGTGCTCAATCACAACCTCGAGACCGTTCGGCGCCTGTACCGGACCGCCCGGCCGGCCGGCCGATACGACCGGGCCCTCGCGCTGCTCGCGCGGGCGGCGCGGACCGCGCCGGCGATTCCCACGAAGTCCGGCGTGATGGTCGGCCTGGGCGAGACCGTCGACGAGGTACGCGAGGCGATTGCCGACCTGCGACGCCACGACTGCCAGATGCTGACCATCGGGCAGTATCTCCGACCGTCGCCAGCCCATCTGCCGCTGGCGCGCTACTACGCGCCGCGTGAGTTCGCCGATCTCGAGCGCTACGCGCGCGACCTGGGCTATCTGCACGTCGAATCGGGGCCGCTGGTCAGAAGCTCTTATCATGCCCACGAACAGGCCGACGCGATCGCGCGCGCGGGGCGCTGACCCGAAGCCGACGCTCTCGGCGATCCGCCAGACGATCGTGCATTGCGATCGCTGCCCGCGCCTGCGCGCGTACTGCGCGCGCGTGGCGCGAGAGAAGAAGGCCGCGCACCGCGAAGACATCTACTGGGGCAAACCGGTACCGGGCTTCGGCGACCGGCGCGCGCGCGTGCTGGTCGTCGGGCTCGCACCGGCGGCCCACGGCGCGAACCGCACCGGCAGGGTCTTCACGGGCGACGGCTCGGGCGACTGCCTGATGCGCGCGATGCATCGGAACGGGTTCGCCAGCATCCCGACAGCGCGCCACGCCAAGGATGGCCTGAAGCTCCGCGACGCCTACATCACCGCCGCGGTGCGCTGCGCGCCGCCAGGCAACAAGCCAACCCGGAGCGAGATCGCCAACTGCCAGCCGCACCTCGAAGCCGAACTCGGCGCGTTGACCCAGGTCGAGGTCGTAGTGGCGCTCGGCCGGATCGCGTACGACACCTACTGGCGGATCATGCGCGCGCGCGGGATCCGCCCCTCCCCGCGGCCCGCCTTCGAGCACGGCCTCGTGTTCACGCCCGACGACGGCCCATCGCTCGTCGCCTCGTACCACCCCAGTCGCCAGAACACCAACACCGGCAAGCTGACGCCGCCGATGCTCGCGCGGATCTTCAGAACCGCCGGGCAGCTGGTCGGCGCACGTGCCTCGGCGCCGCGCGCGCGAACCGCTTCCTGACCCGCGTCTGGCAACGCCAGCACTCACTTGGGTTGGCGTGCTCTGGCACCGGGCTGGGCGGCGAGGGCAAGGCACGACGAGGGAGCTTGGTGGGCCCAGGTGACCGAGGAGTAACGCCGCCCTCGGCGTCCAGAACACGCCAACCCAAGCGAGTGCTGGCGTTAGGGTTACAATCGGAGGATGCGCCGACCGGAGACACTCGGTACCTTGCGCCAGGCCATCGAGGCCGGCGAGGTGCCCCGCCGCCCCGTCAAGCAAGAGCTTCGCGACAACCTGGTGCAACGCCTGCGCGACGACGCGCCGCTGTTCCCGGGCATCGTCGGCTACGACGAGACCGTGATCCCGCAGCTCGTGAACGCCGTGCTGTCGAAGCACCACTTCATTCTGCTCGGCCTGCGCGGGCAGGCCAAGAGCCGGATTCTCCGCGCGCTCGTTACGCTCCTCGACGACGCCGTACCGGTCGTCCGAGGGTGCGAGATTCACGACGACCCGCTGACGCTGCTCTGCAGCGCCTGCCGGCGCAGGGTCGCCGAGGAAGGCGATCGCGTACCGATCGACTGGCTCGACCGCGAGGCGCGCTTCGTCGAGAAGCTGGCAACGCCGGATGTCACGATCGCCGACATGGTGGGCGATATCGATCCGATCAAGGCGGCGCGCGCCGGGCTCGGGCTCTCGGACGAGCTGACGATGCACTACGGACTCCTGCCCCGCGCGCACCGAGGCATCTTCGCCGTCAACGAGTTGCCGGATCTGGCGGGCAAGATCCAGGTGGGATTGTTCAACATCCTTCAGGAGGGCGACGTCCAGATCAAAGGCTATCCGATTCGCCTGCCACTCGACGTCATGATGGTCTTCACCGCCAACCCGGAGGACTACACGGCGCGAGGCAAGATCATCACGCCGCTCAAGGATCGCATCGGCTCGGAGATCCGGACGCACTACCCGATGACGCGTCACGAAGGCATGGCGATCACCGAGCAGGAAGCGTGGATTGGACGAAGCCCGGACGGCGCCGGTGACGCGGCGGCGACCGACAGCATCGAGGTCCCGATCTACGTGCGCGAGATCGTCGAGGAGGTGGCGTTCCTGGCGCGCCAGGATTCCAAGATCGACAAGCGTTCGGGCGTCAGCCAGCGCCTCCCCATCACCTGCCTGGAAAACGTCGTCTCGAACGCCGAACGTCGCGCGGCGCTCAACGGTGAGTCGTCGGTCGTGCCTCGGGTCACCGACATCTACGCCGCGCTGCCGTCGATCACGGGCAAGTTCGAACTGGAGTACGAGGGTGAGCTGCGCGGCGTCGACGCCGTGGCGCACGATCTCATCCGCGGCGCCGTGGCCAATGTGTTCGGCGGGTACATCGACGCCAGCGACGCACACCAGGTCGTGGAGTGGTTCGACCTCGGGGGGACGCTGCAGATCACCGACACGTCGTCGGCCGCGGAGTTGCTGACGCAGACCGACCAGGTGCAGGGCCTCGAAGCGCTGGCCGACGCCCTCGGCGTCAAGTCGTCGGCCCCGCCGACCGCGCGCGCCTCGGCGGTGGACTTCGTGCTGGAGGGGCTCTTCGCGCAGAAGAAGATCACCCGATCCGACGACTGGCGCTACGAGGCCGCCGAGCAGCCCAGAACCCAGCTGCGAATGGAGCAGGAATTCTTCGAGGAAGAACTGCCCGGCCGAGGCAAGAAGAAGTACTACAACTGAGGCTCGCGCCCGACGGCGGCGCCCGTCATGCGATACAAGTACACCCGCTTCACCGGTGAGGATCTCGAAGGACTCGACCTCGAGGAGATCCTCTCGAAGCTGTCCGACCTGCTGCTCTCCAGCGGGTTCGACAGTCCGCATGGGGAGCCGGACGACCAGGGCGATCACACCCTGCAGTCGCTGCACGACGCCATCCTCGAAGCGATCCTCAGCGGCGACCTGCTGCCCGACGAGACGGTCGAGCGACTGCTCGGCGACCCCGCCGACGCCGACAGCCGGACCCAGCTCGAAGAACTGATTCAACAGATCGTCGAGCGGATGGCTCAGCAGGGCTACATCACGATGAGTCCCGACCTCGACGCCGAGCGCGAGCATCGGGCGGGCGGCGAGGGCCTATCGCAGGACGACGCCGACGTGTCGTTCGAGATCACCGACAAGAGCCTGGATTTCCTCGGCTACCGCGCCCTCCGGGACCTACTGGGGTCGGTCGGTCGCAGCAGCTTCGGCCGTCACGACACGCGGGACCAGGCGACCGGCGTCGAGGCCAGCGGCACGATCAAGCCGTACGAGTTCGGCGACACGTTGAACCTCGACCCGAGCGGAACCATTCTCAATGCGGTGCAGCGCGCGGGCCTGCTGCCCGGCGGGGGCACGGCCGGCATCGACGTCGAGTACGACGACCTGGTCGTGAACCAGGGCGAGTACCAGAGTTCGTGCGCGACCGTGCTGATGCTCGATTGCAGCCACAGCATGATCCTGTACGGCGAGGATCGGTTTACGCCCGCCAAGCGGGTCGCGCTGGCACTGACCAACCTCATCCGCCGGCAGTACCCCGGCGACGCCCTGCAGGTCGTGCTGTTCCACGACTCGGCTGAGGAAATCCCGATCAAGCAGCTAGCGCGGGTGCGCGTGGGGCCGTACTACACGAATACCCGCGAGGGCCTGCGACTGGCGCGCCGGATGCTCGAACGCCAGCGGAAGGACATGCGGCAGATCATCATGATCACCGACGGCAAGCCGTCAGCACTGACACAGCCCGACGGTCGGATCTACCGGAACGCGTTTGGCCTCGACCCGCTTATCGTCTCCGAGACGTTCGCCGAGGTCGCGGCCTGCCGCAAGGCCGGCATCCTCATCAACACGTTCATGCTGGCGCGCGACTACGATCTGGTCAGCTTCGTCCGCCGAGTCGCCAAGATCTGTCACGGCAAGGCCTACTTCACGACGCCCTACAGCCTCGGTCAGTACGTCCTCATGGACTACATGAACAACAAGACGAAGACAATCCACTGACCGCGCGTCCGCGGACGACCCTGGCCATGCTGCCGCCCTCGATCCCGATCTTCCCGCTCCCCAACGTCGTCCTATTCCCGAACGTCTTCCTCCCGCTCCACATC
This sequence comes from Acidobacteria bacterium UBA2161, assembly GCA_002328835.1. Lineage (GTDB taxonomy): Bacteria > Acidobacteriota > Vicinamibacteria > Vicinamibacterales > UBA823 > UBA2161. The sequence goes on along the minus strand of DCWN01000001.1, from coordinate 46,381 downwards.
TTCGAACAGCGGTTTCGGGAGATGGTGGCGGACGCGCTGGCGGGCGACCGCATCATCGGCATGGTGCTGCTGCGCCCGGGCTGGGAGGACGACTACCAGGGACGGCCGCCGATCTATCCCGTCGGCTGCGCCGGCCTGATCACGAACTTCGAACAGCTGGACGACGGCCGCTACAACATCATCCTCCGGGGGATGCAGAAGTTCCGGATCGCCGACGAGGACGACCGGCACAGCTATCGACAGGCGCGCGTGGACGGCATCGCGGAGCCGCTCGACGAGGCCGTCCGCGCGGCGATCCGTCGCGACCGCGGGCGGTTGGAGGCCTTGGTCGCGAAGGGCCTGCGCCAGGCCGGCGCGGAAGGCCAGGTGCCCGCGTCGATGCCCGACGAGGATCTCGTCAACGCGCTCGCGCAGTACCTCGATCTGAAACCGGTCGAGAAGCAAGCGCTCCTCGAACGCGACGGTCCGTTCGCCCGCTGCGAATCGCTGATCGAGCTACTGGAGATGAAGGTGCTGCTGGCCAGCCACGCCGGGCAGTCCTACGAGGTACAGTGACCAGACGGGAGATGGGCCCTAGACGCCCAGCTCCGTCGCGGCCAGCCGCTGGCGAATCGCGTCGATGACGACCTGGCCGTGGAAGCGGCCGTTCTCGATGAAGATCCGACCGCTGTGCACGCCCGTGAGGGCGGTGCCGGCGATGTAGAAGCCCGGCACGTTCGACTCGAATGTCGCCGCATCGTGCTCCGGCACGAAGGTCTCCGGGTGCAGGCGCACGCCCACCTGGCACATCAGGGTCGAGTCGGTGCGGTAGCCGGTCATCAGCAAGACGTGGTCGGCCGGCAAGCGATCTTGGCGGCCGCGGCTCTCGACGACGACCTCCTCGGGCCGAATCTCCCGGACCTCGGTTTCGAAGCGGGCCGGAATCGACCCTTCGGCGATCCGGTTCTCGATGTCCGGCCGCACCCAGTACTTGATCGATCGGCCCAGCTCGGCGTGACGATGCACCAGCGTGACGTCGGCGCCGGCGCGATACAGCTCGAGCGCGGCCTCGGCCGCCGAGTTCTTGCCCCCCACGACCACCACGTGCTGCCGGTAGTGACGATGGGCCTCGTCGTAGTAGTGCGAGACGTGCGGCAGCTCCTCGCCCGGAATGCCGAGCAGATTGGGCTGGTCGTAGCAGCCGATGGCCAGTACCACCGTCCGGGCCTCGAGGCGCCGCTCGGCCCCGCGAGATGACCGTGTCTCGACCGTGAACGTCTCGGTCCGCCCGGCCTGCGGCACGTGCACCGCGGTCACCCGCTCGCCCAGTTCGACCGAGAGTTCGTGGGCGTCGGCGACGCGCCGATAGTAGCGCAGCGATTCCAACCGTGTCGGCTTGTCATAGGGCGTCACGAACGGCATCCCGCCGATTTCGAGCAGTTCAGGTGTCGTGAAGAACACCATCTGCTTTGGGAAGTGGAAAAGCGAATTGACCAGCACGCCCTTCTCGAGCACGGTGTAGTCGAGCCCGTGCTGCTTGGCGGTGATCGCGGCGGCAAGTCCAGCCGGACCGGCGCCGATGATGATCACGTCACGTGGCGACATTCCGCGGGCGTCCCCCTCGAGGCAGTCGGGCGGCGGCTAGAAGCCGCTCGCGGCCTTCTCGAAATTCAACCGATCGATGGCCACGCGGCCGTTGCTGATCACCAGCAAGACGTCTTCGATGACGCCGACGTCCGCCAGCGGGTCGGCGGCCACGGCTATGAGATCGGCTTCCAGGCCGGTCTCGATCGCCCCAGTGTGACGCTCCAGACCCAGCAGTTCGGCGGGCGTTACCGTCGCGGCCTGGATCGCTTCCAGCGGCGTCAGCCCCATGTCGACGAACGCGCCGATCTCGTGGGCGATCCGCGTCAAACTCGACGGCCCGTAGCTGGTGTCGCTGCCGGTCACGAGCCGGACGCCGATCGCGCGCGCTCGCGCAACCACGTCGCGCAGCCGCGGCAGCATGTGCCGGCCCCGCACTCGCAGGGCGGGCACGTCGTAGTCACCGCCGGCCTCGCTCACGTCGACGACGGTCATGTAGGTCGGCACGAGGAAGGTGCCGTTGGCCTCCATGAGGCGCAGGGTGCGGTCGCTCAGATAGGTGCCGTGCTCGATGCTGCGCACGCCTGCGCTGACGGCGGCGTAGGCGCCCTCGTCGCCGTGCGCGTGCGCTTCGACGGGCACGCCGCCGGCCGAGGCTTCCTCGACGATGGCGCGGACTTCGGCTTCCGTGAGCACCTGCTTCCGTGGATCGGTCCCCACCAGTCCGGCGCGCTCGGTCGCGGCCGTCTTGATGACCCCGACGCCGTGCTCGAGATTGATCCGGACCAGCCGCCGCAGCTTGTCGATGGTGTCGGCTCGCGGGAGCAGGTCGGCCAACCTCGGGTCAGCCACGATGGCGCTACCGATCTCCGCGCGAACGAAGATTCCGGCTGGCACGACGTCGGGCCCCGCGATCGCGCCACGCGCACTCAGGATTCCCAGAGCCACGTCGTTGTAGGTCGCGCCGCCGGCGCCACGCACGGTCGTAACCCCGGACTCGAGCGCGCGCCGCGCCGCATCGAGGTCGGCCATGTGCGTATGAGCGTCGATCAGGCCGGGCAACAGATGATTCCCCCGGACGTCGACGACCCGGACGCCGGGCGGGGGCGGGCCGCCGATTGACGCAATCACGCCGTCTCGGACGACCACGCTGCTCGGCGCGGAGATCGATCCGGTGCGCACGTCGACGACGCGAGCGTTCACCAGCGCCAGCGGCTCCGCCGCCGCCGGGGGCTGCTGGGCGGTCAGCGGCGGCACCGATACGCACGCCACCGCCAGGCCGAGTGCCCGCCCGATAGATTGCCGTGTCCGGTTCATCTCACACCCCTCGCGCCGGGCCCCCTGCCGCGGGCCTGTGCGTCATGCGTCCCGATGCCGTTCGTGACGTCGTCAACGGGGACGGTACTCGACCTCGACGTTGCTGACGATTGCGATCGGCCGGCCGGGCGACTGGAACGAATCCCGGCCGTCGATCCGGATCACTTCGAGAAACTCGCCGAGAATGCTCACCTCGGTAACATCCGCCGGAACCGTCACGACGACCCGCTCGAGGTCGACGGGCGCGACCGCCTTGACGCCGCCCGGGCCCGCGCCGCCATCCACCCGGTCGACGAGATCGTCCGCGCTCCGAAACTCGCTCTGCACGACGCCACGGGCGAGCAGCGCCCCGTCGGCCGTGAGCACGCCGACGGTCGCCGTGTAGCGCGCGAAGGCTCGACCCGCCCGGATCTGATCCTCGGAGTAGGTGTGCCGATTCGACAGGTCGAACGTCAGCGTCGCCTCGCCCCGATGACGCGGGATGGTGACGACGATCCCGGAGACCGGATCGCGCCCGGTCAGAACGTCGCAGAAGGCCCGCCCCGTCGTCAGGCCCTGGCCGAGCATCGACGGACAGGCGATCTCCGCCGGCTCGGGCTGCGACCGCAGCGTGACGCCGAGGGTCGCGACGACGAGCCCGAGGCAGACCGCCCAGCGAGACGTGGGACCTACGACGGCCACGAAGTCAGACTTCCTCCGCGACACACGCCGCGCCTTGCTCGGACGTCGCGCTCCACGACGTGGCCCCACCGCGTCGTCGGATGAGTTCGAGGAACTCCATCCGGGTGCGCGCATCCTCGCGCAGCACGCCGAGCATGGCGCTCGTCACCGCCGTCGAGTTCTGCTTCTGAACACCCCGCATCGACATGCACAGGTGGGTCGCTTCGAGCACGACCGCAACACCCAGGGGGTTGATGGTCTCGCGGATGGTATTGGCGATCTGATTGGTCAGCCGCTCCTGGACCTGCAACCGGCGGCTGAAGACCTCGACCAGACGCGGAATCTTGCTGAGCCCGAGGACCTTGCCGCGTGGCACGTAGGCGACGTGGCACTTCCCGAAGAACGGCAGGAGGTGATGCTCGCACAGCGAATAGAAATCGATGTCCTTCACGATCACCATTTCGCTGTAGTCGACGTCGAACATCGCGCCGTTGAGCACGGTCGCCAGGTCGGCGTCGTAGCCCGACGTGAGGAACTTCAGCGCTCGCTCGACCCGCTCCGGGGTCCGCGCCAGACCCTCCCGCGTCGGGTCCTCCCCGAGTTCCGCCAGGAGCGTCCGGACCAGATCACGCATCGAATCATTGTACATGTGTACATGGGGCGCCTTGCGCCCCAAGCCCCACGCGGCGTCCTCCGCGGGGACCCCGAGCACCCCACTCCGGACGCCGCGGGGCGCGCCGTGCGCGCCCAGATCCCTGTCGCGGCGCGCGTCTGGCGGGTCCCGTCGTCATCCCCCGCAGGTACTCACCCGGCAGCCGTCGGCCCTAGCGGCGGGCGCAGGGGATGAGGGCGCCTGCGAGTTCCGCAGAACGTCGACGGCCGATATCCCGTTCGACTAGCTACGACGGGGGTGCTGCCGTCGGCGTGCGAGGACTGTCTGAGCCCGGCGCCCTCGCCCCGAGCCCGGCCGCTAGAGGGTTCGGGGTACAAGGCACCCCGTCTAGTACCGGTAGAAGCCGCGGCCGCTCTTGCGGCCGAGCCGACCGGCCAGCATCATCCGCTTGAGGAGCGGCGGCGGCGCGTAGGCCGGCTCCTTGAACTCCTGAAACATGATCTCGGCGATGTAGTAGGTGGTGTCGAGCCCCACGAAATCCAGCAGCGTGAGCGGCCCCATCGGGTGGCCGCACCCGAGCGTCATGCCCTTGTCGATGTCCTCGGCCGTCCCGATCCCCCGCTCGTAGGCGCGGATCGCGTCGAGCAGGTACGGCACCAGCAACCGATTGACGATGAACCCGGGCCGGTCGGGTGCCGTGATCGGCTCCTTCCCCAGCGACTCGGCAAACGTGAACACCGCCTGGTAGGTCGCGTCGCTCGTCGGCAACGCGCGCACCACCTCGACCAGCTTCATGATCGGCACCGGGTTGAAGAAGTGCAGCCCGGCGAACCGATCCGGCCGCTCGGTCGCGGCCGCAATCTCCGTGACGCAGAGCGAGGAGGTGTTCGACGCGAAGATCGTCTGGTCTCCCACGACGGTTTCGACGGCAGCGAACGCCTCACGCTTGGCGTCGAGATTCTCCACGATCGCTTCGATGACCAGATCGCAGGCACTCAGGCCTTCGACGCGGGTCGTGCCGGTCAGGCGGCCGCGCGTCTCGTCACGCACCTCGCTGGTCAGCTTGCCCTTCTTGACGCCGGCCTCGAGAAACTTGTCGATCCGGCCGAGCCCCGCGGCGAGCGCGCCCTCGTCCACCTCGCGCACGACCGTTCGGTAACCCGCCTGCGCGCACGTTTGCGCAATTCCCGATCCCATCAAGCCGCAACCGAGCACCCCGACCGTCTGCATCGTCATCTCTGCCTCCGCACTTCACGCCGCCTCGACCAGCGCCGCGATCCCCTGCCCCCCACCGATACACGCGGTGGCGATGCCACGCTGCAGCCCGCGCCGCCGCAGCTCGAGCAGCAGCGTCAGCAGCAGGCGGCTACCCGTCATGCCGAGCGGATGCCCGAGCGCAATCGCGCCACCGTTGACGTTCACGCGGTCGCGGTCCAGCCCGAGCGCCTGCTCCACCGCCAGGTACTGTCCGGCGAACGCCTCGTTCACTTCAATCAGATCGACCTCGCTCAGCGAGAGGCCGGCCTTCTTCAGCAGCTGCCGGGTCGCCGGTACCGGCCCGAGGCCCATCAACCGTGGCTCGACGCCGGTCACCGCCCATCCGACCAGGCGACCCAGCGGACTGAGCGCTCGACGTTCGACCGCCCCTTCGGAGGCCAGGACGAGCGCGGCACCGCCATCGACGATGCCGCTGGCGTTGCCGGCCGTCACGGTGCCGTCCTTCGTGAACGCGGGCGGGAGCGACGCCAGCGTTTCGAGCGTCGTCTCGGACCGCAGGTGGTCGTCGCGCGCGACGGTGACCGAGCCCTTGCGCGTCTCGACCTCGACCGGCACCACCTCCTCCGCCAGTCGACCCTCATCCCACGCGCGGGCCGCCAACTGCTGGCTCCGCAGCGCGTAGGCGTCCTGCATCGCGCGGTCGATGCCGTACTCCGCCGCGCAGTTCTCTGCGGTATCGGCCATGGTGCACCCGCTCACCGGGTCGAGCAGCCCCGACCAGAGCGAATCCTCCAGCTCGCCGTTGCCCAGCCGCAGGCCGCTGCGGATCCCCCGCACCACATGCGGTGCCTGCGTCATGTTCTCCATGCCGCCGGTCAACACGATCTCCGCCTCCTCGAGCTGGAGATGCTGGGCGCCGGTCACGGCCGCCTGCAGGCCCGAGCCACACAGCCGATTGACCGTCAGCGCCGGCACCTCGATCGGGAGACCCGCCTTGAGCCCGACGTGGCGCGCGCCGTAGATGGCGTCGCTGCTGGTCTGCTGGACGTTGCCGAAGACAACGTGGTCGACCCAGGCAGGCTCGACGCCGGTACGTTCGAGGGCGGCGCGCGACGCGATGGCGCCCAGCTCGATCGCGGACAGGTCCTTGAACATCCCGACGTGGCGGGTCATCGGCGTCCGAGCGCCGCCCACGATGTAGACCGGTCCAGGCATCGCCGCTACGCCCCGGCCTCTATCGCCGACACCACCGCGTCCCCGGTCTCCCGGGTGCCCAGCGTGCCGCCGATATCGCGTGGCCCTTGCCCCGCGCGCACGACGTCGGCCACGGCCTGCTCGATCGACGCGGCCTCGACCGCCAGCCCGAGGTCGTCGAGCATCAGCGCCGACGACAGAATGGCGCCGATCGGATTGGCGACGTTCTTGCCGGCGTACTTGGGTGCGGAGCCGTGGACCGGCTCGAACATCGACGTCCGGCCCGGGTGGAGATTGCCCGACGCCGCCATCCCCAGGCCGCCCTGCAGCTGCGCGCCGAGGTCGGTGACGATGTCGCCGAACATGTTGTTCGTGACGATCACGTCGAACTGCGCCGGGTTCTTCACGAGCTGCATCGCCATCGCATCGATGAACAGATGCCACGCCTCGACCGTCGGATACTGCGGCGCCAGCTCCCCGAACACGCGCTGCCAAAGCGCGTGGCCGTGCCTGAGCGCGTTGCTCTTGTCGGCCATGCACAGCCGGCGCCGGGGGGTCTTCGCCGCGTACTCGAACGCATGCTTGACGATCCGGTGGACACCAGCGTAGGTGTTGATCTCCTCCTGCACGGCGATCTCGTCGGGCGTGCCGGCCTTGAACCGTCCGCCGACGCCGACGTACATCCCCTCGGTGTTCTCGCGAAACACGACAAAGTTCACCTCGTCCGGACCGCAGTCCTTCAGCGGGCAGAACCGGGCATCGAGCAGCTTGACCGGCCGGTAGTTCACGTAGAGGTCGAGCTGGAACCGCGTCTCGAGGAGAATCTCACGCGCATGCCGCATGTCGGGGATGCGGGGATCGCCGAGCGCGCCGATGAAGATCGCGTCGAACTCCGCCTGCAGCATCCGGTGGCCGTCGGGCGGCATCGCCACGCCGGTCTCGAGGTAGTGGTCGGCCCCGTAGGGCAGCGTGTCGAGTTGGAACCGTCGGCCGAATCGCCGACCGACCGCCTCGACGACCTTCACGGCCTCCGCCGTCACGTCGACGCCGATGCCGTCTCCGGGAATGACTGCGATCTTCATGAGTGTGTCTCGGGTGTCAGGCGCGTTCGAGCGCCATCGCCATGCCCATCCCGCCGCTGACGCACAGCGTGGCCAGACCGCGCGCCGCATCGCGCCGGGCCAGCTCGTGGAGCAAGGTCACGACGATGCGCGCGCCGGTGCAGCCGATCGGGTGGCCGAGCGCGATCGCGCCGCCGTTGACGTTGAGCCGGTCGCGCGCGATGGGCACATCGCGCAGCACCGCCAGGACCTGCACCGCGAACGCTTCATTCAACTCCACCAGATCGAAGTCCTCGACCGACCGCTGGAGCCTCGCCAGCAGCTTCTGCATCGCGGGGACCGGACCGATACCCATGATTCGAGGATCGACGCCGGCACTCGCCCAGCCGGTGATCGTCGCCAACGGCTGACAGCCCAATTGCGTAGCACGGGAGGCGCTCGCCAGCACCAGCGCCGCGCCGCCGTCGGTGATGCCCGACGCCGAGCCCGCGGTGATGATCCCCGCGTGCCCCTCGACCTCGCCGAACACCGGCTTCAGTCTCTGGAGCGACTCGAGCGTCGTGCCCGCCCGTGGGTGCTCGTCGCGCGCGACCGTCGTCACGCGGCCCTTCCGGCCGGCCACCTCGACCGGCGCGATCTCGGCATCGAACCGCCCCTCCGCGATCGCCGCCTCGGCGCGCGCCTGGCTCTCGAGCGCGTAGCGGTCCGACTCGTCCCGCGAGATGCCGTACTGGTGTGCGAGGATCTCGGCGGTCTCGCCCATGATCAGATCCGAAAGCGGACAGCAGAACCCGTCACGGTACATCGCGTCGACGAACTCGACGTTGCCAAGCCGATGGCCCCAGCGCGCGTCCTTGGCGTCGACCAGATACGGCATCCGGCTCATCGACTCGATGCCGCCGGCCAGCACCACGTCGGCCTCGCCGGACGCGATCGCCTGGGCTCCGCTGGCAATCGCCTGGAGCCCGGAGGCGCAGGCCTTGTTGATGGTTTGCGCCGGCGGGCTGTGGGGGAGGCCGGCGCGATGGGCGACCTGCCGGGCCGGATTCGGCCCCGATCCGGCCTGCCGGGCATGGCCGAACCAGACGTCGTCGACGCTGGCGGCGTCGATCCCAGCGCGCTCGAGCGCCGCTTTCGCCGCCACAGCGCCGAGCTCCGCCGGATGCACGGCACGGAGCCCGCCGCCGTACTTTCCGATCGGGGTACGTGCAGCACCTACGATGACGACATCGTCCACCGGCATAACCTTCGCATGATAGCAGAACGCAGAACTGCGCAGAACTGCTCACTCACGTGGGCCGATCGCGCGTGCGCCCGTTGCCAAACCCCCATGCGGGTGAAAGAATGGATCTGCGTCCTACGATGCGCATCATCCTCATCGGCGGTGGTGAGATCGGTTACGCCCTGGCCAGGGCACTTGCTCCCGACCACGACCTCCACGTCATCGATCACGACCCCGCTACCGCCGACCGCTTTCAGTCCCTCGATGTCACCTTCGTGCTCGGCAGCGGCACGAGCGCTGACGTGCTGCGGCGCGGCGACGTCGAATCGATCGACCTCGCCATCGCCTGCACCGGCCTCGACGAAGTCAACATCGTCGCCTGCTCGATTGCCAAGAACCTGGGCGCGACCAAGACCGTCTGCTTCGTCTCGCGCGATGATTTCCTCGGCACGGTCGGCGGCCGCAGCAACCTGCGCGAGCACTTCGGCGTCGACCAGGTGATCTGGCCCGAGGCCCAGTTGGCCGAGGCAATCGAGCGGATCATCGCGGCACCGGGCGCGATCGACGCCGAGATCTTCGCGGGCGGCCAGGTCCAACTCCTGGAGTACCGGCTCGGCGCCGGCTCGCCGTTGACCACCGCGCCGCTCGCGTTGCTGCACCTGCCGCGCGGCGTGGTGATGGTCGCCGCCAAGCACGGCGACACCATCACGATCCCCCGCGGCGATACGCAGCTCCAGCCTGGCGACAAGGCGATCGTGATGGGGCGCCGCGAGGCCATGGCCGCCATCGAAGCCAAGGTGGCGCCCGACGGCGGCGCTCTCCGCGACGCGCAGCGGGTCACGATCATCGGCGGCGGCGACGTCGGGTTCCGGCTGGCCCAACTCCTGGATCGACGGGACAACGTCGAGTTGCAGGTCATCGAGCGCGACCGAACGCGCGGGGAGATGCTGGCCGCGACGCTGTCGCGCGCGCTGATCCTCAGCGGCGACGGCACCGACCTCGAACTGCTCGAAGCCGAGGACATCGGCCGCAGCGATGTCCTCGTGTCCGTCATCGACAACGACGAGCGCAACCTGCTCGCCTCGCTCCTCGGCCGCCAGCTGGGCGTCGACAAGATCATCACGCGGGTCAGCAAACCGGCCAATCTCCGATTGTTCGAACGCGTCGGCATCGACGTCGCCCTCTCGGCCCGGGGCGCGGCGGTCGAGTCGGTCGTCCATCAGATCGAGGGCGGCAAGGCCGAACTGCTCGCCGTGCTCGAGGAGGGCCAGGCCAAGGTCTTCGAGCTGATCGTGCCCGACGACTACCCGGCTACGGCCCTCAAGGACCTCGCCGCACCACCCGAGTCGATCGTCGGGACGATCCTCAGGAACGGCGACGCCATCGTTCCGTCCGGCAACGACCGGATCGAGCCGGGCGACCGGCTCCTGGTCTTCTGCACCGACGCCTCGTCGGACCGGGTCCGCAAGTTCTTCGCGTCCTCATAGGAGCCATCCGGATCGCGCACGATGCGACTGGCGATCGTCCTCCATCTCACGGGCACCATCCTCCGGGTCTTCGGTGCCGCCTTCCTGGCGCCCCTCCTCGTCGCGCTCTACTACGGGGAAACAGCGGATGCGATCGGGTTCGTCAGTGCCGGCGTGCTGGCCGCCGCCGCCGGTCAGGTGATGCGTCGCCGCGTCGACGGGCGCGAGTGGGTGCTCCGGCGCGTCGAGGGCATGGCCGTCGTGGCCGGCACCTGGCTCCTGGTGGCCGTCATTGGCTCGGTGCCCTACGCGGTCGCCGGCCTGGGGGCGGTCGACGCGCTGTTCGAGTCGATGTCCGGCATCACGGCGACCGGCGCGACGATCTTCACGGACTTCGGGGTGTTCGGACGGGGCCTGCTGTTCTGGCGGTCGATGTCGCAGTGGCTGGGTGGGATGGGCGTCATCACACTCTTCATCGCGGTCCTGCCCCGACTGGCCATCGGCGGACGGCAGCTCTTCTTCACCGAGGCCCCGGGGCCCACCGACGACGGCCTGACCCCGCAGGTCCGGAAGACCGCCGGCCTGCTCTGGCGCCTGTATGCCGGCCTGACCCTGGCCGAGTTCGTGGCGCTGAGGCTGGCGGGCATGTCGGCCTTCGATGCAATCTGCCATGCGATGACGACCATCGCCGCCGGCGGCTTTTCGCCGAACCCCGAGTCCGTCATGGGCTACAACTCGGCCGCCGTGGAATGGATCATCTGCGGCTTCATGTTCCTGGCGGGCGCCAACTTCGCCTTGCAGTACCGCGCCCTGCGCGGGCGTCCGCGCGCGCTCTTCGGCGACGACGAGTTCCGCGTCTACGCCGGCATCGTCCTGGTCGCCGCGGTCGCCCTCACCGGCTTCCTCGTGCAGGCCGGCACGGCCACGGTCGTCGCGGTGCGGGCCGGCCTGTTTCAAACGCTGTCGATCCTGACGACGACCGGGTATGCCAGCGAGGATTTCGCGCTCTGGAACGACCAGGCGCGGCTGGTACTGCTGGTGCTGATGTTCATCGGTGGCTGCGCCGGCTCGGCCGCGGGCGGGCCCAAGGTCGTGCGGCAGGTGCTCCTCGCACGCTACACGCTGCTCGAGTTGAAGAAGACGCTGCACCCGCGGGCGGTGCTGCCGGTCAAGCTGGGCGGGAAGGTCGTCCCCGACGACGTCATGCGCGCCGTCCTCGTCTTCTTTCTGTTCTATCTGCTGGCGTTCGCCGTCTGCGTCGGCCTGGTCGTGGCACTTGGCGCCGACATCGTGACCGGCATCACGGCGGCGACCGGCGCCCTCGGCAACATCGGCCCTGGATTCAATCAGGTCGGCCCGATGTCCAGCTACGCCGATCTGCACCCGATCAGCAAGGTCGTCCTGACGATGGCGATGTGGGTCGGCCGGCTGGAAGTGCTGACGGTGCTGGCCCTGCTCCGACCCGAGGTCTGGCAGTCGGTGACGCTGCGCGCCGACTGAGTCGGATGCCGATGGCGGTCCCGTCGCGAACGACCGATAAGGTCTAGAGGTCGTCTGTCGCGTGGGGCCGTGGACGGTCTCCTGATGATCTTAAAGTCCGTTTATGTAGCACAATAGACTCTAATGTCCTCTGAACGACGCGAAGGCCCGCGCCTCGACATCCTCGGCGAGCTCAACGGCGAGGTGATGGTCTTCCAGGCGATGAACGTGCGAGACCTCAGCACCACGGGGGCCAAGGTCGAGACGCCGTTCGCGCTACAGCTCGACTCGATTCACGAGTTCCGCCTCACGCTGGGCGAACGGTCCGTCGTCGTGAAGGGGCGGGTGGCCCACTGCCAGATCAGCGATGTCGAGCAGGAGCACATCTCCTACCAGACCGGCATCGAGTTCGTCGACCTCGGCGACAAGGTCACCGAGGCGATCGACACCTTCCTCGAAACCGTCCGCACCGAACGGCGCGGCGGCATCTAACACAGTCTAGGGTTCCCCCCCCCCCCCCCCCCCCC
>DCWN01000001.1:0-33762 GCA_002328835.1 Acidobacteria bacterium UBA2161 | reverse complement strand
TAACACAGTCTAGGGTTCCCCCCCGACTCAGCGGACGCCTACGTAGTCGAGGTAGTCGCCGGAGGGGATCCGGGGCGCCTGGCCCAGTGGGGCGTTGTAGAAGTAGGCCCAGGCCCGCACCGTCCGACCATCCTCGAGGGTGACGTCGGTCTGGCCGCGGGTATAGAGGCTGTGGTCGGGGTCGGTCGGACGGTGGCCCTCGATCGTGTCCAGGGCCTCGAACACGGCGGCGGCATCGGCATCCCCACCGCCGATCTCGTGCACCTCACCCCAGACCCGTCCATCCGACGCCGGGACCGCGGCTGGATAGATGCCCAGGTCGTAGAGCACTGCCTGGATCGAACCTTTTCCGACGTAGCGCAAGCGCTCGTCGATCCCGGCGCGCCGGCGCCGGTCGAAGCCGGTCCGCAGCGTGCCGTAGAAGAACACCAGGTCAGGCACCGTCTCTCCCCTCCGCTCCAACTCGATCGTGCGGCAGCGGCTGTGAAGACACGCCACCCCCGCGGAGTTCATCAGCGCGCGTATGCGAATGACGCCAGAAACCGGGTCGGAATGAAGGATGAGGACGAATGAAACGGCCGCGGCTGCCTAACTGTCTGGCGCAGTGTATGAGGAGGGGTGACGCGAGTCAAGGCCGCGCGAACGCACCGAACCGGGTGACATCGTCACTCGGTCACTCGCCGGGCGGCGGCTCGGACGGCATCAGTACCTCGAACATCTCGTCGGGGATGACGAACGACAGCGCCACGCTGGTCCCGGTCCCACCCAACTGAATCGAATCGAGCGCCGCCTGCCAGGCCGGCCGGCTCCCGGCCTGCATCCTCGCCAGCGCCATGAGCCCGCCCAGCACGTCGCGCAGGTTCTGGGCTGCGGCTTCGTCGCTCGCATCGGCTCGGATCACCCCGCTCAGCCCGCCATTGACCCGGCCGCCGGCCGCGAAGTGCCTGAGCGCGGGCAACTGGGCGGCGACCTGCGGCGGCAGCTCGGCCCGCTCGGTAAGGCTATCGAGACGCCCGACGGCCCAGGCGTTGTAATCGGGCTCCATTTCCTGCACGAGCCGCATCAGGTCCTCGTTCGCCGTCACGCTCTGACCACTAGCCTCGAGCGCGAGCCGGACCAGCCCGAGATCGCCCAGCATCGCCAGGCCGGGCTCGACGAAGGCCAGGGCGAAGGATCGGCCGTCTTCCTCGATCTGAAGCAGGCTCCGTCCCTCGAGATCCTCGACCTCTGCACCGTGCTGGCGCGCTAGCGCTTCGAGGTGCTCGTCGTCGAACCGCCCGCGCAGCAAGACGACGGCGGATTCGTCGTCATCCTCCCGTGCGTTCGGCACGAACCCGGCCACGACGTGGTCGATGTCGACCTCGAGGTTGATCCCGGTCTGGGTTTCGAACGCCTCCCGCGCCGGACTGTCCGGCTCGACCCGCCGGAAGCGCTCGCGCAACGTCGAGTTCATCACGGCGCGGAGGTCGGCGTAGGCCACGATGGTGGTCTCGGCCGGGAGATACTCGAGATCCGACGCCCGGTCTTGCGGCGTCTCGGTCGCACTCCGACCGCCGTAGTACGCCACCACCCCGACACAGAGGCCGAGCAGGAGGACGCCTCCCGAAACGCTCAGAAACAGCCGGGTATTCCTAATCATGCCGCGATTCCTAACGAATTATACCGTTCGGCCGACGGAAAAGTTCCCCTTCGCAAAGGCGTCACTGGTCATTGGTCTTTGGTCATTGGTCGAGGACGTACTCGCGATGCTCGACCGCTCGGACCGCCAGCAGGACCGCCACGGCCCAGATGACGGCCAACCAGAAGAGGCTGCTGGCGGTCGACGGCACCTCGCGAAACACAGCCGCCAGGAGGCTGACCACGCCGTCCTGCGGGATCGCGTGCGGCACTAGGCCTTGCAGGTAATGGGCGATGCTGAACTGCTTCAGGTATCCGGGCACCGCGACGACCGCCGGCTCCCAGCCGAAGATGAAGACGAGTCCCATCAACAGCGGCTGCCGGAACCAGGCGCCCACGAAGGCGAAGACCGCGCCGTAGACCGCCAGGCCCAGGGCCAGCAGGACGAGGTCGATGAGCAGCGAGGGGAACCCCGCCGCGAGCGAGCCGCCGCGGGAGGGCACGACCAGGAAGTAGATCAGCATCACCGACGGCAGGACGACGAATCCGGTGCAGGCCAGATACGCAAGGTACTTGCCCATCAGCACCGCCCCCCGGCGAATGGGACGGGTGAACAGATAGGTGATCGTGCGATCCTCTACCTCGTCGGCCATCAGCGCCGTGCCGTAGAACACGCCGAGCACGGGCACGGTGAACCGCAGGAAGAAGACCCACACCATCAGCCCGAAGATCGTCGGTCCGGAGACGACTAGGTCGTTCACGCGGAACGCGGGCAGGTCCAGGGCGAACGCCACGCGCACGACGAACGCCACGAGCACGGGGCCACCCGTCACCAGTACCATGAACACGGTGCGCCGCGACCAGAGCATCTCACCCAGCGACACGTCGAAGACGCGCGCCGCGCCGGCCCAGAACGACGGCATCTTGGTGGCCAGGGTCTCGGAGGGTGTCGGGGCCTCGGTCACGTCTACTTCACCAGGTAGGCGAACACCGCCTGCAGGTTGTCATCGGGCGAGTCGATCTCGTCGATCGCCCCGTGCGTCCCCGAGGCCGCCAACGCCGTCAGGCGACCGTAGAACGCATCGGGTTCGGCGGTCTCGACGACGATGCCGCCGGACTCGAAGGTGAGGCTGAGCACGTCGGCTTCGGCCAGCAGTTCCCGGGCGAGCGCACGCGGCTGCTCTGCTCGCACGCGCACCTTGTGCGGGTGTTCGTCGATGAGGTCACGGATGTGGTGGACGTCGCCTTCGGCGAGAATCCGCCCGTTGTGCATCAGGCAGATGTTCGACGTCATCGCTTCGATCTCGTGGAGGATGTGGCTCGACACGATGACGCTCTTGCCCGAGCGCCCCCAGTCGCGGATCCGCCGGGTCGTGCGGCGCCGGGCGATCGGATCCATGCCCGACAGCGGCTCGTCGAGGATGAGCAGGTCCGGGTCGTGCGCGAGCGCCTGGGCCAGCTTCACGCGCTGGCGCATCCCCTTGCTGTAGGCGCCGATCTTCTTGTCGGCGACATCGAGCAGGTCGACGGCGCCCAGGGCGCGGCGTGCCGCGGCCTCGGCAGCGTCGCGCTCCAGGCCGTGCATCCCCACCAGCGCGGTCAGCCATTCCAGGCCGGTCATCCGCTCGTAGAACGCATCCTGCTCGGGGCAATAGCCAAGTCTCAGATACAGCGCCGGGTTGCCCCAGATCGGCTCGCCGAGCACCAGCACCCGGCCCTGGCTCGGCTTGAGCTGTCCCGTCATGAGCTTGAGCAGCGTCGACTTGCCGGCGCCGTTGGGTCCGAGCAGCCCGGTCACCCCGGGCGGCACCGTGACGCTGACGTCGTTCAGCCCGATCACCTGGCCGTACCACTTCGACAGGTGCTCGGCGACGAGCGGCGCGGTCACGTGATCACCTCGACGGCGCGCACCCGCCGTTCCAGGACCACGATCGACAGGCCCAGCAGCCCGAGCGTGACCAGCGCCGACAGCAGCCACGGCGTGTCGTACCGGGCGGGCAGCCGGAAGATGACGTCGCCTACCTGGCTGAGGTTGGCAATCACCGACACCCAGGCGGCCGTCGAACCGCCGGTGGCGCCGCGCAGCGCCTGGAACATCGCATCGGAAAAGATGATGACACCCGCGTACAGCATGCCGACGTAGCGGCTGCTCGTCGACAGCGACGAAAGCGCCAGTATCGTCAGGGAGGCCAGGAGCACCTTCAACCCCGAAAGCAGCGTGATCGCCGGAATCAGGAACAGATTGCGGGCGACGAACTCGGCGCTGCCGCTGAATGCCATCTGCACGCCGAGCAGGCTCATCGCGGGCAGCCAGGTCACGAACAGGAGAAACGCGAAGAGGATGGCCAGCTTGCCGGCGACATACTCGGCTCGGCCGAGCGGCTTCGACAGGTAGAGCGCCAATGCGTTGGCGCGGCGGTCGTCCGCGATGAGCGGAGCGCCGATGTAGATCGTCACGACGAACACGAAGAAGTTCTGCTGCTCGAGAAAGTCGCGGAAGGTCTCGGCGGTCGGCGCGAGCAGCGCGATCTCCCCGAAGTTCACCGACAGGTAGATCTGCACCGCCCGCACCAGGAACGGCATCCACGCGAAGGCCAGCAGCGCCAGCACCAGGCGGCGGGCCAGGAGCGATCGGATGCCGGCCCAGGCGATCACGGCCCAGGCGGCGCCGGGCCGGGCCCGGTTGCCGCGATAGCGTCGATAGCTCTGATCGTGAATCGGCATCGTCTCTCTGGCGGCCCGTCGCCCTACTCTTCCCCGACCGCGCGCGCGAACACATCCTCGAGCGTCGACAGGCTGGGCTTGAGGTGGCGCACCTGGACGCCCTGACGTTCGGCGAGCTGGAACAGGTCGCGCGGCCCCAGCGGCTCCGGCACGAACACGCGCAGGGTATCGTCCTCGGAATCGGGGCACTCCATGCCCGCCTCCCGCAGCGCGCGGAGGAACGTCTCGGGGTCGCCCTTGACGCGCAGCTCGTACAGGCGCCCACTCGGCCCCTTCAACTCGGCAATCGGGCCGTTGGCGACGACCGTGCCCCGGTCCATCACGACGACGTGGTCGCACGCCTGCTCGACGTCGGGCAGCAGATGCGACGACAGGATGAGATTCACCGACTTGCGCTCGGCCAGGTCGCGAATGAGCGCCAGCATGTGGTCGCGGCCGGCCGGGTCCATGCCGTTGGTAGGCTCGTCGAGGAAGAGCAGATCCGGATCGTGCACCAGCGCCTGCGCCAGCTTGATCCGCTGCTTCATCCCGGTGGAATAGGTCTCGAGATTGCGGTAGCGCGCCTCGCCCAGCCCGACGTAGTGCAGCACCTCGTGCGCGCGGCGCATCGCGTCGGTCGACGGCAGCCCGGCGAGCTGGCCGCAGTAGGCGACGAACGACACCGCGTTCATGCCCGGAATGTGCGAATCGGTCTCGGGCATGTAGCCGAGCCGCGCGCGGATCTTCAGCGGCTCGCGCGCCACGTCGAGGTCGAGGACGCGCATCTGTCCGCGGTCGGGCACCACCAGGCCGAGCAGCGCCTTCAGCATCGTGCTCTTGCCGGCGCCGTTGGGCCCGAGCAGGCCGACCGCGCCCGACTCGAACACGGCGTCGACCTCGCATAGTGCGGCGTTCGTGCCGTACGAGACGGTCACGCGGTCGAGGCGAGCGACGGCGCTGGGGGTGGACATCTCTGGAATCTATCGATGGACGTATCGGCGCGCGTTCACCCGGAATATACGGCCGGCGCCATCGGAGGGTTCACGCCGGCCGACGGCCCCGGCACCGTCGCCCGACGCCGCTACAGCGAGCCGCGCAGGCCGAGCGTCTCGGCGACCTCGCGCATGAAGCCGATGACGTTCGTGATGTGCTCGTCGAGCGGCAGGCCCAGCTCCTCGGCGCCCAGGCGCAGGTCGTCGCGGCTGACGCCGCGCGCGAACGCCTTGTCCTTCATCCGCTTCTTGACCGACTTGGCCTCGAGGTCGAGCACGCTCTTGGACGGGCGCACGAGCGACGCCGCCGTGATGAATCCCGCCAGCTCGTCGCAGGCGAACAACGCATGCTCGAGTCGCGACTCCCGCTTCACCTCCGTGCGATCGGCGTGCGAGAGGATCGCGCGGATCACGACGTCGGGATAGCCGCGCTCCCGAAGAATCTCGGAGCCGCGAAACGGATGATCGTCCAGGCTCGGCCACCGCTCGTAGTCGAAGTCGTGTAACAGGCCGACCACTCGCCAGAGCGTCTCGTCTTCCTCGAACAGACGGGCGTACCCGTGCAGGGCGGCTTCCACGGCAAGGCCGTGCTTGCGCAGGTTCTCGCCCTGGGTGTACTCGCTCAACAGCTCCCACGCCGCATCACGATCTAGTTGCATCCAGTTCCTCGCCTCTATGCCTGCCGCATCTCGACCGCGCGGGCGATCACCTCTTCCGCCTTCCGCGTCAGATGGTACCCGCCGAGCGCCGAAGGCTCGACGAGCACGGCGTCGGCGACATCCGACCCGGCCGCCAGCCGGCCGCTCGTCGCGGTGCAGAGGAAGTCGACGAGCACGAAGTGATACTCGACGCGCCCCTCGGCATCGCGCAGAATCCGGTCGAAGACTTCCACGACCGGCCCAACGGCGACGACGAGCCCGGTCTCTTCCTCGATCTCCCGCGTGACGCCGGCCTCGAGCGTTTCGCCGACCTCGAGTCCACCGCCCGGGAGACTCCACTGCCCCTTCAGCGGCTCGGACCGACGCTTGACGAGCACCACCTCGTCGCCGTCGAAGATGACCGCCCCGACGCCCACGATCGGCCGCGTCGGAAACCTCCTGGAATCGGGCACGGCCTCCTATCTTAGATGCTTCGTCCAGGCTCCACTGCCAGCAGAAAGACCAAGGCGCGCACGGCGCGCCTCGCGCGGGTCGAAGCGGGGCAAGCGCCCGCGGCTGCTGCGACAAGCGGAGTCGAGGAGCAGCGGCTCGTGGGGGTGGGGCCCCACGAGCACTGACAGATGCCGTCCCCGCGGAGGTCCGCGCGGGGGGTCGGGGCGAAGCCCCGACCTAAAGAGATAGCGCGGCATCGGCGTTGAGATCCGGCGCGGCCGTGACGCCGCGTGCCAGCTGGCGGAGACCGGCGGCGGCGATCATCGCCGCGTTGTCGGTCGACAGCGCCAGTGTCGGCAGAAACACCGGCAGACCTCGCGCATCACCGCGAGTGGCGGCGTCCTCGCGCAGGCGACTGTTGGCCGACACGCCACCCGCGATGCCGACCGACCGGGCCCCAAGTCGTCGCGCCGCCTCGAAGGTGCGGTCGAGCAGCGCGTCGACGACGGCGCGCTGAAAGCTGGCGCAGATGTCGGCCAGTTCGGCCTCGGGGAGCGCGTCGGCTCCGGTCTCGGCCAATCTGCCGGCGACATGTCGTTTGACCGCCGTCTTGATGCCGCTGAAGCTGAAATCGGTCATGCCCGCCCGCCCCGCGTACCCGGGCGTCGGCGGCCGGGTCCGATCGCGATGGGTCATCCTGGCGACGGGGAAGCCGACCGCACGCGGGTTCCCGGCCCGGGCCATCCGATCGACGACCGGCCCGCCCGGGTAGGTCAGCCCGAGCACCTTGGCGACCTTGTCGAAGGCTTCGCCCGCCGCGTCGTCGCGTGTCCGGCCGATCAGGCGATACTCGCCCGGCGTCGGGACGAGATAGAGGCAGGTGTGGCCGCCCGAGACGACGAGGACGACGGCGGGCAGCGGCAATGCGCCGTTGTGCAGGAACAGCGACTCGATGTGCCCCGCCAGGTGATGGACCGGCACGAGCGGCACCCGCAGCGTCAACGCCAGCGACTTGGCGAACGCCACGCCGACGAGGAGCGAGCCGACCAGGCCGGGCCCCTGGGTGACGGCAACCGCGTCGAGGTCGGTCCAGCTCAGCTCGGCGTCGCTCAGGGCGCGCTCGGTGACACCGCAAATGTCCCGGACGTGTTGCCGCGACGCCAGTTCGGGTACGACCCCGCCCCACTCGCGGTGGATCTCGACCTGCGACGCGATCACCGAGGACGCGATCGCCCACGGGCGCTCGGCCTCGGCGGTCTCCACGACGACGGCCGCCGCCGTCTCATCGCACGAGGTCTCGACCCCCAGGATCCGCATCGGCTAGCTGCTAGGACGCGGTCTCGCGGGCCACGCCCTCGACGGCGTCGCGCAGGCTCTGGGCGTACGGTGCCCGGCAGACCCCCCGTTCGGTGATGATCGCCGAGACGTAGCGGTGCGGCGTCACGTCGAACGCCGGGTTCCGCACGCTGGCCCCCTCGGGCGCCAGCTGAGATCCGCCAAGATGCGTCACCTCGCGCGCATTGCGCTCCTCGATCGGAATCTTCGTGCCGTCGGGGGTGGCCAGGTCGATGGTCGAGGTCGGCGCCGCGACGTAGAAGGGCAGGTCGTGCGCCTGGGCGAGCACTGCCACGCCGTAGGTGCCGATCTTGTTCGCCACGTCGCCATTGGCCGCGATCCGGTCGGCGCCGACGACGACCAGATCGATCTGCCCATCGCGCATCAACGGTGCTGCCATGCTGTCGGTGATGACGGTCGTGTCGATGCCGTCGCGCACCAGCTCCCACGCCGTCAGCCGGGCTCCCTGCAGAAACGGCCGCGTCTCGTCGGCGAAGACTGCCACGCGCTTCCCCTGTTCGATCGCGCCGCGAATGACGCCGAGCGCCGTGCCGTAGCCCGCCGTCGCCAGCGCGCCGGCGTTGCAGTGCGTCAGCACGCGTGCCGCGTCGGGCACCAAGCCCGCGCCGTGGGCACCCAGCGCCCGGCAACTCTCGACATCCTCGTCGTGAATGACGTGGGCTTCGCGTTTCAGCGACGCAGCCACTTCCTCCACGGCCCGACCGGCGCGCACGTCGGCGGCGAACACGCGCTTCATCCGATCGATCGCCCAGAACAGGTTCACCGCGGTCGGCCGGGTGCCCGCCATCAGGTCGCACAGCTTGTAGAACTCGGTTGCCAGCTGGGTCGTCCCTTTCGCCTTGCTGCGCGCCACGCCGATGGCCAGTCCCATCGCCGCCGCCACGCCGATCGCCGGCGCCCCCCGGATGACCATCGTCGTCATCGCACGTGCGACCTCGGCGCCGGTCCGGCACTCGACGTACTTCTCCACCTTGGGCAACTTCCGTTGATCGACCATGACGATCGCGTCGTCACGCCACTCGATGGTTGGCAACATGGAAAAATGATATCGCAGTCACAGACGACCGATGAGTCCGGTCAGGAGGGCGCCGAACGGCTCGGCGAGCCGCTCGGCCGTCTGCAGCACGTCGTCGTGGTGGAGCGGCTCGGGCAGCACGCCGGCCGCCATGTTCGTGACGCACGATAAGCCCAGCACCTCCAGGCCCATCTGGCGCGCCACGATCGCCTCGGGCACGGTCGACATGCCGACCGCGTCGGCGCCGATCGCCCGGAGGAAGCGGATCTCGGCCGGGGTCTCGAAGCTGGGCCCGTGCACGGCGGCGTAGACCCCGTGGGTCAACCTCAGTGGCCGCGGGAGTTCCTTCCCCACCTCGTCGGCCAGCTGACGCAACCGCGGGGCGTAGACCTCGCTCATGTCCGGAAAGCGGTGGCCGAAGCGCTCGTCGTGGGGCCCGATGAGCGGGTTGTCGCCCAGGAGATTGATGTGGTCGTCGACGATCATGACGCAGCCGGGCGTGAAGGCGGTGTTGATGCCGCCCGAGGCATTGGTCAGCACCAGCACCGGCACGCCGAGGCGGGCCAGCACCCGCGGCGCGAACGCGATCTCCGGCCGTGTGTAGCCTTGGTAGCGATGCGCGCGGCCGGACAGGACGACGACCGGCCGGCCGGCGACCGTCCCCGCGGTGAGCGCACCGACGTGACCGATCAGCGGGTCCGACGGCCAGTGCGGGATGTCGGCGTAGGGGACGACGACCGGGTCGGCGACCGTCTCGGTGAACCCGCCCAGGCCGGAGCCGAGGACCACGGCGGCGACTGGCTCGATGCCGATGCGGTCGCGCAGGAACCCGACGGCCTCCTCGACGCGATCGAAGTCGGCAGTCATCTAGATGGGGCGCCTTGCGCCCCAAGCCCCACGCGGGCGCTCCGCGGGGACCCCGAGTGCCCCACTCCGCGCCCGCGGAGCGCGCCGTGCGCGCTCTGATCCGTCTCCTGCCTCCTGCCTCCCACCTCCCGCCTCCTTCAAATCAACAACGCCGCAATCGACGCATTGATGAGCGTGGCCACGAACCCACCGAACAGCGCGCGCGTCCCGAGGCGGGCCAGGTCGCCTCGCCGGGATGGCGCCATGCCGCCCAGACCGCCCAGGAGAATGCCCACCGACCCGAAGTTGGCGAAGCCGGTCAGCGCGTAGGTGGCCAGCACGAACGACCGCGGCTCGATAGCGCCCTGATACTCCGTCGTCAGCTTGACGTAGGCGACGAACTCGGTGGCGACGATCTTCGTGCCCAGCAGATCGGCCATGGCCCCGACGTCCGCGGAGGCCACGCCCATCAGCAGCGCCGCGGGCGCGAAGGCGACCGAGAAGACGCTGGCGAGCGAGAGCGCCGGATGCACGAGCGCGAGCAGATAGTCGATCAAGGCGATGAAGGCCAGGAACGCAATCAGCATCGCCAGCACGTTGATGGCCAGGGTCATTCCCTGGGTCGCCCCGCCCGCGGCCGCGTCGATCACGTTGGCGTGCTCGCGTTCCACTTCGAGCGTCACCGTGCCGCGGGTCTTGGGCATCTCCGACTCGGGCATCAGGATCTTCGATAGGTACAGTCCACAGGGGGCCGCCATGACGCTGGTCGTGAGGATCGCCACGGCGTCGGCGCCCAGGCTGATGTAGATCGCCATGACGGCGCCCGAGATCGTCGCCATGCCGCCGATCATCAACGTCAGCAGCTCCGACTGGGTCATGTGCGGCACGTACGGGCGGACGATGATCGGCGCTTCGGTCTGCCCCATGAACACGTTGGCCACCGCCGACAGGGTCTCGGCGCCGCTCGTGTTCAAGAGATAGACCACCAGCCGCGCCGTCTGCTTCACGAGGAACTGCAGCAGACCGAAGTGATAGAGCACGGTGAAGAACGACGAGATGAAGATGATGATCGGCAGCGCCGTGAAGGCGAACACGAAGCCGCCCGGAAACAGCTGCGAGACCACCTCCGGGTCGGCCAGTCCGCCGAAGACGAAGCGCGAGCCCGCGTCGGTGAACGCCATGAAGCGCTCGGCGGCCCGTGCGATCGCGGTGAACAGCGCGTAGCCCGGCCTGACGCCGCCGATCTCGAGCTTCAGGATGATGAAGGCGAGCGCGATCTGGAGCCCCAGCCCCCAGCCCACCATGCGCCACGGAATCTGGCGGACGCTGGTGGAACACGCGGCGGCCAGGCTGATGAACGCGGCCACGCCCAGGACGGCCCGAACGCGCGGGTCGACCAGTTCCCGCATGACGTAGGCCAGCGCGACGAGGCCGACGGCGGCCGCGGCGAAGAGTAGGCGCTGGCGACGGGCGGGGTCTTGCAGCATCGTCGTCAGTGTCACGTCGGTCGTCAGGCCACCGTGTCCAAGATGAGCGCCGACGGCGGCGGTGGCGCGTCATCGATCCGCAGGGCGCGCGTGATGAACTCACGCGCGGCGGCGAGCCCGCGCGCCTCGCGATGATGCAGCTCGACCACCGGATCGCCCTCGGTCACCGACTCACCCATCCCGACTCGCGCGACCACACCAACCGCATGGTCGACCGCGCGATCGACCTGGTCGCGCCCCGCGCCGAGCACGACCGCCGCTCGCCCGACCAACTCGGCATCGAGCGCGGCGAGATACCCGCTCCGGGGCGCCGGCACGCGATCGACCGTCGGCACCGACGGCAGACGGGCCGGCGCATCGACCACCCGGGGGTCTCCGCCCTGGGCCTCGATCGTCTCGCGCAGCGTCTCCAAGCCACGGCCGTCGTCGAGCGCCGAGACGACCCGCGTCCGCGCCGCCTCCACCGACGGCTCCAGTCCGGCCGCCTCCACCATCCGGGCCGCCAGTTCCACCGACACCGTCGCCAGGTCGTCGGGCCCCTCACCACGCAAGGTCGCGAAGCACTCGGCCATCTCCAGCGTGTTGCCCACGGCGCGCCCGCGTGGCGCGTCCATCGCGGTCAGGACCGCCCGCATCCGAACCCCCGCGGCCTTGCCGATGGCCACCAGGCACTCGGCCAGGGCACGCCCCTCGGGCGCGGTCTTCATGAACGCGCCTCGGCCCACCGTGACGTCGAGCACCAGGCCATCGAGGTCGGCCGCGAGCTTCTTGCTCATGATCGACGCGGCAATGAGCGGCACGCTCTCGACCGTCGCCGTCGCATCGCGCAGCGCGTAGAACACCCGGTCGGCCGGCGCCAGCGTCTCGGTCTGGCCGACCAGGCAGCAGCCGGTCCGGTCGAGGACCCTGCGGATCTCGCCGGGCGTGAGGGCCGTGCGGAACCCGGGGATCGATTCCAGCTTGTCGAGCGTCCCGCCGGTATGCCCGAGGCCCCGCCCCGAGACCATCGGCACGGCCACGCCGCACGCGGCGGCCAGCGGCGCCAGCACCGGCGAGGTCTTGTCGCCGACGCCCCCGGTGGAATGCTTGTCGACCTTCGGCCTCGCCACGGCCGACAGGTCCAGACGCGAGCCCGACGCCGTCATCGCCGCCGTCAGGGCCTCGGTCTCGCCCGCCGACATGCCGCGCAGCACGACGGCCATCAGCCACGCGGAAGCCTGATAGTCCGGGACTTCGCCCGCGGCGACCCCCCGAACGAACAACCCAATCTCGTCCGGGGTCAATTCCCCGCCGTCACGCTTTTTCCGGATCAGATCGACCGCGCGCATACCGCAACGGTGCCGAGTATAGAGGATAATAGGGCCTCATCCATGGCAGAGGCGACTCCACGCACGCCGTTGGCCACCGACCTGGCGGACCGGGTCACCGAATTCGCCCGATCCTGTAAGGGAGCGGCCCGCACGTTCTCGATGTATCCAGACGGCCATCCGGCCGTCAGCGGCGCCGTGACCCGCCTGGTCGGCGCGATCGGCAAGGCGACCGAATCCGGCTCGCTCACGCTCACGGTGCTCAATGACCGTCTGCTGGTCAACGCCGCCGAGCCGCAGAAACCCGACCCGGCGATCGGCGAGCTGGCGGCCCTCCTCTACAGTCACCTGATCGGCGAACTCGTCATCGAGACGCCGGGCGACCCCGACTCCTGGCAGGTGCTGCTGCGTCTACTCGGACGCCCACCCGAGGAGGTTCGGGAAGGGGGTGGCATCGCCGCGCTCTTCACGGGCACGAGCATCGGGATCGCCGAACTCGACTACGCCGACATTCTCAAGGAGCGGCAGGGCGGCACGGCGGCCAGCCTCGAGAGCCTCATGGCCAGCCTCCTCGGCGGAGGCGGAGGTGAAGGCAGCGGCGACGGTCCAGGTGACGAAGCCTTGGAATCCCTGCTCAAGACCGCCGATGACGCGCCGCAGCTGCGCAAGTTCGCGAGGCTCCTGAACTCCTCAGGCGGCGGCGGCTCCGCGGCCCCCGCGCCCGCCGAGCAGGCCGATACGGTACTCAAGCTCCTGCGCGCGGTCGCAAAGCACTTCGAGGGCAAGCCGCGCGAGGAAGTTCAGGAACAGCTGCAGAACATGACCCCGATGGTCGGCGAGCTGTCAGCCGAGGCGATGACCGAGCTGCTCGGGCAGTGGGAAGCGGGCGGAGCGGTCGAAGGGGGCGTCAACCTGGTCGAGGCGACCGCCGGCCAGATGGGCGACGACGACGTCGCGCGCTTCGTCGCCGGCTCGGTGCAGGCCGAAGGCGGATCGACCGACCGGCTGGCGGAGGCCTTCCAGGCGCTGGTGCCCGAGGGTGACCGCCGGAAGCAGGTCCTGGCGATGGCCGAGGAACACGCCGCCGACTCGGACATCGGCCAGTCCGAGTCGTTCCCCGACCTGTGGAACAACGTCGAGCATATGCTGACGTCCTACTCGGACGAACCGTTCGTCTCGACCGACTACGCGCGCGAGCTGTCGGCCGCGCGGCGGCAGGCCGTGGAGGTCGACCAGACCAGCGACGATCCGCCCGAGCGGATCGAGGCCTGGATGGGTTCGGTTGCCGATGGCGAGCTGCAGGAGATGGACTTCCAGCTCCTGGTCGACCTGCTGTCGCTCGAGCCGGACGGCGACCGGTGGCGCGACATCGCAAATGTCGTCACCGGTTAGATCGACGCGTCGCTCCGGGACGGTCAGTTCGCCTCGGCGCACCGACTGATCGTTCCGATTACCCGGGCGGCCCTGTCCGCCGAGGGCGATGAGGTCCCGGCTCAGGCGCACGACCTGACCGAGCGGATGGCGGTCGGGCGGGCGATGAAGCGCGGCTTGAAGCGGGCAGGCGCGGCGGACGACGCCGCCTTCGAGGAGCTGAAGCAGATTACCGCCACCATAGGCGCGCCGATCATTCCGGCGCTGGCCGAGGTGCTGGCGACCGAGGAGAACGCGAAGGGGCGCAAACGGCTGCGCGGCATCCTGATGGAGTTCGGCGATCTGGCGATCGCCTCGATGCACGAGTTGATGCAGTCGCCGAGCCGGGACGTCCGACGGACCGCGATGCTGCTGCTGCGCGAGCTGGGCGGCACGGAGGCGCTGGACGCGATCGAACCGATGCTCGCCGACCGGGATCCCAAGGTTCAGCGCGACGGCATCCGGTCGATGCTGACGATCAACGAAAGCCGCGCCCACGATCTGCTGATGGATCTGGTGGCCAAGGACGAGACCGCGCGCGAGGCCTTGACCGACGAACTGAGCTCGGTGCGCGACGAGCGGGCGGCGCCACTCTGCGGGCTGCTGGTCACCCAGATCGACCATCGGCGCCAGACCGAACTGTACCTGAGCGCCATCGAAGCGCTCGGGCGCCTGGGCAACGCCGATCAGGTGGACGTGCTGAAGGCGGCACTCTATCGCGGCGAGTGGTGGGCGCCCGTAAGGACGAAGACGCTGCGCGCCGCGGCGGCCGAGTCCCTCCGAAAGATTGGCGCACCGGCCCTGGAGGCGCTCCGTGAAGCGGCGAGCAGCGGCCCGCGTGCTGTGCGGGCGGTGGCGCGGCCGGCGCACGCTAGGCTGGAGTCACGCCGATGAGCGACCATACGGAACGCATCGCCATCTTCGACGATCTGATCCGACGCCTGGCGGCGGCCGTGCGCGGCATGCATCTGTACGCGCCGGAGCATCCGCTCGTCATCAAGAACGTCACCGCGCTCCACGAGTCCTACACGGCGCTGCTCGCCAGCGTCCCGTCGATCGCGCTCGGCCTGGTGGCCGGACAGATCGTCGTGGCCGATATGCCGCTGCCGAAAGCCGCCGCCGCGCTGGGCGACCTGGTGAAGCGCCTCGAGGGCGCGGGCATCGAGCGGATCACCGTTGACCGCGAGGTCACGATCAAGGAACTGTCGGACTTCCTGGGTGCGCTGTCCTCACTGCCGATCCGCACGACGGAGAACCCCGACGAGACCGAACCGCCGATTCCGGCGCTGCCGCACATTCGGGTCGGCCGGATCACCGAGAAGCACGAGGGTGAGGGCATCAAGGCCGACATGGCGGCTATCCGGCAGCTCTACACCGACGCGGTGACCGGCGCGGAAGGTGTGTGGGACGCCGCCACCACCGGCGGCACGGCCGACCTCACCGCGGCGCGCACGATTGTCGGCGACCTCGCGGAGAGCGCCACGCAGAACCGGAGCGCGCTCGTCGCGCTCACGGCGATGAAGAGTTACGACAACTACACGTTCACCCACATGGTGAACGTGTCGATCCTGATGATGGGCCAGGCGCGCGCCCTCGGCATCGAGGGCCGTCTGCTGCGCGAGTTCGGGCTCGCGGCCCTGATGCACGACATTGGCAAGGTGCGCACGCCCGCCGAGATCCTGAACAAGCCGGAGAAGCTCACCGACCAGGAGTTCGGCATCATGCGCCGGCACGTCGTCGACGGCGCGGAGATCCTCCGCCAGACGACGGAGATGCCGACCATCGCGCCGGTCGTCGCGCTCGAGCATCACCGCCGCCTCGACGGCAGCGGCTACCCGAAGGTCGGCCATCCGGGGATGAACCTGGCCACGCAGCTCTGCAGCATCGCCGACGTCTACGACGCGATGCGGTCGCAGCGTGCCTACCAGCAGGCGTTCCCGACCGATCGGATCCTGGCCATCTACAAGAAGAACGACGGCGTCCATTTCGACGAGCACCTGATTCGGCGCTTCGTCCAGCTCATCGGCATCTATCCGCCCGGCAACCTCGTCAAGCTCTCGAACGACGAGATAGGTGTCGTGCTGCGCGTGCACGCGCCCGATCCGCATCGCCCGAAGGTGCAGATCGTGCTCGACGCCGACGGCCAGGAACTGCCCCGCAAGCGGGAAGCCAACCTCTGGGAGACGGTCGGCACCGAACGCGACGTCAGCATCCTCTCCCCGCTGGATCCGGCTGACTACGGGATTGACCCCCTGGAAATCGTCGACCTGGGATAGGCCGCACCACCCGTACCGTGACCGACGCGCTCCGCGCATTGCTCGTCACCGCCGTGGCCTCGGGCGCGGGTTTCGCGTGGCTCGCGCTGCGCACCTCCCGCCTCGACCGCCAGGGCCCAGAGCGACTGGTCGCCGAACTCCGGCTGGCGCAGATTGCGGCGCTGCTCCTGGCGTTCGTCGCCGGCGCCTACGTCGGCTTTGCGGCGTCGGCGAGCGGGGCCGAGGCCGCTGGACTCGACGTCGCCCTGGCGCTCGGGTTCTTCGTCGTGGCCGCCGTGGCGCCGACCCGCGACCCGGGCGAAGCCCTGGTCGTGCTGGCGCTCGCCTTCGTGGCGCAC
This sequence comes from Acidobacteria bacterium UBA2161, assembly GCA_002328835.1. GTDB lineage: Bacteria > Acidobacteriota > Vicinamibacteria > Vicinamibacterales > UBA823 > UBA2161. The sequence continues at coordinate 17,324 of DCWN01000001.1, read as the reverse complement.
GCCGTCGCCGACATCCTCCACCGTCCGGGGGCGTTGCCCGTGGGCGTCGTGCCGCAGTGGTATCTCGTCGGCTGCGCGGTCTACAACGTGGCGCTGGGCGCGCTGTGCTACCTGCCGCTGCTCCGCCGGAGATGACACCCGCAGCCCGCATTCCGCCGTTCACGACACGCGTCCTGAACGCCGTCCTCCGGATTCCCCCCGGCCGGGTCGCCACCTATGGGGACGTCGCGGCGATGGCCGGCCAGCCACGCGCGTTCCGGGCGGTCGGCAACATCATGCGCGACTGCCGCCGGTCCGATGTACCCTGTCATCGGGTGATCGCGGCGGGCGGGCGGCTGGGCGGGTTTGGCGGCAGTCCCGTGCTGAAGCGGCAACTGCTGCGGGCCGAGGGGCTACAGGTGGGCCGGACCTCGGTACGCCAGTTCGCCAAGATCAGGTGGCGGGGCCGGGGGCGGGCTCCGAGGCGGTAGGGGTCGCGAACCACGGCGCGACCGTCCCCGTATCTCCTTGAGAAGGACGCCCTTGTGGGCGCCGAATCATCGGGGGACGCGCCGGCAACGCCGCATCCCCTGTTCCTCGTCTAACTGGATAGGCCGCGTGAGAACAGCCGACGCCGACTTGGTGGCCCGTTGCAAGCGGGGAGAACCGGGCGCCTTCGAAGCACTCTATCGCCAGCATGCGTCCCGGCTGTACAACCTGGCCTACCGGATGGTCGGCAACGCCGCCGACGCCGAGGATCTGCTGCAGGAGATTTTCCTGCTGGCGCATCGCAAGCTCGGCAGCTTCAAGGGGCAGTCGGCACTCGGCACGTGGCTGTATCGACTCGCCACGAACCTGTGCCTCGACCACTTGAGAAGCAAGGCGGCCCGCACCGCCCAGGCGACTTCATCGATCGATGAGGAATCGCCGAGCGGCCGGCGCTACGAACCGGCCGCGCCCGCGGTGCAGCCGGCCATCTCGGTCGACCTGGAGGGGGCGATTGCACGGCTGCCGGAAGGCTGCCGCGCCGCCTTCGTACTCCACGACGTCGAAGGGCTCGAACATCGCGAGGTCGCCGAGGTGCTGGCATTGCGGAAGGGACGTCGAAGTCGCAGGTGCACAAGGCCCGGCAGCGTCTCCGCGAATGGTTGCACGGCCGCGACCGCGCCGCGGCCGAACCTCAGGTCGTCGATGCGCCGCGGGCCCGGTTGGGATTTCAGGAATCGCCGCGATGAGTTGCGCACAGTTTGAAGACGCGATCGGAGAGCTGGTCGACAGCACGCTCGACCCGTCGGCGCGCGACGCGCTCAACCGCCACCTGGAAGGGTGCGCGGCGTGCCGGGCACTCGTCGACGATTTCCGGGAGCTTCGTGTTCGCGCCGCCGAGTTGCCGCGCCAGATACCGCCCAATCGCGTCTGGTCGTCGATTGCGGCCGCCCTGGACGATGACGCGGACGCCGGATCGGCCGCGACCCGCGGCGGCGTCGCCGGGGAATGGTGGCGCCAGGCGTCCTGGCGTGGCCTCGCCGCCGCCGCGGTCATCGTCATCGTCGCGGGCACGGCGGTCTGGATGCTGCCCGACGTGCAGCCGCCCAATGATGCGACGGCACCAATCGCCGCGGACGCCGAAGCGGCCGAGACCATCATCGAGTCGGTCGAAGTCGAGCTGCGGCTGGCCGAGGAACATTACGAGAACGCCATTTCCGGCCTGGAGCAGATCGCCACGTTCGATGAGGAGTGGCTCGACCCGGACGTGTCGGCCACGTTCGAGAAGAACCTCGGCGTCATCGACCAGGCGATCGCCGAGAGCCGCGCGGCGCTGCGTGACGAACCCACCAATCAGGTCGCGCGGGAAAGCCTGTTCGACGTGATGTGGCGCAAGGTTACGCTGCTGCAGGACACGATCGCGCTGGTCAACGAAATGCGGAAGGGCAACGAGGACGGTGCGGCACGGATCGTCGAGGGGCTCAACCGGCACTAGCGCCGGTCGCCAGGGGGCACGACTAAGGAATCAAGATGGCTATTCAGCAGAAACTCGAGCAGATCGGGATCGTGGCGTTCGTCGCCTTCGCGTTCGTCGGGGCCGATCCCAGCCTCGCGGGGGCGCAGAACCGCGACCGCGGCGAACCCCAGATCGAACGATCGACCGAGCGCCTGCCGCTCGACGAAGGCGGACAGCTGGATCTGTCGAACATCTCGGGTGACATCACCGTCTCGGGCGGCACCGGCCGCGAGGTCGTGCTGAACATCACAAAGCGCGCCGGCCGGCGGAACAACGACACGGAGCTCTCGGCGGTTCAGGTCGACATCGACGCCCGCAGCAATCGCATCGAGGTGCGCACGCGGTATCCGCGCAACAACCGCCGAACGCGGATCTCGGTCAGCTACGAGGTGACGGTGCCGCGCGATGCGCGCGTGGCACTGCGGTCGGTCTCCGGCGACATCGTCCTCTCCAATGTCGATGGCGAGGCGCGAGTCGAGACGGTCAGCGGCGAGGTCGAGGTGCGACGCGCCGGCCAGCTGACACTCGCCAAGTCGGTCTCGGGCGACGTGGACATCTCGGACATTACCGGCGACACCTCCCTGACGGTCTCCACCGTGAACGGCGACCTCGAAGCGGACGACGTCTCCGGGCGGCGCCTGGAGCTGCAGACCGTGAGCGGCGACATCGAGGCCTCTGGCATGACGTTCGGCCGAACCGATGTCGAAACAGTGAGTGGCGACGTCGAGTATGACGGCGCCCTGGAGGCCGACGGCCGCTACTCGTTCAGCGCCCATTCGGGCGACGTGCGTCTGCTCCTGACCGAGGACGTGGGCTTCGAGCTCGAGGCGAGTTCGTTCAGCGGCAGCGTTCGCTCCGATCTGCCGGTCGTGTTGGGCGGCTTGAATTCGACCGGCAACGGCCGGAACCAGGGCCGCAATGTCGTCGGCACGTTCGGTGACGGCGGCGCGCTGCTGGAGGTGTCGACCTTCAGCGGCGACATCGTCATCAGCCGTCGTTAGGTCCAGCCGCACCTCTCTCTGCCGGACGGGCGCCGACGGCGCCCTGTCCGAATCTCCTCTATAATGTCGGGGCGCGCCAGAGAGTGCCGCCGGGTTATCTGACGATGACCCGTCTCTGACTCACTTCCAGGAGATCGAGATGCCGCAGGGGGTCGCTGCAACGCTACTGACCGGCGCGCTGGCCGTGCTCGCCGGGCTCGGCACCACCACGCCCGCGTCGGCACAGACCGACGAGATCCTCGGCTCGGTCGAACTGCCACGGCAGGTGCTGGCCAACGGCGACCGGCTGTCGGCGGGCACCTACCAGGTGCGCCTGACCGACGACGCGGCCGAACCGGAGGCCGCCGGGCAGCTGTCCAACCTGAGTCGCTGGGTCGAATTCGTGCAGGGCGACGCGGTCGCGGGCCGTGAGGTCGTCAGCATCGTTCCCGCCGACGAGATCGGCGATGTCGCCGGATCCGCGGCGCCCGGATCGGGTGACGTGCGGATCGAGTTGCTCCGCGAAAACGAGTACCTGCGAATCTGGATCAACCAGAGCGGCACCCACTACTTGATCCACCTGCCCGTCGGCTAGAGCGCCATCACGTCGAACTGCTCGTGGTGGAGCCTGGCGTCCGGCTTGAGCGTCAACTCGCCGCCGAGCACGGCGCGGAGGTCGCGCAGCACACCGCGCTCCTCGGCCTGCAACGCCCGCGCGATCTCGGGATTCACCCGCAGCACCACGCCATGGCCGTTGAGATCCCCCCGGATCTTCTGCATCTCGGCCAGAATCTCGTAGCAGATCGTCGACGTCGATTTGATCGTCCCGCTCCCAGAGCAGTACGGACAGGCATCGGTCAGCTGGCGCTCGAGGGTCTGCTTCACCCGCTTGCGGGTCACGATGATGAGCCCCACGTCGACGACCTGCACCGCCTTCGACGGTGACCGGTCGCGCCGCAGTTCCTGCTCGAACGCCTGGAAGATCTTCTGGCGGTTCTTCCGCTCTTCCATGTCGATCAGGTCGAGCACGATGATGCCGCCGAGGTCACGCAGGCGGAACTGGCGGACGATCTCTTTGACCGCCTCGAGGTTCGTCTTGACGATGGTGTCCTCGAGCCGGCCGGCGCGCTTACCCACGTAGCGGCCGGTATTGACGTCGATCGCGACGAGCGCCTCGGTGTGATTGATGACGAGGTAGCCGCCGGACTTCAGCCAGACCTTAGGGCGCAGCGCCTTGTCGATCTCGTCCTGCACGCCGTACTCATCGAAGATCGGGAACGACTTCGCGTAGCGGTGCACGCGCGGCACCAGGTCGGGCATGATCCGTTCGACCAGCTTCACGACCCGCCCGTATTCCTCGGCGTTGTCGATCCGGATCGCCGTGTAGTCCTTCGTCAGGAAGTCGCGCAGCAGCTTGGCGACCAGGCTCTCCTCCTGATACACCACGGCGGGCGCCTTGTTCGACTCGGTGCGCTGGCGGATGCCGGTCCACACCTGGTGGAAGTAGGTGAGGTCCGCGACGATGTCCTCTTCGGATCGGCCGCCCGCGGCGGTCCGGATGATGACCCCGCCCGTGAAGTTGTGTTCCTTCTTGAATTCCCGGACGATCCGCCTGAGCCGCGACCGCTTCTCGCGCGAATCGATCTTCCGCGAGATGCCGATGTGGTCCACCGTCGGCATGAAGACCAGGAACCGCCCAGGCATGCTGGCGTGCGACGTGATGCGCGCGCCCTTCGTGCCCAGGGGTTCCTTGACCACCTGGACCAGCACTTCCTGGCCCTGCTCCAGCAGATCCTGAATCTTGGGTTGCGGCCCGCGGTCGCGGTCCCGGTCCCGGCCGTTCCGGCGCGGCGGCGCCTGTGGCTTCGCCGCAACCGCCGGATCGACGTTGCCGTTCACGTCGCCGTCGGCGTGGTCCGGGTCGGCCTCGGGCTTGTCGTCGTCGTCGTCGCCGGCATCGGTGTCCAGGCGATCGAACTCCTCCAGCGTGTCGTAGACTTCCGACACGTAGAGGAACGCGTCACGCTCGAGGCCGATGTCGACGAACGCCGATTGCATGCCGGGCAGCACTTTCGACACCCGGCCCTTGTAGATGTTGCCGACCGTGCCACGCTGCCGGTCGCGCTCGATAAAGACCTCGGTGACGAGGTCGTCCTCGAGAATGGCCACAGCGGTCTCGTGGCCGTTCGAGGAAATGATCAGCTCCTTGTTCATGCGCCAAACTCCACACAGGATCGCGCCAGCGGGTGCGCGCGTGCGCGCACCGACGCTGCGGCCGAACGGCCTCGACGCAACCCCGACTCAATTCGTGAACCTCCGCATCCGGACGTTCACGACCAGACCAAATCCCGCCAGCGTGGCAATCAGCGACGACCCGCCATAGCTCATCAGCGGTAGCGTCAGCCCTTTGACGGGCGCCAACCCGGCAGACATGGTCACGTTGTAAACGACCTGAAACGCGAAGCTCGCCATCACCCCGACGATAAGGTAGGCCCCCAGGCGGTCCTTCGCGAGCCGCGCAGTATCGAGGCCACGCACGATCACGAACAGGTACAGCCCGAGCGCCACGATGACGCCGAGAAACCCTTGCTCCTCCGCCAGTACCGAAAAGATGAAATCGTTGTGCGCCACGGGCAGGAAGTTGAACTGCCCCTGCGTACCCTGCAAGAACCCTTTCCCGGCCAGGCCACCCGACCCAACCGTGATGCGCGCCTGAATCTGTTGATACCCAGCGCCACGCGCGTCGCGCGCCGGGTCCAGAAACGTGGAAAGTCGCGAGCGCTGGTAGTCCTCCAGCGCATATGTCCAGGCCACCGGCGCGAGCAGCATCGCCACCGTGGCCAGCACGGCCAGCCACCGCAACCGGAGGCCAGCCAGATACGTGACGCCGAGAGCCACCGAGAGCAGCCCCACGGCGGTGCCCAGGTCGGGCTCTTCCGCAATCAGCACGAAGGGAATGACCGTGAAGAGGGCCACCATCCCGAGGTCGGCACGCTCGACCGTGCCGCGCCGGTTCTCGGCGAAGTAGGTGGCCAAGAGGAGCGCCAGCGCCAGCTTGGCGAACTCGGATGGCTGCAGGTTCGCGGGCCCCAGCGAGAGCCACCGCCGGGCCCCGCCCATGACGTCGCCAAAGAGCAGCACGCTCACCAGCAGCGCCAGCATGCCGCCGTAGATGAGCAGCGAATGATCGGCCAGCACGCGGTAGTCGATGGTCAGGCAGACGGCGAAGGCCACCACGCCGAACAGCAACGCGTAGAACTGGGTCGAGAGCTGCGGGCCGACGGTGCCGGCCGTCGGGTCGTAGGTGGTGCTGTAGATCATGCCCGCGCCGATCGCGCACAGGACCAGCAACGCCGCGATGAGCAGCCAGTCGATGTGGCAGTGCAGTCGCCGTTCGAACATCAGCCGCCCTCACCTGGCGTGGTGGCCGGCGCGGCCCCACCCTCGGGCGCGGTGGCCACCGGCGCCGGAGCGGGCGCGGTCTCGGTCAAGACCGGCGGCGGCGTCGGTCGCGGGAACCGCGGCAGCGGTCGCCCTTCCTTCTTCGCCAGATAGGTCTCCATCACGTGCCGCGCGATCGGCGCGGCGAGATAGCCGTGCTCCGAGTGCTCGGCCAGCACGGCGCCGGCGATCTCGGGCGTCCCCTCGCTGGGCGCGAAAAACGTGAACCAGCCATGGTCGCGCAGATCCAGCTCGGTGGTCCCCTCGGCCTGCGCGCGTCCCGACAGCGAGATGACCTGCGTCGTACCGGTCTTCCCCGCCACGTCGAAGCCGTTGATCCGCGCCCGCCCGCCGGTGCCCCGCGCGTTCACGACGCGCCACAATCCGCGGTGCAGCGTCTCGATCGTCTCGGGCTGGAGGTCGACCACCGCGCCGGGTGGCGTCTGCATCGGCTCCCAGCCGTCGCCATCGTCAATCGCGCGCAGCACGTGCGGGATCGGCCGCACGCCGCCGTTGGCCACCGTCGCCATCATGACCGCCTGCGACAGCGGCGTCACCGACAGCGCGCCCTGGCCGATCGCCACGGAAATCGTCTCGCCCGGATACCAGGGTTCGCCCGTCGTGGCCAGCTTCCACCGGGTCGACGGCACGATGCCCTCGAGTTCGTGGGGCAGGTCGATGCCGGTGCGCCCGCCCAGGCCGAGGCGCCGCGCCCAAGTGCTCAGCACGTCGATGTCGAGCATGCTCCCGAGCGTGTAGAAGTAGACGTTGCACGACCGCTCCAGCGCGGCCTCCATCGCGAGCCGGCCATGACCGCCGCGCAGGTGGCAGTGGTACGGCCGGCCGTAGAACGTCTTGGCGCCGTGGCACTGCACCGAGAAGTCGGGGTCGGCAATCCCTTCCTCGAGCGCCGCCACCGCGACGACGATCTTGAAGATCGATCCGGGCGAGTACCGCCCCTGCAGCGCGCGGTTGTGGAGCGGCTTCCCGGCGTCGCCGTTCAGCCGCCGCCACGTCGCCTGGTCGATCCCCAGCGCGAAGTCGTTCGGGTCGTACGCCGGCATGCTCGCCATGGCGAGCACCTCGCCGGTGTTCGGCTCGAGAATGACGGCGGCGCCGTTGAAGCCGGTGACCTCGAACGCTTCCTCGGCCGCCGCCTGCAGGTCGTAGTCGAGCGTGAGCTGGAGTCGCCGGCCCTCGACCGGATCGATTTCCTCGAGCGTGTCCAGTTCACGGCCGACGCTGTTCACGACGACGCGCCGCGTGCCGTCGGCACCCATGAGCATCCGGTTATAGGCGCGCTCCACACCGGTCTGGCCGACGATCGCCCCACTGCCCACCCCTATGAACTCGGAGCCCGACAGCTGATCCGGCGTGACCTCACCGACATAGCCGAACAGATGCGCCGCCAGCGTGCCGGTCCGGTAGTAGCGGGTCGGCACCTCTTCGATGACGATGCCGGGTAGCTCGAAGCGCCGGGCGGCCACGGCGGCGACCTGCGCCACAGTCGCCTCGCGGATGACGACGACCGGCCGGTAGGCGGGCTCATCGAGGTGCTCGTCGATGACCTGCCAGAGGCCCGACTCGTCGGTACCCGTGATCTCGGCCAGCAGGGCGATCGAGCGCGAGAGGTTGCCGGTTTGCTCGCGCACGAGCGAAATGTCGAACGCATAGCGGTTCTCGACCAGGACCTCCCCGTCGCGGTCGAACAACACGCCCCGCGGCGCCCGCAGCGCCAGCGAGCGCTGGTGATTGTTGTCGGCCAACTCCCGGAACTTGTTGTATTGCGCGACCTGGAGGAACCAGAACCCGATCGCCAGCGTGATCAGCCCGGCCACCACGCCGCCCTGCAGGACGGCCAGGCGCACGGCCAGGCCCCGACGGTCGTCACCGATCATGTGTGGCTCACCACTCCAGACGTCGCTTCACGTGGCCGCTGCCCCCGCCGCGCGGGCGGAGCAACGGCAGCGTCTTGTTCAACTCGAACACCACGATGCCGGCGATGCCATTCCCGAGCACCTGCCCGAGCACACCTGCCGCCGACGAGTTCGGAATGCGCGACTCCAACATCGAATACAACCCCAAAAACGCCATCGCGTGCACCAGCGTCGCCGCAACGAACACCACGAACCGCGGCAGCGGCCGGACGATGATGATCTGCGTGCTCAGCATCGCCACCGCAAAGCCGACGAGCGTCTTCGCGAGGCCGCCGACGCCGATGATGCCGCCCGAGAGCGCGTCCTGCACGATGCCGCCGATCGCGCCACTCAGAATCGCCGTCACCGGCCCGGTCGTCATCGCCACGTAGACGACCGCGACCAGCACCAGATCGATCCGACTCCCGCTGCCGACCAGATAGCGCGCCAGGGTGGTCTGCAGCGCCAGCGCGAAGGCGATGGCGACCGCTACCCTGGCGGCCTTCACTGCGTCTCCCCAATCGGCACATCAGGCGCGCGGCGCACCATGACGACGAGCACGTCCTCCAGCGCATCGAAATCCACGACGGGGCGAACCCCGATTTCCTGGTAGAGCCTGCGCCCTGGGCGCACCGACTCGACGATCCCGATCAGAAACCCCTTCGGATAAATGCCCTCGATGCCCGATGTCACGACCCGATCACCGATCTCGACATCGGCCAGGTTCGACACGTAGTCGAGCCTGAGCGGCGGGTCGCCCGGCCCCCCGGTCACGACGCCCGCCGAGCGCGACCGCTCGATCATCGCGCCGACCGCGGCGTTGCGGTCGACCAGCAATTGCACCTTCGCGGCGTTCGTCCCCGGCTGGCCGACCACGCGCCCCACCACGCCCGATGGCGCGAGCACGGCCAGGTCGGCGTCCAGTCCGTCGGCCGTCCCCCGGTTGATCGTCAGGGTGCGGAACCACGGGGTCGCATCGCCCGCAATCACCTCGGCGCCCAGCGTCGGCAGTGGCACGGCCTTCCGGAACTCCAGCAGCGCCTGCAGACTCTCGCTACGCCGGGCTAGCGCGCGCTGCTCTTGCAGCCGCACCTGCAGGTCGGCCACCTGCTGCTTGAGCAGCACGTTCTCGTCGGCAACACCGCGCAACGACACGTACCGTCCCCACACGTCGCGCACGCTGGTCACGAGGCCCGACGCGCCGCGCTGAATCTCCGCGAAGACACCGAACGTCACCGACTCGATCACGCGGACGCCCGAATCGGAGTTCACCTGCGCCGAGATGAGGATGACCTGAGCCACCAGGACGGTGAGCAGGATGTAGCCGGTGCGCCGGCGGATGTCGAGCAAAGTCTCTTTGTGGGCAGACCGCGATCGGAGCTGACTAGTCGATCGAGATCTTCCTCAGCAAGTCGAAGTTCGCGAGCATCTTGCCGGCGCCATACACGACGGATGACAGCGGGTCTTCCGCCATCGCGAGCGGCAAGCCTGTCTCTTCCCTCAACCGCTTGTCCAAGTTCTTCAACATCGAACCGCCGCCGGTCAGCACCACGCCGCGGTCGACGATGTCGGCCGACAGCTCCGGAGGCGTGCGTTCGAGCGCGACACGCACCGCATCGACGATGACGTTCACCGTCTCGGTCAGCGCTTCGCGAATCTCCTCGTCACTGATGGTGATCGTCTTCGGGATGCCCTCGATCAGGTGGCGTCCCTTGATCTCCATCGTTAATGGCTCCTCGAGCGGATACGCCGAACCGATCTGCATCTTGATCTGCTCGGACGTGCGTTCACCGATGAGCAGGTTGTACGTCTTCTTGATGTACTGGATGATCGCTTCGTCCATCTCGTTGCCCGCGACCCGGACGGCGCGGCTGTAGACGATGCCCGCCAGCGAGATGACCGCGATGTCGGTGGTCCCGCCGCCGATGTCGACGATCATGTTGCCCGACGGCTCGGTAATCGGCATGCCCGCGCCGATCGCCGCCGCCATGGCCTCCTCCACCAGATGCACCTCGCTCGCTTTGGCGCGGTAGGCGCTGTCCTTCACGGCGCGCTTCTCGACCTGGGTAATCTCCGACGGCACCCCGATGACGATGCGCGGCCGGACCCAGACGTTCCGATTGTGCGCCTTCTTGATGAAGTAGGTGAGCATCTTCTCGGTGATCTCGAAGTCGGCGATGACGCCGTCCTTCATCGGCTTGATCGCCACGATGTTGCCGGGCGTCCGGCCCAGCATCTCCTTGGCGTCCTTGCCCACCGCCTCGATCCGGCCGTTGACCTTGTTGATGGCCACGATCGAGGGCTCGTTGACGACGATGCCCTTCGCGCGCGCGTAGACGCACGTATTGGCCGTGCCCAGATCGATGGCCAGGTCACTCGAGAACAGCGAAAACACCGACCGTAGGCTCAACCAGCTCCCCCAGAAGAATCGACCGCCTGCCTCGGTACTTGTCGGCTCGCCGCGAGCCGCCCGACAGGCTCCAGTGGCATCCGCTGCATCGCGCTCATCAATCGGCGACGATAGATGCCGTTCTTGCCCTGCGCCTTGACCTCGTACATCGCCCGGTCGGCCGCCTGCAGCAGCCCGTCGGCGTTCGACGCCACGCCGGGCAGCGTGGCCACCCCCACCGACGCCGTCAGCCGGATGTCGAAGCCGGCACTGGCGAGGAACTTGTGCGCCGCGATCTCGTCGCGGACGCGCTCGCCCACCGCCTTCGCACCTTCCGTGTCCGTGTCGGGCAGCACGACCGCGAACTCGTCGCCGCCGAACCGGGCCACGACGTCGGTCTCCCGGGCGCTCACCTTGATGACCTGCGCCGCCTCGACCAGCGCCCGGCTACCGTAGAGATGCCCGTGGTTGTCGTTCACGATCTTGAACCCGTCCATGTCGATGAAGAGCATCGACAGCGGATAGCCGCTGCGCGACGTCCGTTTCGTTTCGCGCCGGAGCACCAGCCCGAGGAACCGCGAGTTGTAGAGCCGCGTCAGATCGTCGGTCACCGACAGCGACTCGGCGCGTTTCAGATTGACCGCGTTGTCGAAGGCGACCGCCGCGGGTTCGAGCAACATGCCCACGGCGTCGAGCAGCGGTCCGCCCAGCAGCAGTGCGCGCTCGGACTTGGTGAGGTCGAGCCCAATGAGCGCGCCGACCGTCCGGCCCCGGCTGACCATCGGGAAGCCGAGCGCGGCCACCGGGGGGCCCTTGGGCGTCCGTCGATCGTTCGACAAATCGGCCGAAATCGCATCGTCCCCGCGGCGGACGACCCACTTGCCGAGCGCCAGCGCGCCGCGCTGGAGCCGCGCCGTCAACCCGCGACTCGCCACCACCTTCGCCACGGCCGACTCGTCCGGCACGATGACCGCCCAGGCCGGCACCGGCAGCCACCGCGCGGCATGACCGACCAGAGCGTCGGCGACTTTTTTCGGCTCGACCGACACGTTCACGCTGCGGTACACCTCTGCCATCACGTCGGGCTTGGCCAGATGGCGCCGAAGAATCGTCTGAAACCGGCGGAGCCGCGTCGACAGATCGAGCGACTCGCCCAGCAGTAGCTGTCGCTCGATCTCGACCGACGACAACGGGGCCTTGAGGTGCGCCGCGAAACCGAGCGCCCGGGACATGTGGGCGAGCGACTTCGTCCCCTCGATGGAGTACGAAACGAACGGCACGCCGCGTGCCAACGACTCGATCCGGCGCCGGCCGGGCCGCCGGCCCGACGCCAGCTCCCAGAGCACCAGGTCGCTCGCGCGCATCGGGCCGCGGCTCGAGATCTTCCGCTGATCGACGCACGTCACGCGAAAGCGGCTGAGTCGTTTGAGTTGTGCGACGTGGGCGTCGACGTCCGAGCTGACGTGGTAGACGGTCACCGCGACGCCGGTACGTCTCCGCTCCCCACGGCGGCGCGTCGACGCGGTCGCGAACCGCCGTGACGTGGCCTGCAAAACGACCCTTCGATCTCCCTAAGTCTTTCTATCCACCGAAAATATACCACATCGCCCCGTCGCCCCCGGCGGGCGTGCGGTCAGGTGCCCCAAGCCGTGAGCAGAAGCGTGCATCGGGTTCAAGTGCTTGCGGACACGGAACTTCTTGTTCTACCATCAGATCCTCAGCCGACCGTCGGCGGTCGCGCAGGGAGCAAGCAGACCATGACGATGCTCGATCGGATGCGCCAGCACAAGAACTGGCTCAAGTGGAGCCTGGCGGCCGTCTGCCTGGCATTCGTCTTCTTCTACGTCCCCGACTTCCTCACGACCGTGCCCGGCGCCGCGCCGACCGACGTCGTCGCGAGCGTCGAGGGCCGCGAGATCACGTCGAACGACTTCCGCCGCGTCTACTTCCAGCAGTTGCAGTCGTACCAGATGGCCTACGGCGGCGAACTCAACGACCAGTTGCTGCGCCAGCTCGGCATCGATCAGCAGATTCTGCAGCAGATGATCGACGAGGAGGCCGCCGTCGTCGAGGCCGAGCGGCTCGAGTTGTCGGCGAGCGACATCGAGGTGCGCGAGCGCATCCTGAATTTGCCGGGCTTGCAGGACAACGGCGTGTTCATCGGCGAGGAGCAGTACCGGCTGCTGCTCCGTTCGCAGGTGCCGCCGATGACGCCGGCGCAGTTCGAGGAAGACATCCGCCGCAGCATCCTGCTCGACAAGCTCCGCGCCGCCATCACGGGCTGGATCGAAGTCTCCGACGACGAGTTGCGCGAAGAGTACCGGGTGCGCAACGAGAAGGTGAAGCTCGATATCGTCACGTTCTCGCCGGTCGAGTTCCGCGATGGCATCACGGTGACCGACGAGGAACTGGCCGCGCACCTCGAGGCGAACGCCGAGACCTACCGGATCCCCGAGAAGCGGAAGATCGACTACCTCCTCATCGACGCCGAGAGTTTGCGCGCCGGCGTCGTCGTGCCCGACGCCGACATCGAGCGGTCCTACACCGAGAACGCATCGCAGTACTCGAACCCCGAGCAGGTCCGCGCCAGCCACATCCTCTTCGAGACCGAAGGACAGGACGAGGCCTCCGTGCGCGCCCGGGCGGAAGCCGTGCTGGCCGAGGCGCGCGCCGGCGGCGACTTCGCCGCGCTGGCCGAGGAACACTCGGACGATGTCGGGTCGGCGACCCTGGGCGGCGACCTCGACTACTTCAGCCGCGGGCGGATGGTGCCCGAGTTCGAGACGGCGGCCTTCTCGATGGAACCCGACACGATCAGCGACCTCGTGCAGACCGAATACGGCTTCCACATCATTCACGTGACCGACACGCGAGAGGCCGCGACACGTCCGCTCGAGGAGGTCCGCGACCAGATTGCCGACCAGTTGCAGTGGGAGCAGGCGCAGAGCCAGGCCGACCTGATGGCCGAGCAGCTCGCCGGCCAGATCGCGACGCCCGAGGACCTCGCACAGGCCGCCGCCGACCGTGGCCTGACCGTGGAAGAGTCGAACTACTTCGGCCGCACCGACGCGATCGACCGGCTCGGCCTCGCCGCCGGCGTGGCCTCGGCCGCGTTCTCGTTCGCGCCGGGCGAGGTCGGCGGGCCGCTGCGCACGCCGACCGGCCATGTCTTCCTCACCGTGACCGACGAGCAGGAGGCGTACGCGCCTGAGCTCGACGAGGTGCGCGAGCAGGTCGAGTCGGATCTGGTCGACGAGCACGCGCAGGCCGCCGCCGAGCAGCGCGCCGCCGAACTGACGCCGACCTTGCAGGCCGCCGACGATTTCGCGGCCGCCGCCGAAGAGGCCGATCTGGCCGTCACCACGACCGAACTGGTCGTCCGTGGCACCGCGCTGCCAGGCCTCGGCGCACGGCCTGAAATCGAGGAACTCGCCTTTTCGCTAGGGGTTGGAGAGACCAGCGACGTGCTGGCGGCCGACAATGTCGTCGCCGTGATTCACGTGGCCGAGCGGGAGGATGTGACCGACGAAGGCTTCGCGACCGCCGTCGACAGCCTGCGCGGCGAGCTGCTCTTCGATCAGCAAGGGCGCTTCTTCAGCGCCTACATGACCAAGGCCAAGGAATCGATGCAGATCGACATCGACCTGCAGACCATGGCCCTGTCGATTATCTAGCTCGGCCTACGGCACAAACACGTACGGCATCAAGGCCAACACTTCCCCCGGCCGGAAGAGCTGCATCGGCGCCGCCAGCACACTCGCCACCTTCTGCTCGGTCGGCGACAGCAACGACGCCACCAGGCGCTCGCGCACACCGCCGAGCGGCTGGCTCAGCATCTCGAAGAACCCGCGCGGCGGCGGATAGTTCACCAGTTCGACCTCGTCGTTCTGCTCGATGTCCGCCCGTTGCTTCGCCAGCGCGATCGCACGGTCGAGGCCGCCAAGCTCGTCGACCAATCCGACCTGCCGTCCCTGCTGCCCGGTCCAGACCCGACCCTGCGCCACGGCGTGTATCCGCTCGCGCGTGGTGCCGCGGCCCTCGGCCGCCTTCGCCACGAAGGCGTCGTACACCGCGTCGAGCTGCTGCTGCAGCTTGGCGCGTTCGTCGGGCGAGAACGGCCTGACCGGCGAGGCGATCTCGGCGTAGCGACCCTGACTGACCGACTCGATGTTCGCCCCGAGCTTGCCGTAGGTCTCGCCCAGGGCGAACTTCCCCGCCACGACGCCGATCGAACCGGTGAGCGTGCCCGGCTGCGCCACGATCGCATCGGCCGGCATCGCGATGTAGTAGCCACCCGACGCCGCCACGTCTGACATCGACGCGATGACCGGCTTCTCTTCGCGCGTCACCTCGACCTCGCGCCAGATGACGTCCGAGGCAATCGCCGACCCGCCAGGGCTGTCGATCCTGAGCACGATGGCGCGAACGCTCTCATCCTCACGCGCCTCGCGCAGGTACTCGACCAGCGTGTCCGATCCGACGACCTCGCCCTGCGTCGTGTCGTAGCCGCTGCGACCGGTGTTGATGACGCCGACCGCGTGGATCACCGCAATCTTGGGCCCCTGATTCAGCCCGACCGCTTGCAGGCTCACGCCGGCATAGTCGCCCCCCTCGATCCGGCGCTCCCCGTTCTCGTCGGGATCGAGCAACTGGTCTTCATAAGCCAGGCCATCGACCAGCCCCGCCGCCAGCGCATCCTCGGGCAGGAACGGGCCCTCGTCGATGAGCGCGCGCACCTCCGATTCGGGGCGGCCGCGCCCATCCGCGATGCCGCGCACCAATTGATCGAACATGTCGGCGTTCAGCGACTCCGACATCTCTCGATGCGCCGGCGTGAACGAGTCTTCCGTGTACTGGTTCGCCGCCGTCTTGTAGTCGCCGACGTGCAGGAAGTCGGGATAGGCACCGACCTTGTCGAGCGAACCGCGCAGGAACAGCTCGTAGCGCGCCAGACCGGTCAGGTCGAGCGGGCTCGTCGGCATCAGGGCGATCTCGTCGGCCGCCGTCGCCAGGTAGTACTGCTGCTCGCCGCCGTATTCCAGGTAGGCCACGATCGGCTTCCCCGACTGCTTGAAAGCCAGGACCGCGTCGCGGACCTCCTGGACCTTCGCCCACAGCGCCTGGCCACCGCTCGGAACCAGGACCACCCGCGACACCCGGTCGTCCACCGCGGCCTTGCGCAGGCTGTCGACAACCGACCGCAAGGTCGGCGGCGCCTCGAACACGTGCCCCAGCAGGCCGCTCGGCATGATCTCCGTCAGGCCGCCCGGCACTCTGAGCACGAGCGTCGCATTGCTCGGCACCGAGGGCCCGCGCGACACGAAGAAGAGCGCCGCCACCACGCCGGCCATCAAGAAGACGATAGCGATCATCAAGAACGTCAGAACGAACCTGACCTCACGTCGTGCCACGACTGCCTCCTTGCTCCGAATTCCGCCGACAGACCCTCAGTTTACTAGACGGTGGCCCGCGCCGGCGGGTTCGTCGGTCGACGGCCTCTCGCGCTTCCAGTTATAATCATGAGTCCGGGTTCGCCCGGAGAGACCTGCCCCACTGCGGAAGTGGCGGAACTGGCAGACGCGCAAGCCTCAGGAGCTTGTGCCTCACAAGGGCGTGGGGGTTCGAATCCCCCCTTCCGCACCACCTTTAATTCAACGACTTAGCGCCGATCTGACGCTTCGAGTGAGGGGTCTTCTTCGGCGGGATCTGGAGCAACCTTACAATTACCTTACAATTTTTCCGGCGACGGTCGAATCTTTGGGCGGCTTTCTGGAGGGTGACGCGGTTCGTCTTGAGGTAGACGCTCGTGGTCGAGATGTTCGCGTGACCCAGCCAGTCGGCTACCTCATGATCAGGTGCTCCACTCTCTCGAAGCCGACACGCGAACTCACGCCGGAGATCATGGAGATGCAGGTCGGTGATCTTCAGGGCGGCGCATAGTCGCTCCCACGGCCAGCGCGCGGTCTTCACACGCTTCCCCACCGCATCGCCGAAGACAAACGCCGTAGTTGGAAGTACTGATCCATCTGCTGCCTGCCGACGCATCTCGAGGACGGCCTTAACCGGCGTCGTCATGGGCACGTCACGCGGCTCCGCGTCCTTGGCCGTGTCCGCTTTAATGAACAGAAGATTCTCTCCCCACTTCACTTCCGCCCATCTAAGCGCCAGAATCTCTCCGATACG
Source organism: Acidobacteria bacterium UBA2161 (assembly GCA_002328835.1). Lineage (GTDB taxonomy): Bacteria > Acidobacteriota > Vicinamibacteria > Vicinamibacterales > UBA823 > UBA2161. The sequence goes on along the minus strand of DCWN01000001.1, from coordinate 434 downwards.
ACAGCCGGTATCAAGCAGGACAATGAGCAGAGCAAAAAGCCAGGGATCTGATTCTGCGGCGTAGGCAAGCAACCGCTGATCTTCCCCAGGATTGAGCCGTCTACGGCGCTCACCATCCCGAGGAATGTGCACCACGACGGTATCGCCTCGCCGGAACGGCGAACTATCCAAATAGCCATTGGCGATGGCCCAGTTAGAGAGGTGGCGTAGTCGCCGAAGCGCACGATTCGGTCCTGTCTGACCATCCCGCGATCCTGTAGTTCTCAGTGGCCAACCAGCTCGAATCGCCTCTACGTCGGCAGTCGTTACGTCAGCGATGGGTTTGGCGGCAAGCGCGACTGCAGATCCTTGCGGTCCAGGTGCCGTGGCCCTCTTCAGCGCCTCGACGTACCAAGTCATCAGCCGTCTACCGGCTCTACGGGGTCAAACGAATG
>DCWN01000030.1:120247-134579 GCA_002328835.1 Acidobacteria bacterium UBA2161 | reverse complement strand
TCCGGGAAACCGGGGGAAGACCACATCCCGGTTCTCACGTCTGAGGTTGCCCGAATCCTCAAGCGGTCCTCAGAGACCGTCCGCAACTTGGAGCGGGCCGGCGTCCTGAAAGCCATCCGAACACCGACGGGCGTCCGAATCTTCAACCTTCTAGACATCGAACGGTTTGCTCAAGAACGCGGAGCTCGCTCCGCAGCCCGCGCCGCCGGCCCGGCGCCAGGAGCGGCGGCGTGATCGCCTGGAATCATCGCGATCTCGTGATCGAAACACTGGCTGCGGACGAAGCCGCCGCGTTGCGCCAGCTCGCAGAGGTGGGGGCCGAGCGCGATGCCTTCCGTGTGTTGCTGCATGTTGCGCTCGAGCAACTCCATCTGCAGGCGGTGACCTTCGAGCGCCTGCGGACGACGATCGTGCGGGACCGAGAGGTGCATCGTCGATTGCGTGAGCGGGTTCTGCTCGAGGACGGGGTGGCGGCATGAGTGATGGCGGCCTGCCGGCGGTGGCCGAGATGTTCGACGCTCAGCCGTCGCTCACAGACGACGTTCCGAGAGATTTCCGCGTACTCGATGAGGGCCGCGCCTATCTCCTGACCCTCGACCACTTAGGGATTGAGTTCGCGGTTGATCGCCTCCGTCGCAACAGGTGGGAAGAACTCGTCGGGGAACTGACCGTTCGATGCGGTCTGGCCGGGGCGAGAACCTATAACGGCGTGCTGAGCGTTGGGGATTTCAATTTCTCCAGCGTCCGTATGCGGGAGGACCGGGCGAAGTACCTGGCGAAACGTTCCGAGGCGTCAGACTTGGACTGGCTCAGCCTGCTCGAGGAGTTCGTCCAGCAGGTGCTGACGGCTGAGCGAGAGGGACAGCCGGCCGTCCTCCTCCGGGACCTCCCGAGGCCCAAGGCCGACGATACGCGCTACGTCGATGGGCTGCCGCTCCTTATGCGCCATCCGGTCATTTGGTTTGGCGATGGCGGTGCGGCCAAGTCGTATCTGGCTCTGTACATCGCGGGCCGCCTCGAACAACGACACGGCGTGCGGGTCGGTCTCTTCGACTGGGAGCTGGCCGGCGAGGACCATCGGGAGCGCCTGGAGCGGCTGTTCGGGGCGAAGTTGCCGGGCGTGCGATATGCCCGGTGTAACCGACCGTTCGTCCATGAGCTCGACCGCCTCCGCCGGATCGTTCGTGACGAAGGGCTCGACTACCTGATCTTCGATAGCATCGCGTTCGCGTGTGATGGGGCGCCGGAAGCCGCTGAGGTGGCGGGGCGCTACTTCCAGTCGCTGCGTCAACTCGGCATCGTTGGATCACTGCATATCGCGCATATCTCCAAAGCCGATGGGGCCGACCAAAAACCTTTCGGATCGGCCTTCTGGCATAACGGCGCCCGGGCGACCTGGAATGTGAAGCTCGCCGAGACGGTCACAGGCGGCAACCAGGTCAACATCGGCCTCTACAACCGGAAGGCGAACCTGGGCGGGCTCCGGCCGGCGGTGGGCTTTGAAATCACCTTCGAGACCGAGCGGACCACGTTCAAGGCGGTCAACGTGGCGGACGTGGCCGACCTCGCCGGACAATTGTCCGTCCGTCAACGAATAGCCCATGCGCTCCGTCATGGAGCGATGCATCCCGACGAGATCACTGCCGAAGTCGATGCCAAGCCCGACACCGTTCGGCGGGAGCTGCGCCGAAACAAGAAGCAATTCGTTGTGCTTGACGGCGGAAGATTCGGCCTTGCGGAGATCCGGCGATGAGGGGCAGACAAGTACAGACAACTCCGCTTCCGCGGAGCCAAGTTCGCAAGAACACTAGGAAAAGAAGGCGGACAACTTTTCCGAAGTTGTCCGGGCAGGAAGTCGTGGGACGTGTCCGACGTTTGTCCGGCCCTTGTCTGTTTGTCGTGGAACAGCAAGCAGTTAGAGAGGCGGACAACCTGTCCGAAGTGCCCGGACAGATTGTCCGCGACAGGGCGGCGGACAACACCCCCCCTTTAGGGGGTGTCCGTCCGCCCGTCCGGTCCGCTCGGGAGCAAACAGACGGCAGCGGCAGTGAAGATGTCTCCGTTGAGGGACGCAGGTAGCCATGCACGACCATTCGCCCCGTACAACCCGAACGTCGGCTTCTGAGCGGCCTTCCTGCCACGAGTGCGGAAGGTTGATTCCAGGCCGTCGTCGGAACGGCTTCTGCAGCGACCGCTGCCGGATGAAGGCGAGGCGGGCTTGCCGGAAAGTGCGTCTGCACGATCTCGTGGAGGACATGGAGCAGGCCCTCGCGGCGCTCAAGGCTGAACTAGCGGGGACCCGTGAGCGGACCATGAGCGATCCGCAGCCCGAAGCGCGGTCCAGACGGGCGCGGCCACAGGAGTGGGGGGCGTGACCGTATCCTTGCGGGGCGGTGTAGCGGCGTCCGGGCTGGTGTTTGGGCTTGGGGGTCTGGCTCTTGGAGTTGCTCTATCTCATTACAGTGCCACACGCCGTGAAGCGCGAGCCTTCGTAGTAACCGCAGACGCTCGAATAGCCTCGAACGCCCTCGAAGACTGTGTCGTACACCACGTAGACGGCCGCCCACAATTGCTCACCGTTGTTGACCCTCTGCGTGTCGGCGTCGGTCCAGAGCCGACCGGATTCTTGGTCGAGCCACATGAACGCCGCGTCTGGCGAGGGCAAGCACTCACCGGAACCAAGTGCACTGCCGACCAGGCGACCTTCCGTCAAGACCTCCACGTTGAGGGGTGGTCGGTCTGGGCCTATATAGAAGAAGCCAACGAAACGAATATTGTGGGCCGGTGTCTGTCCTGTGTTGATAATGTCCCACTGCAGCCACATGCGCACATCTGGGAGCAGCGCGACATTCAAGCTGTTCAGTTCAGTTGGAGTGGTGCAAACTGGGTGTTCACCGATGAGGCGGAGATTCTCGGTGAGCAAGTACGCCCGTTGGCCGAAGTAGACTTGGTCTCTAGCCGCGTCGGCGCTTCTCCGGCTTTGATTCACGCTCTCACTAAGAGAGCTCAGGTTGAGAACGGCCGCCACGACGCCGCCCACGATAGCCAACAACGTCAACCCTTCAAGACTCAGCCGAATCCGGTCGTGGCGGGTCTGTCTCTTCTGCTGGCGTTCGTATGTATCCTTTATGGTTTTGATAAAGCGGCGTCTCATGGGATTCATGGCTGGCGAGGGTGGCTTCCGTTACTCGCTCTTGGAATCGTTGCTGCGATTATTGGATGGTATCTACTCTTCACGCCTTTGGTGACACGGAGGCAGTATGGGTCGTCGAACGAGCGAATACAAATCCTTTACGAGGCTCGAGGAGCGTCCACCTCCGTCCTGTCCGTCAGCGAATTGGCATGACTGATACGGAGGGGTATCTTCCGCTCAAGGCGCTGGCTCGATACTCTGGCCTGAGCGTTCGCACGTTGCGGTCGCACCTGTCGGACCCGGTGCGACCCTTGCCGCACTACCGAATCGGTGGCAAGGTCCTGGTTCGGCGGTCAGACTATGATGCCTGGGCAGCGGCCTTTCGAGTCGAGTCTGGCGCATTGGGTCGTGTCGTTGACGACGTGATGGAGGGGTTGCAGTAGGTGGGCGTCAAGGTTCGATTCTATCGGGGGGCGTGGTGGATCTTCATCAACCACCGCGGCCGTCGGAAATCGAAGAGGATCGGCGGTGATCGCGCGACGGCTCTGCGCGCCGCGAAGGCCATCCGAGAGCGTCTGGTGCGCGGGGACCTTGATCTCGAGCTTCCGCAGGACACGCTGGGAAACTATGCGGATCAGTGGCTCGCCGTGGCTCGGGGGAATCTGAAGGCGAGCACGGTGTCGTTCTACGAAGCCAACCTCGATCGGTATATCCGGCCCGCTCTCGGTGAGCGCCCGCTGGCTTCGCTAGGACGGGACGACTGTCGGCAGTTGATCGCCAGCTGCCGGAGCAAAGGGCTCCGCACCGCGACGGTTCGGGGCATCCTCCGGACGGTGAGTACCCTCTTGTCTGAGGCAGTCGAGGATGGCCTCCTCGCCGCAAATCCCGCGCTCCGCTTGGGGCGGTATCTCCAAGCCGGCGACGATGAGAGTCGGGAGATTCAGCCGTTGACGCGAGACGAAGCGAGAACGCTCCTCGCGACAGCCTCCCAGCACTTTCCACTCTGGTACCCCTTGTTCCTTGGTGCGCTTCGGACCGGCATGCGCCTGGGTGAGCTCAGGGCACTCCAGTGGCCGGACCTGGACTTTGCCGGCCGCTTTCTCACGGTGCGGAGGAACCTCGTCAGGGGCATCCTCACGACGCCAAAGAGCCGGAAGCGGCGTCAAGTAGACATGTCAACCCAGTTGACCGAGGTGCTGAAATCCCTGCGTCGGCACGAGCACGAACGATGGCTCAAGAAGGGTCAGGACGCACCAGCCTGGGTCTTTGCCTCGACCGCAGGCACCGCCCTCGACCCCGCCAACATCCGTCATCTGTTCCACCGAGTGCTTCGGAAGGCGGGCCTGCGACGGATTCGCTTCCACGATCTCAGGCACACCTACGCATCCCTCCTAATTCAGCAGGGAGAGAGCCTGGCTTACGTGAAGGAGCAGCTAGGACACAGTTCGATCAGTGTGACGGTCGATGTGTATGGGCACCTGGTACCCGGTGGGAATCGGGCCGCGGTGGACCGTCTCGACGACGAACGGGCGCATCCGGACGCATCCTATACGCATCCGGCAACTGATTCAGAAAATCTTGATGACGGTAAGTTGTTGGAAGGAAATGGTGAGCCGCCCCGGACTCGAACCGGGAACCCGCAGATTAAGAGTCTGCTGCTCTGCCAATTGAGCTAGCGGCCCACTCGGACGGTGAGCGCCGGCCAATGTACTACGAGTCCGCGTACAGATCCAGATCCGTTGCGCGCTTCCTGCGGCGATGACCCGACCGGTATCGGGGAAGTGGCGCGCCCGACAGGATTCGAACCTGTGGCCTTCCGCTCCGGAGGCGGACGCTCTATCCAGCTGAGCTACGGGCGCACGACCGACGCGACGCTGCGGCGGAAAACTGGCGCGCCCGGAGGGATTTGAACCCCCGACCTACGGGTTCGAAGCCCGGCGCTCTATCCAGCTGAGCTACAGGCGCGCAACACCGCATGATAGCAGTTTCAAGTCGGGGCTTTCATCCGTTCGTTGTCAACGCCGCCGCGGCGCGAAGGTTGGCCTTTTCGCCGGTCCGGAGCGCCGCCCAGAGGTCGCCGACCCGCTCGAGTCGACCCATCACCGACCGGATCGTGAACGCGCGCGGATCGAGCTTCTGTTTCGCACCCGCATGCACCTCGCGCCAGGTGAGCGGCGTCGACACGCCGGCGTAGTCGCTGGCACGCGCGCTGTAGGCCGTGGCCAGGGTCTTGCCGTAGATGTTCTGCAGGTAGTCGATGTAGACGGTCTTCTCCCGCCGCCTCTTCACCATCCGCTCGACCGTCGCCACCTTGGGATGCCGCGAGGCGACCAGCGTCGCGACGATCTGGCATAACAACATGCCGGCCTCGTAGGGCGTGTCGTCGGGGAGCGGCAGGTAGATGTGCAACCCCGACGAACCCGAGGTCTTCGGCACGCTCGGGACGCCGATCTTGTCCAGTTCGTCGTGTATCCAGCACGCGACGTCCAGCACCTGGCGGAAGCGCACGCCCGGCCCAGGGTCGAGGTCGAACGCCGTGAGGTCGGCGGACTCGATCGCCGAGACCCGCGAGAACCACGGGTCCTGGGAGATGGCGGCGAGTTGCGCCATATAGAGGAGCGTCGCCAGCGAGCCGCCAACGAGGTACGGCACCTCGGTCTCCGGCCGGTCCGGGCTCTCACGGAGCGGCAGCGCCGGGAGCCCGTCGGGCAGCGGTGACGGGGCGCGGTGCTGGTAGAACGACTTCCCGTCAATGCCGTTCGGGAACCGCTTCATCACCAGTGGCCGATCGGCGACGGCCGGGAGCACGTAGGGCGCGATGCGAACGTAGAAGCGCAGCAACTCGCCCTTGGTCACGCCCAGGGCCGGCCAGAAGACCTTGTCGAGGTTGCCGACGGCGACGCGAACGCCGTCGAGCTCGAGTGTGCCGCGCCTCCGCGCCTGCTCCAGGTCTTCCAGCCGCTCGGCGAGTGCGTCGATACCGCCCATCGGGTCGAGCGCGCTGGGGTCAGCGGGGCCGGCGGGCGCGCCCTCGCGGGTCACCGAGCGCGCCGGCCGGTCGTCGCGCAGGCCGAGGTAGACGGGATGTCGCAGCGCGCCGCCATCGGGCCACTCGGTGAACTTCACCTGGACCACGAGGACCGGCTCGACCCAGTGCGCCGTCTCGTGCGCGGGCGGCATCGCCGTGAAGGGCGAGTCCGCGACCGAGAGTGGACCCAGCAACTTCGCCAGCCGTGCGAGTTCGGCGTCCGAGAAGCCGCTGCCGACGTGGCCGGCGTAGGTCAGGCCGGGGACCTCGGCTTCGTCGGCGTTGTCACCACGGACGCCCACGATGAGCGCGCCGAAATGCTGGCGCGACTGCCGCGGCGCGGTCCACCCCCCGACGACGAACTCCTGACTCCGCAGCAGCTTGATCTTCTGCCACGCTGGACTCCGCTTGCCGTTGTGGTAGATCGACGTCGCCTCTTTCGCGATCAGGCCCTCCCACCCGTCTCGCTGAGCGCGCGCGTGGAGTTCGCGCCCGTCGCCGACCGCGCACTCTGACAGCCAGACGAGTTTCCGCCGGGTTCGGCCGAGCCGCTGCTCCAGGCGCGCGCGGCGCTCGGTGAACGGGCGGCCGCGAAGGCTCTCGTCGCCATCGTCGAGCAGGTCGAAGGCGACGAAGACCACCGGCTGGTCGCGCACGGCGCGCGCGGACTCGCGCGCCGTCGTGCGATGCCGATGGATGCGGGGCTGGAGCTTGAGAAAACTGGTGGGCCGTCCCTCCGCGTCGAGCGCGACGATCTCGCCGTCGAGCAGGAGCGCCGACCGGCGGCGCGCAACCAGCCCCGCGACGGCCGGCACCAGGTCGGGGAACTGGGCTGTTTTGTCGTTGCCGTTTCGCGACCAGATTGCGACCCGCGGCGACTCACCCCGCACCGCGCTCGGCGCCACCTCGATCAATGCGCGGATGCCGTCGTACTTCGGCTCGTAGACGAGCCGCGCGTCATCGAGCGCGGCGCCATCGGTGGCGGCTAACATCGGGCGGAGGCGGAGTGGGGCGCGGTTCGAGGGCATGCGAAGGTCGAGATCTATCACAGCTTCAGGGCGTCGCCTGCGGCTCGCCCGCGCAGGGCTGCTCCCCGCTTCGCTGGAGGCCCCGGCATTGCCGGCATTGATCGGGGCGGCAGGAAGGGGCAGGCCCTGCGCCACGCATTGTCGAAGTGCAGAACCGTGCACCGTGGGCCGCCGCCCTTGATCCTCCGATAAGGTAGAGACCCCCTGGCGGGCTCGGTGCATCGAACGTTGAACAGTTGATCAGAGGAGAGCAGGGGGAAGGCCATGGCCGCACGACCCACATGGAAGGGCTTCTTGAAAGTCAGTCTCGTCAGTGTGCCCGTGCGGGTGTACCCGGCCACTGACGCCGCGGCGACGCTGCGTTTCAACCAGCTGCACGCCGAGTGCCAGACGCGCATTCAGCAGAAGAAGTGGTGCCCGACGCACGGCCGCGAGGTTTCGAATGCCGAGATCGTCAAGGGCTACGAGTTCGAGAAGGGGCGCTACGTCGTCATGACCGACGACGACCTGGCCAAGGCGCGCCCGGAGTCGACCCGCGTGATCAACCTGGTGCGGTTCACCGATGCCGCGGCGATCGATCCGGTCCACGTCGAGCGTCCGTACTATCTGGCGCCCGACGGCGGCATGGCCGCCGAAGCGTTCGCCGTCCTGCGCGAGGGAATGAAGGGGAAGGCCGGCATCGGGAAGCTGGCGCTCTACGGGCGTGAGTACCTCGTGGCGGTCCAGCCGCGCGAGCAGGGCCTCGTGATGTACACCCTGCGGCATGCCAAGGAAGTGCGGAGCATGAACGCCATCGACGAGTTGACTGAGGTGCCGACGAAGGTGAAGGCCGACGAGGTCAAGCTGGCGCGGCAGGTGATCGGAACGTTCGAGGGCGACCTCGATCTCGGCGAGTTCCGAGACGACTATCAGGCCGAGCTTCGCCGGATCATCGATGCGAAGATCGCTGGTGACGAGGTCGTCATGCCGACCGAAGAAGCGCCGGCCAAGGTCGTCAATCTGATGGAAGCGCTGCGGAAGAGTCTCGATACCGTCAGCGCGAGCAAGAAGCGACCCGCCAAGTCGGCGATGAAGTCCCAGGCCGCGAAGACGTCCAAGGTCGCCAGCATCGCGAAGAGCCGGCGCGCTCCCGCCAAGCGAAAGCGCGCGTAGGCCGACTCGCCCCTACTGTCCCGCGCTCAGTTCTTCGTGCGCGACGTTCAGCACGTGCCCGAGGCTCTGTGCGGTGCTGGCGTGCTCGGTCATTCCGGGCAGCCGATCGATCGCGGCAATCTCCTCCTGTGAACGGCCCGCCTCGAGTCCGCGTGAGACGTGCTCGACGACGGCGGCGAAGTAGTCGCGTTGCAGCAGCAGGTCCTCCGCGCCACCCTTCACGTCGAAGCCCTCACCGGCGTGGCCGTAGATGTACAGCGTGTCCGAATCGTGGTCGTCGATCACCTGCGGCAACAGCTCCATCCACCCTCGGATCCGGGCACCGCCGGGTCGGTCGACAAACGGGTCGCGTCGATTGAACATCAGGTCGCCCATGTGGACGACGTTGGCGCGTTCGAACGTCACGGCGATGTCGCCGCCGGTGTGGCCCGGCCCGTAGTGTTTGGCCGAGACGACCTCGTCGCCGGCATCCATGCGCCAGGTCTCGTCGAACGTCGTGTCGGGATACTCCTGATCCGCCTCGTTGCCGCGCTGGTTCGCCGCGCGCTGCTGGAGGCCGGGCACGTTCGTGTGCGCCACGATCTGTCGCGCCGCGGGACGGAACACCTTGTTGCCACCCGTGTGATCGCCGTGATGATGCGTGTTGACCACCGCATCGATCATCCGCGAACTGCGCATCTTGAGACCGTTCAGGCACGCCTCGGCCGTGTCGGGGAATTGGCTATCGACGACGATCAAGGCGTCGTCGGAGACGAGCCAACCGATTGTGCCACCGCGCATGTGGAACGCGCCCACGTTGCGCCGGAGGTCTTCGAAGCGCGGGGAGGCGTCCTGCGCCCACAGCGGTACGCGGCCGAGCGCGCCGCCGGCCAAGGCGAGTGATGTCACGTGGAGGAACTCACGGCGATCCCAGGCCATGGTCAGACTCCCTCTCTATCCGCGCGGTTCCTACTGGGCCTGCTCCGAGAGTTCACGGTGCACGCCTTCGATGTTCAAGCCGAAGTGTTCGTCGTAGCGCACCCAGCCGGCGTACTCGGGCAGCGTGAGCGACGCCTGGATCTCCTCGAGTGACTGGCCGTCCGCCATCCGCTCGGCCACGGCGGCCTTCAGCGTCTCGAGGTATTCGATCAGCTCCCGCGCATGCTCGGTCGTGCCGACCTCGTCGCCGTGGCCGGGCACGATCTGATCGACGTCGTACTCGGCGATCGTCTGGAGCGCCGCAAGCCATCCATCGAGATCGCCCGAGGCCATATTGCGCCAGGGTAGTTCGCCGACGAGGTAGGTGTCAACGACGAACGCCAGGCGGCGCGACGGCACGTGCAGGATCAGGTTGGAGTCGGTCTCCGAATGGCCGAGATGCGCCAGTTCGACGTCGACATCGCCGATCGTCAGCGTCATCTCGTCGGCGAACGTTTCGTCGGGCGCTCGCACGTCCTCCATGCCCGGCTCGTCGAGATGGCCGACGACGTTCTCGTGGCTGACGACGGTGACGTCGTCGCCGAACACGGCGCCGCCCGACGCGTGATCGCCGTGGTGGTGGCTGTAGACCAGATACTGGATCGGCGCGTCGGTGATCCGACGGATCTCCTCGAGGTAGCGCTCGGCCGCTGCGGTCGACTGGGGATCAGTCGCCAGGACGCCGTCATCGGTGACGATGAACAGCGAGCGGTGATTGTTGTACGCGAAGCGATGAACGCCGTCGGCGATCTCTTCGACGCTGACCGTGGGCGCCGGCGCGGCCTCTTCGGCAGGCGTGGGCTCCGCCGCCGGCGCGTCCTCCGGCGCCGGCGCGCAGCCGGCGAGGCCAAGAGCAAAGAGCGTGAGGGTGGCGACGAGCGGGCGATAGGTCATCGGGCTCTCCTGGTCGGCCGGGAACATGGCGCGTCGAGCTTCGAGCAAGGGCAAGGCGCGATTATACCGTGGGCGCCCAGAGCCACGCCGCGCCTCGGACGCCGCTCGAGTCGCCGTGCACCGGCCGGACGAGCCGGGTGTCGACCCGGTCCGAGAAGACGTAGGGCGTCCAGAGTTCGGGGACACGGGTGTAGAGCGAGTCGAGATTCGACAGCCCGCCGCCCAGGACGACGACGTCTGGGTCGACCAGATTGATGACGGTCGCGAGCCCCCGGGCCAACCGGTCGGCGTGGCGGTCGAGTGCCGCCCGCGCCGCGGGGTCGCCGTGGTCGGCGAGTTGGGCGACGTCCTGAGCTGGACGCGCCGATCCCGACGCGGCCGCGTAGTCGCGGCTGAGCCCCGGACCCGAGAGGAACGTCTCGAGGCAACCGGTTCGACCGCAATAGCAGGGCGGTCCCGGCAGTTCGTCGGGCGCCGGCCAGGGCAGCGGGTTGTGTCCCCATTCGCCGCCGATGGCGTTGGCGCCGACGAGTGGCCGCCCATCAATGATGACGCCACCGCCGGTGCCGGTGCCCAGGATGACGCCGAAGACGGCTCGGGCGCCCGCGCCGCCGCCGTCGGTGGCCTCGGACAGCGCGAAGCAGTTGGCGTCGTTGTCGAAGCGCAGCGGGCGGTCCAGGCGCGCCGCCAGATCTTCGGCCAGCGGGCGGCCGTTGAGCCAGATCGAGTTTGAGTTCTTGACGTAGCCGGTGGCGGGCGAGATGGCGCCTGGGATACCCAGGCCGACCGTGCCGCGGGCCCCGATCTCGCGCTCGACCGACGCCACCAGATCCACGATCGCCTGAAGGGTCGCGTCGTAGTCGTCGCGCGGCGTCGGCACACGCGTTCGGACGAGCGTCGCGCCGTCGGGGGCGAGCGCGATCACCTCGATCTTCGTGCCGCCGAGGTCGACGCCGATCCGCACCTCGCTCACGCGGTCAGCTCCGGGTGCCGAGCGCGCGGTCGAGGTTGTAGGCGGCGCTGATGAGGCCAAGGTGGGTGAGGGCCTGAGGGAAATTCCCGAGTGCCTCACCGCGCGGCCCGGTCTCCTCGGCGTAGAGCCCGAGGTGGTTCGCGTACCCGAGCATCTGCTCGAACATCAGCCGCGCCTGCTCGAGGTGGCGGCGGTCGGCGCGGCCGGCGCGGGTCATCGCCTCAACGAGCCAGAAGGTGCAAATGTTGAACGTGCCCTCGTCGCCGGCGACGCCGTCCGTGGTCTCGTCGGTGTTGTACCGGTAGACGAGGCTGTTCGAGACCAGGCCGCCGCGGTCGGGGACCTGCATGATCGCGTCGAGCGTCGACAGCATCCGCTCGTCGGTGGGCGAGAGGAAGAAGACCAGCGGCATCATCAGATTGGCCGCGTCGAGCGTCTGGCTGCCGTAGTGCTGCACGAAGGCCTTACGGTCGGGGTTCCAGCCATCCTTCATGATCTGCTCGTAGATCTTGTCGCGCGCCGCCATCCACCGATCGCGATCGGCCGGGAACGAGCGCTTGTCGGCGAGTCGCAGTCCGCGGTCCAGTGCCACCCAGCACATGAGCTTCGAGTAGACGAAGTGCTGCGGGTGACTGCGCACTTCCCAGATCCCCTCGTCCGGACGCTCCCAGTTGTCGCAGACCCAGTTGATCAATCGTCGGAGGTTGGTCCAGAGGTCGTACGAAATCGGCGTGCCGTACTTGTTGAACAGGTAGACCGAGTCCAGCAGTTCACCGTTGATGTCGAGTTGGAACTGCAGGGAGGCGGCGTTGCCGGTCCGCACCGGCCGCGAGCCACGATAGCCGTCGAGATGGTCGAGCGTCTCTTCGGGCAGGGCGTGGCGCCCGTCGATGCCGTACACGACCTGCAGGGCGCCGTTGGGTTCGAGTTCGCGCATGCGAGCTTCGATCCACCGCATGAACTGCGCAGCCTCCCCGGTGAAGCCGATCCTGAGCAGGGCGTAGATCGTGAACGCCGCGTCGCGGATCCAGGTATAGCGGTAGTCCCAGTTCCGCTCGCCACCCAGCCCCTCGGGCAGACTGCACGTCGGCGCCGCGACAATGGCGCCGGTCGGTTCGTAGGTCAGGAGTTTCAATGCCAGCGCTGAGCGCTGCACGGTCTCCCGCCACCGGCCCTTGTAGGTGCAGCGTGAGAGCCAGGTTCGCCAGAAGGCGATCGTTCCGCGGAACAGTTCCTGAGCGGCGTCGTCCGACACCGGCCCGCCACACCCCTCGCCCGGCGCGACCTGCCTGAGCACGAACAGGGCGCTCTGGCCCTCTTGCAGCACGAAGTCGGCACACGCCGCCGGACCGTCCGCGGTCAGCGGCACGCGCGTCGCGAGCCCCAGCGCCAGGCCCTTCGAGACGAAGCAGGCGCCGTCCGGACTGACGGTCAGCTCGTGCGGATCGCGGGCGAAGTTGAAGGCCGGCTCACATCTGAGGCGAAATCGCATCGCGCCACGCACTGCCGTGACGCGGCGGACCAGCTGGTGGTGGCCGTCGCTGCTCGCGGTCTGTCCCACCGGCATGTAGTCGGTGATCTCGCCGACGCCCTCGGCTGAGAGGAAGCGGGTGACGAGGACGTTGGTCTCGGGCCAGTAGAACTGCTTGTGGGCGCGGTCGGGCAGCACCGGGGCGATCTCGAACCGTCCGCCTTTCGTCGCGTCGAGGAGCGCGGCGAACACCGACGGCGAGTCGAAGCGCGGGAAGCAGAGCCAGTCGATCGAGCCGTGCATCCCCACCAGCGCGACGGTGTGCATGTCGCCGACGATGCCGTAGTTCTCGATCGGGTGGTAAGACACAGCAGGCGGTGGTCAGGAGTCAGACGGTCGGCGAGATCATGGCTGGCGCGTGGCTCTGATCTGCCGGGCGAAGACGGCCGGGTCGGTCGTGGGCAACTCGCAGATCCGGTTCTCGCAGACGTAGGCCGTCGCCACGCCGTCGCGCGCGAACTTGCCCTCGACGAGCGGTACGAGGGCCGCGTGCGTGTCGAATCGGTCGGCCTCGCCGACCACACTCAGAATTCGGTTGGGCAGGAAGGTCGCGCGTAGCTCGGCGAGGAACGGTTCGGCCGAGGCGCGGCGATCGGGCGTGACGATGATGATCTCCTTCGGCGTGTCGAGCCGGAAGTCGACCGCCAGCAGCATCTCGGCCATCGCGGCCGGGTTTCGCGACAACCCGACGTCGAATGCGCGCAGCGCCCGTTCCGTGCGCTGGCGGTAGGTGTCATCGGTCGTGAACTCGTGCAGCCGGACCAGGTTGAGGAGCTGCACCGAGTTGCCCGACGGCTGCGCCGCGTCGTAGCCCGGTTTCTCGCGGGTCAGGATCGACTGATGATCGTCACTGGTGCGAAAGAAGCCGCCCGCCGGATCTTCGAACCGGGCGGCCAGGGTGCCGTCGAGTGCCAGGGCTTCTTCCATCCAGCGCGGTTCGCTCGTGGCCTCGTAGAGATCGAGGAGCGCGGCAATGAGGAAGGCGTAGTCTTCCAGGTAGCCCGGCACCCGCGCCTCTCCGCCCGCGTAGCTGCGGAACAGCCGGTCGCCGTCCTTGAGACGCGAGAGGACGAAGTCGGCCGCCCGAGTGGCGCGCTCGGCGTAGCCGGCGTCGCCGAGGACCAGCGCGGCCTGCGCGAACGACGAGATCGCCAGCGCGTTCCACGACGTCAGAATCTTCTCGTCCCTGAGCGGCGCCGGGCGATCCGAGCGGGCGCGATACAGCGTGTCGCGCGCGGCGCCGAGCATCCGCTGCGCCTCGCCGGCCTCGATGTCCAGCTCCGCCGCCACGTCGGCCAGCGGTCGGGCCACGTGAAGAATGGAACGCCCCTCGAAGTTCCCGTCCGACGTGACGCCGTAGTACTCGGTGACGAGCGTGAGCGCCGGCCCGTCTTCGTTCAGGACCGCGGCCAGTTCGTCGGGTGCCCACGTGAAGAACCGTCCCTCCTCCCGCTCGCCGCTCGGTGCAAGGCTGTCGGCGTCGGTCGCCGCGTAGAATCCGCCCTCTGCCGCCGACATGTCGCGTTCGAGGTAGCGGAGGATGTCCTGCGCGACCGCGGCGAACTTGTCGCGCTGGGTCGCCTGGTAAGCCTCGAGGTAGGCGGTCACCAGGAGCGCGTTGTCGTAGAGCATCTTC
>DCWN01000030.1:46696-119928 GCA_002328835.1 Acidobacteria bacterium UBA2161 | reverse complement strand
AGCATCTTCTCGAAGTGCGGCACCAGCCAGCGTGCGTCGGTGGCATAGCGGTGCACGCCCCCGCCCACCTGGTCGTACATGCCTCCGGCCGCCATCCGCTCGAGCGTCCGCGTGGCCATGTCGAGCGCGCGCGCATCGCCGGTGCGTCGATGTTGCCGCAGCAGGAGCCGGAGCGACATCCCACCCGGAAACTTCTGCGTTCCCTGGAGACCGCCGAACTGCTCGTCGAACTGCTCATCGTAGAACGCCGTGACTTCGTTGATCGTCGTCGCATCAGCTCCGGCAGTCTCGCCGGGCGCGGGCGCCAGCCGGGCCGTGAGCTGGCGGGTAATCTCGGCTGCGGCCGCGGCGACCTGGTCGGGCTGCTGGTCGTAGGCGGCGCCCAGCCGCTGCAGCATCGTCAGGAACCCGATGCGCGCACCCCGGTCGCCGTCGCGGGCCGGCACGTAGGTCGCGCCGCTGTAGGCTTCGCGCGACGGCGTCAGCCAGACGGTCATCGGCCACCCGCCCTGGCCGGTCAGCATCTGGACCACGGTCATGTAGACGGCGTCGACATCGGGTCGCTCCTCGCGGTCGACCTTGATCGCCACGTAGTGCTCGTTGATGTACTGGGCGATCTCTTCGTCCTCGAACGACTCCTCTTCCATCACATGGCACCAGTGGCAGGTCGAGTAGCCGATCGACAGGAGCACCGGCCGCTTGAGCCGGCGGGCGGTGTCGAACGCCTCGTCTCCCCACGGATACCAGTTCGTCGGGTTGTGCGCGTGCTGCTGGAGGTAGGGGCTCGGCTCGAGGTATAGCCGATTCGTGTACTGCGGTGAGCCGTCGGCGTTCAGGTGCCGGGTCCGCGGCTTGTAGCCGCTGGCGCGGTCGTTCCAGGCCGCCTCAAGGTCGGCGGTGAGCGCGGCGTCGAACGCCTCGGCGCCCGGCAGTTGCACGACGATGTCCTGGCCGACCTGCGCGTCGGCCGCGTTAGCCGGCCATCCAGCGACGGCGAAGAGGGAAAGGATCAATCCTGTCGCGCGCACCGCGGAGATCGGCGCGGACGGTCCATGCGCGAGGATGCTGTGGACCAATCGAAACATCTGGAAGGCCTGATTATAGCTCAGGGCCCGCGGGTCGCCGCGGTCGGCGCAGCCGAGGCGTGGTGCTATGCTGAGGTGTTGGGTCGACGAACGATGTCACGACACGTATGAGCGAGCAATCCACGGACCTGGTCGTTGTCGGCGCCGGACCCGGCGGCTACGCTGCGGCGTTCCTAGCCGCGGACCTGGGAATCGGCGTGACCCTGGTCGACGAGGCGCCCAACCCCGGCGGCGTCTGCCTGTATCGCGGCTGCATGCCGTCGAAGGCGCTGCTGCACGTCGCGAAGGTGATCGACGAGGCGAAGCACGCCGAGGCCTGGGGTGTGCGCTTCGAAGACCCGACCCTCGATCTCCCGGCACTGCGCACCTGGAAGGACGGCGTCGTCGATCGGCTCACCGGTGGGCTCGGCCAGCTCTCGAAGCAGCGCAAGGTCACCTACGCGCAAGGCCGCGCGGCGATCGCCGATCCGCACACGCTCGTCGTGCGGGGCACCGACGAGGAGCAGACGATCCGCTTCGACCACGCCATTCTTGCCACCGGTTCGCGGCCGTCGATCCCCGGCGCGCTGGCGCTCGACAGCGACCGCGTGATGGATTCGACCCGTGCGCTCGAACTGCCCGACGTGCCCGCGCGGCTGCTCGTCGTCGGCGGCGGCTACATCGGCCTCGAACTCGGCACCGCGTACGCCGCGCTCGGGTCGCGCGTGACCGTCGTCGAGATGACCGACGGCCTCCTGCCGGGCGCCGATCGCGACCTGGTGACGCCGGTCGCCAAGCGGCTGGCCACGCTCGCCGAGGCGGTGTGGCTCGAGACGACCGTCGCCCGGATGGAGATCGCGGGCGAGGGTGTGGCGGTCACGCTCGAAGGGAAGGCGGCCGAGCACTCGGGCCAGGTCTTCGATCGGGTCCTGGTCGCCGTCGGCCGCCGGCCGAATTCGGCAATCGACGGACTCGAGACGACGCGCGTCCAGGTCGATGCGCGCGGCTTCGTCGAGGTCGACGCCCAGCGGCGGACGGCCGAGCCCTCGATCTTCGCGATCGGTGATCTGGTGGGCGAGCCGATGCTCGCGCACAAGGCGTCACACGAAGGTCGGCTCGCGGTCGAGGTCATTCACGGCAGCAAGGCGCTCTTCGAGCCCCTGGCGATTCCGGCTGTCGTCTTCACCGACCCGGAGGTCGCCTGGTGCGGGCTCACCGAGACCGAGGCAAAGGCGGCGGGGCGCCCCGTCAAGATCGCCAAGTTCCCCTGGGGCGCGTCGGGGCGCGCGGTCACGCTGGATCGGATCGACGGGCTGACGAAGCTCCTGGTCGACCCCGAGTCCGAGCAGATCATCGGTGTCGGCGTCGTCGGGGCCGGCGCGGGCGAGTTGATCGCCGAGGGCGTGTTGGCGATCGAGATGGGCGCCACGGCGTCCGACCTGAAGATGACGATCCATCCGCATCCGACGCTGTCGGAAACGCTGATGGAGTCGGCCGAGGTCTTCTTCGCCCAGTCGACGCACTACCGCGGCAAGGCGCGGTAGAGATCTGAAAGATGCCGGTAGCGCGGGACTTGCCACAACCAGCAGGGGCCAAGGGATGCCGTGGCCCCCAAGCGAAGCGGGTGGGCCGTCCCGCGAGGTAAGCGTTTCAGCCAGAAGGCGGACGGATATGAGTTTCTGCGAACATTGTGAAGGCCAGCGATTCGACCGCGCTCGGGTACTGCGGGCGCTACGCGCCACACGCAAGCGGCTCCGCGAACAGCCCGATGGACTCCGCGACGCGCATGTCATCGTCGCCGCGATCGAAGCGATCCGCGCGCTCGACATCCCGCACCTCGAGTACGCCGACGACGAGGTGGTGCACTAGCGAGGTCGGGGCTTCGCCCCAGGCGCTCGCCTCGGGAACCTCTTCGGCCCCGCCGTCGTAATCCGGATCGATGGTCTCGCTGGTGAGGTGGTTCCGGCGGCTCGCGCGCGGGCTGCTGCGCGCGCCGCTCTTCACGTCGGTGGCGGTCATCACCCTCGCGGTCGGCATCGGCGCCAACACCGCGATCTTCACGCTCGTCTACGGCATCCTTCTGAAGCCGCTTCCGTTCGAAGAGCCCGATCGCCTCGTGGCGGTCTGGCATACCGCGCCCGGCCTGGGCTTCGACGAGCTCAACATGTCGCCGTCGACCTACATCACCTACCGCGAGCGGAGCCGGGTATTCGAGGAGATCGGCGTCTGGCGCAACGCGGCGGCGTCGGTCACCAGCATCGGTGAGCCCGAGCGCGTCGACGCGATTCGTGTCACCGACGGTTTGCTGCCGCTGCTCAAGGTACAACCGCTTCTCGGCGAGGGGTTCGGGCCCGAGGACGGCCTGCCCGGCAGTCCCGAGCGGGTGATGCTGACGCACGGCTACTGGCAGCGCAAGTTCGGCGGGGACCCGTCCGTGCTGGGGCAGCCGCTGCTCATCGACGGCAACCCGCGCGAGATCATCGGCGTCCTGCCGGCCGACTTCCGGTTCCTGACCGAGGGTCCGGCGCTCATCCTGCCCCGCGCGTTCGTCCGCTCGGAGGTTTTCGCCGGTCAGTTCAGCTACCGGGGGATTGCCCGGCTCACGCCCGACGCGACCATCGAACAGGCGAACGACGACGTCGCCCGGATGATTCCGGCGAGTATCGACGGCTACCGGCTGCCGCCCGGGTTCACGCGCGCCATGTTCGACGACGCGCGGCTCGGGCCGAACGTCCGGCCGCTGGCGGTCGATGTGCTCGGCGACGTGGGCGGCGTCCTCTGGGTGCTGCTGGGGACGGTCGGGCTGGTTCTGTTCATTGCTTGCGCCAACGTGGCGAACCTGTTTCTCGTGCGTGCCGAGGGGCGCCAGCGTGAGATGGCGGTTCGCGCAGCACTCGGTGCGAGTTGGGGGCAGACCGCGCGGGAGTTGCTCGCCGAAAGCGTGGCGATCGCGCTAGTCGGCGGACTGGTCGGCCTTGCGCTCGCCGAGGGCGCGGTACGCGTCCTGTTGCTCTTGAGGCCCCAGGGTCTGCCGCGCCTCGACGAGTTAGCGATCGATCCGGTCGTTCTGGCCTTCGCTCTGGCGATCTCGCTTCTTGCCGGCGGGCTCTTCGGACTGCTGCCGGTGTTGCGCCTGTCGAATCCGCGCCTTGCGTCAGCGCTGCAGGAAGGCGGGCGGTTGTCGAGTGACGGCCGCGAGCGCCACCGTGCGCGGTCGGTGCTCATCACGGCCGAGATCGCCTTGGCCGTCGTACTGCTCGTCGCCGCTGGCCTGATGATCCGGACGTTCCAGGCGATGCGGGACGTGGATCCCGGTTTCGTCCGCGCCGAGGAGGTGTTGACGGCGCGGATCGCGATCCCCGAGGGTGTGATTCCGGGCGCGATCGAGACCGTCCTGCTGCACCAGCAGATCGCCGACGCGATGGCGCGCGTGCCCGGGGTGACCTCGGTCGGCGCGTCGTCGTCGATCACGATGGACGGCAACTCGAGCATGGATCCGATCTTCGTCGAGGACCATCCGATGCCCGAGGGGCAGTTGCCGCCGCTGCGCCGCTTCAAGTGGGTGGCGGAGAACTACTTCGAGACGATGGGGATCCGGTTGGTCGCCGGTCGGACGCTTCGCTGGGAGGATGCCCGCGAGGCGCTCCGCGTCGCCGTCGTGACCGAGAACTTCGCGCGGGAGTACTGGGACGCGCCGACGGACGCGATCGGCAAACAGATCCGCCAAACGCCCGACAGCCCGTGGCGGGAGATCGTCGGGGTCGCGGGTGACGTCCGCGACGACGGTGTCGCCGAGCCGGCGCCGGCGATCGTCTACTGGCCGATGCATCAGTTGAACTGGTGGGACGATGAGCGTGAGCTACACCGCACGCTGCGCTATGCCGTGAGGAGCAGCCGGCTGGGCACCCCGACCTTCCTCGGGGAGATCCAGCAGGCGGTCTGGGACCTGAATCCGAACCTGCCGATCGCCGGGGTCCAACCGCTCTCCCGGATCTACGACCGCTCGATGGCCCGGACGTCGTTCGCGCTGGTGCTGCTCGCCGTCGCGGCCGGCGTGGCGGTGCTCCTGAGTGTCGTCGGGATCTACGGCGTCATTGCCTACGTGGCAAGCCAGCGGACCCGGGAGATCGGTATCCGGATGGCCCTCGGGGCCCAGCCGGGTGACGTCAGCCAGCTCTTCCTCCGCCACGGCCTGGCAGTGACCGCCGTCGGTGTCGTTGTCGGTCTGCTCGGCGCGGTCGGCCTGACCCGACTGATGTCGGCGATGCTGTTTGGTGTGACCGCGATGGATCCGGCCACCTACGTCGCCGCCGCCGTCGGCCTCGGCCTCACGGCGCTGCTGGCCACCTATATCCCCGCCCGCCGTGCCGCGAACGTCGACCCAGCCGTGACGCTGCGCGCCGACCTGTAGGGCAGGGCTTCCTGACCGCCGCCCCCAGGCAGATGCCGCGATCTGGGCAGCGGCTGCACGGATCTGCACGGCGCGATTTGACTCCCAAGTCATTCATACGCCATAGTTTAGGAGAGAATCCGATGAGAATGCTGAGACGCGCTCGGTCCGGCGAAGGCTTCACGCTCGTCGAGGTGCTGATCGTCGTGGCGATCATCTCGATCCTCGCCTCGATCGCGATTCCGGCGACGGCGCGGGCCCGGATGGCGGCGACCGAGGCCCAGATGCTCGGCCTGGTTCGCGCGATCAACGGCGCCCAGGCTTCGTATGCCGCGTCGTGCGCCTTCGGGTTCTATGCACCGTCGCTCTTCACGCTCACGCAGCCGCCGGCGATGGGCGGCGATGGCTGGATCGACCCGAGTCTGAACCGGAACTTCGCCTTCCGCGGCAACTACTTTGTCTGGTTTCTGCGGGGGCAGCGGGGTGGCAACACGCCGTCGTGCAACGGCCTGCCGGCCGGATCGACGGTGTCGTCCTACTGGTTCGGTGCCTGGCCGTTTGCGAACCGTAGCGTCCGCCATTTCGGTTCCAACCAGGGCGCGACGATCTACGAGAGTTCCGAATACATTCGGCCGACCTGGAATGGCGCGCCGCCGTCCCCCGCGCGTCCGCTGCAGTAGACGAATCTCGAGAGCTGGGAATTGGGGTGAGTGAGGCGATTCGAACCCCCAACATCCGGTGCCACAGACGGAAGAAGTGAACCCCGCCTAGACCGTTCAAGACATGGAGGAAAGCTCATGGCCGAGAGTGTCTACAAGGTTATCGAATTAGTGGGAACAAGCGATACTTCGTGGGAGAAAGCGGCCAAGAATGCCGTCGAGACGGCTGGCAAGCAACTCAAGAACTTGAGAATCGCAGAGATTAACAAGCTCGATATGACCGTTGATGGTGGAAAAGTTGTCGCCTACCGCGCCCGAGTCGCTCTGTCCTTCAAGTATGAATCCTAGCCGATGAGGTACTGCAACAGCCTCGTACACGTCGCCGGTTCAATCGCTGCTCCTCGGGACATGGTCGTGCGGGTCCATGAGTGTGCTTGCTCGCCGTCGCCTCGCTACCGTCCCGTCGGCACCTCCTGTGGCGGCTGAACTCGTACTGGCGTTCCGAGCTCGAGCTCGACCTCGGCCTGGCGCAACTTCGTGACGATCTGTTCGGTGCTGTACCGCTTCCTGGGCATCCTGCCTCCTGTCGGTGCGCCCCGATTCTACCGCTCGGGCTGGCATGGTCTCAGGGGTCAGGTCACGTCATCCCACCGATCGGGGACGGACAGAATCCACCCAAGAACAAGGCCAAATCGCTGAGCGAGGAAGAGTTGGGAATTGGGGTGAGTGAGGGGATTCGAACCCCCAACATCCGGTGCCACAGACCGGCGCTCTACCCTTGAGCTACACTCACCATGCGGGCCGAATCGAGCCTGCGAACACCGCAGTTTAGCATAGCCCGCCGGCCTTTCTGATACGCTAGCCGGCTCATGGCGGGTCGCCGAACGGCGGCGGGCGCGCCGACTTCCGCAGGGTTCAACACAATCGAGGTGACGCCATGACGGTCCAGGGTTCTCGCAGCTTCGTGACTATTTCGCTCGTCGGATTCGCCGCGGGACTCGTCGTCGCCTTCGCGCTAGGTGCCGGGTTCGGCGCGACGGTTGTGGCGCAGTCGGGCCACACCGGGCTCTATGGTGGCGCACGGCCGCTCGCGCCGTACTCGCCAGGCGTCGATTCGGGCGACACGGTGTATCTGTCGGGCCAGGTCGGGATCAATCCAGAGACCGGCAGCCTGCACGACGGCGTGGCCGCCCAGGCGCGCCAGGCGCTGTCGAACCTCGAGAACCTGCTCGACGAGGCCGGTCTCACGAAGGCCAATGTCACCCGCGCGACGGTCTACCTCGACGACATCGACAACTACGGTGCGCTCAACGAGGTCTACGGTGAGTTCTTCGAGGGTGTCGACGTGAAGCCGAGTCGTTCGACGGTCGGCGTGGCGGCGCTGCCAATCGGCGCGGCCGTCGAGATCGACTTCATCGCAGTACGGTAATTCGGAACGATCTGGCACGGAGGGCATGAGGTCATGAAGCTCACGACTTTCGGCGTTGCGGTCATCTTGATGCTGACGTGTGCCTCGGTGGGACCGATCGAGGCGCAAACCGGGCAGGCGCTCCCCGTGCCCGGCCACGAGGCGGTGTGGGACGTGCCGGGCGCACACCAGCTTCCAGACCCAAACACGGAGTACAAGGTAGTGTTCTCGGTCGCTCAGGGGGCGCAAGATCCGACCGACGTGAACCCGATGCTGCCCGTGATCGCGCGGTATCTCAATACGCTGGCGAAGTACGGCGTACCCTCCGAGCACCGGCACCTCGTGGTCATGTTCCATCAGCGGACGGCGGACTTCGACATCGTGATGACCAACGATGCGTATAGGGACCGCTACGAAGGGCAGGACAACCCGAACGTCGCCCTCATCCGGAAGCTCACCGAGGCGGGCGTCGAGTTTCGCGTCTGCGGGCAAGGACTGATCGCCAGGGAGATCGACGCGGCACAGGTCAATCCGGACATCCAGGTCGACCTCTGGGCGATGACGTCGATGATCGATCTGCAGCTGGACGGCTACGTGAAGATCCCCTAGCGCGGTTGTTCGTGGTGCGTCAGAGGTGGCCGGGGGATGACGGTGAGGCGCCAACGGACGGCTGTGAGGTGACGACGATGTTCGACTGGCTTCGACGGGTGACGCTGTTCCTGATGCTGGCGGCGATCGTGCCGGCCGCGTCGCCGGCGCTGGCGCAGGAAGCGGAGGGTGAGGACGAGGCGGACGCCGAAGAGCAGACGCTCGTCCTCGAACACGACGCCACGCTGGAGTTCACAGTCGACGAGGGCACGTGGATGTCCCTCGACGTCTCGCCCGACGGCGCGACGATCGTCTTCGATCTGCTCGGCGACCTCTACACGCTGCCGGTCGCCGGCGGGGAAGCGACGCGGATCGTTGGCGGGATGTCGTTCGAGAGCCAGCCACGCTTTTCGCCCGATGGCCGGACGATCGCCTTCTTGAGCGATCGCACCGGCGTCGAGAACCTCTGGCTGGCCGACGCCGACGGGGCGAACCCGCGGGCGGTCACGAAGGACGGTCTGACGAAGGCTGCGCCGCAGGCGATGAGCTCGCCGGCCTGGACCCCCGACGGCGAGTATCTCGTCGTGTCGAAGGTGCGCGCGCCGGAGCGGACGCACGCGCTGTTCATGTTCCACAAGGACGGCGGGTCGGGCGTGCGAATCGGCTCGGCGCCGCCCTCGGCATCCGGGACCGGCCCGCGGCCACAGCCGCCGAACCGGATGGGCGCGGTCGCTTCTCCCGACGGCCGCTTCATCTATTACGCGGAGCGCAGCGGCTCGTTCACCTACAACGCGCAGTTTCCGCTCTGGCAGGTCATTCGGTTCGACCGCGACACCGGCGAGACCGCGACCATCACCAACGCGCAGGGGAGCGCGATGCGGCCGGTGCTGTCGCCCGACGGCACCCAGCTCGTGTATGCGACTCGCTTCGAGACCGAGACCGGACTGCGGGTCCGCGATCTGGAGACCGGGGATGAGCGCTGGCTGATCCTGCCGGTGACGCGCGACGACCAGGAATCCCGGGCCTCGCGGGATGCGATGCCCGGCTACGCGTTCCTGCCGGACGGCGAGTCGCTCATCGTGCCCATCGCCGGAAAGCTCGCCCGTGTCGACTTCCAGAGCGGGCGGGCCGCGCCGGTGCCGTTCACCGCGGACGTCGCCGCTGAAGTGGGGCCGCGAGTCTACTTCGAAAACACGATCGACGATTCACCCACGGTGCGGGCGCGCCTCGTGCGCTGGCCCGCGGTGTCACCCGACGGCACTCAGGTGGCCTTCAGCGCGCTGCACAAGCTCTGGGTGATGGATCTGCCCGACGGCGCGGCGAGCCGGGTGACCGACCTCGATACGAACGAGTTCATGCCGACCTGGTCACCGGACGGCTCGACGATCGCCTTCGTGACCTGGTCGGCTGAGGGCGGGCACGTCTACCGCGCGAGCCTGGGCGGGGCGGCGCCACCGGAGCAGCTCACCTCGCGCGCCGGCTACTACTCCGAGCCGGTCTACACGCCCGACGGCACGCGCATCGTCTTCCTGGCCGGCGCGGCGGACGATCAGCTGTACGCCGACTTCCGCGAGTGGGAAGCGTCGGCCTACCGCGAGATCGATCCGACGGCGCCCGGAGAGATCAGCGGAGTCCGGGCGACGGCCGATCTCGACCTGCGCTGGATACCGGCCGAGGGCGGCGACTGGACGCACGTCGCGTCGACACAGGGCGGCCAGGCACCACACTTCGCCGCCGAGCGTGACACCGAGCGGGTGTATCTGACCGACGCGGGCGAGTTGACGTCGATCCGTCTGGACGGCCTCGATCGGCGGACGCATCTGAAGGTGACCGGCGTCGGCGTCGGCGAGAATCCGCCGGGCGCCTCCGAGCTCAAGCTGTCGCCCGACGGCTTCCGGGTGTTCATCAGCCTGCAGAACAAGCACTACCTGGCTTGGCTCCCGCAGGCGGGCGGCGAGACGCTGACGCTGCGTCTCACTGGCGGCGATGCGGCGGTGCCGGTCGACGACTTGTCGCTCGAGGGGGGCGACTTCTTGAGCTGGTCGGCCGATGGGTCGGCGGTGCACTGGGCGCTCGGGGCGCGGATCTACCGGCAGGCGATCGACGTCGAGGCAGAGGTTGAACCGGAGGTTTTCACCGCCATCGTCGAAGCGCCGCGGTTCGCCCCGACCGGCGACGTCGTGTTGCGCGGCGGGCGGGTCGTCACGATGAACGACCTCGAGGTGATCGAGCGTGCCGACGTGCTGGTCTCCGGGAATCGGATCGCTGCGGTGGGACCGAGCGGCTCGGTGACCGTTCCGGCCGGTGCCGAGGAGATCGATGTCACGGGCAAGACCATCATGCCCGGCTTCGTCGACGTGCACGCCCACATGTGGGCGCCGTGGGGCGTTCACCAGTCGCAGGTCTGGCAGTACCTGGCCAACCTGGCGTTCGGCGTGACGACGACCCGGGATCCGCAGACCTCGCGGCCCGATGTGTTTGCGTACGCCGACCTGGTCGAGACCGGCGACATCCTGGGGCCACGCATCCTCGCGACCGGGCCCGGCGTCTTCGGCACGTCCGGCCTCACCGACCAGGACGCGGCCGACAATTTCATCAGGCGCTATCGTGAGGCGTACCAGACTGACACCATCAAGGCCTACGTGTCGGGCGACCGACTGGTCCGCCAGTGGGTGATCAAGGCGGCGAAGGACTATCGGATCATGCCGACGACCGAGGGCGCGCTCGACATGAAGCTCGACCTGTCGCAGATGACCGACGGGTTCACCGGCCTCGAGCACAGTTTGCCAATCCAGCCGATCTATGACGACGTCGCGCAGTTCGTGGCGCGGACCGACACCTACTACACGCCGACGATTCTCGTGGCCTACGGCGCACCCTGGAGCGAGAACTATTTCTTCGAGCACGAGGATCCGCACAGCAACCCGAAGATGCGCCGGTTCATCCCGCACGCGCTGTTCGACACGATGGTCAGGCGCCGCGGCCAGTGGTTCATGGACGAGGAGTACGGCCACACGGGGATCGCCGACGGCGTGCGAAAGGTCGTCGAGGCAGGTGGCAAGGTCGGGCTGGGCAGCCACGGCCAGTTCCAGGGCCTCGGGGCCCACTGGGAGATCTGGAGCCTGCAGTCGGGCGGCCTGAGTCCGCACGACACGCTGCGGGTGGCGACGATCTTCGGTGCAGAGGCGCTGGGGCTCCAGCGCGATCTCGGGTCGATCACGGCCGGGAAGCTGGCCGACCTGCTCGTCCTCGACGAGAACCCGGTCGACGACATCCGTCACACCGAGTCGATCCGCTACGTCATGAAGAACGGCGAACTGTTCGAGGCGGCCACACTCGACCGGGTCTGGCCATCACCCCGGAAGCTCCCGCATCAGTACTGGTGGGACGAGGATCCGGAGTAGGCGGCCTACTGCCCTTGCCAGGTCTCCAGCTGCCGTCGCCACGGGCCGACGAGGTGGCGGAAGAACTGGCTGCCCTCGGGAATCGCCGCGAGCGCCTCGGTGAGCGCGATTTGCGCGTCGTCGATCCGCCCGACCGCGGCGTAGGCCTGCGCCAGGGTCTGCAGCACCTCGATGTTGTCGGGATCCTCACTGCGGGCCTGCTCGAGCGGCTCGACGGCATCCGCCGCCTGGCCGGCGGCGATCGCCAGCTGAATCGTGTAGAGCGTGGCGAAGAAGTTGTATTCGTCGATCGTCTGCAGCGCTTCGTAGTCGACCGCGGCCTTCTCCAGATCACCTAGCTCGATGTGGCAGCGGAGCCGCCAGACGTGCGGGTCGGGATAGGGGCCGACCGACGGCGGCTGCAGCGTGTTCCACATCTGCTGCGCCCGGTCGAACTGGGCGACGGCCTCCCGGCACCTGCCCAGGTGCATCAGGGCGACGCCGAGGTTGTTGTAAGCCTGGAAGAGCGTCGGGTCGGCCTCGATCGCGCGGGTGAAGTAGTTGACGTGCTTCACCAGATCCCAGGTGTGCCGGCCCTTCTCGAAGTACTGATTCGTGTGCATCCTGAGCGGGCCGACGTTGCCGACTACCTCGCCGAGGGCGTTCCGTGGGTTCTCCGCCGTCGGCACGTAGCGGCCGGTGTCGAGATCGATCTCGTCGATCCGGGTCAGGTAGATCACGACCATCTGCTCGCGCGTCTCGCGGGCGAGCAGCTGCTGGTAGGCGCGGCGCGCCTCCGGCATCCGCTCGTTTCTGAGGTAGACCGTCGCCAGGTGCTCGAGCGCGAGCTGGCCCATGGCGCCGTCCGGGTCGAGCTCGACGGCGCGTCGGAGCGCGGCGATCGCCTTGTCGGCCGAGACCGGATACGGCCGGTCCTCACCCCAGTAGGCGGCGCCGAGCAGATAGTAGGCTTCGGGCGCCTCAGGTGCGAGCTGGGTTGCGGCGTCGAGAGAGGCGATGGCTTCCCGGAACCGGCGATTCTCGAGCGCCGCGGCGCCCTCGTTGATCGCCGTCGTCGCATCCTGCGCCATCGCGGCAGACGCGATGAGCACGGCGCCCACGCCAGTGGCGGCCCGGCGTATCCAGGTGCAGCGGTTGGTCAGTGGCGGCCTCGATTCCTGCGTACCGGACTCCGCCGGTCGGGTCTAGTGGGCGGAGAGTCCGGTCGCCACCTCGGTGCCGGTGAGGGCCGGCGCGGCCACACTGCCTTTCTCGGGCTCTGTCTCGATGGCATCGACGTCGTGCGCCGTACCGCCGAGGAGCCCCTTCAGGTCCTCGATGATGATGTAGCCGGCCGGGACGAGCATCAGCGTGATGAAGGTCGAGAAGATCACGCCGAACGCGAGCGAGATCGCCATCGGGATCAGGAACTGGGCCTGCAGGCTCGTTTCCAGCATGAGCGGCAGCAGTCCGAAGAAGGTCGTCAGCGAGGTCAACAGGATCGGTCGGAAGCGGGCGGCGCCCGCCTCGCGCACGGCGCGGGCGAGGCTGCCGGCCTTGCGGCGGAATCGGTTGATGAAGTCGACCATGACGAGGCTGTCGTTGACGACGACGCCGGCCAGCGCGACCAACCCGAACATCGACAGCAGGCTGATGTCCATCCCCATGATGAGGTGGCCCCACGTCGCGCCCACGAGACCGAACGGGATCGCCGACATGATGATGAGCGGCTGGGCATACGACTTGAGCGGCACGGCCAGCAGCAGGTAGATGAGCATGAGGGCCACCATGAAGCCCTGGGCCAGACCGCCGGTCGAGTCACGGAACTCGGTCTGCTGCCCTTCGAACGAGTGGCGGACGCCCGGGAACCCCAGCAGCAGTTCCGGCAGGACGCGGGTATCCAGATCGGCCACGACGTCGCCCGGCGTGGTGATCGCCTGGTCCACGGCGGCCGTGACGTTGAGCGCGCGTTGCCGATCGACGCGCTTGATCGACGCGAAGCCACGACCCGGCTCGACGCGTGCGACCTGCGAGAAGGGGACCTCCTGGCCGTCGGGCGTCCGGATCCGCATGTTCTCGAGGTCGCCGACCGAGCGGCGCTCCGACTCGGGGTAGCGCACCATGACCCGGACGTCGTCGCGCCCGCGCTGAATCCGCTGGGCTTCCTCGCCGTAGAAGGCCTGTCTGACCTGCCGGCCTAGATCCTGGAGCGTCAGGCCGAGCACCTCCGCTGTCGGCTCGATGCCGAGCTTGATTTCCTGCTTGCCTTCGCGGAACGAGTCGGCGATGTCGTAGACGCCGGCATACTCCGCGAGGCGCGCCTTGACGGCGTCGCCCGCGGCGCGCAGTTCGTCGATGTCGGCGCCCGTGAGCTGTACGTTGACCGGGTCGCCGGCCATGAACAGCTCGGCGTCGAACTTCACCTCGACCGCGTCCGGAATCGTCCCGACCAGTTCCCGCCAGCGGTTGGATACCTCGGCGCTGCCGATGCCCCGCTCGTCGGCGTTGGTCAGCTCGATGAAGATTCCGCCCAGATGCGAGGCCGCGGCCGCCCGGGCACCGGGGCCCATGCCGCCGCTCAGTCGCGGAGCGCCGCTGCCGACGAGGCCGTAGGTGTACTTGAACAGCTCGCGGCCAGTCTCCGCCTTCACCTGCGCGCGGAGCGTTTCGGCGGCGTCCTCCATGTGCTGCACGGCGGCCTCGGTCACCTCGACCGGCGTGCCCTGCGGCATCGTGACCGACGCCGAGAGGAAGTCGGCGTCCACCGGCGCCATGAAGACCACGCGAACCCAGCCGCCGCCTACCAGTCCCGCAGTGAGCACGAGCGTTGCGATTGCGACGGCCACCGTCAGGTAGCGCATCCGGATGCCGGCCTCGAGCGACGGGCGGTAGACCTGGTCGACGAACCGCTTGACCCCGCCATCGATCCGACTCCGCATCCGCTCACCCCAGGTGTCGCGTGGTGGGCGCATCGTGCCGTGTGACAGGTGGGCCGGCAGAATCAACTGTGACTCGACGAGCGAGAATAGCAGGCAGGGGATGACGACCAGCGGCATCACGACCATCATCTTGCCCATCATGCCCGGCACGAAGAGGAGCGGCGCGAACGCCGCGACGGACGTGAGCACCGCGAAGATGACCGGGGTCGCGACTTCCTGCGTGCCTTCGATCGCTCCGCGCAACCGGTCGCCGTGGCGCTGCTGATGGGTGTAGATGTTCTCGCCGACGATGATGGCGTCATCGACGACGATGCCCAGGACGACGATGAAGGCGAATAGCGACATCATGTTCACCGAGACGTCGAAGCCGGGCAGCAGCCAGAGCGCGCCCAGGAACGAGATCGGGATGCCGAGACTGACCCAGAACGCCAGGCTGAACCTGAGGAAGAGCGTCAGGACGATGAAGACCAGCGCGAATCCGGTGAGGCCGTTACGGACGAGCAGGTTCAGCCGGTCTTTCAGGACGGACGCCTGATCACCCAGCGTCGTTAGCGAGACGCCCGCGGGCATCCGGGCGCTCGCGGTCTCCACGTAGGCATGCACGGCGTCCGAGACGTCGATCGCGCTCTGCTCACCGGTGCGGTACACCTGGATGACGAGCGCGGGGTCGCCCTCGAACCGGGACGCCTGGTCGGTGTCCTCGAAGCCGTCGACGATCGTGGCCACGTCACCGAGCGCAAGGTGGCTGCCGTCGCTCCGGGTGATGAGCACGAGGCTCTCGAACTCGTGTCCCCGGTAGGCCTGCCCCTTGGTGCGCAGCAAGAATTCACCGCCCTCGGTCTTCACCGAGCCGCCGGGCAGGTCGAGCGACGACCGGCGCACGGCCTGCGCCACCTCGTCGAACGTCAAGCCGTGCCGCCGCAGCAGCATCTCGGAGACCTCGATCGAGATCTCGTAGGGCCGCGCGTTGGCGAGTTCGACCTGGGTGATCTCGGGCAGGGCCGACAGGTCGTCGCGGACCTGTTCCGCGAGCGATTTCAGGCTGACCTCGTCGAGCTGGCCGTGGACCGCGACATTGATCACCTGCTGGCGGTTGGTGATCTCCTGGATAATCGGTTTCTCGGTTTCCTCGGGGAATGTTTCGATGGCGTCGACGCGCGACTTCACGTCGTCCAGAACCTCCCGGACGTCGGCGCCGGCCTCGAGTTCGATCGTGACCATCCCCGAGCCTTCGCTCGCGGTCGAGGTGATCCGCTTGATGCCGTCGAGGCCCTGAATCGCCTCCTCGACGCGAACGCAGACGCCCTCCTCGACCTCTTCCGGTGCGGCACCGCGATACGGTACCTGCACCGTGATCATGTCGAGGGAGAATTCCGGAAAGACCTCGCGCTTGATCGTGACGGCCGTGAACAGGCCGCCCGCCACGATCAACACCATCAGCAGGTTGGCGGCCACCGAGTTGTGAGCGAACCAATCGACGGCGCCCTTCATGACGTGGGCTCCTCGATATCCTCTACCGCCGGCGCCGGCTCGCGGCCGCGGAGGTCGCTCGTGCGCACTTCCATGCCGTCGGTCACGGCTTCGAGCGGCGAGACGTTGACTCGGTCGCCGGGCGCGAGGCCCGCGCGGACGAACACCTCGTCCGTCGTCGCGCGGAGGATGTCGATCTCTCGGAAGCGGAGCCGGTTGTCGTCGTCGACCACGATGACCTCATTCGCGCCCCGCAAGGCGGCACGCGGGATGACCGCGACCGATTCGACCTTCCGGCCGGCGATCTCGGCTTCGACGAACATGCCGGCGGCCAGTGGCGGCCGCGTCGGGTCGGATCCGCGTCCATAGGGATCCCGCACTTCGGCGACGACGTGCACCATTCGCGTGCGCGGGTCGATCTCACCCTCGGTGCGGACAATGCGGCCGCTCCACTCGTGCATCCGGCCGGCGAATCTCGCCGACAGCGTCACGGCCGGGCCACGGACCTGTCCCGAGTCGCCGCGGTAGTTCAGCGGCAGATCGAGATATGCCAGTTCCTCGTCGGGGAGTGGCAGCCGGATCTCGGCGGCGTCAACGGCGTAGATCCGCGCCACGGGCGAGCCGACCGTCACGAACTGTCCGACGTCGACACTCTTCTCACGGACTCGGCCCACATACGGGGCGCGCACCTCGGCTCGCTCGAGGTTCCGCCGCGCGGTCTCGAGGTTGGCTTCGGCCGCGGCCAGCACCGCCTTCGCGCTCGCGATCTGCGGCTCGCGCAGCGTCAGCGCCCGCGCCTGGCCGTCGCCGATCCGATCCCAACCCCACTGTGCGACCTCGGCCTCGGCCTCCTCCTGGACGATCTGCAGCCGGGCGCTCTCGATTTCGGCTTCGCGCTGTACAAGCGCCTTTTCGTAGTCGTGGGAGTCGATCCGGAAGAGCACGTCGCCGGCCTCGAAGAAGCCGCCCGCGACGAACGATGGCGAGACCTCGACGATACGACCGGAGACCTCAGGGACGAGCTGGCTCTCGGTGCGCGGCTCGACGGTGCCCTGGCTCTGGACGGTGAACTCGACCGAGGCCAACTCGACCTCGACGACCCGCACCTGAGGGACGGTGACCTCGGGGGGACGGGTCGGCGCCTCGGGCTTGAGCGCCATCATCGTGCGAGCGCCCAGGGCGGCCACGACAACGACCGCAACGGGTAGCAGGATCTGAACGAGACGTCTGACTCCGCGATTCATCCGGATACTCTCTTTCTGCGTCTACGCGCGCCGAACACCGACGGGAGCCGGCGCCTGGGCTGTCAGGCCGGCCGTATTGAACTGCACCAGCGCCTCGACGAGGTCGCCGCCCCGTGCCAGCTTGCCCATCAGGGGTTCCTCGAGCTGGGTGCAGACGAGAATGTGGGCGAGCGAGCCGATCATGAAGTGCAGCCGCCACATCACTTCGTCTTCAGTCAGGGTCGGGAGGAGCTGTCTGAGCACCGGGACGAACCGCTGTCCGACCGGCTGAAACAGCTTCAGAAACGCCGCCCGGAGCTGCTCGTTCGTCTCCGAGTGCATCCGACCGACCAGCTGCATGAACTTGGCGCCCTGCTGCCCGAACCCTTCGACGGCATTGAACGCGGGCAGCAGGAACGCGCGCACCACGTCTTCGAGCTGGATCGCCTTGCCCTGCGCCGCTTCGGCCTCGAGCCCATCGAGCAGCCGCAAACGCTCCTGATTCACCGGGACGACGCGGCGTTCGAAGACCGCGGTCAGCAACGCCTCCTTCGAACCGAAGTGGTAGTTCACCGCGGCGAGGTTGACTTCGGCCACCGCCGTGATCTGGCGGAGCGACGTCGCGGCGAAGCCGTGATTGGCAAACAACCCCTCGGCCGCGTCCAGAATCCGTTCCTTGGTTGCGAGGCTCATGGGAGCATTGTTCCTAATTCAAACGTTCATTTCAATCATACGTTTATTGTCGCGATGAGGTTCCATCCACTTATCTATTTGCAGAACAAGGGCTTATGGGAACCCTGGAAGGGCCCGTGAAGGGCAGGAGAGCTGAGGACGGGGCTCTTGGAGTGGCGTCGGCGCGCGGGTGGCCCCGCGCGCCGACCGACCTGGCTACATCGGCATCGCGGGCAGACTGAGTTCCACCCAGGTGCCGTCCTGGTTCGCTTCGACCTTCGTCGGGGCGATCGTGGCCGCCTCGGCGTTGACGTTGCCGGTCACACGAATCTGCAGCGCCATGTAGTCCTTGAAGGCGTCGGCCGGGGAGAGCAGCGCAAGATGCTCGCCGTCGGCGGTCATGACGCCGACCGGGAATCCCGCGGTGGCGCACCGGATCGCGCACTCCTTGTGGCCTTCGCCCGATGCGCCCATGCCGAGCGTGCACAGCGAGTCCACCAGCTCGCCTTCGACCGTCCGCTGCTGCGCGAGTACGGTGCTTGGCATGACAAGCAGCGCGGCCAGGGCCAACAGAGTCAACTTCTTCATTGCAGCAACCTCCCAGGTGAAACCGGAAACCAACCAGCGGCCGATTGGAGCGCCCTCCAGGCAGCCGACTTCGACTGCGATCTAGGACGCCGATGCGGGGTCCGAGGGGCGGCGAAGAACGCCGAAAGCGTGAGGTGGATCACTGGATCGCGTGCCCGATCGGGCCGCCACTCAGGACACCGACCTGCGCTAGGATCGCTGCACAAGGAGAACGAGAATGCTATCGATGACCCGCCTCGGGCCCGGGGTACTGCTCTGCTGGCTGGCGATATCCGGAAGCGCAAGCGCGCAGGACCGGACCGCGCTTCAGGACGAGCTTCGCCGGATCTACGAGGCCGGGGACTACGCCACCCACGGCTTCGGTCCAGCTCGGTGGCTGGACGGCGGAGCCTCCTACACGACGGTCGAGCCGTCCGAGGCGATGGACGACGCGCGTGACATCGTCCGGTACGCGACCGCCTCCGGCCGTCGTGAGGTCCTGGTTTCGGCCGAGCGACTCGTGCCGGACGGGGCCGACGCCGCGCTGGCGATCGACGACTACGCGTGGTCCGGCGACCGTCGGCGACTCCTGGTCTACACGAATTCGCAGCGGGTCTGGCGGCGCAACACGCGGGGGGACTACTGGGTGTTGGATCTCGCGAGCGGCCGTCTCCGGCAACTTGGGAGCGGGGCGCCCGAGGCGACCTTGATGTTCGCGAAGTTCTCGCCCGACGCGAGCCACGTCGCCTACGTGCGAGCCAACGACCTCTACGTCGAGGAGATCGACACCGGCACCGTCGTGGCGCTGACCGACGACGGATCGGAGACGACGATCAACGGCACGGCTGACTGGGTCTACGAGGAAGAGTTCGGGGTGCGCGACGGGTTCCGGTGGAGCCCGGACGGCTCGCAGATCGCCTTTTGGAACTTCGATGCGACCGGGATCGGCCAGTTCGCGCTCATCAACAACACCGACGAGCTGTACCCGACCATCAGCAACATTCCGTATCCGAAAGCGGGGACGACCAACTCGGCGGTGCGGATCGGCGTCGTCGACACCGACGAGGGGACACGGCGCTGGATGGACGTCCCGGGCGACCCGCGTGACACCTACGTCGCCCGGATGGATTGGGCCGACGTCGACACCCTCGTCCTGCAGCACCTCAACCGCCTGCAGAACGTCAACGACGTCCTGCTGGCCGAGGCCGACACGGGCGCTGTGCGCCGCGCGCATCGGGACGAATCCGACGCGTGGGTAGAGGTCGTCAACGACCTCGATTGGATCAGCCAAGGCGACGAGTTTCTCTGGACAAGCGAAGCGGATGGATGGCGACACGTCTATCGGGTGGCGAGGAGCGGTGGCACGCGCCGCCTGGTCACGCCCTTCGACGGGGACGTGGTGACCGTACTCGGCCCTGGCCCCGCCGAGACTTGGCTCTACTTCATCGCCTCGCCCGAGAATGCCACGCAGCGCTACCTGTACCGTGCGGGTCTCGATGGGAGGGATGCGCCCGAGCGCCTGACCCCTGACGATGTACCCGGCACCCACAGCTACAATCTGTCGCCCGACAGGCGCTGGGCGTTTCACACCTATTCGCGGATGGAGCACCCGCCGGTCGTCGACCTCGTGCGACTACCCGACCATCGAACGATCCGAGTCCTGGCCGACAACGCGGAGGTCCGGGCCAAGGCGGAGTCGGTCCTCCGGCCCCCCGTCGAGTTTTTCAAGGTCGACATCGGCGAGGCCGTGCTCGACGGATGGATGATCAAGCCGCGTGACTTCGACCCCGACCGTCGCCATCCTTTGCTCGTCTTCGTGTACGGCGAGCCGGCGGGGCAGACCGTCGTCGATCGCTGGGGTGGCAACAACCTCTTCTTCCATCGCGCCCTGGCGAATGAAGGCTTCGTCGTGGTGAGTGTGGACAACCGGGGGACACCCGCCCCGAGGGGTGCCGCCTGGCGCAAGTTGGTCTACGGGACGGTCGGCGACCTGTCGGCGAGAGATCAAGCTGCGGCGGTTCGAGCGCTGGCGCGTGGACACGACTTTATCGACGGTTCACGGGTGGCGGTCTGGGGTTGGAGTGGGGGTGGGTCGAACACCCTGAACGCCATGTTCCGGTTTCCGGAGGTCTTCAAGGTCGGCGTCGCCGTGGCGCCGGTGCCCGACCAGCGGCTCTACGACACGATCTACCAGGAGCGCTACATGGGGCTCCCGACGACCAACGCCGACGGCTACCGGATCGGGTCGCCGATCAACTTCGCGGAGGGGCTCGACGGCCGCCTGCTCATCATTCATGGCACGGGCGACGACAACGTCCACTATCAGGGGACCGAACGGCTGGTAAACCGGCTCATCGAGCTCGGGAAGCCGTTCGACCTCATGGTCTACCCGAACCGGAGCCACGGGATCTCCGAAGGTGTCGGCACCACCCTGCACGTCCACAGTCTGATCGCGCGCTACCTGCTCGAAGCCCGCTGGTGACGCCGCCCGGACCTACCGCTGAACCGATGCGGTCACCTCAACCTCGACCTTCAGATCGCTCAGCGTGTCGGCGGACTGCGCGACGACCATCGGCTCCCCGGGCTCCAGGATGACGGCGAGCGAGTCGGCGATCGACACGACCATCTGGCCCTCGGCCTCGTCCGTGCCGGGGTCGAGGACGCTGATCTCGAGCGACAGCTCGACGAAGATCTTCCCGTTCTCGACTAGCTGCGGCGTTGCGTCGACGGCCAGCGGCAGGCTCTGGGTCGGTCGATTGGGGATGATGTGATTCGCCCGGGAACGAATCCTGCCGGTGCGCCCCTCCGCGACCGTCATGTGGATATCACGAGACGTCGTGACCTCACCGACGATCTCGTTGATCGTGACGTCGAGGCGGATGTTCTCTGTCGGGAACTCCCGCACGGCGGTCGGCCCGATCTCCACCTCCTGTTCTTGCTCCGGCGCGCTGGAGAGTGGTGCCGAGACCAACAGGGCGAGGGCGACGGGCATCAGTGCGTTCATCTTCGAGCTCCTTTTCTCAGTGCCGCCCACCCAGCGGCGTCAGGGTCATCGTTTCGATCGTGAGCGGCGCCATGTCGAGGGCGACGTTCCGAGCGATCCGAATCTCGGGTATTTCGAGCGCCTCCAACCCGCCGATCGAGTCCAGTACGATGGCATCGGGGACGGCCAGTTCCGCCACGGTGACCGGCGCCGAGGCCACCGGGTCGATGTCGACCGGCAGGGGCGCCGCCGCGTCGGGTGCCGGCGCCGCCACATCGGCACCCGTGGCGACGGCCGTACCAGATTCCGCTTCGGCCCGCTGCGTGGCGATCGAGTCTTCCTGGTCGCCGGGTGCGCGGAGAAGGCCCCACGTCGCCACCGCCAGCACCAGCACGGCGGTTGCGACCGCGCTTCGCAGGCTCCAGGAGAGGCCCCCGGAAGCGGCCGCCGACCGGTCACGCCGCTCCGCGAGCCGGGCCATGACCCGCGCACGGAGGGTCGCGGGGGCCGGGTCGGTGACGACTCGCCGAACTGCCTCGTCGACGGCACCGTCGATCTGGGATCGGGTCGTCTCGGGGTCGTGTTCGTCAGTCATCTCGGTACCCGAGGCGGCTGAGCTTGGCCTTGATCTGGCGGCGCGCCTCGCTCACACGCCATTTCAACGTGCCGACCGGGATGTCCAAGATTCCTGCCACCTCTCGATAGTTCGAATCGGTTCCGATCGTCATGACCAGCGCGTCTCGAAGCTTCGGCGGCAGCGCCTGGATAAGGCGCTGAACCCTCTCGCCCAGCTCGGCTCCCGCCAGCTGGGCTTCGCTCGACGGTTCACCTCCGGGTAGCATGTTCCAGTTCCAGTCTGTCCATTGCACCAGCCGTCGCACCTGGTAGGCGAGGCGTCGCCGGCGCGTTAGCGCCCGCCGCCAGGCGATCGCGACGACCCAGGTCCGGAAGCTGGCCTCTTCGCGGAAGCCGTCGAGGTTCGAATAGGCCGCCACGAATGCATCCTGGGCAATCTCTTCCGCGTCTTCCGCGGATCCGAGGGCGGCCAGTGCCGCCCGGAACACAGCGTCCTGATGCTGCCTGACCAGTTCGCCGAAAGCCGACTGATCCCCCTGCCGAGCCCGGTCGACCAGCTCCGATTCGTTCACACGCCAGTTATAGACAACGCGTGGGGGGGACCGGTTGGAAAAAGCCCCGGCGCGTCGTGCCGGCCGGGCCGAGCAGGAGGTATCCGCAGTCGGGCCGGGCCCATTGGGTGTGGTAATCTCACAAGACTGTTCCTCCTGAGACCCTATCGGCGGCGGTTCGCGCGGGAGCCGTGTACGGCGCGCGGGCGTCGTCGGCTGGCGAGAGTAGTGGCGGACCACGGCGCGAAGCCGAGAGTCGAGAACGAGAAATGACCGATCAACCAGATTGCTGCCTGCCCGATGAAGGCGCAGCCCCATCACGGCGCGACTTCATCAAGGGTGTCATCGCATCGGGCGTGGCCGTGTCGAGTGTCGCCTACGTGCAGACAACCTGGGCGCAGTCGGCGCCCGGCCGGGCCGCGGGCGTCGATCGATTGTTGACGCTGAACGTGAACGGGCAGGCGCGGCGGGTGGACGTGCTGCCGAACGAGACGCTGGCCATGACGCTGCGCTACAAGCTCGGGCTCACCGGCACCAAGCTCGCGTGCGATCGCGCCGAGTGCGGCGCGTGCACCGTCCTGGTCGATGGCGTAGCGCTCTACGCGTGCTCGACCCTGACCCACCGGGTTCGCGGGCGGCAGATCACCACCGTCGAAGGGCTGGAGGGACCGTCCGGGGAGCTGCACCCGGTGCAGCGGGCGTTCATCGACGAGTTGGGTCCGCAGTGCGGCTTCTGCACGCCGGGGCAGGTCATGGCGGCTGTGGCGCTGCTCAAGGACAACCCGAATCCGACGCGCGAGGAAGCGCGCCAGGCGCTGGCCGGGAATCTGTGCCGGTGCGGCGCTTACGATCACTATCTGAACGGCGTCATGCGTGCGGCGAGGGAGAGCTGAGATGGCGGACGCGCTGATTGGCAAGGACTTCACACCGCCCGACATTCACGGCAAGGTCACCGGACGAGCCAAGTACGCGGAGGATTTCCGCGCCGAGGGGATGCTCTTCTGCCGGCTGCTCGCGAGCCCGATGCCGCATGCTCGGGTCCGCAACATCGACGTCTCGGCTGCGCTCGCCATGGAGGGTGTCGTCGCCGTCCTGACCGCCGATGAGGTGCCGGAAGTCCAGGCGCCCCGCGACCCGATCCTGACCAACGAGCCGCACTACGTGGGCGCGCCAATCCTGGCCGTCGCGGCGGTGGACGAGACGCTTGCCGAGGACGCGATCGCGAAGATCAAGGTCGATCTCGAGCCGCTGCCGTTCACCGTGGATCCGCTCGAGAGTCTTCGTGCCGACGGACCCGACGCCTGGCTGGACGGCAACGCGGTGGTGCCGCGCGAAGGCCTGCGCTCGGTCAAGTGGACGGAGGAGGATTTTTCGGCGGCGGCCGAGGGCGAACTGCCGGAGGGCGAGCCGACCGGGACCTGGTCGTACGGGGACATCGAGGCGGGTTTCGCCAGGGCGGCGGTCACGCTCGACGAGACGTTCGTCACGGCCGGTAACTCCCATCACTGCATGGAGCCTCGAAGCGCCATGGCCTACTGGGAGAACGGCACCTGCTACCTGTACGGCTCGAACCAGAGCCAGAGCTTCGTCATGCCGGGCTTGGCGAACTACCTGGGCGTCGAGCCCGACCAGCTTGTCTTCGTGGGCGAGAACTGCGGCGGCGGGTTCGGGTCGAAGGGGTCCGCCTATCCGATCCAGGCGGTGCCGGCCCTGATGGCGAAGAAGACCGGCCGGCCGGTCATGCTGCGAATCAGCCGCGCCGAGGAGTACGGCGTCGGTACGGCCCGGCCCGGCTTCCAGGGCCGGATCAAGATGGGGTTTCGGGAGGACGGACGGCTTCTGGCGTGTGACCTCTACATCGTCCAGGA
This sequence comes from Acidobacteria bacterium UBA2161, assembly GCA_002328835.1. Taxonomy (GTDB): domain Bacteria; phylum Acidobacteriota; class Vicinamibacteria; order Vicinamibacterales; family UBA823; genus UBA2161. Next base: position 95,587 of record DCWN01000030.1, on the reverse strand, counting down.
CAGCGGCTCGAACTCCGGCGGTGGCGACTGGACGGCGGCGGCCAGCGCGGTCTCGATCGTCTACACGCCCGAGGCGATGCGGTTCCGCGGCATCTCGGTCCTGACTAACACGCCGCCCCGGGGAGCCCAGCGCGGACCCGGGCAGAACCAGATCGCCATTGCCGTGGAGCCGCTGCTCGACAAGGCGGCGCGGGCGCTGGGCATCGATCCGTTTGCGATCCGCCGGGTCAACGCGCCCGATCACAATTCGAAATACGGCGGCGACCGGGGGAGCATCACCAGCGCCTACATGCGTGAAGCGCTGGACCAGGGGGCCGAGAAGTTCGACTGGAGCGGGAAGCGGGCTGGGAGCGGCCAGCGGCGCGGCTCGAAGGTGATCGGCGTCGGCATCGGTCAGGCGTTCCACTCCGCGGGCTCGAGCGGGTTCGATGGCCTGGTTCGGATCACGCCGGACGGCACGCTCCACATCCACACCGGCGTCGGCAACCTGGGTACCTATTCGTACGTCACCACTTCCCGCGTGGCGGCCGAGGTCCTGAAGTGCGCCTGGGAGAATTGCGTGATCGAGCGGGGCGACTCGAGCAAGGGGCTTCCCTGGAACCTCGGGCAGTTCGGCAGCAACACGTCGTTTACCATGACGCGGACGAATTACGCCGCGGCGATGGACGCCGTCGCCAAGCTGAAGGAGATCGCGGCGCGCGATCTGGGCGGCTCACCCGACGACTACGACATCGACAACGAGACGGTGTTTCGGCGGAGCAATCCGTCGCGCCGGATGACCTATGCGCGGGCCGCGCAGCGGGCGATCCAGCTAGGGGGAACGTTCGCCGGCGACGAGGTGCCCGAGGATCTCAACCCGATGACCAAGAGCGCCGTCCGCGGCCTGGCCGGGACCGGCCTCGTCGGCGTCGCGAAGGACAACCTGGAGCGTAACGGGATGGTGCCGGCGCTCGCGGCCGGCTTCATCCAGATCGAGCTGGACCTGGAGACCGGCAAGTACGAGGTCCTCGACTATCTAGGTGTCGCCGATTGCGGGACGGTCATGCATCCGCAGGGCCTCGCGGCGCAGGTCAGGGGCGGCGCAGTGATGGGGTTCGGCATGGCGGCCCTCGAGCGCCAGGTCTTCGATCCGCACTACGGCCTACCGGGCTCGGTCGGCCTGTACCAGGCCAAGCCGCCCTCCTATCTGGATGTGCCGATCGAGATGGACGCCGACGCCGTCGACCTGGCGGATCCGCAGAACCCGGTCGGCGCCAAGGGCATCGGCGAGCCGCTGATGGGCTGCGCGGGCGCCGCCCTGCTGTGCGCGATTTCAGACGCGCTGGGCGGCCACTACTTCAACCGAACGCCGGTGCTGCCTGACCAGATCGTCAGCGCGGCGTCCGAGCGACCACAGTCCCACACGCCGCTGCAAGTGAACACCGACTGAGGAACCTCATGGCGAACGACATGATGCCGCATTTCGAGTTGTTCCAGCCCGCGGACCTGGACACGGCGTTTGCGCTGCTGGACCGCTGGGGCGACCGCGGATGGAAGCTGGCCGGCGGGCACGATAGCCTCGACTGGTTCAAGGACCGCACCAGGCAGCCTGAGGCGGTGATCGACCTCGAGGGCATCGCCGAACTGAAGGGGATCCGGGAGACCTCGGACGGCATCGAGATCGGCGCCTTGACGACGCTGACCGAGATCGAGCGGAGCGCGATGCTCGGGGAGCGCTTCGGACTGCTCGTCGACGCGACGCGCCGCGTGGCCAGCCCGCAGATCCGCAACACCGGAACGCTGGGGGGCAATCTCTGCCAGGACACGCGCTGCTGGTATTACCGCTACGGGCTCGATTGCTACCGGGCGGGCGGCAACGTCTGCTACGCCGACACGCCGGTTGCGATGAACCGGGAGCACTGCATCTTCGAGGCGAGTCGCTGCGTGGCGGTCTCACCGTCTGACACCGCGACGGCGCTCGCGGCGCTGGACGCGTCGATGGTGATCCGCCATGCCAGCGGCGAGCGGGTCGTGGGCATCGAGGACTTCTTCGTGCCGCCGGCGGTCGACATCACGCGCATGACCGTGCTCGGGCCGGGCGATATCCTCACGGCGATCCGGATTCCGGGCACATGGGTTGGCGCCCGCTTCTACTTCGAGAAGGTGGCGGACCGGAACGCGTGGGACTTCGCGTTGGTGAGCGTCGCCAGCGCGTTACGCGTCGACGGCGCCGGGACGATCGAGGACGTTCGCATCGCGTGCGGCGCCGTGCAATGCACACCGCGCCGCCTCACCGATGTGGAAGACCTCGTGCGCGGCCGCGCCCACAACGAGGAGACCGCGGACCTCGCCGCGGCGGCCTCCACCGACGGGGCCCGACCGCTGAACTACAACCACTACAAGATTCCGCTGGTCCAGAATCTGGTCAAACGCGCGTTGCGCGTTTAGATGGGGCGCCTTGCGCCCCAAGCCCCACGCGCGGCCCTCTCGGGGACCCCTGAGTGCCCCGCACCGGGCCGCGCGAAGCGCGCCGTGCGCGCTTAGATCCCTCAATCGCGTAGCAAGCCCTACGGTACGAGGAGGCGGATCGTGTCGTCCTGCTTGTTCAGGACGAAGATCTGGTTGTCCGGGCCACGCCCGAGGCGCATGTCGGCGCGTGTCGCTGGCTCCCGCCCCTGCATCGCGTTCTTCTCGTTGATCAGATCCAGCAGTTTCTGCGGGCCGTTCCCGGCATCGAGCAGGATCCGCAGGATGTCGGCCTGACCGCCCTCGGGGAGGTCGTCGGCGGAAAACGCGAACAGCTCGCCACTCGGGTTGTCACCGAAGAGGACGAGATTCGCCAACTGGCGGATCGCGGTGCCACGGTAGACCTCGATCCCGGTCGATGCCGAGCTGCGCTGCAGCAGCGGGTCGAGCTGACCGTACTCGACGACCGGGTAGACGAGCCCGGCCTCTCCACGCGGATTCTCGCTGCTGACCTCCTGCCGGCTGATGAAGCGATAGCTGCCCTCCCAGTCGTTCCAGCCGAGGTTGCCGCCCGAGGTGACCTGGCTGACTTCCTCGACGATGTTCTGGCCGATGTCCGCCACGAACATGTTGCCGTTCACCGGATCCCAGGCGAATCGCTGCGGATTACGGAGACCGTAGGCGTAGATCTCGCCCAGCGCGGCCTCGCTGCCGGTGAACGGATTGTCAGCCGGAATCCCGTACTGTCCGTTCGCGCTGTCTGACCCGAGCGGATCGATCCGAAGAATCTTGCCGAAGATCGACTCGAGGTTCTGCGAGAGGTCCATCGGGTCGCCGCCGCTGCCGCCGTCCGCGGAGCCAACGTAGAGCAGGCCGAAATCGGCGTCGCCGGGTCCGGCCACCGGATTGAACCCGATCTGTCCGCCGTTGTGATTGCCGAAGGGCTGCTCGACCCGCAGCAGTTCGCGCGGCGGCCCGCCGTCGTACGTGGCGGCCCCAGGATTCTCGGCCGTCCACTCGAGGAGCAAGGTGTCGTGCGCGTCGTTGCCGCCGCCGGACACGAAGTCGGCCGTGGGCGCCGTATCGGCGACGTCGACGTAGGTATAGAGCTTGCCGAAGCCCGGCGTGCCCGCCTCGGCGAACTGGGGATGGAAGGCGAAGCTCTGGAACCCGCGTTCGCCGCGCCCGCCGTGGACACCCACGGCCCAGGATGCGGCCTCGTGGTCGAGATAGCGGTTCACGCGCTCACCGTCGTAGCTCACGCTGTAGAGTGCGCCGCGCATGTCGTTGACGAACAGGCGTCCCGTGCCAGGTTCGTCGACCAGGAGCATCGGTCGAGCTGGCTCGTCGCTGCTACCCGGCAGCGTGGCAAATTCGACGACGTTCACTTCGATCGCAGGTCGTCCGGCGCCGATCGGTGTCGCGAACGGGTCGTCGGTCGTCTGGGCGGTCGCGGCGGCGGCGACCAGGATCGCCGGGATGACGCACACGCAGCTTCTTACCATCGGTTGTTCCCCCACGGTCAGCGGGCGTTGATCGGCGCTCCGAGGACGCTGACCATGCCCGTTATATCAGACTCCGAGCCGCTCCGACCGCGCTGGACCGCCCGAGCGAGAGACGGTCGGAGTCAGTATGATAGGCGGCACCGATGAGCGTCACGATCCTTGCGGTGCTGTCGCTGCTGCCAATCATCACCGTGGCGGTCTTCCTCGTGGGCCTGCGCTGGCCGGCGAGCCGCGCCATGCCGCTGTCGCTCGCCGTCGCCATCGGCCTCGCGCTGGCCGTGTGGCAGGTACCGGCGGTGCAGGTCGTGGCCGCATCGATCAACGGGCTGATCGTCGCGCTCACGCTGCTGTACATCATCTTCGGCGCCATCCTGCTGCTGAACACGCTGCAGGAGAGCGGCGCGCTCAGAACCATCCGCCAAGGGTTCACCGACATCACGCCCGACCGGCGGGTCCAGGTGATCATCATCGCCTGGCTCTTCGGTGCGTTCATTGAAGGGTCGGCAGGATTCGGAACTCCGGCGGCGGTCGCGGTGCCGCTCCTGGTGGGATTGGGCTTCCCCGGTATGGCGGCGGTCACGGCGGGCATGATCATCCAGAGCACGCCGGTGAGCTTCGGCGCGGCCGGTACGCCGATTCTTGTCGGCGTGAACACCGGGTTGTCGGCAGACCCGGCGCTTCAGGTGTATGCGGCGCAGTTGGGCTACGCCGAGTGGAATGACTTCCTGGCGTTCCTCGGGTTGAAGGTGGCCGTGTTGCACGCCGTCGCCGGGACACTCGTCCCGCTCATCCTGGTCTCGGCGATGACCCGCTTCTTCGGGCCGAACCGGTTGCTGGCCGAGGGCCTCCGCGTCTGGCGGTTTGCGCTGTTCGCGGCGTTGGCGATGACGATCCCCTACGTCGTGGCCGCGTATCTGCTCGGTCCGGAGTTTCCGGCGCTGCTCGGCAGCCTCGTGGGCTTGGCGGTCGTCGTCACGGCCGCGCGCCGCGGGATCCTGGTGCCGAAGCCAGAGGATGCGTGGGAGTTCGGCCCGCGGGACGAGTGGCCACCGCACTGGACCGGCTCGATTCAACCGAAGGACGTCGCGCACGCCAGCGGCTCGATGAGCCTGATTCGCGCCTGGTCGCCTTACGTGATCGTCGCGGCGCTCTTGCTCGCCACGCGGCTACGCGGATTGCCGTTCGGCGGCTGGCTCCAGGCCTGGACGATCAGCTGGCCCAACATCCTCGGCACGGACGTCTCCGCCAGTGTGCAGCCGCTCTTCCTGCCAGGAACGATCTTCATCGTGGCGTCGCTGGCCACCTGGAGCCTGCACCAGATTCCGACGGCGTCCTACAAGACGTCGTGGACGACATCGCTACGGGTCACCGCGGCCGCCTCGGTCGCGCTGGTCTTCACCGTGCCGATGGTTCAGGTGTTCATCAACAGCCAGGGCGGCGCCGCCGGCTACGAGCGGATGCCGATCGCGCTGGCCGACGGCGTGGCGGCGCTGGTGGGTGGCGCGTGGCCGATCGTGGCACCGTTCATCGGCGGGATCGGCGCCGCCGTGGCGGGCAGCAATACCGTGAGCAACATGATGTTTTCGCTGTTCCAGTTCGACATGGGCCAGCGAATCGGGGTCGATCCGACCTGGATCGTCGCGCTGCAGGCGGTCGGCGGCGCGGCTGGTAACATGATCTGCGTCCACAACGTTGTGGCGGCCTCGGCCGTCGTTGGGTTGCTCGGCCGTGAAGGCGCCGTCATCCGCCTCACGATCGTGCCGTTCATCTACTATGCGTTGCTGCCGGGCGCGCTCGGATACGTGCTCGTCTGGTATGGCCAAACCGGGATCGTGAACGCCGGGACGGTCGTCGTCGCCGGCATCGTGGCGGGGGCCGTCTACATGGTCGCGCGCCACGGGGGGCAGCCCGGATAGGCGAGCGGCATGGGTCAGCGCAGCGACCGATCCGGTGACGCGCCGTCGGGCGGGACTCGAATCCCGATCCGGGTGGTCGCGCTGACGGCGCTGGTCGGCCTCGCGGGCGCGGCGGCGTGGGGGACGTCGAGGCTGCTGTCGCGCGCGGAGCAGACGGCGGAGTTGGCGACCGAGGTTCCCGATCTGCCTCCCACCGTCGAGCTGCCGGGGGCAGTCGGGGCGGCCCTCTTAACAGCGGACCGCAGCCTTCGCGACGCGCTGTCGGGCGATTTGGAGGCGGCGGGTGATGCGGCTGGGCGCCTCGGGCAGCTCTACCAGGCGAACAATTTCCTCGATCGCGCGGCACGCAGCTACGAGTTGGCCATCGGGCGTGACGCGACGGCCCCGCGATGGCCGCACCTGCTGGCCAGCGTCCACCGGTCGCGCGGCGATAGCCGCGCCGAGATCGAGTTGCTGGAGCGGGCGGTCGACCTCGCGCCAGGCTACGCACCCGCGTGGCTGCGCCTTGCTGATGCCCGGTTCACCGAGGGGCTGGTGGAACCGGCGCGCGATGCTTACGAGCAGCGATTGGCGCTCGTCGACGGCGATGCCTATGCCCACCTCGGCCTGGCACGGATCGCGCTGGACGCGGAGGCGTGGGAGGCGGCCGAGGAACATCTGGTGGAGGCCGGCACCGCCGACGGCTTCGATACGGTCTACCGCCTCCTGGCCACGGTCCACGCGCAGTTAGGGCGGGCGGCCCAGCGCGAGGCGGCGTTGGCCCGGGCCGACCGCGGCCGGCCGTTCGCACCCGCGCCGGATCCCTGGGTCGACGACCTCATGGATCAGAGCTACGACGTCGCGTCGCTGTTGCTGCGCGTCTCGCGATGGTCCGAGGCGGGCCGCACCGTGCTGGCACAGCGCGCCTTCGAGCGTGCCCGGCAACTCGAGCCCGAGAACCCGGAGATCTACGTGCTGCTCGGGCGGTACGCCCCTGATGTCGCGCAGGCGCGGCAGGCGTTCGAAACCGCCGTCTCGCTGGCGCCAGATCATGCCGTGGCCCACGTCGGGCTGGGGGAGATGCTGCTCAGGGAGAACCGGCCGGCCGAGGCCGAGGTCGTCCTCCGCAGGGCTGTCGAGCTGGATCCCGAACAGGCCGCCGGCCACAAGAACCTCGGCCTCGCCGCCGCGGCAGCCGGCCGGTTCGAGGAGGCGATCCGGCATGTGCGCCGGTCGATGACGCTGTCGCCGAATACCGTCAGCTTCCATTACTCGCTGGCGTCGATTCTGCGCGAGGCGGGCCGGTCGGTCGAAGCGAGGGACGAGTTGCGGCTCTTGTTGGAGCGGTGGCCGTCTCACCCGGGCGCGACCCAGGCACTAGCGGCGCTGGACCGGGAAGGAGAGACCGATCGATGAGACTGAACGGCCTTGCGAGCCTTGCGCTCGTGCTGTCGGTTCCGATGGCGGCCTGTGGCGGAAGTTCGGGGCCCGACGCCGACCCGGCTGGCGCACCCGGCGCGCCAGAATCGAGCGCCGCGCCATCCGCGTCGACGTATCCTGGTGCCTACCGAGACCTCGGCCTGCCGGAGTATCCCGATGCCGAGCTGGTCGACACCGGGCGGCAGACGACGTCGCTTCGCGATGGTCTGAGGTTGAGCCTCGAGACGGTCGAATCGGTGGCCGACGCCGCGGCCTTCTACGAGGAAGGGCTCGTGGCCGACGGCTGGTCGGCGCCGCCGAACCGGATGGCGGGCGGCCAGCTCATCATCCGGGCGTTCACGAAGGACGACCTGACCTTTCAGCTCACCGTTCGCGTCGACCCCGATGGCGGCACCGTGATCGGGATCAGCCTGCTGCAGCGGTAGGGCGTACCGGCGAACCCGTCACTTCCGTTCTTCCAGCTCCCGCTCCCGATCGAGGACGCTCACACCCTTGGTGATCCACGCCGGTGCGTCCTCCCCCTTGAGGTAGTGTGCGAACCAGTCCAGCACCCGGTGGTGGTAGTCGATCTGGTTCGGCTTCTGGCGGAGGCTGTGATTCTCGTCGGCGTAGACCAGCATGACGACCTCCTTGCCGGCGCGACGGGCGTAGTTGTACATCTCGACGCCCTGATGCCAGTCGACTGTGCCGTCGGCATCGCCGAACGCCAGGAGCATCGGCGTCTCGAGGTCGGTGATGAACATCACCGGCGAGTTCCGGAAGTAGGCCTCCATGTCATCCCAGTAGGGGACGTCCATCCGGGCCTGGCCGGTCTCGAAGTGGGACGACTCGGGCATCCCCTGGTTCCAGTGGATCGTGCCGAACATGCTGAAGAAGTTGGTGAGCGGCGCGCCGGCGATCGCCGCGGCGAACGTGTCGGTCTGCGTCGGGATGAACGCGGTTTCGTAGCCGCCCCAGGAGTGTCCGACGAGGCCGACCCGCGCGGGATCGACGAGGCCCGTCTCGAGCACCTCGGCGACGGCCGCCTCGACGCACTCGGTTGCCGACACACCCGGGTCGCGGTCGCGATAGATGATGTCGGGCTGGAGGACGAAGTAGCCCTGACTCGTGAAGACGGAGGCGTTGTACGGGCTGCGTTCGGACGGCGCGACGTAGCCGTGGACCATCTGCGACCGTAGTTCGTAGACGTAGACGATCATCGGATACTGCCGGCCGGGCTCGTAGTCGGCGGGGTAGAAGAGCGCGCCCTGAAGGCGATCGCCCGCCGGGGTCGCGTAGTCCACCAGTTCCGATCGCCCCCAGGCGTAGTCGGCCTGGAACGGGTTGGTCTCGCTGATCTGCCTGGGATTCGACAGGTCCAGGCCTGCCGCGAAGAAGTCGGGCGAGTCGTCGAAGCGCTCGGCGACGTAGGCGAAACGCTCGGCAGCATCCGCCTTCATCAGCCGGGAGACGCGGCTCTCGCGCCAGACGAGCCGTTCGGGTTCGGACGCGCCCGGGACGATCCGGGCGAAGCCGCTCTGCTTCGTCCACTGTCCGTAGGCGCTGAGATAGATCGGTCCGCCCAGATCGATCCCGGGGACGTCGTCATCGTTGCCGACGTCGAGATATCGGTATCTGACGTCGGCTTCGGCTCCGTCCGTCAGGCGCTCGTGCGACGATCCATCCGGCGCGACCCGCCAGAGGTCGTAGCGGTCGTAGAGCAGGACCGCATCGTCCGCAGGCGTCCACCCGGCCACGCCGTAGGCCGGCCGCTCCTCGGTCGGGTAGTCGAACTCCGCGTTGGCGAACGCGGCCGGCACGTCGCCGGTCAGATTCGCCGACTGGCCGCCGGTCACGTCGTAGCTCCAGAAGTCTCCGTCCTTGAAGTAGAGCAGGTATCGGCCGGTAGCGCTGCCGCCGTGGTCATGTCGAACGCGCTCGACCGCCTTGGTGCGCGCGCCGGTCTCGACGTCGATCAGGTCGAGGTCCAGCCAGCGCCGGCCGAACATGTTCGTGAACGTGTAGGGATCGGTGTACCGCGCGACGGCGGTCGCCTGCCCCTCGAGCAGCGTCAGCTCCTCCATCAGGTCGGTGCCGAGCTGGACAAACCGGTTCGCGTCGAGGTGCCAGACCGATAGAAGGCTCCGTGCCCGGTCGCGCTGTAGCTGCACCCGCTGCATCGGAATGATCCGGCGGTCGTCGGCGTGCCAGACATCGACCTCCGCGGGGTCGTCCGGCTCGGCTGTGTCGCCTTCGACGCCGTCCGCATCCTCGTCTGTGCTGGCGTCCGCTTCCCAGGTCCGGATGCCGACGAAGACGGCGGCGCCGTCGTCCGACCAGGTCGGCCGGCGGTCCGCGGCGATCCTGAAGCCCTCGGGGAACCCGACGCCATCGGCGAGGTCGTAGGCCAGGGCCTCGGTCGTCGTTCCGGACAGATCTCGCCAGACGAGGATCGCGTGCGTGTCGCCGTCGAATCCGGCTTCCGAGCGCGACCTGAGCGCGGCGAGGTCGTCGGCGTCGTCACGCCAGGACAGGCCGGTGAATACGGCGTCGCCCGATTCGAGCGCCCGAAGCGCGCCGGTGGCCGCGTCGAAGATCCGTATGCCGTTGCCGGTGCGGCCTTCTGCTGCGATCGTCATGGCGAGGAGCGTGCCGTCGCCCTGCCAGGCGAACTCCGCGACATTGGCGAACTGCACGTCGGACCCGGTGTCGAGGTCGCGCACGACCAGATCCGATCCGATCGGATCGTCTGATTCGTCTTCGTCGTCGGCGTCGTTGCGGGCCGGCTCGCGATGCACGGCCAGGTGCGCGCCTTCGGGACTGAAGGCGAACGACGCGACGCTCGCGATCGTCTCGACGTCCATCGACGCTAGATCGAGGACGCCCAGACCGCGATGGACCGGCTCGTCCGACGCGCGCAGATCGGCCGCCGTCTCTTCCGAATGCCCGATGGCGTAGGCTAGCCAGCGCGAATCGGCTGAGAACGCCGGGTCTTCGCCGAACGCCGCGACCGTGCCCGACTCGCTCGTCGTGTTGGCGACCCGTAACTCGTTCTCACGGTTCGACCGCGTCACCGGATAGGCCAGCCACGCCCCATCGCGCGACAGGAGCGCATCGCGGCCCAGTGACTCCCATTGGCCGTAGTCGGCGGTGGTCGGCGGTCTCCGCTCCTGCGCAGCGACGCCGATCGAAACGGCGAGGATCCCGGTGGCGATGATGAAGCAGCGACGGCGCATGGGTGCACCTCTCAACGAGACGTGTGCCAATAGGGTGGACGTCCAGCAGTATACTCGCCGGCGCGGCGAGTTGGCCGGCTCGATCCAGCTGCAGCCTTGTGGAGCGAGTAAGCCGAGGTCCTACTTGTAGCGCAGCGCCGTCATCGGATGGATCCGTGACGCCCGGTGGGCGGGCACGAAGCCCGCGGCGAGGGCCACCGCACTCAATCCGACGAGCGCCGTCAGGATGATGGCCGGGTGGGTGCCTTCGACCTCGAACAGCAGCGACTGCGCGAAGCGTCCGAGTGCCAGGGCCGCGGCCAGCCCCACGGTGCCACCGATCAGCATCATCCGGCCCACCTGGCCGAGCACCATGTTGCGCAATCGAGCGGCGTCGGCGCCGAGCGCCATCCTGAGGCCGATCTCGCGGGTGCGCTGGGCTACCGTGTAGGCGAGCACGCCGTAGAGGCCGACCGCGGCCAGCAGTGTCGCCAGCACCGCGAACGCCGCCGAGAGGATCGTGATGAAGCGGTCGAGAAAGACATTCTCCTGGACCTGTTGCGGCAAGGTCATCAGGCCGTTCACGGGGAGGTCGGGATCGATTTCGGCCATCATCGTCGGAATGGCGCGGAGCAGGCTGTCGGGCGGGAGCTCCGTCAGCGCGTAGAACGTGAGACTTCCGACGCTCTCCTCCTGCTTGTACGGTACGTAGAACAACGGCGGCTCCGTGTTCTTGACGTCGTTGTAGCGGGCGTTCTTGACGAGTCCGACGATCTCCATGTCGAGTTCGGCGTCGAGGCCGCCTCGACCGAGCCGTTTCCCGACCGCCTCGGTGCCGAGTCCGAACTTCTCGGCGAAGACCTCGTTGACGATGGTGACCCTGGGCGTGTCACTCAGGTCCGAGACGGTGAATTCACGTCCCGACAGCACCGGGATCCCGAGCGTTCGGAAGTAGTCCGGTCCGACCCGGTTGAACCGGGAGTTCCGGTCGGTGTCCGGGCCGGCGTCGAACCCCTCGACCATCACGCTGTTGCCCCAGCTGCTTCCGCTGAAGACCGCGACGCCAGCGGCCGAGACCCCGGTCACCCCCGGCTGTGCGGCCAGGGCGGCTTCGACACGCTCGTAGATCGACTGCATCCGGGCGTCGTCGTAGCCGTTGAGCACCGGCGCCAGGCGAAATGTCGTGACGTTCTCGGTCCTGACGCCGAGGTCGATCCGGCTGACGTTACTCAGGCTCTGGATGAAAAGGCCCGCGGCGATGAGCAAGGTCATCGACACCGCGAACTGGGCCATGACCAAGCCGTTCCGGAACCTCGCGGCCGCGCGCGCGCCACCCGGCTGGCCGGCCTGATCCTTCAACGTCGAGATCAGATCCGCGCGCGTGCTGTGCATTGCGGGGAAGATGCCGAACAGGACGCCGGTCAAGATGGACACGGCCCCACCGAAGATCACCATCGTCGGATCGAGTGCCAGACTGACGGCCTGCGTGGCGTCGGGCGGCAGCAGCATGCCGATCACGCTGAGCGTCCACCGAGCGACGACCAGGCCGGCCACACCGCCGATGAGCGCGAGCAAGCACGACTCGGTCAGCAGCTGTACCAGCAGATGCCGCCGTGAGGCGCCGAGGGAGAGGCGGACCGCCATCTCCGGCGCGCGTACCGCCGAGCGGGCGAGTAGCAAGTTGGCGATGTTGGCGCACGCGATCAGGATGACGAAGCCGGTCACGCCGAAGAGCAGCATCAGGGGCGCACCGGCCTCCTCGTCGACCGAACTCTGGCCGCGCCGACCGTCCTCTACCGGAATCTTCTTGCTGAGGAACCGCTCCATCCGCTGCTCGCTCATGTTTACCTGAAGCGAGGCTTCGACGTCGCGGAGGATGCCCCAGTAGAGCGGCTCGATCCCGGCGCGGGCCTGCTCCCTCGACACGCCGGGGTTCAGCCGCGCGAAGACGTAGACCCAGTAGGAACGCCGATTCTCGAACGCATCGAATCCCGGGTTGAGTTGGCCGCGCATCGTGATCGGCGCGAAGATCATCGGGCGCACGCCGAGCGTCGTGCCGGTGAAACCGGGCGGCGCCACGCCCACGATCGTCATCGGGATGCCGTTGACCGTGATCGGATCACCCAGGACGTCGGGGTTCGCGTCGAGACGGGACCGCCAGAAGTCGTGACTCAGGACGACGACCGAGTTCCCACCGATCGGCTCGTCGACCTCGGGGCCGAGCAGCCGGCCCAGGGCCGGCACGAGGCCGAGCGTTGGGAAGTAAGACCCCGACACCTGCATCCCGTCGCCGTTGAACGTCTGGTTCTTGTGGACGAGGTTGACGCCGACCGCCCGGTGGCCCGCCATCTCGGCGAAGACCGTGTTGTCGCGCCTGAGGTCGCGGAACATCGGGTAGCTGAACACCTCGTCGCAGCCGCCCGCCTGGTTGCAGTTGTCCCCGCCCGGCTTCGGCCCCGGCGCCTCGAGGTTGACCAGCCGCGCCGGCTCGACGACCGGGAGCGGGCGGAGCGGAATCTGGTTGAACAACGAGAAGATCGCGATGTTCGACCCGATGCCGAGGGCCAGGGAGGCCGCCGCCACGACGGTGACGATCGGGGTCTTGAGGAGCGAGCGCAGGGCGAGCCTCAGATTGGCCATCAGGGTTCTAGACGTAGGACAGCCTGTTCAGGTTGCCAGGCCCCTGCCGCTTGGCCGGGCGCGTCCACGGCGCGCGTTTGGCAAGACCATTCTGTTCCGGTACCGTGAGTGACGCGGTGAGCAATCGATGAACGACCTGGGGGTGCTGCGCGACCTCGCCATCATCGTCGGCCTGGCCATTCCGGTCGTGGCGCTGGCCCATCGCCTGCGGATGCCGCCCCTGGTCGGCTTCCTGCTGGTGGGGGTCGCGATCGGCCCCCGCGGCGCTGGCCTGATTCCCGAGGTGGAGTCAGTCGCGGCGCTCTCCGAGATCGGCGTCGTCCTGCTGCTCTTCGCCATCGGGCTGGAGCTGTCGCTCTCGCGGGTCCTCGAGTGGGGCACCGCCGTGCTGGTCACCGGCGGCGCGCAGATGCTGGGCATGCTGGCGATCGGGGCCGCCGTCGGCTCGGCGCTTGGCCTGCCGCTCGGCCAGAGTCTGTTCTACGGCGCGCTGGCCGCGATGTCGTCGACAGCGGTCGTGAGCAAGACCTACGCCGATCGGGACGAGCTCGACACACCGCACGCCCGCGAGGTGCTGTCGATTCTCGTCTTCCAGGATCTGGCGATTGTGCCGCTGATGCTGCTACTACCGCTGCTTGGCGGTGACGCGCGCGCAGGCGAGGGTGCGTGGCTCCGCCTCGTCGTGAGCCTTGCGGCGATGACCGCACTCATCGCGGGCGGGCGCCTGGTGGTTCGGTGGACGCTCGACCGCGTCGTCGCCGTCCGCGACCGGGAGCTGTTCACGCTGTGCGTCGGCTTCTTCGCGGTGGCCACGGCGCTCGTGGCGTCGTCGTTCGGGTTCTCCCTCGCGATCGGGGCCTTTCTGGCCGGCTTGATCATCTCGGAGTCGGAGTACGGCCTACAGGCGCTGTCCGACGTCGTGCCGTTCCGCGCGCTGTTCAGCGGCGTCTTCTTCACGTCGATCGGGATGCTGCTGGACCTCTCGTTCGCGGCGGGGCAGGTGCCGCTGCTCCTTGGGGCGATCGTCCTGCTCGTTGTCGTCAAGAGCCTCGTGGCGGCCGGCGCTGTGCTGCTGCGTGGTCGACCCCTGGCCACCGGCCTCATCAGCGGCATCAGCCTCGCGCAGATCGGGGAGTTCTCGTTCGTTCTGGCCGCCGCGGGCCTGCCGCTGGGACTGTTCGCGGGTGACGACTATCAGGTCTTTCTGACCGTGGCTGCCCTTTCGATGATGGCGACGCCGTTCCTGATCGCGGCGGCCCGCCCGATCGCCAATCGCGTGGGTACGCACCCGGCGGCGATCGAGGGTTTCGAGCCGAGCGGGTCGCCCCAGCGCCGGAGCGATCACGCGGTCATCATCGGCTACGGCATCGCCGGGCGCTATCTGGCCAGGATGCTTCGCGCGGCGGGCATCGATTGCGTCGTCATCGAGCAGAATGCCGAGCTGATGCGGCAGGCCCAGCGCGACGAGATGCCGGCCGTCTATGGTGACGGCTCGCGCCACGGCATTCTGGAGCACGCGAACTGCGCGGGCGCCCGGTTGATCGTCTATGCCATCTCCTCGCCGATTGAGGAGCGTCGCGGCGTCATCGTGGCGCGCGAGGTCGCACCGAACGCCACGATCGTGGTGCGCACGCGTTACGTCCGGGCCATCGACGAGTTGATGCGGCTCGGCGCGAACGAAGTGGTGGTCGAGGAGTTCGAGGCGTCGGTCGAACTATTCGCCCGGGCGCTCGAGAGCTACGAGATTCCGCAGACGCGGATTGCCCGCGAACTTGATGCGGTGCGATCGGAGCACTACGGGTTGTTGCGGGGCCAGTCAATGCCCGACCTCCGGCTGGACGCGCTGAAACACCTGAGTATCCACGACGCCCTGGATCTGGTCGAGGTGGAGGAAGGCGCGGCGGCGCTGGGCGGGAACCCGTTGACGATCGATCTACGCAAGAAGACGGGCGCTGTGCAGGTGGCGGTCATCCGCGACGGCCATCCGATCTACGAGCGCGATCCCGGTTTCTGCTACCGGGCGGGGGATACGGCGATCCTCGTTGGCGACCGCGATGCGCTGGACGCCGCGGCGGTGCTGTTTCGACGGGGCTAGCCGACGACGCGGATCGCCGGGGGGAGAGGTCCCCGAGTGAGGCCGGAATGACGGTCGCCTTGTCGGACGAGGTGGCTGGGGCTATCGTGGTCCGAGATGATCGTCTTTACCTATCGACTCATGCGTGCGGCCCTGCTCGACGCCTCGGTGTACGAGGAGATCGAGCGCGATCGGTCCGCAGGGTGGCAAGCGCTGGCCGTTGTGCTGCTGTCGAGTCTGGCGGCCGGGCTCGGGAGTGCAGGCTGGAGGGGGCCGGAACTGTCCGTTCAGGTGAGCGTGACGGCCATGGCGCTCGTGACCTGGGCGGCATGGGCGGTCCTGGTGCTGCAGATCGGTGGACGGTGGCTGTCAGAGTCGGCGACGCGCGTCGACATGGGCGAGTTGCTGCGGACCGTTGGCTTCGCGGCGGCGCCCGGACTGCTGCAAGTGTTCGCGGCGCTCCCGGCCGTGACCCTTGGGGTCTACGTGGTCACCTGGATTTGGATGTTCGCGGCGATGGTCGTGGCCATCAGGCAGGCGCTCGACTACGCCACGACGCTCCATGCGGTCGCAGTCTGCGCGGTCGCGCTCAGCCTGAGTCTGGGGCTGGCGTTCTTGCTCGGCGTGCTCCTCGGGCCAACGGTCGGCTGAGGCGGCCGCGTCGAGTCTCGCGGCCGGCCCAGCGCGTGAGAGCGGCGGCCAGGGGTTCGCCCCCCGGCCGTGCCCCAGGCGTTAGCTGGCGAGCTAGTCGCCAGACGCGGTCTCGATCCGCAGCTGGTTCCTCACGTTCAACACACCGAAGGCGCCGAGCGCCAGATGCGAGGCGAGCACCTTCTCGAGCTTCGACCCCACCTCCCCGACGAGCGTCACGTCGGCCTGGTGGACGATGATCCGGATCGGCGGGTGGCGCCGGAACAGGTACTTCTGAAACTGCGGATGACGATAGATAAGCCTGGCGATGCGCGCCCGCACCCGATCGTCGCCGGCGGGCAGCGCCTCGATCCGGTCCGCGACGCCCTGCGTCCCGTGGACCTGCGCGACCGTCTCCGTGAGGTCTCGCTGACCGACGCCTTCACGGACGTGGCCGACCAGGGTGACGAAGCCGTCCTTCACGTGGACGTCCACATTGTCGAAGATCGAGTAGTGGACGTAGCCGCGGATTCGATCCGCAACCGCGTCAGCCAGCGCGGCGTCACTCTCGGCGCGCATGATCGTCAACTCGCTGACGATCGAGTCGACGCCGTCCACGTCGATCGCGCGTCGAATGGCCCGATCCTTGGCCCAGACGCTCGGCACGGAGCCGCCGAGAGTGACGACGCCGTCGGCCGCGACTTCAACGGCCAAGTCCTCTACGAGCGGTTCGAGGACCGGTGTGACCTGGGCCTGCAGATCGGTCTGAGCCGACGCATGTACCGCTGCCCCAACGATCGCCAGAACCGACAGAGCCACGATGCTCCGAATGCGTGCAGGTCGTGTCGTCATCGCTCACGTTCCTTTCTTGGGGAGCCTCCCACCGGCTATGTAGCAGGCTTCGTGCCAGGCGGGCGACGCGGTTTCCACCGGCGCCTTGCGTCGTGAATCGAGCGGCGCGCGCGGCCGAGTCCCCTTTCGGGGACACGAGTGTTCGCGGCGGCGGTCGCTCGAGGGCGCCCTGGCGCGTGGCGGTAGGCCGTTGACGCCCTCGATGGAAGTCTGTATGTACAGACGTTACGTTCTCGAACAAGGAGGATGCCATGCGTCGTTCTCCTAGCTGCATCGCTCTCGTTGCCGTGGCCCTCGCGCTGCCGCTGTCGATGGCCAGCGCCCAGGAACCCCAGAAAGTTCTGATGTTCGTGCTGGACGGTTCGCGCGACCTCCATCTGATGCTGACCGAGGAAGTCGGCGTCATGAAGACGATGATCGAGGAGGCCGGTTACTCGGTCGAAATCGCGACCGCGGCGGGCACCCTGATGGAGGCCGGCGACGCAAGAGTCCAGCCTGACCTGAAACTGACCGACGTCGACGCGTCCAGCTACGCGGGTTTCATCCTGCCGTGCATGGCGCCGGCGCCGGGCACGCCGGTTCCGTCAGAGGCGATCGCCTTGCTGGAGACCGCCGTGGCCAGCGGCAAACCGATCGCGGCGTCACGCGGTTCGGTGGCGCTCGTGGCGCAGGCGGGGGGCGTCGTCGGCAAGGAGTACGCCTACGAGGGCGAAGTCGACCTCGAGGCCGAGCCAGAGTTCCGCGGCGGCACCTACCGCGGCACCGGCGTGATGCGCGACGGCAACCTCTCGACGGCGGGGATCTGTCCTTTGGCGTCGCGCGGCCTGAATCTACCGGACGGTACGACCGATCTGACGCGGGCGTTCATCGAATCGTTGAACGCGGCGAACTAGCCCAAGGGCGAGAGTGTGGCCGGCCCGATCGTCGGCGGACGCTCGGGCCGGCTCCCTCCCCACCATGGATTTCGCGGCGCGGCGCCTACTGCGGCTGCTCCAGGTATCGGAGTAGCTCGTTGTCCGTGCCCAGAATGAAGACCGTGGACGGGTCCATCGTCTGCTCGTAGGTCTCCATCGCCTTCGTGAACGCGTAGAAGTCAGCGTCCCGGGTGTAGGCGTTGCCGTAGACCGCCGTCGCCTCGGCATCGGCCACACCCCGCAGCTCCTCCGCGGTGCGGTAGGCCTCGGACTGGATCCGCCGGAGGTCGCGCTCGCGTTCTCCGCCGATGCGCGCGGCCTCGCCCTCGCCTTCGGACCTGAACTCCTCGGCGATTCGCTGACGTTCGGCGATCATCCGCGCGAAGACGTCCTGCTGGACCTCTTCGACGTAGTTGATCCGCTTCAGTCGTAAGTCGAGCAGCTCGATACCCAGATCGGCGGTGCTGCCCGCCGCCCGCTCGAGAATCTCGGCCGCGATCTGCTGACGACCCATCTCGATCTGGTCCAGGATGGCCGCCTCCTCCTCCGACTCGACCAGGACGTCGTCGGGATCCCGGTTACTGCTGCGGACGATCTCGATCAGGTCGTACCGCGCCACGGAGTTCCGCGTTTCACCATCCAGGATGTCGTCGAGGCGAGATTGCGCGCCACGTTCGTTCTGGAGCCGCTGAAAGAACAGCAACGGGTCGGTGATGCGCCAGCGGGCATAGGTGTCGACCCAGATGAAGCGCTTGTCCTTCGTCGGCACCTGATTCGGACTGCCGTCCCATTCGAGAAAACGCTTCTCGAAGTAGTTGGCATCCTGGATGAACGGCACCTTGAAGTGCAGGCCGGGCTCAGTGACCGGATCGCCAATGGGGTTACCGAACTGCGTGATGATGACCTGGTCGACTTCGCGAACCTGATAGGCGGCGCTCGACAGCACCACGAGCGCGGCCACGAGCACGACGAGTTGGGTGATAGTGCGTGGGCTCATCGATCACCTCCTGTATCGGCTGGCGCCGCTGGCGGCGGCGGGGGAGCGCCGCTCGCGATCCGCTGCTGCAGCGCGTCGAGCGACAAGAGCGGGAGGACGCCGCTGGCGCCTTCGGCCAGGTAGAGCTTGCCGCCGACCTGGGGCAGCACCCGCTGCATCGTCTCCAGGTACAGCCGCCGCCGCGTGACCTCCGGCGCCTGGCGGTAGGCGTCGTAGATCGCGGTGAAGCGAGCCGCGTCGCCCTGGGCGCGGTTGACGCGGTCGAGCGCGTAGCCCTCGGCCTGAAGCACGGCTTGCTGCGCTTCGCCGCGGGCGCGCGGGATGATCGCGTTGTATTCGGCGCGTGCCTCGTTGATCAGCCGGTCGCGCTGTTGCTGCGCCTGGTTGACCTCGTCCCACGACGGCTTGACCGGGTCGGGCGGGTTCACGTCCTGCAGGACGACCTGCTCGACCGTGATCCCCATCTCGTACTGGCCCACGAGCGCCTGCAGTTGCTCTTCGACCTGCGTCTCGATGTCCTGCCGGCCGACCGTCAGGACCTCGGTGACCGTCCGGTCGCCGACGACCTCGCGCATGACCGCCTCGTTCATCGCGCCGAACGTGCCTTCGAGGTTGCGGACCTTGAATAGGTACTCGTACGGATCTGACACGCGATACTGCACGATCCATTCGACGACGGCGACGTTCAGATCGCCCGTGAGCATGACCGCCTCGTCGGCGAATTGCCGCTCCGAGAAGGTGCTGCGGACTCCAGCCTCGACCGTGCGGAAGCCGAACTCCTGCTTGAGCTGGCGCTGCACCGGTACCTTCAGCACCGTTTCGGCGAATGGCAGCTTGGCGCGCAGGCCCGGCTCGCTCGTCCGCACGTAGCGCCCGAACCTCAGCACCACGCCGACTTCCTCCGGTTGTATCTGGTAGAGCGTGTTGAACAGTCCCGAGACGATGACTAACGCGAGCACGCCCATCCCGATCGTTCTCGTTGGGACCGGCGGCACGCGCACCCCGCCGATGTCGATGACTCTCTGATCCATGGTGTGTTCTCCTTGGATTGCAGACTATCAGGGATCGGGCATCTTCTACCGGCTCCACCAGAAAGTCGTCTTCACCATGAGCGAGTGGGTTCCGTCGGCGCCGAACGCTCCGGTCAGGTCGTCCAGGGGGGAGAAGTTCCCGGGCCGCGCCCGGTCGACCGCCGAGACGTTCCAGACGAAGAACAACGTGCTACCCCGCAGGTACTCCCAGCGGAGCACGACGTTGCCGCGCAGCGACTTCGTGTTGAAGTCGGGGTCGTCCGGCAGCATCGCAGGCTCGAACTCGTAGGAGTGTGGCCGGGCGAGGCGCTTGATGTCGGTGTAGTCGCCGACGGCCACGAACGGCTGCAGGAACAGCTCGAGCGTCATGTCCCGGTGGATGGCGAACGTCGACCGCACGGTGATGTCCAGCACGTCTCGACGCAGCCGCCCGTACACATGGTCGGTCTCGCCGTTGCCCGTGACGTCGATGTTCTTGATCCACTGCGCCATCTCGTCCGCGAAGTTGTAGTTCGCCGCCAGACTCAGCTGTAGCCGGGGTGAAGGCTGGAGCGTGACGTTTGGGCCGAGCCGGACGTTCCAGCTGCCGTCCTTCGAACGCGCCCCGTTGCCGTTGACCCCGATCCGCCAGGTCTTCCGCGAGTCGGAGTTGAGGAAGAAGTTCACGAACGAGAGCGGTGGGCGAAGAATCGGCGGGCCGCCGCGCGTGTCGAGGTCGTCTTGCCGTTCGGCATTGCCGCCAGCGAAGGCGGCCAGCCGCCAGAAGTTGCGGAACTGTGCGTTGATGCCACCGTTGTAGAACCGACCCAGGTTCAGGCCGTCCGTATTCCAGATCCGGCCGACGTTGCCGAACAGTTGGACGTTCCTGAAGATTCCCCATGGGTCGGGCTGCCCGCCGTTCACGCCGAATCCCGCCTGCTGGAAGTCGACCCGGCCGCGCAGGAACCCGACGTCGTTGACCCGAAAGTCGGGATCGATCCGGGTCGAGAACACGATCAGGCCGGCGTGCTTCCTCTCGTACGACAGGTTGGAGACCATGCCCGTGCCGGTCCGGATGCCGCCGTCGCCCGGTGCGTGGGTGGCCGCGTACGAGCCGTTCCACTGCCACTCGTTGCTGCTCCAGCGCAGGCTGTGGTCGAAGCCGGCCGTGAACGCGTCGGCCGCGCTGTCACGGTTGACGACGGTCATCAGGCCGCCGACGTTGGAGTTACTCCCGACATCGCGCTGGAGACGGCCGACGCTGTAGGAGGTGAGCGGTTCGATGAGGCGTTCCGCCCGGCGCCCGTCGGTCTCGACCGTGGCGTACTCCGGCGCCGTGACGGCAGTGAGCCCGCCGTAGGTCCACGACCCACTCTTGCCGGTCAGCTTCGCGGCACCGAGAATCGTCGTTTCCGCGGGGCGGTCGACGATCTCGTCGTCGGGTTCGAGGTCGAGATATCCGGGTTGCCGGCCGATCCGGCGCGAATGAAAGAGCTGGAACTGCTGGACCCCCGGAAGGAACGTCCTGGCGTCCTCCAGAAAGAACGGGCGCCGTTCGGGAAAGAACGTCTCGAACACCGTCAGGTTGAGGACGGCGGGGTCCTGTTCGACCTGCGCGAAGTCGGGGTTCACCGTGGCCGAGAGCGTCGCGCCCGGTCCGACGCCGAGCCGAACGTCGGCGCCGACGGCTCCGGTGAGGTCGGCATCGCTGGTGCCGGCCGGGTCGGTCCGACCGGCGAGAACGTAGGGGAGCACCTCCATGCGTCGTGGGGGGGGGCGAGGGCCTGCGCGTCGAAGACCAGGTGCCCCCAGCGCGAGACGTTCCCGCGCTCGCCGCGCGGGCGTCCGACCCACTCGCCCTCTTCGCCCTTGCGCTGAATCGTCCGGCGGACGTTGAAACCCCAGACCGCCTCGGCGTCTGCCGGCACGGTGAAGCGCATCTGGGAGAAGGGGACGCGAAATTCGGCGACCCAGCCGTCGGGCGTCGTGCGCGCGACGACCTCCCATACCGCGTCGTAGTCGCGGTCCTGGCGCGTGTCGTCGAACCGACGCATGTCGCTCTGAACCCCGGACGGATTGGTTTCGAAGACGTACGCCGTCTGATGATCGTGGCGGGGATCGAAGCCGATACTGATCTGATCCGTGGGCGGGAAGTTGTCGCGACGGCCGAGTCCGGCGATGACGCCTTCGGGCGAGCTGTCGAAACACCGGACCGCCACGTAGATGTAGCGCGTGTCGAATGCGACCTGGGCGACCGTGCGCTCGCTCAGCGGCGCCATGTTCTCGGGCTCCCACTGCACGAGGTCGCCGATGGCGCCGGCTAGTTCCCAGACCTCGTCGTCGAGCTGGCCGTCGATGAGGGGTGCCCGCCCGCGGATCCGGTGCGCGCCGAGCAACTTGCCGGCCTTGGCTGCGGCGAATGGCTCGCCGTCAGCGTCTGCGTCGGCTCCGCTGGTCCGGTCCTGCGCGCCCAAGACCTGAGGCCAGAGCAGCAGCGATACCGCGAGCACACTCGCTCCCCAGGCCGTTCGCGCTCCGCTCACACCCCTTCCTTCCTGACCGAAAAGAGGGATCGTCCTTTGGACGCTTGCCGGGGAGCTACGGTTGGCCGGCGCCGGCGGCGCGGCCCGCTACTTCCAGCCGGTCGATTTCCGCGTGAAGCGGGCGGGGAGCTCCGGCTTCCGTTCCGGCTCGGGTTCGGGCGTGTCCGACGCGGCGGCGATCTCGCGTTCGAGTTCGTCTGCGTTAGGCAGGCCGGCGATCTGATCCACGAACATCAACGAGTGCTGCGACGGAATCTCGAATTTCTTGCCACACTCCGTGCATGTCACGTCGTCATCGAGGCGGAGGAGGTAGTCGCGCAGCTTCGCGAATCGGGCCTGGTCCTCCCGGTCGGCCCCGGCCGGCGGCTTGGCCTTCTTCGAGTGGCGGACCCACCGGATGCTGTACTCGCCCGTCCGCCGACACCTGGGGCACTGGTAGCGCCCGGGTCGCGTTTCTGGCTTCTTCACGAAGACGTTGCTTTCGTCGAGGGCCATGCGCCCAATGATAGCAACGAACGGCGGATCCATGACGAACCGCGTCGGCGGGATCTGCCGGCGTTCACCCCGACAGCGTCCAGGCGCGCGCCACGGCGCCCAGAATCGCGTCGGCGTCAAGCCCGTAGGTCCGGTAGAGGTCGGGCACGTCGCCCGACTGTCCGAACCGATCGACGCCGAGCGGCATCACCCGGTTCCGCCGCACGCCGCCCATCCACGAGAGCGTCGCGGGATGCCCATCGATGACGGTCACCAGCGCCGTCGTCTCGGGCACGGCCGCGAGCAGGGTCTCCACGTGCGGGCGGCCGCGCGCCGCGTCGCCGCGCCGTTGCGTCTGATGCACCCAGCCCCGGTGGAGTCTGGCGGCCGAGGTGACCACGAGCAGGCCCGCCTCGGGAATGTCCTCGTGGATGGCCGTGAGGGCTTCGAGCGCCTCGGGCACGACCGCGCCCGACGCCACGAGCGCGACTTCCGCGTTCGGGCCGGGCTCGACCAGCCAGTAGCCGCCCGCCACGATCTCACCTCGCAGCCGCGGCGTCAGGGTGCGGTCCGGCTGCTCGAGGGGGCGTGTCGACAGCCGGAGATACACCGACTCGCCCTCATCGGCCTGGATATGGGCGAGGCTCCATCGCAGGATCTCGCTCAGTTCGTCGACGTAGGTCGGCTCGAACGAGGTCAATCCGGGCTGCCCGAGTCCGACGAGTGGAGTCACGACCGACTGGTGCGCTCCGCCTTCGGGTGCGAGGCTCAGGCCTGACGGCGTCGCGACGACGATGAAGCGTGAGTCCTGATAGCAGGCGTAGTTCAGCGCGTCGAGGCCGCGGCTGATGAACGGATCGTAGAGCGTGCCAATTGGAAGCAGGCGGGCGCCGAACAGCGGCCCCGCCAGGCCCAGCGCGCCCAGCAAGATGAAGAGGTTGTTCTCAGCGATGCCAAGCTCGATGTGCTGGCCGGCCGGGCCCATCGACCAGTCCTGGGCCGAGAGTGGCCGGCCGTCGTGGAACGTATCGGCTCGCTCCCGGGCGTCGAAGACACCGCGCCGGTTGACCCAGCCGCCCAGGTTGGTCGACACCGTGACGTCGGGGGACGTGGTGACGATCCGATCGGCCAGCTCGGCGTGCTGGCGGGCGATCTCGGTCAACAGCCGGCCGAAGCCCTGTTGCGTCGACATCGTGTCACCTGACGGCGACTCGATGAGGTCCGGCACGGGCACCCGTGGAACGTCGTGGTGCCGCTCGGCCGGCTGGTTGAACGGCACGCCGGCCAGATAGCTCTCGAGCTCGTCGGCGGCGACGTCGAGCCCGGCGAAGCGCTCCCACTCCTGCCCGTCCGGGATGCCCATCGTCCCCTTGAACGCCTGCATCTGCTCGGGCGTCAGCATTCCGGAGTGATTGTCCTTGTGGCCGGCCAGCGGGAGGCCGTAGCCCTTGATGGTGTAGGCAATCAGACAGGTCGGCACCTCGTCGCGCATCGCATCGAGCGCGCCCAGGACCGATTCGAGATCGTGGCCGGCCAGGTTCGTCATCAGCTGCTGGAGCCGGTCGTCGTCGTGCGTATCGAGCAGTTCCGACACGCCGGTCGTGTCCCCGAGGTCGCGGGTCAGCTGGGTGCGCCAGGCTGCGCCACCCTGGTAGGCGAGCGCGGAGTAGAGCGAGTTGGGACAGGCGTCGATCCACCGACGCAACGCGTCACCGCCCGGACGGGTGAATGCCCGCTCGAGCAGCGTGCCGTACTTGAGCGTGACGACCCGCCACTCCATGTCCTGGAAGATGCCGTCGAGCCGCTGGCACATCCGGTCTTCGGAGATCGCGTCGAGGCTCTGCCGGTTGTAGTCGATGATCCACCAGATGTTGCCGACCCGGTGCTTCCAGGCCTCGAGCAAGGCTTCGAACACGTTGCCTTCGTCGAACTCGGCATCGCCCGCGACGGCGATCATCCGGCCGGCCGGTATGCCGGTGTCGACGAGGTCCTTGAGTCGGACGTACTCCTGGACGAGCGCTGCGAAGCTCGTCATCGCGACCCCGAGTCCCACCGAGCCGGTCGAGAAATCAACGTCGTCGCGGTCCTTCGTACGCGAGGGGTAGGACTGGGCGCCACCCAGGCCGCGGAAGCGTTGGAGTTGGTCCAACGTCTGCCGTCCGAACAGATACTGGATCGCGTGGTACACCGGGCTGCCGTGCGGCTTGACGGCGATCCGATCTTGCGGTCGGGCGACGTCGAAGTAGAGGGCGGTCATCAGGGTGACCATCGACGCCGACGAGGCCTGATGCCCGCCTACCTTCAGGCCGTCCCGCGCCGGACGGACGTGGTTGGCGTGGTGGATCATCCAGACCGCCAGCCAGAGCACCTTTCGCTCGAGCGCTTTCAGGCAGTCGAGTCGCCGGGTGGACGACGGACGCGCGGTGTCGGCTGGTTCGCTCACGATCGCAGCTTCCTCATCGTGGTCCGATTCCCTCGCGTGATGTTCTGGCGGGCATCGGGTCTTCTCCCCGGGGGCTCCGCGTCGCAGACCGTGTTCGACCGGGGATACTAGCACTATCCAGCGGCATCGTCTGAACCCGGATTGTCGATGCGCCCGCCGGTAATCTCTCGAAAACGGCCGCTCGTCGGCACGATCTGGCCGTTCGTGAGGAAACGGCTACGCTCTGCGGACGCCGCAGGGTATCGTCTCCCGAGTTCATGGTGCCATCAGACGAGTCGCGTTCGCCTGAGCCCGTCGGGGCGTATCCGCATGCCCGCCGTGTCGGGAATCTACTGTTTCTCTCGGGCATCGGGCCGCGCGTGCGAGGCCAGCGCGAGATTCCGGGCGTCACGCTCGATGCCGAGGGGCAGGTCGTCGCCCACGACATCGACGCGCAGTGCCGGTCGGTGTTCGACAACGTCCGCACCGTGCTGGAGGAAGCCGGGTCCAGCTGGGACCGCTTGATCGATGTGACCGTGTTCCTGACGAACATGACCGACGACTTCGACCGGTTCAACGCGGTCTACGCTGAGTACTTCGCGGCCAACCAGCCCTGTCGCACGACCGTGGAAGTGAACCGCCTACCCACGCCGATCGCCATCGAGTTGAAGTGCGTGGCGACGGTGGACTGAGGGTAAGGAGAGTGACGATGCGTGATCTCAAAGCGTTCAATCTCAAACAGTGGATCGACGAGCACCGGGACGTGCTGAAGCCCCCGGTCTGCAACAAGCTGATCTTTCAGGATGCCGGCTTCATCGTCATGGTGATCGGCGGCCCGAACGAGCGAAAGGACTATCACTTCGACGAGAGTGAGGAGTTCTTCTACCAGGTGGAAGGTGACATGGTGCTCCGGGTGATGCAGAACGGCAAGCCGGCCGACATCCCGATCCGCGAGGGGGAGGTCTTCCTGCTACCGGCCAAGGTGCCGCATTCGCCTCAGCGCAAGGCCAACACGGTCGGGCTCGTCATCGAGCGGGAGCGCATGGATGGGGAACAGGATGGCCTGATCTGGTTCTGTGAGAATTGCCACCACAAGCTCTACGCCGAGTATTTCAAGCTGGAAAACATCGAGACGCAGCTGTCGACGGTCTTCGACCGCTTCTACGGGTCGCTCGACGACCGGACCTGCGACAAGTGCGCCACGGTGATGGAGCGGCCCTAGCCGGGCTCCACGGATGAAGATGAACCTGAACGGAACGCCGTGCTGAAGATCGACATCCACACCCACATCCTGCCCGAGACGTGGCCCGATCTGAAGGCGCGCTACGGCTACGGCGGCTTCGTGCAACTCGAACACCACGGGCCGGGCTGCGCCCGGATGTCGATTGACGGCCGTGGGTTCAGGGATGTCGACAAGAACTGCTGGGACGCCGCGACGCGCCTGACCGAGTGCGACGGTCACGGTGTCGACGTGCAGGTGCTGTCGACCGTTCCGATCATGTTCAGCTACTGGGCCGAGCCGAAGGACGCGCACGATCTCTCGCGCCTGCTGAACGACCATCTCGCGGGCGTCGTCGGCGAGCATCCGCGGCGGTTCGTTGGCCTGGGCACCGTTCCGATGCAGGATCCGGACCTCGCGGTCCGGGAGCTCGAGCGATGTGTGACGACGCTCGGCCTCGCGGGGGTCCAGATCGGCACCCACGTCAACGGCAAGAACCTGGACGACGAACGCGTCTTCCCGGTACTCGAGGCGGCCGAGGCGCTGGGGGCCGCGGTCTTCGTGCACCCCTGGGACATGCTGGCCCGCGATCGGATGTCGCGCTACTGGCTGTCGTGGCTGGTCGGCATGCCCGCCGAGACCGCGCTGGCGATCTGCTCGATGCTGTTCGGCGGCGTGTTCGACCGCCTGCCACGGTTGCGCGTGGCGTTCGCGCATGGCGGCGGGGTGTTTCCGGGCACGGTCGGAAGGATCGAGCACGGATTTCAGGTTCGTCCCGATCTCTGCGCGGTCGAGACGGAGACCAGCCCGCGGGATCAGCTGGGGCGGTTCTACGTCGACGCGCTGGTGCACGACGAGACCGCGCTCCGCCACCTGATCGATCTCGTCGGCGCCGACCGGGTGGCGCTCGGCACGGACTATCCGTTCCCCCTGGGTGAACTGGCGCCGGGTGCCCTGATCGAGTCGCTGGGGCTGGAGGCGTCGACGCGCGAGCGGCTGCTCGCCGGGTCGGCGCTCGAATGGCTGAATCTCGAACCGGGGAGGTTCGCGTGAACTTCGACGGTGGCCGCGACTTCGCGCAGGCGCAGGACGCCGCCGACCCCCTCGCCTCGTTCCGGGACCGCTTCGTCATCCCGCAGCGGCCGGACGGCGGCGAAGTCATCTACTTCTGCGGAAATTCGCTCGGCCTGCAGCCAAAGTCAGCTGTCACCATGGTCGGTGAGGAACTGGCGGTCTGGGGTGCCCTGGCCGTCGGCGCGCACTTCGCCGCCGAGCGGGCCTGGGTGTCGTATCAAGAGCGCCTGGCGCCCGCCACGGCCGCGCTCGTTGGTGCCGAGCCCAGTGAGGTGGTGACGATGAACACGCTCACCGTCAACCTACATCTGATGATGGTGAGTTTCTATCGTCCGACGCCGGCCCGGCACAAGGTCGTCATCGAACGCCCGGCGTTCCCCTCGGACCGCTACGCGGTCGAGTCGCAGATCCGGTTCCATGGTTTCGAGCCGGCGACGTCATTGGTCGAGGTCGGCCCTCGCGAGGGCGAATCGACGATTCGGATGGAGGATCTCGCGGCCCGCATCGAGGCCGAGGGGCCGACGGTCGCCTTGCTCATGCTGCCCGGCGTGAACTACTACAGCGGCCAGGTGTTCGACATGGCCGCGCTCACCCGGCTCGGCCATTCGCAGGGATGCCAGGTCGGGTTCGATCTCGCGCACGCCGTCGGCAACATTCCGCTGCGGCTGCACGACTGGGGCGCCGACTTCGCCGTCTGGTGCACCTATAAGTATCTGAATGGCGGCCCCGGGTCGATCGCCGGCTGCTTCGTGCACGACCGTCACCGCGATTGGGCCAACCAGCCGAGGCTGGCGGGGTGGTGGGGCCACGACAAGGCGTCGCGGTTCAAGATGGGGCCCGACTTCCAGCCGATACCAGGCGCCGAAGGCTGGCAGATGAGCAACGCGCCGATCCTGTCGACGGCGCCGGTACTCGCGTCGCTCGGCATCTTCGAGGAGGCCGGGATGCCGGCGCTCAGGGCGAAGTCCGAGCGCCTGACGTCGTACTTGGCCTACCTCGTCGGAGAGCGCCTCGGCGACCACGTCGAGATCCTGACGCCGGCCGAGTCCACGGAACGTGGCTGCCAGCTGTCGCTGCGCGTCAAGGGCGCGCGCGGCGACCAGCGCCGGGTCTTCGAAGTGCTGGGGGCGAACGGCGTCGTCTGCGACTGGCGGGAGCCGGATGTCATCCGTGTCGCCCCGGTGCCGCTCTACAACAGGTTCGAGGAAGTGTTCGAGTTCGTCGGTATCCTGCAGGGCGCGCTGGCCAGACCCGTGTAGTGGAGGACTGACTCATGACGACGTCGACGGATCGTGGAATGTGGGGCTCGCGCTTCGCCTTCGTGCTCGCCGCGGCCGGCTCCGCGGTCGGGCTCGGCAACATCTGGGGGTTCCCGACCCAGGTCGGCAGGGGCGGGGGCGCGGCGTTTGTCATCGTCTACCTCTTCTGCATCGTGATGATCTGCGCGCCGATCCTCGTGGCCGAGATCGTCCTCGGCCGTAGGTCGCGGCAGTCGCCGGTGGGCGCCTTCAAGTTCCTCAGCCCAGGGACCCGCTGGTGGTGGGTCGGCGCCGTCGGGGTCGTGACCAGCGTCGGCATCGTGGCGTTCTACTCGGTTATCGGCGGATGGACCATCGCCTACGTCTGGTTCGCGGCGAGCGGCGCGCTCGGCGGCGGCGGCGAAGCCGCGGGCGACTTTTTCACCCGGTTCACGGCGAACGGATGGCAGAACGTGCTCTGCACCTTCATCTTCCTCGGCATGGCGGCGGCGGCGAACGCCGGCGGCGTGCGCGCCGGCATCGAACGGGTCACCACGGCGCTGATGCCGGCGCTGCTGGCGTTGCTGGTCCTGCTGGCGGTGCGGTCGCTCACGCTGCCGGGTGCGGCCGAGGGGCTGGCGTACTACATGCGGCCCGACTTCAGCCAGGCGTTCAACATGACAATCGTCGGCGCGGCGCTCGGGCAGGCGTTCTTCTCGCTGAGCCTCGGCAACGGCGCGATGCTCACCTACGGCAGCTACCTCCGCCGGTCGGACGGCATCGGTCGATCCGTCCTCATGGTGGTCGCGCTCGACACCTCGATCGCACTGCTCGCGGGCCTCATCATCTTCCCCGCGGGGTTCTCGATCGTCGGGTTCGACCCGGCCAGCTCCGGCCCGGGGTTGATCTTCGCGGTCTTGCCCCAGCTCTTCGCCACGCTGGCGGGCGGCACGCTGTTCGGCGGGGCGTTCTTCATCCTGCTGGTCATGGCGGCGCTGACCTCGGCGATCTCACTGCTCGAGGTGCCGGTCGCTCACGTCGTCGACCGGTGGGGATGGTCGAGGCCGAAGGCCGTCGGCCTTGTGGCAGGCTCGGCGTTCCTCTTGTCGATTCCGTGCGCGCTGGGCAACGGCGCGGTCGAATCTCTGAGCAACCTGGCGCCGGCGGCCTGGGGCGGAAACTTCCTCGGCGTCGTCGCGACGATCTGCAACAACTTCTCGCTGCCGATCACCGGCATGCTGATGTGCATCTTCGTCGGCTACGTCTGGCGGGTCGATCGGGCGGTCGAGGAACTGCTCGCCGACAACGCGTGGTTCCCGAACCCGAAGCTCTGGGGCCTGCTCGTCCGCTACGTCTCGCCGCTGGCGATCGCCAGTATTCTGCTCGGCAGCATCATGGCGGTGCTGTGAGGTTGCGCGGGCAGATGACGCGTCGCACCGTGCAGCGGTTGGGACCGCTAGCCATCGCGCTGTTCGCGAGCGTGCCGGCGTCGGGGCAGGTCTCCCGGTTGCCGGCCGCGATCCAGATCGAGCTGGCGGAGATCGGCCCGCGCTACCAGTCCAACATCCGCACCCACATTCCGAGAACGCGCGAGCTGTTTCTGCCGCTGCTGGCGGAATCGCCGAAGGCCGGCGCGCGCGTCCTCGCCGACCAGGCGTTTGGCGACGATCCCGCGCAGCGGCTCGACGTCTATCGCCCCGAGGCGGCCGCTGATGCGCCGGTCGTCGTCTTCGTCCACGGCGGGGCGCTGACCCGGGGCGACAAGAATGCCAATGCCGAGGTCTACGCGAACGTCATGTACTTCTTCGCGCGGCACGGCGTGGTGGGCATCAACACGAACTACCGCCTGGCGCCCGAGCATCGCTATCCGGCGGCGGCCGTTGATATCGGCGGTGCGGTGGCATGGGCTCGGGCGAACGTCGCCGACCATGGCGGCGACCCGGATCGGATCTTCCTCGTCGGCCACTCGTCCGGCGGCACCCACGCCGCGACCTGGGCCTACGATCCAGCGATTCACGGGTCGTCCGGACCCG
Source organism: Acidobacteria bacterium UBA2161 (assembly GCA_002328835.1). Taxonomy (GTDB): domain Bacteria; phylum Acidobacteriota; class Vicinamibacteria; order Vicinamibacterales; family UBA823; genus UBA2161. Next base: position 64,988 of record DCWN01000030.1, on the reverse strand, counting down.
GCGTCGCGGGTCTCGTGCTCCTCAGTGGCCGCCTGACGGCCGACAACCGCCCGGACGATCCGAACGCGGCCGGCGTCGAGGCCTACTTCGGCACCGATCCGTCGCTCTACCCGAGCCGATCGCCGGTCTCCCACGGCGCGGCGTCCGACGTCCCGACCTTCATCGTCGTCGCCGAGTTCGACAATCCGTTTCTGGATGCCTACGGCGCCGATCTGTTCAGCCGGATCTGCACCGCGCGCGGGCGATGTCCGCGGTTCACGCAACTCATCGGCCACAACCATATGTCGATGGTGATGTCGTTCAACACCGCGGACGAGGCCCTCGGCCTCGAGATTCTCGACTTCATCGAGACCGGCTGGTAGCTAGGGGACGTAGCTGAGGTCAGCTCGGTAGGCCCAGATCTCGCTGCGGCTGTCACGCACCGTGCGCGCGAGGGTTTCCAGGATCGCCGTGGTCTCTTCCTGGCCGTAGGCGTCGGCCAGCATCGCTGGGAACGATGGTTCCGGAGACTCGAAATCCGCCCAGCTCGGCCGCGACAGCCAGCGCACGACTCTCGGGTCGTCGCCGCTGTTGACGATCACGTTGCGATAGTAGCCGACGCCCCAGTCCGCGGCGGTGATCGCTTCGTTGATCTTGCGCACGGCGGCCGAGTACGGACCGAGCATCCCCTGGTGCAGCGTGTTGTAGTAGGCGATCGCCATCGCCGGCATCTCGCCCTCGGGCGGACGGCTCAGCTCGGGCCGGCGACGCCAGATCTCGACCGAAGTCGCAGCGGCGTAGCGGTTCTGGTTCGTGCGGGCATCCGCCCGGTCCCGTGAGCCGAAGTCACCTCGGTCGAGGTCGGTCCATTCGTGGCCGAAGGTCCCGATGACGTACCGGCCGGCGCGCTCCCCGGTGATGATCTGCCAGACCGGCCAGCCCCACGAATCGTTCTGCGCCCGATGCCACTCGACGTGGCGTTTGTAAGCGTCCTCCCACTGCTGCTCGGCTCCAGCCTGAGCCTCGATGACGTAGACCTGGCCGATCAGACCTTCCGGTTCCTGCGCTGTCGCCGGCTGTACCGCCAAGGCGGCCAGTGCCACTGCCACACCGCATACCCAACCAGCTCGACGCATCACGATCCTCCCAGGATTGGAGAAGACATCACGACTCCCCAGGCTACTCACTCGCGCGGCAGCAGTGCCAGAAACGCCTCGCCGTCGGGGACGTCGCGTGCGAACGCCTCGAGCGCCGGCGGCTGCATCGCCGCGCGCCACGCCGCTTGCTCGGCCTCGGTCTGGAGGTGCAGATCCATGCCGTTCGCTCTCAGGACGTCGATCGACGCGGCGGCGCGCGCCTCCGTGATCGTGACCGTCGTCGCCTCGAGCGCGGCGGCGGCGTCGTCGACGGCCTTGCGCTGCCTTGCCGACAGGCCGTCGAGCCACCCCGGGTTCACGAAGAGATGATAGAACGCGGAGAAGTAGGGAGCCACCGTCCCGGCGCCCTGAACCTCGTAGAGTCTCAGCCCGACCGCCGACGCCACGTCGGTCGTGATCGCGTCGAGTGTTCCCGCCTCGATCGCCGCGTACACGCTTCCAGCGCCCAGCCGCTGCGGCACGGCGTCGACGGCCTCCAGCGGGACGCCGGCGAATTCGTTCACGGTTCGGACCCTGAGGCCCGCGAAGTCGGCCGGCGCCACGATCGACCGCTCCTGCGACGTGATCAGGCTGGTGCGGGTCACGTGCATCCAGATCAGCGTCCTGGCGCCCAGGGCATTCAGCTGATCTTCCAGCAGCTCGGCGGCGGGGGAGGTCGAAAAGGCTCGGATCTGCGCCAGGTCGGTGAACAGGTACGGGATCACCGAGAAGTTCATCTCGGGGATGGCGTCGGTCCACTGGAAGTTCGGGATCGCCGCGGCCTCGAGAGCGCCGCTCGCGACGGCGGCCACGACCTCGCCTCCGGGGACGAGCGTGCGCGGCCTGGTCAGAATGTCGACCACCACCTCGCCGCTCGAGCGAGCCTCGACGTCCTGGGCGAAGGCGTGCAACGCGAGCGTGATCTGATGGACCAGCGGCGCCGAGTGCTGGATCCGCATCGTCACCGGCTGGGCGTCGGCAGCCGGGGCGCTGCTCACCAGGACCGCAAGGGCCGTGACAAGCGCAGCCGTTCGGAGTCCAGAGATCATCAGCGCGAGTCTACCGTCGATCTAGACCGCCACGGCCGGCCCAGCCGGCCGGCCGTCGCGGCGCCGAGCTATTCGATCGGCGTGACGAGGGTGCCGATGCCCTCGATCCACATTTCCACGACGTCACCAACCTCGAGGAACTCAGGTGGGTTGCGCGCGGAACCGACGCCGGCCGGCGTGCCCGTCACGAGGACGTCGCCAGGGTAGAGCGTCAGGATCGACGTGACGTGCCGGAGCAGGCGGCCCTCGTTGTGGATCATGTCCTTGGTGTTGCCGTCCTGCTTCAACACGCCGTTGATCTTCGTCGTCATCCGAAGATTGGCCGAGTCGCCAATGAATTCCTTCGGCACGATGACCGGGCCGAAGGGCGCCGCGTTGTCACGGCTCTTCGCCTCGAACCAGTTGACGCCGAAGCTGAAGCCGCCGCCGCCCTGATCGTCATCCTCGTCCTGTTCGCCGCGGTCGCGTGTGCTGACGTCGAAGACGATGCTGTAGCCGAAGACGTGATCCTCGGCATTGGCCAGGGTCAGGCGGGTCGCGGGCTTGCCGATGATGACGGCCAGCTCGTTCTCCCAGTCGAAGCCTTTGCCCTCGACCGGCGGCATCGGAAACGCGGCGCCCGGATCGATGATGCTCGAGCGCGGCGACTTGGCGAAGAACACCGGGCTCGCCCTGTCGGGATCGACGGGCTGAGGATTCGGATTTCCGTAGCGCCGCATCATCTCCGCGGAGTGATCCTGGTAGTTCGCCGCGGCGGCCAGCATGTTGTAGGGGTACTTGATCGGCGCTTTCAAGGCGACGTCGTCGTAGGCGTAGGCGAACGACTCATCACCAGCGCCGGTCGCCGAGTAGTAGTTCGCGATCTGATAGAGGCGTGACTTCGTCCGGTCGTACGACTCGATGAGCAGCCGCATCTCGTTCGGGATTTCGACCGACGAGAGTCCCTCTGCCGCTGTCAGCGCCCGGTTGGCCTCCTGAACGGCCAGGACGGTTTCACCGACCACGAGGCCGACGCGCACGGTACCGCCCGCTTCGAATGTCGCGAGCTTGAACGGAGTGTCGGGCTGGGCCGACGGAGCCTGGGCGAACGCGGTGCTCGCCGAAAGGATGAGGACGAAGCCAAGCAATGCCAATCTCTTCATCTGTCTACTCCTGGGGTGGTGAATTCTCTCTCACCAGTCTTAATACGGCGAGCATAAAGCGCGGGTTGCCGGATAGTTACGAGTTCTCGACGAGGCGCCAGGATCGTCCGATGAGCGGTCGGGGGCAGGCGGTGAACGGCGGGTGGTTTCCGCCCGTGCCGCGCGCTCGACGATGTCCGATGGCCGTCTAGGCCGGCGGCCGACCGATCCCGGCATCCTCCGCCGGGATGCCGAAGACCGGATCCCCGAGCAGCGGGCTCGACAGGACGTAGAAGCCGTGGTTTGTGAACAGGTAGATGAGGTTCCGGTCCCACTCGACAAACACGGCGTTCGTGGGGTTGCCGAACGCCCAGTTCATTTCGGCGTCCATCATCTTCGGTGCGAAGTAGGCCGCGATCGTCACGTTGGCCGGGTCCGAGACGTCGAACATCTGCATCCCCGCGTTGTAGAACGACCACGGCGCGTAGCGGGGGTGTGGCGTGCCCGGCTGCGGCGACCGGCCAGACGCGCCGGGCCGCTTCGGACCGAAGCTGCCGCGGCGCTGGCAGTAGTCGGTGAACATCGCGTCGGCCGGCGGCGTCGGTCGCGGGAACGTGCCGACGACCGTCGGATTCGCAGGGTCGTTGATGTCGATCGAGTAGATATCCTTGTAGGGCTCGTAGCAGTCTTCGACCAGCGGGTAGCCGTTGAAGAAGACGTGCCCGCCGGTCTCCTCGATGACATCCACGTAGACACTGTCACCCTCGTTGCCGCTGACCGCGATCGGGAAGTCGTCGACCTGGCCGACCGTCGTCATGTTCGATGGGTCGGAGATATCCACCACGTAGAACCCCCAGCCGCCCATCGGCACGTAGCCGTACTGGCCGCCGTCGTCTGGATAGGTCGGCACGAACATGACGCGGGCGCCCATCCGCGAGGCCCGGTTGTTCCACCGTGGGTTGGCGCGGAACTCCGCCTCTTCACTCAGCAGCTGTCCGGGCACGTGCCAGGTCGACAGGTAGACGGGATCGGCCGGGTCGGTCATGTCGTAGGCGCTGACGCCATAGGTGTACAGGAGGCTTCGGTAGGGCTGGTTGGCGTAGTCGTCGGTCGGCGCGCAGGTGATGAACATGAACCGGCTGACACCGTCCCAGGCGAACTCCGAGCAGCCGCCGCCCTGTTGCGGCCGCTTGGCCGGGTCGCCGTCGGGATCGGACGTCACTGTTGCCACGAGCGAATACTCGTCCGGAGCGGTCATCTCGAAGACCCGGAAGCCTTTCAGGTCTGGCCACTCGCGGATGGCGCGCACGCGCTCGGGATCGAGGTACTTGTTCTCGAGAAACCCGACGTAGGGCGGGGAATAGGGCTGGATGAAGTAGTACTTGTCGAGCCGGGCCACGTAGCGAAAAAACCCGCGCAGATACAGCGGCCCGTCGCCTTCGATGCCGCTGTCGATCGGCTCCGGCGTGGGAATCCGTTCCAGATCGCGAGGATCGGTAATGTCGTAGATCTGCACGCTCGGGTAGCCGCCGTTGAACATGTAGCGGCGGCCGTCGAATTCCAGCACCGACTGATAGGTATGGCCGACGCTCGCGAGATGGGGATAGTAAGCGACGACATCGACGTTCTGGCTGTACTGCTCCATGTCGATGTACGTGAGGCTTCCCATGAACGGGCGCGGGCCTTCGATCTCGGGCGCGGCCACCGGATGGGTGTAGACCCCGGTCGCCTTGTCGTATCCGAAGGTCTCCGGGTCCGGATGATCCGCCTCACCCTCGAGTCGCCCGGCGGCTTCACCCAGCGAGTCCAGGGAGACCTGCGGTAACGGGCCGAGCACGGGATCGTCATAGTAGGACGGTGGTAGCTCCACCGGCTCGCTCTGATTCCCGGCCTGGCACGCCGCGAGCGCGATGCCGGCGACGAGACTCGTCAGGATCTGGCCAACGTTCCCGCGACAGCGAACAATCGACTGGAAGACCTTGCGCATCAATTCGCTCCTCGCCCGGGCAAGTTACCACCATCGGCTCCACGCACGAAACAGCGTCCGAGTACGTTCGCCTTGACGGCACACTCGCTACCGCTCTCTAATCTGTCGAGGAACGTATGACGATTTGCGCGAGATCAAGACGCGCGGCTGTGGTCGCCGCATTGATGGTCGGCATGCTGGCTGGCTGTGGCGGCGGAAGATCAGAGTTGTCTCAGGCGTCTCCGCCTGATGCCGTCTACGTGAACGGCCGGTTCCTGACCGTCGACGAGGCGTTCACGACCGCCGAGGCCGTGGCGCTCTCGGACGGCCGTTTCGTTGCGGTGGGGACCGACGCTGAGGTTCGCGCTCTTGCCGCCGATACGACGCGCATCGTCGATCTCGGCGGCCGCACCGTCGTGCCCGGGTTCGGCGACAGCCACATTCACGACGCGGGCGGCGGGCCGGGGGTCGATCTGGCGGGTACCCGCACGATCGACGACGTCCTCGCCGCCGTCGCCGCGCGGGTCGAGATCACGGACCCGGGCGACGTCGTCGTCTCGAATAGCGACTGGCACGAATCGCAGCTGGTGGAGGACCGCTTGCCGCTCCGGCGCGATCTCGACACGGTCGCGCCCGAGACGCCGGTCGTCCTGGTGCGCGGCGGCCACGAGTACGTCCTCAACTCCGCCGCGCTCGCGCGCTGGGCGATCACGACGGCGACGCCGGTGCCCGCCGGCGGGGAGGTCAGCCGCTACGACGACGGCGAGCTGAACGGCGAACTCGTCGACACAGCGAAGGCGCTCGCGACGCTGCCGCCGCCGGCGGGGCGGACGCGCGAGGAGCAGATCGACGACCTGCTGGCGGAGCACGCCGCGCTGAACGCCGCCGGCCTCACCAGCATCCGGTACGGGGCGATCGGCCCGCCGCAGTACCGGCTGCTCGAGGAGATGCGGCAGCGCGGCGTGCTGACCATTCGCGTCAGTGCGCTCCTGGGCGGACCGCGCGGACCCCAGGCCACGGCCGAGAGCGTAGGTTCGACGATCGAGGCGTTCGGCGTCGGGCCCGACGACGGGGACGAGTGGCTGCGGCCGGCCGGTATCAAGCTGATGGTCGACGGCGGATACGAGGGCGGCCTGATGCGGGAGCCCTACGCGGAACCCTACGGCAAGGGCGGCACGTTCCGCGGCCTGCAAGTCACACCGCGTGACAGCTACGTCGAGATCGTCAAGGAGATCAATCGGCTCGGCTGGCGACCCGGGACCCACGCGGTCGGCGACGATGCGGTCGAGCAGGTCATCGCGGCCTACGAAGCCGCGCACGCCGAGACGTCGATTGTCGGACGCCGCTGGGTCCTGGAGCACGGGTTCCTGCCGTCGCCGGATCACTTCGAGCGGATGAACGCGCTCGGGATCGCCCTCACGGCCCAGCACCATCCCTACGTGGCCGGGCCGGCGATGACGCGCTACTGGGGCGCGGAGCGAGCCGCCCGCGTGCCGCCGGTCCGCGAGTATCTCGACGGCGGCGTCATCGCCGCCTCGGGCAGCGACTCGGGTGTCGTGCCGTTCCCGCCGCTGCAGACGTTCGCCTACTTCGTCTCGCGCGCGACGATGCACGGCAGCATCCTCGGCGCCGAGCACAAGGTGACGCGAGAGGAAGCGTTGCGGATGGCGACGTGGAACAACGCCTACCTGACGTTCGAGGAGGAGATCAAGGGCTCGATCGAACCAGGCAAGCTCGCCGACTTCGTCGTCCTGTCGGACGACCTCCTGACCGTGCCGGACGATCAACTCGACGAGATCGCCGTCCTCATGACCGTCGTGGGCGGTGAGGTCGTCTTCACCGACGCGTCGCTCGAGGCTGCCGCGCCGGTCGACCTGTTGCTGGTCAACGGCAACGTCGTGACGGTCGACTCCGAATTCAGCGTCGCGCAAGCGGTCGCGATTTCCGATGGGCGGTTCGTGAGAGTGGGCCGGAACCCGGAGGTGCGGGCGCTCGCGGGGCCGGACACGCGTGTCGTCGATCTGGAAGGCCGGACGGTCGTGCCGGGCTTCATCGACACGCATTCCCACACCTTCCGTCGAGGCGAGCGCGGCCTCCGTTCACCGTCGCTGGTCGGTCTCGGGTCGGTACGCGCGATCGTCGAGGCGATCGGCGCGGAGGCCGCTCGGACGCCAACCGGCGAATGGATCGTCACGACGCCGATCGGCGAGCCGCCCGACTACTTCCATCTGCCGGGGAGTCTCGAGGAGCAGCGCTGGCCGACCCGCGCCGACCTCGACGCGGCGGCGCCCGAGAACCCGGTCTACATCCCGATCGGCATCTGGCCGTACCCGGTCATCTTCAACAGCGAAGCGCTGAGCCGCCTTGGCATCACCGCGAGCGGGCCGGAGGACGACCGGCACGTGCGCATCCACCGTGACCCGTCGACCGGCGAGCCCACCGGCCTGATCGAGGGGATGATTTTCTATCTGCCGTCACCGCTCTGGGGTGCGCTGCAGCGGATGCTGCCCCGGCCGACGCCGGAGCAGCAGCGCGACGCGGTTCGCACGGCGCTGCGGGAGAATACGGCCGCCGGCGTGACGACGATCTTCGAGTCGCACGGGGCGCAACCGGAATTCCTCGAACACTATCGAGCGCTCAGGGCGAGCGGCGACCTGCCGGGTCGCATGGTGATGTCGTACAGCGTGAATAGCGCAGACTCCGTCGATGCGATCGATCGATGGATGGGTCGGCTCGCCGACGCGTCCGGGCGAGGCTCCGGCGACGACGTCATCAGGACGCTCGGCGTCACCGTCGCGTTCGACGGCGCGACCCAGTTCGGCGCCGCGTACATGTACGAGCCCTACCTCGACATCTACGGAGAACCCACGACGGGTTCGACTCCGATGGATCAGGCGAAGCTGTCGGCGATCGCAGAGCTGGCGGCTCGGCACGATCTCCGTCTGCAGTTCACCTTCGCGGGCGATGCCGCGGCCGAGATGATCCTGACGGCGATCGAGTCGGCGAATGCGCAGACATCGATCGTCGATCGCCGCTGGCTGATGCAGCACTTCCAGCATCCGACGCCCGACCACGTGCGGCGGACCGAGCGGCTCGGCCTGCACGTCACCGGCTACACGGCGGTGGACTACAGCAAGGGCGCGGCGGTCTACGTCGACCGGTTCGAGAGCGATCTTTGGAAGAACGTCATCCCGACGCGATGGTGGTTCGACGCCGGCGTCAACCTCGCTCAGAGTACCGACGGCGCGCACTACGAGGCGCTGTTCACGCTCTGGGAGTCGCTGGTGCGGATCGACGGCCGGACGGGGCAGAGCCTGATGAGCCCGGCGAAGCGGATATCCCGCGAGGAAGCGCTGCGGATGTACACCATCAACGGTGCGCGCGTGGTCTTCATGGAGGATCGGCTCGGCTCGATCGAACCAGGCAAACTCGCGGATCTCGTCGTGCTCGACCGCGACATCATGACGGTGCCCGTCGACGAGATCCGGGACGCCCAGGTGATGCTCACGATGGTCGGTGGCGAGATCGTCTACGAGGCGGCGCCGTGACACGGGGATGTCTGCGCCGCCGCCTCGGCCGTCAACCCGCCGGCCATTTTCTGACCGTCATGCGGCCAGGTACTACCTGGTTCGGATTGGCCTCCTACAACGTGATCATTTGCCCGCGCGCGCGGCCGGGAGCAGGCTCTCCGTCAACTCCGGAGTCCAGGAGTCACCGCGAGCGATCGCCTGGCGCAGGGCGACGAAATCGATCTCACGATCTCGACCGACCGCCTCATTGAAGGCGCGGAAGCCGGCGCGCCCCTCGGTCATCATGTTCAAAGCCAGCCAGGCGCGGGAGCCCTCCTTGTTGGCGTTCCAGGCGGCGAGCTTCGGCTTCCGCAGCTCCTCGAAGGTCTTGGTCAAGCACTCGGGAAACAGGTGAACGTACTTCGCGCAGTATCGATCGACGGCTTCGTCCAGCAGGCTGAGGTCGATCGTCCCTGACTTCAGGAGTGCCTTTCCCTGCTCCAGAGCCGCTCCAGACTTCGGCTCACCAAACGCGAAGCGCCCGTACTCGTCGACGAAGCGCTGGGTCTCGACGAGCGGATTGGCCATGTACTCTCCGTCGACCTTCAGCGCCGGCACGATATCGATCACCATCCCCCTCAAATAGGACTTGTGGGCCGACCAGTGCTCTCCAAGCGTGCAATACGCAATCGCCTGTTCCGTGCCCATCAGCGCCGGGACGCAATCGGTCAGTCCCCCGATAGGGGCGGACCCATGCTTGAGGCCCGCTTGTCCGAAGCGCGCCAGGTCCTGGCTGATGGACAGGTCGCAGGCCATCCCGAGCTCTTGACCGCCGCCGATCCGCATCCCGTTGACGCGGCAGATGACGGGCTTGTCGCACGCCAGGACGGACGACACCATGTCGTTGAAGAGCCTGATGTACTGACGGTACTCTGCCGGGCGTCCGGCGTAGTATTCCGCGTACTCCTTCGTGTTGCCGCCGGTGCTGAACGCCTTGTCGCCGGCGCCCGTGAAGACCGCGCAGACGACATCGCGCGCGTTGCTGGCCTCGCGGAACGCGAGGATGACGGCCTTCACCATCTCGGTGGTGTACGAGTTGTACTGCTTCTGATTGTCGAGCGTGATCCAGGCGTTGTACAGGCCCTCGATCGGCTCGCCATCCATGGTCTTCGCTGGACGTTTCTCGTAGCGCACCTCGGGCGCCGCCGCTCCCGCGGTCAGATTGTGGTCAATGAGTTCGTTGAGTGCTGCGCTGTTCGTAGGATCCGGCGTCATCGCTGTTGCTCCTTGCCTCGGTATGATTTGCCTTCCAGTGCATGAATCCGCTGCGTCAAGACCTCCGGGAACACGACCTTCTCGCCCTTTGCATAGTCGTACGATACGAGAGTCGCACGGGCCTCGGCCGCAACCCGATGATGTTCCCGGCTGACCACCCGATAGCCCATGACCGCTCGGTCCGTCAGGATCTCTTCGATCCTCGCGCCGACGACCGCGACGTCGGGGTACACCAAGGCTGACTTGAACGTGCACGAGGTCGCGGCCAGCACGAAGCTCGTACCGCTGGCCTGCTCATGCTGGTGCTTTCCGATCGCCTCGTAGTACGCGATCCGCGCATTCTCGATGTACCGGAAGAGCCACACGTTGTTGATATGGCCGTGCATGTCCATGTCGCCCCAGTTCAAGGGTTGTTCGACGACGACCGGGAATCCCTTCAGGAGGTCTTCCACGACACTGGTCCTTCGGGTGAGAGCCGCGAGCGCATCCTATTTCTCCAGGAACTTGACCTGTTCCAGTCCTTTGGTGCGTTCGTCGCTCCAGCGCCTCGCCTTGTATTCGAATCGTGGCAGCGTACCGTGCGGAACCTCCTCGACGTCCATCGTGACCTGCGTCATCGTCTTGATCTTCTTGCTCAGTCTTCGAAGGATAGCCGTTCTGGCCTCCTCATCGACCGTGTGTGGCTTGAACTCGGCGCTGATCGCGGCGCATTCATGACCGTCGCTCTTGATGTATACGCGGCCGTTGTACTCCTCGATCTCGTCAAACGAGAAGACCGCCTCATCAATCGTCTGCGGCCAGACATTGGTGGCCTTGATCTTCAGCATGTCGTCATAGCGCGAGATCGTTCCTACTTCCCAGAGTGCGCCGGACGTGCGCCCGCAGTCGCACGATCCTGGTGGCAGCAACCTCACCCGGTCGTTCGACCTGAACCGAACGAGCGGCATCGCGTGCCGTGAAAAGGTCGTGACCACCGGTTCCCCCCATTCCCCGACGGCGGCGGGTCGGTCAGTCTCTCTGTTCAGGACCTCGACCAGCGCGAAATGCTCGGCCAGGTGATAACACCCGAATTCGCCATCCGGCACAGCACCATACTTGCAGGTGATGGCAAAGTTCAGATTCAGCTGGCTCGACCCGTAGATGTCGTGGACCACGGTGCCCCAGATCTCTTCCATCCGCTCCGCCCAGGCAACCGTGAAGGGTTCCGTCGACAGCGTGATGCCCTTCAGGTGTGGGAACACCGTCTTCGGCTCCAGGTCGTGTTCCATGCAGACGGCCGTGACCCGCGTCAGGTAGGCAGGGGTCGTCAGCATGTGACAGAGCGAGAATCGCCTCATCATGTCGACCTTCTGGTTCGTGTCGAACACCGCAAGCGGCAGCGGTACGGCACCACAGTGGCGCAGGCCTTCGTACGACAGCATGCCGCCCGTCATCGTACCCAGGGGATGCAGCACCGCCGACACGTCGCCTTTGCGCAACCCGATCGCCGCAAAGTGCGAGGCGGTGGAGGCGTTGGCCGCGCGGATCGACGTTTCGTCGTGGCAGTGCACTTCCTGGCCGAGCCCGGACGTGCCGCTGGTCAGGTTGATGCGGCGGGTCCGGCCGGGGGGGACGCACAGCGTTCGCCCGAACGGCGGATGAGCCCGCTGGTCCTGCAACAGCTCGTCCTTGTCGATGAATGGGAACCTGGCGATGTCCGATAGGGCCTTGAAGTCTTCCGGTGTGACTCGTGCTTTGTCGAAGAGCTCGCGATAGAAGGCGCTCTTGGAGTACACGCGCTCCAGGGTCTCCTTGGTCTTGCTGAACTGCAACCGTCTCAGCTCGTCGAGTGACAGCGTCTCCAGCTTCTTCAAGAAGTATCTGTTCGCCTTCGGGATCGCAGACCTCTGCATCGATGGACACCTCAGGCTTGTGTGGGCCGCTTGTCAGCGCCGATCGCGAACTGCTCTCTCGTCCAAACGCGCCGCCAGCCAGTCATCGCCGCAAGGTCCCCTCGACGATTGTCTCAACTCGAGCACCTGGGAACAAGCGCACGTGGACCGCCCAGGGCATAGCGCCGGATGAGACGCCGTTCACCGTCCGCCAGCGACGGTTCACCCGGGCAGTCTGGCAACTCGACGGAATCGATGATCCAATCGGGGAGCGGAGAGGTTACTCTCTCGTCACAGGCAAGACGACCATGCGCGTGGTGATTCTGGCGATGGCGCTGATCGGCACGCTGACGGGCGCGAGCCCGGCGACCGCGCGCGAGTTCCGCCTCGGATTGATCACGCCGCCGACGCACCTCTGGACCGAGGCGGCGATCCGATTCGGCGAGGCGCTCGAGGCCGCGACCGACGGCGAGCATACGCTCGCCGTGTTCCCTGCCCGCCAGCTCGGCACCGAAGCGCAGCTGCTGCAGTTGCTGCAGACGGGCGCGCTGGATTTCGCCATCCTGACGGTGTCGGAAATCACGAACCGCTTGCCGCAATTCGGGGCCTTCTACGCGCCGTATCTCGTCGCGGACGTCGGCGAGGCCGCAGCGCTGCTGCGCGGCGGAACCGCGCAGCGGATGCTGGACGCGCTGCCACAGGAGATCGGTGTCTTCGGGCTGGGATACTGCCTGGCGGGCATGCGTCAGATTCTGGCCCGCGATGCACTGGCGGTGCCTGCCGACCTTGGCGGCCGGAAGATTCGCATTACGCCGTTCGTGCCGCTGCGGGACTTCTACCAACTGCTCGGCGCGGCGCCCACGCCGATGCCGCTCGCGTCGGTGTACGACGCGCTCACCAACGGGCAAATCGACGCCATCGACATGGACCTCGAGGCGATCTGGAAGGTGAAGTACTTCGAGTCGGCCAACACGCTGATGCTGTCCAACCACATGATGTTCCCGTCGGTCGGTGTCATCTCCGGCCGGACCTGGCTCCGCCTGAGCGAAGCGGATCGGGAGTTGGTGGGCCGACTGATGCGGACACACCTCGACCGCGTGATGGATGAGTACGTCGAGCAGGAACGGCAGTGGGAAACGTCCATCCGCGACGCCGATGTCGAGATCATCGAAGTGAATGCGGCATCGTTCGGCTCCGTGATTGCGGAGTGGGAGGCGATCTGGTCGCGCCAGGCGCCCATCCTCGCGACCTTGAAGGCGGAAGCCGCGGCGAACGCCGGGCGCTCCTCGCCTCAGTGACCGAGCCTCGGAACTCCCTGGCCGTGCGCACCGACGCCCCATTACTCGCAACCTGCCGGAGCCTGCTGGGCCGCGTCGCCGACGCGGCGGCGTGGTGGCAACAGCAGGCGGTCGGCGCGCTCGTGCTCGCCACGCTGCTGCTGATCCTGCTGAACGTCGTGACGCGCGCGTTCAACGTCGCCCTCTTCTGGGTCGATGAGCTGGCCATCTACACAGCTGTCTGGGCGTTCATGCTCGGCGCGGCGGCCAGCGTTCGCGGCCGGCAGGCCACAGCCATCACGCTCGCGCACGACGCCTCGCCCGCATGGTTCCGTCCCTGGCTCACGCTGCTTCGCGACACGGTCGTCGTGGCGTTCGGCGCCTCGCTCGTCGTCTTCAGTTGGCTCTGGTTCGATCCGCGGCTGCTAGTCGCCGCGGACTTCGATGTCGGCGCGTTCATTCAGGCGAGCTTCAACTTCGTGTACCGGGAGCAGACGTCGACGCTGGGCATCGCCAAGTGGTGGGTCTGGTTGATCATGCCGGTCATGGCCGTCCTGACGTGTCTGCACGCCAGCGCCAACTGGCTCGATTCGCTTGAGGCCCTCCTCGTACGCGGTGGGGCCGAGCGCCCATGACACTCGCGGCGATCTTCCTCGGCCTGTTGCTGTTCGGCCTGCCCGTGGCCGTCGTGCTCGGTGTGTCGGCCGGCGCCTACATCGTCCTGACCGACAACACCGTGCTGTTCCAGTCGTACATGCTGCAGCTGTTCGGTGCGACCGAGAACTACGGGCTGCTGGCCATTCCGCTCTTCATGCTGGTAGGGGAGCTGATGAGCGCCGGCGGCATCACAGCGCGCCTCATCAGGGCCGCCTCGGTGGCGGCCGGCGCAACCCGCGGCGGACTGGCCTATGTCAACTTGCTGGCCAATACGATGGTGGCGTCCATCCTGGGCTCGGCTGTCGTCCAGATCGCGGTGATGTCCCGGGTCATGGTGCCCGAGATGGCGAAGCACGGATACTCCAGGGATTTCGCCGCGGCGACGACGGCAGCCGGTGGCTTGCTGTCGCCGGTCATTCCGCCGTCGATGCTGTTCATCATCTTCGGCGTGATCGCCCAGGTATCGATCGGCGACATGTTCCTGGCCGGCATCCTGCCCGGCGTCCTCATGCTTGGCGGGTTCGTGCTCGCCGTGCGATGGCTCGGACGCACCCACGATTATCCGCGGGCTGCGGCCATGAGCTCTTCGGCGCGGCGTCGTGCCGTGTTGGACGGACTGCCGGCGGCGGCGATCCCGGCCGTGATTCTTGGCAGCGTGATGTTCGGAATTGCCACGCCGACCGAGGCGGCGGCGCTGGCCGCCCTGGCGGCCGTGATTCTCGGCCGGTGGTACTACCGTGAACTGGAGTGGGCGCAGGCCTGGCGTGCGGTGGTGCAGGCCGGGATGAACGCGTCGGTCATCCTCTTCATCATCGCGACAGCCGGACTGTTCGGCTGGGTGCTAGTCTTCGAGCAGCTGCCGCAGCAGCTGGCGGGCGCGCTGGTGGCATTGACGGCTGACCCGTTCGTCTTCATGCTGTTGACCAACGTCGCGCTGCTGCTCATCGGGACGGTCATCGACGGCATCCCGGCGATGATCATGGTCGCGCCGATCCTGCTGCCGATTGCGACCGGGGTGTACGGTATCGACCCATTTCACTTCGGCGTGGTCATGTGCATCAACCTCGTACTCGGCCTGCTGACGCCGCCCGTGGGTACCGGGCTCTACGTGGCATCGGCCGCGGCAGGCATCCCGCCCGGTCGAGTGTTCGTGGCGGTGCTCCCGTTTCTGGTCACGACGGCGGTCGTGCTTGGGTTGGTGAGTTGGCAGCCGTGGCTGGCCACGGCGTTGGTTCGATAGGGTGGTGTGACGGTAGGTCACCGGGGGAGAAGACGTGATGCGTAGCACTGGCGTGTTGGTTCTGATGGTCGTGGGGAC
This sequence comes from Acidobacteria bacterium UBA2161, assembly GCA_002328835.1. GTDB lineage: Bacteria > Acidobacteriota > Vicinamibacteria > Vicinamibacterales > UBA823 > UBA2161. The sequence goes on along the minus strand of DCWN01000030.1, from coordinate 49,830 downwards.
GCTTGCCGTTTCCCATTCGGCGGTGGCGGACGAACGGTCCGACGCGTGCCATCAGGTGCTGTACGCGTTCTCCCAGCCTTCGGTGACGCTGATCGCCGCACGCTTTGTCGAGGCCGACGGCGGAGGGGCGGGCTACTGCCGGGTCGCCGGCACGGTCTTGCCCGACGTCGGATTCGAGGCGCAGCTGCCGCTGCCCTGGAACGGCCGCTTCTACATGGTCGATAACGCCGGGTCGGGCGGGCGGGTCAACGACCGCCGGATGGCCGATGCGCGGCGGATGGGGTATGCGGCCGCCTCGACCGATCAGGGTTACGACTACGCGACCGAGGGCGACAGCCGCTATGGCTACAACAACCGGCAGAAGGAGATCGACTTCGGGTTCCGTGCCGTCCACGTCACGGTCGTCGCCGTCAAGGGTGTCATCGAGGCGTTCTACGACGAGCCCGCGGCCTATGCCTACTTCGTCGGGGGATCCGCCGGCGGGCGGCAGGGCCTGATGTCCGCCCAGCGATATCCCGACGATTTCGACGGGGTGCTGATCTCGGCGCCGACGCTGAACATCTCGAAGATCCAGATGTGGGGTCTCTGGAAGGCGCAGGCGATGTCGGGCGACGGCTACGTCCGCCCCGACCAGATGCCGGCGCTGGCCGAGGCGGTCTACGGCCGCTGTGATGGTCTCGACGGCGTCATGGATGGCGTCATCGACAACCCGCTCGTCTGTGACTTCGATCCCGAAGCGCACCTGGCGCGGTGCGATGGCGCCGCGACGGCCGACTGTTTCACCACGGCGCAGATCGCCGCGCTGGCCAAGATCTACGATGGTGTCCGCGACTCCGAGGGGCGGCAGTTGTTTCCGGGACAGTCGCCGGGCGCCGAGATCGCCGGCGAGCAGCCGCCGTGGATGGCGGCGCGGGGCCCGCAGAGCGCCTGGCTCGACTGGGTGGTCTATCCCGAGAGCGACACCGCCAGGTACCTGTCGCTGGCCGAAGCGTTCATGAAGTACACCGCCTTCGACGACGACGATCCCGACTACGACTGGCGAACGTTCGACTTCGACGCCGATCCAGCGCGGATGGCGGCGATGGCCGACATCGTCGACGCGGACGATCCCGACCTGTCGGCGCTCCGGGCGAGCGGCGGCAAGATGATTCACTACCATCACTGGGCCGACACCGCGGTCCCACCGGTCAATTCACTCAACTACTTCAAGCAGGTCCTCGAGACCATGGGGCCGGTCGACGACTTCTACAGGTTCTACCTGGTGCCGGGGGGATTCCACGCCGCACCGGGCGTCGGCGCCACGAACATTCCATGGTTCGAGACGCTCGTCGCCTGGGTCGAGGAAGGCGAAGCGCCCGGCGAGCTGATCGGCGAGCGCGTCGAGGATGGCGAGGTCGTGCGGACTCGCCGGGTCTGCGTCTATCCCGAGATGGCCGTCTACGACGGCAACGGACCAGAAGGCTCGGCCGAGAGCTTCGTCTGCGCCGCCGCGCCGGTCGTGAGGTAGACGATCCCGGCGCCGCCGCCGTCATCGCCGCTAGGCTCAGCCCGGCGCGGTGATGCCGCAGAACTTCTTCAGGAGTCGCAGCAACTGGCCGCGTTCGCGACCGTTCAGCACGCTCATCGTTTCGACCATCGCCTGCCAGTGCAGCGGTTCGACGGTTTCCACCAGCTTGCGCCCCTTTCCTGAGAGCCGGAGGACGGTCTTCCTGGCGTCGGTGGCGTCAGTCGTGGCTTCGACGAGCCCGCGGGTCAGCAACCGGGAGACGATGCCATGGATGTTCGCGCGCTCCATGGCCACCAGGCGTCCCAGTTCGTTCTGAGACACCCGTTCGACCTCCCGGAGCTTGAGCAGGGCGGCCATCTGCGGCGGCGTCAGGCCCACGTCGCGGATGTACTTCGCGGTTACCCCGCTGCTGATGAGATGCGCCCGCCGGAGCAGGTGCCCGACATAGTCGTCGAGCCGATGAACAGTCGGCCGCGCAACCCGCCGACTAGTCGACGTTCTTCGCATCGCGGTACATCACCTTGTGCCGCTGGGTCTGGATCCACTCCTCGACCTGGTCCAGGGAGAGATGATGTTCGGGCTGGAACTGGTCCCAGTTGATGATCTCACCCAGCGACTTCTTCCAGCGCTTGTAGGTCTTCGTCTTGGGCGGGCCGAAGCACATGATGTCCAGCACCGAGAGGTCGTCGGGGATCCCCAGCAGCGGCTTCATCGCTTTCTGCGCGCCCTCTTGCCCGATCGCCGTGACCCACCAGACGTTGTAGCCGAGCGCCGTCGCAGCCAGATGCGCCGACATCGTGGACGCCGCGACGCTCTGCAGGAGAATCCGTTCGGCGTTCTGGACGTACATGTCGTTCACCTCGGACCGGACCAGGGCTGAGTGCTCGTCGCGCAGGACCGGGAAGGCGCGTACGAACCGGAAGTCCGTCACGACGACGATGAAGCCGGGAGCCGTTGCCAGCCCGCTGTAGTTCGGGGTCGGAAACTTCATGTTCAGATCGATCCGGCGCTGCTGTTCGCCGACGAAGTATTCGGCGATCTGTTCCTTGACCGGCTGTTCGGTCACGATGATGTAGTGCCACGGCTGGGAATTCGCGCCCGACGGCGCCTGCCGGGCTGCCTCCAGGATCAGCTCGAAGTGCTCTCGCGGAACGTCGAAGCTCGAATCGAACTCGCGCGTCGTGATCCGATTGACGACGACATCCATGAGGGCGTCGTAGCGTGCTCGGTTACCCTGGAGATCCGCCGGGTCGAGGGGTCGAAGGCCTGGTGTCTCTGACATGAGGACCGCTCCCTGCCGGACGTCCGCCCGGCGTGTGGTAATGTAGTTAACATCATAACGTTATAGTATGAACAAATAGAGGTCAACCCGTGGACCGGTCTGGAATCGTCAGCGCGCTGGACATCTTCACGATCGGCATCGGTCCGTCTAGTTCCCACACGGTCGGTCCGATGCGCGCCGCGGCGCGGTTCGTGCGACGACTCGAGCGCGATGGCCAGATCGAGGCGGTCCAAGCGGTATCGGTCCAGCTGTACGGGTCGCTGGGCCTGACCGGCAAGGGCCACGGATCTGACAAGGCCGTGATCCTCGGGCTCCAGGGCCACGCGCCCGAATCGGTCGATCCCG
>DCWN01000030.1:0-46358 GCA_002328835.1 Acidobacteria bacterium UBA2161 | reverse complement strand
GCCGCACCGTGGTCCTGCCGGATGGGCACGAGGTGGCGTTCGACCCGGCCACCGCGCTCGTCTTCGACCAGACGACCACCTTGCCGTTTCATCCGAACGGGATGAGATTCACGGCGACCGACCGGGACGGCGCGAATCTCGCCCAGCGCACCTACTACTCGGTCGGAGGCGGATTCGTCGTCCCCGAGCGTCGCGACGCCGACCCGGACATCGCCGCAAGCGCCGATGCGCCCCGGCGACCGTGCGACTTCGCCACCGCGGACGACCTCCTCCGGATGGCCAGCGATCGCGGCGATCCGATCAGCGCCGTGATGGCCGCCAACGAGGACTCGTGGCGTCCCCGAGCCGAGACCCGTCGCCGGCTGCTCGAGGTGTGGGACGCGATGCAGCGGTGCATGGCGCGAGGGTTCCAGAGCAAGGGGGTCCTGCCCGGTGGCTTCGAGGTCGAGCGCCGTGCGCCCGCGCTGTACCGGAAGCTCGGCGAGGGAAATGCTCGGGGCACCGGCCTGGATGTGATGGAGGCGATGGACTGGGTCAACCTTTACGCCCTGGCGGTCAACGAGGAGAACGCGGCCGGCGGTCGCGTCGTCACCGCCCCGACCAATGGCGCGGCCGGAGTCGTTCCGGCTGTCCTGCAGTACTACGTCACGTTCTGTCCGGGCGCCGATGAGGCGCGTGTGATGGCGTTCCTCCTGGCGGCCGCGGCGCTGGCCAACCTCTACCGGAAGAACGCGTCACTCTCGGGCGCCGATGTCGGCTGCCAGGGCGAGGTCGGCGTCGCCTGCTCGATGGCCGCGGGTGCGCTGACCGAGGTCCTCGGCGGCAGCGCCGGCCAGGTCGAGAATGCCGCCGAGATCGGCATGGAGCACAACTTGGGGCTGACCTGCGATCCGGTCGGCGGCCTGGTGCAGATTCCGTGCATCGAACGCAACGCCATGGGCGCCGTCAAGGCGATCAACGCGAGCCGGTTGGCGCTTCAGGGCGATGGCTCCCATCGCGTGTCGCTCGACGCCGTGATCGAGACGATGCGTCAGACCGGTTCCGACATGAAGTCGAAGTACAAGGAAACGTCGCGGGGCGGGCTGGCCGTCAACGTCGTCGAGTGTTGACGGGCCGGCGGCGCGGCGCCCGGGGCCGCGCCGCCGGTGAGGTGGCCAGACGGGGAAGTGTCAGCCGCCGAGTGCCGCTACGCGGTGCGCCGCTGTGCGGCGAGGCTGAACTTCCGATGCCACGTCGACTCGGCGCCGCCGCCGCTCGTCGAGATCGCCACGTCGAGCAGATACGGCCTGCCGGCCCGAGTCTCTTCGACACCCGTCCGGATCGCCGCCTCGAGATCGCCCGCGCTCGTTACGCGCTGGCCCTTGACGCCTTGGCTCGCCGCGAGGCCCGCGAAGTCGATGTCCGGGTCACCCAGATACATGCCGTGGTACTGACCCGTCTCGGCCATCCGTCCGCCGTAAGAGTGGAATCCGCGTCGCACCGTCTGGTAGTTGCGATTGTTCCAGACCACGGTGAGCACGGGGATGTCGTAGCGCGCCATTGTCCAGAAGCCCGAGGCGCTGAACATGACGGACCCGTCGCCGATACTCAGCACGACCTGGCGGTCCGGATCCGCCAACTGAGCGCCGATGGCGGCGCCGACGCCCCAGCCCAGCGCCGTCCCGTTGGACCGGAGCCGCATCTTCTCGTCCTCACGGAAGCCGAACCGCATGAAGTTGGTGGGGCCGGTCAGGTTCTCCATCGCCACGATGGCATGCGGGTCGATCCCCTTGTTCAGTTCGTAGTCCAGCCGATCGGGATGGATCGGGCTCGTCGCGAAGTTTTCGCGGCTGGCGGCCTCGCGCCGCGCACGCGCCTCCGCCACCGCCGGCGTGATGGCGCTCAGGCGCGCCTCACGAATCGTCGCCAGGCGCTCCTTCGTGGCCAGCGACTGCACCGCGTCGATCAATTCCTCGAGCGCCACGCTGACGTCGGCGACGATGGCCAGGTCGAGCGGCTGCGTCCGCCCCAGCATGCTGGTATCGAGGCCGACGGCCGCGTAGCGTTCCGGCGAGCGAATCTGACGCGGCACCGAGCCGCCACCCGGATCGCGGGCGCCGAACTGGACGACGAGATCGTGCCCGCCAAACGGGAACGGGCGACTGGCCCGGACCCCACCGACGTACTGCGGGTGGAATGTCGGGAAATTCCCGAAGGCCTGCTGGCCCGTGGCCGCGACGAGACCCAGGAGTTCGCATAGCTCGACGGCGCGACCCTGCGCGTTCGTCCTCGAGATCTCGTCTCCGAAGATGACCGCCGGGCGCTCGGCTTCGATGAGCCAGCGCGCCAGCCGCTCCAGCTTGTCTGCGGCCGGGCGTGGGCGCGCGTCGATCAGGAACGTCTCGGCCGGCCAGATCTCGCCGGTGACCTTTTCCGCCATCGAGGCCCGGGAGAAGGCGACGTAGACCGGCCCGCCCGGCGCGGTTCCGGCGAGCTTGAAGGCGCGACGGGTCGCGACCGCGGCCGACGCACCGCTCCGAACCTCCCAGGAGAGCTTCGTGAACTGCTCGTTGATGTCGATCTGGGTGGATCCGGGTGCCGGTGCTAGGTGCAGGTCGTCGCTGTAGGTCGTCGTATCGTTCAATCCGGCGGTGATGACGATCGCCGAACCGTCGCGGTTGGCGTTGAACAACTGGCCGCCGATCTGGCCCGTGCCAGCCACGGCGTGGACGTTGACGAGCGCCGGCTTCTGGCTGACCTTGTTATAGCCGTCGGCCATCGCGATCACGACACCCTCGTGCAGCCCCATGATCAGCTGCACCTCGGGACGGTCGGTCATGGCGTCATAGAACGGCGTCTCCACCGACCCAGGATTCGCGAACAGGTACTTCGTGCCGGCCGCCTTGATCTGCTCGAGCAGCAGGTCGCCGCCCGTGCCCGACTGACGGTAGGCGCCGCTGCTCGCGGGCTGCGCCGCGTCCAGCCCGCCGCTCTCCGCCGCCTCCAGCACCGACCGCGCCGCGCTCGCCGTGAGCCCGGCCGCCACGAGATGCCGAAAGAATCCACGTCTCGACACGCCGCCGTCGAAGTAGTCGCGCAGTAGCTCTCTCATTTGTAGTCCCTCGATGGGATTCTGCCGCAGCCTCGGATCGATGTCCAGCGAGAATGTATCTGGGCGTTCCAAACGCTCGTCATGATGGCGATGCGCTCTTATCGTCTCGCGGTGGCTAGAGCGCCAGACGCCGGGTCACCAAAGGCCGCCGAGATCCGCGCGCCCCCGCCCGTCTGGACGGCGTAGCCCATTCCCCGGAACGCCTCCACATCGTCGGCCGGCCAGGCTTCCTCGAGCCGCAGGTCCAGGTCGCCCGTGGTATTCATCCGGGGTGCCGCGACGGCCTGTTCGACGGACCGCCCCATGAGCGAGGGCTTCAGATGAGTGCCACGGTGGTCGGAACGCAGCAGACGATCCCCGAGTTCCGCGCTCGACAAGGCGCTGGCGCACAGACGGGTCGCCGCTATCTCGAAAGCCTCCGCGACGGGCGTGAGGTGTCGTCCTCGCGCAGCGCGGCGCGCTCCGCCTGCCGCGCCGCGCGCGTGACCCGGCGTGCCAGGAAGTGGACGGCGACGAGGTTGACGGATCGACTCAGGGCCAGAGAGGCCAAGGCGCCGGCGATGCTGTAGTCGGGCACGAGGAGGGCGGCGCTGCCGAGCGCGGCGACGGCGCCCGCCGCGTGCGCGACAAACATCGCGCGCGACTGGTGCAGGACCAGCAGCTGCGTGTTCTTCGGCTGGATCAGGAGACTGAGGAACGAGGCGATCGTCCAGAGTCGGAGTTCGAGGACGTAGTCGGTGAAACCCGTACCGTAGAACGCGCCGAGCGTCCACGGTGCGGCGAGGAAGAGCAGTAGCAGATAGGGACCGGCCAGAACGACCATGTAAGTGCGCGTGCTGCGCACCGACCGGACCAGGCCGGCGACGCCGTCCGTGCCGTAGTGGGCGCCGGCCCGCACCTTGTCGAAGCTATCGGTGGAAATGACGAGTGTCTGGGCCGGCACGACCATCTGGCGGGTGGCCGACATCACACCGGCGGCCGCCGCGCCCTGGATCGAGGCCAGGAGTAGGTTCATCCCGTGATTGAACGTGGCGCTGGCGGTGAAGCTCAAGGTGGTCCAGCTCGAGAACGATCGCGTCTCGGCCCAGCAGCGCAGCGGGTTGCGGGTTGGCGTCCAGCGCGCGGGCCGCATGAACGGCACGGCGGCCAGAAGTCCGGAAGCGCTGGCGGCGGCGAACGAGAGCACCGAGGCCCAGGGCGTTGGGTACCAGGCGCGCGTCACGAGGATGGCGACGGCGTAGGTCAGCACGTAGGCCACGACGACAACGACGAGACCACGGCGCTGACCGATCTGGTACAGCCACCGGCGATGTAACATGTAGACCGACAACATCGGCAGCGTGACGCTCGTGTAGCTGAAGATCGTGGCCAGCGATACCGGGCCGCCGAGCGCGGTGACGAGCCGGGCCACCAGGAGCAGCCCGCCCGCAAGCGCGGCGGCGATCAGGTAGTTCAGCCAGAGCCAGTTCGGGCCGTCGTCGCGGATCCGTTCGGGCGAGTCGCACGTGATGATGAACGGCAGGACGACGAGGTGATGCTGCAGCTGGTTGGTCATGTGGGACAGCGTCAGCGCCAGCGTGAACGCGCCGAAACTGTCGGGCGGGAGGACCCGGGCGAAGACCATGAACGCGACGATACGGACCAGGGCGACGGATCCCTGATCGGCGAGCGCGACGCCGCGCTCGGCGTTCATCTCGAAGGTGGGGAAGTGACGAATGGCTCGTCGGATCAAGGTCAGCCCTTAACGAACAACCCTTGATCGTAACGCCTCGCGCGGGGCGGCGCCAGTGTGTGGCGCGGCCAACAGGGAGGTCGAGCCGGGCAGGTTCGCATGGAGATGAAGCGATGATCGTCGACTGGCAGCATCACCTCGGTTCGAAGGCGGTGTGCGACCGGCGGGGCGGCACGGCCACGCGGCTCGTGCGCTTCTGACGACGGATCCGGGGCAGGGGGAGAACGATGGCACAGATCAATCTCGAGCGCGCGCAGCGGCCGACTCGCACCCAGCGAGATATGGGGGCCACCAGCCGCGGTCAGATGTTCAGGCGCCGGATGCCCGCGTCGGCGAGACGGCAGATTTTCCTCCGTCGGTTCGTTCTGGCGCCGGCTCGGGAAGCGCTGGTCAACGAGACGCGGACCGAGATCGACGACGTCGAGGCAATGACCACCGACGTCAAGGCGCTCGTGAAGGAGATGGGTGCGGACGTGGTGGGGATCGCCGCCTACGATTCACGCTTGCTGTTCACCGACGCGCCCGAACGCGACCATCGGTTCGTGATCGTCTTCGGGATGTCCATGAAGTACGACTGCTTGATCGACGTCGGTCCTCGCTCGCAGGGCGAGGTGCACCGCGTCTACTACACGCTCGACGACATGGCGGTGCGCCTCGCGCAGCAGATCGGGTCGTACGGCTACAGTGCGTGCGCGCAGCCGAACATGGGCGACATCCCGCTACCGGCCTACGGCTATCTGGCCGGTCTCGGCGAGCTCGGCAAGCATGGGTCGCTCATCTCGCCCGAGCTGGGGTCGTCCTTCCGGCTGGTCGCGGCCTCGACCGACCTACCGTTGACGATCGACGGACCGAAGGACCACGGCATCGAGGACGTGTGCGCGTCGTGCAACATCTGCACCCGGTTCTGCCCAGGCGACGCGATCAAGCCTGAGAAGAAGGAGGCCAACGGCGTACTGCGCTGGCACGTCGATGCGCCGGCCTGCCTGCCGTGGTTCTACAAGATGTACGGCTGCAAGATCTGTCTGATGGTCTGCCCGCTGAACGCGCGCGGCCGGTTGAAGGCCGAGTTTCAGAAGGTGGCCGCCGACATTCGCCAGGTCAAGGATGCGAAGGGGATGGTGCGGCTGATAGAGCAGAGGACGGGTGAGGAATACACCAACCTCGACGGTGACGGCGGGGACGGTGACGGCGAGGTCAGCTCGACGGACCGCTGAGATTCGTGTTGGCGCCCGCCCAGGCTGGGGCGCCCGCCGGGGCGTCCGGCAGGCCTCTCGCCAGTTCGGCCACCCGCTCGCGCTAGGTCGCCCTGACGCCGAGCAGCGTCACTGCTTCGTTCCTAGAACGTGAGCTTGTACACCTCGGTCGCCGTGCCTTCGTAGATTCGGGCGCGGTCGGCGTCGCTCAGCCAGTCGATCGCGTCGATCTTCTTCTTGACGTCGTCGATCCACTCGCCGGTCTTCGGGTCCTTCGCCGTGCCGATACCCGGCTTCTCCGATCCGAACATGCAGCGCTCCGGCCCGACCCACTTGAACAGGAGGTCCAGCGATTCTTGGGTGTAGAGGCAGGTGTCGAAGTAGAGCTGCTTCAGGATGTCCTCGAACGCGCCCTGCTTCCGACGCGACCACATCGCACGGTAGCGGCCGATCTGATATGGAATGGCACCGCCGCCGTGGGAGATGATGATCTTCAGCTTCGGGAAGTCCTTGAACACGCTCGAGCTGAGCAGAGAGACGATCGCGATGCTTTCCTCGTTGATGAAGTGCAGCGAGTAGGGCTCTCGGGGCGACCGGCAGCTCGCGGAGTGCACGAGGGCCGGGATGTCCAGTTCGACGAGCTTCTCGTAGATCGGATACCAGTAATCCTCGCCCAGGCCCGGTGGCGGCTCACCCTGGCCCTCGTTCGGATCGGGGTTCAGCAGACAGCCGACGAAGCCCAGTTCCTTGACGCAGCGTTCCAGCTCCTCGATCGAGTTCTCGGGGTTGACGCCCATGTTCTGGGGCAAGCCGGCGACGCCGCGGAAGATCTCCGGGAACAGCTCGCACTGCCGGTGGATGACGTTGTTCACCGCCTCGATGTACCAGCGCACCAGCTTCTCTGGCTTCTCGCTGTGCATCATCGTGTACGGGCGGGGCGAGACGAGCTGCATGTCCGTCCCGACCTCCTTCAACTGTTCGAGGTGGGACACGGTGTTGAAGGTCGGGGTGTTGAGCGCCGCCACGATCTGATCGTCGGTGATGCCCAGACGGCCGCGTCCGTGCGCGCCGCGGTGCGAGAGCAGGCTCGCCTTGTAGGCGTAGAGTTCCTGCGGCGCCGTGACATGAGCGTGTGTATCAATGACTCGCATCGTTCAATCCTCTGCGGTGTCTCAGGGAGCGGTTGCCGAGCGGCATCGTCACGCCCTTGAGCATCGCCTGGGCGGTCTGCTTGAGGACGTCGTTCTCGAGCAGGTCGATGATCTCGGGAAAGAACTGCGCTTCCTGGAGATACGCGTCGACGTCGATGATCAGTTTGTAGTCGGCGTGCTGCCGCGCGAGCGCTGCGGCATGTGACAGGTAGTCCCGGGTGTCGGTCGCCGCCGTGATCTCCGGCAGTTCCCGAATTGTCTGCGACGGACGCTCATCCACTGGCGACATTCCCCGCGCATTGTAGCGATTTCTCTAGGCCCGGGTCCATAAATTCGGAAAGGATGGTCATCACTTCTCAATCTGGAAGGAGTTAGAGCGGATGATGCTGCGTAGCGGAGTGGTGTGTGCCTGCGTGCTGTGGATCGGGGCCGGAGTGGGGTTCGCGCAGCCGGCGGACGAAGAGGAACGTGACCTGGGGTGGTCCAACGCGACCGATCTGAGCTACGTGCAGACCGACGGAAACTCGGCGGCGCGCACGCTCGGGTTCGCGAACCGGTTGCGGTACGTCTGGGCAGACGCGCGCCTCCAGGTCGACGTCACGTCGGTCCGCTCGGACACGTCGGACGACCGGTTCTTTCTGGTCGACCCCGGGTTCGTGTTCCCCGTGGGCGCCACCCCTGACGACCGCACCTTTCAGTTCATCAAGCCCGCTCCGACGCCGGATGTGGCCAACTATCTCGCTGGCGGCAAGTACGACAAGGACATCAACGAGCAGTTCTTCTGGAACGCCGGCGCGAGTTGGGATCGCAACGAGGATGCCGGGCTCCTCCACCGGTACATCGCCTTCGCCGGTGTCGGGAACTCCTGGAGCGACACGGACGACCGTCAGTTCTCGACGAGCTACGGGTTCAGCTTCACCGATCGCGAAGAAGAGGCGCCCGATCCCGAGAAGGTCCGCCGGTTTGGCGGCGCGCGGCTCGGGCTGGACTACCTGGAGCGGCTGGGCGCTGTGACGGTCTTCGAGAGTGACTTCACGACGAACATCAACGTCGCCAATGCGTCTGACTACTCGTTCAACACGACCAACGCCGTCACCGTGTCGATAACCGACAACCTGTCGCTCAAGGTCAGCCTCCAGTTGCTCTACGAGAACGAGCCGGCACTCGAGACCGGCCTCGACGTCATCGCGCATGCCGAACTGCTGGACCCGGACGGCATCCCCGGCACCGGCGACGAGCTGTACCAGACCGTGGCGTCGGGTGGGGCCACCCTCGTGCTCGGATCGGCCAACGCGCGTAAGGACAGCTTGGATACCGTCTTCCGAACCGCCCTGGTGATTTCTTTCTGAGCCGGCACTCCGTCAGTCGCGGGGGAACCTTTCGTCGGAGCCGACGTATCTCTGAGTGCAACTCCGGCTCACGCTGAGGGGCGAATAGCGCATGTCGAGATCCGCCGCCATCTTCTTCTCAATCGTTGCCTGCATCCAGTTGCTCATCCTGACGCCCGCGGCATCGACGCCCTTCCCCGGCGTCGAGCAGGGCGAGGTCGACGCGCTCATGGCGCGCGCGCTGGAGTCGCGGGCCGAGAACTGGCTCACGCTGCACGACTACATTCTCGACGAGCGCGAGACCCTGACGCTGGAGGGGCCTGGCGCCGTGAACCTGTACGGGTTCGACCGCGAGTTCACCTGGTACATCCGCGACGGCTTCTTGATCCGCAGCCCGCAGCGCTACGACGGCGTCACGATCGACGGTGTCGAGCGGGAAGAGTACGAAGCGGAGTGGCTGCGCGACGAGCAACGACGCTACACGCGGGCAGAAGAGGCCCAGGCGAAGGGCGACGAGGACGTGGAAGCGGTCGAGCCGAGGCTGATCTCCGAGGCCAACTTCTTCGACTTCACGTTCGAGCCGGGTAACTACTACTTTGCGGGCCGGGAGGTGCTGGACGGGCACGAAGTGTTCCGCATCGAGTACTACCCGACGCGGTTGTTCTCGGACGAGGAATCGGACGAGGGCTCCGACGCGCCCGTCGACGATGAGGACGAGCAGTACGAGCGGGAGATGGAGCACAAGTTCGGCAAGACGTCGCTCGTGACGATGTGGGTCGATCCCGAAGAGGCGCAGATCGTACGGTTCGCCTTCGAGAACGTCGGATTCGACTTCTTGCCGCTCCGATGGTTGGTGCGGGTCGACGAAATGCGGGCGTCGATGGCCATGAGCCAGCCGTTCGACGGCATCTGGCTACCTGAGGGAATCACGATGCGCGGTCGCGTGACGTCCGCCTACGGTTCGCTTCAGATGGCCTACACACGGGCCTTCTCGAACTATAAGGAGGCCGAGGTCAGTGCCACGATCCGGTCGTTCCGGCCTCCCGGGCAGTAGCCTCCCGCGAGCCGCCGGCCGCAGCCTGCTGGCCTGGGCGTTCGGGATGGCATGCCTTGGGACTGCCGCCGTGTCCGTTCATGGTCAGGCGGCCACCCCACCCCAGGCCGCACCGCTCGCATCACCCGAGGTGGTTGTCGAGGTGCGAGTCCACGGCAACTACTCGATACCCGACGGCGACGTGATCCGGCTGGCCGAGATCGCGCTGGGCGATCCGCTCGCGCCGGGCGCGATCGAGTCGATCGAGGGACGTCTCAGGCAGAGCGGTCGCTTCGACGACGTCGAGGTCCGCAAGCGCTACCGATCGTTCACGGCGACTCAGGACGTCGCGTTGATTCTCGTGGTCCGCGAGCGTGCGGCAGAGCCGACCGGCAATCTGCTGCGCCGGACCGGACAGGTGCTGGCCCAGAAGTCGCTGTTCATGCCGGTGCTCTCGTACGCCGAGGGCTACGGCTTCACCTACGGCGTTCGGGCCAGCACGCTCGACCTGTTTGGCGTGGGCGAGCAGCTCTCGATGCCGCTGACCTGGGGCGGCACCAAGCGCGCGGCAGTCGAGCTGAACCAGGAGTTCGATCGCGGCTCACCCGGGCAGCTGCGGGCCGGCGGAGGCGTCACCAGTCGAGAGCACCCCCACTTCGAGGTCGACGATCGCCGGGTCGAGGTGTGGGCGGGCGTCGACGTCGAGGTCGCGAGCGGCGTGCGCGTCGGCGGAGACGCGCGGTGGACCGACATCGAATTCGATCAGTCGCCTGATCGGTTCGCGACCTACGCCGTGCGCCTCGCGGTCGACACTCGCCACGACCCAACGTTCCCGCGCGATGCCGTCTTCGCCGAAGTGGCGCGGACGTGGCTCGACGTCGCCGAGTCGGGCGGAGTGGTCGGTCGAACCCGGGTCGATCTGCGCGGCTACAAGGGGGCCTTCGGTCAGGCGGTCCTGTCGATTCGAGGATTGTACGAGGGTGCCGACCAGGCGCTGCCCGCCTACGAGCAACCGCTGCTGGGCGGTGGCCCGACGGTGCGCGGCTACTCCTTCGGCCAGTTCGTCGGCGACAACCTCGCCGTCGCATCGGCTGAGCTTCGCCTGCCGCTCACGTCGCCGATGAACGTCGGAAACGCCGGCGTGACCGTGTTCTATGACACGGGTGCGGCGTACGACGTCGGCCAGAAGCTGAGGAAGACCCGCTTCCACCAGGGCGTTGGTGCCGGACTCTTCTTCATTGCGACGGTCTTTCAGCTGAAGCTCGACGTGGCCAAGGGTTTCGACGACGGTACCCACCTGCACCTCTCGGCCGGATTCCAGTTCTGAGCGGCGTCGGGCGGCGGCCCGGCAGCGCAGGCGAGCTCACTTCACCGTGATCTGGATGACGGCCGACATCTGCTCTCCGGGGAGGGTTCGATGCTCGTCATCACCGGGCTGAAGGCAGAACCGATGAGGGCCCGGCTCGAGCTGCACGACGATTTCCGAGGTCGCGTCGGGAAAATGGATCCAGGGCTGGCCCTCTGGGATGATCACGCCGGGGGGGAGACAATCCGTGTCGACGCCCAGTTGGTAATGTCCCGCGCCTGCCCGACCGCTGTCGCCCAGCGCGGCAATCGTGAAGTTCTCGGAGCCGAAGCGGAATGCGACGGGGCTTTCGACGGTCACTCCGTCCTGCGGCTCGACGAAGAAGATGCGGGGCTCGCCCGAAGCGGCCGGGCCCGCCGCTAAGAGGTTGGCGCTGTAGGTGCGCTGGGCGATGTAGACGTAGGGGACGATCAGGATCACGAGCAGGAATGCGAAGCTGACGGCCGCAAAGGCGGTTCGGAGACGAATCCGTTCGAGAAACGCGAGTGGTGCTCGGTAGCGCTCTCCAGGCCCTTCGAGCAGGAAGACGATCAACGCTGCATGAATGATGGTGTGCCCGATGACCTCGGTCTTCCCGAACACCATGGTCGTCAGGAAGAAGACGAGTGTGATTATCAGGGCCAGGGGGCGCTGCAGAAGACGGATGATCAGCAAGTATCCGAGGCTCATCTCGACGAACGCGGCGCTGATCAGGAAGAAGTTCGGTTCCAGTCCGAGCGTCAACTGCGGGTGCACGTCGAGCAGGTAGCTGCTCCACTGGGGATAGATGATTTTTTCGAGCGCGGCCCAGCAGAGGGAGAACCCGAGTGTCGTATACAGCGCCGGAACACCCGAACTCCGCAAGGCTGGGTCGTTGGAGCGGCTGACCGCGAGGTAGCACCCCACACCGGTGAAGAAGGTGTAGTCGAGCATGTGGAACGTCCCGTACTGGGTCAGGCCGACCACGAACAACGCGATGACGATGATTCCAGCGGCCGGAACCGCCGCTTCGAAGATCAGGAGCAGCGCGACCAGAAACTGCACCCAGCCGACCCAGTCGCTGACGGCAAGTTCCGGCACGAACAAGGTGCCCGCCTGCCATGAGAGCAGTAGCGTGGCGCCGAGGCCGATCCGCATCACCAGCACGCTGTGGACGCGGCGCGCGGCCAGCCACTGGCTGATCCTGGTGTACCAGGGCGAGGTCGCCAGATGGCGGTCGAGATAGACGAACAGCCCGATCGTGGCCATGCTCAGGCCGGCGAGGGCGATGAACGTCGGCGTGACCGCTTTGGCCAGCGTCAGCGGCCGGTCGCCGAAGTCGAACTCACTGAACCACTTGACGTGCGCGTGAAGCGGCCACTTGGCGAGGAGGCATGCGGCGATGATCGCGTACGTCAGGCGATGCATCCGCGAGAGGTTCACCATGGAAGGGTAGGGCCGACGCGACGCCGCGAGGTATGACCGCGGTCATACCTCGGGATCGGGGCGGCGCGTATAAGGAATACCCAGTGATTAAGTGCGATATCCGACTCTGCGTCGGGTGCAGGATCTGCGAGGTGACGTGCAGTGCCTTTCACTTCGGCGCGGTCTCGCCTGCGCTCTCGCGCATCCGCGTGGCCAAACTGGAAGAGATCGGGATCGACATGGCGGTCGCGTGCGTCAGTTGTGCCGAGAAGTCCTGCCTCGTCTGTCCGACCGACGCGCTGACCGTCGGGGAGGAAGGGGAGATCGCGCTCGCCAGGGAGTTGTGCACGTCGTGCCAGGAGTGCGTCAGCGCCTGTCCGGTCGGTGCGGTCGGATTCTACGAGGACCTGCCACTCTTCTGCGATCTCTGTGATGGCGACGTCTCGTGCGTCAGGACGTGCCCGACCGATGCGTTGTCGAACGTGGACGAGGGCGGCGAATCGCTGGAGGCGTTTGCGGCGTCCGATGGGAATCCGGCCGAGAAGCGCGCCGCCTACGTCGAGGTGCAGGGTGTGCCGCTGCGTGACAGCTGGGCCGCCGGCCAGAGAGTGGATTCATGACGATCTGTCGCGGACGGTGTCTGCGCGTCGATCTCACGACCCAAGAGATTGCCACGACCTCGACGCCTGACGACGGCATCGGCGGACGGAGTTGGAACAGCCTCACGCTTCTGCGCGAGCTGGCACCCGGCATCGATCCCCTCGGTCCCGAGAACATCCTCTGCCTGTCGGTTGGCCCGCTGACAGGCAGCGAGTTGATCGGCAGCTGCCGCTTCATCGCCAGCGCGAAGAGTCCGCTGACGGGCTACCTGGGCGATTCCGGCGCCCGCGGCTTCTTCGCGCCCGAGTTGCGCTGGGCCGGAGTCGATCAGATTGTGTTCACGGGCGCTGCCGAGCGATGGGTCTATCTGCTCATTGATGACGGCACGGTGGAGCTTCGAGACGCGTCGCATCTCGTCGGACGCGACATCACGGAGACGACCACCGACCTTCGCCGCGAGCTCCACGACCCTGATCTGCAGGTGGCGGCGATCGGCCCGGCCGGAGAGCACCTCGTCCGATACGCGATCATCTCCTGCAACCTGGCGCGAGCGGCCGGCCGGACTGGTATGGGCGCCGTGATGGGCTCGAAGCGTTTGAAGGCGATCGCCGTGCGCGGCAGCCAGCCGGTGAAGCCGGCCGATCCGGATCGGTTCCGGCGGGCCTGCACCGAGCTCGAGGCGGCCATCGAGGGGCACCCCGAGTTCGAATCCCGCCGACTGTACGGCACGACCCGGATCATGGACTCGCTGGCGGCGATGGGAGTCTTGCCAGCGTACCATTTTCGCAGCGCCAACTTCGACGAGGTCGAGAAGGTCAACGGCCGGGCGCTGCGACGGGACCATGTGGTCAAACCGAAGTCCTGCTACAACTGCAACATCTACTGCTCGCGGTACAACGTCACGGAGTACAACGAGGGGGAGGGCCCCGAGTACGAGGCCCAGGCCGGGTTCACCGTCAAGTGCGGGAACGCCGACCTCGAGCTGGCCGTCGGCGTGTCGAACACCGTCAACCGGCTCGGGCTCGATTGCATCAGCACCGCTGAGGTGATCGCGTGGCTGATGGAGTGTCGTCACGAGGGGCTCATTGCGGACGCGGACGTCGACGGAATCGATCTCGGCTGGGGTTCGCGAGAAGCCCTGCTGCGACTGCCGGAGATGATCGCGCGGCGTGAGGGGATCGGGAACCTGCTCGCCGACGGCTCGCGACGCGCCGCCGAGGTGTTCGGGCCCGAGGCCGAACGACTGACGGCGGAGGTCAAGGGGCTCGAACTCTTCTCGGCCGACCCGAGAGGGATCAAGGGGTACGGCCTCATGAACGCCGTGAACTCCCGGGGAGGTGACCACTACCGGGCGGAGCCCTCGATCGAGCTGACGGGAGACGAAGTCCTCGCGATCCGGCGGGTCGGCAATCCCGATGCGGCGCATGCGCTGAAGGAAGAGGGGAAGGGCGCCCTGGTCAACTACGCGGAGCACCTCGGCATCCTGTCGGACAGCCTGACGATCTGCAAGAACATCTCGTGCTGCATGGATGTCGTCGACTTTGACCTTGCGGCCGTCGCCTATTCCGGACTCCTAGGCAAGGACGTCTCACCAGGCCAGCTGTGGGAGGTGTGTACCGAAGTTGGCCAGGCCGAGCGCGATTTCAACCTCCGCGAAGGGCTCCGGCCCGACGAGGACACGCTGCCACGGCGCTTCGTGGATGCGCCGATTCCCGACGGACCGGCCGCGGGCACGACGATTGACATCACGCGGCTGGTCAGCGACTACTACCGAGAGAAAGGCTGGCGCGAGCCGCCACCAGGAGAGAACTGATGAATGCAAAGGAACAGGGTCGCAGGCGCTTCTTGAAGAGCGGCGCGGCGCTGGCCGGATTGGCGGTGGGCGGTCCCCCGTCGGCAAGCGGCCAGCCGATGTCGGCGGATGTCTCCCGGATCCCCCCCTACGGCGTCCGCTCGCGGTTCGAGACATCGCACCGTGGCAGCGGGAGATTGCACTCGGGGCAGTCGCCGCTTCAAGATTCGGTCGGGATCATCACGCCGAACCCACTCCACTACGTGGTGAGCCATGGGGCCTGGTCGCCGGATATCGATCCTCAGGCACATCGTCTCCTGGTCGACGGCATGGTCGACCGTCCGCTGGTCTTCACGATGGACGAGTTGAAGCGCCTGCCGTCCGTCACGCGGACCCATTTCCTCATGTGCGCGGGCAGCAGCTACGTGACGCGCGGTCCGAGGCGGAACGCGCGGACCGTTCAGGAGACCCACGGGTGGACGAGTTGCGCCGAATGGACCGGGGTGCCGCTCTCCATCGTGCTCGATGAGGCTGGCGTGCAGGATGGGGCCAGCTGGGTGGTCGCGGAAGACGTGACGAAGAAGTGGACGGTGAGCATCCCGCTGGCGAAGGCGATGGACGACACGGTGCTGGTCTACGGCCAGAACGGCGAGGCGATACGCCCCGAGCAGGGCTACCCGTTGCGGATGCTCGCCCCGGGCTTCGAGGGCACCCGCAGCACGAAGTGGCTGAGGCGGATCAAGGTCGTGGACGAGGCCTATCTCACCAGGTGGGAGATCACCGTCTACACGAATCTGATGCCGGACGGCAAGGCACGCTGGTTCCAGTTCGAGTTCGAACCAAATTCCGTGATCACATTCCCGTCGGGCGAGCAACAGCTGCCGGGCCCAGGATTCTTCGAGATCACCGGTCTGGCCTGGTCTGGCGGGGGCGCCGTCAGCAGGGTGGAAGTGTCCGTGGACGGTGGTCGAACCTGGGCGGATGCGCAGATTCAGGAACCGGTGCACCGGATGGCACATACGCGGTTCCGTTTCCCCTGGCAGTGGCAGGGCGGCGAGGCGACGCTGCAGTCGCGCTGCACCGACGAGCGGGGGGACATCCAGCCATCGCTGGCCGAGTTGAACCAGATCTGGGGCGTGGACAACGAATACTGGACGACGTCCACCAACCGGGTCCAGCACCTCAACGCCATTCAACCCTGGAAGGTCGATCGGGATGGGAGCGTTCACAATGCGATATGGGAATCCTGATCTTCTCGTACCACTCGTCGTTGTGTTGACCCTGGCGGCCAGCTCCGCGCTGGCGCAGGGACCCGCGTATGGGCTGGGCAGGGCTCCGACGGATGAAGAGGTCAGCGCCTGGGGCATCATCGTCGGTCCCTCCGGACAAGATCTCCCCCCAGGGGGTGGAACCGCCGCGGAAGGCGCGGGCATCTACGCCGAGAAGTGCGCCTACTGTCACGGACCGACCGGGGCAGAGCCCTTCATGTCTCGGAGGCGGGAGCAGCCGTACACGCCGGAGATGTACTGCTGCTTTCCCGCGCCTCTCGTGGGAGGCGAATCCTCGCTCACGACGCTCATCCCGGTGAAGTCCGTCGGAGCCTATTGGGCCTCGGCCACGACGCTGTGGGACTACATCGCCAGAGGCATGCCGCCGAATGAGAACTACCGGAACACGCGAGGGGGCTACGCGTTCGCCGAGAGAGTCAACGCGCAGGGCCCGCTCAGCGACGACGACGTCTACGCGCTCACCGCGTTCATTCTGTTTCAGAATGGCCTCGTCGCAGAGCGCGACGTCATGAACGCCGAGAGTCTACCGAGAGTCGAGATGCCTGGCCGTGACGTGATGATCCCCGCCGACCCAAACGAGTGGTACCCGAGGCCGCAGGTCGATCCGCACGTCAGCCCGAATTCGAGGCGGTAGCGCTCGGCCCTCGTCGCGTGGCCGAGAGAGCTAGCCCTTGGTGTAGGCCGTCCGGTTCGACGACGACGGGTCGCCAAGCACGCCACCGAGCGTCGTCTCGACCACCAGCGACGGCGGGCTCGCCAGCCGGGTCGAGGGTTCGAGCGACAGCGTCCGCGGCGTGCCGACGCCGCGGACACTGCCGTAGGCGCCCACTTCGCCCCAGCCCAGGTTGTCGGGAAACATCAGGACGATATTCGGCCGCTCGGACCGGCCGTTCTGCGCGGCGACCGGCGCCGCGGCGCCGGCCAGGCCGAGTCCGGCGACGAGCCAGCACGTGATGAACCGACCAAGTCTCTCGAGCCTCTCCGTCCTCCGTGGTCTTGCGCGGCGGGGATCAGTCGGTGGTGCCCCTGACGTTCGCGACCAGATCGTCGAACGTGACGACCGGGCCGTGAATCGGCACGATCCGGTCAACGCGCAGGCCCAGCCGCTCGATGTTCTCGAGGAGGTTGGCGGCAAACGGCTGCAGATCGCGGCCCGGACTGAAAGCGTCGGCCTCGACGAGCAGCCGTGCCTCGGGGAAGTACGCCATCAGGAGCGAATCGGCGTGCGGGCTGCCCGGGATGTGATGGAGGTGCACCGTCATCGACGCATCCTCCAGGGTCCTCTCGTCACCGACCGTCTCGAGCGTCAGCTCCTGCGGAGTCCGACTGAGCGCGTCGGGCGCGATCGTCCGTTCCCGGACGACCAGCGCTCGATAGAACGGGCCGTTCGCCTCGTGCGTGATGACGGTGAGCCCTTCCGAGACCGCTGCGCGGATCCCGCCGGAGTGGTCGAAGTGGTGGTGGGAGTTCACCAGTTGCGTCAGCGGCTTGTCCGGCACGAGTTCCCGGGCTCGGGCGATCACGGCGAGGGCCCGGGCTTCGTTCGGCGCCTCGAAGAGCATGAGGTGATCGTCGAACTCCACGAGCACGCTGTGGTGGGACTGTCCACCCAGTAGCCAGATGCCGTCTGCCAACTCCTCCACGACGACGTCGACCGGCGGCGGGCCGGCGGGAGGATCCGCCGACGCCGCGCCGGCCGGCGCGGCAAGGTCGCCGACATCCGCGTTGATACTCTGCACCGTCACGTTGATGTCGGCCGTCGGATAGCCGGCGGTCGCCGTCGTCAGGCGCGTCGGCAGCATCAGCCCGGCGGCCTCTTCGTAGCCCGCGAACGTGGTCTCGACCGCGACGTCACCCAGATTGGCGTTGTGCGCCATCGACGTGACGCGGCTGGGCAGCCCGGACTCGGCGTCGATCGCCAGCGTGAACGCGGCGCCGCCGGCGGTCGTCACGTCGACGAACGCCTCACCGTCGCTCGCCCCGGCGTTCGTGAGCATGGCGGCGGGATCCAGCGCCGCGTGGACGCTCGTGATCGGGTGGTGATAGACCTCGGCGAGACGATCGCGCGCGGCGCCGCTCGCGACCCGCGTCGCGGTGCCGTCGGGTGCGACATCGTAGCCGACGTCGCCATCGACGCCGAAGATCTGCGACTGGGGATCCGGGCCGCGGAAGTAGGTGAAGGCGGGCGTGCGCGTCCGCTCGACGCGGGATCGCCCTGCCGCTAGGTCGACGCGCTGGATGTAGCCGCTGACGGTGTATTGCTGCCCGGTGGCGTCAGGGGTCATGTCCTGGCCCAAGTTCCCGGTTGTGCCGTCACCCTCGATCGCGAGCGTGGTGACGCCCTCGACGAGGTCGCGGCCGCCGAGCGCAGCAGCGGCATCCGCGACGACCTGCTGTTCCGGTGTGAGTGGCGTACAGCCCGCCAGGGTTGCTACGGCGAATAGGGTGATCCAGGGGCCTCGACTCATGATCGTTCTCCTCTTCGTGGCCACTCGCAGTGGAGTGTGTGGAGTGTAAGGCCCGAAGCATACCAGGGACCGATGTCGGTGTCTCCACGGCCCGCGAGTTGTGGGGGTGCGTCGCAGCGTCTACCATGAGGCCGTGAGAATCGACCTCAATTGCGACATGGGCGAGTCGTTCGGCGCCTACACGATCGGCAATGACGTCGCCGTGATGCCCAGCATCACCTCGGCGAACATCGCCTGCGGGGTCCACGCGGGGGACCCGTCGGTGCTGCGCCGGACGATCCGTCTGGCGATGGCGAACGACGTCGCCATCGGCGCGCACCCGGGCTTTCCCGACCTGGTCGGCTTCGGTCGGCGTGAGATGAATGCCACGCCGGCCGAGGTCGAGGACCTCGTCCTCTATCAGGTCGGTGCCGTGGCCGGTGTGGCCGCGGCCGAAGGTGCGCGACTTCAGCACGTCAAGCCGCACGGCGCGCTGTACAACCTGGCTGTCCGCGACGCTGCCACCTCGGCGGCGATCGCGCGGGCGGTGGCCGCTGCCGACCGCTCGCTCATCCTCTTCGGTCTGGCCGGGTCGGAGATGCTCGAAGCGGGCCGGGCGGCCGGCCTGCGCGTTGCGGCGGAAGCGTTCGCCGACCGGGCCTACGAGCCTGACGGGTCGCTCGCGTCTCGTCGCAAGACCGGGACCGTCATCGATGATCCCGACCGCGTCGTCGCGCGCGTGCTGCGGATGGTGACGGACGGCACGGTCGAGGCCACGGACGGATCGACCGTCGCCATCGCCGCCGAGACGGTCTGCGTCCACGGCGACACGCAGGGCGCGGAACAACTTGCTGCGAAGATCAGGGCGGGGCTCGAGCAGGCCGGCGTCGCGCTACGGCCCGTGGGTGCCGAGTGACCGGGCAGTGCGGTCCCAGCTGATCTAGATCTTGACGACGAACCGGCCCCGCGCGTCACCCTTGAGCAGGGTGGCGAATGCGTCGGGCAGGCCGTCGAGCGCGATCTCTCGCACGATCGCGTCGGTGTGGCTGAGTTTCATTTCCGCGGCGAGTCGCGCCCACACCTCCCGGCGTTGCTCGGCCGAGCACATTGCCGAATCGATCCCCAGCAGCTTGACGCCGCGGAGGATGAACGGCAGCACCGTCGTGCTCAGCTCCACGCCGGCTGTCAGTCCGGAACTGGCGATGCACCCGCCGTGGCGCATCGTGCGGGTCAGCCAGGCGAGGATCGCGCCGCCGGCGGGGTCGACCGCGCCGGCCCACCTGGCTTTTTCCAGCGGACGCGTGCCCATCTCGAGCGAGTTCCGCGACAGCACCTCCCGCGCGCCGAGCGTTCGGAGGTAATCGTGCGCGTCGGCCTTGCCGGTCAGCGCGGTGACCTCGTAGCCGAGGGTCGCGAGCAGATCGACGGCGATGCTGCCGACGCCGCCAGTCGAACCGGTCACGATCACCGGACCCGCCTCAGGTGTGAGGCCGTTGCGCTCCATTTCGATGATCGACAGCGCCACCGTGAAGCCGGCGGTCCCGATGGCCATGGCGCCGAACGGTGACAGTCCGTCGGGGAGGGGCACCACCCAGTCGGCGGGCACACGCACGTACTCCGCGTAGCCCCCATCGTGGGTGACGCTCATGTCGTGGCCGGTCACCAGCACGTCGGCGCCATCGCTGAACCGAGGGTCGGTGCTCGATACGACCGAGCCGGCGACGTCGATCCCGCCGACCCGCGGAAAGCCTCGGACGATCTTGCCGGTCCCGGTGCCGGCGAGCGCATCCTTGTAGTTCACGCTCGAGTAGGCCGCGCGAATGACGACGTCGCCCGGGCTGAGCTCGTCGAGGGACATGCTGGCGATCCGGCCCTCACTTCCGCCGTCCGTCTCGAAAATGCGAAATGCCTTGAAGTCGTCCACCGATCCGTCACCCTTCCTTCGTGTCCGCCCGCACCATGTCGGCCTTCATCTGCTCCCAGGCCTGCCGGGCCTCTTCGACTGACCCCGCTTCCTCGATCGTCGTGATGTCCCCGGGTTCGCGATCGAGGACCACCGCCTTCAGCACGCGGCGCATGATCTTGCCGCTCCGGGTCTTCGGGAGCATCGACACGAAATTCAGCTCACCGACGACGGCGATCGCGCCGAGGCCGTGGCGGATCGTGTCGATCAGTTCGCTGCGTAGTTCGTCCGAGGGGCGTCGGTCATTCTTGAGGAGTACGAACGCCGAGATCACCTCGCCGCGCGTCTCGTCGGGGCGCCCGACGACGCCGCACTCGGCGACCGCAGGATGTCTGAGGCAGGCGCTCTCGACCTCGATCGTACTCAGGCGGTGCGCCGCGATCTTGATGATCTCGTCGGCGCGTCCGCCGAACCAGACGTAGCCGTCCTCGTCAACGTGCGCCGAGTCGCCGGTGTAGTACGCGCCGGGGACTTTCTCCCAGTAGTCGCGGGAGTAGCGCTCGGGTTCGCCCCAGAGCCTGGCGGTGAGGCCGGGGAATGGCTGTCGCAGCACCATGATCCCTTTCTCGCCGACGTCGCATTCGGAACCGTCTGACCTGACGACCGCGGCCTCGATGCCCGGAAGCGCGACCGTTGCCGACCCGGGCTTCACCGGCAGCAGGCCGAGGCCGTAGGGGTTCCCGAAGACCGGCCCGCTCGTCTCGGTCTGCCACATGTTGTCGAGCACCGGCACGCGGCCACCGAGGATGGTATTGGCTAGCCACTCCCACGCCGGGGGGTTGAGCACCTCGCCGGCCGAGACGATCCGTTCGAGCCGCGAGTGATCGACGCTACCGAGTGGTCCGTCGCCGTAGCGCATCAGCGCGCGGATCGCCGTCGGCGAGGTGAAGATGCCGGTGACGCCCAGTTCCTCGACCGCCGTCCGCCAGTGGCCTTCGGGCACCGGATGGTCGAGCGCGCCCTCGAAGACGACGGTCGTGCACCCGGCCAGCAGCGGGGCGTACACCATGTAGCTGTGGCCGACGATCCAGCCGATGTCCGAGGTTGCCCACCAGACATCGGTGGGCTTCAGCCCAAAGCACCAGCGGCCCATGCTGGCGACGTGCACCTGGTAGCCGCCGTGTGTATGAATGGCGAGTTTCGGCTTCGCCGTCGTGCCGGACGTGGCGAGGATGAACGCCGGCGCGTTCGCCTCCATCGACACCCAGTCGCCGGACTGCCCTTCGGCACCGGCCAGGAAGTCGTCCCAGGCGACATCGCGACCCGGTTGCATCGTCCCGCCCTCGGTACGCCGCAGCACCACCACGCGCTCCACGTCGTGCCCCGGCTGCTCGAGTGCCTCGTCGACGATCGGCTTCAGCGGAACGTGTTTCCCTTTGCGATACGCGACGTCCGCGGTGAAGACGACCCGCGACCCGCTCGCCGCGATGCGGTCGGCCAGCGCGAGCGCCCCGAACCCGGCGAAGACGACCGAGTGAATCGCGCCGATCCGGGCCGCCGCCAGCATCAGGACGATCGCCTCCGGACAGGTCGGCATCGACAGCGTGATCCGATCGCCTGTCACGACGCCGAGGCCGCGGAGCGCGGCCGCGACGCGCGTGACTTCGTGGAGGAGTTCAGCGTAGGTCAGGACAACCCGGTCGCCTTGCTCGTTGAAATAGACCAGCGCCGTCCGGTCACCCGCGCCGTCCGCGACGTGGCGGTCGACCGCGTTGTGCGTCAGGTTGGTCTCGGCTCCGACGAACCATCGGAACGTCGGCGGATCGGGTTCGTAGACCTGGTCCCAGGTTCGGAACCAAGGCAACTCACGGGCCGCGCGTTCCCAGAACGCCTCGGGGTCGCGCCGCCCGTCGTCGAGCCAGCGGGCGACCTCCGGTGGTGCCAGGCGACTGGTGATGGTCATCCGATGTCCATCGTTCTATCGTTCTAGCGATCAAGGCCGGTGCCCGGCGGCCGTTTCAACACACTGAGGTCCAGCGTGTTCACCTCGTCGATAATCCGGGCGTAGGCGCGGGTCGTGTTCTGCAGACCGGTCCACGGCACGGTCTCCACCGTTTCCAGGTCGCTGTGAAGTAATGGAAGAAGTCGGTCGTCGTCAGCCCCGGCACGAACTGAAAGACTCGGCTCAGATCGCCCGCCGGGACCCGGGGATTCGGCTCCAGGTAGGTGCTGATGCCGAATTCCCTGAACGCGTCGAGGGCGATCCGGTTCAGCTCGGGCCGCGTGTCACCGCCGGCGTACCAGTGGAACGCCGTGTAGGCATTCGACCAGATGACCTCGTCGTCCCGATTGAGATACCGCGGGCGGATGATCGTCTGCACCGTCGACGGGTGCTCCGCGTTGATGAGCAGCGCGGTCTTGTCGAACAACGTCTCGTGGTTGGTTGCCAGCCACATCCGGCCGACGCCGAAGCCCGGGCCGCTGTTGTGGTGGCCATCCAGGCCGATGAAGATCATCGTGCGGGGGCGACCGGCCTCGGCCACGGCGGCGTAGTGTTGTGCCAGCGCGATCATTGCCGCCACGCCCGACGCGTTGTCGCCCGCGGCGTCGAAGAACCCGTCACGGTGGGCCATGACGTAGATCGTCTCGTCCGACCGGCCGGGGAGCGTTCCCCAGACCATCGCCGTCCGGAGGTCGCGCACGATCTCGACGTCGAGGCGGACCCGCACCCGCGGGGTCAGGCCGCGCTCGATCAGTTCACGCAGCGCCACGCCATCGTCGTTGCCCAGAGAGAGTGTCGGCACGCCCGTCGCGACCGGGTAGGCCTGGTATCTCAGGTTGCCGGGCAGCATCCGGGCGTTGAAGATCGCCGCGGCGCCCTTCTCGGCAGCCCGCTCCAGCGCCTCCTCGTCGGGCAGTCCGAGCAGGGCCGAGACCAACACGGCCTTGCCCGCGACGTCCCGGTCCGAGAAGTCGGCCTCGGTCCCCAGGCCAACGTAGACCAGCTCGAGGTCCAGCCCGTCGCCGGTCGTGCCCTCCGATCGATAGAACGGGTGGGCGGTGGCCAATCTGAATTCACCGCCGCGGGTGGTGACGGTGACGGTCCAGGACTGCGGAAACCACTGCGGGGTCAGGTCGAACGGCTGCACGCGGACATCGCTCAACCCGATATCATCGAACCTGTCTTCCAGCCATCCCGCGCTGTCCCAGTCCGAGGACGCTCCGATAATCCGACCCCAGTATTGCGAGTTGACGGTGTCGCGATAGCGGCGGGAGATCTCTTGCTGTTCGATGATGTCGAGCTGCATCGCCCGGCCATCGATCGTAGGGTAGTCGTCGGTGCCAGGCGTCGGCCATTCCAGGAAAAGGTCATCGAGCTCTTCCAAGGTGTACGGTGCCTCGCTGAGTGGTCGCAGCGCGCGGAGCGGGCGCAGCGGATCCAGTTCCTGCCCGCTCGACACACCCGGCGACAGCCAGGCGAGCGCGCCCAGAACGATCCCGATCGCGATCACTACCGGGACAAGACGAGTCTGTGACGACATTTCTTGGCAGCCTGCTCCCTTGTAGGCGCCCCTACGGGGTCATGTAGGGCGTGAGCCACGCCTCACGCAGCGAGACGGCACGGTCGGTGGCGTTCGGCATCTCCACGATCCGGTACGTCGTCGCGCGGTCGTTCTGGAGACGCACTGGAACGGTGACGACCCGATCGCCCCGGGCGACGAGCAACTCGATCGGATCGCCGGCTGCCTTCGCCTGCAGGCGCGCCTCGAAGGTCGAGGGGACCGCGCGATCGCCGTCGAGCATCAGGATGACATCGCCCGCCATCAGGCCGGCGTTGTAGCCGGCGCCGGTCGGGGGTATTGCGGAGACGACGAGGCGGTCGGCGTCGACCGCCATCGATACGCCGAGCGACCGTCGTGGCTGCCCCCGGTCGGTCTCGAGTCGCAGGCCGACATGTTGAAGGGCGGCGTTGTAGTCGAGCTCTTCGATGCCCGAGACGTAGCGTTCGAACAGTTCCGAGAAATCCCGGTCGCCGCCCGCCTCGGCCGTGATCAGCTCGACCGCTGCCTGAAAGCCGCCGTCCTCGGCGAAGCCCGGCTTGGGCAGGCCGTGCTCGGCCATCAGGTAGCGGAAGACGTCGTCGAGGCTCGCGCGGCCGTCGGTGCGCTCGCGCATCTCCAGATCGATCAGCAGGCCGACGAGGCTGCCCTTGATGTAATAGGAGATGCCGGTGTGGGCCGAGTTGTCCGACCGTGTCCAGGCATTCCAGCTGGCCGATTCGACGGAGGTGACCAGCCGACCCGGTGCGCTCTGCAGCGTGTCGATCACCTTGGCCAGCTCGGCGTAGAACTCGGGCCGGGTCCAGAGACCGGCGCGCGTCACCGAGAGGTAGCCGTAGTAGTCGGACATTCCCTCCGAGACGTACAAGTTGCGCGTGTGCTGCGCCCCCGAGTAGTCGAACGGCCCGAGAATCTCCGGCCGGATCCGCTTCACGTTCCAGAGGTGGAAGAACTCGTGGGCGAAGAGGAACTGCAGCCGATGGTAATCGGCCGAGTCGAGGTCGTCGTAGCGCTTGAAGCTGATCGTCGTCGAGTTCAGATGCTCGAGGCCGCCGCCGCGCCGATTCTGGCCCGTCAGCAGGAAGACGTAGCGGTCGAATGGCACGCCGCCCATCATCTCAGCCTGCTCGGCCACGATCGCCTTGATCTCGCCGATGAAGTGCTCGGGATCGTAGCCGTGCGGGTTCCGGATCGCAACCTCGTAGCGGGCGCCGTGATCGTCGAAGGTCAACAGATCCAACTGCTCGGCGACGTCGATCGGCGAATCGATCAAGGTGTCGTAGTCGGGCGCCGTGAAGACCCCCGGCCCGGTCGCCGTGAGCCCGGTGGCGAACGTCCATTCCGCGGGCGCGTCGACGGCGATCGTCACTGGCCCGGTGGCCGGGTAGGGCGGGTCGCCGACGACGTACATCAGCGAACGGGTGCCGCTGATCCTCACGAACGAGTCGTCCATCGAGCGCGGGCCGACGTACACCTTGTAGTGCACCCGCACCGTCGGCGCGGCGGGCCGGATCCGCCAGCGGCTGGTGTCCACCTGCACCGCATCCAGCGGCTGGCCGTCGCCGTCCTCGGCCCGGAGTTCCTGGACGTTCTTCGAGGCCCAGTGCAGCCCGTAGCCGCCGGGCGACCAGGCCGGCATCGCGACGTCGATCGTGTCGCCGGGCGCGTCGTCGATCTCCATCGTCACGTGGAGCAGGCCGCCGGTAAGGTGCGGCATCGCCACGGTGTAGGCGACGTCCTGCGCGGCGGCCGGGGGGGATGAGGCGACCCAGATGGCGACGGTCGCCACCAGACCCAATCGGCTGAATCGGTTCGTCACGTCTTCACTCTCCTCTGACCCGGCGTTGCGGTGAGGTGCGGCGTCCCGACTCGGGCCATCCGTCCCCCCCGGGGGACGCCCATTCTACCGCCTCTCGAGCATCACGGCTCGCGCGGCTCGTCGCCGTCCTCGTTCTCGGCCGGCAGCGTGTGCGCCAGCTTCGGCTGGTTCAACAGGTCCATCAGCGCCTGAATCTGCTCAGGACGCATCGGGACGCCGGTGAGTACGCCAAGTTGCAGGACGCCGCAGATCATCGCCACGCGCAGTCGGTCCTTGAGCGACACGACTCCTCCTCCTTCGTGAATGCGGTGCAGATGCACGGACTGTCGCCCGTAGGGCGACAGCGCCTCAGGACAGGGCGAGGGCGGCGGGAGGTGCGCGGGAGGGGGAGATCCGGAAGAGGGAAGTCGTCTGTTCGCGGCGGCGGACGTCGACCGGCCGGAGGTGAACGATCGTGACGGCCGGCACGACGAGCCAAAGCGCCACGAGGACGGCCGCGAACTCATCGGTACCCGCTGGCAGCAGGACCGCGCACGCCACGACGGCCGCACAGACCAGCGCCGCGAGCCTCCACCGTCGAAGCCGGCGCATCACCATCCTTTCTAGTCTATCAGGTGGCCGGCATCGTGAGGCCCGGCGCCGCCAGGTCCGGTCCCCAGGTCTGGATGAAGCCCGATCCCGCGTATGATGCGAGCTACGAAACCGTCACCGCTGGAGAGCTTCATGACCGTTCGACCCGCCCGACGCGTGCCCTGGCCACTCATCGTGCTCGTCGCGCTGGCGTCCGGCTGCGCCACTGAATCTGAAACCGAGCCTGCGGCCGAGGCGTCTGCTCCGATGGCTGCCTCGTCCACCCCGGACATCGCCGGCCGGGTCGATGAGTTCACCTCCTGGATCGAGGTCGATCTCGACGCGATCGGCGCCAACCTCGAGGCGCTGCGACAGCACACCGGCGTCGAGGTCATGCCGGTCGTCAAGAACAACGCCTACGGCCATGGCCTCGTGCCGATTGTCCGGTATCTGGCGGGGCAGGGCGTGGAGCGCGTCTTCGTCGCGAATGTGCAGGAGGCGCTCGAGCTGCGGCAGGCCGGCATCGACCTGAACATCGTCAACATGGGGCCGTTGTTCACCGACGGACAGCACATGCGGACCGTCGAACTGGGCATCACGCAGGTCGTGTTCGACGACGGCGTGGTCCAGCGGCTGAGCGACGCCGCGAGTGCGGTCGGCCAGGACGCGTCGGTCTTCGTGAAGGTCGACACCGGCCTGCGCCGCGTCGGCGTCTTTCACGACCAGGCCGCCGACTTCATCGAGCGTGCCGCATCGCTGCCCGGCATCGCCATCGAGGGCATCTTTTCGACGTTCATGCAGACGCCAGAGGAGGACCGGGCGATGCTCGCCCGCTTGCTGGCCGTCG
The DNA here is from genome assembly GCA_002328835.1 of Acidobacteria bacterium UBA2161. Classification (GTDB taxonomy): domain Bacteria; phylum Acidobacteriota; class Vicinamibacteria; order Vicinamibacterales; family UBA823; genus UBA2161. The sequence goes on along the minus strand of DCWN01000030.1, from coordinate 19,254 downwards.
AGACCGACGTCCGCGCGCGGGGTATCGATCCGGGCCTGAGGAGCATGGCCAGCACCGACGCCATTCTGCATTTCCCCGAGAGCCACCTCGACCTGGTCCGGCCGGGCATGAGCCTCTACGGTATCTATCCCGAGGAGAAAGACCTCGACGCCGGCGTCACGCTCACGCCGGCGCTGTCGCTGAAGGCGCGGATCGAACTGGTCAAGTGGGTCGACGAAGGTGACTCGGTGACCTACTGGGGGCGCTTCATCGCCCCGCGCCGGATGATGATCGCCACGGTGCACGCGGGGTTCTACGACGGCGTGCCCCGGGAGTTGGCCAATGTCGGCTCGGTCTTCTACGCGGGCGAGTTCAGGGACATCATCGGCTCGGTGTCGCTCAATCACGTCGTCGTGGACGTGACCGGCACCGACGCGTCGCCCGGCGACACCGTCGAGGTGATCGGCCATGCGGGCCCGAACGCCGTGAGCGCGATTGCCGAGACCGCCAACTGGATGGTCTACAGCCTGCTCAACCACCTGAACCCGCAGACGCCGCGCGTCTACTACCAGGGCGGCGAACCGGCGGCGTTGCTGGAGCCGTAGAGTCGGCGTCGCCGGCAGGAAGCTCGCGTCGAGAAAGTGAGGCGATCATGTCACGACCATCCGAGACCACGCGCAATCGCTTGAGCCGGCGCCAGTTTCTTGGCGTGGGGGTCGCGGGCGTCGCGAGTGCCGGCGCCGCGCAGTCCCGGCAGATGGGTGATGTCGAGGCGATGGTCGCGGACCTCGAGCGCCGCCTCGAGGCCGACAACGTCTACACGCGGCTGCTCGGCGTGCGTCCGCACCTGCCGGGGCACGGCACCGGGACGCGGCTGGGTGGCTGCCGGATGCCGGCCGAGGTCGTCGCGGCGATGCAGGAGGCGAACGACTACTTCGTCCAGATGGACGAGCTGCAGGTGGCCGCGGGGAGGCGCGCGGCCGAGGTGGTCAAGGCCGAGGCGGCGGTCATCACGTCGGGCGGCACCGGCGCGCTGATGCTGGGCGCTGCGGCGTGTCTGACCGGGACGGACACGGAGAAGATGCGGGCACTGCCGCATCCGACGTGGGCCCGGCGGGAGTGCATCATCCAGAAGGCGCATCGCTACATGTACGACCGCGCGCTGCGGAGCGCCGGCGTGACGTTCGTCGAGGTGGAAGGCCGCGAGCAGTTGATGAATGCGCTCGGCGAGTCGACCGCACTCCTGTTCGGCCTTCCGCGAGGCAGCGCGGCCACCGGCGTTGTGCCGCCCGAAGGCCTTATCGAGATCGGCCGGCGCGCCGGCGTGCCGGTCATGATCGACGGCGCGTCGCGGCTCCCGCCCGAAGGCAACCTCACCGTGTTCAACGAACTCGGCGCCGACCTCGTGGCACTGAGCGGCGGAAAGGGGTTGCGCGGGCCGCAGTCGACCGGCATCCTGTCGGGCCGCGCGGATCTGATCGAGGCCGCCAGGCTCCAGGCCGCGCCGAACGATCAGATCGGCCGCGGCATGAAGGTGGGCAAGGAGGAGATCATCGGCCTCGTCGTCGCCCTGAATCGGTACGCGGCGCTCGACCACGCCGCCGTCCGACGCGCCTGGCGGGCGAAGGCCGACTACGTCGCGGCGCAGCTGCAAGATGTTCCGGGCCTAGTGGCCGTCGTGCGGGGGAGCGGCGACGCTGCGCCCTTCGTGGAGTTGACCTGGGATCGGCGGGTGGTTCCGCTATCGGAACTCGAGGTGCGAAACGCGCTCGAGCGCCGCGGCCGGCGCCGGGTCGGAATTCCGATGGCGCCCGTGGAGATGCGTGCGCTCGCGGGGCCACCCGAGCCGGGCGACGGCTCCGGCCCGGTCGGCGTGAACCACATTCAGACGCGAAGCATGCGCGACGGCGAGGAGGTCCTGGTCGCTCGGTATCTGAGGACCTTCTTCACCGAGGAAGCCGCGGCCCTGTAGCGCGGCGTTTCGGGCCGACGGCCGGCACCGTCGGTTCGCCGTCTGAAGAGGGGCCGGGCAACCCGGCGTCTGAAGGAGGTCATGCATGCGACGAACGTTCATCACGCTCGGCCTGCTCGTCATCGCCACGGCCGGCACCGCGGCCGGTCAATCGGAGCCCGAGACGGCGTCTCCGGTGGCGCGGATCGCCTTCCTCGATCTCGACCGGACCTCGAGCGAATCGGTGCTCGGCAACAATCTCCGCGTCAGGCTCGAGGCATTTCAGTTCGAGCGAGCGACCGAGCTCGAGGAACGCGATCAGGCCCTGCAAGCCGAGGAGCAGCGGCTCCGGGACGCGGGCTCGGTCCTGAGTGAGGACGTGAGACTCGAACTGAGTCGCAACATCGAGAAGTTCAGAATCGACCGCCAGCGCTTCCTGGAAGACGTGCAGGCCGACTACGTCGGTCTGCAGCAGCAGGTCGAGCAGGAGTTCCAACTGCGGCTGGCGCCCGCCGTGCAGCGAGTCGCCGAACAGAACGCGCTCGGCTTCGTCTTCGTCCGACCCAACGCGATCATTCTCTGGGCCGACGCCGCGTTCGACATCACGGACGACGTGATCCTGGAGCTGGACCGGGCCAACAACGACTGAACGGCGTCTGTGCCCGACGCGAGCCGAACGTGATGCGGGTGGCGACACTCGTCGCGACCGTCGCACTCCTGCAACTCGCCTGTGCGACGCTGCCGGGCCGGCATGCCGGTACCGGCGACATCTCCTTCCGACTCCTGTGGACCGGTCCGGCCGACCTCGACCTCCATGTCCGCAGTCCGCGCGACGAAGACGTCTGGTTCGCGGCACGTCAGGTCGAGTCGGGCGGCGTCCTGGATGTCGACTGCAACGCCATGCCTGAGACGATGTGCGAGGAACCCGTCGAGAACGTCGTCTGGCCGTCGGGCGGGGCACCCGGCGGCGCCTATCGCTACTGGGTGCAGCTCACCAACCGGCATGGGGCAATCGGGCCGGTCCCGTTTAGGGTGCTCGTCCTTCTGGGCGAGCGCGTCGTTCGGGAGCGGTCCGGCTCGCTCGACCAGCTCAGGTCGACGTCCATCACCTGGACGCACTCCTACGCCCCACGCTAGCCCGCCGGCCTCGCGTGCTAGGATCCAGTTCCCGCGTTTCGCACCGACGTTCCGCACGGAGGGCCCGCGATGCACACGCTACGACTTCTGGGAATCGGACTCATCTTGCTGGTCGGTCTCGCCGTGCTGCCGGTGGGGGCACCGCCGGTTGTGGCGATCGCGACCCAATCGACCGCCGAGACCTACTCCACCGACCTGTTCGATGAGATGCGGTGGCGGATGATCGGACCGTTCCGGGGCGGCCGGACGAAGGCCGCCGCCGGCATTCCGAGCCAGCCCAACGTCTTCTACATCGGCGTCGTCAACGGCGGCGTCTGGAAGACGACCGACTACGGGCACACGTGGAATCCGATCTTCGACGATCAGCCGACCGGGTCGATCGGCGCCATCGCCGTGGCGCCGTCCAATCCGAACATCGTCTACGTCGGCAGCGGCGAAGGGCTGCAGCGGCCCGACCTGTCGACCGGCGACGGGATCTACAAGTCGACCGACGCGGGTCGCACCTGGACGCACCTGGGGCTTCGAGACGGCCAGCAGATTCCCCAGATCGTCGTCGATCCGGACGATCCCGACCGGCTGCTGGTCGCCGTCCTCGGCCATCCCTACGGGCCGAACGAGGAGCGCGGCATCTTTCGCTCGACCGACGGGGGCCAGAGCTTCCAGAAGGTCTTGTACACCGACGAAGACACGGGCGGAATCGACCTCGTGTTCGATCCCACCAACGCCCAGATCGTCTACGCCGTGATGTGGGAAGCCCGGCAGGCGCCGTGGGAGAACGGCGTGTTCAACGGCCCCGGCAGCGGCATCTTCAAGTCGATCGACGGCGGCGACACCTGGCGGGCGCTGACGAACGGGTTGCCGACCTTCGCCGACGACGGTCTTGGGCGCATCGGCATCACGATCGCGCCAAGCGATCCGAGCCGGATGTTCGCGACAGTCGAGTCGCGCGACAACGGCGGGCTGTACCGCTCCGATGACGCCGGCGACAGCTGGTATCTGGTCAACGACGATCCACGTGTCACGCAGCGCGGGTCGGACTTCGCCGAGGTCAAGGTCCATCCCCAGGACCCCGACATCGTCTTCACCGGTAGCATCGTCGTCTGGAAGTCGACCGACGGCGGCCGCACCTTCATGACGCCGCGCGGCGCGCCGGGCGGTGACGACTACCAGCGGATCTGGATCAACCCCGAACGCCCCGAGATCATGCTGATTGCGACCGACCAGGGCGCGATCGTCACGGTCAACGACGGCGAGACCTGGAGTTCCTGGTACAACCAGCCAACGGCGCAGATGTACCACGTGACGGCCGACAACGCGTTTCCCTACCGCGTCTGCAGCGGCCAGCAGGAGAGCGGCTCGGCCTGCGTCAACAGCCGGAGCGACTTCGGCGCCATCACCTACCGCGACTGGACGCCCGTCGGCGTGACGGAGTACGGCTACGTCGCACCCGATCCGCTGGACCCCGACATCGTCTACGGCGGGCGCGTGACGCGGTGGGACCGGCGCACCTGGCAGCGTCAGGACATCACGCCGCGGCCGCTGCGCAGCGGCGGGGATCGCGTCGTGCGCACGATGCCGATTCTCTTCTCCCCGGTCGATCCGCAGACGCTGTTCTTTGCCTCGAACACGCTCTGGAAGACGCGGAACGGCGGACAGAGTTGGGATCGGATCAGCCCCGACCTCTCGCGCGAGACCTGGGAGGTGCCCGACGTGGTGGGGAAGTACCTGGGCACGCCGGCGGCCGTGCCGTCGCGGCTCGGGGTCATCTACACGATCGCACCGTCGTACGTCGATGCCGACACGATCTGGGTCGGCACCGACGACGGACTGATTCACCGGACCGAGGACGGCGGGGCGACGTGGACCGACGTGACGCCCGCACAGATTGGCGCCTGGGCGAAGGTGTCGATCATGGACGCGTCGCACACCGACGCCGACACGGCCTACGCGGCGATCAACACGCTGCGGCTCGACGATCTCCGACCCCACATCTATCGCACGCGCGACGGCGGACGGTCGTGGACGCATATCGCGAACGGCATCCCCGACGGCGGGCCCGTCAATGTCGTCCGCGAGGACCCGCGGCGCCCCGGACTGCTGTTCGCGGGCACCGAGCGAACGGTGTACGTCAGTTTCGACGACGGCGACAACTGGCAGTCGCTGCGGCTCAATCTCCCGGCCACGTCGATCCGCGATCTCATCATCAAGGACGACGACCTGGTGATCGGCACGCACGGACGCGGATTCTGGATTCTCGATGACATCACGCCCCTGCGGCAGATCGCGCCGGCGACCGTCGCCGGCGGCCCGCATCTGTTCGAACCGCAGCGGGCCTGGCGCTTCCGGTGGAACAAGTACACGGACACGCCTCCGCCGCCGGAAGAGCCGGCCGGCGAGAACCCGCCCGACGGCGCCATTCTTCACTACTACCTGGCCAACGATGCGCGCGGCCCGGTGACGATGGAGATTCTCGACGCCGACGGCGGGCTCGTCCGTCGCCATTCCAGCGCCGACCCGCTCGAGCCGCCGCTCGAGGGTCAGAACGTCCCCGACTACTGGCCGCGCCTCCAGCAGGCGCTGTCCGCGGAGGCGGGCCTGCACCGGTTCGTCTGGGATATGCACTACCCGCGGCCAGCGGTCTTGCGCCTGCGGTATCCGATCTCCGCCGTCGCCAACAACACGCCGGTCTCGCCCGTGGGGCCGTCGGTCCTGCCGGGCCGCTACACCGTACGGCTCACCGTCGGTGGGCAGTCGCAGAGTCAGCCACTCGTCGTCGCGATGGATCCGCGCGTCACGACGGCGCAGGCCGAGTTGGCGCGGCAGTTTGCGCTGTCGATGAAACTCACCGACTTGCTGCGGCAGGACTTCGAGGCATTGGAGGAGGTGCGAGCGTTCCGGGCGGCCACCGCGGATGCCGCCCTCGACGCGGCGGCGGCAACTCTGGAGTCGAGTCTGCAGCGACTCAACGGCGATCTCGGTTCACTCTACGGCATCGTCGAGGGCGCCGATCTGGGGCCGACGTCGCAGGTGGTCGAGGCCGCGGGCAGAACCGAGCGGGCGCTACGGGACGCACTCGCTCGCTGGGCAGCGATCGCGCGGCCGTAGGCAGGACAGACACCGCGGACGCCGAGCCCCGCGCCTGTTCCACGGTGGCGTCGTCGGCGGCCCACCTGTGGGGGCAGATGTACGGCCCCTTCACGTCGAGCCCGAGGTTGCCGAAGAAGGCAGTGAACCACGTTCGAAACTCGGCTTCCGTGAACAGGCCCTTCTCGATTCTCGCCTGGACCGTGACAACCGGACAGACGAAGCCGAACGCAAGCAGACGCGCGACCGCGACATCGGCGCCAGGAATCAACGTCATCGCGCCTAGCGATGCCTGCTTCAGCGGCAGGACGAGCGTCCCGTTCAGATCGAGAAAGACGGCGCGATGTGGCTGCACCTCAGGACCGAGTGGCCTCAGAAGGTCATGGGGCTTCAGGCGTACGTATGACGCCTGGCCGTCCAGCGGGCCGCCGGATACTCCCCGAGGTCGAGGGTCCCGGACATCTCATCGCCCGCCACCGTGCCATCGAACTCGTAGCCGAGGCGGACCCCCTCGAACGGCAACTCGCTTCGGAAGTGCACGTGCGCGCCCTCGATGCGACCCGAGAGTTCGCCGCGGATGCGGGTGCCAACGTGCGTGCCGGCGATCGCGTGGTCCCGGGCTTCGAGGAACAGTACGTGCTCCGCCCGGCCGTGCCCGAACGTCACGTCGACGTCCCAGCGGCCCGACAGATCGGCGGCTGGCGCAGCCGTCGCCGGCCGTCGGTCGACCTTTTCGACCTGGCTAAACAGTTCGTGGAGACGCTCGGCGACGACGAGGTGATCCTCCGGCCGCATCGCCGCCGGCCGCAGACGGCACGAGTGCCCCGGACCCGCCGCGTGGGTCGCGATGGCAGGGCGGCCGCTGCGTAGCGCTGTGTTGAGTTCTTCTGCGGTGATCGGGATCTGCGCCGGGTCCCACTCGACGAGGAGCGTCGGGAACGGGCCGCCGCGGGTGGGGGGCTCGATGCGGGCACTCACGCCGGCGACCTGAGCGATCCGCTCCGAGATCCGCGCATACCAGCTCTCCCATTCGCGATACTCGGACGCGAGGTCGCGCGCCATCCAGGCTTCGACGGCCGTCACCGCGCCCACGATCTCCTCCTTGCTCACCTTCATCGGGCGTCCGATTGCATGATGCGGCGCGGCGTTGGCCCCGGCGGCCCGCACCAGGTCTTGGCGCCCGAGGAGCAGGCCGGCGGTCTGTGGCCCGCGAAGGATCTTCCCGCAGCTGTAGGCGACCAGGTCGGCGCCGTCGCGGATGTAGGGGTTCGGCATGACCGGGTAGTCGGCCGCGGCGTCGACGAGGATCGGCACGCCGGCCGCCCTCGCGATCGGGGCGATTGTCGTTAGGCCCAGTCGCATCTCCTCGAAGCGGTTCCCCAGCACGGCCACCATCGCCGTTCGCTCGGTCATCGCTGCTTCCATCTCGGCGATCGAGTCGACTTCGACGATTCGCACGCCGACCGTTCGGATCGCGTGGTCGTAGGAATTCCGGGACGTACGGGGGATGACCACTTCATCCTTGAGCCCCGTGACGTCGGGCAACTGCTGCATCAGTTCGGGATCGGTGCCCGCGACGCACCCCGCCGTGGCGTGGGTCAGCGCCGAGGCGGCCCCGGACGTGACCAGCGCCCACTCGACCTCGAGTAGTTCCGCGATCCGCCGGCCGGCCGCCTCGAGCAGCTCATCCAGATCGACGTGAAAGTGCGACGCCTGTTCGATGGCGTCGACCACCTCCGGCAGGAGGCGGGAGCCGCCGTTGATGGTGAGCGTGGCCGTGCAGTTGATGAACGGCTCGACGCCGAGCCGCGTGTAGACCTCCGGCGACGCGCCAGAGGACGCCTGGGTCGCCCCGGCGGCTTGGGAACGGCCGCCGAGGAGCGCGGCCGTCGCCGCCGCGCTGCTCGACCTGAAGAGATCCCGGCGCGTGATGCGCCCGCGTGTTGAATTGCTCATGACTGCCGTCTCCGTTTTCGCCCTGGGCTCTGATGCGGGTGACGCTAGCAGGCCGCGGCGCGGCTGGCAACAGAGGGCCAGCCGCTGGGTGACTTGACGAAGCTTGAACATTCGCTTTATATTCGCTGTCTGGACTTGGAACGGGACTACGGATGGAGGTGAGATGAAGGAACAGCTACTCGGTCAGTTGAACGCCGCAATCGAGTTCTTCGATCGCAGCACACGCGCTCTGGATGAGGCCGATTCGTCGTTCGCACCCGCCGAAGGCGTGTTCACGGCGGCGCAGCAGGTGGCTCACGCCGCGCAGACGATCGACTGGTTCGTGGAGGGCGCGTTTCGGCCCGGCGGCTTCGACATGGACTTCGAGGCGCACGACAAGAAGGTCAGGGCGGTCACCTCGTTGGCCGAAGCCAGAGCCTGGCTCACACGCGCCGTCACCAGCGCCAGGGAGGCTATCGAGTCGAAGCCGGAGCAAGAGTGGGCGCAGCCGTTGCCGGAGGGACCGATCATGGGAGGGTTGCCGCGCGCGGCCATTCTCGGGGGAATCACGGACCACACCGCCCATCATCGTGGCGCCCTGACCGTCTACGCGAGACTTCGGGGCAAGGTGCCGCCGATGCCGTACGGGGATATGCCCTGACGGCGCGCGGTCCCGAGCCCTAGCGGTTGGTCACGCCAGATCGGCGTGTAGCGGATGCCGAGCTCGTAAGCAGCCAGCGCGATGGCGATCGTCCCCAGGGACGAGATCGCGAACTTCAGCCAGACGTTCAGATCGAGGCGGGTCAGTGCCACCTGGATATAGAAGAGCAACGGCAGGTGGACGAGATAGATCCAGTAGGGCGCGTCCGAGATGTAGCGCAGCGCCCGGTTACGCGAGTCAAGCAACCGGCGACCCAGGGCCAGCATGACCAGCGTGAGGTACGTCGAGAGATAGGCCTCGAGCGCGGCATCTAGCAGCTTGGTCCAGCCGGTCAACTCCGGCGGGCCCTTGGCGTAGGTTCGGAGCACCTCGACGGAGAAGGCCTCGATCGGTAGCCGGAAGAAGTAGACGACATAGCCGACGACAGACGCGCCGGCCAGGACGCCCAGACGCCTGTCGATCAGGTCGAGGTAGCCCTGGTGGCGAAGGAAGTGCCATCCCATGAGAAAGAACAGCCCGTAGTAGCCGAACGAGAACAGCTGCGGGGTGAAGCTCTCGGGTGAGGGTACCGGAATCGACGTCGAGTAGAGCGCCGGCACGAGCAGCAGCGGCGCCCAGAGGAGGTGGCGCGTCGAGGCGAAGAAGCCGGTCGCCGCTCGGGTGACCCATTGCCAGCGAACGCGCGACAGCACGGCCGCGATCGCGCAGAGGAACGTCAGGTTGTAGAGGAACCAGAGGTGCCCGGTCGTCGCCGGCGGTGGGTCGTCGCCCCGCTCGACGGCCTCGGTCACCAGTTGCAGGATCGGGGGCAACTCCTGGATGTAGTCGAGGGCCCAGACGATCGCGAAGAAGATCGCCGCCGTTGCCAGCGACCAGAAGATGACGAAGGGCAGCACGATGCGGATCGCCCGGTTTCTGAGGAAGCCCTTCACGCCGCGCCGCTCGACGAGCAGGTGAGCGAAGAAGCCCGCGATCAGGAAGAACAACGTCATCCGGAAGAGGTGGCTGAACCACGCAAAGACTTCGAGGCTCATCGACGAGGCCCGCATGTCGCCGACCAGCCAGAGCCCCTGGAACAGGGCCGCGTAGGCGAGCGCGGCGTGGAAGAACACGCCCAGCAGCATTGCGAGCGCCCGGAGCGCGTCCATGTAGTAGATGCGGCCCGCCTTCAACGGTCGTGAGTCCGCCATTTCACCCTCCGTCGAGTTCTACGCAGAACGCGAGGTGGTGTTACAGGGAGAGAGTCAGCGAATTCCGGGGTCGACCTGCCGGGGAGCTACGGGGAAGGATCACCGCCTTGGGAGAGAGTGGGGCCGTACTGGGGAGGTCCTCAGCATCCTTGCCTCAAAGCAGGATGCGGCTCTGGCCCCGCAGATCCGGTTCTGGCCAACCGAGTTTGGCATGTTCTTTTCGTCCGCCGACGTTCGCGCTGCCGCGAAGGTCGTGGTGCTCGGTTCGATCGTGCGCGACACACTGTTCGGTGAGGGGGCCGATCCTGTCGGCCAGACGATCCGGATCGGAAGCCACGTGTTCGAGGTGATCGGCGTCATGACCGCCAAGGGGCCTGGCATGTTCGGCGACGACCAGGACGACGCCGTGTTCGTTCCCTACACGACCGTGCAGAAGAAGCTTCGCGGCATCCGCTACATCCAGACTATTACCGCGTCGGCGGCGTCAGCCAGTCAGGCCATTGCGGTCTCTGGTGAGATTTCCGCACTTCTTCGCGTGCAACATGGACTCGTGCCGGGTGAGGACGACGACTTCCGGGTGCGCACCATGGAGGAGATCGCGAGCGTCCAGTCCAACGCCACGGGCACGATGACCAGCCTTCTTGCGAGTATCGCGGGTGTCTCGTTGCTCGTGGGCGGCATCGGCATCATGAACATCATGCTCGTGTCGGTCACCGAGCGAACACGGGAGATCGGCTTGCGGATGGCGGTCGGTGCGAGAGGCAAGGACGTGCTCTTCCAGTTTCTGGTCGAGGCGATCGTCCTCAGCCTGCTCGGTGGCCTCATCGGCATCGCGCTTGGCTTCGGGTTGTCGCGTGGCATGATGCAGTTCCTCGCGTGGCCCACCGCAGTGTCGCTCGATGCCATCGTCGTGGCGTTCATCTTCTCGGCCGGAACAGGAGTCTTCTTTGGCTTCTATCCGGCGCGGAAAGCCGCGCGCCTCGACCCTATCGAATCGCTCCGATTCGAGTAGCCCGGCGCCCCGGCCAGCGTTGGCAGATCGCCTGGGCTGACTTCGTAGAGTTGCGCTGAGAGGTCGAGGGCTCGGATTCCGGGCCACTCACGCAATGATTCTCGGGCCGCGGCACACGGTGGCCAGCCTTGACCGACGTGGACTCTGGGGATTACTCTCGGGCGCGCGTTTGTGCCCGGTGGCCTGCGCGCGTACTAGGGAGGTGACCGCCTTGCCGTACGACTGCGTATTGATGGTCAAGCAGGTTCCGGACACGACGAACGTCACGGCCGAGGCGATGCGGAAGGACGGCACCGTCAATCGCGGCGCTCTGCCGGCCATCTTCAATCCCGAGGACAAGCACGCGCTCGAAGCCGCGCTCGAGGTCCGCGATCGCTTCGGCGGGTCGGTGACGGCGATCAGCATGGGGCCGCCAAAGGCCGCCGACGTGTTGCGAGAGTGCCTCTACCGTGGCGTCGATCGGGCGATTCTTCTGACCGATCGCCGTGCCGCCGCGAGCGACACGCTGGCGACGAGCTACATTCTGGCCCAGGCCGTGAAGACGATCGGCCGGTTCGACATTGTCTTCGCTGGCCGCCAGGCGATCGACGGCGACACGGCCCAGGTCGGTCCGCAATGCGCCCAGAAACTTGGCGTCACGCAGATCACGTATCTCGAGGAGTTGGTCTCGATCGAGGATCGAACGATTCGCATCCGGCGAAACTTCGGTGACGGCTGGGAAGTCGTCGAGGCGGAGCTGCCCGTCCTCATCACGGTGATGGACACCGCCAACACGCCACGCCCCTCTGCGGCTCGCAAGATGATGCGTTTCAAGCGGGCTCGCGTCGAGATGGAAGTGGCCAGCGAAGTGAACGCGGCGATGAAGGATGTGTCGGCCGACGAGCGCGCGGAAACGATCGCCCGCCGCGTCGACACCCTTCGTGAGAGCGGTCTCTTGATCGAACAATGGGACCTCGACACGATCGATGCCGACCTCTCCCGCTGCGGCCTCGCCGGCTCGCCGACCAAGGTCTACAAGGTGCAGTCGATTGTGTTGACGAAGGAAGGCTATACCGAAGTCCCTCCTACCGAAGAAGGCACCCGGCAGATGATCCACGAACTGATCGTCGATCATACGTTGGGGTAGGAGGTCGCGCGCATTCGCCCGGCAAGGCTCGGGCCCCGTTGGAGGAAGACGGCGGTTCTTCGCGGAATTCCGGCATCACAACATGATCGAGATCAACCGACTGGGCGAAGTGTGGGTCTATGCCGAGCAACAGGACGGCGAGCTGCAGGAGGTCGTTCTCGAGCTCTGCGGCAAGGCCCGGGAGCTGGCGAACACGTTGGGGGTGGCGGCCGGGGCCGTTCTGCCAGGGGCCAATCTGCAGGGACTGCCCGAGCGGCTCATTGCCCACGGCTTGGATCGTGTCTACGTCGTGCAGGATGACCGGCTCGGTTTCTATCAGACGGGCCCGTACTGCCGTGCCGTCGGAGCCCTGATCGAGAAGCACGTGCCGCAGATTGTGCTCTACGGCGCCACCCCGCTCGGTCGGGATCTGGCGCCGCGCGTGGCGTCGGAGATGCGGGCCGGAATGACGGCCGACTGCACCGACCTCGAGATCAAGGACGTCGTCGACCCGCGGACCAAGGAAAACCACGAGAAGCTCCTGCTGCAAATCCGCCCGGCGTTCGGCGGGAACATCATCGCGACGATCGTCAACTACGACATGTGGCCGCAGATGGCGACGGTCCGCGAAGGTGTCATGCCGATGATCGAGCCCGATCTGTCTCGATCCGGCGAGATCATCGAGGAAGAGGTCGAGCTGCCCGACGAGTTGTTTGCGGTGAAGCTGATCGAGCGACATGTCGAGGCGCGAACCGTCAACTTGAAGGGCGCTCGGGTGATCGCTGCCGGAGGTGGGGGCGTCGGAAGCCGCCAGAAGTTCCGGCTGATTCACGAACTGGCTGGCGCGATCGGCGGAGCGGTCGGGGCGAGCCGGGCCGCGGTCGACAACGGTTATGTCGGAAAGGAGCACCAGATCGGCCAGACCGGAACGACCGTCCGGCCGGCCCTGTACATCGCCGCCGGCATCAGCGGCGCCGTCCAGCACCGTGCCGGCATGGAGGAAGCGGCCAAGATCATCGCCATCAACACCGACCCCGAAGCCCCGATCTTCTCCGTCGCTCACTACGGCATCGTGGGTGACCTGGACAAGGTGATCCCGATGATGATCACGGCGTTGAAGGAGCGGAGGTAGCCGTGCCCAACTTCTTTCTCGATAACGACGACATCCAGTTCCTGTTTGAGCGCATGGACGTGCGCGGGCTTGCCGAGCTCCAGGAGCTCCACGCGGAGAACGGCAACGCGGAGTACGTGCCCGTGGACGCGGACGAGGCGGTGGACGATTACCGGCGTGCCTTGGAGCTCATCGGCGAGGTGGCGGCCGAGACGATCGCGCCGAACGCGGAACGCGTCGACCGCGAGGGCAATACGCTCAACGAAGACGGCACCGTCACGCTCCACCCCAACGTCCGCGAGAACCTACGGCGGCTCACGCAAGCGGATCTCATGGGCTTCACGTTGCCGCGGAAGTACGGCGGGCTGAACTGCCCGAACCTCATCTACAGCATGGCGACGGAAATCGTCTCTCGGGCCGACGCCTCGTTCATGAACCTGTTCGGCCTGCAGGGCATTGCCGAAACGATCGACGCGTTTGCCGCGCAGGAGATCAAGGACGAATTCCTGCCGCGGTTCGCCGAGGGAGAGGCGACCGGAGCAATGGTCCTGACCGAGCCGGACGCCGGCAGCGACCTGCAGGCGGTTCGCGTCCGGGCGGACCAGGATGACGAGGGCAACTGGCGCCTCAGCGGTGTCAAGCGATTCATCACCAACGGCTGCGGCGAGGTCCTCTTGACCCTCGCGCGAAGCGAGCACCAGACCTCCGACGGCCGCGGCCTGAGCCTGTTCATTTCGGAGAGGTCGGAACACATCAAGGTCCGCCGGCTCGAAAAGAAGCTTGGGATTCACGGCTCGCCCACGTGCGAGCTCGTCTACGAGAACGCCCCGGCCCGCTTGATCGGGGAGCGGAAGCGCGGGCTGATCACCTACGTGCTCGCCTTGATGAACGGGGCCCGCGTTGGCATCGCCACGCAATCACTCGGCATCGCGGAGGCCGCCTTCCGCCTCGCCCGCACCTATGCCCATTCGAGACAGCAGTTCGGCATGCCCATCGAATCGATGCCGGCCGTCGCCGAAATGGTCACCGACATGGCGGTCGCGATCGAGGCCGCGCGGGCGCTCACCTATGAAGCCAGCCGGTTCTGCGATCTCGAGAACCTCAATCAGCGGGTGCTCGACACGGGCAAGGACGGCCTGGAAAAGGCCGAGGTGAAAGCGCGAAAGGAGCACGCCCGGTCGTACAAGCGACTCAATGCGATGCTCACGCCGATGAGCAAGTACTACGCCTCCGAGATGTGCTGCCGCGTGGCCGACACGGCGATCCAGGTGCTCGGCGGGTCGGGCTACATGATGGACTACGCTGCGGAGCGGCATCTGCGCGACGCCCGCATCACGACGATTTACGAGGGGACGAGCCAGCTACAAATTGTCGCCGCGATTCGCCCGGTCACGACAGGCACGTTCGACACATGCATCGCCGACCACGAAACGACCGACTACGACGATCCCCTGCTTGCGGATTTGAAACAGAAGCTGACCGACGGTAAAGCGCGACTAACGGACGCGATGACGTTCGCCAAGGAACAGCCGTCGCGGTTCCAGGAGCTGTCAGCCCGCCGGCTCGTCGATAGTGCGATCACGATTCTCGTCGGACATCTGCTGCTCCGCCAGGCCACGAACAGCGATCGCAAGGCACGCGTCGCGCACCGATTCATCGAGTCGCAACTCCCAGTGCTGCGAATGACCTGCGACCAGGTCCTCTGCGGTGATGCCGCGCCGCTCGACGAATTCGAGCTCCTTGCCGGCCCGGTCCCGACGGTGAGCTAGCAGCTCGTGCCTAATCTTCCTCTCCCCAGGCGATGTTAAACACGGCCGTGCGCACGTCGGCATAATCCCCGCTCACGACGTTCGAGAGCATCACGACGGTTGTGTCGTTCTGGGTGGTGCTGAACGTGCACGTCGCGAGAAAGCCATTCGTGCTGCCACCGTGCTGTGCGATGACGCGACCGTCTGGTTGCTCCGATAGTCGCCAGTCCTGACCGTATCCGGCAGGCTCACCGCTTCCCAGCATGGCTGGAGTGAGCGCTGCCTCGAGCGCTCCTCGGCCCAAGAGGTCGATGATCACTGGATTGGAAGGCCGATGCTCTGTCCAGCTGAGCTACGGGCGCGTGCCGGGTTAGCTCGATCTTACAGGACCTGCCGGCCGTGCGTGCTGGAGCGGCGTTGATCGGGGCGTTTCGTCGGGTAGCGCGAACGCGACGAGCGTCGCGGGCTGATCGATGCGACGGTTGCCGGCCGTACAGCGAGCCGAGCCGGCCGCGGCACGCGATCGTCAGCGGTCCTCACGCCATTTCGGCAGCATCTCCGTGGCCATGTGGGTCTGGTAGCGCTGCCGGCTGGGCGCCACGAGGGCCTCAGGCTGTCGATCCGCCTGTCGGCGGGTATGATTGCACGTTTCGAGTCGTCTCAGATGATGTTCAAGCAGTCGAGACTGCGGCTCCCTCTCACCGTCTATCTGCTCGTGGCCACGGCCCTGGGCTGGCTGTCCCTCCATCTCGACGGACGGTTTCGCACTGAAACGGGCCTAGTGCACACGTTCTACCGGGAGACCGACTCGGCGAGCATTCCGCTCTTTCGCCGAACAAGCCGCGGCATCGACCTGGACTTCCTCGAGGACGAACCCAGCTTGCCTCGACGGTCCTTCCGCGTCCAGTGGAAGGGTGTCTGGCATCTTCCCGAGGCGCGGCTGATCGACATTTATGCCGGAGGCGACGATCGTGTTGTCGTCCGCGTGGATGACCGCGTCGTGGTCGCACGTGGCGCCGCACGGGGAATGCACACGATCGCGGAGCGAGTCGCCCTCGATGCGGGGTTTCATCGAGTGGTGGTGCGGTACGAACAGTACGGCGGAGACTTTGGGCTCAACGTGCGATGGGCGCGCGCTGGTGAGGTCCCGCGATCGTTCGAGTCGGCGTCCATCTTCCCGGAGCGACCGGACGACGCGCAGCTGAAAGCGAATCGGCGTCTGGCGACGTTGCGACGCGTGGCGGGGGCCGTGTGGCTGGTGCCCCCTCTCTTGTTCGCCCTCTGGGTTGGCTGGCCCCACGCCCTTCGAGCCGGCCGTCGCGTGTTTCAATCGTGGTGCGATCGCAGCCGGCTGACGTGGCGCCGATGGCGCCAGGAAGGCGACCGGCCCGTGCCGTGGCCGGCCGAACCGACGGCACGGCAGAAGCGGGCGCTCCAGTTTCTGTACGTCGTCGTGGTGGTGGGGTTCCTCGGCGCGGTCGGCCAGTTCTACCGTCCTGGCACCGGCTTCACGTACCTCATCTTCTTCGGTGAAGAATTTCAGGAGCGAACGCTGTCGACGGTCGAAGCGGTGCCGCACTATGTGCACCGTCGCGGCTCCTTCGGCTACGACGGGCAGTTCTATGCCCAGCTGGCCGTTGCCCCGCTGCTGGACGACCCCGGCCTCCAGGACGCGCTCGATTCGGCGCCGTACCGCGCCCGCCGCATCTTGTTTTCGTGGACGGCCTTTGCGCTCGGCCTCGGCCAGCCCGGGTGGGTGCTGCAGGCCTACGCCCTCCAGAACGTGCTGTGCTGGGTGATCCTGGCCTGGCTGCTGCAGCGATGGCTGCCGCCGGCGAGGTTCAGGAACTTCGCCCTCTGGTTCGCCTGCCTGTTCAGTCACGGGATGATCGTGTCGGTTCGGCGTTCGCTGCTCGAGGGGCCGAGCATGTTGCTGATCGTCCTGGGCCTGCTCGCGCTCGAGCACCGCCGGACTATCGTCGCGGCGGGCATCGTCGGTCTGTCGGGTCTGGGACGCGAAACGAATCTGCTGGTCGCAGCCGCGCTCGCTGGCTCTGGTGGGTGGAGTGCTCGAGCCAGGGCGCGCGCGTTCGTCGCTGCCGGGCTCGTCGCCGTCCCGCTCCTGCTCTGGTTCGCCTACACCTACTCGGTTTACGGGTCGCGGGTCCTCGATGGCGGTGGGAACCTCACGATGCCGCTGGCGGGGCTCTGGCAGTACTGGGAGTCCACCCTCGGAGAGCTGCGTATGGTTGGCTGGGCGTCACGGGCTCGGTATAGTCTCCTGGCACTCGTGAGCCTGGCCGTCCAAGCCGGATATCTGATCTGGCGCGTCGACTGGGATGATCACTGGTGGCGGGTCGGGATCAGCTACTGCGCCCTGATGCTGTTGCTGAGTATCAACGTCTGGGAGGGGTACCCCGGCGCGTCTACTCGAGTCCTGTTACCGATGGCCTTCGCCTTCAACGTCCTGCTGCCGCAAAGCCGGTACTTCTGGCTCCTGTTCGTCTTCGGGAACCTGACCGTCGTCCAGAGCCTGGCGGACCTTGGGATGCCGAGGCTGGTCTGATCCCGGAGTCCACGCCTCGCTTCGCACGTAATCTGGGGCGCCGGCGTGGAGGTGTGCGGCACCAGTCGTCAGCCTCGACTCGACACAACCTGGGTCCAGCTATGATTCTCCCTTTCCCCCAATGCCTCTGGAGCGCGGGCGCCCGGCTAGTTTCACTGAAGACCAAGGCCGTAACGAAGTTGATCATTCCTTCTGACGCTCGTAAGGGTATGAAGCAAGCCCTTCATAGATACGGCATTCATCGCTCCTTCATCTTTCCAGATTTTGAAGGGCTGGCATCACATCCGAACTGGCTTAAGTTCGATAAATACTAGGCAAACGTGTGGACGGTACTGATCGCGGCATGAAGCAGGGCGTCTTCTGGTTGGCGTGTGGGCTGATACTTGTAAGCGTCGCTTGCTCGAAACAGGACGCGGGACGGGTCGTCATTCTTGGCACGACCACGAGTGTCGGAAACAGCGGATTGCTTGAGGTGCTGCTGCCAGCCTTCGAGCAGGTGTCCGGCGCGAGAGTGCGCGGTCATCTCGTCGGGAGCGGCCGCGCACTTCGGATGTTGGAGCGGGGGCAGGCGGACGTCGTGATTAGCCACGCGCCAGAGATGGAGGCGAAGTTTCTCGAGGCTCATCCGGAGTGGTCGTACAGAAAGCTGATGTACAATGACTTCCTGCTGGTCGGACCGCTCGACGACCCGGCAGCCGTGCTTTCGGCGCCATCAATCGAAGCGGCGATCCGGCGGATCGTCGAGGGTCGCGCCCGCTTTGTCTCACGAGGAGACGAATCCGGCACTCACACGCGTGAGCGGCAACTCTTGACACTGGCCGGAGTGACACTGCCTGTCGAGCAGGTCGTTGTGACCGGCCAGGGCATGTCGCGCACCCTGCGCATCGCGAGCGCGATAGGGGCGTATACCCTGACGGACGCCACGACGTTCGCGCGGGTGGGCGACACCGTCGATCTGCAACCCGTCTTTCAGGGCGGACCGCGCCTCCTGAATGCGTATGCGGTCCTCATGGACGCCTCCGATCCGCACGACGACTCACGAGCCCTCGCAGCGTCCTTGTTCCAATGGCTCGCGGACGGTGGCGGGCGGGAACTGATTGCGAGCTTCAGAGTGAGCTCGGCGGCGACTGGCTTTGTCGTATGGCCGACCGATAGGCCGCGTGACCAGCCGAGCGCCTTACCGTTCTAGAGGCGCTTCGGCGTGTCAGGTGTAAGACATCTCCCTACCGTCCGTTTCTTTAGAGAGACTTTCGGCTAGCCTACTCCATCAGAACGTTTCCGGCAGACTTCTACCCTCCCTCCTCCCTGTTTCGCTCAAGTGGCTAGGCGCGTCATTGAAGGCGACACAATTGACGTCTTAGATTCTGGCAGGCGGTCAGAGTTAGCAGTCCAAAGATCCCAAATAGGAGGGCGACCAAAACCTCTGGTAAGCCACCAGGAGCGGTGACGCTTGTAGCTAGGGCGGCGATTGCGAACTGGAGGCAACGTCCCTGTTGCGTCGCCAACGGCTGCCGAACACGCGCCACAATACTAGCCGGAGTCTTCAAGAGTTGCCGCAAGAAGCGGGTGGCGCCTTCTCGCGGTCAGACTCATGGAATCAGCTGTGACAACCCCTCGCCGAGGGCCTTCGGTCTAGCGAACTTTCACGACATGCTTCGCCGTCACCCTGGCAGTTGACCGAGTGCGCGCCGACAGCGGAGAGGACTTCGTAGGGGCCGATCTTGGTACCGGGGGCAATGGGTATGGGATCAGGGCGTCGGGATCTCGGCGAGCGG
>DCWN01000002.1:116949-127387 GCA_002328835.1 Acidobacteria bacterium UBA2161 | reverse complement strand
TCGAGTCCGCTCGCCGGCTCCATTCGTAACTTCCACCGTGTCACGGCGTTAGCGGCGATGTGGGGGTCCGATGGATCGTCCGTCAACCCTGTCGGATCGGCTGTTTGTGCGACGGCAGGCCGGCCCGCACCTCGCACGCTGCCGATAGCGGGTTATCATGCCGTGTCCGCAACCGAACCCGTTCCACACCATTACGAGGAGGACACGGTGGCAAGAGCCAAGGCACTGAACAAAGCGATGACGAAATCCCAGATGTTCTCGGAGATCGCCGAGAACACCGAATTGTCCAAACGAGACGTCGCCTCCGTGTTCGATGCGCTGGGAACCGTCATCGAACGGCATGTCAAGAAGGGCTCTGTCGGATACTGCACTGTTCCGGGGTTGATGAAGATCAAGACCGTCAAGAAACCGGCTCAGAAGGCTAGGCAGCACGTCCCGAACCCGTTTCAGCCAGGGGAATTCATGGATGTGAAGGCAAAGCCGGCCAGCACGCGCGTGAAAATCCTTGCCCTCAAGAAGCTCAAGGACATGGCCTAGCTGGCGCTTGGGCGCCACGAGGGAACGGAGGGTTGAGGCCGGTCCTTGGTCGACCCCCGTCAGGGCATGACGGGCGTGTCTCGGAAGCCCACGGTGTCGCCGAGCGTCTCGAGGCTCTCGGCGACCGCGTCCATGTCGGCTTCCCAGATGCGGTCGCTTTCGAAGCGAACCTTGCGAACGAAGACGGCACCGGTCAGGTAGCTGAAGTCGGCGGTCCCCTCGAAGACCCAGCGATACTCGTCCTCGCCCGCCGGCTCGAGGTCGTCGACGGCCAGACCGGCGTAGTGACTGAGGAACTCGTCGAAGACACTGAAGCCGACGAACCCGAACTGCACCGCGACGATCAGCTCGGTGCCAGGGTTGGCGTAGCGCAGCTGGTGCTGGATCGCCACGGGCGGTGACCCGCGCATGCTGATCCGGCTGCCGCGGGCAAGGCCCGATTCGTACGACACGATGTCGATCGGCGACCCGGGCTGCTCGATGACGATGCTGCGGGTATCCAGTTCTGCACTGGCTGGCACAATGAGGGCCAGGCTGATGATGACCGCCGCAATGAACCACCCCGGCCTCAGCCAGCGGCGGCTCGACCGGCCCTGCGCGGGCCTCGGCGCGGTCGGCGGCTCGGGCTCGAACAGCATTCTCAACGTCCGGTCGTCCTGAGGGGACTCCTGCACCGTCTGTCTTGTCGGCAACTCGCGGCCGATCCAACACCCCTCCCGCACCCAGTCACCTCCTGCCTTCTTGATATCCTCCACTCATCATGACCGATGCCACCTCGCGCGCTCCGAACTTCTTCCATCCTGGCGAGCCGCTGGCCGCCGACGAAATGCGGATCACGGCGCTCGGCACCGGGATGCCCTTCGTCAGGCGGCGACAGGCCTCGGCGGGCTGGCTGGTCGAACTGGGGAACGGTGACGTCTTCATCTTCGACCTCGGCACCGCATCGATGACGAACCTGAACGCGCTCGGCGTGCCCCACGGCAAGCTCGACAAGGTCTTTCTCACCCACCTGCACGTCGACCACTGGGGCGACCTGACGTCGCTCTACGCGGTCGGCATGGTCCGCGACCGGTTCACACCGCTGCACGTCTGGGGGCCGTCGGGCCCCGAGCCGCATCTCGGCACGGCGGCGTTCGGCGAGGCGTTCAGCCGGGCGATGGCTTGGGACATCGAGACGCGCATCGCGGTCACGGGTGGCGGGGCGGGCGCGGAGATCGTCTTTCACGAGTTCGACTACCTGGCAGCACGCAAGGAGGTGTACGCCGAACGTGGCGTGACGATCACGGCCTTTCCCGCGCTGCACTGCCTCGACGGCCCGAACAGCTACCGTCTCGACTGGAACGGCTTGTCGTTTGTCTATCTTGGCGACGGCAAGCCGAGCCAGTTCATCGTGGACAACGGCCAGAATGCCGATGTTCTCGTGCACGAGGCGTTCGTTCCAGCGCCCGAGTATGCCAGGAAGACGCACCTGCCGCTCCACGTCGCCCAGAACATCGCCCACGGTGTGCACTCCCCGCCCCGGTCGGCCGGGAAGATCTTCAGCCTGACGCGGCCGCGCCTGGCCGTGCTCTATCACCTCATGCGCGGTGAGGACCTGACGGTGCCCATCCTCGACGACCTCCGGCTGACCTACGCCGGCGCCGTGACCATCGCCGAGGATCTGATGGTGTTCAACGTGACGGCGGAGCGGATCACGCAGCGGATGGCAGTGGTGCCCGATCTGGCCTGGCCGGTCCCGTCCGACCGCGCCGTCCACGAACGTCCGCCGATCGATCCGGCACGGATGGTCCGACTCTCACCCACACTACAGGCCGCCGAGATCCCGGTCGAGGGCGTCGAAACGACGGTGCGGGCCGGCGAAGCAAAGTAAGATCAGACTTCGATGCAACCGATCTGTCGGCTGCTGGTCGCCAACCGCAGCGAAATCGCCATCCGCATCTTCCGCGCCGGCCACGAACTCGGCATCGGAACGGTCGCGGTGTACGCGCACGAGGATCGCTACGCGTTGCACCGGTTCAAGGCGGACGAGGCCTACGAGATCGGTGCGCCGGGCGAGCCGATCAAGTCGTATCTCGACGTGGAGGCATTGGTCGGCTTGGCCGTCGAGCAATCGATCGACGCCATTCACCCGGGCTACGGGTTCCTCTCGGAGAGCCCGGCCCTGGCCCGTGCCTGCGCGAAGGCGGGCATCATCTTCGTCGGCCCGAGTGTGCGCCTGCTGGAGCAACTCGGCGACAAGGTCGCCGCCCGGGCCCTCGGGAAACGCGCCGGCGTGCCGGTACTCCCGGGCAGCGAGCGTCCGCTGGCCGACGCCGCCGAAGCGAAGCGCGTGGCGAAACGACTCGGCTATCCGGTCCTGCTCAAGGCCGCCAAGGGAGGTGGCGGCCGGGGGATGCGCGTCGTCGAGCGCGCCGCCGACGTGCCGTCCCGCTTCGAGGAAGCGCAGCGCGAGTCGATGGCGGCATTCGGCAGCCCCGACCTCTTTCTGGAACGCTACATCGCCCGGCCGCGCCACATCGAGGTCCAGCTTCTCGGCGACCAGCACGGGCACCTGGTACACCTGTACGAGCGCGATTGCTCGGTGCAGCGGCGCCATCAAAAGGTCGTCGAGATCGCACCGAGTCTGCTCCCGCGCGCGGCGCGCGAAGAGGTCTGCACCCACGCGCTGGCGCTCGGCCGCGCCGCGGGCTTCGACAACGCCGGCACCGTCGAGTTCCTCCTGGACTCGGACACCGGCGACTGCTTCTTCATCGAGGTCAACCCACGCATCCAGGTGGAGCACACGGTCACCGAGGCGGTCACCGGCGTCGACATCGTCAAGGCGCAGATCTTGGCGGCGCAGGGGATCGCGCTCGACGACGATCGAATCGGGCTACCGTCACAGCAGGCCGTCAGTGTGCGCGGGCACGCAATCCAGTGCCGCGTGACGACCGAGGTCCCGGAGAATTCCTTCATCCCCGACTACGGCAAGATCACCCACTATCGCTCGCCGGGTGGGATGGGCGTTCGGCTCGATGCGGGCACGGCGTTTTCCGGCGCTGTGGTCACGCCCCACTACGACTCGTTGCTGGTCAAGGTCGTCACCTCTGGTCAGCGATTCCCGGACGCCGCGCGCCGGATGGAGCGGTGCCTGCAGGAGTTTCGGGTCCGGGGGGTCAAGACCAACCTCCCGTTCCTCATCAACCTGGTCCTGCACCCGACCTTCCTGGAGGGCGCGTGCACGACGCACTTCATCGACGAGACCCCAGAGCTCCTGGAGTTCTCGGCCCCACGCGACCGGGCGACGAAACTGTGCACCTACCTGGCCGAGGTGGCCATCAACGGCCACCCGCTGGTGCCTGAGCGGCCGGCCGACGTCCGCCGCGAACCGGTGCCGCTTCCGCCGCACCACGGGCAGCAGCCGATCCCAGACGGGACGCGCGACCGATTGCGGCGGATGGGTGCGGAGAGGTTCTGCGGCTGGATCAGAAGGCAGCGGCCGCTGCTCGTGACCGACACGACGTTCCGCGACGCGCACCAGTCGCTGCTCGCGACTCGGATTCGGACCTACGACATGCTGGCCGTCGCCGACTTGTATGCGCGGCGGGCCTCGACGCTCTTCTCACTCGAGATGTGGGGCGGCGCGACGTTCGACAGCGCGATGCGGTTCCTCAAGGAATCTCCGTGGGACCGGCTGACGACGCTGCGCGAACGGATCCCGAACATCCTCTTCCAGATGCTGCTGCGCGGCGCGAACGGCGTCGGCTACGGCACCTACCCAGACAACGTCGTGCGCGCGTTCGTCGCCGAATCGGCCTCGGCCGGCATCGACGTCTTCCGAATCTTCGATGCGCTCAACTACCTGCCAAATATGAAGGCGGCGATGGACGCGGTGCGACGGACCGATGCGCTGTGCGAGGCGGCCATCTGCTATACCGGCGACATCCTCGACCCCGACCGGACGAAGTACAGCCTCGACTACTACGTCGGGCTGGCCAAGAAACTGGAGAAGATGGGCGCGCACCTGCTGGCCATCAAGGACATGGCCGGGCTGTGCAAGCCCTACGCGGCCGAGCGGCTCGTCAAGGCGCTGCGCCAGGAGACCGACCTGCCGATTCACTTTCACACGCACGACTCGGCGGGGGTGCAGGCGGCGGCCGTCTTGAAGGCCACCGAGGCCGGCCTCGACATCGCCGATGCGGCCTCGGGACCGCTGTCGGGGATGACGTCGCAGCCGATCATGGACGGCATCGTCGAAGCGCTGCGGTTCACGAAGCGCGACACGGGCCTCGACGGCGAGGCGCTCCAGCAGATCGCCGAGTACTGGGAGGCGGCCCGCGACTTCTATCAGCCGTTCGAGGCGGGCATGCGTGCCGCTTCCGCCGATGTCTACCGTCACGAGATGCCGGGCGGGCAGACGACCAATCTGCGGCAGCAGGCCGCATCGCTCGGCCTGGCGTCACGCTGGCACGAGATCTGCCGCGCCTACGAGGACGCGAACCGGCTGCTGGGTGACGTCATCAAGGTCACGCCCAGCTCGAAGGCGATCGGCGACCTGGCGCTCTACCTCGTGACGAACAATCTGTCGGCCGATGCCATCCTGACCTCCGAGCGGGAACTGGCCTTCCCGGACTCGGTGGTCGAACTGGTCGCCGGCGGCCTGGGCCAGCCCCACGGCGGCTTTCCGCCGAAAGTCCGCCAGCGGATCCTTCGAGGCCAGAAGCCGAAGCGCGGCCGCCCTGGCGCGGGTCTGCCAGCGGCCGATTTGAAGGCGGTCCGCGCCACCCTCAGCGACGAGCTGGGCCGGCCGGCCAGCCGGCGCGACGTGTTGTCGCACCTGATGTTCCCCAAGGTCTTCGCGGAATTCAGCGCACACGAGGACCGCTACTCGGACGTGAGTGTGCTGCCGACCCCGTCGTTCCTCTACGGCCTGGAGCCGGGCGAGGAGACGGTCGTCGAGATCGAGCGCGGCAAGACGTTGCTCATCCGCCTGGTCGCCATCGGCGAGCCGAACGACGACGGCGTCCGGACGATCTTCTTCGAATTGAACGGCCAGCCGCGCCACGTGACCGTGCAGGATCGGCAGCTGACGGCCAGTGCGCCTGCCCACGTGCAGGCCGATCCCGCCGACCCGAAGCAGCTGGCGGCCGCCATGCCGGGGCTCGTGACCCTCGTGGCGGTGAAGCCCGGCGACCGCGTGTCGCGAGGAGAGAAGCTGCTCTCGCTCGAAGCGATGAAGATGGAAACCTCGATTTACGCCGAACGCGACGGCGAGGTCGCCGAGGTGCTCGTCCATCCGGGAACGCAGGTGGTTGCCGGTGATCTGGTAATCAGGCTCGCCTGACCTGGCCACTCCGATCGGCGGCTCTCCGATATAATCGCGACTCGTTCCCGACAGCGGATCTCGCAACATCAGAAGGGAGTCGAGCGGTGAGCCGAACCGGTGGCATCTTCACGATCGCGACCGGACTCGCCGTCGCCCTCGCGGCCTGCCGCGGCGGACCGCCAGCGTCGGACGACGCCTTCCCCACCGAGCCGATCGACCTCGTCGTGCCGTTCGCGGCGGGCGGTGCCGCCGATCTGGCGGCACGAGCGTTCGCCGACGGATTGTCGAGCGCCGTCGGACAGCCGGTTGTCGTCGTCAATCGCGACGGCGCGTCCGGCACGATTGGCGGCTCGGCGGTCGCATCGGCCGCGCCGGACGGCTACACGCTCGGGTTCGTACCGGGCGGCGTGCTGACCTCGCAGCCACACGTCATCGAGACGACCTACGACCTCGACGCCTTCTCGTACGTCTGCCAGGTGACCGAACGCTTCCTCCTCGTATCGGGTCGGGCCGACGGCGCCTTCGAGTCGATGGCCGACGTCGTCACCGCAGCCCGGGCCAACCCCGGAGCGGTCACCTACGGCCATCCCGGGGTCGGCAGCTTTCCGCACCTCTTCATGGAGCAGCTCGCCGCCGCCGCCGACATCGAACTGACGGCCGTCCCCTTTCGCGGCGACGCGCAGTCGGTGACGAACCTACTCGGGGGTCACATCACGCTGGCCGCGACCGCCGAAGGCTCGATCGCCGGGCAGCAGGTGCGGCCGCTCGGCGTCTTCGCCGCATCGCGGCTCGAACGGATGCCGGACGTCCCGACGCTGAGCGAGTCGGGGTACGACGTGACGACATCGATTCCGACCGGGGTCATCGCTCCGGCCGGCGTTCCCGCCAACGTCCTCGCGACGCTCGAGTCGGGGTGCCGCGCAGCCTACGAGAGCGAGGCGTTCCTGGCGATGGTTGATCGCACCTTCCAGCTGCCGACCTTTGCCGGCGGCGCGGCGTTCGGCGCCCGCGCCGTGGCCGACTCGGCCGTGATGCGCGACGTCGTGAGCGCGCTCGGGCTGGGACGCTGACGACGCGGAGCCCGCGATGGCAAAGCTGACGCCGACGGCAGACGTCACGGCAGGACTGACCTTTGTCGCAACGGCGCTGCTCGCGCTCGTCGCCGGCAGCCAGGGCCCCATCGGCACGCCGGCGCAGATGGGCAGCGGCTTCGTGCCGATCGTTCTCGGCACCGCCCTGCTGCTACTCGGGACGCTCATCTGCGTGCGCGCCCGGCAACGACCCGCGCCGCGCCTCGGCCCGTGGGCCTGGCGGCCGCTCGCGACCGTCCTGGGCGCCGCGCTCCTCTTCGCATCGCTCATCTCCGCGGCCGGCCTGCTGCTCGCGGCCTTCGCGACAGTCGTCGCGGCGGGCCTGGCCACCAAGCGGGTGCGGCTGCCAGAGCTGGTCGCGTTCGCGGCCGGACTGTCCATCCTCGTGACGATCATCTTCGTCGGGCTGCTCGGCCTGCCGATCGACTGGCTGCCCTGACGGCGTTCGAACGATGGACGTCTTCGCCAACCTCGCGACCGGCTTCGGCGTCGCGGTCACGCCCGAAAACCTCCTGTTCTGTCTGGCGGGGGTGCTGCTCGGCACGCTGATCGGCGTGCTGCCCGGCATCGGCCCGCTCACGACCGTCGCCCTGCTGTTACCGCTCACGTTTCAGCTCGAGCCGGTCGGCGCGCTGATCATGCTCGCCGGGATCTACTACGGCGCGCAGTACGGCGGCTCGACGACGGCGATTCTCGTCAATCTTCCCGGCGAGGCGTCGTCGGTCGTCACCTGCCTGGACGGCCATGCACTCGCCAGACAGGGCCGGGCCGGCACGGCGCTCTCGACGGCGGCGATCGGGTCGTTCATCGCCGGCTCGGTCGCAACCGTCGTCATCGCCGTCGCCGGACCGCTGCTCGGCCTCATCGCGCTCAGCTTCGGGCCGGCCGAATACTGGGCGTTGATGGCGCTCGGGCTCGTCGGCGTCGTCGTGCTCGCCCGCGGCCCCGTGCTGAAGGCGATGGCGATGATCTTGGTGGGCCTGCTCGTGGGGCTCGTCGGCACCGATGTGACGACCGGCACCGCGCGGTACACCTTCGGCATCCCCGAACTGGTCGACGGTGTCGGGTTCGCACCGGTGGCCATGGGCCTCTTCGGGCTGGCCGAGGTCGTGATCAACCTCGAGCAGGGTGCACGCCGAGACCTCCTGACCCGACGGGTCGCCGGGTTGCTGCCGACGCGCGACGACCTGCGGCGCGCCCTACCGGCCATCTTTCGGGGCACGACGCTCGGATCGCTGCTCGGCACGCTGCCGGGGGGCGGGCCGGTGCTGAGCGCGTTCGCGTCCTATGCGATGGAAAAGAAGCTGGCCGCCGAGCCCGCGCGGTTCGGGAACGGGGCGATCGAGGGCGTCGCCGGCCCAGAATCGGCCAACAACGCCGCGGCTCAGACGTCGTTCATCCCGCTGCTGACGCTCGGCGTGCCGGCGAACCCGGTCATGGCGCTGATGATCGGCGCGATGATGATCCACGGCATCACGCCTGGACCGCAGGTGATGACGGCGCAGCCGGAACTCTTCTGGGGAATCATCGCCAGCATGTGGATCGGCAACGCGCTCCTGCTCGTCTTCAACCTGCCGCTGATCGGACTCTGGGTGCGCTTCCTGTCGACACCATACCGGCTGTTGTTTCCGATGATCGTGCTCTTCTGCAGCCTCGGCGCCTTCGCGCTCAACAACTCGACCTTCGAAGTCCTCGTCATGGCCGCAGCCGGCCTGGCTGGCTATGCGTTCCGCAAGCTGGGCTGCGACACCGCGCCCCTGCTGATGGCGATGGTACTCGGTCCGATGATGGAGGAGCACTTCCGGCGGGCGATGCTACTCTCGCAGGGGCGGCTGGCGGTCTTCGTCGAGCGCCCGATCAGCCTGGTCCTACTGGCCATCGCGGTCACGCTGCTTCTGTTCGTCCTCGTCCCGGCCGTTCGGCAGTCGAGGGAGGAGGTCTTCCGCGAGTGAGAGGGGGCACGAAGGAGGCAGGCAATCAAAGAACGATCAAGGCGCGCACGGCTTTGGGAGCGAAGCCCCCATCTAGGAATTAGCCCACCAGCGCTTCGGGTCCATCCGCTCGCCGTAGCCGAGCGCGACATCGAGCCAGAGCATCAGCCGGCGCAGCGGCGTCCCCGCCAGCCACCGCCCCACCCGCAGCCACCACTTCGAGAAGTCCTTGTTGTACGGGCAGACCCGTAGACAGATCGCGCAGTCGCTGTTCTGGGCGGCCCAGTACCCGAAGCACTTCTCGCCATCGATCGACCACTTGCGCACGCCGCGAAGATTCGACTCGTTGTGGCGCGTCGTGCTCGGCGCATCCTCGGAAACCGCGTTGACAGGGCAGGCCTGGCTGCAGCGCCGGCAGACGTCGCAAAACGCCTTGACCCCGAAGCGCGCCGGCTGGTCGTGAGCCACCGGCAGGTCGGTGTAGATCTTCCCGAGGCGGACCCGCGGGCCGAACTCCTTGGTGATGAGCAGCCCAAGCCGGCCGTACTCACCCAAGCCGGCCTGAATCGCAAGCGGGATCGCCAGCGACGTGTCGTTCATGCTGGCCACCGCCTGATAGCCGAGATTCTGGATGTACTGCGCGGTCGAGAGGACGACCATGGCATCGCGCGAATACCCCGCGCCTGTCGCCGCGCCGCTCAGCGCCGACGGCACCGTCCGGATGAGGTCGTAGTCCATCGACTGCGCCGTGACGATGACGCTCGTCATGCCGGCCGGGATCTCCTGCGGCTTCGCCTGCAGGCTGAGGTCGCTGAACTTGTTCACGTACATCCAGCGCTCGTCGTGGGCCGTGATCCCGACGAGGTCGGCGCCGAATCCCCGGGCGACGCGCTTGACCTCGGCGGCCGCCGCGGCCGGCGTCCCCATGTTCATCCGCTCGCGCGCCACGCCACGGTCCAGGGTGAATTCGTCGGTGAACCCCTCGCGCCGATCCTCGTCCTGCTTCAACTCGGTGAAGAGGTCCGAGACGTGCCAGGCGGCGTTCCGAAGGGCGTAGTCCTTCTGGGTGAACCCGTCGGTCCTGCGCCACAGGGTCAGCGGCTCACGGTAGGTCGCGTAGAACTGCTTGCTCCTGTCGCTCCGGATCCGAGCGTCCCACCACGACCGGCGGAAGACGTCGTTCCGCTGGTCGAAGCGCTCGAACTCGGGCCCCACGTCGAAGCCCGCCTCGCGGTCGGTCATGGCCCGATCGGTGTCGACGGGACGATTCGCCACAGAACGAGCTTAGCAGTTGACGTCTCGAAGCGACACGCGAGTCATGCGAACCGGACAGCCGGCCGGCCTGTGCGCGGCCCCGACCCCATGAACTGACGATGGACAGCGGCCGAAACGCCGGATGCGCGACCTGGTATGCCGCATGCACAACAGTCACGTGGCGTTCGTGAACTGGAGGTCACCGTGCCCAAGAACACCGGAACCGTGTGGAGAGTCAGTGTCCTGGCCGCTGCGATCCTGGCGATGACCGCGACCGTCGATGTCGAGGCGCAGCGCCGACGGGCCGGTCCGCGCGTCGG
>DCWN01000002.1:114279-116630 GCA_002328835.1 Acidobacteria bacterium UBA2161 | reverse complement strand
CGGTCCGCGCGTCGGCCGGACCACCGTGCGCGCGGTGAGGCCGATCTACCGGCCGTACTACGGCTTCGGCTACCAGTACGGCGCCTACCCGTACGGCTACTACTATCCGAGCTACTACTACCCGGCGTACGACCCGACGACGGCGGTGCGGGTCCAGGTCAAGCCGGAAGCCACCGAGGTCTACGTCGACGGCTACTTCGCGGGCGTCGTGGACGACTTCGACGGCTTCTTCCAGCGGCTCCGCCTGCCGCCGGGCGAGTACGAGATCGCGTTGCGGCTGGACGGGCACCGGGGCGTCAGCGAGCGGTTGCGCCTGACCCACGGGTCCACGCTGAAGATCCGCCACATCATGGTCCCGCTCGAACCTGGCGAGCGCCCGCCGCCACCGCCCGAGCCGATCGAACCAATCGACCCGACGGCCTACGACCCGACACAGCCGCCCGAGGCGGGCGACCCTCGGGTGTCAGCCGACCCACGGGTCGCCCCGGAGACGCGGGCGCCTCGCACCCCCCGTGCGCCACGCGCCCAGTCCAGCTTCGGCGCCATCGCCGTGCGTGTCCAGCCCGCCGACGCCGACGTGCTGATCGACGGCGAGCGGTGGCAGGGGCCGACCGGGTCGGAACGCCTCACGGTCGAGGTCGGCGCCGGCGTGCACGTCGTGGAGGTCCGCAAACCTGGCTACGAACCGTACACTGCCGAGATCGACGTCTTCCCGGGTGAAACCCTCAATCTGAACGTCAGCCTGCCACGGCTGCCGGTTCGCGGAGTGTGACGTCTTGATGCCTCCAACCCTGATGTTGACGCTACGGATGACTCAGGCCGGCGCGATCGCGGCGATCGTCGCCGGGCTCCTCGCGCCGGACCCCGCGCTCGCCCAGTCGCCGGAAGGCGGCGGCTTCGTCGTCGAACGGATCGAGACCGGCTTCGCCGTCACGCCAGATTTCAAGTTCACCGAGTTCGATGGCCGGTCGGCGCGGCTGGCCGGCGTCTACGGCGGCTGGGTCAACGACGACCGGTTGCTCGTGGGCGGCGGGGGTTACTGGCTGACGAACCGCGAGTCGGATTTCTCGATGGGCTACGGCGGCGTCGTCGTCGAGTGGTTCGCCGAGCTGGATGGCCCGGTGGACCTCAGCGTGCGCAGCCTGATCGGTGGCGGCACCGCAACGTTGTCCGATGAGGTCGGCACCATCGAAGTGCCGGTGTTTCCCGGCCGGTTCGGCCCACCCCTCGGCAGAGGAAATCTGAGGCCGGAACCGCGGACCCGCACGATAGACGTCGGGCGCGTGGTCCGGTACGACACGTTCTTCGTGGCCGAACCGCAGATCAATGCGCTGCTACGCCTGACCGACTGGCTGCGGGTGAGCGTCGGGGCCGGCTATCGGCTGACCGGCGCCACCGACGTGCTCGGCGATCGCATTCGCGGCCTCACCGGCACCGTCGGCTTCCAGTTCGGGTTGTAGCCGCCGACGGGCTGGCAGTCCGTGGGCGCTCCACCTCCCGCCCCCGGCCTCGCCGTCGCGATCCCGCCTCGCCCATCGCCGGTGGTACAATCCATCGTTCGGCGCGCTCCACCTCGGCCTGCCCTGGACGACAACGACCCACACCGTGAACCCGCTCGAGATCGCCCTCGTCGTCACCACCGTCGCCGTCGGCGCACTACTCCAAGGATCGGTCGGCTTCGGTCTCGCCATGGTGTCGGCGCCGATCCTGGTTCTCATCGATCCGCGGTTGGTGCCGGCCCCCCTGCTCTTCGGCTCGCTGTCACTCACAGTGCTGATGGCCTACCGCGATCGGGCGGGCATCGATGTCTTCGGGCTGCAATGGGCGCTGCTCGGCCGGCTCGGCGGCACCGCGGTCGGGCTCTACGCGCTGTCGCGGCTCTCGGGCGACCGGTTCATCCTCGCCTTCGGTGTGCTGGTGCTCATCGCGGTCGGACTGAGCGTGTCCGGACTGCACCCGCGCCCAACCCGGCGAACGCTGCTCGGTGCCGGCCTGGCCTCGGGCTTCATGGGCACGACGACAGCGATCGGCGGCCCGCCGATGGCGCTCGTCTACCAGCACGCGCCGGGCGCGAAACTGCGCGGCACGTTGGCCGGCTACTTCATTGTGGGCGTGTCGATCTCGCTGGCGGCGCTGGCGGCCATCGGCCGTCTGGGCGCCACGGAACTCCGGCTCGCGGTCCTGCTGCAACCCGGCATCGTGGTGGGATTCGCCGTCTCGAACCGCCTGATCGGACGCCTGGACGGCGGGCAGCTGCGACCGGCGGTCCTGTCGGTCTCGGCCGCGATGGCGCTCGTGGTAATCCTGAAGGAGCTGCTCTAATCTTCACATGGGGCGCCTTGCGCCCCAAG
>DCWN01000002.1:105153-113937 GCA_002328835.1 Acidobacteria bacterium UBA2161 | reverse complement strand
AGAGCCCCACTCCGGACGCCGCGGAGCGCGCCGTGCGCGCTCTGGTCTAGTCGGCCGGTCCGGCCACGGCGAGGATCGTCGTTAGCACGACCTGCAAGCCGCGCACCGTCGGCTCGCGGTCGACATCAACCCACTCGTCGAGCGAATGACTGCGGCCGCCGAGGCCGCCGAGGCCGATCGTGATCGCCGGAACGCCCAGGCTAATCGGCAGGTTCGCGTCGGTGCTCGACGTCCGCGGCCGCGACTCGATGCCGAACGCCCGCGCGGCGGCGACGGCCGCCCGCATGATCGGCGCGCTGGCGGGCGTCAGCCCCGAGGGCCGGTCGCCGATCAACTCCAGATCGAGTTCAATCGGCCCCTGGGAGACCGACCGCGTCGCATTCTCCGCATCGACCGCCATGTCCATCGCGCCGAGGAACGCCTCGACGAGCTTGTCGAGCTCCTCGGGCGATTCCGATCGCATGTCGATATCCATCGACGTTTCGAACGGAATCGAATTGACCGAGGTGCCGCCGCGCACGATTCCGACGCTGAGCGTCGTCTTCGGGTCCTCGGGCACCTCGATGGCCGCGAACCGCTGCATCGCGCCCGCCATCGCGAAGGCCGGGTTCACCAGGCCGAACGCGCCGTAGCTGTGCCCTCCCGGCCCGCGAAAGATCACCCGGTAGCGCCGGCTACCGAGCGCGCCGTTGGTGATGGTCGACTGACCGCCGGACTCGATCGACATGAACGCGGTGATCCGATCCCGGTACGCGCCCTCGCGAAACAGGTACTTCACGCCGCGCAGGTCGCCGGGGCCCTCCTCACCAACGTTGCCGACGAAGAGAATGTCGGACGCCGTCTCGAGCGACGCCGCGTCGAGCGCGCGGATGACCGCCAGCACCGCCGCGAGGCCGGCGGTGTCGTCGCCGATGCCCGGCGCTTCGAGTCGGGTGCCGCTCCGGCGCACGGTCACGTCGGTCTCGGGAGGAAACACCGTGTCGATGTGGGCCGCCACCGCCAGTAGCGGTCCGGCGCCGCTCCCCCGCCGCAGCCCCATGACGTTGCCAACGCCGTCCTGCTCGACGTCGAGCCCGGCCGCCTGCAGCATCGTCATGTAGGCGACGGCACGTGCATCCTCGGCGAAGGGCGGCGCGGGAATCTCGGTCAACTCGATGAGTTCGCGGACGAAACGGTCGTAGTCGCGATCGAGGTAGTCGAGCGCCGCCTGATAGGCGGGGTTCGCCTGGAGGACGGCCAGGTCCGAGGTCGGCTGGGCTGACGCGGACGGCGCCGAGGCGCCAAGAAGCACGAGCACCGGCAGGACTCGCGTGGTCGTCGTCATCACGTTCTGCATCCGGGCTTTGGCCGCAGAGAGGGTACCAAGCTCCTCCGACGGCCGCAACCGGGCAGGCCGATCGATCTATACTGGAGGGAGATGCCGATCTACGAGTATCAGTGTCGCGAGTGCGGCCACGACTTCGAGATTCTGCAGCGCCTGGGCGAGAGCGCCAAGAGCCTCGCGTGTCCGCAGTGCCACCGCAAGACCCTCGACAAGCAGTTCTCGACCTTCGCCGGCACGGTCGCCGGCGACGGCCCAGGCGCGGGCGGGAACTGCAGCCCGGGCAACATGTGCGGCCCCGGCGGCTTCACCTGAAACGCGGCCTGAGCCGGCGGCCCGGCGGGGCGCCCCGACCCTCGACCCACCCCGAGATCCGAGTGAAGACGCCGAGACTTCGAACGGTCCGCGTGGCGTTCTGCTTCGTGGCCCTGCTCGCGTACACGGCCGAGACGGCACCGGCGCCGGCGGGTGCTGACGGCCCGCCCGTGGCCTCGGCCGCGCTCGACCCGACCCGTTTGGAGGCCGCCGTCGAAGCGGCCACGGGGATGCCGCGCCTGCACAGCCTGCTGATCGCGCGGCACGGCGAACTGCTTCTCGAACGCTATTTCAACGGTGCCAGCGCGAGGCGCGTCGCCAACATCAAGTCGGCGTCGAAGAGCGTCCTGTCGTCGCTGGTCGGCATCGCGCTCGGCCGGGGTGAGCTGGCGAGCGTCGATCAAACGATCGACGAGTTCTTCCCCGAGCATCTCGCATCGGCCGACGGCCCCCGCAAGCGCGAGATCACCATCGAAGATCTGCTCACCATGCGCGCGGGGCTCGAATCGACCAGCTTCGGCAACTACGGCGCTTGGGTACTCAGCGGCGACTGGGTGCGCCACGCCTTGCAGCGGCCGATGCACTCCGAGCCCGGCACGACCCGGCGCTACAGCACCGGCAACACGCACCTGCTCTCCGCGATCCTCACGCAGGCGACCGGCATGAGCACCTGGCAGTTCGCCCAGCGCCACCTGGCCGAGCCACTCGGCTTCTCGCTGGCGCGCTGGCCGACCGACCCGCAGGGTATCTACTTCGGCGGCAACGACATGCTGTTCACGCCGCGCCAGATGCTGGCCTTCGGCCAGCTCTACCTCGACCGCGGCCGCGCGGGCGAGACCGAGATCGTGCCGGCACCGTGGGTCGACAAGTCGGTCGTGACGCGCACGCGCTCCAGGCGCAGCACCCGCGGCTACGGCTACAGCTGGTGGGTGCGGCACGTCGGGACCCGGAAGATCTTCTACGCCTGGGGCTACGGCGGCCAGTTCATCTTCGTCGTGCCCGATCTCGAGCTGGTCGTCGTCACGACATCGTCGGTCGATCCGCGCGGGCGGACGTCCGACCACAATCGGCGGATCTACGAGATCGTCGAGGAGATGATCGTGCCGGCGGCGGCAGGGGCCGGCATGAGCACTGGACCGACCGACCACTGAGTGTGGGCAACCGAGCCCCCGCAGGATAAGATCGACGACACACAACTCGTGATGAGCAGTTCAACTTCTGGATTTGCGGAGGCGGGAGAGCTGACATGACGCGACCGATTGGAGTGCTATGGCTTCTTGGCCTGTTGGCCGCCTGCAGTGGCAGCGTGCCGGCGCCGGCAGAGGAGTACGTGACGAACGAACGGGGCCTCGATCGGCGCAACATGGACCTGTCCGTCGATGCGTGCCAAGACTTCTATCTATACGCAAACGGCACATGGCTCACACGCAACCCAATACCACCAGAGTACAGCTCCTGGGGCGTGAGTTCCGAGTTGCGGGAGCGCAACTACGCAACCCTGCGCGAGATCCTAGAGCAGTCAGCCGCGTCCAGCGCCGAGATGGGAACGAACGAACAGAAGGTCGGCGACTTCTGGGCGTCCGGCATGGACACCGCGACAATCGAAGCCGACGGCGCCACGGCGCTCTCGGCGGATTTCGCCCGGCTCGATCGCGTTGAGAACCTCCAGGACCTGCAGACGCTACTGAACGAGCTCCAGGCCAAGGGCACGGCCGTGCTCTTCGATCTTGGTGTCGACCAGGACCTGCGGAACAGCGAGCAGTACATCCTGTACGCGGTGCAAGGCGGTCTTGGGCTGCCCGATCGCGATTACTACACGCGTGAGGATGAGGAATCGGTCGACCTACGAGACGAATACGTCGCCCACATCTCCAAGATGCTTCAGTTGGTCGGTGACTCCCCCCAAGACGCGGACGCGACCGCCACGGCGATCCTCGACCTCGAAACACGACTAGCCAACGCCTCGCTGACCAACGTGGAACTGCGCGATCCGTCCAACTACTACAACATCCAGTCAGTGGCGGACGCCGACTCGGCAACGCCGAACTTCTCGTGGACGAGCTTCCTCGATCAACTTGGGTTGGGGCATCTCGAGACCTTCTCCTACGCGCACCCTAAGTTCTTCGACGAGATGAACGCCATGCTCGAGCAAGTCACGCTCGACACCTGGAAGGATTACGTCCGCTGGCACCTCACCACGAGCTACGCTCCCTATCTGTCGGACGCGTTCGTCGATGAAGATTTCGCGTTCTTCGCCAAGACGCTCAGGGGTACGGAGGAAATCCTCCCGCGCTGGAAGCGCGTCGTCGACCGAACGAGCGCCAGCATGGGCGAAGCACTGGGTGAGGTCTACGTTGCGCGAGCGTTTCCACCAGCGACGAAGGCTCGGGCCGCCACGATGATCGAAGGTCTGCGCGCAGCGGTGCGCTCCCGACTACAGGACCTGGACTGGATGGGTGAGACAACCAAGGCTAGGGCACTGGAAAAACTGGAGTCCTTCGTCTTCAAGATCGGCTACCCGGACAACTGGCGAGACTACTCGCGGCTCAACGTCGGCCGCGACAGCTACCTGGCCAACGTTCGAGCGGCTCGAGCGTTCGAAGTACGGCGCAACACGGACAAGATCGGCCAGCCAATCGACCGTAGCGAGTGGGAGATGTCGCCCCAGACCGTCAATGCGTACTACAACCCGTTGATGAACGAAATCGTGTTCCCCGCCGCCATCATGCAGCCGCCGTTCTTCGATGGCGAGATGGACGACGCGGTGAACTACGGGGCCATGGGGGCCATCATCGGTCACGAGTTCATGCACGGCTTCGACGACCAGGGCAGCCGCTTTGACCCAGAGGGCAACATGGCGAACTGGTGGACAGATGAAGACCGCGCGCAATTCGACGAGCGAACCGCGAAGCTGGTCACCCAGTACGGAGGCTTTGTGGCGATCGACGATCTCCACGTCAACGGCGAGCTGACGCTGGGAGAAAACATCGGCGACCTCGCCGGCACCACCATGGCCTACTACGCGCTGCAGAACGCGCTTCGGAACGCCGACCCCGGCAACGTCGACGGCTTCACGCCAAACCAGCGATTCTTTCTCTCGTGGGCTCAGTCGTGGCGTCGTAACCAGCGACCGGAGGATACCCGGCTCCAGGTCAATATCGACCCGCACTCCCCGTCGAGATTCCGCACCAACGGCCCGCTAGCGAACATGCCGGAGTTCGCGTCCGCGTTCGGCTGCCAGGCGGGCGATCCGATGGTTCAGAGCTCCGACGATCGTGCCGACATCTGGTAGCGCGCCCCCGGGCGTGCTCAACCTTCAGGGCTCGGAGCAATCGGCGGGATCAGTCAGTCGTCAGCGAGACGACCTCGGGCGCACCGGAAGGCTTCTCGTTCAACGACCCCGAGCGGTAGCCCTGGAGGTCGACGGTCACGTGCTCGAAGCCCGCGGCGCGGAACTCCGTGACGATCACGTCACGGACGTCGTTCTGCAAGAGTCGAGAGATCTCGTCCGGAGCCACCTCAATCCGCGCGACCGCATCGTGATACCGGACACGGCAGACCGCGAAGCCCTGCGTGTGCAGGCTCCGTTCGCAGCGCCAGACCTGCCGCAGACGGTCCGGCGTGATCTCGGTGCCGTACGGAAACCGGCTCGACAGACAGGCCAGCGCGGGC
The DNA here is from genome assembly GCA_002328835.1 of Acidobacteria bacterium UBA2161. Classification (GTDB taxonomy): domain Bacteria; phylum Acidobacteriota; class Vicinamibacteria; order Vicinamibacterales; family UBA823; genus UBA2161. Next base: position 108,629 of record DCWN01000002.1, on the reverse strand, counting down.
TTGTCCCACACCGGTAGCCCGATCCGTCGCGCGGCCTCGCGAATGTCAGCCTTGGTGAACTCGAGTTCGTCGAGCGGCGACCGGACGCCCTGCTCGACTGCGGCCTTTCGCCCCGGGCGGTGGTCGCCCCGGTCGTCGACGTTGAAGCCATCGAGAACGTACGGGATGCCGAGTTCGCGCGCGTGCTCCGTCGCCGTACCGTAGGTCTCGACCTTGCAGAAGTAGCAGCGGTCGATCGGATTCGCAGCGTAGCGCGGATCGTCCAGTTCGTGGGTCTCGACGAGCAGATGCCGCGCACCGATCGACTCGGCGAGTCGGCGCGCGTCGGCGCCTTCCTCGGGCCCGAGGCTCGGCGACACCGCCGTCAGCGCAGTCGCATCCTCGCCGACTGCCGCGACCGCCTCGGCCAGGAGATAGCCCGAGTCGACGCCGCCAGAGAAGCAGACGACCATCTGCCGCATCTCGCGCAGCATCGTCCGCAGGCGGGTCACCTTGGCATCGAGCACTGGCATCGGTGGTCGGTCCTCTCTCGGTAATCTACTTGCGAAGTTTCGCGAGCGTCAAATACCATGATTCTCCGATGTCCACCGTCGCCGTCGTCATTGCATGTTTCATCGTCTACTACCTCGGCTACCGGTACTACGCGATGCGGCTGGCGCGGCACGTCTTCGCGCTCGATCCCAACGCGATCACGCCGGCGTACCGCCTCCAGGACGGGTTCGACTACGTCCCGGCCCGACGCCATGTGCTGTTCGGACACCACTACGCGTCGATCGCCGGCCTCTCGCCGATGCTGGGCCCGGCCATCGCGGTCATCTGGGGATGGGTGCCGGCGCTGTTCTGGGTCGTCTTCGGCACGCTGTTCATCGGCGCGGTCCACGACTTCGCCGCGCTGGTCCTGAGCATCCGCTCGGACGGCCAGTCGATCGGCAAGATCACCGAGTCGGTCATCGGCCCGCGCGCAAAGAGCCTGTTCCACATCCTCATCTTCTTCTTGATCGCCCTGGCCATGGGCGTCTTCGTGCAGATCGTCGCGCAGCTCTTCTCGGCCGAGTTCTATCCCGAAGCCGTCGTCCCGAGCGTGTCGTTGATGATTCTGGCGATCGGCATGGGCGTCCTCTTCTACAAGCGCGGGATCCCGCTGGGCACACTCACGGTCGCGGCGTTCATCCTCAGCCTCGGCGCCGTCGCGCTCGGGCTCGTACTGCCGCGACCCGATCTGCCGCCAGACGCCTGGAGCATCATGATGATGGTCTACGCGTTCGTGGCGTCGATTCTGCCGGTCTGGCTGCTGCTCCAGCCGCGCGACTATCTCAATTCGCTGCTGCTCTACCTCGGCCTGATCTCGCTCTTTGCAGGGTTCTTCCTGCTGCGTCCGGAGTTCGTTGCACCGGCCGTCGACCTGCATCCGCCAGGCGCGCCGCCGCTCTTCCCGTTCGTCTTCATCGTCCTCGCCTGCGGCGCGATCTCGGGCTTCCACGCGCTGGTGTCGTCGGGCACGACAGCGAAACAGCTGAGCAAGGAAACCGACGCGCCGTTCATCGGCTACGGCGCGATGATCGGCGAGAGTTTGCTCGGGCTGATCGCCGTCATGGCCTGCACTGCGGGGTTTCTCGACGCCGAGGCCTGGCAGGCGCACTACGCCAGCTGGAACGTCGCCCAGGGGCTCGGCCAGAGCATGTCGGCCTTCATCAACGGGTCGGCATTGTTCCTGGCCCAGCTGGGCATCCCGGAACAGGTGGGCAAGGCGTTCATCGCGTTGGTCGCCGTGTCATTCGCGCTCACGACGCTCGACTCGGCGACCCGGTTGCTGCGCTACAACATCCAGGAGGTCTCGGAGACGTTGGGCATGCCGGGACTCGCCAACCGGTACCTTTCGTCGGCGCTCGCCGTGGCGGCGATCGGGGCGTTCGCGTTCCTCAAGATTGACGGGCAGCCGGCGGGCCTCGCGCTCTGGGCGCTCTTCGGCACGACCAATCAGTTGCTGGGCGGCCTGACATTGATCACGGTCACGCTGTACCTGGCGCTGCGAAAGAAGAACTGCCTGTACACGTTCGTCCCGATGGTCTTCATGCTGGTTACGACGATCGCGGCGATGGGATCGAACGTGCTGACGTTCTACGAGGAGGGGCAGACGCTGCTGTTGGTGCTGGGGCTCTGCCTGCTGCTGCTCGCGGCGTGGGTGGTCATCGAGGGCGCCCTCCGCTTCGTCAGCCTGCGCGCCGAACCGGCGAACTGAGTGAGGGTCGGCGAGTGCCGCTCACCCGGCGACGCTGACTCGGAAGAACGCGCGGCCGTGCCACGCCTCGCGCGCCGGCAACTCCCAGCGTCCGGCCCGCAGGGCACCGACCGTCGTCACCGTGTTGTCGAACACGCGGGTGTCCGGGTTCACGTCCCCGGCCGCCGCGCGTTCGGCAAACTGGGCGCGTGACACCGACGCAATCTCCTCACCCTGTCGGAACACCACCGGCGCCCGATCGGCGAGCTTCACGCCGAGCACGCCTTCGAGCCGCTGAATCTCGCGCACCAGCGCATCGATGGAGCAGCCCGAGGCCCCGGCCGACGTCTCATCGACGCCGATCATCAAGAACCGATCGTGCCGCCAATCGCGCGCCGCGGTGAGATGCGCACGATGCGCGGTCCAGTCGGCGAGAAACCGGTCGATCTCGGCCAGTAGGCGCTGGGCGTCGGGATGCGTCAGTTCTCGATCGGCGCCGAAGATCCAGAGTCGCGCCGCGTCGGGCAGTCGGTCGAATGCGGAGAGTGGCATCGCCCACCATTGTACTGCAGGCTCCGGCCGGCACCGGTTGTCCCCTCGCGGCGTTCCATGCCAAGATGCCCGAAGCCTGCGTCTCTCGTATCGCCCGACCCAAGCGGCCATCGCCGCGGAAGGACCCGAAGCCATGAGCATGACGTTGTCCCCGCGAGTCACCCGGTTCTTCATCAGCCTGGCCGCCGTGTACCTCGTACAGGCTGGCGTCGCCCCGCGGCACGTCTCGGCGCAGCCGGAGGAGTTCTCGGCGATCGTTCAGATCGAACAGGGCTCGAGCGCGCCGATGGAGATGACCTACTACGTCGCGCCGGGTCGGGTCAGGATGGACTTGCCCCAAGCGTCGATGATCTGGGCCGACGGCGACGAGTCGAGCATGCTCATGGTCCAGCACAGCGAGCGCCGCTACATGGAGTGGGGCCCAGAGCAGATGCGGATGATGCAACAGATGATGAGCCGGATGGGGCGCGGCGGCGGGGGTGCAGACGCAGCGCCCACCGAGCCGCCCGCCAACCTCCGATTCGAAACGACGGGTAATCGCGAGACGATTCAGGGCTGGGACGCGTTCGAGGTGCTGGTCGAGTCCTCGGAAGGCGAGGGCCGGTTCTGGCTGACCGAGGACACCGAGATCGGCTTGTTCGAAGTCCTCTCCTCGTTTGCCGACATCGCCGGGTCGATGCAAATGCCGATGGGCATGGGCATGGGC
>DCWN01000002.1:8665-104831 GCA_002328835.1 Acidobacteria bacterium UBA2161 | reverse complement strand
ATGGGCATGGGCATGGGCCAGGCGCAGCAGGGCCCCCAGGCGATGATGTCGCGGTACCAGCAGATGGCGCGCGCCCAAGGGCTGCCCGAGGGGCGCGCGGTGCGGATCGTCTCGGACACCGAGGATGCGGCGAACATCACCCTGATCGGCGTGCAGGTCGGCACCGCGCCGGACGGCACGTTCACTCCACCCGCGGACTACGAAAAGATGGAGATGCCGAGCTTCCCCGGCCGTCGCTAGATCGTCCGAGCCCGCTCGCCCGATGCGCGCTGCGGCGTCGCGGCGTCGCGGCGTCCCGTCATGGCATGTCCCACCGCGCCAGCGACGCGCGGTTGTGGCCTCGCCCCTTCACCCACCAGGCCCCCGAGTGGCCGTAGCGCTCGAGCAACGGCTTGAGGTCGTGCCGGCGGCAGAAATCGTAGAAGGCTTCGCGGCAGCCCTCCCAGTGGCCGAAGTCGCCGAGCACGATCGTCCCGCCGTCGACAACCAGGGGATGAAACCGCTCGAGTGAATCGATCACGCTGTCGTACCAGTCGGCATCGACGTGCAGGAGGGCGATCCGCTCCGGCGCCGGCCGCGCCGCGAAGGTCTCCGCGAACCATCCGGGCCTTACCGTGTAGTCCCGCGCCCCGGCGATCTCGAGCGCTGCGACGACCCGGTCTTCCGTGCCGCGACACCGCCCCGCCCATCCGTCGGCCGCCGCGCCGTCACGCGGGCCGGGCGGGGGCAGCCCCTCGAACGAGTCGTAGAGCCAGATGTGCCGTCCGGGCAGACCGAGCGATAGCGCGGCCGCCGACCCGCCGTTGCGGACGCCGCACTCGACCAGATCGCCCGCGACGCCGCGGTCGCGCACGTCGCAGGCGATCTCGCACAACCGCGTCAGCTCGCGGCTGTCCGAGCAGGAATACTCGGCCAGGCGGTCGATGCGACCGAGCGTTTCCGCGAGCGTCGTGGTCTCGGCGTTCCCCATGGCGAGTGCGCCAGCACCGTCGACCCCGCCGACGCGCTTCGAAGCGAGTAAGGGCTTCGCCCCCTAGTTCGTCGACTCGCCCTGCAGCTCCGCGGCGATCCGCTCGACTTCTCTCAGCACGCGCTGCAGGTTGCCGCTCCAGAGCTGCGCGATCTCCTCCTCGCTGTAGCCCCGACGGACCAACTCGAGCGTCACGTTGAACGTCTCGCTCGCGTCGTTCCAGCCGACGATGCCGCCGCCGCCGTCGAAGTCGGAGCTGATCCCGACGTGGTCGATGCCGATCAGCTGCACGGCATGGTCGATGTGGTCGACGAAATCCTGCACGTTGGCCGGCGGCCACTGCTCGTCCAGCTCGGCCATCCGCGCGTCGTAGGCGGCCCGCTGCTCGTCGTCGAGGGCACGCACCCCGCCGAAGCCCTCGATCCCCATCTCCTCGCGCAGCGCGGCGATCGCGTCCTGCTTCTCCTGCGGCGCCGACTTGACGAATCCGCCCAGCGCGACGGTCTGCATGACGCCGCCGTTGTCGCGGAGTGCCAGCAACTGCTCGTCGTCCATGTTGCGGGGGTGATCGTTGATGGCGACCGTGCTCGAGTGCGAGGCGATGACGGGTGCGACCGACGCCGCCGTGGCATCGAGCATCGACTGCTTCGAGACGTGCGAAATGTCCACCATGATGCCGAGGCGGTTCATTTCGGCAACGACCTCCTCGCCGAACTCGCTCAGCCCGTCGTGCTCCGACTCGGGCTCGTTCGCGCGCGGCGTAGCCGAATCGGCAATGTCGTTGTGCCCGCCGTGCGCCAGGGTGATGTAGCGCGCGCCCAGCTCGTGATAGGTCTCGAGCAACGACAGATCCTTGCCGATCACATAGCCGTTCTCGATGCCGATCATCGCCACCAGCTTGCCGCTCGCGTGGATGCGATCGACATCGTCGGCCGTGTAGGCCAACTCGATCTCGTCCGGATACATCTCCTCGGTCATCCGATGGATGGCGTTGAACTTCGTCATCGCGTCGGCCTTCGCCTGCTCGTAGTTCTCGGGCGTGCGCTCGGTCTGGCCGACGAAGACGATGAAGTACCCGACGTCGAGCAGGCCCTCACGCATCTTGGGCAGATCGACCTTGCGATCGCCCCTGACGCCAGGGTCGACTTCCTCGGTCGCGAAGTTGAACGGGATGTCGTCGTGCGTGTCGATCGTCAGCACGCGCTCGTGGATGCCTTGCGCGAGGGCGACGATCTCCTCTTCGGTCGGCTCGGCTGCAACCTCGGCCTGCTCCCCGCCGCCGCCGCCGCACGCCCACGCTCCTACCGCCAGCACCAGCACACTCGCGACGATCAACCACTTGCGAAACATGACACCCTCCCCCACGGCCTTCGTGAAGCCGCTCTGACTGTAAACTCGAAGATCGAGCGCGGCGGGCAGAACGCCCGCCGCGCGCACCAGCTTGCCGACGCGACGGCTAGGCCGCCGTCGTCATGTAGTTCCCAGAGTTCGCCGCGATGTGGCGGACGCCCTCGAGCAGCCGATCCACCTCGTGCGGCATGTTGTAGAAGTGCGTCGACGCCCGCACTCCGTTCAGGTTGCCGGTCCCCATCGTCCGGATGTGGACGCGGAACTCGTCGAACAGCGCCCTGACGACGTTCCCCATCGGAATGTCGTGCACAGAGAACAAGGTCAGGCCGGCACTCAGACCGCGATCGGTCGAGGTCCAGAGATGCACCCCGGGGATCTCCTGCAGCCCGGCCCGCAGGCGGCTGCTGAGTTGGCGATCTCGCTCCTCGATGTTCCGCTTGCCGATCGTGTCCTGCAGGTCCACCGCGTCCCCCATCCCGAGCAGCGACGGGACGTTGCGCTGCCCGACCGACTCGTAGCGGTTCGCGGTGGCGCCTTCGCGTGGGGGTCCGCCCATGAGCGGCCAGACCTGATCTTGCACGTCGCGCTTGACGTAGCAGACCCCCGTGCCGCCGCCCGCGAGCAGCCACTTCTGGCCCGCGCCCGAGTAGTGGTCGCAGCCCATGGCGTGGAAGTCGAGATCGAGCATCCCGAGCGGATGGGCGCCGTCGACCGAGACCAATACGCCGTGGCGGTGCGCCATCTCGGAGAGCAGCTTGATCGGCGTCATGAGCCCGGTCACGTAGGTGATGTGGCTCACCATGATGGCGCGGGTGCGCGGCGTGATCGCCTGCTCGTAGAGGTCGACGATCTGCTCCTGGCTCTCCGGCGGCGCCGGGATGTCGATGACGTTGATGTTGATGCCCCGCCGCTCCATCAGCGAGAGGTACGGTCCGCGGCCGCCGCCGTGCTCGTGCGAGTTCATCAGCGCTTCGTCGCCCTCGCGCCAGTCGAGCCCGTGCGCGAAGATGTTCATCCCTTCGGACGTGCTGCGCGTCAGCGCGATTTCCTCGGGGTCGGCCCCGACGAACGGCGCGACCTTCGCGCGCACATCGTTGATGTCGTCGCGACGATAGTTGTCGGACGGGTCCTCGGCGATCTCGCGGAGGATGCGCTCGTTCTTCTCGAGCACCACCCGCGGCATCGGCCCCTGCGTCCCGTTGTTCATGAAGGCCAGCCCGTCCACGATGTTGAACTGCGATCGGACCTTCCACCAGTAGGCCTCGTCCACCATCCCGCTGGGATGGAGCTCGGCGAGCGGAAGCGCCGGCGTCGGGCGCTGCCCGGCTTCGGCTCGCGCGCCAAACAGGCCACTGGAGACTCCGCCGATCGCCGCGGCCACGGAAGTGCCGAGAAACCGCCGACGTGACAACCGTGATCCTTGACTGCTCATCGCCCCCTCCTCGACCGCGTGGCGCCTCCACCCTGCGCTGGCGCCCGCTCCGCGGTCTCGAGCATCGCCAAACGCCCACATCATGCCACGTTCGTGTGGCCGAGACTACGAGAAAGCCTTGGGCGCCGTCCGGCCACCCGCACCGCCGTGATACAGTGAAAAACTGCTCGCCAGCGCTCATCCAGACCGCGTCCATGCGCCTGTTCACGCCCAACCACCCGCCGCAGCTCGGGCGTCTCACACGAACCGTCGCGCTTCTCATCTGCGCCGGTCCGCTGGGCGCGACGACGGTCGTGGCCCAAACGGATCCAGGGATCACGCGGCAGGCGGCGCTACTCGCCCAGCGCGAGGCCAAACGGGACACCCTGGTCCCCGAACGGGTGTCGCAGGCCGAAGAGCGTGTCCGGGCGTTCGAGACCTTGCGTCTCCCCAGGGCGATCTTCGTCAAGGGTTTCAACGGCCTCCGGCCGGTCCTCGGCGGGTTGCCGGGCGGATCGGGGTTCGCATTCGGTGGGGGCTACATCAACGGCCTGAACCGTCGCGCGTATGAATTCACGACGAACGCGCGCTACTCGACACTCGGCTACCGCCAGGCCGACATCAATCTCGTGTTTCCGAACGAACGCAGCACGTCGCCCGTCAGCGCGGGACTCCGTGCCGAGTACCGGGACTTCACCGAACTGAACTACTTCGGCCTCGGCACGGGATCGTCGGTCGACGATCGCGCGTTCTATCGCATCGAGGACCGGACGGTGGGCGCCGACGTCAGCGTCAACTCCACGATCTTCGACGCCGGTGCGACCGTAGGGCTCTGGAACGGCCGCATCGACTCGGGTTCGCGACTCCCGTCAGTCGAGGACGAGTTCGACCCGTCGAACACGCCTGGCTTCGAAATGCAGCCGGACTTCCTCCGCTACGGCGCGCCCGCCACCGTCACGCTACTCGATGGCGGCCTCCCCCCGGTCGGCCTGACGGTTCGGCTCGATGCCGAGCGCTACGACGATCGTGAGGGCGGCGCGTTCGACTTCACGCGGATCGCCGCCGAGCTGCGGGCGCAGGTCCCGCTGGGCCTTCGCAACCGGGTCCTCGCCTTCCGCATGCGGACGTCGCACGCCACGGCCGATGCCGGGGCGGAGGTGCCCTTCTACCTCATGGAAACGATCGGCGGCGCGCAGTCGCTGCGCGGGTACCGGGAGTACCGGTTCCGCGACGCCCGCAATCTCCTGATGAATCTCGAGTATTGGTGGGAGGTCTGGACCTACCTGGACTTCGCGGTGTTCGCCGACGCGGGCAAGGTCTTCTCCGCCGCCGACGACTTCGGGTTCGACGACCTGCATACGGGCTACGGGTTCGGCATCCGGACGCATTCGCCGAACAATACCGTCTTCCGGATCGACCTCAGCCGGAGCCGTGAGGGCTTCGTGCTGCACATCGGCGGCGGCCCGACGTTCTAGGCCGGACACGATGCCCAAGAAGCCCTCGACTCGTCCCGCGCTCAGCCGACTGCTGGTCGTGATGGCGCTCGCGATCGCGTTGACGGCGGCGGTGTCGGCTCAGGAACGGAAGTTCTACCCGGACGATCCGCTCCGGATCGATCGCGACACCCTCGACACGGCGGAGCCGTCCGCGATCGAACTGAGCGACATGTACGACCGGTTCGGCCACATCTTCGTCGAGCTGGGCACGGCCCAGCCGGTCGAGGCGGCGAACGTCAATACCCTCGACGAGGTGCCCGACAGCTCGTGGTTCACGAACCGCCACGGCGTCGACCGCATGAGCCTTGACGCGCTGGTGCGTGGACCCGACGCCGGCGACGGTCCCGACCTGAATGGGCCGTGGGCAATCTTCCGGAGCAAGAGTCAGGGATTGACGCCGGGGTTCGAGATCACCGATGCCCGGGGCGACCGCTACATCATCAAATTCGATCCGATCGATATCCCCGAACTGGCCTCGGCCGCCGAGGTCATCTCGACGAAGCTCTTCCACGCGCTCGGCTACCACGCGCCGGAGAACTACATCGTCCTCGTGGACCCGGAGCGATTCGCGATCGAACCGGGGACGACGCTCGAGGACGAATTCGGCGACGAGGTCGCCCTGACGCAGGGCCGACTGACTCGGCTGCTGAACCGCGTTGGCCGCACGAACGGCCTGCTGCGGGTGACGGCGAGCAAGTACCTCCCTGGCCTCCCGATCGGACCGTTCCGCTACTTCGGCACGCGTAGCGATGACCCGAACGACATCGTGCCGCACGAGCATCGCCGGGAACTGCGCGGCCTCCGGGTCTTCGCCGCCTGGCTGAACCACGACGACACGCGCGCCCACAACACGCAGGATGCCTGGGTCGAGGAAGACGGAGGTCACTACATCCGTCACTACATGCTCGACTTCGGGTCGACTCTGGGCAGCGGCAGCATCGAGGCGCAACTGCCCAACCTCGGCTACCACTACTGGCTCGACCTGTCGCTGGTGAAGCGGAATGCCGGCCGGTTCGGCTTCAACACACCCGCGTACCGCAGGGTGCGGTTTCCGGATTTCCCATCGATCGGCCGGATCGAGGCCGAGTTCTACGAGCCGCACGACTGGCGGAACGACTACCCGAATCCGGCGTTCGTCAGGATGACGGGGCGCGACGCGTTCTGGGCCGCGAAGATCGTCGCCCGGTTCACGCACGAAGAGGTCGCCGCGATCGTCGCGACCGGCCAGTACAGCGACCCCGCGGCCGAGGCGTATCTGGTCGACACGATCGTCGCGCGACAGCACAAGACCGCCGCCTACTACTTGAACCTGATGAATCCGCTCGATGCGTTCGCTGTCGCCGACGGCGCGCTGACCTTCACCAACCTGTCGGAGCTCTACGGCTACGCCGATCCCGGCGCGAGCTACGAAGTGATCTGGTCGGTCTACGGCGACGGCGATCAGTCGGTCACGCCTGTCGCCGCGTCGACGATGCATGACGCGCGGTCGCTACCGATTCCGTCCGTGGCTGACATTGGCGGCGAGCGCCACCTCGTCGCCGAGATCCGGACCGAGCACCCCGACCATCCGGCGTGGCGGGAACCGGTGACGGTGTACCTGCGCGGCACGGACGATGGCCTTGCGGTCGTCGGCCTCGATCGCGTCTCGGCTCAACTCGCGCCGATGGAATAGCCCCATGCCTCTCCTCGGCATCGACGTCGGCACCGGCGGCAGCCGCGCGCTCGTCATCGACGAGGCGGGGGCCGTCCTCGCCTCGGCCACCGAGGAGCACGTCGACTTCGCATCGCCCCAGACCGGCTGGGCAGAGCAATCCCCGGACGACTGGTGGCGCGCCAGCCGCCTGGCCGTCCGCACCGCGCTCGAGGCCGCCTCGTGCGAGGCAGGTGACGTCCGCGGGATTGGACTCTCCGGCCAGATGCACGGCTCGGTCCTTCTCGACGCCGCCGACTCGGTCGTCAGGCCGGCACTGCTCTGGTGCGACCAGCGGACTCAAGCCGAATGCGACTGGCTCACCGAGACGGTCGGGCGGCAGCGACTGATCGAGCTGACATCCAACCCGGCACTGACCGGCTTCACGCTCCCCAAGCTGCTCTGGGTCCGGACGCACGAACCCGAGCTGTGGGAACGGGTGCGGAGCATCCTGCTGCCCAAAGACTACGTCCGGTTCAAGCTGACCGGCGAGCGCGCGACCGACATGGCCGACGCCTCGGGCACCTTGCTGCTCGATGTGGCGCACCGACGTTGGTCGTCGGAGATGCTCGCCGCCACCGGGCTCGACACGGCGCTACTGCCATCGCTCCATGAAGGTCCGGAGATCACCGGCCGGCTGTCGACCGGCGCGGCCGCCGAGGCCGGCCTCGCCGCGGGGACTCCGGTCGTCGCCGGCGGCGGCGACCAGTCGGCCGGCGCGGTCGGCATGGGGATCGTCCGGCCCGGCGCTGTGAGCGCGACGATCGGCACCTCGGGCGTCGTCTTCGCGGCCACCGATGCGCCCGCCCTCGACTCGGAGGGCCGTGTCCACACCTTTTGCCACGCCGTGCCGGGGCGCTGGCACGTCATGGGCGTGACGCAGGCCGCCGGATTGTCGCTTCGGTGGTTCCGGGATCGGTTCGGGGCCGGTGACGACGACGGCCGCGACCCCTACGACCGCCTCGCCGACGAGGCGGCCGAAGCACCAGTCGGCAGCAACGGCGTCCTCTGGGCGCCGTATCTGATGGGCGAACGGACGCCGCACCTCGACGCCAACGCGCGCGCCGCCCTGGTCGGTCTTGCCGCATCGCACACGCGAGCCCATGTCGTCCGGGCGATCCTCGAAGGCGTGGCGTTCAGCCTCCGCGACTCGTTCACGATTCTCGCGACGATGCAGGTGCCGGTGAACGAGATCCGGCTGGGCGGCGGCGGCGCCCGCTCACCGCTCTGGCGGCAGGTACAGGCCGACGTCTACCGTCATCAGGTGGCAACGCTGGCGGCGGAAGAGGGAGCGGCCTACGGCGCCGCACTGCTCGCGGGCGTCGGCACCGGCGTCTGGAGGACGGTCGATGAGGCGTGTGACGCCGCCGTCGCGATCGCCGACCGGGTCGATCCGAACGAGGCGGATGCCGCCGTCCTCGACCGGCACTACGCGCGGTATCGCGCGCTCTACCCCGCCATCACCCAGGTACTGAATTCATGACCAACGACTACACCCCACTCCCCGAGCACAAGTTCTCCTTCGGTCTCTGGACGGTCGGCAACCGCGGGCGCGACCCGTTCGGGGACGCGGTCCGGCCGCCGGTCAAGCCGACCGAGTTGGTCCGGTGGCTCGGCGAGGCCGGCGCCTGGGGCGTCAACCTGCACGACAACGACCTGGTGCCGATCGATGCCTCGACCGCCGACCGCGATCGGATCGTGGCCGAGTTCAAGGGAGCCTGCGCCGACCACGGCGTCGTCACGTCGATGGTCTCGGCGAACCTCTTCTTCGATCCGGTCTTTCGCGACGGCGCGTTCACGTCGAACGACCCGGCCGTCCGCGGCTACGCGCTGCAGAAGACGCTGCGAGCGATGGACCTCGGCGGCGAACTGGGTGCGAAGACCTACGTTGTCTGGGGCGGGCGTGAGGGAACCGAGACCGATGCCTGCCGCCGGCCCGACGCGGCCGTCAAGCGGCTGCGCGACGCGATCGACTACGTCTGCGACTACTCGATCGCGAACGGCTACGGCTACCGCATTGCGCTCGAGGCGAAGCCGAACGAGCCGCGCGGCGACATCTACTTCCCAACGACCGGCGCCTACCTCGGATTCATCACGACCTTGGCGCATTCCGAGATGGTCGGCGTCAACCCCGAGGTGGCACACGAGCACATGGCCGGCCTGAACATGACCCACGCCGTCGCCCAGGCCTGGGAGGCCGGCAAGCTGTTCCACATCGACCTGAACGACCAGGTGATCGGCCGCCACGACCAGGACTTCCGGTTCGCTGCCGCGAACCCGAAGGCGGCGTTCTTCCTGGTGAAGTTCCTCGAGGACGTCGGCTACGACAACCCACGCCACTTCGACGCGCACGCCTACCGGACCGAGGACGACGAGGGCGTCCGCGACTTCGCGCGCGGCTGCATGCGGACCTACCTCATCCTCAAGGAGAAGGCGGCGCGCTGGAACGCCGACGCCGAGATTCAGGGGATCCTGAAGGAGATCTCCGCCGACCGGCCGGGGACGCCGACCGTCGAGAAGCATTCGACGGCCCACGCCGACGCGCTCCTGGCCTTCGACTTCGACCGGAAAGCGATCGGCCAGCGCCGGCTCCCCTACGAGAAGCTCGACCAGTTGACGATCGAGATTCTCCTCGGCGCGAGATAGGGCTACGGAAGCTGACGGCGCGGTATAATCGCGCCGTTTTCCATGCTCGACAACCTCATCCTCGTCGCCTACTTCCTCGGCATCTTCGCGATCGGCTTCCACTTCGCGCGGAAGGAGCGGACGAGCCGCGAGTACTTCCTGGCCGGCCGGCACGTCGGCTGGTTCGCGATCGGCGCGGCGGTCTTCGCGACGAACATCGGCAGCGAGCACTTCATCGGCCTGGCCGGATCGGGCGCCACATCGGGCCTGGCGGTCGGCGCCTACGAGTGGTCGGCCTCGCTCTGCCTCTTCGTCCTGGGCTGGCTCTTCCTGCCGCACTACCTGAAGACCCGCGTCTTCACGATGCCGGAGTTCCTGGAGCGGCGGTTCAGCCCGGGCTGCCGCGCCTACCTGACGTGGGTGTCGATCTTCGCCTACATCTTCACGAAGATCTCCGTCTCGCTCTTCGCCGGCGGGATCCTGATCCGCGAGGTCTTCGGCTGGGACTACATGACCTCCGCGATCCTCCTCGTCGTCGCGACCGGCGCCTACACGATCGCCGGCGGCCTGGCCGCGGTCATCTACACCGACCTCGTCCAGTCCTTCATCCTGATCGCCGGCGGACTCCTCCTGATGACGCTCGGCCTGAACGAAGTCGGCGGCTTCGCCGGCCTGCGGGCGGCACTGCCGGCCGATTTCTTCCACATGATCAAGCCGGCGAGCGACGCCGTCTATCCGTGGCCGGGAACGACGCTGGGAACGATCATCCTCGGCATCTGGTACTGGTGCACCGACCAGGTGATCGTCCAGAAGACGCTGTCGGCGAAGGACATCCACGACGCGCGCAAGGGGACGATCTTCTGCGCCGCGCTCAAGATCCTGCCGGTCTTCATCCTGGTGTTGCCGGGGCTCATCGCCAAGGCGCTCTGGCCGGAGGATGTGACAGGCGACAACGCCTATCCGTTGTTGGTGCTGCGTCTGCTGCCGGCGGGCGTCCAGGGGCTGATGATCGCCGCCCTCCTGGCGGCGCTGATGTCGTCGCTCAGTTCGGTCTTCAACTCGTGCTCGACGCTCCTGACGATGGACGTCTACAAGAAGCGGCACCCCGACGCCGCCGAGAAGACGCTCGTCCGCGTCGGCCGGATGACGACCGCCGTCATCGTCGTCGTCTCCATCCTCTGGATCCCATTCATCCAGTTCATGAACAGCGAGATCTACCAGTACCTCCAGAGCATCCAGGCCAGCCTGGCGGCGCCGATCACGGCGGCGTTCCTGGTCGGCATCCTCTGGAAGGGCGCGACCGCGCGCGCCGCCCTGACGACGCTCATCTTCGGCGGCGTCATCGGCGGCACCCGCTTCCTCCTAGACGTCCTGCACAACGGCCTCGGCTGGAACCTGGGTGGTCTGAACGCGGTCGTCGAGTTCAGCTTCCTGAACTTCTCGGTGATCCTCTTCTTCGTCTCGGTCGGGATGATGGTCTGGCTGAGCCGGCCGAGCGAGCGCGGCGCGGCGGAGTCGTTGGCCGACACGACGCTCGACTGGGAGAGCCATGCCGCCGAGATCGCCGGCCGGACGACCGAAAAGGTCATGACGGGGATCGTCGGCGTCGCGATCGTCGGCCTGTGGGCGTACTTTGCGTAGGAGACGAAACCACAGCGGCCGGCGCGGGTCCTGTCCCTGGCGGGGCCCCACCGGTGGTCCGTTCATTGATCGCGGGGAACCCTGCACCCCGCTTCTCCTGCGGCCCTAGTTCAGAGGCACCGTCTGGAGAAAGAGCCGGCGAGTCGCCCGCAGGGTGGACAGCGCGTCGACGGCCTCGGTCACGAATGTGCAGTGCAAGTCGCTTCTGCCGCCGGCGTGCGAGGACTGTCTGAGCCCGGGACCCTCGCACCGGCGCTCGGCGTGAACAGGTGATGCCACACGAAGTCATCCTGGAAGCCTGCGTCGATTCGATCGAGGGCGCCCTGGCGGCCGAGGCCGGCGGCGCCGACCGGATCGAACTGTGCGCGGCGCTCAGCGAGGGCGGCCTGACGCCGAGCGCCGGAACGATCGCCGTCGCGCGTCAGCGGGTCGCGATCGCCGCGCACGTCATGATTCGGCCGCGCGGTGGCGATTTCCTCTACACCGACGCTGAGTTCGCGTCGATGCAGCGCGACGTCGAGATGGCCAAGCGGCTGGGCGCCGTCGGCGTCGTCCTCGGCCTGTTGTTGCCCGACGGCAGCATCGACCTGGCGCGCACCCGGCAACTCACCGAGCAGGCACGCCCGATGTCGGTCACGTTTCACCGGGCGTTCGACATGACCGCCGACCCCAAGAAGGCCTTGACGGATCTCATCGCCCTCGGCGTCGATCGTGTCCTGACGTCGGGCCAGGCCCCGACGGCCGTCGAGGGAATCGACTTGCTGGCGAAGCTCGTGAAACAGGCCGGTGACAAGATCGCGGTCATGCCGGGTGGGGGCATCGACGAAACCAGCCTGACGAAGATTCTGGAAGCGACCGGCGCCGGCGAGGTCCACGTGACCGGCACCCGAGAGGTCGACAGCGGGATGACGTTTCGGAATCCCCGGCTCTACATGGGCCGCGCTCCGGACCGAACGGAGTTTGCGACCGACGTGACGGACTCCGAGCGGATCCGGAAGATGGTCGAGTTGGCGCAAGGGTCGCGCCACCCTGGAACTTCATGAACCGAATCGCTTCGGTCCAGGTGCCTGATTTCGGCAGGTCCGAAACGCTGCCCGACCTACCGCTCGACGAATACCGCGCACGCCTCGACGCCGCGACCGGGCGGATGCAGCGCGACAGTCTGGACATTCTCATCGTCTATGCCGACCGGGAGCACTCGGCCACCCTGGCGTTCCTGACCGGGTTCGATCCGCGTTTCGAGGAGGCGCTGCTCCTGCTCGACACCGCCGGCCGCCGACTGCTGCTTGTCGGCAACGAGTGTCTCGGCTATCTCCCAGACCCTTCGCTCGGCCTCGACGTCGAACTGTTCCAGGAGCTGAGCCTGCTCGGCCAGCAGCGCGACGGGTCGCGGCCGCTGGCCGCGATCCTCGGCGACTTCGGCGTCGGCGCGGGCCGGAATGTCGGCTGCGTCGGCTGGAAGTACTTCGAGGCGGGTCTGGTCGACGACCCCGACCGCGCGATCGAGATTCCCTCGTACGTTGTCGATGCGCTCAGGGCGCTGACGGGCGACCGCGGCTCCGTGCGAAATGCGACCGCCCTCTTCATGAACCCCGACGACGGCCTGCGGCTCACGAACTCGGCCGATCAGATCGCCAGGTTCGAGTTCGCGGCAACTCGGACCTCGGAGAGCGTCCTCGATGTCGTCCGCCACCTCGAACCCGGCACCAGTGAGGCCGACCTCGCGCGCCTCATGCGCGGCGACGTCCTCCCGCAGTCGTGCCACCCGATGCTGAGCTTCGGCGAGAAAGCGAGACGCGGCCTCTCGAGCCCTTCCCATCTCAGGGCTGCGCGGGGTGACACCTACACGACCGCATTCGGCATCTGGGGCGCCCTGACCTGCCGGGCCGGCGTCGTCGGCAACAGGCGGGACGATCTGCCCGACGGCGTGGCGGACTTCTACCCCGCCTACGTGGCGAACTACTTCGATGCCGTGGTCGCCTGGTACCAGACGGTGACGGTCGGCGCCGTCGCGGGCGACGTCTTCGCCGCCGTCGAGGCAGCACGCGACGCCTCGCTCTGGCACCGGGCCGTCAACCCCGGCCATTACATTCATCTCGACGAATGGATGCATTCGCCGTTCACGCCGGGAAGCCAGACCGTCCTGCGCTCTGGCGTGGCGCTCCAGATGGACATCATCCCCGTCTCGAACGGCCCGTTCTGCTACGCGAACGTCGAGGACGGCATCGTCCTGGCCGACGACGCGCTGCGCGCCGAACTCGCCGGGCGGCACCCCGCTGCATGGAAACGGATCGACGCCCGGCGCACGTTCATGACTGACGCCCTCGGCATCGCCCTCGACGTCAGCGTCCTGCCGCTCTCGAACATGCCGGCCTGGCTGCCGCCCTACGCGCTCGATCTCGACCACGCGCTCGTCGCCTCGCGCTAAGAGCGCTCGGGCGCCCACCTCACGAGTGTTGCCTGTGCGATAATCGAAGTTCGCTGCTCGTCATCCCGCGCGCGGCTTCATGACAAGGAGTGCTTCCCATGGCCATCAAGGACGCCCTACTGCCCGAGTTCGACCACGAAATGGGCACGACCCGGAAACTGCTCGCCTGTGCCCCGATGGCCGATCGCGACTGGAAACCTCATGCCAAGTCGATGTCGGTCGGCGACCTGGTCAAACACGTCGCCGAGATCCCGGGCTGGGCCGGTGGCATCGTCGATGCCGACTCGTGGGACGCTGCGTCCGGCGGCAACGCACCGAAGAAGGTCTACACGTCGAACGACGAGGCGCTCGCCGACTTCGACGCCGGCGTCGCCAAGGCCCGCGCGGCCATCGAGTCAAAGTCGGACGCCGAATGGATGCAGACCTGGACGCTCAAGAACGGCGACCAGGAAATCATGAGCCTGCCGAAGGTGGGCGTCGTGCGCAGCTTCCTGATGAACCACCTGATCCACCACCGCGGCCAGCTGAGCGTCTACATTCGATTGAAGGACGTCGCCGTGCCATCGATCTACGGCCCGTCGGCCGACGAAAAGGGCTTCTAGCTAAGCGCGAGGCTGGCCCCCGCGGGTGGCGCCGGGTCGGGGGCCCCCCGCGAGCGCGGAGCGCCAGCTTCCTTTGCTGGGCGAGCACTCGCGGGGGAAGCCCGGCGACAGGACCCGCGTCAGGGTTCTAGGACGACCGGCGTCGCGCCGTCGAGGCGAACCGTCGTCTCCGATCCGTCCTCGAAGACGACCCTGACGTCGCGCGGCGCGCCGTCCGGCGCCAGGTCGGTCAGCGCGAAGCCGCTGTCGGTCGGCTCGACCGCGACCGAGTCGATCCCGAACCCCTGCCCCCGCGGCCGGTCGATGTAGGCCTGCCCGAAGTGGTCGGTCACCCGGTTGTAGGCCTCGCTCGCCGCGCCGTTGCCCCAGTCGTAGATCGTGAAGACGCCGATTCCGACGCCCTCGGGACTCGTCGTCCCGCCGTGCCCGTAGTTCTCCATCGTGAAGCCGTAGTCCTCCGGCCCGAAGAACGGATGCGCCAGCTCCCACTGCTCCTTGGCCATCGGATTTTCCGGCGCATACATCATCACGAACGACGACTTGAGCGCCGCCACCCCCCGCTCGAAGAGATGCGCGTCGCCCGTCGCGTCGTAGTAGCGGAGAAACAACTCGGCAAAGAGGCTCTGCCGCGAGTCGTTCCACTCACCATCGGTGTTCATCACGCCGAAACCGCCGAGCGCCGGCACGTAGATGAACGGCGGTTGCCAGACCTGCTGCGCCATCGACAGTTCATCGAGCGTCCGCCGACCCCAGGCGAGGTACCGCGTGTCGTTGGTGACGCGCCAGCTCTCGTAGAGCGCCTCGGCCGTCCAGAAGATCGAGAAAGTGTTCTGCTTGAACATTCCGTTTCGATCGAACGGCCGCCCGACGTGGGTGTCCTGGCCGAAGGCGTTGCAGGACCAGTACGTCTCGAAGTCCTCCCACCGGCCGTTGCGGACTGGACCGTCGAGGACGGCGTTCATCGCGCGGAGCGCCGACTCGCGGTAGCTCGCCTCCCCGGTCACCTCGGCCAGCTCCAGGAGGAACGTGACGCTCATGCTGGTCTCGGGTGAGTCGCGGAACACCGCCGAGGGCGTGAGCGTCTCGGGATGCAGCCACGACGGAAAGAAGCCGCTCGGCTCCTGCAACGTCAGCAGCTTGTCGGCGTAGGTGCGCGCGTAGGCGACCAGGTCGGGATCGGCCCCGAACTCCTCGTGCCACCGCAGCATCAGCAGCGCCGTCCAGCTCGCATCGAGCAGGTGGTACCAGTCGGTCGAGACGCCGAAATTCTCCGGGCTCCGATTCGAATTCGTCCAGTAGGCCTCGTCCCACCCACGCGGCCGCTGGTAGGTCTCACCCTCGATCGCGACCATCTCGTTGTCGGTCCGGATCACCGACGGAAAGATCCCGTCGCGCATCGGCGCCGCCAGCGCCAACGCCTTCGTCAGCGTGGCCTTCGCCTCGAGGTCGGCCGAGCCGACCTGCCGGGCCCAGCGCATCACGCCCGACGCACTGCGCAGCGACGAGAACCACGCCTGATTCCAGATCGATAGGAACTCGCGCTGCTCCCACTCGCCGGGATAGTTCGGCGATTGGGTGACGTTGACGATGAACTGCGGGGCGCCCACGCGGGTTCCGTCCAGCTCGAACTCCTGCCAGACCGCGTCGGCCCACGACTCGAACGCCCAGTCGTAGGTGCGCTCAACGTAGCGCGCCATCGGCACCCGGTTCGGCTCGCCCGCGACATGGAGCGGCCGCGCCCAGCGGTCCCAGAGAAAGCGTGACACGCGGCGCCAGGGGTTGGGCGGGGTATCGGCCCCCGCGTCTGCGCCCGCATCGGCGTAGGCGGTCACGAAGAACGCCAGCTCGAGTTCGCCGGGCTCGAACGTCATGCCGGGCGCCTTCTCGTAGAGCACGTGGGTCGGAATCGATGTCAGCGACATCCCGACCCAGGCGCGACCTACCCGGGCGTCGTAGTCGAGATACCAGGGGTTGCCGGCGCGCTGGCCGACCAGATCCAGGTCGGGCACGACCGCGAGCGTCGCCGGCCCTTCGGCGACGATGAACGCCGGTGAGCGGAAGACGTGCTGGGCCGCCACGTAGCCATCGTCGGGCGCCAGGTGCGGCAGCCAGTGGAAGTCCGGCTCGAGGCCGAGCGCCAGTTCCACGGCCAGATCGTCCT
Organism: Acidobacteria bacterium UBA2161; assembly: GCA_002328835.1. Taxonomy (GTDB): domain Bacteria; phylum Acidobacteriota; class Vicinamibacteria; order Vicinamibacterales; family UBA823; genus UBA2161. The sequence continues at coordinate 88,457 of DCWN01000002.1, read as the reverse complement.
GCTGAATCGATCGGTCGAGCTGCCAGCGAAACGCCACCCGCGACCAGCCGCCGTCGATCGCCTCGATCGCGACCTCTGGTGGGCCGGCCCCGGCCAGGTCGGGGGGCACAATCGACGCGAACCTGCGGCCCGCGGCCTCGACCCGATAGGCGTCGCCGTCGGGAACGACGCGGGACGCCGGACCACCGTCCGGCGCCGCTGGCGCACAGGCACCCACCAGAACGACCGCCGCAAGCCGAGCGACCCAGCCGGCTGTTCCCAGACGCACGACTTCCTCCCTGATGACCAGCGCGCGCACGGCGCGCTCCGCGGCGTCCGGAGTAGGGCTTTCGGGTTCCCTGCGGAGGACGCCGCGTGGGGCTTGGGGCGCCCCTCGACAGAGCCCGGGGCGTCCTGAGGTTCTCGAAGGACGCAAGGCGCCCCATCCAAAGACGACGCGACCAAGTATACGCGAGGGCCAGCGGCGCCCACGTTCGCCGGCTCGAGACCGCGCCGAGCCGAAGACATCTCGAGGTTGGAGTACAGTTGCGAGAACGCCCGCCGCGCCGGCCTGGCCGAAACCCGGAGGACAGATGCTACCGCTGCCGTCACGTCGCTCGCGAACCGTCACGCTGCTCGGACTTGGCCTCCTGACGCTCTGGACCAGCGGCGCCGCCGCGCAGGCCCCCCGGCGGCTCACGCTGGCGGCGACAGACGGCCTCGCCATCCGGCAGGCCGACTCGATCGTCGACCGCCTCGCGCGCGCCGGCGCCCTGCGGATGCGTCGCGTGCAGGCCGATACGCTCCTGCCCGACCGCACCCACCAGCGGATGGTGCAGTACTACGCGGGGCTGCCGGTCCACAGCGGCGAGATCGCGCGCCAGCTCGACGGGGGGCTGACCGTGTCGGTCTTCGGCCAGCTGTACGACGGCATCGACATCGATCCGATCCCGACGCTGTCACCCGATGCCGCGCGGCAGGTCATCGAGACGGCGGCGGGCGGGCCGCTCAACCCAGCGACCTCACCCGCCCTGACGGTGCTGCCACTCGATGGCGGCGCCCATGCGCTGGTCTATGACGCGACGGTCTACGCCGGCGGCGAGTCGAGGAGATATTTCGTCGACGCCCACGACGGCTCGATCGTCGACCAGTACAGCGTCATCTTGACGCAGGGCACGGTCGGCACGGGCCTGGGCGTCAACGGTGATCGGAAGAAGATCGCCGTCACGCCGCTGGGCGGGCAGTTCGTCGCCGACGACTCGCTCCGTCCCGTGCCGCTGGCCACCTACGACATGGCGGGACGGACCGACCGGGTCGGGCGCGTCCTCAACGGGAGCGTCGTGCTCGCGCCGATCGATCTCGCCGCGGATCCCGACAATGCCTGGGCGGACCCGGCCAGTGTCGACGGCCACGTCCACAGCGGATGGACCTACGACTACTTCTTCCGCGCCTTCGGTTTCCAGGCGGTCGACGGCAACAACCTGCGGATCATCTCGCTGGTCCACCCCGCGGATCGCGCCGACTTCCCGTCGGCCTCGAGCCGCGACGTCTTTCTCTTCTATCTGAACGCGTTCTACTGCCCCGGCTGTGGGTCCGACGGCAAGGGCCTCCTCGTGTACGGCGAAGGGCTGCCGGAGGGCGAGAAGTTCCTAGGCTCGCGAATCGACTATTTCTCCGGTGCACTCGACATCGTCGCCCACGAGGTCACCCACGCCGTGACGTTCTTCACCTCGCGCCTCGAGGCCCGGGGAGTGCCAGGCGCACTGAATGAGGGGTTCTCCGATATCATGGGCACGGCGGCCGAGTTCTTCTTTCAGCCACCCGGCGACGGCGTGCTACAGGCCGACTACCTGATCGGCGAGGACATCCTCGAGCCGCTCCTGGCCGGCCTGAGCCGATCGCTCGAAGATCCTGCCCGCTTCGGTGACCGTGACCACCTCAGCAAGCTCTTCACCGACTTCGCCGACAACGGCGGCGTGCACACGAACTCGACGATCGCGAGCCACGCTTTCTACCTGGCGGTCGAGGGCGGAACGAACCGTACGTCCGGAATTTCCGTGAACGGCGTCGGCCGGCCTCGGCTGCAGGAGGTCGCCGAAGCGTTCTTCCGAGGATTCGCGTTCCTGCTACCCTCCGATGCCACGTTTGCCTTGGCCCGTTCCGCGACGCTGCAGTCGGCGCAGGATCTCGACCCGACCGGCGAACTGCGCAACGCGATCGCCAACGCCTGGCGCGCCGTGGGGGTGCAGTGACCGCCCGCGCCGTCCATTGCGTCGGGCGCTCCGCGGTCGCGGCGACGGTCCTCGCCGCCGTGCTGGCTGTGCCGTCGACGGCGCACGCGCAGGCGCCCGAGACGCGGTGGTTCATCGCGCTCGACGGCGGATTCCAGACCACCGCAGTCGCGGAGGCGCTGAGCGAGCCGATCACCTTCGAGCAGTCCGCGGAGGAAGGCGAGCTGACCCGCGACGTGACGATCAACCGGCGCCCGACGATCGCACTGGCCGGCGGCGTGCGCCTCTGGCGCCAGGCGGGGCTGCGGGTCGGGTTCCAGCGCTTCACCCGATCCGACGACCTGGCACTGGGCGCCAGCATCCCGCACCCATTCTTCTTCGACGCCCCCCGGATCTTCAGCGACAGTTCGACGATGACCCGGCATGAGCGGTCGCTCGACCTCCACGGCTACTGGTCGGTGCCCGTCGGCGACCGATTCAACGTCCGGATCTTCGGTGGACCGACGGTGTACTTCGCCGCGCTCGATTTGCCTGGGGTGGACACCGCGCCCGAGGAGTACCCCTACGAGGAGGTGCCGATTACCGGCATCGTGAAGGTCGAGCGGAATCCGACCGCACTCGGCTGGGGCGCCGGGGCGGACCTGTCGTTCTTCTTTTCACGCCACGTCGGTGTCGGCTGGACGGCGCGCTTCAGCGATGCAACGGCGGAGATCTCGCTGCCCGATGAGGGGTTCCTGGCCGAGACCGTGGGAGTACCCGTGGTGTCGGAGGTCGGTCTCGGCGGCGCGCAGATCGCCGCCGGCATCCGTGTGCGGTTCTGAGGCGGACGGCGCGACCGAGCGCCCGGAGGCTACTGCTCGGGGCTGGTCGGGGGGCCCGTTGGCCCGACGCCGGTGACGCCGAGGCCCGTGGCGGCACTCAGCACCGTCGACCCCAGCTCGGTGAACGCGTCAGTACCAGCGGCCGCAAGCAGCGACCCAGCGGAGGGTATCCGCAGCACGGCGTTCACGATCTCGCCAACGCCGAGTCGCAGCGAATCGCTCACACTCAGAATCAGGCCGTTCTGGTCGATGACTTCCACGAAATACGCGTCACATTCGGCTGGAAGGGCGAACTCGCCCTGCAGCCCTTCGGGCTCAAAGCATTCCGCTGGCATCCACTCACGCACGTCGAGTCCGGGGAAGGCGAACTCCCCGCTCGGTCCGGCCAGGGTCGTGGCCCGGACCTGGCCGGTGGACGAGTCCCTGAGCCGCACGACGAGCACATCGACGTAGGCCCCGGGGGGTAGGACGACGACCCCGTTGAGGATGGCGGTGCCGGAGCCGTCCGGGGCCTCGCGGCCCGCTTCGGCCAGCGTCACGACCTGGGCATCCGCCCGAGCCGTGTCCCCGGCGACGAGCGCAACGACGACGATGAGTGCCAAGCCAACTGATCGCATGACAGACCCCTTCTGAGCAGTTCCTCTATGCGCACAGCCGGGGAGCATAACCTCAGATTAGTATGCCACAGGCGGCCAGGATCGGCCAGTTGCGGCCAGTTTCAGGGCCGCCGGAGGTAGAATCCCCGCCATGAACGCCGCCACGGCGCCGCACCGCCAGACCGCGCGGATCCGGGCGATCCGGCCGCCGATCGTGGCCGTGATCGAACGGCTGATCGCGTCGACGCCGGAGACGATCTCGCTCGGCCAGGGCATGGTCCGATTTTCTCCGCCGGCGGCGGCCGCCGATGCCTTGGCCGAGGCCGCCGCCGATCCGGAACTGCATCGCTACGGCGCCGTCGAGGGCCTTCCCCCGCTGCTCGATGGGCTGAGGCAGAAGCTCGAACGCGACAACGGCATCCAGGTGCACCCGGCCAGCCGCGTCATCGTCACCGCCGGCAGCAACATGGCCTTCGTCAACGCGATGCTGGCGATCGCCGATCCGGGCGACGAAATCATCCTGCCGGTCCCGTTCTACTTCAACCACGAGATGGCGGTCATCATGGCCGGCTGCCGACCGGTCGCGGTCGCGACCGACGAGCACTATCAACTCGATCTCGATCGGCTCCGTGACGCGATCACGCCGCAGACCCGCGCCATCGTCACGGTGTCGCCGAACAACCCAGCTGGAGTCGTCTATCCGGAAGCCACCCTCCGGGAAGTCAACGCGCTGTGCCACGACGAAGGGGTGTTTCATATTTCGGACGAGGCCTACGAGTACTTCGTCTTCGACGACGCGCGCCACTTCTCGCCCGGCGGCCTCGACGGCGCGGCGGCCCATACGATCTCCCTCTACTCCTTCTCGAAGGCGTTCGGGTTCGCTGGCTGGCGGGTCGGATACATGGTGATCCCGAGTGCCCTGGCCGGCGCGGTCGACAAGATTCAGGACACGATTCTGGTCTGCCCGCCTGCCGCCAGCCAGTACGCCGCGGCTGGAGCCTTGACGGTTGGCGCGGCATACTGCCGCGCCCACCTGCCGGAGCTTGTGACCGTGCGCGCCACACTGCGTGACACGCTGGCCGAAGTGTCGGACCTGTGCGATGTGCCCGAGGCGAACGGCGCGATGTACTACCTCGCCAGGATTCACGCACCGATCGGGTCGCTCGACCTCGCCACCCGCCTCATCCGGGAACACCGCGTGGCTGTCATCCCTGGCAGCGCCTTCGGGCTGGACGACCGCTGTACGCTGCGGCTCTCGTACGGCGCCGTCGACGCGAACGAGGCCGCGGAAGGCGCGGCCCGCCTGGCGCGCGGGCTACGCGCCATCTTGAGTTGAGATCCCGTCGGCGATGACTCTGGCCTTGGCCGTGTGGCTCATCGCGGGCATCGGCGCTCAACCGCAGCCCTCGGGCACGGTCGAGGGCATCGTTGTCGACGCGTTCGGCGCCCGCCTGAGCGGCGTCATCGTCGCGCTGAGCACCGACGTCGACTCCCCCACAACGTCGACCGATGCCGACGGCTCGTTCCAGTTCGAGGGCGTGCCACCCGGTCTGTACACGTTGGTCGCATCACTCGCCGGATTCGAGGAAGTCCGACTCGACGACGTGGCGGTCGCAGCCGGCGCCAGGTCCTCGCGCCGCTTGGTGCTGACGCTGTCGGTCGCCGAGGACGTCACCGTCGCCGCCGACCCCCTGGCGGCGTCGGATGCGGCGCGGAGCGGTGAGACACAAGTCAGCGGTCCGACCCTCACCCAACTCCCGCTGCCGACCGGCAACTTCGAGGACGCACTGCCCCTGGTGCCGGGTGTCGTGCGCGGGCCGGATGGCCGGCTCAACTTGGGTGGCACGCGCGCCAGCCAGAGCGCATTGCTCCTGAACGGCCTCAACGTCACCGACCCGGTGACGGGCCAGTTCGCCGTCGGCCTGCCGCTGGAGGCGGTCGCCGCCCTCGACGTCTACACCGGCGTCTACTCCGCGCGATTCGGCAGCGCCACGGGCGGAATCGCAAACATCGTCACGCGTCCGGGCGAGGACGCGTGGAGCACGGAGGTCGAGGACTTCATGCGGCGCGTCAGGTTTCGCGACGGGAAGATTCGCGGAATCCGATCGTTCGCACCGCGGGTCCGGGTGGCCGGTCCGATCAAGACCGGCTCGCTCTGGTTCTCGCAGTCAATCAACTACGCCTTCGAGCGCGACCGCGTCGAGGACCTCGAAGCGTTCGAGCCGCTGCCCCGGACCGAGCAGGTACGCGAGATGTTCAACGGGTTGACCCAGATCGACTACGCGGCCACGCCCACGCACCGCATGACCTTCACGCTTGCGTGGTTCCCCGGCAATGTCGACAACGTTCAGATCGACACGCTCCACCCGTTCGAAGCAGCGCCGGATTCCGAGCAGCGTGGCTGGAGCGGCGCCGTCTCGGACCACCTCGTCCTCGGTCCCCGAACGACCATGAACACCTCGGCCGCGGTCAAGGCCTACGATCTGAGGGTTCTCCCGAAGACCGCCGACGCGTCCCGGGTCACGGTGGACGGTGTCCGACAGAACTATTTCAACCGACTCAGCCGCGACAGTCGCCGCTACGACCTCGCCACGACGTTGACGGCCGAACGGGACGGCCCATCCGGCAGCCATCTCCTGATGGCCGGGGGAGAACTCACCCACGCGTGGTACAGGGGCGAGGATGCCAGCCTCCCGGTCGTCGTCTCGCGGGCCGACGGCACCCTGACCCGACGCATCGACTTTCACGGCGATCCCACGGTCCGGGCATCGAACACTCAGGTATCGGTCTTTGCTGAAGACCGATGGTCGCCCGCCGGTAGGCTCACCCTCAACCTGGGTGCGCGGTACGCCTTCGAACAGATCGCCGGCGAGCACACCCTGGCGCCAAGACTCGAAGCGTCGTTGCGACCGTTCGACGGCGACCACACCGTCATCCGAGGCGGGTACGGACGCTTCTACGACCGCCTGCCGCTCATTGCGGGCGACTTCGAGAGCCGCCAGAGCCGGCGCGAGACGACGTTCGGCCCACAGGGTGACGCGGCCGAGCCGATCTCGATCCTCGAGTTCGCGAATCGCATCGCGGCTGGCGGGCTCCGCACGCCGCTGAGCAACCTCTGGCACCTGGAACTGCACCAGGCGCTCGGCGACGACACGCAGGTGCGGGTGGGCTATCGCGCGCGGCGCGGTTCACGTGAACTCGTGGTCGACCCGATCGCCGGCGCCGGGGAGATGTTGCTCTCGAACGACGGGACGTCGCGTTCGCATGAGGTCGAGCTGACCGTCCAGCGCCGACTGCGCGAGGAGGGCGAACTGAACATGTCGTACGTCTGGGCCCGTGCGCAGGGCAACTTGAACGACTTCGTGACGATCTTCGGCGACCAGCGGGACCCGATCGTGCATTCCGACGTGTTCTCGCGGCAACCGTTCGACGCACCGCACCGCGTCGTGGTCTGGGGCGTGATGAACCTGCCGAAGCAGATCACGATTGCGCCCACACTCGAGTTTCGCACCGGCTTCCCGTACACGGTCGTGGACGAGGCGCAGCGTGCGGTCGGCGTCCGAAACGAGGGGCCCCGTTTTCCCAACCTCTTCTCGCTGGACCTGCTGGCCACCAAGGTGGTGAAGCTGACGGATCGGATGTCGGCGCGGGTGGGCGTACAGATCTACAACCTCGGCAGCCACTTCAACCCGCGCGACGTGTCCAACAACACGGGCAGCGCGAGGTTCGGCGCGTTCGCCAACTCCGTGACGCAGGGTGTCGGAATGCGCTTCGCGCTCGTATTCTAGGAAAGCAGAGCCGTCGCGATCGCCCGATAGCCGTCCGCCGCGCCGACTAACTGGCTGACCTCGAGGTGTTCGTCGCAGACGTGGGCGTGGTGCTCCGAAGACGGACCGAAGCCGATCGTCGGCACGCCGGCGGCGCCGGCGCTGTAGGCGGCGTTCGTGCAGAACTGGTAGCTGCGCATCTTCGGATCGGGCTCGAGCGCCGCCTCGCGCAGCCCCGCGAGCGCCTGCTGCACGAGCGGGTGCGCCGCGTCGGTCTCCCACGGCGCGTACCACTTCGGCTCTTCCCAGCGCAGGCCCGTGTAGGTCGTGTAGTCGGTCGTCGCCAGCGACACGGTCGTGTCCTCGGCACCGGCCCGAATGCACGCCTCGCGCATCTCGCCGAACAACGAGTCCTGCGTCTCGCCGGGCAGCAGCCGACGCTCGTAGGTCGCCCGGCATCCGCTGGGCACCACCGAATGGGCGGGGTACGGCACGGAGATGACGTCGGTGAGGCACATGACGCCGCGGCCGACAAAGGGGTCGGTGGGCATCGGGAGCGCCTCGACCTCGGCGATCACGTCGCGCATCAGGTGCACGGCATTCACGCCGCGGTCAGGCGTCGAGGCGTGCGACGGGCGGCCGTGGGTCTCGACGACGCATTCCGCGCGACCCCGGCCCGCCCTGACGAGCTGGAGCTCCGACGCCTCGCCGATCACGACCCAGTCCGGCGACACCGCCTGCATGACGTGCCGCAGTGCCGCCCCCTCGATCAACTCCTCGCCCACCGAGCCAGACACGACCGCGCGTCCGGCCAGGGCGTCGCGGTCGAGTCCAGCCACCCCGTGAACCATCGCCGCGAGCGCGCCCTTCATATCGGAGCTGCCCCGCCCGAAGATCCGACCGTCCACCAACTCGCCGCCGAACGGATCGCGGGTCCAGCCCTCCCGCGGCAGGATGTCGACCGTATCCATGTGCGCGTCAAACAAGAGTGTTGGCCCGTCTCGGCGCCCCTCGACCATGCCGACGACGTTGCCCGCCTCGTCGGTCGTCACCCGATCGAACTCGAGCCGCTCCATCTCTTCTCGGGTGCACTCGGCCATCGCCTGCTCGTGGCCGAGCACGCTTGGAGTGCGCACGAGCGCCCGGGTGAACTCGATGAGCGGCTGGTCGGCGATGCTGGGAGTCACGCGGCGGCCTCCTGTCGCTAGGGCCGACCCATCGTCGGGCCGCCGGTCTCGAACTGGCGCGGGATCCGGTCCGCCACGGCGGGCAGGGTCGGAAACGCGCCGTGCGGCTCCACTTGATACCAGTAGGCCGTCGTGTAGAAGTTGTCGGCGCGGTGGTTGCCGTGACCGTGCTCGATCGTCACCCTGATCGAATTCTCGAACGTAATCGGAGACTCGGTGTGCAGCCGGTACACCATCCACTTGGCGCCGCGATCGTCCCCGCCGTTCATCGGGTTGCCGTAGCGCTGGAAGTCGAAGGTCGGCCGAACGTTGCCGAACGGATTGATCCCGCAGCCCCCGTAGCACCACGCGCCGAGGTAATAGTCCTCCGATCCGGTGCCGATGATGCGAGGGGCCGTGTCGCCGTCGATCGTGATCATCTCGTCACCCTCGCCCCACCAGTCACCCTGATTCTGCAAGATGCTGTGGGTGACGCCGACGTAGTGCCCCCGCCCCTGCGCGTCGAGCAGCACGTAGTTGTCGGTGCCGTCCGGATTGCGGTGCTCGACGACATTGGCGTCGCCGTTCAGCGCCCAGTCGGTCGTCCACGCCGGATTCGGCGTGCCCTGGCGGTACTGCGCGTGGAAGTACCCGATGGCGTCGGGCAACGCGTCGTGACGCTCGTAGTCGATGTTGTAGTAGAAGGCCGAGATCGGCTCGTCTCCTTCGTGGGTCACGGTGATCCGGGCCGACTGCCGGAAGGGCATCGGAAAGAAGGTGTTCAGCGCCTTCTGCGAGCCAACCGACAGCACCGCCGACTCGTAGAGGAAGTACTCCCCGAGCCCCAACCCGAAGAAGTCGCCGATCGGCGCTTCGACGCTCGGCGTCGATTCGCCGTCCCAGTACATCCGGAGCACGATCTTCTTCAGGTGATGCCGCTCCGGCGTCGCGATCGTGATCCAGATGTGGCTAAGGATCGCCGGGCCGTCAATCTGCGCGATCGTGCGGGTCTCGCCGGGCTGGAACGGGTTCTGCCAGTTGCCGTCGTCGTTCGCGCCCGTCCGGTCGTGGCTCGAGACCCGATGGTTGGTGTAGTCGCGCAGGATGGGCAGCGCACTCAATTCGGACGATACTGATTGCCCGGCAACCGGCGACACTAGCATCACCATCGCCACGACGATCCACCCACGCAGCATCTGCATATCGCGTCTCCCTTCAAAGAAGTGTCACCGAATGGTTCCGGGCTCGGCTGGCGCGAGCCGAGTTGGATCATGCACACGACCGTCCTTCACGACGCGCCAGACGCGCGCCGTCGCGCGAATGTCATCGGACGGGTCGGCATCGAGCAGGACGAGGTCGGCGAGGTGCCCCGGGACGATCGCACCGAGCATCGACTGTCGGCCGAGCGCCGCCGCCGCGGTGGTCGTGGCACTGCGCAGCGCTTCGGTCGCGGTCAGACCACAGCGCACCAGCAGCGCCAGTTCCTCGTGCAGGTCGGCGGGCCGGTCGGTGCTCGTGCCGGCGCCGATCAGCACGCCCAGCCCGGCCGCCAGGGCGATCGTGCGACACGCCGCATCGAGGCCACGCATCGCCGCCGCCCGATCGCCGAGGCTCCGCGAGCGCGCCAGCTCGTCGCCGGCGATCCGATGCGCCTGGACGAGCGTTGGCGTCCAGACGGTCCGGCTGGCGGCGAGCCGGCGGAAGAGGTCCTGTATCCCGTCGGATGACGGATCGAGCTCGGCCCAGCGGCGGAAGCCACGCAGCAGCGACTCGGCCGAAGCCGGTTCGAGCGGCGGCGCCAGGCCACGGAAGATATCGAGATGCTCGACGCCGTCAACCTCGAGGTCCAGCGCGCGGGCCAACGGCAGGCCGAGGTGCCAGGTCACCGGAAGCCCTCGAGCATGGGCCTCCAGAATGGCAACCTGGGCTTGCGCGGGCGGGGTCGCGCGATCGAGTTGCAGGAGATCGACGTCGATGGCGGCATCCGCGATGAGCCTTCGTACGGCGCCGCGCGTCTGGCCCGCGGCCAGGGCCAGCTCGAGGCCGATGAACACGCGCGGCCCTTCGAGCAGGCCGCCATCGATCGAGCGTTGCGTCTGGCGTGCGACATCGAGCGCGGCACCCGGGTCCCGAATGCTCGTGACCCCGTGGGCCAGCCACGCCGCCGGTGACGGCGACACGCTCGCCGCATGCTGATGTAGATCGATGAGGCCAGGGATGACGACTCGGCCACCAGCATCGAGTTCGACCGCGGTCGGCGGCGCTTCGACATCGGGGTCGGCGCCTATCCACGTAATGACGCCGCCGTGGATGATGATGGCGCGGTCCGCTCCCGGAGCCTCGGAGATCTCAGGGAGCAGCGTGGCGTGGCGAACGACCAGGTAGGCCGACTGGCCGGCGACCTCTTGTTCGAGTGGACCCGCGCACAGCGCGAGGACCAACGCGAGGAACGCCAGGCCCCGGATCCGGGTCAGGTCCACTGAGAAACGACCTCCACCTCAGCCTCTTGCATCGAACGCCAGCCGTTGTGGCGCCGCGCCGAAGGCGACCCCTTCGTGCGCCAGCAACCATCGTTTCCGGTCGAGGCCGCCGCCGTACCCCGTCAACGCGCCACTGGCACCCACGACCCGGTGGCACGGGACGATGATGCTCGCGGGGTTCCGGCCGACCGCCAGGCCGACCGCCCGCGCGCCCGTGGGACGGCCGAGCCGCCGTGCCAGCGCGCCGTAGGTCTCGGTTCGACCGTCGCGAATGCGCAACAGTTCACGCCAGACCGAGCGCTCGAACGGCGTGCCGCGCAGATCGAGCGCGACGGCGTCGTGAGGTGGAGCGTCACCGGCGAAATAGCGGTCGAGCCAGGTGGCGATCGGTTCGTGGGCTGCGGTCGCGCCCTCGACGACCTCGGCCTCAGGAAACCATCGGCGCAATCGGGCATCGAGCAGGCGGCGCCGCTCGAGCCGCGGATACTCCAGCGCACACAGTCCGCTGTCGGACACCGCGGCGACGATCTCCCCCAGCGGCGTCGACAGGGGGTGCATGGCGATGCGACTGCTCATCGAAAGATCCGCAGGTAGGCAACCCGCGGCCGCTATCATCGCCTCCTGGACGACGTTCGGCAAGCATGGCCCGACCCCGGGCAGCGCAACAGGAAGTGCGAGGAGGGTGAACCCGGCGCGCTATCGATCGCCGTCGCTCAGGACGGCCATCAGCGACAGCGGGTCGACTCGGGCCGTGTTCAGGCGCACGGTCCAGTGCAGATGCGGTCCGGTGACGCGTCCCGTGGCGCCGACGTCGCCGATGGTGTCGCCGGGGTCGACCCGATCGCCCTCGGCCACGCCAATCCGCGACAGATGCGCAAAGAACGAGTAGAGGCCTAGGCCGTGATCGATGATGACGCAGTTTCCCGAGAAGTACAGATCCTCGGCCAGGACGACCGTGCCCGAATTCGGCGCTTGGACCGGCGTGCCCTCGCCCGCGCGGAAGTCGGCTCCGCTGTGCGGACTGCGGGCCTGACCATTGAAGACGCTCCGCCGCCCGAATGCGCTCGTCGCCTCTCCCGGGACCGGACGGAGGAAACCGCCGCGCCAGTGCGCCACCGGCGTCGGCGTGTTGAAGAGCTTGGTCGTCCGGGCCGCTTCCCGCTGAATCCGCTCGACAACGTCGTCGGGCGGGGTCACGTATTCGGGCGCGACGGTGAGGCGCCGCGTCGCAAAGGCCTTGGTCACGATCGGCAGCGGATACTGCGTACGCGCCGTCGCGCCATCAGGCGCCGTGCCGGCGATCGAGAGTGCGTGCTCGCGCACGTCGACGTCGAGATCGATGCCGACGAGGCCTTCCCACGTGCGTCGATCGCCGATCGGCTGGAACGCCACCGTCCGATCGAATACCGCGGCACGGACGGCGCTCACCGGGCGCGAGAACGTCGCGGTGACCCGCACCACCTCACCAGGCTGAATCGATCGAGCGCGATGGGTGACGTCGACGCGCAACTCAGCGTCCTGTGACGCCGCCGGCCACGCCTGGCCGCCGATGAGCACCACGAACGCCGTCGGAAGGATCAGCAGAACTCGCATACGACGACTATCGGCGGCCGTCAGGCCGCCCTGTATCACGCGCCGCCCGCATCGCCAGCCGAGCGTCCCGCACGACCGCGTCGGCCGTCTTCCGGCTGACGCGATCCAGCCGTGCGCCGGCCTCGTCCCGCGGCAGCGCGGCGGGATCGGGCTGTTCGACGATGACGACGTAGACGACGATCCCCTCCGGCAGGTCCCAGAACCCCGAGCGGATCCGCACCAGCGGGTCGCTGTTCAGGCTGCCGCTCTTGAAGTAGTGACCGCGCCCGGCCCCGTCGTCGTCGGGCAGGCGCAGGATCTTCCGGATCGCCCGGGCGGTCTCGTCGTCGACGCCGGGTAGCCGGCGCGACGCAATCCGCTGCAGGACCGCCGCCAGCGACTCGGCGGTCGCCTCGTTGTCGCCGGTCGCATCCCGCGCCGCCAACATGTAGCGGCGCACCGTCAGTCCGTCGAACGCCGCGTCCCGCGCCCGGATCCGTTCGGTCAGCTCGGCCGGACCGCCCAGCAGCGCCGCGACGACATTCGCGGCCGCGTTGTAGACGACATTCGACACGTCGGTCCCGCGGATCATCATCTGCCCGATCCGACGAGCCGACGCACCGCCGATCTCGCGTCGGATCTCCTCGAGTTGGCCAGCCTCGAAGTGGGCCACCGCCGGGTGGGTCGTGTCGGCGACGATGTCGACCGCGCCCTCGACCGGCGCATCGAGCGCCGCACGATGCAGGTCGAACCATTCGACGAGGTAGGCCGTCTTGATGGCGCTCGCGGCAGCGCGCACGACGCCCGGCTCGTGGGTGAACCACGGCGCTCCGGTCGGTCCGCCGACCCAGACGCTGGCCCTGATGCCGTCCGGCCGACCCGGTTCGAGCAGCGTGTCGAGGCGGGCCTTCAGATCCGCCGCATCGATGGCCGGCGCGCCGTCGGCAACACCCTCGCCCACCGACCCGGCGCACCCGGCCAGCGTGCACGCCAGGACCAGGCTCGCCGCCAGATTCACCGCACGGCGCATCGTCAGTATCCGCCGTCTCCGGATGCCAGCACGCTCTCGGGACACGGCGCCTGGTAGACGGCACGCCCCACGAAGAACGGCCCCATCGCCTGCATGAACTCGGAGGTCTGGCGCGTCGATCGCATGTCCTTGATCAACTTCGACAGCGGGTGGAGGTCGGTGCCCAGAATGCCCAGGACGAACTCGTTGTCGTCGCGGTCGAGGCCGTGACACTCGAGGCGGATGTCGGCGGCGTAGCCGGCTTCGCCGTAGCCACGCCCTATCATCGCGTGCTCGCCCATGATCCTCCCCTGCTCGCCGGGATCGAGCCGGTTGAAGGCCCCGGCGCGCCGCAGCGGGTACCAGATCGCCCAGACGTGGGCCGGATTCAACGCGTGCCGGCGCGCCTTGCGGAGGATGAAGTCCTCGAGATCGACCTCGCGGCCGCTGCCGTAGGTGCGTCCGAGCATGGCGAAGTCCGGCAACGGCGTCAGCGCCGCCAACGCGGGCGCCAGCAGCAACTCGCGCCCCGCCTCGGCCAGCACCGCCGGCTCCTCCGTGAGCAGCAGGACGCCCACACCGCGCGGGTCGTTCAGGTTGGCGTAGACGACGGCCTCGAGCCCACTCTCGCGGACGGCGTCGATCGCCGGTGTCGGGTCGAGGCACCCGGTGAAGACCTGGAGTTGCACGAAGAGCCGCCGACCGAGCGTCTGAGGCTCGCCACTCCTCGGGCCGCCGTGCTCCAGCAGGTCGGGGACGAAGCGCTCGAACGGCGCGCCGCGAGACGGTCCGCCCGCCGACCCAGGGGACGATCCCTGACGCTCGCGTCCGTCTCTTGGTTCGGCCTTCAGCCCGTCGTTCATCGGTGTCCTGTCGCGGAGTGAGCCAAGGCGGCCCCTAGAAGCGGTCAGGCATCGAGGACGTCACGGACCTTGCGGGTCAACGTGTCCATCGTCAACGGCTTCGGCAGAAACGCGAGCCCGGCGTCGAGAATACCGTCGTGCACGATCGCGTGGTCCGCGAAGCCCGACATGTACAGCACCTTCAAGGCCGGACAGAGGGCGTTGACTTCGGCGGCCAGTTCCCGTCCGTTCATCCGCGGCATGACCACGTCGGTCAGCAGTAGATCGACCGGTCGCGGGAGGTCACGGCAGAGGCGAACCGCAGCCGGGCCGTCCGCGGCTTCGATCACGGTGTACCCGCTCTTCCGAAGCAACTGGCTGGCCAGTTGCCGCACCGAATCCTCGTCATCGACGAGCAGAATCGTCTCGCTGCCGCGCGGTCGCTCGGCAGTCGCGCGCGGCGCCGGCACGTCGGCCCTGGCCTCGGCGTCGACCTCGGGCAGGTAGATTCGAAAGGTCGTCCCGCCACCTGCGCCAGCCTCCGCGGTGACATGCCCCCCGCTCTGCGTGACGATGCCGTACACCGTCGCCAGCCCCAGGCCGGCGCCCTTGCCATGTGTCTTGGTCGTGAAGAACGGCTCGAAGAGATGCGCCTGCGTCTCGTCGTCGATGCCCGGTCCGGTGTCACTCACCGCGATCGCCACGTGGCGGCCTCGGCGCGCGCCGAGATGGGCCCCGACATAGGTGTCGTCGAACACCTCAGGTGACGTCTCGATGGAGAATCGGCCAGACTCGGGCATCGCTTCCCGCGCGCTGGTCGCCAGGTTCGACAGCACCTGCTCGAACTGCGCCGGATCGACCGACACGCTTTGCGGCGTCCGGTCCAGGACGACAACCACGTCAATCTGATCGCCGAGCAGCTTCCGTAGCCGCGCGGCGCAGCTGTTGATCAAGGTGCCGACGTCGACGACCTGCGGCTGGAGAATCTGGCGCTGGCTGAAGGCCAGCAACTGGTTCGTGAGTTCGGCCGCCCGTTGACCGGCGCCGAGGATCTCCTTGATGTCGTCGACCGAAGGATGGTCGGATGGCAGATCCTCGAGCACGAGCTGCGCGAACCCGTTGATCGACGTCAGAAGATTGTTGAAGTCGTGGGCGACACCGCCGGCCAGGCGGCCGATCGCCTGAAGTTGCTCCGCCTCCCGACGCTGCGCGTCGAGTGCAGGCGCCGCGGCACCCTCCGTCCGAACCTTCTTGGCCAGCGACCCTCACCTCCCCCCCCCAAGGGCGGTTCCCACGTCGTAGCGCGACCGGCCCGCGGCCGTTCGGGCTCCGAGGCGCGTCGAGTATGCTACAGGCTGTCGGCAGCGTCCACTGGCCCGCGGCCGGCACAGCCCTCGACGCCGGGTTCTGAGCCGATGACCACCACGCCGCCGATCCTCATCGTGGCCAGCGGAGATTCGAGGCCGAGTGCCAACCGCCGGTGCTGGCCGGCGCAACAGGCGCTCGAAGCCACCGTCCAGGCCGCCTTCGCAGACCTGGGCCACGCGACCCAGCGCGCGCACACACCGGACGCCGAGGCGGGTCACGGGTTCATCGACGGACAGGCGCGCGGGCTCGAGGTCTTTCGACAGATCGACCCGCAGGTGCCACTCGTCGTCGCCACCGCGGTCTGGCAGTACTCGAGCCACGTCCTGGCCGGACTGCTCCGCCACCGCGCGCCGATCCTGACCCTCGCCAACTGGAGCGGCGAATGGCCCGGCCTCGTCGGGCTGCTCAATCTGAACGGGTCGCTGACCAAGGCTGGCATCGCCTACAGCAGCATCTGGAGTGTCGATTTCCAGGATGACTTCGCCCGGCGCGGACTCGCCGAGTGGCTCGACGGCGGCCAGATCGTCCACGACACCTCCCACGCACGGCCGCTCGACGCTCACCGGTGGCCGCTGGAGTGCCAGGAGTTCGAGGTGCGGGGGCGGGCGGCCGGCTCGCACCTCCGCGCCGATCGCGCGCTGCTGGGGGTATTCGACGAAGGCTGCATGGGCATGTTCAACGCGATCGTTCCCGATCACCTGCTCCACCCCCTCGGCCTCTTCAAGGAGCGCCTGAGCCAGTCGGCGCTCTACGCCGCGATGCGCGAGGTCGACGACGCGACGGCGCGCGGCCACTACGACTGGCTGCGGCAGCGCGGCATGCGGTTCCGCTTCGGGCCCGACCCGGCGGCGGACCTCACCGAGGACCAGGTGATCGAAGGCCTGAAGATGTATGACGCGGCCGCGACCCTGGCCGACCGGTTCGGCTGCGACGCCATCGGCATCCAGTACCAACAGGGTCTGAAGGACGTCTGTGTGGCGTCGGATCTCGCCGAGGGGCTGCTCAACAACCCCGATCGCCCGCCCGTCGTGGGCGACGGCGGACGGCCGGTCTTCGAGGGCCGCGCGATTCCGCATTTCAACGAAGTCGATGAGTGCGCCGGCGTCGATGCGCTCCTGACCAATCGCGTCTGGACGGCCCTCGATCTCGACCCATCGACGACCTTGCACGACGTGCGCTGGGGCGAAGTGGTCCACGCCCAGGGGATCGACGAGTTCGTCTGGGTCTTCGAGATCTCGGGCGCCGCACCCGCCAGCCACTTCATCGACGGGTACGCCGGTGCCGTCGGCGAGCGCCAACCGGCCATGTATTTTCCACGCGGCGGCTCGACGCTGAAGGGCGTGAGCCGGCCGGGCGAGATCGTCTGGAGCCGGGTGTACGTGGCGGACGGCGCACTCCAGATGGACATCGGCCGCGGCGGCGTCGTGCGGCTGCCCGACGAGGAGACCGAACGCCGCTGGCGCCTGACGACGCCGCACTGGCCGATCATGCATGCCGTGCTGTATGGCGTAACCCGCGACCAGATGATGGCGCAGCATCAGTCGAACCATGTGCAAGTCGCGTACGCGCCCGACGCGCCACGAGCGCGCCAGGCGCTCGTCATGAAGGCAGCGATGGCGCGTGAACTTGGCCTCCGGGTCACGCTCTGCGGCGACGTCGACGACGATCTCGATCGCCACCAGGCCGCCGAGTTCCGCTCGTGACGCGCGACAGATGACAGATGACGATGCATAGCGCCGCCGCTGGGTGCGCCGTTGGGATCGACTTTGGCACGGCGTCGTGCCGGGCCGTCATCGTCGAGACGGCGACGGGGCGCCAACTGGCGACCGCGGTCGCGGACTACCCGCACGGCGTGATCGACCGCGAACTGCCCGGCGGCGGCCCCCTCGGCGTCGACTGGGCCCTGCAGCATCCCTCGGACTACCTGACCTCACTGACTGCCGCCGTGACTGAAGCCCGGCGCGACGCCGGCACCGCGGCCGATACGATCGCAGGCATTGGCATCGACTTCACGGCGTCGACCGTGCTGCCGATCGACTCGGCGGGTCAGGCCCTCTGCCTCCGTCCGGGATTTGCGGACCGCCCGCACGCCTGGGTGAAGCTCTGGAAACACCACGCGGCGCAACCCCAGGCTGACCGGATTAACGAGATCGCCACGGCGCGCGGCGAGCGTTTTCTCGACGACTACGGTGGCCGCACCTCGTCGGAGTGGCTCGTCGCCAAGGCGCTGCAGATCCTCGACGAGGATCCAGAGATCTTCGAGTCAGCGGTCGGGATCGTCGAAGCCGCCGATTGGACCACCGGTCAACTCACCGGCGTCCTGATCCGAAACGCGTGCGGCGCGGGATACAAGGGACTCTGGAGCCGCGCCCACGGGTTTCCGCCGGCGGAGTTCTTCGAAGCCCTCGATCCACGGATGCGCCACTTCGCCCGCGACAAGCTGCCGGGTGAAGTCGTGCCGCCGGGCCAGTGCGTCGGCGGCCTGACCGAGGCGTGGGCATCGCGGCTCGGGCTGGCGGCGGGAACACCGGTCGCGGCGCCGATCATCGACGCACATGCGGGAGTGCTCGGTGCCACTGTCGTCACGCCCGGCCGGATGGTCATCGTGCTGGGCACGTCGACCTGCCAGATGCTCCTGGCCGACCGCCACGCGCCGGTCGAGGGCGTGGCGGGCATCGTGCAGGATGGGATCGTCGAGGGGCTTTACGGCTACGAAGCCGGCCAGGCAGCCGTCGGCGACATCTTCGGCTGGTTCGCCGGTCTGGTCGGATCGCCCGCGACCGACAGCGCCTCGACGTTCGCCCACCTCGAAGCCGACGCGGCGGCGGCGGGGCCCGGCGGCAACGGTCTGGTCGCCCTCGACTGGTGGAACGGCAACCGATCCGTCCTGGCCAACGCCGATCTCTCGGGGCTGATCGTCGGGCTGTCGCTGCAGACGACGGCGGGAGAGCTGTATCGCAGCCTGATCGAGGCGACGGGGTTTGGCACCCGGAGGATTCTCGACGCGTTCGAGGCCGAGCAGATCCCGGTCACCGAGCTGGTGGCCACCGGCGGACTGGCCGAGCGGAGTCCACTGCTCCTCCGGATCTACGCCGACATCACGCAGCGTCCGATCCGGCTCGCCACCTCGCCGAACGCCTCGGCCCTCGGCGCGGCGATCCTGGGTGCGCTGGCTGCCGGTCCCGACCGGGGCGGCCACGGATCGCTCGAGACCGCCGTCGGGCGGATGGCCGGCCTCGCGACGGAGACGATCGAGCCGGACGGTACGGCGGCGGGTCAGTACGACGCGCTCTACCGGGAGTATCTGGAGCTGCACGACCACTTCGGCCGCGGCGAGAGCGCGGTGATGTCGCGTCTCCGACGGCTGCGACGGTGAGGAGAGAGGTGTTCCAAACCGATGCGCGCTGTCCCAGTATGAAACGATGACCGAAACGGTGTGACTCTTTGGACGTTTTGGGTTCTCGACGGTCCGCATGTTCCTGAATGGCACAATACATGGGGTTTCAGGCGGCACAGGACCAGACGGGTTCTGCTGAAAGATTCACGTTAAATGACTGACCCAATGGTGGTTGGCTCCGATCGCCACTCTCGATAGCCCGATGGCAGTGAACTTGCTGTATTTCCCGGCAATGCGCTGGGATTGTATCCCGGTGCCTGGACCACCTTTCGAGGCGACACGTTGCCCGAACTCCGAGGTCGCGCCCGGCCATTCGGTGCCGAGCGGGATCGACGGACGAGGAGAGGATGCATTCGCGCCGGATGGCGAGAGAGGCCCGTAAGTTCGTCTGGGACTGACGTCACCGTGCCGTCGGTTCCACCCACCGTTCGCTGGGCAACGACATCAGGCGGTACCGGCCGCGCAACTGGGCGACGCGATTGGCGTAGTCAGCCTTCGGGAACTCCCCCTGGAGCATAGACGCCCGCAGCGATCTCAACTCGTACAGATAGAGCGTGGTGACGTGGTCCTTGACCAGGGCCGGCGGAGTGGAAGGTGTGGGGCGAACGCCGTGCGCCGCGAGTGCGTCCAGGACGTCCGGGCGGTACTCGAAAGGCATGGCGCGCCGGGACGTCCAACGGACGCCCCGGCCGTAGGGAGAACGGACCGTCAGGCGAGCGCGTCGGCCGACGCCGCGCCGTAGGCGGCGAACCACGGACTCGCGGCCTTGATCCGCTCGTTCACGTTGCCGATGTTCTCGACGCCCTCGCCCTCGAGCCAGGCACGGAACGCGCCGATGCCCTGCTTGGCGTAGACCGGAATCCCTTCCTTCCAGGTCGCGCGGCCGCAGAGAACGCCCGAGAACTTGACGCCCGACTCGGCGGCGAATTCGAGCGCCTCGGTGAACTCGGCGTTGCTGACACCGGCCGACAGGTAGATGAACGGCTTGGTCGCCACCACGGCGGCCGCCCGAAAGTGATCGAGCGCTTCGGCGCGTGAGTAGGCGGCCGTACCCGTGAAGGACGCGGCGCCCTCGACGCACTTCATGTTCACCGGCACCTCGACCTTCATCACGTCGACGCCGTAGCGGTCCTGCGTGAATTCGGCCATGCTCTGCTTCACGACGTCGGGCTTGGTCTTCGCGTAGTCCGGCCCCTTCTCGTCGCCGCCGGCCGGGTCATAGCCGACCGGCTCGAGAAAGAAGGGAATGTCGTTCGCCCGGCACTCATCGCCGATCCGCTCGATGAAGGCGTGCTTCTGGCGGTTGACGTCGTCCGCCTCGAACGGCGTGTAGTACAGGAGAATCTTGATGCAGTTGGCGCCTTCTTCCTTGAGCCGCCGCACCGACCAGCCGGGCAGCAGGCCGGGCAGGCGGCCCGGCTGGGTGTTGTCGTACCCGCTCTCCTCGTAGGCGAGCAGCAATCCGGCGTCTTCGGCGCGCTTCTTCGACGCCGGGAGCCCCCACTGCGGGTCGAGCAGGATCGCGCTGGCGTGCGACGTCAACACCTCGGTCACAGCGCTCTTGAATTCCTCCATCATCGCGTCGCTGACGTCGCCGCCCTTTTCCTTGGCGAGCGCCTTCTTCAGCGAGCCGCGCTGATCCATTGCCGCGGCGGCGATCGCACCCCGCCCGTCCGATACGGCCTTCATGCCGGCCAATTTCCCGGGTGATATCTTCACGAAACTCTCCTGTTGCTGTGCCGCCCACGCACGCCCAACCTCCCATGTTCGGCGCCCGCGCGGTCGTTCCGCCCGCTATTGTAGCTCCTCCACCCAGCGCCACACACGGGCACCGGTGCACGCTCACGCCTCAACTCGTCAGGGATCCCGGCTGAGGATAATCGCCGGCACGCCCTTGCTCCTCACCAGCTCGTTGAACCGCGGCAGCTCCGCGCCGAGCGTCACCTCGATCTGCTCGAGCAGCTCCGCCAGGCCCGGACTGACATCGGTAAAGCGCTCACGCGCACCAGCCGATGGGCGTCGGTCGGTCTCCGCGACGGCGTTGTAGAGCACCACGAACTGGTTGTCCAGCCGTCCCGGGAAGTTCAGCGCGTCCTGCCCACCTTCCCCTTCGAGCTGGGTCAGCTCGGCTTCGATCGCGGTGAGGCGCTCGCTCAGCTCCGTCGCGGCCCGAGCCACATCGTCACCGTGACCGGCCCGCTCCAACCGGTCGCCGATCTCGGCCGCCTGCGACTTGACCTCTCGCAGCCGCAGCAGTTCCGCATACAGGTCAGCGATTCGAAGCCCGACCTCCTTGGCCAGGTCGAGCTGCTCCCGATACTCGGCGAGCGTGGTCTCCATGCGCGGGTCGGCGCGCACCTCGAACGACTGGGTGTCGCTCCAGTCACCGACGGTCACCCGCACCTGGTAGGTGCCCGGGACGACCCTGGGCGCACCCTCCGACCCGCCCCACATCACGATCCCCTCGGGGATCTCGAAGAGCGGCGCATACCGCGCGTTCCAGGCGATCCGGTTCAGACCCTGCGACAGCGTCACGGCATCGTCGTCGGCGGCAGACTCGTCGGCGTCGGCGCGTCCCGAGAAACCGCGCACGAGGTCGCCGGCGCCGTCGAGCACGTCGATCGCCACCTCCCCCTCGGGTGCTTCGGCAAGGTAGAGAAAGAACGCTGCCGGGCCGCCACCGCTTCGAAACGCGGGGGCAGGGGTGAAGAGGCGGGCCCGATCGGTCGGCGCGCCCGAATCGAGCTGCCGAAGGACCGCCAGATCGTCGAGGACCCAGAACGCTCGCCCCTGGGTGGCCACCACCAGATTGCCCTCGTGCACGGCCAGGTCGGTCACCGGAGTCACGGGGAGATTCAGTTGAAGCGGCTGCCAGCGCGCCCCGTCATCGAACGACACGTACAGTCCGAACTCGGTTCCCGCGTAGAGCAGGCCCCGGCGCTCGGGATCCTCGCGCACGGCCCGGACGAAATGATCGGCCGGGATGCCGTTCCCACCGTCGGTCAGCCGGGTCCACGTCGCGCCGTAGTCGCTCGTCTGGAAGATGTAGGGGGCGAAGTCGTCTTGCCGGTACCGGTAGACCGCGATGTGCGCCCGCCCCGGGTCGTGGGCCGACAGGTCGATCACGTTGACGACGCCGGACTCGGGTATGCCGTCGGGCGTGATCTCGATCCACGTCCCGCCGCCGTCGCGGGTAAGGTGAACCCGCCCATCGTCCGACCCCGCCCAGAGCAGGCCGGCCGCGTGCGGTGACTCCTCAAACGCGAAGATGGTGCCGTAGACCTCGACACCAGTGTTGTCACGGGTGATGCCGGCGCCGCCGGAATAATCCAGGGTGGCGGGATCGGCGCGCGAGAGATCGGGGCTGATGACCTCCCAGCTGTGGCCGCCGTCGCGCGTGCGATGCACGACCTGCGACGTGTGGTAGAGGACATCAGGATCGTGCGGGGATATCCGGATCGGCGCATTCCACTGAAAGCGGTACTGCATATCGGCCGCGCGCTGACCGGTCTGCGAATCGGGATAGGCGCGGATGCTCTCGCGGATTCTCGTCCGCACGTTGATCCGCGTGATCGTGCCGCCGTAGCTGCCCGCGAAGACGATGTCGGGATCCCGCGGATCCACGGCAATGTGTCCGCTCTCGCCGCCCCCCACCGAGTAGAAGTCGCCTGGCCCACGACTCAACACCGACGCGGTGCTGTTGTCCTGCTGGGCGCCGTAGACGCGGTAGGGAAACTGGTCGTCGACGGTGATCCGATAGATCTCCGCCGTCGGCTGGTTCTGCTGGGTCGACCAGGCGCGCCCGCCGGTGAACGAGACGTTCGCACCGCCGTCGTTCGCATTGATCATCACGGACGGGTCTTCCGGGTTGAGCCACAGATCGTGATTGTCGCCATGGGGCACGGCAATCCGCTCGTACGTGCGCCCGCCGTCGGTCGACTTGTAGAACCCGGTGTTGAGCGCGTAGACCGTGTCGACGTCGACCGGGTCGGCGTAGATGTGGATGTAGTACCACGCCCGCTGCAGCAGGCGGCGCTCGCGGTTCACCCGCTGCCACGTCTCCCCGGCGTCGTCGGACCGATAGACGCCACCTTCGTCGTCGGCGGCCTCGATGAGCGCCCAGACGCGGTCGGGATCCGCGGGCGAGACCGACACCGACGTCTTGCCCACCATGACGCCCGTGGGCAACCCGCCCTCCAGGCGCGCCCAGGTGTCTCCGCCGTCGGTCGTCTTGTAGATTCCACCGTCCATGCTGCCGCTATCGATCGACCACGGCGAGCGGCGAACCGCCCACATCCCGGCGTACAGGACGCGTGGGTTCGACGGATCCATCGAGAGATCGACGGCGCCCGTGCGGTCGCTGACGGCGAGCACGTGCTCCCACGTTTCCCCGCCGTCCTTCGACCGGAACACACCGCGCGTGTCGCTCGGACCGAACAGGTTGCCGAGCACGGCCACGTAGACGAGGTCGTGATTCTTCGGATGGACGCGGATCTTGCCGATCTGCCCCGCGTCGGGCAGCCCCGCGTGACGCCAGGTCTTGCCCGCGTCGGTCGAGCGATACATGCCGACGCCAGGCGAGATGTTCCCGCGCGGGCACGCCGAGCCGGTGCCGACGTAGACCACGTTCAAGTCCGATTCGGCAACGGCGATCGCGCCAATCGAGCCCGCCTCGAACGTCTCGTCGGAAATCGGGTCCCACGACTGCCCTGCGTTGACCGTCTTCCAGACACCGCCTCCGGTGGAACCGTGGTAGTAGACGAGCGGGCTGCCGACAACGCCGGTCACCGCCGTCGACCGGCCGCCGCGGGTGAAGTCGAGTTGGCGGTACTCGAGCGTCTCGAACAACTCCGGATCGACCGAGACGCTCCCGTCCTCGTCTGGCGCGACGGCCTGCGCGTGGAGCGGTGCCGACGCGATGAAGGCGACGCCGACCACGAGGAGTATCACTCGAAGAACGCTGTGGAACGGGTTGGACCTGCTGGATGCAAACGCGGACATGAAAACCTCCCAGTGGAACGATCGGCCCGGCCCGCCGGCCGTTGAGGTCGGCGACCGTTCGCGCGGACGCGCGGCAGCTCGTGCGGCGCAAGCGAGGAGTCGTGCCGCGGTCGCACGGGCCGACGAGGCCTTCGATTATACCTCCGGCCCCGCTGCTGCCGCTCATGGTACGCTGGGCGCATGAACCCGGCTGAGCGTGCCAGTTGGGTCGTCGCTGGGCACCTCGCGGTCGTGGCTGTCGTGGGGGTCACACCAGCTCTCGGCCAATCCGCCAGCGAACTCCGGCTGCCCCCTACCCTCTTTCCCGAAGCAACGCGGCAACTGGAAGCGGGCGACCAGGCCGCGGCGCTCGTCGCGCTCGACCGCTCGATCGCGGCCCAGTCCGACGAACCCGTGGCGGCGCAGCTCCTGCGGGCGCAGATTCACGACGCCGCCGGCCGGGCCGCCGAGAGCGAATCGCTCTGGGGGGCACTGGCCGGCACGGAGCCCGCGCTCCGTGCCTTCGTGCTCGGCCGGCTCGTCGACAGCGCGGTCGACCGCGGGGCGGCCCAGTCGGCCGATGAGCACTTGACCGCGCTCGTGGGAAGCCGGGCCGGCCGCGACGACGTGCCCCGCCTGATGGTGGTCGCCGACACGCTGCGCGATGCGGGCCAATCGGATCGTGCGGCGGCGAGATACCGGGAAGTCCTGGGCCTGGGGCGAACGGGCGCGGCCGCCGATCGCGCCCGGTTGGGACTGGCGGCAATGCGGGAGGCCGCGGGAGAGGTCGATCGCGCACTCGCGCGCTATCGCGAGACCCAGCTCCAGTTCCGGTCGGCGGCGGCGTTCGTCGAAGCCCGGGCCGCCGTGCGCCGGCTGGACACCGCTGGTGCGCTGCCGGTGTTCACGTCCGATCAGTACGCCGATCTCGTTCAGCGCCTTCGCCGCGGCGCGCGATACCGGACCGCCCTCGAACTGCTCAACGAGTGGGCGGACGTGCATTCGGACTCGACCGACCCGAGCGAACTCGACCTCGAGCGGGTCGAGACGCTGTACGCGATGCGGTCGAACGACGCGGCGATCGCGGCCTGCGCGGCGTTTGCGAGCCGCTACCCGTCACACCGCCAGTTGCCGAGGATCCGACTTATCCGGTTCCGCCTCGCCGTGAGACTCGGCCGCACCAAAGAGGTGCGAGCGCTCGGTGGCGATCTCTGGCAGGGCCGCGTGCCGGGCACCCCGCTCAGCATCCGGCGCGACACGGGGACACTCCTGGCCGCCTATCTCGTGGCCGTCGGGCGCGTCGACGAGGGGCTCGACGTCTATCGCGAGCTCTTCCGGATCACCCGATCGGCCGGCGACCAGCGCACCGTCCTCTGGCGCGCCGGCGTCGCCGCGCTGCAGGCTGGACAGCTCGAACGCGCCGCCACGAACCTCCGGAGTCTGGTGCGCCGGGGACCGACCGGTGAACTCGCACCCGCCGCGCTCTACTGGCTGGCCGTCGCCGAGCAGCGGCTCGGACGGACCACTGCGGCCCTCGACGCGCTCCGGTCGCTGACCACGCGTTTCACCTATCACTACTACGGGGTTCGCGGCTCCGAGCGTCTCGCCGACGCCACGCTCGCCGCGGCCGGCGCCGCACGTCGCCGCACCCGGTCCACGTTCCCGACGCTCGGCCTTTCGGACAGCAGCCGCCGAGCACCCGAACTGGGCGCCGCCACCGCGTTGGCGCGGGCCGGGCTCGCCCGCGAAGCCGCCGACATGCTCTGGAACCTGCTCGAGCGCCGTTCGCGCGACCGGGGTCTGGCGCTGCTGACCGCCCGAGCCCTGGCCACCTCCGGCGATTACGGCCGAGCGTCGCGGATCGTCGCGAATCACTTCGGCGAGTTTCTCCGGCGGCCAGCCGACGCGCTACCCGATGACTTCTGGCAACTGGTCTACCCGCGGCCATTCCGCGCGGACATCGAAGCCGCCGCGGCGGCGAACGACCTGGACCCGCTGGTGCTCTACGCGATCATGCGTCAGGAATCACGCTTCGACCCGCGGGCGCGCTCGGCCGTCGGCGCGCTCGGGTTGTTTCAGATCATGCCCTACACGGCAGCGGCGCTCGGCCCGCGCGTCGGCGTGGGCGACGTGAGCGACGACGAGGACGCGATGCTCGAACCGCGGATCAACGCCGCCATCGGCGCCCGGCTGGCCGGCACGCTCCTGGGGATGTTCGACGGCCATCTCGCGCCGGTCGCCGCGTCGTACAACGCCGGTGAGGGCCTGGCCGAGGTCTGGTGGCGCGCCGCCGACGGCTTGCGCGAGGACTACTTCGTCGACGCCATTCCTTACAGCGAGACACGCCGTTTCGTCCGTGAGGTCCTGACGAACTACGACTCCTACCGGCGCCTGTACGGCGCGGGCGGCGAGTAGGTCCCACTCAGGAGGTCATCGATCGTGGAACTCGGACTCAAGGGGAAACGCGCGCTGGTGTGCGCCGCGAGCCGCGGCCTCGGCTACGCCTGCGCGGCGGGATTGGCCAACGAAGGCTGCGACGTCGTCATCGCCAGCCGAGACCAGACGCGCATCGACGCCGCGGCTGAACGGATCCGGAAGGAGACGGGTGCGCGCGTGCACAGCGTCGCGGCCGACGTCACGGACGCCGCCACGGCCGAGCGGCTGGTGCAGGCGGCCGTGGACGAGTTCGGTGGCCTCGAGATCGCCATCCACAATGCCGGCGGCCCGCCACCCGGCGGATTCAGCGCCGTTGACGAGAGCCAGTGGGCCCTGGCCTTTCAGCTGAGCTTGATGAGCTTCGTGCGCGTCGCCCGCGCGGCCGTGCCGCCGATGCGGCAGGCCGGCTACGGCCGCGTGATTGCGATCGCCTCGTCCTCGATCCGGCAGCCGATTCCGAATCTGGTGCTGTCGAACGCCATGCGCATGGGCGTACTGGGCACGGCGAAGACGCTATCGAAGGAACTCGCCGGCGAGAACATTCTCGTCAACGTCATCGCGCCTGGCAGGGTCTACACCGAGCGCATCGACGAACTGGATCGGGTGGATGCCGAGCGCCAGGGGACGACGCTCGAGGAGATTCGCAAGGAGTCGGTCGCCACGATCCCGATGGGCCGGCTGGGTCGGCCCGAGGAACTGGCCAACCTGGCGGTCTTCCTGGCCTCGGAAGCCGCGAGCTATATCGCCGGCGCCGCCATCCAGGTCGACGGCGGCATGTTGAGTAGCTATTAAGATGTCGGAGGCAGGCTGTCGCCTGCCTCCACCCTCCTACCTATCAGTGCCGACGGCGCCGCCGTCGGCGGCGCGGCCGTCGAGCGCGGCCTCCAGCAGACCGTTCTCCGCGTTGTTGAGAATCGCTTCGGCGACGCCCTGGCCACCGACCTCACGCAACGCGTGGCCGCGCGACTCGAGCAGGGCGGTCGTGTCGGGCGACAACCCGTGGCGCTCGTAGTTGATCCGATCGGGCAGCCACTGATGGTGGAACCGAGGCGCGTCGACCGCCTCCTGAATGTTCATCCCGAAGTCCACCACGTTCAGGATCGTGTGGAGGACGGTATTGATAATCGTCCGGCCGCCGGGGCTCCCCGTGACCATGAACAGCTGGCCGTCTCTGGCCACGATCGTCGGCGTCATGCTCGAGAGCATCCGCTTCCCCGGCGCCGCGAGATTCGGCTCGGTGCCGATCAGCCCATCGGCGTTGGTCGTATCCGGGCCGGCATTGAAATCGCCCATCTCGTTGTTCAGGAGGAACCCGGCGCCTGGCACGACGATGCCCGAGCCATAGCCGAACTCCAGCGTGTACGTCAGCGACACGGGGTCCCGGTCGCGATCCACGACCGAGAAGTGCGTCGTCTCGGGACTCTCCGCAGGCCAGGTGAAGCTCGTCGGGCTCGACACCGACGCGCGCGCCATGTCGATCGACGCGCGCTGCTCGGCCGCGTAGGCCTTCGACGTCAGCCGGTCGATCGGCATGTCAGTATTGAAGTCGGGATCGCCGAGGTGCAGCGCCCGGTCGGCATAGCCGCGCCGCATCACCTCGGTGATGAGGTGCACCGTCCGTGCCGAACGGAAGCCGAACGACGCCAGATCGTAGTCCTCGAGCACATTGAGCATCTGGACGAGGACGATGCCGCCTGAACTCGGCGGCGGCATCGAGATGTTCTCGTAGCCGCGGTAGGTGCCGCGAATCGGCTCCCGTTTCTTGGCCTCGTAGTTGGCGAGGTCGGCCTCGGTGATCAGGCCGCCGTTCGCCCGCATCTCGTCGGCGATCAACCGAGCCGTCTCCCCGGCGTAGAAGCCGGCCGGACCCTGGTCGGCAATCCGCTCCAGTGTGCGCGCCAGATCGGGCTGCACGAGGGTTTCGCCGGCCTCGTAGGGAACGCCGTCCTTGGAGAACTGCGCAACCGACGCCGGATGCTGGCTCATCCGCTGGACCGCCCGCTCGAGCGACGCGGCGAGCGCGTGGGTCACCGGAAACCCGTCACGCGCCAGCGCGATCGCCGGATCGACCAGGCGCCGCCAGGGCAGCGTGCCGTGCTCCTCCCAGGCCAGATACAGACCGGCGACCGTGCCGGGAACGCCGACCGAGAGGTGGCTCATGTGGTGGCGCTGGAACGAGTACTCGTCATCCTCGAACCACATCGTCGCCGACGCGCCGGCCGGCGCGAGCTCGCGGAAGTCGTAGGCGATCGCGTCGCCCGACGCCTCGCGGTGGACGAGGAATCCGCCGCCGCCGATGTTGCCCGCGGTCGGATGCGTGACGGCCAGCGCGAACGCCGTGGCGACCGCTGCGTCAATGGCCGTTCCGCCATCCTCCAGCGCGTCGATACCAACCTGGGACGCGATGGCGTTCTGCGACACGACCATGCCGTTGCGCGCCCGGATCGGCTGGTTGCCCGCCTGCACCAGCGCCACGGCCGCAGCAGCCAACAACACGACGACGAAGCTCAAACGTCTCATCTCGATTCCCCTCACTTGACACCGCCGCGCGAGCCGTTACCGGCTCCCGCCGGGAAGGAATTCCTCGGTCCGCTCGGCCACGGACTCAACCTTCGCTCGTGAGTAGAATACTGGAAAGTACTTCCCTTCCGCCCAGAGCGCGAACAGGTCGCGATAGTGCGGGCTGTCGGGATTGCCGGACTGCCCCGGTGCGTTTGTCCCGACCGAGTGATCCCAATTCTCCGTGTCGGCGATGATCCGGAACGAGGCGCCAGAGGTCTGGTTGTCGCCGTTGCCGGTGTTGTTCACGGTCCGACCGTACCCGCCGCGCGGGACGGGCCCCACGTCGAGAAACTGGCGCGTCGCCTCGTCCACGGCCGGACTCAAGGGATGCCGGATGAGCGCATGCTTGAAGTCCGGCTGCCCGTAGCGCCAATCGATCTGATCGGGCCCCAGCCGGGCCTCCAGATCGGCAAGCGCCTGCTCCAGGCTGTCCGCGACGAGTCGGTCCCGCCCCGCGATCGGGTCGGCGCCAAACCGACCGTCCGGCGCCGCCAGCCAATTGATGGCCTTCTTGATGTTCACGCCGCCGACCAGCGTCCGGATCGCCTCTGGCAGGAATACCTCGCCGAGGTTGCGCACGAGGCGGCGCTCCCAGGCGACATAGACCGCCGCCTCGACCGAGTCGCGGTCGAGCACCGCATCCCAAGCCAGGAGCCGGCGCCGCGCGTCTTCCGTTGTCGGGCTGGCGAGCGCCACACCATCGAGGAAAGCCACCAGATTCCGGGCGGGCACCGAGAGTTCGTCGTGCTGTAGCCGCATCATGTCGACGATCGTGTGGCGCCGGCCCGACCTGAGCACCTCGTTCACGCGTACCGCGCGCATCTCGTCTCCCCAGGTGTAGTGCAGCGCGTCGACGTGCGGATACCCGTCGGGCACCATGTAGTTGTTGGCTGTGGCGAAGTAGTCTTCGGGCGGATTGACGACGTGCGGCAGCGCTTCGATCGGCAAGTAGCCGTCCCATTCGTATCGGCCGTCGCCGGGCACGGGCACGAGACCG
This sequence comes from Acidobacteria bacterium UBA2161, assembly GCA_002328835.1. Lineage (GTDB taxonomy): Bacteria > Acidobacteriota > Vicinamibacteria > Vicinamibacterales > UBA823 > UBA2161. Next base: position 58,254 of record DCWN01000002.1, on the reverse strand, counting down.
CTCCATCCAGGCCGAATCGGCGAGACGCCGACGGCCTGGTAGCCGATGGTCTTGCCGCGATCGGCCCAGACCATGTTCTCGGCCGGGATCCGGCTGTAGCTGCAGGCGTCACGAAACTCTTCCCACGTGCGCGCCTGGTCCATGCGCAGGCTCGCCAGGTACGGCGCCGCCCCGATGTCGAGCCACGCTGCCCGTAGGGCGTAGGCCTTGCTGTGCTCGACGTCTTCGTGCTGCACCGGACCATGCCGTGTGAACTTCAACTGAACGGTCACGGGCGGCTCGCCCTTCACCGCAATCTGCTCTTCGACCACACGCATCCGCTCCCACTGACCCAGATAGCGGTACTCGAGCGGATCGTCCGGATTGGTGTCGTAGACGTAGAGGTCCTCGCTGTCCTGGCCGAAGACCGTCAGGCCCCACGCGCCGTGCTCGTTATGTCCGATGGAGATGCCGGGCAGGACCGGCTCGCCGCCGCCGATGACGTTCCAGCCAGGACCCACCAGGTGGACCCAATAGCGAAGCGACGGCGCCTGCTGCACCCGATGCGGATCGTTCGCCATGAAGGGAAAACCACTGAGCGTGCGGCCGCCGCCGACGATCCAGTTGTTGCTGCCGATCGCCTCCTGCCGTTCGGCGAGCTCGGCCTCGGTCGGCATCGCCGCGAGCAACCGCTCGAACATCGCACGGTCCGCCCGAAACGCCGGCACGATATCCTCCGGTTCAAACCGCAGCGGCCGCTTGAACGCTCGGTAGATGTCGAGGATCTCGTCGGTCAGCAAGGCCCCGTCGATGGCGGGGTCCAGCGCGAGATCGGGTTCGCCCGGCCGGAACCAGGATAGCTCCCTGATCGGCTCGGGGCCGACGCGCGCTACCGCACGCCCGTATGTCAGTTCGCGCGTCACGTTGGCCAAGAGGCCCTGGTGGCGCGAAATCACGACCGCGGGCGTCCATCGGCCGGGCGTGATGCCAAGCAGTCGGAACTCGACCGGCAGCAAGTCCGCATTCTGGTCGGTCATCTCGATGTAGGCGTTGATGCCTCGCACGAAGGCATTGATGATCGCCGCGCCGCGCGGATGATAGTGATTCAGTTCCTGCGTGAGATCGCCGCGAAACCGGTGCAGCCGCGACCCGATGTCATCCTCGATCGCTCGGCGGCCGAGGATCTCAGCCGACGTGCCGGTCGCCTTCCGCCGCCACATCTCGAACTGGAACAGCCGGTCGCGGGCTGCGTTGAAGCCTTGTGCGAAGAACCGGTCGGCCTCGGTCTCGGCGTAGATGTGCGCAATCCCCCACCGATCCGTGATGATCTCCACGGGCGCGTCGAGACCGGCCAACTGCAACCGCTCCGGCTGGCCCTGTGCCCTCGCTTCGGCGGGCATTCCGAGCTGCATCGCGAATCCGAGGATCAGGCTGATGGATAGAGCGCGGAGAATTCTCATGCATTGCTCCAAGACAGAGAGGACCGGCACCGCATTATACGGGCAGCGCGTGGGGTGACCACGATGAGATCCGACGGCCTCCTGCCTCCTGATTCGTTATGATCGGCGGCATGGCCTGGATCAAGACGATCGACTACGAAGAGTCCGATGGCGCGCTGCGCGCCGAATACGACAGAGCGGTCAGGCGGGCCGGCAAGGTCTACAACATAGTCGGCATCATGAGCCTGCGACCGCTTCAGCTGAAAACGAGCATGGATTTCTATGGCGCACTCATGCACGGCCGCGCCGGGCTCGGCCGCGCCCAGCGCGAGATGCTGGCCGTCGTCGTGTCGCAGGTCAACCAGTGCCACTATTGAATCGAGGCCCACGTGCACGACCTCCGGGCCGAGGTCGACGACGATGCTTGGGTGGACAACTTCAAGGCGGACTGGCGAACGGCCGGCCTGTCGGCGGCGGATACGGCGCTCATGGCCTATGCCGAACGCCTGACGCGCGCGCCGTGGGAGATCCGGCGCGGCGACCTCGACGACCTGCGCGGGGCGGGTCTCGCCGACGACCAGATCAGCGATGCCGCGCAGGTGATTGCCTATTTCAACTACATCAACCGGATCGCCGACGGGCTCGGCGTCGACCTCGAAGACTCGATGCCGCCCGACCCCCGCGAGGCGGGCTAACCCCAGAGTTCACTGTCAGTCCGACGGGTCGTCCGTCGGGTCGCCGGCCGGTGGCCCCCCGCTGGTCACGACCACCGGCGTCGCGCGCTCGTTGACCTCCAGCCGGAAGACGTCGGGCCGGGCGTAGTGGCCGACGACGTCGAAGTCGTACTTCCCGCGCGCCAAGTCGCCCAAGTCCAGGTCGGCCGTGAGCAGACAGGAACCCTCGTACTGCGGGCCGGCCAGCAGCTTCCCGAACGGATCGATGATGCAACTGCCTCCCCGCGAGACGACGGTCTCCGGGTCGTTGCCCTGTACGGTGTCGTAGTCGTCAGGAAAGTCCTTGCGCTTCGCGAACTGATTGGCGGAGAGCACGAAACAGCGGCCCTCCATCGCGATGTGGCGCATCGACGCGACCCAGGTCTCGCGCTCGTCGGCGGTCGGCGCGCAGTAGATCTGGATCCCTTTCGAGTACATATGCAGCCGCATCGCCGGCATGTAGTTCTCCCAGCAGATGACGGCGCCCAGACGGCCCAGCGGCGTGTCGAACACCGGCATCGTCGAACCGTCGCCGAACCCCCATACGAGCCGCTCGGCCGCGGTGGGCATCAACTTCCGATGTTTCCCCATCAACGCGCCGTCCGGTGCCAGGAAGAGGACGGTGCAGTACATCGTCCCGACGCCCCGCTCGATGACCCCGATCACCAGATGCACCCGATGGCGCTTGGCGATCGCCCCGAGTCGATCGACCGCGGGCCCAGGCACGTCGACGGCGCTGTTCCAGTAGCGCAGGTAGTCGTCACGTCCGGCGGGTGTTCGCATGCCGACCCGGGCGCCGAAGTCGAGGCCCTTCGGATAGCCGGACACGAACGCCTCGGGGAACAGCACGAGGTCGGCGCCCTCGTCGGCCGCCCGCGCCGTCCAGTCGGCGACGAGCTCGAGGGTGCGATCGCGATCGAAGACGATCGGCGCGGTCTGGGCGATGGCGACACGGGACATGGCGATACCTCTCGGGCGACGGCGCGAAGGGAACGAACAAGCGTATTGTACGCTGCGGGCCGGCCGGATCCCGCATGGTAGACTCGCCCAGGCCCGTATACACGGCGAATCATTTTCATCGGAGGATGCCCATGCGCCGGATTTCGATCGCGCTGTTGGCCGGCTGGACGCTGGTCGCTTGGCCGCACGCGGCAGCTGCCCAGCAGCGCGGACTGCAGCCCGAAGACTTCTACGAGGAAATCGGCGTCAGCCAGACCGCGATCTCACCCGCCGGTGACCTGGTGGCCTTCACGGTCATGACGATCGTCGAGGAGGACAACGCGCGGCATCGCGAGGTCTGGATGCAGCAGCTGCGTGGCGGCGCGCCCGACGGCGAGCCGTTCCGGTTCACCGATCCGACCGAGGAGTCGTCGAGCCCGCAGTGGTCCCCCGACGGCCGGGTCCTGAGCTTTCAGTCGCGGCGCGGGGACGACTCGAACGCCACCTGGTTCGCCCGGGTGACGTCACCGGGCGGCGAGGCCCATCACGTCGACGGTGTCGAGGGCGCGCCAACCTGGTCCCCAGACGGCGAATGGTTCGCCTACACGAAGGCACCCGACCCAGACCCAGACGATGCCGCGAGCGATGGCGGCGGGGAGGCGCCAGAGGCGCGCCGCGGCTGGATCGCCTCCGATGCGATCTCGCGCACGCTCGACGCCGAGCGCTTCGACGGCCGGGTCGTCACGTCGATGCGCTACAAGCGGGAGGGCCAGCTACAGCTCCAGCCGCACCCCTCGACCGAGCAGAAGACCCAGCTGTTCGTCGTCGCCGCCGGTGGCGGCACGCCGACGCAGCTGACGACCCTCGAGTTCGACGTCGGCGGCGTCGTCTGGTCGCCCGATGCCGCGCGGCTGTACTTCACCGGCGACGCGTCCGAGGACGACGAGTACAACCGCGATCTCACGACCGACATCTACCTGATCGACCGCGAGGGCGGCGAGCCGCGGCGTCTGACGTCGAATCCCGGCGCGGAACGCTCCCTGGCACTCTCGGCCGACGGGAACTTCCTGGCCTACCTGGCGACGCCCGAGCGCGGCGCCGAGACCGACCTCAAGATCGTGCGGTTGAACACACAGGGTCGGTTCAGCGGTGCGCCGCGAACGCTCACGAACGAGTGGCACCTGGCGCCGGGTGCGCCGACGTGGACCCCCGAGGGGATGGTCAGGTTTTCCGCCGGCATCGGCGGCGCGACCCATCTCTTCGAGGTGACGACCCAGGGCGGCCTGGTCCGCCAGGTGACGAACGGCGCTCGCCGTGTGCAGGGCATCTCGACCTCCGCGGACGGGCAGATCATGGCCTACACCGTGACCGACGCCGTCTCGCCGACCGAGGTGTTCGTGGCGCGTGGCGACGGCATGGGCGAGCAGCGGCTCACCTCGTTCAACGATGCCTGGCTCGCCGAGGTCCAGCTGATGCCGGCCGAACGGTTGACGTGGTACGTCGAGGAGGGGAGCGAGATCGAAGGCTGGGTCATCAAGCCGGTCGGCTATCAGCCCGGCACGCAGTATCCGATGGTCCTGAAGATCCACGGCGGGCCGCACGGCGCCTACGGCCACACGTTCTTCCGGACGTTCCACGTACTCTCGAACGCCGGGTTCTTCGTCCTCTATCCGAATCCGCGCGGATCGACCGGCTATGGCCACGTGTTCACCTACGCGACGCGCGGCGCCTGGGGCGACATGGACTCAGAGGACTACCTCCGCGGCGTCGACGCCGCGCTGGCGACGTATCCCGACATCGATCCCGAACGGATCGGCGTGTCGGGCGGCAGCTACGGCGGGTTCATGTCGAACTGGCTGACCGCGACGACCGATCGGTTCGCGGCGTCGGTCACCAGCCGATCGATCACGAACTGGGAGAGCTGGTACGGCGCCTCCGACGCGCAAGGGCTGACGGAGTACGAGTTCCTCGGGGCACCGTGGGAGGCGCGGGAGCTCTATCGCGAACTCTCGCCCATCTCCTACGTCGAGAACGTGACGGCGCCCACGCTCATCATTCACTCGGAGAACGACTACCGGACGCCGATTGCCGATGGCGAGCAGTGGTTCATGGCGCTGAAGAAGCGGCAGGTGCCGGTGGAACTGGTGCGCTATCCGCGCTCGTCGCACGGGCTGTCGCGATCCGGCGAACCGTGGCTGCTGGTCGACCGGTTGGAGCGGCTCAGCAGCTGGTTCGAGCACTGGCTGATCGATGTGCCCGCGGCCGAGCGAACCGAGCAACCTTAAGTCGGGGCTCCGCCCCGAACCCCCGCGCGGCTGCTCCCGGGGACCCCGATTGCCCCGTGCCGCACCCGCGCGAGGCGCGCCGTGCGCACCTCGGACCCGAAACCTGGCGTCAGGCGCTCACGATCCCCAGCTTCGGATAGCTCCGCCACCGGCCTCGCGTGAAGTCGGGGAACGCCTGCGGGCGGCTCCCGTCGGCCACCGAGCGCTCGGAGAGTTCCGACACGGCGCTCAGCGCGGCCGCGTCGTAGACGTTCATGTCGGTCGGTCGCCCCTCGCGCAGGCATTTGATCAGCCGGTAGTCCTCGAGGAAGTCCATGCCGCCGTGTCCGGCATCGCGTGAACTTCCGCCGATCTCCCGCCAGAGCGGATGCTCGTACTCATCGTAGTAGTCCTCCGCCCGATCCCACTCGTGCTCGGCGCTCCGCCCCTCGACGTACACCCGATCCGGGTAGCCCTGGAACAGGCCGCGCGTGCCCTGCACCAGATTGATCCGGCTGTACGGCCGCGGCAGGTTCGTGTCGTGGCTCAGGAAGATCGTCCGCCCGTTGGCAGTGCGAATCAGGCTGACGTTCACGTCGCCCAGCGCGTAGCGCTCACCCCGCTCGGGCGCGTCCGGCGGAAAGTGGGTCTCGGCATACTCCTGAAGTCCGCGCGCGTTGCTGCTCATCGACACGAGATAGTCGAACCGGTCTCCGCGATTGATCTCCATGCAGTTGGCCACCGGCCCGAGCCCGTGCGTCGGATACAGATTGCCATTCCGCGCGACCGAGTGCGCGCGGCGCCAGAGCCCCTCGTTCGCGTCCTCGAACTTCACCGACCGCAGGTCGTGCAAGTAGCCGCACTCGCCGTGGACGATCTCGCCTAGCAGGCCTTGCCGGACCATGTTGAACACCATCATCTCGGCGCGGCCGTAGTTCACGTTCTCCATCATCACGCAGTGCTTCTGCGTGCGCTCGGCGGTCTCGACGAGTTGCCAGCAGTCATCGACCGTCACCGCGGCCGGCACCTCGGTCGCAGCGTGCTTGCCGTTGGTCATCGCCGCCACGCAGACCGGCACGTGCCACCGCCACGGCGTCGCGGTGTAGACCAGATCGAGGTCCTCTTCCTGGCACATCCGCTCGAAGTCGCGTTCACCGCGCACATAGGCGCGCGGACGCGGATAGCCCGCGTCCTCGACCGACGCCTGCATCCGCGCGACCTTGTCTTCCACGACGTCGCAGAGCGCCACGAGCCGGGCCCCGTCGATCCGGAGCAGGTTCCGGCAGTGCGACGATCCCTGCAACCCGACCCCCACGTAGCCAATCCGCACCTCGTCAATCGGCGGCGCCGCCAGCAACGCGGCCGGCGCGGCCCCGAGTTGCGCCGGCTGAGCCCTGACCGGCCGCACCATGCCGGCCGCCGCACCGAAGCCCGCCACTCCCAGCTTCACGAACGCGCGCCGATCGAACTGGTTCGTCATGACGCTATTCTCCCTCGCCTCTGCCCACGAAGCAGCGCCGTGTCCATGACTCGCTCCTTTGTGACTTCACCGAGAGACGGCGGCGCCCATCTCCTGCATGATCTCGAGCGGAGAGAGACCGACCCAACAGTGTCCCTCTCCCGGGCCGTAGACGATCCGCCCCTCGTACGGCGGGTCGGCCGCGGCGAGAAAATCATCGAGGTAGTGCACCGCATTGTTCAGGAAGTAGTTGTCGGCTTCCCCGATCCACACGTTGATCTTGCCCCGCAACTTCGGCCCGAGTTCGCTCCAGTCCCGTTCGAGCACCAGCCGCAAGTCGTAGCGCTCCCAGTGCGCTTGGACGTCCCGATCGAGGACGTCCGTCTCGGGATCCCAGAGCGGCACGGGCCACCCGTCGTTTCCACGAGGGCCGTACGTCGCATTCCAGGCGCCCCACTGCCGGCCCGACATCGTCCAGCTATCTCTCGAGCCGATGAGGTTCTCCAACCGTGCCTCGTGTCGCATCGTGAAACGCACATCCCCATCGACGTCGCGGGCACTTGGCCGTTCGAACCCTCGCGCGTTGACGTAGGCGTTGTCGTCCGCGTAGATGTCAATCAGTTGAAAGGCACGGAAGTCCACGCCGTCGGGACAGTACGACCAGGTACCGTTGAAGAAATCAGGATAGAAGACCTGCAGCGCCAGCGAGACCCACCCGCCCGTCGATCCCCCATCGAGCACCCGGGCGTGCGGTTGCCTAATGGCACGAAACTCGCGCTCGATGTGAGGTATGAGTTCTTGCGTGATCGCGCTCCCGTACGGCCCGTGGTTCGCCGAGTTCACCTGGTAGGGGTCACCGAACGGTCCGTCGCCGTCCAGATGCAGCAGAATCATCCGCGGCGCCGCATCCGACAGCCACGCCTCCCGAAACTCGGAGTCGTCGGCCATCATCCGCTGGACCCTGGCATAGCGCGAGCCATACCCTCCGATCCGTACCCGCAGCGGATACCGCCGATCTGGCTCCTGTTCGTAGTCACGGGGAAGGATGACGCCGGCCCGCAGGTAGATCGGACGGCCGTGGAACTCGCTCAGCAGCGACGAGCGCAGCTTGACGAACCGGAGATGCTCGGTCGACGTTGGCAACACCTCGTCCGGCACCCGATGCGAGAGTGGAAGCTCCACCAACACCCCGACGGCCGGGTCGAGCCGGATGGCCCGGACGTCGCTATACAGATTGCCCGGCGCGTTCGGTGACTTCAGATCGATGTTGGAATCGAACAGCGCCTGCACACGGTAGTCGCCTGCAGGCACCTCGTCCAGACTGGCCAGCGGGAATCCGTATGCCGTCGCCTCGACGCTGTGCCGGCTCCCGGGCTCGACCCCGATTGCGTCGACGGCGAAGATCGGCGCCGAATCCATTCCGGTCCGTCCGATGAGCTGCCGGGGTTCAGCCTCCCCTGGCGATCCGAGCACGACGAACAACCTCCCCTCACGCCGGCTCGGCTGCAGATCGGCATCGACCGTGACCTCGAAACGGATGCCGCCCTCCGCACCGCGCTGTCCGGGCATCGCGCGCGCGGCGGTGAACAGCAGCAGGACCGTCATGAATCCGGTGACCCGAGGGAAGCGGCGCATTGCAGGCTCCTGAGGTGAGTCAGCTGGCGGACGTCGCAAGCGTCGACTCATGCTATCGCAGGCGCGAGCCGGGCGAGGAACGCACCCAGCTCGGCCGCAGGACGCCCGCAGGGCCGAGACGAGTAGAATTGGCCCATCGTGAAAGAGCGTGTCGAGCGGGGGCGCACCGAGGGCGCCTCGATCGGTCTGCGGGCGAGCGTGGCGGTGGCCGTCATCGCACTCGCCGCCACGGGCTGCAACCCTCAGGAACTGGCCCAGCAGGCCGGGTCGACGACCTGGCTCTCGGTGGCGACCGGCGGCACCGGCGGGGTGTACTACCCGTACGGCGGCGGGATCGCCAAGGTCATCAGCGATCACCTCGAGGATGTCGAGGCGACGGCGGAAGTCACGGCCGGCACGGTCGACAACCTCAAGTTCCTGAACGACCGGAGCGCCGACATCGCGTTCGCGCTCGCCGATTCGCTGAGCGATGCCGTGGCGGGTGAAGGCATCTTCTCGGAGTTCGGCCGGGTGCCGGCGCGCTCGCTCGCCGTGCTCTACTCCAACTACACGCATATCGCGACGCTGGCCGATACCGGGGTCGAACGCATCAGCGATCTGCGCGGGCGCGTCGTCAGCACCGGCGCCCCGGGCAGCGGCACGGAGATCATCGCCTTCCGCGTGCTCGAAGCGGCCGGGCTCGACCCCAATGCCGACGTGACGCGGCAGAGCCTCGGCGCCTCGCAGTCGGTCGACGCGTTGAAAGACGGCAAGATCGACGCGTTCTTCTGGAGCGGCGGCCTCCCGACCGGTGCGGTACTCGATCTGGCGACGACGCCCCGCATGACGCTGCGGTTGGTCCCGAGCGACGACGTCCTGCCGGCGCTTCAGGCCAAGTACGGCGACACCGTGTACCACGAGGTCATCGTGCCCCAGTCGGCCTACCCCGACCTGGAGGCCGACGTGCCGGTCGTGGGCGTCGCCAACGTGCTCGCCGTGCACGAATCGATGCCCGACGATCTTGCGTACGACATCATCCGCGTCCTCTTCGAACGGCGCTCCGAGCTGGCGGCCATCCATGCCGAAGCGGAGAACCTGACGCTCGAGAGCGCAGTCGTCGGGTCGCCGACGCCGTATCACGCGGGCGCTATCCGCTACTACGAAGACCAGAGCGCCTGGGCCGACACCGACGAACCCTGATCCACCCGCCGCTGGACTCCACCCTGGAACCGACATCGCCGGCCGCCGCCGCCGCCGCACCCGACGATCCCGAGTCGGAAGTACCGACGCGCGCGCTCGCGGGCTGGACCGGACGGCTCGCCGCCACACTCGCCGCCGGGTTGTCGGCCTACGCGCTCTACTGGGTCATCGGCATCGTCCAGCCTCAGGTCTACCGCATCACGTTTCTGATGGTGGCGCTGTCGCTGACGTTTCTGCTCTACCCGTTCTCGCGCCGAAGCCGGGCGAAGGTGACCGCCGTCGACTGGATGCTGCTGGGCGCGGGCGTCGTCGCGCTCCTCCGGCCAATCGTCGACTTCGAGCAGTTCGTGCGCCGTGCCGCGACTCCCACGACGCTCGACCTGGTGCTGGGTGTGGTGACGATTGGCCTGGTCCTCGAGGCGACCCGACGCACCGTGGGCTGGATTCTTCCCGTCACCGCCCTGGCGTTCCTCGTCTACGGCTATCTCGGCCCGTTGCTCGGCCTGGTGGGCCTGGACCTGTTCGCCCACCGGGGGTACGCGGTCGACCGGCTCGTCGGTACGCTCTACATGACGCTGGAAGGGATTTTCGGCGTGCCGCTCGACGTCGCGGCCACCTACATCGTGCTCTTCACGATCTACGGCGCCATCCTGCAGCACTCGGGCGCCGGACAGTTCTTCATCAACTGGGCCATGGCCGCGATGGGCCGCTCTGGAGGGGGCAGCGGCCCTGGACGCACGATCACGCTGTCGGGCTTCCTGCTCGGCACGGTCTCGGGGAGCGGCGTCGCAACGACCGTCACGCTCGGTGCGGTGGCCTGGCCGCTGCTCCGGCGCTCGGGCTACCCGCCCGAGGTCGGCGCCGGCATTCTGTCAGCCGCGGGGATCGGCGCGATCATGGCGCCACCGACGCTGGGCGCGGCCGCGTTCCTGATTGCCGAGTTCCTGAAGATCTCGTATCTGCAGGTCATCGTGATGGCCGCCGTCCCCGCCCTGCTCTACTACTTCTCGATCCTGCTGATGATCGAGGCCGACTCCCGCCGGATGGGCACCCGCGCTGTCGAGGTGGACCTCCCAAGCCTGGGCGCACTGACGCGGCGTTCGGGCTACCACTTCGCGTCGCTGCTGGTCATCATCGTCCTCCTCGTGAGCGGGATGACGCCGTTTCGCGCGGTGTTCTGGGCCATGGCGGTGGCCGTGGCGCTCAGCTTCCTGCGCCGCGAGGATGCGCTTCGCCCGACACGGCTACTGGCGGCGCTCGAATCGGGCGGGCGCGGGGTCCTCTCCGTCGCCGCGACTACCGCCACGGCCGGCATCATCGTCGGCGTCGTCACGCTGACCGGACTCGGCCTGAAGATCGCCGGCATTATCGTCGCGCTGGCCGGCGGCAGCATCTTCCTGACAGTGGTCTACGCCGCGCTGGCGGTGTGGATGCTCGGCCTGGCCGTCCCCGTCACGGCGTCGTACATCATCGCGGCGGTGATGATCGCGCCGGCGCTGACCCTGGTCGGCGTGCCCGCCGTCGCCGCCCACATGTTCATCTTCTACTACGCCGTCCTGTCGGAAGTGAGCCCTCCGACCGCGCTGTCGCCCTTCGCGGCAGCGGCGATCACCGGCGGCAACCCGTTCCGGACGATGATGCTGACCTGGAAGTACACGCTGCCGGCCTTCCTGGTGCCGTTCACGTTCACGCTGAGTCCGGAGGGGCTGGGCGTCCTGCTCCAGGCGCCGTGGCCGGACGTCATCCGGACGACGCTGACCGCGATGGTGGGTATCGCCGCGCTCGCGATGGGGCTGGGTGGCTGGCTCAGGGCCGAGGCCAGCGCGGCCGAGCGGCTCCTGGCGACGGGCGGCGGCCTGCTGCTCTTCTACGCCAGTTCGGCGACCGACTTCGCAGGCGCCGCCGCATTCGCTCTGGCCATCGCGCTGCATCTCGCGAGAAGCCGGACGACGGCTACGGCGTAGGGCGCGAGGCTGGACATCGCGGCTTGGTCTCACACACAGTCTCGGGCGGATCTCGGAATCGTCTTCGGCTCGCCCAGACGGATGCCACCTACCGCGTCAGCTTTCGATACTTGATCCGGTGCGGCTGGTCGGCCGCGGCACCCAGCCGCCGGCGCCGGTCGGCCTCGTAATCCTGATAGTTACCTTCGAACCAGACGACTTCGCTGTCGCCCTCGAAGGCCAGCATGTGAGTCGCGACCCGGTCGAGGATCCAGCGATCGTGGCTGATGACGACCGCGCATCCGACGAAGTCGACCAGCGCATCCTCCAGCGCGCGCAGCGTGTCGACGTCGAGGTCGTTGGTCGGCTCGTCGAGGAGCAACAGGTTGGCGCCGCCGCGCAGTAGCTTGGCCAGGTGGACGCGATTTCGTTCGCCGCCCGACAGGGCGCCGACCTTGCGCTGCTGGTCCCGCCCCTTGAAGTTGAACCAGGAAACGTAGGCCCTCGACGCCACGGTCCGCTTGCCGAGCCCGATCTCGTCCTCACCGCCCGAAATCTCTTCCCAGACCGTGCGGTCCGCCCCGAGCGCTTCGCGCGACTGATCGACGTAGCCGATCGACACCGTCTCGCCGACTCGCAGCGTCCCTGCGTCCGGCGTCTCGGCGCCCGTGATCATCCGGAACAGCGTCGTCTTCCCGGCGCCGTTCGGCCCAATGACGCCGACGATGCCGCCTCGCGGCAGGGTGAAGCTCAGATCGTCGAACAGCAACTGATCGCCGTAGGCCTTCCGAAGGTGATCGGCCTCAACGACGACGTCGCCCAGGCGCGGACCGGGCAGAATGTAGATCTCGACCTGATCGATCTTCTTGGCCTGGTCCTCATTCAGCAGCTTCTCGTAGGCATTCAGACGGGCCTTGCCCTTCGCCTGGCGAGCACGGGGTGACATCCGGACCCACTCGAGTTCGCGCGCCAACGTTCGCTGACGCTTGCTCTCCTGTTTCTCCTCAGCCCCAAGCCGTGCCTGCTCTTGCTCGAGCCACGACGAGTAGTTCCCCTCCCAGGGGATCCCCGAGCCGCGATCGAGTTCGAGAATCCAGCCGGCGACGTTGTCGAGGAAGTACCGGTCGTGCGTGACCGCGACGACGGTGCCCGGGTACGCCTGCAGATGGTGCTCGAGCCACGCCACCGACTCGGCATCGAGATGGTTGGTCGGCTCGTCGAGCAGCAGCAGGTCCGGCGCCTGCAGCAGCAGGCGGCACAGCGCGACACGCCGCCGTTCGCCGCCCGACAACGTCGCGACGTCGCCCTCACCCGGCGGCAGCCGCAGCGCGTCCATCGCCATCTCCACCTTCGAATCGAGGTCCCAGGCCCCCGCGGCCTCGATCCGATCCTGCAGCTTGCCCTGCTCGTCGAGGGCCTGTTCCATCTCCTCGGGCGACAACTCCTCGCCGAACCTGGCCGTGATCGCATCGTAGGCCTCGAGCAGTGCACGAACGGGCGCGACGCCTTCGTCGACGTTCCCGCGCACGTCCTTGTCAGCGTCCAGCGTCGGCTCCTGCGGAAGATGGCCGACGGTGATGCCCTGGGCCGGAAACGCCTCGCCCTGCACGTCGGTGTCCAGGCCGGCCATCACCCGCAGCAGCGTGCTCTTGCCGGCGCCGTTCAATCCGAGCACGCCGATCTTGGCGCCGGGCAGGAACGACAACCAGATGTCGTGGAGCACGACATGGTCGGGCTGGTGCACCTTGCCCAGCCCCTTCATGGTGTAGATGAATTGCGGCATGGCACCTCGACCGCGCGACCGGCGCGAAGAAAGTGAGGAGTATACTGCACGTGCCGACGCAGCCCGGCGGTCGGTGTCGACCGCGCCGGCCGACCACTCTCCGCGCACACGATGGCCGCCTACCTCGTCCGTCCTCACCGCGACGCCCCGCCGCGCCGCCGGCCACCGGTCTGGCGGAACTGGTCCGACGAGAAGCTCCTCGACGTTCGGATGTGCGATCTCGGGGTCGGCCTCGAAGGCAGTGCGCTCGAGAAGCGTCTGCGAGAGATCGACGCGGAACTCGCGCTCCGGGGCTTTCGGTTCCGACCACACTACTGGCTCTCGGATGATTGGTTCACCCCGGATGACGTGCCAGGCGTCGCGCTGCCGTTCTATCTGGCGCACCCGCGCCTGATACAACTCGAACAAACGCAGCTGCTGGAAGTGGAAGGCCGGACCCGCGCGGCCTGCCTGCGAATTCTCCGGCACGAAGTGGGTCACGCGATCGACAACGCCTACCGTCTTCAGCGCCGCCCGACACGACGGACGCTCTTCGGCAAGTCGTCGGTGCCCTATCCCGAGTTCTACACGCCTCGGCCCTACAGCAAGCGGTTCGTGCTGCACCTCGACTCGTGGTACGCCCAGAGTCATCCGGATGAGGATTTCGCCGAAACGTTCGCCGTGTGGTTGAATCCGAGGTCGATGTGGCCGAGACGGTACACCGGCTGGCCCGCGTTGAAGAAGCTCGAGTACATGGAGCGGCTGATGCGGGAGATCGCGCCGACGCGGCCGCGCCATTCGAGTCGGAGGGTCGTCGACCCGGTCTCCCGGCTGCGCAAGACGCTACGCGCACACTACAAGGCGAAGCGTGACCACTACGGCCTCGAGTACCCCGATTTCTATGACCGCGATCTCCGCCGCCTGTTCTCCGCGGCACCGGAGTTCGCCAAGAACATGCCGGCGGCCAGGTTCCTCAACAAGATCCGCGCTGGCGTGCGCCGACACGTCGCGAGCTGGACGTCGACCTACCAGTACACCATCGACCAGGTGCTCGAGGACATCATCACCCGGTGCGCCGCGCTCGACCTGCGCCTGACGGCGCCCGAAGACAAGACCAAACTCGACTTCACCGTGCTCCTGACCGTGCAAACGATGAACTACCTGCACAGCGGGCGACACAAACTCGCGCTATGAGAAGACTCCGGGTGTTGGCCCTGATGCACGACTACATGGTGCCGCCGGCCGAAACGGCGGGCCACGACCTCGCAACGGTCCAATGGAAGACCGAGTACGACGTTTTGTCGACGCTGTCCGATCTGGGCCACGAGGTACAGCAGCTCGGGGTGAAAGACGAGTTGAGCGGCATCCGTCAGGCGATCACCGACGGGAACCCGCACATCGCCTTCAACCTGCTCGAGGCCTTCCATGAGGTCGGGTCGTTCGATCAGAACCTCGTCGCCTACCTCGAGCTGCTCCGGATGCCCTACACGGGCTGCAATCCGCGAGGGCTCCTGCTGTCACGCGACAAGGCGCTGTCGAAGAAACTGCTGGCCTACCACCGGATTCCCATTCCTGACTTCGCGGTCTGCCGAATCGGGCGCGCCGTCAAACGGCCGAAACGGATGGGCTTTCCGCTCATCGTGAAGTCGCTGACCCAGGACGCCTCCATGGGCATCTCGCAGGCTTCGGTCGTTCGGGATGATGCCAAGCTGGTCGAGCGCACTCGATTCATCCACGACAGCATCGGGACCGATGCCATCATCGAGCAGTTCGTCGAGGGGCGCGAACTGTACGTCGGCGTCCTGGGCAACCACCGGCTGGAGTGTTTTCCGATCTGGGAGCTGAAGTTCACGAAGATGCCCGACGACGTCCACCGGATCGCGACCGAGCGCGTGAAGTGGAGCCACAAGTATCAGCGGAAGCACGGCATCACGGCCGGGGCGGCCAAGGGGATCCCGGCGGATCTCACGGCACGCATCTACAAGATCTGTCGCCGTGTCTATCGAACGCTGGAACTGAGCGGCTACGCCCGGATCGACATCCGGCTGGCCGACGACGGGCGATTCTACGTGCTGGAAGCGAACCCCAACCCGCAGATCGCCTTCGGGGAAGATTTCGCCGAATCGGCCGAGAACGCGGGGTTGTCGTACGAGGCGCTGCTGCAGCGGATTCTCAACGTCGGACTACACTGGCGACCGGAACACAAGGGCTGACGCGAAGACCGGTCTCGCCGTTCCCTACGGCGCCGCTTCCGCGGCCGGCCGGAAGTCGACCTGCACCTCGGCCACAGCGCCCGCCGGCACGGTCACGGTCTGGGACGACCCCTCCAGCACCTCGTGCCAGAAGCTGAGCTCGTAGGTGCCGGGTGGCACCTCGTCGATCCGAAACGATCCATCCGCCGCGGAGACCTCGGCGCGGTCGACGGAGGCCACGACGAATCCCCGCATCCACGTGTGAGTGTCGCAGACCTCCTGGTTGGTCGTCACCCTGAGAGGCGCGGTCGGCGCCGGCACGGCGCAAGGCGCCCCTCTATAAGGATGTGGAGTTTCGGGTCGGCGCGGCCGGCACGGGCGGCAGATCGGGCGTGAAGTCTTCGCCGGGATTGATGAAGCGGTCGCGCTCGAGCCGGTACTGCTTCTCGTAGAGCTGGCGATAGCGCCCGTCGAGCGCCAACAGCTCGTCGTGTGTGCCTCGCTCGACGATCTCACCACCCTCGATGACAAGAATCTGATCGGCGCTCTGAATCGTCGACAGTCGATGCGCGATGACGAAGGTCGTTCGCCCATGGCGGAGCTGACGCAGCCCGTCCTGAATGAAGCCCTCGCTCTCGCTGTCGAGGCTCGACGTGGCCTCGTCCAGAATCAGGATGCGTGGATCGGCGAGAATCGCCCGGGCGATGGCCACGCGCTGCCGCTGCCCACCCGACAGCTTCACGCCCCGCTCGCCCACGACCGTGTCGTACCCCTGCTCTAGTTCCTGAATGAACTCGTCGCAGTGCGCGGTCCGGCTCACGTCGCGGATCTCCTCCGGCGTGGCATCGGGCCGCGCGAATCGGATGTTTTCGGCCACGGTGCCGTCGAAGAGAAAGTTCTCCTGCAAGACCACACCCATATGTCGACGGTAGTCCCGGAGCCGGAGCGACGCGAGGTCGAGCCCATCCACCGTGACCCTGCCTGACTTGGGCCGATTGAACGCCAGGATCAGGCTGATCATCGTGCTCTTGCCCGACCCACTCGATCCGACCAGCGCCGTCGTCGTGCCCGCCGGAGCCACGAACGAGACATCGCGCAGCACCGGCACGCCGTCGGTGTACTCGAACCAGACGTGCTCGCAGGTCACGTCGCCACGGACCTCGGGAACCGGCTGCCGCTGGGCATCCTCCTCGTCTTCGGTCGCCATCCGGCGGATCTCGCGGATCCGGTCGAGGCCGGCGAACGCTTCAGTGATCTGGGTGCCGATCGACGCGATCTGCACGAGCGGCGCCGCCATCAAGCCCGTGAAGAAGACGTAGGCGATGAAGTCGCCGAGCGTCATCGTCCCGTCGAGAATGGCCCGGCCGCCGACGAGGATCATCAGCACGCCGATCGCGCCGATGACCAGTGTCGAGACCGCGGCGATCGCCGACACGCCGGTGATCGACCTGGCGACGTTGCGCAGCAGGCGGTGCGCGCCGCTCGCAAAGATTCGCTGCTCACGCCGTTCCACCGTGTAGGCCTTGACGATTCGGATGCCACCCAGCGTTTCGTTCAGCCTGCCGGTCACCTCGGCGTTGATCTTGCCCCGCTCGCGAAACAACGGCCGGAGTCGCTTGAAGGCGGTGGCCATCGCGCCGGCGAACGCGAGCAGAATCAGCAAGGTGACCGATGTGAGCTGCCAGCTCAGATAGAAGAGCACGACCAGCGCGATGATCGCGGTGACCAGGCCGCCGGTCAGCTGCGCGAGGCCGGTGCCCACCAGGTTCCGGATTCCCTCGGCATCGGTCATGATCCGGGAAATCAACACGCCGGTCTTCGTGGAATCGAAGTAGCCGATCGGCAGCCGGGTGACGTGCGCCTGCACGCGCTTCCGCATGTCGGTGATGGCGCGCTGGGCCGCGACGCCCAGCACCTGCGACAGCGCGAACGCGGTCACCGCCTGAACCACCGCCGATGCGCCCACCGCCAGCGCCAGCGTCGGCAGCAGGTCGCCGCGCTGGTTGGCGATGACGTCGTCAATGAGGTACTTCGACGAGGCCGGCAGCACCAGCCCCGACAGGCGATTCACCAGCATCAACGCCAGGCCGAGCGCGAGCCGGTAGCGATGCGCGTACACCAGTTCGCGGGCTTCGACCCACGCACCGCTCGTCGTGTTCTGTTGCTTCTCGGTCGACATCACTCGTTCGCCTGCAGCGCCGCTGGACGCCACTCCACCATACTACCGCGTAGTACACTCGGCGGGTGACCGACAGTGCCCGTCGCATCGTGCACGTCGACATGGATGCGTTCTACGCGTCGGTCGAACAGCGCGACGACCCATCGCTAGCGGGCAAGCCCGTCGCCGTCGGTGGACGCCCCGAACGGCGCGGCGTGGTCGCCGCGGCGAGCTACGAGGCGCGCGAGTTCGGCGTGCGGTCGGCGATGGCGATGGCCAGGGCCGTGCGACTCTGTCCGGCGCTCGTGATCGTGCGACCCGACTTCTCGAAGTACCGCGCGGTCTCCAAGGAGGTGTTCGAAATCTTCCGCGAGGCCACACGACTCGTGGAACCGCTGTCGCTCGACGAGGCCTACCTCGACGTGACGGTCAACGCCTGGGGCGAGCCGCTCGCGACGACCGTCGCCAAGCGGATCAAAGCCCACATTCTGGAGCGCACGCGCCTCACGGCATCGGCCGGCGTGGCCCCCAATAAGTTCATCGCCAAGATCGCCTCGGGGTGGCAGAAACCCGACGGCTTGACCGTCGTGCCGCATGCCCGCGTCGAGGCCTTCCTGCAGAAGCTGCCCGTCGAGGCGCTGTGGGGCGTCGGCCCCGTCACGGCGGGCAAGCTCAGGGCGCGCGGCATCGAACGGCTGGTCGACGTCCGCGACGTCGAACTCGATGCGCTGCGCGGGATCGTGGGGAGTTGGGCCGAGTCGCTGCAGCGACTGGCGTGGGGCCACGACGACCGCCCGGTCGTCGTCAATCGGCCGTCGAAATCCGCGGGTTCGGAGCGGACCTTCGCCGAGGACCTGATCGACCTCGATACGATCCGTGCCGAGATCGACGGCTTGGCGCGCCGTGGTGCCGACTGGCTGGCCCGGAGTGGGCGGACGGCACGCACCGTCACCATCAAGGTGCGCTACGGCGACTTCACGACGATCACGCGCAGGCATACAGCGTCGCCGCCGACGCGCGACGCCGAGGAGATCGTCCGGCGCGCGCTCGGGCTACTCGACCGCACCGACGCCGGCGTCCGTGCGGTGCGCCTGCTCGGGGTGACGATGCACAACCTGACGGCCGACGACGAGCCCGCACCGGTCGATCGGCTGCCCCGGTTGCCGTTCGACGGCCTCGAGCCGTCGGGGCTGTTATGATCGGAACGTGCTAAACGGAACGCGCCAAGCCATCCTCAGACGGGTCCAGCCGATCAGCATCCACGGTCAGACCTCCTGTGACGTCTTCTTCTCGGACTCGGATGACCCCGAGGGACCAGTGCACACCGCGCGGGTCGGCCCGGAGGCCATGGCGCGCGGGCTCGAGCCGGGCGACCCGATCAGCCTCGTCTACCTCATGGGTTCCGTGACGGCAGTGCGCCGGACGGTGCCGCGCTGAGCGAGGCCAGCGGCCGGCCCGACGCCGGCAATTTCGTCACCGCGCCATCTCGTCATCTCTTTAGACGCTCCAGATCCTCGGCGTGGTCGGTCTCCTCCGCCAGGATGTCTTCGAGCCGGATAACGAGACCGCGGTCGCCGAAGGCTTCGGCCTGATCGATGCGCACCGCGTAGTTGGCAACCGCCTTGCGTTCCGCCTTGATGTTCATCTCCATCATCTGTTTTGCCGAGCGGACGCGCTTCGGCATGCCGACGTTGATCTTCACGTCACCGCCGAGCGCGTTGATCTTGTCCGCCAGGAAGATGGCGTGATTGAGTTCACCCGCGATGTCCTCCTTCACCAGCTCGCGAAGTTCGTGGCCGAGCAGACTCGTTGCTGTCGACGAGTGATAGAGGTATCGGAGTACGGCCTCGAGTTCGAGATTCAGATCCTCGTTCAGACCGCCAATCAACTCTTGCTTCACACTGTCCTTCTTCGCCATTCGTCTCTCCTCCGGGTCCACTCGAACTCACGACCAGCGTGGGTCTCGTCGCGCCGATGGACATCGCTGCCGACTGTACCAGCCGCACCGAATCGGAACAAGCCGCGGCGCGACTGCCACCGCGGTGATAGCCTTGAACGTCACAGCGTCGGGCAGACGCCCGCATGAAGTCACTGCATCACGGGCGAGGAGCCATCGGATGTCAGAGCAGCGTTCACCCATCGTACGACCGTCACGACTGATCGTCACGATCGCCATCCTGGCGGCGGCCAGCCTGACGACCGCGCCGGCCGTAACCGGTCAAGCGTCGGCACCGGCCTGGCTCGACGCCTATCGTGAGCCGGCCAGTCGGATCATCGGCGAAGCCATGGCCAACACATTCGCGTGGGACCGGCTCGCCGAGTTGAGTGATACGTTCGGCCACCGCCTGAGCGGTTCTCCCCAACTCGAACAGGCCATCGAGTGGGCCGCCGAGCAGATGCGCGGTGACGGGCTCGAGAACGTCCGGCTGGAGCCGGTCATGGTGCCGCACTGGGTGCGCGGCAGCGAGCGCGCGCGGATCACGCGGCCCAGCGAGCACGAACTGGTGATGCTCGGCCTCGGGGGCAGCATCGCCACGCCCCCGGACGGCGTTGAGGCCGAAACGCTCGTGGTCGGCAGCTTCGACGAACTGGACGCTCGCGCCGACGACGTACCTGGCAAGATCGTGGTCTACAACGTCCCGTTCACGAATTACGGCCAGACGGTGCGGTACCGCACGACCGGCGCGTCACGCGCGGCCCGGCACGGCGCGGTGGCCAGCCTCGTCCGCTCGGTCGGCCCCACCGCCGGCCGGACACCGCACACCGGCGCCATGACCTATACCGAGACCGACCCGCAGATCCCGGCTGCGGCGGTCACCGCCGAGGACGCGGACCTGTTGCAGCGGATGCAGGATCGGGGCACGCCGGCCTGGGTGCGGCTCGAGATGAGCGCCCAGTTGCTCCCGGACGTCGAGTCCGCGAACGTCGTGGCCGAGATTCGCGGACGCGAGCTCCCCGAGGAAGTCGTCGTCATCGGAGGCCACATCGACTCGTGGGACGTCGGCACCGGATCCACTGACGACGGCGGCGGGTGCATCATCACGTGGGACGCGCTGCGCATCTTGCAGCGACTGAACCTGCGACCGCGTCGCACGCTGCGGGTGGTGCTCTGGACGAACGAGGAGAACGGGCTCCGCGGCGGGACGGCGTATCGCGACCGCCACGCCGACCAGCTCGCGGACCACGTCATGATGCTCGAGTCTGATGGCGGCGTCTTCCGTCCACGGGGCTTCGGCTTCACCGGCAACGACCGCGCGCGCGCGACGGTCGAGACGATCGCGTCCCTGCTGGTCGGCATCGACGCCCACCGGATCGGACCCAGCGGCGGCGGCGCCGACATCGGCCCGAGCGTCCGCGCGGCCGGCATCCCGAGCATGTCGACCGACGTGGACGGTTCGACCTACTTCACGATCCACCACACACCCGCCGACACGATGGACAAGATCGATCCGACCGAGGTGGCTCTCAACGTCGCCGCCGTCGCCGTGATGGCCTACGTCGTCGCCGACATGCCCGAGCGTTTGGGTCAATAGGCAAGAGGGCGGAGCGCCTGCGGCTGCTGCGACGAGCGGAGTCGAGAAGGGATCAAGGCGCGCACAGCGCGCCATCGGCAGGATCAGGCCGCGCACAGCGCGGCCCGCGGGCGCGGAGTGGGGCACTCGGGGTCCCCGCGCAGCGCCCGCGTGGGGCTTGGGGCGCAAGGCGCCCCATCTAGTTAATGCACGCCGTGGCTCATCTGGAGCGCGGAGGGATCCGCGCCGAGCCGGCGTATCGCGATCTCCCACATCCGATCGGGCTCTGTGCGAAAGACGAGATCGAGGTCGACATCGGTCGTGAGCCAGGAGGACGCCGCGATTTCCGCGTCGAGCTGGCCGGGTCCCCAGCCGGCATAGCCGGTCAACAACCTCGCCTGCGTCTCCGGCTTGGCATCGAGGAGCTGGCGCAGCAGATCGGCCGACGTCGAGAGATAGACACCGGGACAGACCCGCACCGCGTCGGACTCGGCCGGCTCCTCGCCCAGGAGGATCCATCCGCGCTGCGGCTCGACGGGACCCCCGATCCACAACTGCAGGCCGCCGCGACCATTCGCCGGCGGCTCGAGCTTGACGACGTCGGCCGCCGAGGTCTCGGTGGGCCGGTTCAGCACGAGCCCGAACGCGCCTTCCGCGCCGTACTCGCACAGCAGGATGACCGTTCGGTGGAAATTGGGATCCGCCAACTGCGGCATCGACAGCAGGAGCGTCGGTGCCAGTCGGGAATCGGGTGACGGAGGCGTATCCATGGCGTCGGCGAATCGGCTCTCCCAAGGGTATGGCGACGGCCGCCAAAGATCAAAACACCCCGACCGACACCCGAGGCGGGGTTACGGCGCCAGTTTCCGCCGGGCCCACACGACGTGCTCGGCGACCATCGGATCGTCGAGCGAGGGCGCCGCCTCGGCCGGGTCCGACCCGGGCCCGGCCCTCTCCAGAGCCTCCCGCGCGGCCGGATCGCCGCTGTTGCCCAGCGCGACCGCGAGGTTTCGCCGCAACCGCTTCACGCCTGCCCGCGTCATCGCCGACTCCTTCATCGCCGACCGCAACTCCGCATCGGGCCGCTGCCAGAGATCGAGCAGGCTGGTCTGATCGAAGAGCGCCCGGGGCCACCACGCGCGGTCGGCGCTCTGCGCCGCGGCGTCGTTCCAGGGGCAGACGTCCTGGCAGATGTCGCAGCCAAAGACGTGCGACTCGACACCCTCGCGCTGCGATTCGGGCACAGCGCCCTTCAGCTCGATCGTGAGATACGACAGACACCTCGTCGCATCGAGCACCCACGGTTCGGGCAGTGCGCCGGTCGGGCAGGCCTCGAGGCAGAGCGTACAGCTACCGCACTGGTCGAGCGACGCGTCGTCCGGCGGGAGATCGAGCGTGCAGATGATCTCGGACAAGAACAGCCACGATCCGCGTTCACCGTTGATGAGGCAGGTGTTCTTGCCGATCCAGCCGAGGCCGGCATGCTGCGCGTAGACGCGTTCCTGAACAGGACCCGTATCGACGTAGGCCCGCCCCTCGAACGTCGGGCCGCCACGCTCGGCCATCCAGCCGCGCAGCGCCTCGGTGCGCGCGCCCACCACGTCGTGATAGTCGTCACCCCACGCGTAGCGGGCGATCCTCGCCTCGGCTGACGCCTTGCGCTCCGTCGAGTACGGCCGGTCGACGTTGTAGACGGTCGCCAGCATCACGACCGACCTGGCGCCCGGGAGCACCGCGCGAACGTCCGCCCGCCGATCGGCGGTCCGCGCCATGTACGCCATCTCCCCCGCGTACCCGCGATCGATCCACGTTTGCAGGAAGCCCAACTCTGGCAGCGATTCGACCGGCGCGATCCCGCACAGATCGAAGCCCAGCTCGGAGGCACGCGCCTTGACCTGAGAAGCCGTCACCATCGAAGGCCTGCGTCCGCCTTACCCGCGCGGCGGCTACGACGCAACGAGTTGCCGGAGCACGTAGGGCAGGATGCCGCCGTGCCTGAAGGCGACGAGTTCCTCGGGGGTGTCGATCCGGACGACGGCGCGGAATCCGATCTCGGTGCCGTCGGCGCCTCGAGCGCGAACGTCGATCGCCCCACGGGGCGCGAGGCCCTCGGCGATACCGCTCAGCGAGAAGACCTCCCGCCCGGTGAGGCCGAGCGAGGCCACGTTGTCGCCGGCACCGAACTGCAGCGGGAGGACCCCCATGTTCACGAGGTTGCTTCGATGAATCCGCTCAAAGCTCTCCGCAATGACGGCCCGCACACCCAGCAACCGCGTCCCCTTGGCGGCCCAGTCGCGAGACGACCCCGACCCGTACTCCTTCCCGGCCAGCACCAGCAGCGGCGTGCCGGCGTCACGGTAGCGCATGGCGGCATCGTAGATCGGCAACGGCTCGTCGTCGGGCTGGCAGCGAGTCCACCCGCCTTCGGTGCCAGGCGCGAGCTGATTACGCAGGCGGATATTGCCAAAGGTCCCGCGCATCATCACCTCGTGGTTGCCGCGGCGGGCGCCGTAGGAGTTGAACTCGGGGGGCGGCACGCCCTGGTCGACCAGATAGCGGCCGGCCGGGCTGTCCTCGGGAATGGCACCCGCGGGCGAGATGTGATCGGTCGTCACGCTGTCGCCGAGCAGCGCCAGCACCCGCGCCCCCTCGACATCTTCGATCGCGGCGGGCTCGAGGGTCAGCCCTTCGAAGAACGGCGGATGCCGGACGTAGGTCGAAGTCGCGTCCCAGGCGAACTGCTCCCCCACCGGCGTCGGCAACGCTTGCCAGCGCGCGTCGCCGTCGAAGACCGAGTCATAGCTCGCCGTGAACATCTCGGATCGCACCGACGCGCTCATGCTCGCCTGGATCTCCTGCGACGTCGGCCAGAGATCGCGCAAGAACACATCGTGACCGTCGCCATCCTGTCCGAGCGGCTCCGAGGTCAGGTCGATCGTCATCCGGCCGGCCAGCGCGTAGGCCACGACGAGCGGCGGCGACGCCAGGTAGTTCGCGCGGACCTGCGCTTGAATCCGACCGTCGAAATTCCTGTTGCCGCTCAGGATCGACGCCACGATCAGGTCGCCATCGGCGACGGCGGCCGACACCTCCGGAGGCAGCGGACCCGAGTTGCCGATGCAAGTCGTGCAGCCGTAGCCGACAAGGTGGAACCCGAGTGCGGCCAGCGGGTCGAGCAGCCCCGCGGTCCGCAGGTACTCGGTGACGACCTTCGACCCGGGCGCGAGGCTGGTCTTCACCCACGGCTTGACCTGCAAGCCCCGCGCGACGGCCTTCTGCGCCAGCAGGCCCGCACCGATCAGGACGCTCGGATTCGACGTGTTCGTGCAGCTGGTGATCGCCGCAATGACGATCGACCCGTGCTCGAGCCCCTCGCCGGTGGGGGCCGGCGTCTCATCGCGCATCTCGCCGAGCGTCTCGGCAAACGCGGCCTTGGCCCCACCGAGCGCGACGCGATCCTGTGGCCTGCGCGGTCCGGCGATGCTCGGCTCCACCTCGGCCAGATCGAGTGCGACCGTGTCGGTATAGTCAGGCACGACCGAGGGATCGCGAAACAACCCCTCCGCCTTGGCGTAGGCCTCGACCAGGGCCACCTCGCCGGCGTCTCGACCGGTGAGCCGCAGGTAGTCGAGCGTCATCTCGTCGATCGGGAAGATCGCGATCGTCGCGCCGTACTCGGGCGACATGTTGCCTAGCGTGGCGCGGTCGGCAATCGTCAGATGCTCGAGGCCGGGGCCGAAGAACTCCACGAACTTCCCGACCACGCCCTTCCGGCGTAGGCGCTCGGTGATCGTGAGCACGAGGTCGGTCGCCGTGATCCCCTCTGCCACCCGACCATCCAGCCGGAAGCCGACAACGTCGGGGACCAACATGGAAATCGGTTGGCCGAGCATCGCGGCTTCGGCCTCGATGCCCCCCACGCCCCACCCGACGACGCCGAGCCCGTTGATCATCGTGGTGTGCGAGTCGGTGCCCACGAGCGTGTCGGGGTACGCCATGGTCTGGCCGTCGACCGTCTCGCGGCACACGACGCGCGCCAGGTACTCCAGGTTAACCTGATGCACGATGCCGGTCTCGGGCGGCACCACGCGAAAGTTGCCGAAGGCGTTCTGTCCCCACCTGAGAAACGCATAGCGCTCCAGGTTGCGCGTGTACTCCAGCTCGGAGTTGAGGCGCAGCGCCTCCGGCCGGCCGAAGTGGTCGACTTGCACCGAGTGATCGATCACCAGTTCGACGGGCTGAAGCGGGTTCACCCGATTCGGGTCGCCGCCGAGGCGCACGACGCCGTCGCGCATGGCGGCCAGATCGACCACCGCCGGCACACCAGTGAAGTCCTGCAGCAGCACCCGCGCCGGACTGAAGGCGATCTCCTGCGGCGGCGCGTCGGCGGTGCGCCGGGCGAACGCCGCGATCTGCTCCGAGGTCACCGCGCCGCCGTCCTCTCGACGCAGGAGGTTCTCGAGCAGGATCTTCAAGGAATACGGCAGCCGGCCGACGGCGGGAAAGCCCGCGTGCTCGAGCGCCGGCAGGCTGTGGTAGCGGACCGACTGACCGTCGACCGCCAGCTCGGTGAGTGTCTCGAATGAATTCTTCACGCTGGTCTCGCCCCTCCTCGTCTCGGCCGCCCCCCGCCCGGCCGAAGCGCTCCCCTGATCATCACATACTCACCGACGTTGTCCGAGGTCAGCAACCCGACGAGCCGTTCACCATCGAGCACGGGCAACACCGGACACGCGCCTGACTCCAACCGCTTGAATGCCGACTCGAGCATCTCCCGCCCATCGGCGACCTCGAACTCCCGCGTCATCACCTCGCTGACGGCGCCGGCGGAGCCGCGCTCGCCGAGTGCGGCCATCAGCGCGTCGCGGGTCAGCACGCCGATCAGCATGCCCCGGTCGATCACCGGAAAGTCGCGCTGCGATCCGGCCAGCACCAGGTCGACGGCCTCCTGCAGCGGAGACCCGGCCTCCAGCACGCGGAAATCGGTCACCATCGCCCGGCTGACCGGAATGCCGGCCAGGGCCGACCGGAGACTCACCATCGAGGCCTCGGCGGACGCACCCATCCAGACGAACAGCGCGATGAAGACCAGAAACGGGTTCGAGAAGAGCCCGAGGAACCCGAACAGCAGCGCCAGGCCCTGGCCGATGTTTGCGGCGATCTCGGTCGCCCGCACGTAGTCGAGTCGCTCCGCCAGCAGCGCGCGCAGCATCCGCCCACCGTCCATCGGAAAGGCCGGCACCATGTTGAACACGGCCAGCGACAGATTCACGACGGTGAAGCGCTCGACGGCGCCGGCCGAGGGGTCGAACGCCAGGGTCGGCAGCACACCCTGGGTGAGCACGAGCGCCAGATAGCAGCCGGCGGCGATCGCCAGATTGACGGCCGGTCCGGCCAGCGCGACCCAGAGTTCCTGCCTCGGCTCGTCGGGCATCCGCTCCAGCCTGGCGAGCCCGCCAATCGGCAGCAGTGTGATGTCTCGGGTGCGAATGCCGAACCGCCGTGCCGTCAGCGCATGGCCCAGCTCGTGCAGCACGATCGAGAAGAAAATCGCCAGAACGAACAGCACGCTGGCGATCACGGCGCCGAGCGCGCGTCCGCCGGCCACGCCGCTGAACAGGATGAAGCCGATCAGGACCAGGAACGTGCCGTGGACGTAGATCGGGATGCCGGCGATCGTCGCGATCCGCCACGACCATCTCATGAGCGGCCTCCACCCACACCCTGCGCACCGCCGCGACCGTCAGAAGATCGCGAGAAAAACGCTCGCGAATCCGCTGACCGACGTGCGGCGCCGGTCCTCGAAGTCGAATCCATCGTTGCGTATCAAGAAGCGCAATTCGGCGCGAACGCCGACACGCTTCACCCAGGAGTCCGTCGGGTTCCAGACGGCGTACTTCACGCCGCCGCCGGCGTGCACGACGCCCCCGCTGGCAACGAGGGCCGAGCTCGCGTCGAGCTGGCGCAGGTAGCCGAGCCCGCCGACGAGGAACGGCCGCAGCCGGCCGCCGACCGCTTCGAGGGCGGTCAGGTGGGCCACGACGCTGCCGTCGACGATCCACTGCGACAGCACGGTGTCGAGTCTCGGCGAGCCGGCCTCGGCGTCGCCGGTGACCCGCGTGGCCACGTTCGGCGTCGCGTAGCCCAGGCCCGCCTCGACCGCGAAGATCCGGGACAGGCGCCATCCCAGTCGAAGATCGAGGGCGGTCGCGGCCTCCAGCTCGGACTCGGTCGAGAACAGCGTGAACCCACCGGCGGCGGTCCCCGTGTTGGGCGTCAGGGTCGCATCCGCACCGCCGACCGGATGCCCGGAGACGGCACCGACGCCGACGCCGAGCTCGAGCCGTCCCTGCGCGGCCGCCGGCAGGGCCGACACGGCGAGCCCCACACCAAGGACGACCGCGGCCACGACGAGTGAACGGCCGCCGCCTATCACTTGCTCACGACCTCGAGGTCGACGGCGGCATCGGCCCCGGCCCGCACCGTGACGATGCGCGACGCGAACCCCACCCGAAACTCGACGTCGACCGCGGCGACATCGTCGAAGAAGCTGTCGGGATCCGCGTCATCCAGCGGCTCCACCCGCAGGAGATACGGGCCAGGCGGAAGCCCGGCCACGACGAACCGCCCGTCGCCGCCGACCGTGAAACTGCCGACGAGGTCTTCGGTCTGAAGATTGAACGCCACGACGTGGGCACCAACGACGCTCGCGCCGCCCTTCTGGACCCGCCCCGAGATGCTGCCGGTCGCCTGCTGGAACTCGGGCGTCGGATACAGGTCGGAGACCCCGGCCCGATCGTCGGCCTGCAGGAGGCGGCCCTCGGTGGAGCCGCTCGAGAACGCGATCGGGAACATCGCGGTCTCCGAGGCGATCACGCGTCGCCCCCCGGTCGGCCGGAGCTCCGTCTCGCCGATCGCCGAGTGGCCGAGACCGAGCAAGTGGCCGATCTCGTGCACGGCGATCGACTCGACATCGAAGCCGCCCTGGCCGTCGGTGGACCACGCGACCGCCGCGTTGAATGCGATGTCGGCTTCGATGATCTCGCCCGACCCGGTTCTGGTCAGCAACGACGTCACGGCGAGGACGCGCTCGTCGAAGTCGAACAGGTCCTCGAAGCCGACCGTCGTCACGCCGTCTTCGCTGAGCGGCGACAACCCGGTGAATCCCACCTCGTCGAACGTCGCGGTCGCGGTGGGTACCGCCTCCCACGACGCGAAGGCGCGCCCAACGGCCTGGCGAAACGCCTCGCCGGAGACACCCGGCAGGTCGCGATCACCGACGAAGTAGCGGATCGTGCCGGGCCCCCACCGCAGCACCTGGTCGGGATCCTGGGAGAACCCCAGCTTCAGGTAGGCCTCGAGCGGGGATGCCCCGGCGAGCACCACGGCCAGCGCCAGGGCCGTCGCAGCGCGCCACGTCCCGCGCACCTTCACCGGCGCACCACCCTACCCGGCAGACCGGCGACCAGCTCCCGCAGCCGCCGGCCGAACTCGCCAAACGGCATCAGCCGCCGCTCGACGTCGCCGCGCACGAGCGGCTGCACCGAGGGCCCCGGCACAAAGGTCGGCATGACCAGGCGCTGACCCGTCGAGCCGTTCACGACGATGCGAAACACACCCTGGGACAATCCGAGAATGACCGGGATCGACGGCCCTCTCGCCCCCAGGAACAACACGACCTCCTGGCCGATCGTGAGCACCGGCGCGCCGACGACGACCGTCCGGTAAGCGCCCAGCGTGCCGCCCGGCACGCGCACCCGGACCGACGGGCCGAGATCGCCCTTGAAGTAGCCGGACGCGTCGACCGTGACGAGGCTTTCGATCCGCTCGCGGCCGGTCGTCCAGCGCGGCGACACCGACGCCACCCGGCCATACACGATCACGCGCGCATCGTCGGCCAGCTCCGCCAATGTCGCCGGCACGACGGACGACGCCGAGGCCGACGAGGCCATGGCTCCGAGGCCGGCCACCACCGCAACTGCCAGCCACCGGGGGGTCCGCTCGACTCTTCTCATTCGTAACTCCCGCACGTCAACTCGTCGCAGACCGGTTCGCCACGGCGAGCACCGCCTCAGCGGCGCGGCGGCTCGCGCCGGCACCTCCCAGGCGCGTTCGCACCTCGTCGAGCGAGGCGCGCGTCTGCCGCATCCGCTCGTCGTTGGTCAGGTAGCCGACGACCTCGGCCGCGATCGCCCCGGGGGTGCACTGATCCTGAATCAGCTCGGGCACGACCGACTCACCCGCCACAAGATTGACCATGCCGTAGGTATCAACATGCACGAACCGCTTGCCGAGTGCGTAGGTCAGCGGCGCCACGCGATAGATGATGACCATCGGCCGGCCATGAATCGCCGCCTGGATCGTCGCGGTGCCCGAGGCCGTCGCGACCACATCGGCGACCGACAGGGCATCGTCCGTCCGCCCCTCGACGACAGACACGCGGCCGGGCCCCTCCCACGCCTCGGCCCGCTCGAACAGCCCGTCGTCGAGGCCCGGGGCGCGGGCGACGATGAACTGCGCGGCCGGCACCTGCTCGACGATCGCACGCACCGCGTCGAG
Organism: Acidobacteria bacterium UBA2161; assembly: GCA_002328835.1. Taxonomy (GTDB): domain Bacteria; phylum Acidobacteriota; class Vicinamibacteria; order Vicinamibacterales; family UBA823; genus UBA2161. The sequence continues at coordinate 28,521 of DCWN01000002.1, read as the reverse complement.
CAAGAGCGGCAGCAGCTGCCCGACTTCGTTGGCGCGGCTGCCGGGCAGGAGCGCCACGGTCGGTGCGTCCGGCGCGAACCCCAACTCTGAGAGCCACGCGGCGCGCGGCGTTCCCGTCCTGGCCAGTTCGATGAGCGGGTGGCCAACGAACTCGACCGGGATGCCCACCTCGCGGTACACGGCCTCCTCGAACGGAAAGATCACGAGCATCAGGTCGACGAGCCGCGCCAGCGTCCGCAGCCGTCCACGGCGCCAGGCCCAGACCTGGGGACTCACGTAGTAGACCACCGGTACGCCGAACCGCCGGGCCGCCGCGGCCAACCGGAAATTGAAGTCTGGAAAGTCGACCGCCACGACCACGTCGGGCCGGTCTCGACGCATGGCCGCGACCAACGCACGATAGATCGTCCACGACCGCGGCAGGACGGCCAGCGCCTCGACCAAGCCGGTCACGCTCAACCCGCGATAGTGGCTCACGAGCCGGGCGCCAGCGGCAGCCAGCCGATCGCCTCCCAGGCCGGTGACCCGCGCCGAAGGCGCCAGGCGCATCAGCTCGGTCGTCAGCGCGGCGGCATACATGTCGCCGGAGGTCTCACCACACGAGATCAGGACTTTGGGCATGCAACGCACACGTCTGGCAGCAGCGCGGGGGAAGAAGCGCCCGTGAGACGGGCGCGGCGCACGACCGATTCGGGGACGCGGCTACTCAGGCGCGCCGGGCCTCGCGAAGAGCGCCGCGTCGATCGTAGCATTGAACGTCAGGTCCGCCAACTCTCGCTCGAGTACCGAGACCCCACCCCGTCGCACGATCGCGCGGAACGCCACCTGCACGCCGTCGACCTCACGGTAGTCGGAGTACAGCTCCTCCGTCTCCTCCGGCCCCGCCGGGCCCTGCGACACGTAGGTCTGCCGGATGACCAGCCCGGTTCGAGGATCGAGGAAGAGCCGCACCGGCTCGTCGATGTCCGCGGTCAGGAACTCGACGGCCGCCGCACGTCCGTCGGCCGACGCCGCGCCGATCGGCCGCATGTCGACGCCCCCGTCGGCCGCGCGCAGCAGCAGTTGAATCAGGTCGCGGCGGAGGCTCGCCCGAAAATCATCGCGCACCGTCGGCGAGGCATCCTCCACGCCGTCAGGGCCCTCGAGCCAGGCCTCGTCGTCGGCGAACGCCTGGACGATGCGACCGGTCGGCAACGCCGCCTCGACCCGAAACCGCCCCGGATAGGCGGTGTAGCTGACCGTATCGGCGTCCATCGAACCGGCCGGCGTGTACATCGTGGTCCGACCGCGCGCCGTCGCGGTCGTGATCGTGCGCAGCCGATCGGCGCCACCCTTGGCGGCGATCGCTCGCCGTACGACCTCCATCGCCTGCGCGCGCTCGGCCGCGGTCGGTCGCGCGGGCGCCGCCACGTCAGCCGGTGCGGATTCCACCACGCGCAGGCCGCCCGGTGAGAGATCGAGATCGGCGAGGGACACGCGCTCGACGTTCGCAAATCCCGCCGCCGGCAGATCGTCGATGAACGCGGACGCATCGCCGACCAGCACGATCGACAGCTGGTCGGGCAGCAGGAACTCCTGCGAGACGCGCTGGATGTCGTCGGCCGACACCGCGCTCACGCGCTCGCGATACGTGCCCAGCTCGGCCGGATCGAGTCCGTAGAACAGTACGTTCAGGACTCTGAGCGCGATCGCGTCGGGCGTCTCGAGCTGCAGCGGGAAGCTGCCGGTCATGTAGGCCTGCACGCCGTCCAGTTCGCGCAGGCCGACCGGCTGCCGCCGTAAGCGCCAGAATTCCTCGATCGTCAGCCGAAGGGCTTCCGCCGTCGCCTCGGTCCGCGTGTCGGTCTGGGCCACCACGTCACCGGTCGTCTGCAGCGTGTGAATCGACGCCTCGGCGCCATAGGTCAGACCGCGCTCGGTCCGCAGGACGCGATGGAGGCGGTTGCTGCCCTCGCCGCCCAGCACCCGAACCGCCATGTCGAGCGGCATGTAGTCCGCGTGCGTCCGCGCCACGCCGATGTGCCCCGCGCGGATCTCGGTCTGCACCGCGCCCGGCATGTCCACCACGACGACCCGGCTCGCCGGCGGCGGCGGCGCGCTGAAGGCAGGCGGTTCGATCAGCTTCGGCGCCCAGTCCCCGAAGATCCGCTCCGCGGTCTCAAAGGCCGTCTCAGCGGTGAGGTCCCCGACGATCGCCATGATGGCGTTGTTCGGCGCGAAGTAGAGGTCGTGGAAGGCACGGAGATCAGCGGAGGTGATCGTCGGGAGCGACTCGAGCGTACCCGACTGCGGCCGTCCGTAGGGGTGATCTCCGTAGACCAGACGCTCGAAGACGACCCCGGCGACATAGTCGGGGTCCTGCATGCTCACCTGCAGGCCGGAGAGCATCTGCTGACGCTGCCGCTCGATCTCCTCGGGCGCGAAGGCGGGCTGCCGGATCACCTCGCTCAGGAGCCCCATCACGAGTTCGAAGCTGTCGCTCATCACGACGGCGTTCACGAACGTCAGATCGCTGCCCGCACCGACGCCGAGCCCGCCGCCGATCATATCGATGGTCTCCGCGATCTCCTGCGCCGAGCGCGCCGCGGTGCCCTGGTCGAGGAGCGCGCCGAGCAAGTTGGCCAGCCCTGCTTTCTCGGGTGGCTCGTGCACCATCCCAGCGCCAACGAGCAGCCGCACGCTGACCACCGGCTGCTCGTGATGCAAGACGGCAATGACGCGCATGCCGTTGTCGAGCATGCGCACCTCGTAGGGCGGGAACTGCACCTCGGTGGGCTCGAGCGGCTCCGGCGGGGCCTCGATCGGCCAGCCGCTCAGCGTCTGGCCGTGCACCGACGCGGCCAGCAGCAGCGGCGCCACGACGCCAACGAGCCAGGCGGCCGGCGCTGCGACGGCCCGGCGACCCGTCGCGCTCCGAGTCATCCTCATGGCGCGTCTCCCGCCGACGCGCCCGACGGCATGATGGTCAGAATCAGACTGTTGTCGTCGGTAAAGTAGGTCTGGGCGACGCGCTGGACGTCCTCGGCCGTAATCTCCATGAAGATGTCGAACTCGCCGTCGGCGGTCGTGATGTCGTCATGGATGACCGCGGCATGCGCGAGGTGGGTCGCCTTCTGCTGGTTCGAGGTGCGTCCCAAGATGTAGTCGCGCGCAAACTGGTTCTTGACGCGCTCCAGCTCACGCGGTGAGACAAACTCGGTCTTCAACCGCTCCAGCTCGTCGCGCAGGGCGCGCTCGGCCTCTGCCGGCGACCGGCCCGGTTGGACGAGCGCAACCGCGAAGAACAGGCTCGGATCCTCCACGATATCGCCCTGACCGAACGCCGCGAGCGCCAGCTGCTCCTCGTAGACCAGACGCCGGTAGATCCGCGAACTCTGGCCGTCGGAGAGAATCTTCGACGCGAAGTGCAGTGGATACGAGTCGGGATGGCCATCAAAGGGAATCTTGTGGACCACGATGACCGCCGGCAGCGGCCAGGACTCCTCGAGCATCACCCGACGCCCGCTCTCCCAGGGCGGCTCCTGCGGAATGTCGCGCGGCACCGGCTGCGCCGCCGCCGGCACCCGACCGAAGTACCGGGTCACCAGCGCCATCGCCTCCGCCGAGTCGAAGTCCCCGACGAGCACGAGGGTGGCATTGCTCGGCACGTAGTAGGTGTCGTAGAAGCTCCGCACGTCATCGACCGACGCAGCTTCCAGATCGGCCATGCTGCCAATCGTCGGATGCTTGTAGGGATGCACCGTGTAGGACTGGTCGTAGATGATCTCGGACAATCGACCGAACGGCTGGTTGTCGATCCGCATCCGCCGTTCTTCCTTCACGACCTCGCGCTCGGTGGCAAGCGCCTCCGGCTTGATCTCGAGGCTCGCCATCCGGTCGGCCTCCAGCCAGAGGGCCATCGGCAGATAGTGGGCCGGGACCGTTTCCCAGTAGACCGTCGTGTCCTCGGTCGTGTAGGCGTTACTCCGCCCGCCGACACTCGCCACCATCGACGTGTGCTGCTCCGCCTGCACGTTCTGCGAGCCACTGAACATCAGATGCTCGAACAGGTGCGCGAAGCCGGTGAGTCCCGGCCGCTCGTTCTTCGAGCCAACGTGGTACCACAACTCGACGTGAACGATCGGCGTCGAGCGATCCTCTGACAGCACGACCGTCAGCCCATTGGGCAGCGTCGCGATCTCGTACTGCAGCTTGGGCGGCCGCGTCGCGGCGGTCGCCACGCCGACGCCGATCACCGCCGCGATTGCGACGCACGTCCACCCCCGTGTACGCATGATTCGTTCGATTATCGCACAGTCAGCACGGGGTCGCCCGTGCCCGCGGCGCGGGTCAGTCCCGGCTGAGGAGTCGGAAACCCGTCATGGCCCAGGTGCGGGCCTCGCGCTCGAGCGGATCGGCGTCGATCCGCCGCTCGACACCCATGAAGATCTCGATGGCCACCGCGTCGCCCTCGACGCGGAGGCCCGTTTCGAACGCGCCGCCCCAGACACCACTGCGCCCGGCGATGTCCGCGTCCGTGGGCATGTAGGTGAGCGCGCCGCCGAACAGGATCGCCAGGCGATCGTTGAGCGCGTACCGCAGTCGAGCATCGCCTCCCAGCTCGCCGTCGTAGTCGACGAACGAGCGCTGGGCCGTGTAGAACGCGCGGCCCCGGAGATCGAGATGCCATCGATCGAAGTCAGCCGGTTGCCACAGCTGCACACCGACCATGTTCCAATCGATCGGAAAGTTCTTCGGGCGGTCGCCGAGATGCCGCGAGATGTGGTGGAACGTGCCGGCGACCTCGGTCGAGCCCAGCCGGTAGGTCATCGACCCGGCGAGCGTGTAGTTGCCCTGGTTCGGATCGAACCGCTGCAACTCCTCGCCCAGTATCGTCTCGACGTTGGCGACGAAGTGCACCCGTCCCCTGCCGTAGTCGACGACGTCGAGCTCGCCGCCGTAGTCGGCGTTCCAGTTGAACCGCTCGTCGTCGTCGAGCAGGGCCGCGGCGTTCAGGTGGAAACGGTAGCCGCTGAAGAAGCGCACGCCGCGACCGTCATCGGACGGCGGATCGGCTTGGCTCTGGGCCAGGGCGGGCGACGCGAGACCGCACACGGCGAGACCGCACACCGCTGCAAGTCGGAATCTCGAGGGCATCTCACGAGGCGGGCACGCACGAACGACGCGACGAAGCGCTGAGGGGCAAGGCCGGCAGTATAGCACGCGCCACGCCAGCGCCTCGTCACGTGGAGCGCGCCGTCCGCTCGACGAACCAGGTCAGGCGCTCGAGCGACAGCGCCGACGACACGTCGCGCACGAGGCGGCGGCGTTCGGACGGGCCGAGCGAGAGCGCCTGACGCAACTGGGCGAGCGGCACCGACGCATCGAAGCGCCACTCGACCCGATGCAGGCCCTGTCGCGCGCCCCGACGCGAGAGGTAGTGGCCAACAACCCGAAACGCGAAATAGTAGGCGAGCACGTTGGGCCCGGGAATAATGGCGAAGACACCCGAGATGGTCAGGCCGGCAGCATCGAACGCCAACCAGAACAGGTGGCGGTCGGCGTCGCGCTGCAGAATCCGACGCATGGCTTGCTCGGCGGCTTCCGGCTCGAGGTCGTCTGGATGTGTCAGGTGCGACGTCGACTGCCGCCGCAGATGCCACAGCAGGCGCTGCTCGGCGACCGACGCCGCCACCCATCGCATCAGCCGCCGACGGCCCCACCGCCAGGCCCGACGGAACCGCGAGGATGACACGCGCTCGGGATCGGGCAGGCGCCGGCGACGCCCCGGCTCGGCCTGCCTGATCGACTCGCGAAACTCGTCGAACCATCGCCGGAGGAATCCGCGCGGGCGGCCGGCGGTCTCGCCCGGATCGTCGTTCACCTCGCAGTACAGCGCGTACCGCTCGATGCCGACGGGAACGAGGTAGACCCTCATCGCCGCGCGCTGAATGGCCGACGCGGTCAGCGCGCGCCTCCAGGCTCCGCGCCGCCGGCCACGCGCAACCCGCCCGGCAGGCGAGGCCGGCCGCCGGCCGCCCACGCACCCGTGACGAACGCCGCGACTGCGCCGCTCGCCTCGCCGATCCGCCGCTCGAAGACCGGACCGACCGCGGTCCAGAACCGGGCGAAGTACCGATCGTCGTATCGCGTGGCGGCGCCGTCGGCCCGCCGATCCGCGTCGAGCACGGCCGCCGCCCCGGCCTCGCTCACGACCAGAATGTCGAAGATCGCGCCGAGCGGGTCCGCGATCGGCTCCGGGGCCTCCGAGGGTCGCGCCAGCTCGGATCGATGGCGATAGAACAGCTCGGTCTCGAATCGAGCGTGCAGGCCTCGCTGACCGGTGAGCTGACCGTCGTAGTTCAGCACGGCGTGCAGCGGTACGTGCGCGTCAGCCACGTAGTGCGACAGCACGGCGGCGTAGAACGCGACGTCGTTCAGCGCTCCGCCGGACGGCCGCCGGTTGTACCGATCGAACGCGCCGGCCAACCGATCGAAGAACTCGGCCGTCCGCCACGGCAGCAACCCCCGCTCGGTCACGACCGCCTCTCCGAACCGGCGCATCGCGTCGTCACGGTTCCGCGGCAACGCCGCGAACGGCGCCGACCCGTAGGCGTCGAGATTCAAGAAGTGCCGCGGCGCTTCGTCCTCGAATCCCGCGGTGCGCCACAGGTCGGGATCCACGGCATGCTCCGTGATGAAGGCGCGCCGGCTGTCGAAGAACGGGCGGATGGGGGGCGGCAACAGATCGATCGCCCGATCGGTGACGTAGCGATGCGCGTCGAATCCCCAGCCCGTTACGGCCGACTGGGCGACCCACAGCGCAAGGGCGCAGGCGATCATCCGCCTGGCGGCGGTCGGCATGGCGGTATATTAGCAGCCCGTCATGCCACGCCTCGGCGCCCACATGTCGATTGCCGGCGGCCTGCCTCGCGCCGTCGAACGCGGACAGGCCACCGGCTGTGACGCGTTGCAGATCTTCACGAAGTCCGCGAGCCAGTGGCGCGCCCGGCCGCTGCCCGCCGAGGAGATCGCGACCTTCCGCGCGCGCGCCGAAGAATTCGACATCCGCCCGATCGTCGCGCACGCCAGCTACCTCATCAATCTCGCCGCGCCCGAGCCGACCCTGCGCGACCGCTCGATGGCGGCACTCACCGACGAACTGGATCGAGCCGATGCGCTGGGCTTGCTGGGCGTGGTGCTGCACCCAGGTTCGTATACGACCGGCACCGAGGCCGGCGGCCTCAGGCTGGTCACCGAGGCGATAGACGGCATCTTCTCGACGCGGGTGGCGGGGACGAAGCTCCTGCTGGAACACACCGCCGGCCAGGGCACGAACCTCGGGCATCGATTCGAACACCTCGCGACGATCATCGACGGTGCGTCCGCGAGGGACCGGCTGGGCGTCTGCCTCGACACCTGCCATCTCCTGGCGGCCGGATACGACATCGCGTCGGAGCAGGGCTACGCCGACACGTTCGATGCGTTCGAGTCACTCATCGGAATCGACCGGCTGCACGTGCTCCACCTGAACGACTCGAAGTTCGCCTGCGGCAGCCGGCGGGATCGCCACGATCACATCGGCCGCGGCTGGGTTGGACTGAAGACGTTCGCGCGGCTGCTGCGGGACCCGACGCTGGCCCATCTGCCGATGGTGCTCGAAACGCCGAAGGACGACCGCCAGAATCCCGCCGCCACGACCCCCGACCCGGGCGACCTGAGAAACCTGCAGGCGCTCCGCGACCTGATCGGCTCGAGCAGCCCGCGGTGAAAGGCCCGCTGCATCCGACCGCCGATGCATCCCGCCCTGCGGCGTTGCTCTGCGGTCGGATACTCCCGGTATGCTCCCGCTTCGCGCCTTGCTGGGCGGACGCCTCGACGGTCTCGGTGCCACTCGGCCCTTTCACCACGGACTGCTAGCAGCTAGCCCGCCTCGCCGAAGACCTCGGCCTCGAAACGGTGGACGACGAGCGCGCCCGTCCCCGTCCCCGCCCAGGCTCGTCGCGCCAACCCCGCCTTGACGCACGTCTGAGCCAGCAGTTCCTCACGGTCCCAGCCCCACTCGGCCGCGACCTGCGGCAGCAGCAGCCCGTGGCGGTCGCCGGCTTCGACGGTGACACCGTGGCGGCCCACCTCGATCTCCGTCGGATCCGTGACCCGCTCCATCGGGCCGAGCACGGAGATCTCCAGGGTGACCTGACCGACGGCCGCCGCCTCGAGCGGCGGAAAGCGCGGGTCGTTGACGGCCGCGGCCGCGGCGCATCGGGCGACCACATCGATGAGCGGCTCGGCGTCGCCGAACGACCCGATACAGCCCCGCAGGGTGCCGTCTCGGTGGACCGTGACGAACGCACCGGCTCGCCGGTCGAGCGCCGGGATCCGCGGCGGTGCGTAGGGCCGGCCGTTCACCCGCGCGACGATCGAGGCCCGGGCGATCTCGAGCAGCGCGGCGCGCTGGGCCGAGTTCAGCATAGCCAGCATGGCCGGCATGGCCAACATGGCAGGTTCTTCGGCATGGCGCCTCTCACCCCGCCACCGTCTTCGAGAAGCGGCCGAACGCCGCGGCCAGATAGGCCACCACCGAATCCTTGTCGCCCGACACGTCGCCCGAGTCGCCATAGCGCAGCACGGCGCCGTCCGTCGCGCCGAGGCGCCGCGCGGCGTCCATGACCGCCACCGCCGGCCCGCCGCCGCACGCCACGAAGCGGCCGCGATCCGTTTCCGGATACCGTTCCAACTCGGCGCCCCACGCCGCCGGATCCAGCGACCGCACCGCCTCGAGCAGCGGGGCGGCGAGTGCCTCGGCGCGCGCCGCATCGACATAGTGCGCCAGGTCGGTGCTCGCCACGAGTAGCGCACGCCGTTCGGCCAGGCTGGCGACCAGCGCGTCCGCGAGCGCCGCGGTCGTCGGCCCGGTCTGGAAGCCCATCACCAGCGGCACGATCGGCACCTCGGGCATCAGGTGTTTCAGAAAAGGAAACTGCATCTCCAGGGAGTGTTCGCGCTGGTGCGCATCGCGGTTCACTTCGACCACGGCCGACGACGCCAGGTCGGCCGCGCACGCCGGCTCCAGCCGCAGCGGCCCGAGCGGGGTCTCGAATGTCCCGCGGTCGTCGAGCGCGACGCCGTCGAACCCGACGAAGTGCGACGGCCCAACCAGAACGACGACATCGAACTCGACCGCCGTCACGGCCGCGTAGGCGTGCGCCGCGACCTGACCCGAGTACATCAAGCCGGCGTGCGGGGCGACGATCGCCATGACGGCGCCATCGAGCGTCGCGGCCGGCGTCGGCGTGGATGCCAGGTAGCCGTCCAACTCGCGCGCGAGCGCACCCGCCGTCGCCGGGTACCAGGTTCCCGCGACAGCCGCAGGACGGCTTTCAGCCGGCCGGGTCAGGGGCACGACTCGATGCTACCACCCGGGCGGCGGTGTGGGTCCGGGCGGTCCCACGCGCGTCGCGGGCTATAATCCGACGTTCGGGGAATGCCGAGGGCTGAGAAATGATGATGCAACGCCTGTTCCGTCCGATACGCCGCGTCGCGCTGACGATACTGCCCGCCATGGTGCTGCTCGCGACGTCCTCCGGGTCGGCCGACGCGCAGCCGACACCCCGCCGCTGGTACAAGGGCAACACGCACACGCACACCGTCAACAGCGACGGCGACAGCACGCCGGACGAGGTCGTGCGGTGGTATCGGGAGCGCGACTACCACTTCCTCGTACTCTCGGATCACAACTTCTTGACGTCGGTCGACGGCGTCAACGCGGTGTACGGCGCCGACGAGCAGTTCCTCGTCATCCGGGGCGAGGAAGTGACCGACGCGTTCGACGGCAAGCCGATTCACATCAACGGCCTGGATGTGCAGCGCCTCGTCGAGCCTCAGGGCGGCAACAGTGTCGTCGAGGTCGTGCAGCGCAACGTGGACGAGATCCGCGCGGCGTCAGGCGTGCCGCACATCAACCACCCGAACTTCGGGTGGGCGATCACGGCGGACGAGCTGCGACAGGTCCGCAACAACCGGCTCTTCGAGGTGTACAACGGCCATCCCCGGGTGAACAACCTTGGCGGCGGCGGGTCGCCTGGGCTCGAAGAGATGTGGGACGCCATCCTGACGAGCGGCGTTCTGCTCTACGGCATTGCCGTCGACGACGCGCACATCTTCAAGCGTCCCTGGGATCCCGACGCCGCTCGGCCCGGCCGCGGCTGGATCATGGTGCGGGCGACTGCCCTGACGGCGGCCGATCTGCTGGAAGCGATCGGCCAGGGAGAGTTCTACGCCTCGACCGGCGTCGTGCTCGCGGACTACCGGGTGACCGAGGCCTCGATGACGATCGCCATCGAGGAGATCCCCTCGAGCAAGTACCGGGTCGAGTTCATCGGCGCCGGCGGTCGGATTCTGGACGAGACGAGCGCGAACCCGGCGGTGTACGAGTTCACCGGGCAGGAGCGCTACGTGCGCGCCAAGGTGCTGGAATCGAACGGCCTCGCGGCCTGGCTCCAGCCGGTCATGCTCGACGCAACCCGATGAGGTAACGGCGCGTGCTGCTGGGAACCTTGTTCGATCTGTACTCGCTGGTCGTGATCGTCGCGGTCGTGATGTCGTGGATGCAGCTGCCCCCGCATCACCCGGCAGCCCAGTTCGTCGGCATGCTGACCGAGCCGGTCCTCGCCCCGATTCGCCGGGTGCTGCCGCCGATGGGCGGCCTGGACCTGTCGCCCATGGTCCTCCTCATCGGCCTCCAGTTCCTGCGACGTCTGCTCACGGTGTAGCCGGAGCGCCGCATGTCCTCGCAACTGACCAGAGCCGACGTCGAACGGATTGCCGAACTCGCCCACCTCGAGTTGTCCGAGGAGGAGCAGGAGACGTTCGCCCGGCAACTCGCGGAGATCCTGGCCTACGCGGAGGCCGTCCAGGCGGTCGACACGACCGACGTCCCACCGACGACGCATCTGCTCTCCAGCCACGACGCCCTGAGGGCCGACGAGGTGCGCGACTCCCTGTCCCGGGACGATGCACTCGCCAACGCGCCAGACGCGGCTGCCGACGAGGGCTTCTTCAAGGTCCCGAAGGTCATCGGATGACGCCCTCGACCCGAACACTGCTGGAGGTGCGTGACGCGGTGGCGAGTGGAGCCGTCACTGCGGTCGACACCTGCACCGACTACCTCGATCGGATCGCGGCGACCGATCCGTCGCTGCACGCGTTCAACCGAGTGACTCGGGAACGGGCACTCGAGCGCGCGGCGATGCTCGATCGGTCGCGAGCCGCCGACGATCGCCGGCCGTTGCTGGGCGTCCCGATCGCCGTCAAGGACAACCTCTGCACGCAAGACGTCGCGACGACGGCCTCGTCACGCATCCTCGACGGATTCGTCCCGCCCTACGACGCGACGGTCATCGCGCGATTGGAAGACGCCGGCGCGGTCGTCGTCGGCAAGACGAACTGCGACGAGTTCGCCATGGGTTCGTCGACCGAGAACTCCGCGTTCGGACCGACGCACAACCCGTGGGACCTGGCACGCAGCCCAGGCGGATCGAGCGGCGGCTCGGCCGCGGCCGTCGCGGCTCGGCTCGTCCCCGGTGCGCTGGGCTCGGACACCGGCGGCTCGATTCGCCAGCCGGCGGCGCTGTGCGGCGTCGTGGGCCTGAAGCCGACCTACGGGCGCGTCTCGCGATACGGCCTGCTGGCCTTCGCGTCGTCTCTCGATCAGATCGGGCCGCTGACGCTGACGGTGCGCGACGCCGCGCTGCTGCTGGAAGTCATCGCCGGCGCCGATCCCCGCGACGCCACGGCCGCCCCGAACGCGGTGCCCGTCTACGGCGACGCGCTCGACGGCGACCTGCGTGGCATCCGACTGGGCGTGCCGTCCGACCTGCTCGAGGACGGCGTGGATGCCGACGTCGGCCGCGTGTTCCACGACGCGGTTGGGGCGTTCAGGGCCGCCGGCGCGATCATCGTCGACGTCGCGCTCCCGCATGCCAGCTACGCGATCCCCGTCTACTACCTGATCGCGACGGCCGAGGCCAGTTCGAACCTCGCTCGCTACGACGGCGTCCGCTACGCGCATCGCGCCGCGCTCGATCCCGCGACCGCAACCTTGACCGCCATGTACGACCGAACCCGAAGCCAAGGGTTCGGAGCTGAAGTGAAGCGCCGCATCATGCTCGGCACCTACGCGCTCAGCGCCGGCTACTACGACGCGCACTACCTGAAGGCACAGCAGGTCCGCACCTTGATACGACGGGACTACGAGGCGGCGCTCGACTCGGTCGACGCCGTGCTCATGCCCACGAGTCCGGTGCCGGCATTCGCGCTGGGCGACAAGGTCGACGATCCGCTGCAGATGTACCTGCTCGACATCTTCACCGTGAGCGCCAACCTCGCCGGCCTTCCGGCGATCAGCGTGCCGGCCGGGTTCACGCCGGGACAACTGCCGGTCGGCGCACAACTCGTGGGGCGAGCATTCGATGAAGCGGGACTGCTACGGATTGCGGACGGCTACGAGCGCGCCAACGGCTGGTGGAAAGAGTCGCCGGCCGTCTGAGGGAAGCTAGCGAGCGGGCACGGGCTGCGCCGGCGAGCGGAAGAGCCAGATCAGGCCCATCCCCGCGATCAGCACGAGCAGCGCGGGCAGGGCCAGCGCCGCCGCCGCGCCCACGAATGACGCGAGCAGGATCAGGCCGACCACGGGCGCCAGCAGCAGGGTGACCGCCGCGCCAAAGACGAGCCCGAAGAGCGTCTTGAACAGGAGAACGGGAATCAGGACCAGCCAGAGCAGCAGGCGGAACGGCAGGAGTACCAGCCAGAGCATCAGCTTGGTGAAGACCAGCGCCACCGCGACACCGGCGACGGCCAGCGCACCGAAGGTCACGACCGCACCCAGCACCATCAACTCGAGCATCGGCTGTTGAGCCCTCCCACTATCCCTTACGGGACGCCTGCTCGAGAAGTTCCGGGGTCCTCAACTGGTCGGCGGGGCCGCGCGGCGCATCGGGCGGCAGATAGACGAACTCGCCGTCCAGATCGTCGAAGTTCCTGAAGACCAGCGTCTTCCGGCTGCCCCGGCGCAGTTTGAGTACGGCCAAGGCAACACAGACGCCGATGAACAGCGCAAGCAGGAAGATGGTCGACGCGCCGAGCCCTTGCAGCGCACCGATGGTGAGATCGGTGATCTCGGCCGAGGTCACCTGGCGGTCTCCCCGACCGGTGGCTTCTCGGGCAGCTCGTACGCGACGAGCCCCTCCTCCACTTCCTGCATCGCCACGCGCTCGAGCTTGGGCGGCATTTCGGGCCGCGCACCCGTCTCGGGGTCAGGACGGAGGTGCGCGAGCCGCGGCAGCGCCCCCCGCCGCAGCTGCTTGGCACGCTGGGCCGACACGTCGACGTAGAGAAAACGACTCCGAATCGGAGCCATCTTCGGTAGCGGCTTCGGCTCCGGCGCGGCCTCTACAGCGGCCTCTTCAACGGGTACAGAGTCTGTGGTCTCGTCCATAACCAATCAGGATACTCCAAATCACCCGAAGACGCTATCCTCGCCTGTCATGCGCGTCAGCGGCTTCACCATCGTCAGAAACGGCGTCCGGTTCGGCTACCCCTTCCAGGAAAGCATCCGGTCGCTGCTTCCGCTCGTCGACGAGATGATCGTGGCGATAGGGACGAGTTCGGACGGCACGATCGAAGGCGTGCGGGACGTGCGCTCGCCCAAGATCCGCGTGATCGAAACGACGTGGGATCTCTCGAAGCGCGAGGGCGGACGACTGCTGGCCGAGCAGACCGACCTGGCGCTGGCTGAATGCGCCGGTGATTGGTGTTTCTACCTCCAGGCCGATGAAGTGGTTCACGAACGCGACTACCCTCGCCTCCGGCAGGCGATGCGACGTTACCTGCCCCGGCCGGCGATTGAGGGCCTGTGGTTCAGCTACGTTCACTTCCGGGCCGGCTACGATGTTCGGGACACGCTCGGCTATCGACGCGCCGTCCGAATCGTGCGGAATGGCGTCGGGATCCGATCGCGCGCCGATGCGTGCACATTCTGGGGCAGCAACGGCCGGCCGCTGCACCCACGCTGGCCCAGCGGCACCAGGCGAGCCGGGGGCGAGATCTATCACTACGGCGGGGTCCGGCCCTCTCGCCAGCAAGGGATCCGCCGAGCCAGCCTGGAACAGATGTACGACGAGGGCCGGATGGGGGATTCGGCCCCGGAGCAGGAGATCCCGGACTGGACGTACGACTACCGGGGATGCGTGCCGTTCCAGGGCACCCACCCGGCCGTCATGTCCGATCGGATCGCCGCCATGGACTGGGAGCGGCCGCCCTTCCATCCCGTGCCCCGATGGCGGGATAGCTACTGGTGGAGAGTGCGGCTCCGGAAGGCGGGTGTGTTGCCACGAGGGTGGGTCGACTGGCCCTGAGGCATGAGCCGACCCACCCGTCGAGTTCACTCAGCGACTAAGCGCCAACGACCTCTCCGTCGATCACCTCGCCGTCGGGCGCCGTGGGATCCGCTGGCGCGGCCGGCGGCTCCTCCGGGCGGGACAGCAGGCCGGTAATCTCCTCGGCGCGCTGCTGTACGTCCTTCGCCGCGGCCTGGATCACGCCAAGGTCGGTGCCCTTCGAGGCTTCCCGCGCGGCCGCCAGCGATGTCTCGGTCCGCTCGACGTCGGGCTGCGGCAGGCGATCGCGGTTCTCGGTCACCGTGTGCTCCAGACTGTAGACTGCGGCATCAAGCTGATTCCGCTCGTCGATCAGCGTGCGATGCGCGCGGTCTTCCGCTTCGTGCGCGGCGGCTTCCTGCACCAACCGATCGACGTCCTCGGACGAGAGGCCGCTCGAGGCGGTGATCGTCATCTCCTGAGCCTTCGCCGTCGCCTTGTCCGTGGCCGACACATGCACGATGCCGTTCGCGTCGATGTTGAAGGTCACCTCGACCTGCGGCACCCCGCGCGGCGCGGGGGCCAGGCCGACGAGATGGAACCGGCCAAGCGTGCGATTGTCGTTCGCATCCGATCGCTCGCCCTGCAGCACGTGCACCTCGACGCTCGTCTGGCTGTCGGCGGCCGTCGAGAAGATCTCGCTCTTCCGTGTCGGGATCGTGGTGTTGCGAGGAATCAACGGAGTCATCACCCCACCCAGTGTCTCGATGCCCAGCGACAGCGGCGCCACGTCGAGCAACAGCACGTCCTTGACGTCGCCGGCCAGCACGCCACCCTGAATGGCCGCGCCGATGGCCACGACCTCGTCGGGGTTGACCCCCTTGTGGGGTTCCTTGCCGAAGTAGTCGCCTACCAGCGACTGCACCTTCGGCATCCGCGTGGAGCCGCCCACCAGCACCACCTCGTCGACGGCGGCGGCCTGAAGGCCTGCGTCGGCCAACGCCTGCTTCACCGGGCCGAGTGTCCGTTGCAGCAGGTCGTCGACCAACTGCTCGAGCTTGGCGCGGCTGAGCTTGAGCGAGAGATGCTTCGGGCCGGCCGAGGTGGCCGTGATGAAGGGCAGGCTGATCTCGGTCTCGAGCGCGGTCGACAGTTCGATCTTCGCCTTCTCGGCGGCCTCCCTCAGGCGCTGAAGGGCCATCCGATCGGCTGACAGGTCCACGCCCTCGGTCGCCGAGAACTGCTCGACCATCCAGTCGACGATGCGGTGGTCCAGATCGTCTCCGCCGAGATGGGTATCGCCGTTGGTCGACTTCACCTCGACGACGCCCTCCCCAACCTCGAGGATCGAGATGTCGAACGTGCCGCCCCCGAAGTCGAAAACGGCGATCGTTTCATCACCCTTCTTGTCGAGGCCATAGGCCAGGGCAGCAGCGGTCGGCTCGTTGATGATCCGCTCGACCGCGAGGCCGGCAATCTTCCCGGCGTCCTTGGTGGCCTGGCGCTGCGCGTCGTTGAAGTACGCCGGCACCGTCACGACGGCGTCCGTCACCGGATGCCCCAGATGATCCTCCGCGGCCTGCTTCAGCTTCTGGAGAACCGCCGCCGAAATCTGCGGCGGCGACTGGACCGTCCCGTGCAGCTCCACCGCGACGTCACCGTTCTTCGCCGCCACGATGCGGTACGGCATGCGCGCGGACTCCGAAGCGATCTCGGCGTGCTTTCGGCCGATGAACCGCTTCACGGAAAACACGGTCTGCTCCGGATTCGTCACGGCCTGGCGCTTCGCGATCTCGCCAACGAGACGTTCGCCGTCCTTCGAGACGGCGACGACCGACGGGGTCAGCCGACTCCCCTCTTGGTTGACGATGACGGCCGGCTGCCCGCCCTCCATCACGCTCACCACCGAGTTGGTCGTGCCCAGGTCGATTCCGATCACGCTCTTGCTCTTGCTCATCGCTCCTCCGTCGGGCTCCGTCGCTTCGGCCCGGAAAATGATTTCAACGATGATACACAGATAATTAGCTCTTTACAATCATATTTCCTGAGCGCTATCCACTCATATATGAAAGATATGACTTCCTAGCTGCTAAGGCGTTTGTTTTCAGGCTGATACAAAAGACAACCGCCGCTCGAGGCCACCGGTCTTACGGGCCACTATAATGATGCCACGGCCATGCGACTGCTCTTCATCGGCGACATCGTCGGCAGACCCGGGCGTGAAATCGTCCGGCGCGGTCTGCGCTCGCTCGTCGAGGCGCACCAGATCGACCTCGTCATCGCCAACGTGGAGAATGCGGCCGGCGGGTTCGGTATCACACGGGAGATCGGCGAGTCGCTGCGCGATCTGGGCGTCGAGGTGATGACGTCGGGCAATCACATCTGGGACAAGAAGGAGGCGCTCGACTACATCAACCGCGAACCACGCCTGCTCCGACCGGCGAACTACCCCGCCGGCACGCCCGGTCACGGGATGTGCACCGTGACCACGCCGGCGGGGGACGTCGCGATCATCAACGTCATGGGTCGCGTCTTCATGCAGCCGCTCGACAACCCGTTCAGTGTGGTCCTCGACCAGATTCGCGCCGCGCGCGAGCAGGCTCGCGTCATCTTCGTCGACTTTCACGCGGAAGCGACGTCCGAGAAGATCGCCATGGGCTGGCATCTCGACGGCCAGGTCACCGCGGTCGTCGGCACTCACACCCACGTGCAGACAGCGGATGCTCGCCTCCTGCCTGGCGGCACGGCGTGCATCACTGACGTCGGCATGACTGGACCGCACGATTCGATCATCGGCGTGGAGACAGGCGCGGCGCTGTCGCGGTTTGTCACCGGGTTGCCCAGCCGATTCGAAACAGCGACGCGCGACCCCATGCTGCATGCCGTCGTGGTGACTGCCGACGTCGCGACGGGTCTGGCCACCGACATCACACCGTTGAGTCTGAGCCTGCACGACGTCGAAGCGCTTGCGGCGCGACCGGTGTCCTGACATGGCCGACCTGTTCGACCTGCCATTCGACGACCCGCCGCCAGCCGGCCGCGACGATGCGAGCCCGCCGCCGAAGGTCGACCCCGCGCCGGCGCGACCGCCGAGCCCGTCCGGCGCGACCCCGGGCGCCGCGCCCGCCCGGCGCATCTTCACCGTCTCCGAATTGACCGGCGAGCTGCGCGGCCTCCTGGAAACGACCTATGGCGAACTGTGGATCGACGGCGAGCTGTCCAACTTCAGGCGCTGGCGCACGGGGCATGTCTACTTCACGCTGAAGGATGCCGGGGCGCAGTTGAAAGGGGTCATGTTCCGGTCAGCGGCCCGATACCTGCGCTTCACGCCCGAGGATGGGATGCGGGTCATCGCGCGCGGCCGCCTGGGGGTCTACGAACCCAAGGGCGAGTACCAGATCGTCTGTGAGCACCTGGAACCGCACGGTGTCGGCGCGCTCCAACTCGCGTTCGAACAGCTGAAGCGCCGTCTTGAGGGCGAGGGCCTGTTCGACCCCGCGCGGAAGCGATCGCTACCGGCGCTGCCCAGGAAGATCGGCATCGTCACCTCGCTGGATGGCGCCGCGCTGCGCGACATCATTCATGTGCTGCGCCGGCGCTACCCGAATGCGCATCTCCTGATCCGTCCGGCGCGGGTCCAGGGCGAGGGCGCCGCTTCCGAGGTCGCGCGCGGGCTGACGCAGCTGGCCGCCGCGCCGGGCGTCGATGTCGTCATCGTCGGACGCGGCGGCGGATCGATCGAGGACCTGTGGGCCTTCAACGAGGAGGCCGTGGCGCGCGCCATCGTCGACTCCCCCGTCCCCGTGATCTCGGCCGTTGGCCACGAGACGGACTTCACGATCGCCGACTTTGCCGCGGACCTGCGCGCCGCGACGCCGTCGGCGGCGGCCGAGCTGGTCGTGACGCGCAAGGACGAGTTCGAACAGCGGATCGATCGAATGCAGGAGCGGCTGCGCGCCAGCGCGATCATGACGATCCGCGAGGGCCAGAAGCGCGTCCGCGAATTCGAGCGACGGCCCGGCCTGGCCGGCTGGCCGGCACGTCTGGCGCTGACGGCCAGGCGGGTAGTCGACCTGACGCACGGCGTGGCGCGATCGGCGCGTGGCCGCGTCGGTCGCGACCAACGGCGATACCATGCCTTGCGCCTCCGTCTGGAGGCGCGCGACCTCCGGCGCACGGTGGGCACGATCGCGGCGCGGCTGGCGGGCTCGGACGGCCGCATGGCCGGCGCGATGTCCCGGCTCACGTCGTACCGGCGCGAGGGACTCGGCGTGCTCACCGGACGCCTCGAAAACCTGAGCCCGCTGGCGGTCCTGGGCCGGGGCTACGCGGTCTGCTGGAACGACGACCGGAGTGCGATCGTGTCGGATGCCGGCGCCATCGAGACCGGCGACCGCGTGCACGTCACCCTGCACCAGGGAGAACTGGATTGCACGGTGACTGGGCGAGATCGGGCCCGCCGCGTCTCAGATACGTAAGTCATCAGAGCGAATCGAGATGAGCAGCAAGATCAAGGACTTCGAATCGGCCATCGGTGAACTGGAAACCCTCGTGAAGCAGCTCGAGGCGGGCGACCTCTCCCTCGACACGTCGCTGGAGCTGTTCGAGCGCGGCGTCAAGCTCTCGCGCTACTGCCACCAGCGTCTGGAGGAAGCCGAGCGCCGCATCGAGGTCCTGAACGAGCGCGGCGAGGTGCGGCCCGCGCCCGATGCGCTGCACGCGGACGACGACGAGCCAGACCGTTGACCCCACCCGACGATTTCACCGACTACCTGGCCGCGTGTCGGGCCGATGTGGACCACGCGCTGGACGAGCTGCTGCCGGGCGCACCCGGCTGCCCGGCGTTGATCGCCGAGGCGATGCGATACAGCGTGACCGCGGGCGGCAAGCGGTTCCGCCCGGTCCTGGCGCTGGCCGCCGCTGACACCATGGACACGACTAACGCAGCGGACGCGGCGGCCCACACCGGCACGTCCCGGGACCTCGTCCTGCCGTTCGCCTGCGCCATCGAGCTGATCCATACCTACTCCCTCGTGCACGACGACCTGCCGGCGATGGACGACGACACGCTGCGCCGCGGCCGGCCGACGGCCCACGTCATCTTCGGCGACGGTCTGGCCGTCCTCTCGGGCGACGGTCTGCTCACCGAGGCGTTCGGCGTGATGTCCCGGCCGTCCGCGGCGGACGACCCCGCGACCGCGGCCCGGCGGTTGCGCGCGATCGCGTTCGTGGCCGAGGCGGCCGGGGCCGCGGGCATGGTGGGGGGGCAGGCGATCGACCTGCAAGCCAGCGGTATGGGCCGCCCTGACACACCGGCAAGCCCGCTCGATGCCGAGGCGCTCCGCGGCATGCACGAACGGAAGACCGGCGCGCTCATCCGCGCCGCGGCCGTGGCCGGCGCGATGATGGCCGGCGGCAGCGACGCCCGCGTCCGGGCCGTCGACGACTACGCGCGACATCTCGGCCTGGCGTTCCAGGTCGTCGACGACATCCTCGACGTCG